>CAVQGV010000001.1:0-344859 GCA_963712135.1 uncultured Gammaproteobacteria bacterium
ACAACGCGCTGACGAGCCTGTACGAGTACATGGAAGGCGAGTAGATTTACTATTTACGATCCGCGGTTTGCGGTTTACTATGAGGTCACGCAGCCGCAAAGATTGCCTCATCGCATCATGCGACTCTGTGCGGCGGATGGGGCAAATAGTGAATGGTCAATCGTAGATAGTACTTGCCAAATGCCCAACGAACAGCTTGATCTGGCGAAATACATCCGGGCCATTCCGGACTGGCCGAAGAAAGGGATTCTGTTTCGCGACATCACGCCGCTGCTGGCGGATCCGAAAGCGTTCCCGGCCACCGTGGACGCTCTGTGCGCCCCGTTCTTCGGGCTCGGCGTGCAGTACGTGGCGGCAGTCGAAGCCCGCGGGTTCATCTTCGGCTCGGCGGTCGCCGAACGACTCGGGGCCGGGTTCATTCCCGTTCGCAAGAAGGGCAAGCTCCCCGGAGCGACGGAGTGCGCCGACCTACGAGCTCGAGTACGGCGTGGACACGCTCGAGATGCACCGCGACGCCATTCCACGGGGCGCGAAGGTCCTGATGGTGGACGACCTGCTCGCCACCGGCGGCACGATGTGCGCCGCGTGCGAACTCATCAGAAAAGTCGGCGCCCAGGTCGTCGGCATCGCCTTCGTCATCGAGCTGACAGACCTCCACGGCCGCGACAAAGCTGGCCCCGCACAGAATTCACACGCTGATCTCGTACTGATTCTTCGCTTGAAGACAGCCGCGTTCGCCTCAGGATTCGAGAAGGTTCTCGATCCTGCACCCCTGCTCTTTGCTCTTGGCCCAAAGTCTATTATAGAACTCGCGGAACGACCGATTGGAGAGCCACTGTCTTCAGGGGTGCCTGCTGAACCAGTGCAGCGATTTCTGATTCCTTTTTATCGGACCCCATGATTCCCATTGCCTGCACAAAGCGGACTTCGGGTCGTCCACGCGAAATACCGCGGCCTCGCGTTGTGTCTCCTTCGCAAGCCAATCGGCGTCGGCACAGAGCCAGCACTCGATATTCCGGTCGCACACGCCGAAGATAGCGACATGCTGGTGCTCGGCTCGGCAACCTCCCTCATAGGCTCTGAGGACTTCCCGCCAATCCTCATTGTTCGCATCACGCAGGAAGACGATCAACTCGACTCCCTTGGCAATCAACTCAATGCACACCTTCGGTATCTCGCGACGCTGGCTCAATCCCGATGTCCCACGGAATGCCCCCTCGATCAGTTCGGCATGAGGACACCAGCGTTGCCTTGAGCCCGCAGAGCACCGCCCTGTCGGTGCTTCCCTCCACACAGTAGCCGATCTTCATCCCAGCATCTCCCGGAAATGCATCTCGCCCAGCGACATTTCAGCGAGCAGCTTCTTCGTCTTCTCGACATCCAGCTTCCTGATCTCGGATGAGGGCACGCCGGGCTTGACCAGATGCACGCCTTCCAGGCAGCTATCGAACAGATCGATGAAATAGGGACTGTGCGTCGTGAAGATGAACTGATCTCTCCGGCCCGGCGCGACCAGTCTCTCGAACAGTGGTTTGAGATGACCCACGTACAGCCCATTCTCCGGCTCTTCGATGATCGTGAGCCCCGGCAGTGATTCCGAATTCGAGTCCTCCCCAGAGAGGATGAGGTAAGCCATGGCCATGAACCGCAAAGTCCCGTCGGACATGCTCTGAGTGCTGAAACGATTACCCTTCTGATCCTCCATGAACAGGAACACCGATTCAGGATCAGGGGACATGTACGTAAGGAGATCGAGCCTGGGTTCCAGCGTCTTGATGATCTCGATCAGCTTCTTCTCCATGCGAGGTTTTTCATTATGCAGGGAGAAATACGTGCGCGTCAAGTTCTTGCCGTCGGAGAAGAGTATGGGTGATTCTCGCGCAACGGCGGGAGAACGCAGGGAATACGGACTGAAGGCATAATAAGCCCAACTCTGAAGGTATTCCCCGAATAGCTTGGCAAGTCGCCCCATAGCAGGGCCCAGCATACAGAGCGAGGTCGTATGCGTTCGCCCTTGACCTGGAAGGCTGATGTAGTCCTGTACAAAACCCAGAGGCTGTGACGGTGGAGTTGCGTGCCATCCTTCTTCGATTAGTCTGATCTCGCCGCTGCCGACGTTCTCGATAAGAGGCGTTTGGGTGAAGCCAACTCCCGTGACTCTGAGCAGTTCTCTGGACAAGTGGAGTACCTGGCCAGAAACAGATGACTTGGCACGTACGGCAAGGCTCAGAGAGTATTCAAAATCAATCGTCTCTCCCTCGTATGGCAGGGAGCAGTCCATCTCGATTTCAACGTTCTCTTCTGGCGTGTAGACGTTTCGAATATTCCAGGTCTCCCCAACGGAGGTTCGGATAGCGTCCTCCAGGGACATGCTGGCGGTGAGTCCGAGAAAACGGAGAGCGGAGCATAGATTGGTCTTGCCCGCATTGTTCGGCCCGATCAGGACGTTGACTCCAACCGGCCGAAACTCGACGTTCAGCAGACTCCTGAAGTTATTGACACGAAATCGCTTCAACATAGGTCTTCTCCGAGCATCCGTGAGCCGAATCACGAATCGGCCTGAACCTCAGTATAACACCACATCACCGGAAGACAATGTGCGGTTCGCCAGAATGAACCGCTACGCCCGCCTGGCCACGACGACGCGGTCGTGCTTTTGGAAATCCTTCTCGATCTCGATCGAGGCAAAGACGCCGGTCTGTTCGAGCAGTTCCCGGACCGCGGGCCCCTGCGTGTAGCCGATCTCCAGCAGCAGAATGCCATCGGGCTTGAGGAACGGGCCCACTCTCTCCGCGATTCGGCGGTACACGTCCAAGCCCCCCTCCCCCGCGTACAGAGCGATGCGAGGCTCGTAGTCCTTCACGTTCTTGTCGAGCGTCTCGTACTCGGCGGCGCTGACGTACGGCGGGTTGCTCGCGATCAGGTCGAACTGGTCCAGCGGCGGGATCAGGGGCTCGAAGAGGTCGCCCTGCGCGCAGCTCGATCCGCTCCTTGAGATTGTGCTTCTCGATGTTCTTCGTCGCCACGGCCAGAGCGGCAGCGGAGATATCCGTCGCGATCACCTTGGCGGCAGGCACGTTCTTGGCGATCGCCACGGCGATGATGCCACAGCCGGCGCACAGGTCGCAGACCAATTGGCCGGCCTCGCGTTTGCGCAGGAACTCGATGGCCCGTTGCACGAGTTGCTCGGTCTCCGGCCGGGGGATCAGGCAGTCGGAGGTCACCTCGAACTCGATGGAGTAGAACTCCGTCTTGCCGACCAGGTACGCGACCGGCTCGTGCAGACCCGCGCGTTTGACCAGGCCGCGAAGCTCGTCCAACTGCTCCTGCGGGACCTCCTTGCCGAACTGCGTGTACAACTCGATCCGCTTGAGACCCAACACCTTGGACAGCAGCAATTCCGCGCTGAGCCGGGGCGAATCCACGTTCTTCCTTCTGCGTCAGGTACTCGGTGAGCCACGTCAGCAGTTTCTCGATAGTCCAGTCGTTCATCCTTCGTTGTTGAAACCGCGCACTCCAACCTGGAAGCTAGGTATGCTGCCGCAGTCCAAGCTGCATTATCTGCAAGGTGGCTAGTGCTTATTGTGGCTGCGATGGCTGTTGCTGCTGGCGTCTATTATGCGGGTAAAGTGCCACTGTCATTCACAGCCAAAACTGACAGAAGCGAGTTTCTTGCTACTGTTGAACTTCCGCTAGGAACCGGAGTGGCAGAGTCAAAGCGCCTGGCCTCTGAGTTAAGTGCGACGATCAAAGAATTCGAGCATGTTCAGCTTGTACTTGCCGTAATCGGTTCAGGCGCACAGGTAAAAACCAATGAGATTGGGTTCTATGTAGGCTTGACACCCAAACAAGAACGCAGCATTCATCAAAATGTGATCATGGATGAAGTTCGTATCGGCTTAACCAAAGCGGTGCCCCAGGCCAAGCACGTCACCATGACTCAGGTGCCTTGGATATCCGGCGGTGGCTTCTTTGGCAGCGACATCGATATGGCGCTTAGTGGGCCTGATCTCGACAAGCTCCAACTCTATGCCGAACGCATAACTCAAGCGATGCAAGAATCAGGTAAGTTTCGTGATATCAAATCCAGCTACGAATCTGGCAAGCCCGAGATTCAAGTGAGTATAGACCGTGACCGTGCGGCCACACTTGGTATACCCGTGCACAGTATCGCAAGTGCCATCAGCGCAACAATGGGCGGCAAGGATGTTGCCAGCTATGAAGAACACGGTGATCGATACGATATAAGACTCAGATACGACAAGGAGTATCGAGATCATATTGGCACCTTTGACCTAATTCAATTTCGATCCTCGGACGGCAGCCTAGTCGACTTTCGAAGTATCGCTGATGTTTCTATCACGGATGGGCCGGTGCAGATCGATAGGTATAATCGTGCCAGAAAGATTTCTGTGTCAGGCAATGCACCGGCCGGTATCGCTACAGGCGAGCTACTAGAAGAAATGGACAAGATTTTAGCGAATATGGATCTTGAGCCGGCTTATCATACAACGTACCTCGGCGCTTCTGAACAGGTCAGGGAGATCGCTAACTCGTTATTGTTCGCTTTCATGCTGGCTCTGCTCATTCTCTATATGATTCTCGCAAGTCAGTTCGAGAGCTTCGTACAACCTATTGCCATAATGCTCACCGCGCCTTTGTCTTTCGTAGGTGCGTTCACCTTCTTAGCCCTGACCAACTCCGAGCTCTCTGCAACAACACAAATCGCCATGGTGGCTTTAATGGGTCTGGTCATGAAAAACGGCATTCTGCTGGTAGACCAGGCTAACCAGTCGATGTCACGAGGCCTGGCGGCAAAGGAAGCGATGATTGAATCGGCGCAGTTGCGGCTGCGACCCGTTCTAATGACAGCATTCACCACCATCTTTGGCATGATTCCAACGGCCCTGGCAACAAGCGACGGGGCGGAATTGCGCACATCTACCGGCATTATTGTTATCGGGGGGTTAGGTTCTTCGACCCTACTCACTCTTTTTGTGGTACCCGTAGTGTATACGCTAATTGCGGACGCTAAAGCAGGGCTTAATCACTTGCATACTCATTTTCAGCTTGGAAGGAATAAGTGAAATGATTCCAAATCATATGCAACAGTTATACGACCTGTTTTCCAGTCGAGTTGGCGCGCATCATGACCAGGGTTTAGAGCTACAACAGATAAACGGAAATGTTGTAACGCTTCTTCTGCCGTTCCGGCCAAAACACGCCAACTCAATCGAAAATGGAGCGCTTCACACAACTGCGCTAGCAACAGCAATAGATAGCGCATGTGGTTTTGCCGTCATGCTCAGTCTTACGGAGCCATCAGCTATAGCCACTGTAAACCTGAGAATAGATCACATCCACCAACCTGAACCGGGACAGGACATGAAGGTGGAGGCGCACTGCTATCAAAAGTCGGGAGATTTTGCCTACGTTCGCGCCGCGGTCTTATCATTAGATTCACTGATCACGTACTGTAATGCCATCGCAATTTTTAAAGTTGGCACTCCGGGACCTGCTCTGAATTCAGCGCTTTGACACGGTACAGTATATGAACACCAATCTACTTACTCAGTTTATTGAACAATCACCTTATGCACTCAATTACGGGACAAAGATAGTCTCTGCAGAGGGAGACATCGAGTGCGTGACCCAGTGGCGGGACATTTTTACGGGAAACCCGCTATTGCGCGCCTGGCACGGGGGCGTAGTATCCGGCGTTCTTGAATTGACCGGTACACTAGCCGCCATAAAGGCTTCAAATAGTCAGGAATGTGGCCTGTTGTCCATCAATACGGTCTATCTTCGGCCTACGCGCGGTGATAATGAAATGTTTAGTAAAGCCAATGTCGTTCGAAGCGGGAAACACATTCAAACGATCAATGCCGTTGCATGGCAGAATTCATTCGAAGAGCCAACTGCAATCGCTTCGTTAACATTTGTTAGCAAGTGGTAGGCTCACGCTAGGTTGGCGGGTGAACAACATAGACCCAAAGCAAGAAATGGTATGTTGTGAGTTCAATAGTCGAGTCCCTACACTGTAAGCGCTCTACAAACCACGGGGTGTTGTATCTGCCACGACTTGTGAACGATAGGGGGACGCTTTGGTGAGAACCGTTTTGGCGACGGCGTCGTTTTGCTGTTCGCTCGCCAGTGCCGGCGCGATAGCGACCACCAGGCCGGAAAGGCCGGCCGAGGTGACATCCGCCTCATTGATCAGCTTTTCGCGCAAGCCGATGACCCCATCCTCCCAACACTGTTTGCAGTAGGGTTTGCCCCAGGCTGGCGGAGTAGTCGAATCGTATTCCGAATCCCTGGCCGCGTTGTACGCCCAACCGGTAATTTGGTTGGCCGGGCGCAGGGTATCGTAATAGCCTGCGGTTTCCCGGTAGACATGTGAGCCCATCCAGTCGGGTTCATCGGCGCCGTAGGTGGTGCGAATGCCACTGATGACCGCTGTGTTTGGTCGACCAAGCCTACGATATTCTCTCTTCCGCCTTCTACAGACACGACTTTCCCCTACACCGGATGATCACCTAGTCCTGCTAGAAAAGCTGGGGCTGGACAGCGATGCCAGAGGGCCATTAACAATGGCCCGAGCTAGCCTGTCGAAAACTGGAGGACGATCTGGAACGATGGGAACTGGCCATGGAGTCTGAGCGCGAAGGGATTTGTGCCGAGGCTCTTGGTCTTGCCATCGGTGATACGATATTGACAGAGTCCCGGGGTAAATCTATCCGTCTGAAAATCAAACGGATGAGCATGCATCTGTCAGACAAGAATACGTTGTACTTCCATATTGGTGGCACACGGTATCGAAAAGACGGCCTGCTTGGAAAGCGTGATAAGTACCGCTATATCAGCACTGACAGTGGTCGAAACTGAACAATAAATTTCTGATACTGAGGTAGACGGCAGATAACGGTTATCCAGAGTACAAAAATGGCAACCGTTCCCCCTTGGAGAAAGTCAACTACAGTCAGTTCCCTTCCTGAACGAACAGCGCTCTCCCGCGATACTTCAGTGTAAACTCCCTCTTTATATGTAGTGTTTCCACTGGAAACGCTCATGTAGTTCCCGCCCTTACTCACTTTGTTTTCTGACACAATGTTTGCCAAACGAAGAACATGCACGATATGCCTTCGGCTTATCAGCGTACCGTTGATCAAGGTCGCTAGCGGACGCGTGAAGTTTATTTTGCGGAACTTTCTGCCACCTGATCTATCTCCCATTTTTCAACATCTGCAAGTCGCCAGCGAGTACAGCCCGCAGAGAGTTTCACAGGCTCAGGGAATCGTTTAGATTGTGCCCAACGCCAAATGGTCGCTCGGCTCACCTGATACCGCTCGGCCACAGTAGTGTCTGATATGTAAATGGGCTGTTGCATCGCGTGTGCTCACTTGCCAATGGGGGTTAGAACGTTACATTCTCCCGACTTTTCCCAAGATGATCAGCACTTATTACGGCAGCACTGTGGGTGGGTTTCGCCCCCCGATGACTGCTAATGCCGCACTACATCGCTAGCGCCGCATTAGAGATTTTCTTGTTTGGTCAATGCTCAGTATTGAAACCGGCTATGGGAACAACTTTAGCTGACTGTTGCTTGCTGTTCAGATATTGGCACCACTGCTGCATCAGTCGGGCACGCTGCGGGAGTAGCTCATCACGAGCATAGGCCGCGCGGGTGGCATCGTTGTTCACATGCGCAAGCTGTAGCTCTGATACCTCGTCGGGGTACTGGGTGCAGTTTCGACACCAGTCTTTAAAGCTCGACCGAAACCCATGTACGGTAGCATCGACATTCATGCGGCGGAGTACGGCAGTGAGTGTCATGTCGCTGATTTTCCCGGCACCTGTCGAAGGGAATAAAAGCTCGCTATCATCAAGCCTTGGTATCGTCTTTAGTAAACTAATTGCGGCGGTGGAAAGGGGGATTTGATGTTCCTTGCCGGATTTCATGCGATCGGCCGGTATCCTCCAGAGCCGAGACTGCAGATCAATTTCTGGCCACGCGGCTCCACGAACCTCGCCAGATCGGCAAGCAGTCAGAATCACAAGCTCAAGCGCCCGCGCGCCCATGCCTTCACGTTTTCGGAGTGTCGCCAAGAACGGTGGTACCTGCCTCCAGGGTAATGCCTTGTGGTGCGTCACCTTCTTGATTTTACTGGTACGTGGTAGCAGCTGATCCAGGTTACCTTTCAATCGCGCTGGGTTGTCCCCTTCTCGATACCCGGAGACTGTAGCCCAGGTCAACGTAGATTCGATGCGCTGTCGCACACGACTCGCTGTTTCGGGCTTAAGCGTCCAGATCGGCTCCAGTAGATCAACCACGTGTTGGGTGGTGACTTCATCCACGGGTAGGCTACCAATGTGTGGAAACGCGTATTGCTTCAACGTGTTGATCCACTGCTGCGCGTGTTTGACGTTTTTTGCCTCTGCTGACACTTTGGCATGGCAGTGCTGCGCAGCCTGCGCAAACGTCATCAGCTTGCGTTGTGACCGTCGCAGGTCGGCTCGCTTCTGGCGGTTCATCTCGACAGGGTCAATTCCCTGGCGAATGGCTTCAAAGGCTTCCTGTGCTCTCTGACGCGCCTGAGCGAGGCTCACTGAAGGAAAACTCCCCAGGCCGTGGTCTCGGCGTGCATAGAATTCGAGACCTGCCTTGGAGGTACGTATTTCTCCAGTGGCATACCTCAACACCCAGGACTTGGTCCCTGATGGAGTAACTCGCAGCAATAGCCCCTTAACGCCCCCAACAGCATACGTGCCCGCGCTGGTCAGACGACGGATTTCGATTGCGGATAATTCTCGCGCGATTTTAGGCATTTGCCGTTCCTGGCGGGTTAGGAACCTTGATATTTCACCCAACATCTAGCCCAACATACCAGAAGTGATTGGACGCGACAAGATGCGAAACGGTGCGACACGTATTTTGACAGAAAAGCACGAAAACTGCTTATATTTACAGTATATTATGCGACTAGTTGCGATTGATTGAGAAGGGGTAAAACAAGGAGGTGGCGGAGAGCGAGGGATTCGAACCCTCGATAGGGTATTAGCCTATACACCCTTAGCAGGGGTGCGCCTTCAGCCACTCGGCCAGCTCTCCGTGGGAGTTATGTGGCCTACAATCAGACCCTATCCACAGGCGCGGCATAATATCACAAATGCTGCAGAATCAAAGTCATACAGAAGGGATGGGCGACTTTATTCCTTGTCTACCACAGACGGCTGGTCGCCGTCGTGGATGCGGCTGTAAATTTCCTCACGGTGTACTTCGACGTCCTTGGGTGCATTGATACCAATGCGAACCTGGTTGCCCTTGACACCTAACACTGTCACGGTGACGTTGTCGCCTATCATCAACGTCTCACCAACCCTGCGGGTTAAAATCAGCATATGTCCTACTCTCCAGTCCCGTGTCCGTGGCTGGGCCACAACAACACAGGACAGCTCCTTCAAGACCCCTCATGGGATCCAACCCATTCCATCATACACCTGTAATTACTAGTTGATATCACCGCAAAAGCAATGTTATGAAACGTCTCTTCATTACTCGGGGCGCATGATACCTGCCCTGCTTAGTCACCGCTTTCGTCCTTCGGTTCCTTTTCCAAGCCAAACGAGGAATGCAGGGCGCGCACCGCCAACTCCAGGAATTTCTCCTCAATGATGACGGATATCTTGATCTCGGAAGTAGTGATCATCTGGATGTTGATCCCCAACTCAGCGAGGCAGGCAAACATCTGGCTGGCGACACCCGCGTGGGAACGCATGCCCACACCCACCACCGACACCTTGGCAATCCTGTTGTCGCTGGTGACGCGTTCGGCCTTGATTTCCTTGGCGACCTTGTTGAGCACCTCTTCGGCTCGCAACAGGTCATTGCGCCCGACGGTAAAGGTAAAGTCAGCGGTTTTGTCGTGGCTGACGTTTTGCACGATAACGTCCACCTCGATATTGGCTTCACCGATTGGGCCCAGGATACGGTAGGCCACGCCCGGTATGTCGGGTACACCCTCTATGGTGAGCTTGGCCTCATCGCGGTTAAACGCGATGCCCGCAATTGTCGGCGCTTCCATCTCGCTATCATCCTCCATTGTGATCAGGGTGCCGGGGCCGTCCTTAAAGCTGTGCAGGACCCGCAGCGGAACATTGTATTTTCCCGCAAACTCCACCGAGCGGATTTGCAGCACTTTGGAGCCCATGCTGGCCATTTCCAGCATTTCTTCAAAGGTAATTTTGGACAGGCGACGGGCGCCATCCACCACCCGTGGGTCAGTGGTGTAAACCCCATCCACATCCGTATAAATCTGGCATTCATCTGCCTTCAGGGCGGCTGCCAGCGCCACTGCGGTGGTATCGGAACCGCCCCGGCCCAGAGTAGTAATGTTGCCGTTCTCATCCACACCCTGGAAACCGGCCACCACAATTACGTAGCCGTCTTTCAGGTCGCGGTGCAGGCGCTCATCATCAATCTCCCGGATGCGGGCCTTGGTATGCGCGTCATCCGTGAGAATACGCACCTGGGTACCCGTATAGGACTTGGCCTTCACCCCGCGCTCGTTTAGTGCCATGCTCAGCAGCGCGGTCGTCACCTGTTCCCCGGTGGAAAGCAACACATCCAACTCTCGCGGTAGAGGGCGCTCCTGCACCTCATTGGCCATTGCAATTAACCGGTTGGTTTCTCCGCTCATGGCGGAGACGACCACCACCAGGTCGTGACCAGCGGCGCGAAAGCCGGCCACCTTGTCCGCTACCTGCCCGATACGTTCGAGGTCGCCGACCGAGGTGCCGCCAAATTTTTGCACGAAGAGACTCATGATTTATTGCGCAGCCTGCAGAAGTCCATTGCGAGAGCCCTCGCCGGTCGCCCTCGCCGGTCGCCCTCGAAAGGGCGCTATTAAACAACAAAGCGGCCAATTTTTAAACAATGAGGCGAACTCTTCCCGCCCGCCGCCCTCAACCGAGCTGCGACGCTACCCATTCGGGCACTGTTTTCAGCACATCCGGCAAGGCCCGCACATCGGTACCACCGCCCTGGGCCATATCAGCTTTGCCGCCACCCTTACCGCCCAGGCGCTCGGCGAACTCACGCATGAGATCGCCAGCCTTGACCCGATCAGTCAGGTTTTTGGTAACGCCTGCAGTCAGGGTAATCTTGTCTCCGGTGACGGCCGCTAACAGAATCACCGCGCTGCCCAGCTTGTTTTTGCACTGGTCGAGGGTGTCGCGCAGTGACCTGGCATCAGCGCCCTCGACGTTGGCCGCCAGCACCTTGATCCCCTGCACCTCCACAACCGACGCAGTGAGGTCACTACCGGCAGAGGACGCCAGTTTTTGCTTGAGGCGGGCGAGCTCCTTCTCCAGTTCGCGATTTTCAGCGCGCAAGGCAGCGACCTTGGCTACCACGTTATCTGCAGTACCCTTGACTACTTCGCACACCGCGACCAGCTGCTGTTCCTTCTGGTCAACCAGCGCCAATGCAGCGCTGCCTGTCACGCCTTCGATACGACGCACGCCGGATGCGACACCGGATTCGGAAACAATGCGTAGCAAGCCGATGTCACCGGTTCGCGTCACATGGGTACCGCCACACAGTTCCACGGAGAAGTCGTCTTCGCCCATCGACAGCACGCGCACCTCTTCGCCGTATTTTTCGCCGAACAATGCCATCGCTCCGGATGCAATGGCTGCCTCCATGGACATCAGCCGGGTCTGCACTGTGGTGTTAGCGCGAATCTGCTCGTTTACCAGGGTTTCTATTGTCCTCAACTGCTGTGCGCTCACGCCTTCGGGATGGGAGAAATCAAAGCGCAGGCGCTGCGAGTCCACCAGTGAGCCCTTCTGCTGCACATGCTCGCCCAACACCCGGCGCAGGGCCGCATGCAGCAAATGGGTGGCGCTGTGATTGAGGCGCGTGCGCTGGCGCACCGCCGCATTGACCTCGGCCGTGAGGCTGTCACCGCGCTTCACGCTGCCCTGCAATACTTTCACGTGATGCAAGTGCTGGTCCGAGGCCTTGCTGGTGTTGGACACTTCCAGGCGTACGGCACCGCTGCTGAGATAACCGGTATCGCCCACCTGCCCGCCGGACTCGCCATAAAAAGGTGTGCGATCGAGTACCAGCACACCGGATTCATCGGTGTTGAGTACGGCAACTTCCACACCGTCACGCAACAAGGCGGTTACCACTCCCGCGCCAGCCAGAGTGTCGTAGCCGGTGAACTCGGTGCTGCCTTCGAGTTTTAGCACATTGCTGTAGTCCACCTTGAAACTGCCACTCTCCTGCGAGCGCTGGCGCTGCTCAGCCATGGCGGCCTCATAGCCTGCCATATCCAGGGTGAGATTGCGTTCGCGGGCGATGTCGTTGGTCAGGTCCGTCGGGAAGCCGTAGGTGTCATAGAGCTTGAACACCACATCGCCGGGGATTTCAGTGCCCTTGATACCCGCCAGCGCCTCCTCCAGGATTTGCATCCCGTTGTCCAGGGTGCGGGCAAATTGCTCCTCCTCGGTCAACAGCGCCTTCTCCACGTGGGCGAGCTGTTTCCCGAGTTCAGGATACGCATCGCCCATCTGTTCAGCCAGCGTGGCCGCCAGTTTGTGGAAAAAGGGTTGCTCCGCGCCGAGCTTGTTGCCGTGGCGAATGGCGCGGCGAATGATGCGCCGTAACACGTAGCCCCGCCCCTCATTGCCCGGCAACACACCGTCGACGATGAGGAAAGCACAGGAGCGGATGTGGTCGGCAATCACGCGCAGCGAGCTGTTCTGCAGATCCTGTACCTGCAACACGTTTGCGGCGGACTTGATAAGGGCCTGGAACAAGTCAATCTCGTAGTTGCTGTGTACCTTCTGCATCACCGCTGCGATGCGCTCCAGACCCATGCCGGTGTCCACCGAGGGACTGGGCAGCGCATGCAACTCGCCGCTCGGGTCGCGATTGAATTGCATGAACACCAGGTTCCAGATTTCGATGTAGCGGTCGAGGTGGTCGTCCTTGCTGCCCGGAGGTCCGCCTGGGACTTCTGCGCCATGGTCGTAGAAAATCTCGCTGCACGGACCGCAGGGGCCGGTATCGCCCATCTGCCAGAAATTGTCCTCGTCAAGGCGCGAGATGCGCGCCTTGGGAAAGCCGATATCCTCAATCCAGATGCGCTCCGCCTCATCGTCGGACACATGCACGGTCACCCACAGTTTTTCCGCAGGCAGGCCGAGAGTCCCGGTGAGAAACTCCCAGGCATAGCGGATGGCCTCGCGCTTGAAGTAGTCGCCAAAACTGAAGTTGCCCAGCATCTCGAAGAAGGTGTGGTGACGGGCGGTGTAGCCGACGTTTTCCAGATCGTTGTGCTTGCCTCCGGCCCGCACACAACGCTGGCTGCTGGTGGCGCGGACATAGGGGCGCGGGTCGGTGCCCAGGAAGGTATCCTTGAACTGGTTCATGCCCGCATTGGTGAACAGCAAGGTCGGATCATTACCCGGCACCAGTGAACTACTAGCCACACGGGTGTGCCCGTGCTGTTCAAAATAGGCCAGGAAGGCCTCGCGTATTTCTACGGTCTTCATACTTGATCCCGATTATGCGGTGCAAAAAGCAGGCTGCAATCAGCCCGCCATATGGCCTTCGGCGAACTCCCTGCCGCCAATGATATGCAGGTGCAAATGAAATACAGTCTGGCCGGCGTTGGCGCCATTGTTGACCACCAGGCGAAAGGCCTCGCCCACGCCCAGTTGCTCCGCCAGCTTGCCAGCGACCAGCATCAGGTGTCCCAGCAGGGCCTGGTCGCTCGCCTGCGCATCCACCAGCCTGGGAATACCGCGCTTGGGAATGATCAGCACATGCACGGGCGCCTGTGGCCTGATGTCGTTGATGGCGATGCAGTGCTCGTCCTCGTAGAGGAACTCACTGGGAATATCGCCCCTGATGATCTTGCCGAATATAGTGTCTGACATGCCAGGCCCTACCTGCTACTTACCCAAGTTTCTCGTCTGCAGTGAGTTGTCGCGCCTCACTTTCCAGCATGACCGGAATGCCATCACGCACCGGATAGGCCAGCCCTGATGCCCTGCAGATGAGTTCGTCCTTTTCCTTGTCGTATTCCACTGGCGCCTTGCTTACCGGGCAGACCAGGATACTCAGTAGTCTCTTGTCGATCATTGCCGTCTCACGGTGCTAAAGAGGGCCCGCATTATACGAACTTTTTCAGGGCTTTGGCATGGGTGGAGCGAGCAATTGTGGGTCGATACGCTGGTCACGCCAGTTCATGCGCCAGTCCAGGTGCGCGCCACTGGCGCGACCCGTAGCGCCCACCTCGCCAATCACATCCCCGGCCTTTACCTCCTGCCCCACTGCCACCAGTACCTTGCTCATGTGCAGGAACGACGAGGAAAGGCGAAACCCGTGGTCCAGGATAACGGTGCCACCGGAGAAAAACAGGTCCGGCTCCGCCAGTGTGACAAGCCCGGCGGCAGGGGCGTGCACCGGCGTGCCGGTCGGCACCGCCATATCCACACCGTAGTGGGGATTGCCCGCCGCACCATTATAGTAACGCTGGCTGCCGTAGACACCTGAAATGGGGCCCAGTGCCGGCCACTGAAAACCGGCCAGTGCGTCCTGCAGCAAATCGGGGCGCGGCAAGCGCCGGGCCTTGGCGGCATCGACGAGCGCCTGTTCCCGGCGAATACGCTCCAGCTGCTCAGGTGGCGGGGTCACCGTTTGCTGTGGTACACCCGTGACCCGCTGAATGTTGTACTCCCGGCGCGCAATGTGCAGCGTCTGCTGACACGGGCCTATCCCTTCTACCAACAGCTCTGCGGTAGCGGGAGCGTCGCGACCAAAACCGGCAATCGTGGTGCCGTCTTCAAGGACATCGAGTGCCACGCCATTGAGGCTGACACGACTGCCCGGCGGCACCTTGCCCCACACCAGGCCGCCCTGGGTCAGACTGCCATGCAGTTCCATGCAGTTTGCCAGGACACGCTCTGGGCATCAAGGCAGCACTAGCCAGACTTAAAAGGCTTACTGCCAGGGTCAAGCCGAAGCGCCATCGTCCTGCCATACACTGTACCGTCCCGATATGCGTTATGCTGGCCTTTCTAACAGTCAAGCCAGAGCGAGTCCAGCGGCATTTTAGTATGCCGCCGTTAAACTACTGACATGGGACGCTACCGACCACCGCGCCCGCGCGGCTCCAGATACATTACTCCCGAGGGCGAACAGGCCTTGCGGGACGAATTGCATCAATTATGGAAAGTCGAACGGCCGGTCGTCACCAATGCAGTACACGAGGCTGCCAAAAACGGCGACCGCTCCGAGAACGGCGATTACATCTACGGCAAACGCCGGCTGCGCGAGATCGATTCCCGCGTGCGCTTTCTCAACAAGCGCCTCGATGAAGTGGAAGTTGTGCAGCGCATGCCGGATGACACCGACAAAATTTTCTTCGGTGCCTGGGTAACACTGGAGGATGAAAACGGCGATGAGAGACAGTGGCGCATCGTCGGCCCCGATGAGTTTGATCTGTCTCTGGGCAAACTCAGCATGGATTCTCCCCTGGCGCGCGCCCTGCTGGGCAAGCGCCTGGACGATGAAATCCGCGTGCACAGTCCCTCGGGTGAACAGGTTTACTACGTCACCGGCATCCGTTATACGCAGCCAGAAAACTGAGTAGTCCTGGATGTCCGACTGATGTCCCGCGGGTCGTCAAATACAGCATGGGCGTGTAAACTAGCAATTCAAGGCGGAAAGTCGTTTTTCTGCATTTGCGATGCAGGCAGTAAATTAGTTATGCCAAAATTAAACTGGTCTTTGCTGGTCTGGGCATGTTTCGTCCTGCTCGCCATTAACGCACTGGCATTTATCTTTTTTACTGCGGGAGCTTACATACAGGCCGATGTGTTCCGGCATCTGGAGAAAATTGTTCTGCCATTTCTGAGCGGACGGGAGGGACTATCGATCCTATGGAGTAATCACCATCCCGCTCCACTGCTGCATCTGATCCAAATTGTTAATTTGAAATTTCTCGGCTTTCGGTTGGATTACGACGCATATCTTGGATTTTTCTTTCAGTCACTCACCACATTTATAATTTTGAGAAGCATCCTTTCCACTACCACAGTGGAAAAAGAAAATATCGAGCTTGCTCGCTGCACTGGGTGCGATCCTGGTTCTTGCCATTTCTCTTGGCTTCAATTCCCGCCTGCAATACACGTTTCCCTTGCTGACTGTCTATCAGCATGTCTATTTTTTTGGCATTGTTGTCTTCATAACGGTGGACAGATGTATACGCGACGAATCGAAGCTTCGCTATCTCATGGTTGCCCTTGCGTCCTTGGGGTTCATGTTTGCCAATGCCGACTTCGGCACGATCTTCCTGACTTCAATCGCCGCCATCACCGTACTTACCTATTTGATAGATCGGAGACCCGTTTACCTGCGCACAACCCTTGTCCTGGCTTCCGCCTGGATAGCATATCGGTTGTTCTTCATAGCCATTCTGCCGGACACCCCGACAGCTCCCCCTTCAAATTTAATGGGTATTGTGCGGGCATTAGTGGGGGATCCGGTAGGAACTTTCTCACGGTTTTCAGTAGGCCTCAGCTCCGGCCTGGTTGACTTAGTTTCGCTGAAAGCAAGTTTCCCGGACGCGGCGTCTTCGTTAGTAGTCTTGTCGGTGGGCTGGACACTTTTTTTTGTCGCCACCTTCATAACGTATCTCAGACTCAAGCTTTTTCGTATAACACTGGTTCCCCTGGCGCTCATGCTACTTGCAGTGGCTTTTTCGATCCCCACGCTGGTCTTTCGTTTTTATCTTGTTAACGATGGCAGCTGGGGACTGGCTGAACCCAGGTATGTGCCCAACTTCAAACTCGCCATTATCGGCATGCTTTGGGCACTGTGGCTGATCATCAAGAAAACAGTAGCGACGCAGGGCAGGCCTTCGAGCTGGCCTTACAGGGCGATAGGCATGATCTCCATTGCCACGATACTCTATATTCAGGGAGTACAAATTCGCGCGGGATGGGAAACTGCACCCTATCTACGCTGGACGGCAGAGAACTACGCACTCGCACTTTTTATGGCCGGGAAGACGTCCGAAAACGACATCGAACTCCCGGGCGGAATTATCAGATTTAACAAGCACTACCACGCTGTTGTGGACTACCTGGAGCAAAATAACCTGAATGTTTTTTCAGAAAAATTCCCCAGCAGCAGTCTACTGGATCAGCACGTGGAGTCGCGGCGCCTGTTCTACGCTTCAGTCGGCCCCAGTATTATCGCCAAGGAAAGCAGCGAATACGGAGAGATGCAGGCCCGCACTGGTGATATCTACGCTACCTGGGAGATGCTACCCCAGAGCATCGTTATCAATAGCAAAGCCAGTAAATCTCTGTACATCCGGGTTCAGATTTCCGCTGAGTCCTCCGACTCACTCAAGAATTCACTTGTCGCTGAATTTGGCAACAAACCTGATCGCAATATTGTGTTGTACAAGGGCAGGCAAAATCTGTTCTTCGACCTCGATGCGGGTGCGCGATTAAGCATCAAGGTACCGGCAAAGAGCCAGATTGAGGCCGTTGAAATACGCTTGTAGTGTCGCTTTCAATTTCAATATGGCAACGAGATCAGCAGCGCCTCTCCCACAGCCCATCAACCTCCGCTGCAGTCCGAGTTCTTCTATCTGCGCCGCCGGTGCAGCCACCACATGGTGATACCGCTCGCCGCCAGACTGACCAGCAATGCCCCCACCGCGTCAACCCACAACACACCCACGCGGCCAAATACGCGGCCACTGTGCAGGTCCAGCAACAGGCGTTCCCAGCTGAGCCATTGGTCCGGCGCGGGAATTTTCGCGCGCATGGCATCCGGTAATCGGTCGGGAACGAGCTGGCGAATGAGAGCGCCCGCCGCGGGTGCGCGATGACTGAAATCCATAAGGTCCAGGTCAGCCAACCACCAGGTCCCACCTACCTGCAGCACAGCCTGGTTCTCAATGAGCCCTATCGCCTGCAGCGGCACGGGCAGGCCGGTGCTGGCATTGACCGACTCGACCAACTCGCCGCGCGCGGAGAGAAGTAGCAGTTCCTCGGCACAGCCTACATATACCAGCTCGCCTACAGCCGCTGCGCCAACCAACTTGCCACTGCAGGGCGCGACATCCTGCGCATCGAAGTAGACGCGCCCGTCAGCCGCTCGCGTCAGCCAGCGTTGCCCCAACTGATACGCGGGCAGGTTGTCCGAGTCATCGCCATAGGCGTGGCTCAGCCAGGGCCAGTCGACGAAGCGGCGGTCCAGTCCCAGCTCCGCAGTGTGGTTCAGTACAATACCGGTGACCGACAATACCAGCACAAAAAACGCGGCCAGCACACCCAGTCTCCGGTGCCAGCGCCAGAGCAAGCCAACAAGGCGCGGACGGCGGCGCATCAGCTGTGCACCTGCGCATCCAGCCACAGAGCCAGGCGCGCCACACGCTCCACCGCGCGCACGGACAGCGTCGCGCCGGTAATGCCGTCAATGGATTGCGACAGATAGCCATCTGGGGCCAGCGTCAGCCCGCTGAACTGACTGGTAAAAAAGGGATAGCGAATCTCCCAGCCGCGGCTTTCACGAAAGGCCAGTACCTCCACGCGCTCAATCCGCGCAGCGGCAACTACGACACCCAGGGTAATCGGCTTATCCTTACCGATATCCTCCAGTATCCACGCGGTGCGCTCGCCCACCTGCCAGTAGCGCAACCGCAGCGCGGTGGGTGCCCAACCGACGGCCGCCTCGGCGGCTGTACGCGTCTCTTCGGTGAGCCACAGGGTATGCATCTGCGGTTGTTGCTCCGCGAACGCCAGGCCCAGAAATGCATCGCGTCCCAGATACTCCTCGCCAACCGCAGAAAAGGCTGCCATTAACAAGATGGCAGCCAGTCCGATGCGGCAACACCGCCGCGCATCGCCGGTCGCGAACATCAGAAACTGAAGCCGACTCCCAGGTTCAGACCCTCCAGCTCGGCCTGGTTGGCAGGCGCATCCTGGAATTGGTAATCGGCCTTGAATACCACATTTTCCACCAGCCAGTAGTTCACTCCTATGTCCCATTCGCTAAACTCGGTATCCCCGCCGCCACCAGCCTGATTATCCCACTCGCTGTAGCGGGCAAATATACCCAGGTCGCGCTGCAGTAGCCAGGAGGGTTCGATATACCAGCCCTCCTGGGTGTCGGCGCCATCCTTGATGTTGTTGATCGCATTGTTGATATCCCAGGACGCCGCTACAGCGCGCAGGCCAAAGGGGCCGGTGCGCCAGGCCGCGTGCGCGGAATACAGCATGGCGTCGATATCGTCCATGTACTGACCCTGGTACAAGTCCTGCTGGTATTGCACAGTGGCGCCCAACTCGAGACCGGCAATGCCAGTGTATTTCAGGTTCGCGGTGTAGGCTGGGTCAGACGCATCGGCCTCGGAGACCTTCTGGCGCCCATCGCGGATCTTGAATTGGCCCTCATCGGCATTGAGATTCAAACCCGAGGTGAACGCCGTCTCGTAGCTCCAGCCCGGCGCGATTTCGCCGTTCAATGCCAGGCCGCCCTCCCACCAGGTGGTGGGAATGATATTACTCTCAACTTTGTTGCGCTCCACACCGTAGAAGGTATCCGGCTCATGGGTCTGGTTGAGGATGCCGACGGGGATCAGGAACAAGCCCGCCTTCATGTGCGTGGTGCTGCTCAGGTCGTGTTCGATATACGCCTGTTCCAGTTCGACCTCGCCGTTCTGGCCGTCACCGGCCACCGAGTGCTCCAGTTCGACCTCGGAGAACATCCGCGTGGTGTCCGTGAAATCGTGCCCGAGGTAGAGCACAAAGCGGTGGAAATCCAGCTCGTCCTTGTCGCCGCCAGTGTCATTCTTGTCATCGAGATTGTTGTAGTGCATTTCGCCGTAACTGCCGATCTGCGTGCGCTCGGTCCAACTAGAGGATGGCGCTTCGCCACCTGATGCTATCCCCTCTTCGACCCTGCTCGCAGTGGCTTCAACCTTGACGCTCGTTTCCTTTATTTCCTCATCCGCTGAGGCAACCTGCGCCTTGAGCCGTGCAATCTCGGCCTGTTGCTGTTGAATGATGGTCCACATCTCTTCCAGAGTGGGTGTGGGTGTGGATGCTGCCGCCGCTTGCATTGTAAACAGGCCAAACACAAGACCCGCCAAGACATTTTTCATTAGTGCTACTCCCTTTCAATGGCCATACGCCTGTCACTGAAGGGGATGTTAATAGGAATTATTCTTAAATACAATAGTTAATGTGAACTATTCTTATTTGAACCCGAAAGCGCTATGCGCTTTCCTGCTAACAGAGCCGCTACTGCAGCGCCCCGTAGATAATGTTCTCCAGCTGTCCCCTGAAATTGAATGTCCGGGATGGCATCAGCTGGGTCATAAAAATGACCACCAGTTCCTCCGCCGGGTCCACCCAGAACAGGGTGCTGGCCAGGCCGCCCCAGAAAAAGCTGCCGGTTGAACCCGGGAAGCCATTGCGCACCGCATCCAGTTTAGTGGCAAAGCCCAGGCCGAAGCCCACGCCCTCATAGGACGACTCACTGAAACCGCCGGTGGCGAGTTGCGACAGATCCGCACCGCCGGGCAGATGATTGGCGGTCATGAACGCCAGGGTACGCGAACCGATGATACGCGTGCAATCCAGCGTGCCGCCGCCAAGCAGCATCTGGCAGAAGCGGTAGTAGTCACCCACGGTGGAAATGAGACCGCCGCCACCGGAATAGAAACTAAAGATTCGCGAAACGGCTGGCCTGTCCATCATCGTTCAAGACCATTTCCTTTTTAAGATTGCGCTCGTAACAGGAGGCGAAGCGCGCCGTCTTCTGCGGTGCAATTTCGAAACTGGTGTCCACCATACCCAGAGGCGCGAAAATAGCGGTATGCAGATACTCGGGCAGACTCTGTCCGCTAATGACTTCCACCAGATAACCCAGTACATCGGTCGCCAGTGAATAATTCCAGCGCTCGCCGGGCGAAAATTCCAGCGGCAGCGTCGCCAGCTGGTCAATCATACTCTGCAGGGTATAACCGGGCTGCGGGTTGCCCACCTGCAATTTGCGATAGGCGTAATCGATATTGGAGGCGCGCAGGAAATCATAGGTGAGGCCACTGGTGTGCATCAGCAGGTCGCGAATGGTCATGGGGCGTTGCGGCGGCGCGGTTGCGAACAACGGGTAGGACCCGCCAGTCCACACCCCCAGGTTGCGCCAGGCGGGAATAAATCGGTGCACAGGGTCATCCAGCGAGAACAGGCCCCGCTCGAGCAGGGTCATCATGGCCAGGGAGGTGATCGGCTTGGACATGGAGTAAATGCGCACGATAGTGTCTTCGGTCATGGGCGTGGCGCGCTCCACGTCGCGGTAACCCTGCACATCGAGGTAGCAGGCCTGTCCGCGCCGCGCGACCAGTGTGATACTGCCGGGTATCTTGCCGGGTGCGACATAACGCTTGCCCAGATGTTCGCTGACGCGGGACAGTTGCCCGCTGTCGAGTCCAACGGATTCCGGTGTAACAATCTGCAACACTGCTTCTTCCTCGCTCATTAAATGAGCCCAGTGATACCTGCCCGGCGGCCAAAAGGCAAGCGAACCCCCGGCATCAAGCCCATAACTGTGCCAGGCGCTCACGCAGGGCGGGCAGCACCTCCCGTTCAAACCAGGGGTTGCGCCGCAGCCACAACGTATTGCGCGGCGAAGGGTGGGGTAACGGAAAGTAACGTGGCCCGAAGTCAGGCCAGCGCCGTACCCGCTGGGTGAGGGTTTCCGCGGAGCCGCCCAGGTAGTAGTTCTGCGCGTAGCTGCCCACCAGCAAGATAAGCTCAAGGTGCGGCATGTGCTTTAAAAGACGGTCGTGCCACAGCGGCGCGCAATCGCGAGGTGGCGGCAGATCACCGGACTTACCCCTGCCCGGATAGCAAAATCCCATGGGCACAATCGCGACTTGCGATTCATCGTAAAACTGCTGCGGGGCCATACACATCCACTGGCGCAATCGGTCACCGCTGGGATCATCCCAGGGCACACCACTGGCGTGCACCCGGGTACCCGGTGCCTGCCCCACAATCAGCAGGCGCGCAGTGGCGCTCGCACGCAGCACCGGCCTGGGGCCCAGGGGCAAAAAGTCCTCACAGTGTCGGCAACTGCGGATTTCCCGCAGCAGATTTTTGAGCGCTATGCCCCCCGCTGCGGTATTTCTTGCCATCGCAAAGCTCTCCGGAGACTGTGGCCACGATGGCCACACTGTCTTACAAATTATTGCCCGTCAGTGGCCTATCTTGCTACCATCGCCGCTTCGCAGCACGCCGCAGTCCCACCGCAATTTCGTAACCCACGGAGAACCCATGAGCCGTCCGTCCCTGTTTGACCTGGAAAACCATGCTGACTTTATCCAACGCCATATCGGGCCAACGGTGCAACAACAAACAGACATGGCCCGCGCGATTGGCTATGACTCTGTGGACGCCCTGATCGATGACACCGTGCCCGGTGCCATCCGCCGCCAACACCCCATGCAGCTGCCCGGCGCACAGACCGAGCAGCAGGTCATCGCACGGCTGCGCGAACTGGCCAACCGCAATATCATCAACCGCTCCTTCATCGGCATGGGCTACCACGACACCATTACGCCCCCGGTCATCCAGCGCAATGTGCTGGAAAATCCGGGTTGGTATACCGCGTATACGCCCTACCAGCCGGAAATCTCGCAGGGTCGGCTGGAAGCGCTGCTGACCTACCAGCAGATGATCATGGACCTGACCGGCATGGAGCTCTCCAGCGCATCAATGCTGGATGAAGGCACGGCAGCGGCGGAGGCGATGACCCTGCTGCAGCGCGTGAACAAGAAAAACCACAGCAACACCTTCCTGATCGCAGACGACTGCCATCCGCAGACCATCGCCGTGGTCAGGACCCGCGCCGAGGCGCTGGGCTTTGAGGTGGCGGTGGGCCAACCCGACGCGCTGCTCGCGTCCACCGAAGCGTTCGGTTTATTGTTGCAGTACCCCGGCACCTACGGCCACCTGGACGACCTCGCGCCGTTGATCGCGTCCGCCCACGCGGCGCATACACTGGTCGCGGTGGCGGCGGATATCATGGCCCTGCTGCTGGTGAAACCGCCGGGCGCGATGGGCGCTGACGTGGCGGTGGGCAACACGCAGCGCTTCGGCGTGCCGATGGGGTTCGGCGGGCCGCACGCGGCCTACTTCGCCACACGCGACGAGTACAAGCGTTCGACGCCTGGGCGCATCATCGGCGTGTCCATCGACAGGCGCGGCAACCAGGCGCTGCGCATGGCGATGCAGACGCGGGAACAACATATCCGCAGGGAGAAAGCCACCAGCAACATCTGCACCGCGCAGGCGCTGCTGGCCGTGATGGCGGTGTTCTACGCCATGTACCACGGGCCGCAGGGCTTGCGGCGCATCGCCACGCGCATCCAGCGTTTGGCCTGCATCCTCGCCAAAGGGCTGGCCGATGTCGGTTTCACCGCCGACAACGCCACGTATTTCGACACCCTCACCTACACCGTCGGCACAAAGCAGAAGGAGATCGTGAAGCGCGCGCTTATCCTGGGCCTGAACCTGCGCATCATCGGCAGCGACCGCCTGGGCATTTCGCTTGATGAAACCACCAGTGCGCAGGACATCGCGGCACTGTGGGAGGCATTCACCGGCGACAGCACGCTGCCCGCCGTGGCGCATGTGGATGAGACGGTGCGCGAGAACGGTGGCATTCCCGATGCACTGCTGCGCGCCATCGACTACCTGAAGCACCCGCTGTTCAACAGCTACCACTCCGAGACCGAGATGCTGCGCTACATGCGCTATCTGGAGGACAAGGACATCGCGCTCAACCGCTCGATGATCCCGCTCGGCAGTTGCACCATGAAGCTCAACGCCACCACCGAGATGCTGCCGATCACCTGGCCGGAATTCGCCGGCCTGCATCCCTTCGCGCCGGCCGAGCAGACCACCGGCTACCACGCCATGCTCACCGAACTGGAGCGCATGCTGATCGAATGCACCGGCTACGACGCCATTTCGCTGCAACCCAACGCCGGCTCGCAGGGCGAGTACGCCGGCCTGCTGGCGATCCGCCGCTACCACGAGAGCCGCGGCGACACACAGCGCGATGTGTGCCTGATTCCGTCCTCCGCGCACGGCACCAATCCGGCGAGCGCCGCGCTGGCCGGCATGCGCGTGGTGATCGTGGACTGCGACGCGCTCGGTAACGTCGACCTCGCGGACCTGCGCGAGAAGGCCGCGCGCCACGCGGATGACCTGGCCTGCATCATGGTCACCTACCCCTCCACGCACGGCGTGTTCGAGGAGTCCATCATTGAGCTGTGCGACATCGTGCACCGGCACGGCGGCCAGGTGTACGTGGATGGCGCCAACCTCAACGCGCTGGTGGGCGTGGCCGCGCCGGGCAAGTTCGGCGCCGATGTCTCTCACCTCAACCTGCACAAGACATTCTGCATTCCGCACGGCGGCGGCGGGCCGGGCATGGGCCCGATCGGCGTGGGCGCGCACCTGCAGCCCTTCCTGCCCAGCCATCCGGTGGCGCCGATCGCGGGGCTCGATCCGAACAACGACGTGGTGTCGGCCGCCCCTTACGGCAGCGCATCGATTCTGCCGATTTCCTGGACCTACATCGCGCTGATGGGCGGCGAGGGCCTGGCGCACGCCACCAAGGTGGCCATCCTGAACGCCAACTACATCGCGCATCGCCTGAAGGAGCACTACCCCGTGCTCTACACCGGCAGCAGCGGCAACGTGGCGCACGAGTGCATCCTCGACATCCGCCCGATCAAGGAGGAAAGCGGCGTGTCGGAAGAGGATATCGCCAAGCGCCTGATCGACTACGGCTTCCACGCGCCGACCATGTCGTTCCCCGTAGCCGGCACATTGATGGTGGAACCCACCGAATCGGAATCGCTGGCGGAGCTCGATCGCTTCTGCGACGCGATGATCGCCATCCGCGCAGAAATTCGCTCGGTACAGCATGGCGTGCTGGATGCGAACGACAATCCGCTGGTCAACGCCCCGCACACGCTGGCCGATGTCGCTGCCAGCGCCTGGGATCACCCCTACGACCGCGAGCAGGCCGCCTACCCGGTGACCTCGCTGCGGCGCTACAAGTACTGGGCGCCGGTCAACCGGGTCGACAACGTTTACGGCGACCGCAACCTGTTCTGCGCCTGCCCGCCGCTTGACAGTTACCGCGAGGCGGATTGAGCACATAACCGGGATCAGGACCCGGCATGCCAACAACCATCGGGAGCGCCATCATGCGACTAAACTTGTTGTTGTGCGCACTGGCATTATTGCTGGGCAGGGTGTGGCTCCTCCAACTCGAACACCTCCGCGTCCGATGCGATACCACTTGCAGCGGATGCCGGATCCCTGCGCCTGCAAGTGAACGCTTCACCGTGGGGAATGCAGTTCGTGGACGCGGCAGGCAATGCCGTCCTGAGTGAACTGTCCGGCACGGGCACAGGTCCCGTCGGAGCGCTGGGCATCTACCCCGGACCGCCGGCGCCGGGCAGCGGCAAGTTCCCCGCCATGGCGCCGCTGGAAATGGGCGAACCGCAAACACCGCCGCACCGCGAACAGGGCTGGGTGCGCGCCACCGAGCTGCAGTCGGCGGCCATGGAAGGTGATGTCTGGGTCGGCACGGTGGCCACCACTGACCCGGCCTGGACACTCGAAGTGCGGGCGCGCGCCGCACAGGAGGGCGTCATCGCCGTCACCGTGCGCGCGCACGGTGGCGCGGAGGGAGGCGACGTGCAAGCCTCAAGTATCGCGTTTGCCGCAAGCGAGGGCGAACGCTTCGTCAGGCTTCGGCGAGCGCGGCAATGCCGTTAACCAGGCTGGCACTGTGCTCGAAAACTATGTCGCGGAGGGACCCTACCAGGACTCCGAGTATACGTTTATCAATCTGCTGGTGCCGCCCGCCGGTGTGCGCTGGCGCCCCGACACGACCTACTTCCCCATCCCCTGGCTGCTGTCCTCGCGCGGCTACGGCGTGCTGCTGGACAACGACGAGATCAGTTATCACCGCCTGGACACCGGCGCGCATGACGGCTGGGCCGTTGAGGTGGAGTCGGCGCAGTTGCGCTTGCGGGTGTTCGCCGGACCGCGGCCGGCCGACGCCCTGCAGCGCTTCACGCACGCGCTCGGGCGCCAGCCGCGCGCTTACGCGCCCTGGTTCTTCGGACCCTGGGTACAATCGGACAGCGACGCACGTATCGACGAACTGCGCGCTGCGGACGTGCCCACATCCGTGACCGCCACCTACACGCATTACCTGCCCTGCGGCTCACAGCGCGGCAATGAGGACGCGATGCGAGCGCGCACCGCTGCGCGCAATGCGGCCGGCACCGCCGTGCACACCTACTTCAATCCCGATGATCTGCGTCGACTACCTGCCCGAGTTCGATAACGCGGAAAGTGCGGGCGCCCTGCTCCGGACGGCCGCCGGCGACTACGTATGTGTACGACTACCAGACCTCGCGCACCTTCACCGTCAGCCAGTTTGATTTCAGCGCGGCAAATGGCGTCGCCGCTTACAAGACACTGACCGATGAGGCCATCGAGCACGGCTACGAGGGCTGGATGGAGGACTTCGGCGAATACACGCCGCTCGACGCGGTGGCAGGGGACGGCGCCACAGGCACTGCCTTCCACAATCGCTACGCGCGGGATTATCACTGCGGTGTGGCGGCGGCGACGGCGGACGCGGGCATGCCACTGGCGCGCTTCGTCCGCTCGGGCTGGACCGGTTCGGCGGCGTGCTCACCCATCGTGTGGGGCGGCGACCCGACCGTGGGCTTCGGCTTCGACGGCCTGCAATCCTCGGTGTACCAGGCACTGTCGATGGGCACCTCGGGCGTGGGCCTGTGGGGATCCGATATCGGCGGCTTCTTCGCCTTCCCGCCGCACGCCCTCAGCGGCGAATTGTTTGATCGCTGGATCCAGTTCGGCGCGCTGTCGGTGATCATGCGCAGCCAGAAGGACGGCATCAACCTGCCGGCCACCGAGCGGCCGCAGCCGTGGGACGCGGAGCACATCGCGATGTGGCGCAAGTACGCCAAGCTGCACACCCAGCTGTACCCCTACCTGCAGGCGGCGGCGGAGGAATACTACGCGACCGGCATGCCCATCATGCGGCACCATCTGCTCACCGATGCGGACGATGCGCTCGCGCACGGCCGCGACGATCAGTACCTGTTCGGGCCGGATATCCTGGTGGCGCCGGTAGTCAGCGCGGAGACTACCCAGCGATCAATCTACTTACCTGAAGGGGACTGGGTCGAGTGGTGGCGATCGGTAGAGTACGCCGAGACATCGGGCAGTTTCTCACTCATTACCTCGCGCATGCATACGGGGAGCAAGGAGGTGGTTGTGGACGCGCCGCGTGACGAGATTCCGATGTTTGTGCGCGCCGGTGCTGTGATACCCATGCTGGCCCCCGACGTCTATACACTGGCGGCGCACGGCGCGGCAGACCCTGCGATAGTCCGACTCGCCGACCGGGCCGACCAGTTACATCTGCTGGCGTTTCCGCGCGGAACCACGACCGGCAGGTTTTTCGACACCGGCACTTACTCCAGTGTCGAGTCGCCTGAGCGCTGGACGTTGTCGATCGGCGATACTATGTCGCGCACCGTGCACCTGCAGGTCGGCCTCGACACGTTAATGCAGCCCTTTGCACCTTGCGCTGTGAGCACCGGTGGCACCCTGTTAGACCCCTCCAGGTGGCTTTATGATGCACTGAGCGGCGTGCTCTCAGTCAGTTTTCCCAGTGCCGCGGGAGTGCTTGAAGTGCACGGCTGCTGACCACTGCTGACGCCTGCCTGCCTGACGAAACACCAACGGGTAACAGCGCCGCAGCTTAGGTGGGTAGCGGACCGGACAATAAATTTCCGGCAATGCTTTCGAGTTGCCTCGCCGTCGCGGGCCGCGAGACCTGGCATTTTTGTGCTTCATCGCGCAGGAACCCAGCCGCAAATTGCACCAGCGGCTGGCTGTGTAAGGCGCGCAGTGTTTCCTCCAGAACCGCTAGTGTACAGTCCTGCCACAATGGCTCAGTCCCCCTACGGGGTTCGTTGGGAAACTGGAATCCCAGCCGGGCCTCTAGCCAGGCTGCCTCATCCAGGCACACCTGGTGCAATTCTGACGACATGAAGTCGGTCAGTTGGAAGGGCGGGCCCGGCAACTGCCGCAGCACATCGGTATCGCGAGGCCGGCGTGGGACCTGGTGAATTTTCTGGTCCCGGGGTGGGTAACGCTGGTTGATCGCCCACATCAGGTTGAACGCCTCCATGCTCAGGCGTTCGTTTCTGCTGGCAAACTCAAGTCCCGCGATATCCTCGTCAGGCAGGCCCACCAGTGATAGGAAAGATCCGACCAGGCCGTAGTGATGACGAATCGCATCGTGAAAGTTGAGCACTTCCAGTACATCGGGAAGATTGCGCTGCAGGTTCTCGTATTTTTGCCGCACGCGACCGGCGAATTGCCAGGGGTTGGGCAGACCGCCCATCTTGATTCTCTCCTGGAACAGGCTTTCCAGGCCGCTCTGGGGGCTTCGAATATAAGCCACCACACGCAACCGCTCCGTGCGGGGTTGCAGGTAGGCGCGCAGGGTCGCCATATCCTGATCGTCAAATCCCTCGATAAGTTCCGTGGACAGCAGGAGGGTATCACCCTGTACTGTCTCCAGCAGACAATCCAGTTGCTGCTTACAACTGCGCATCACGTCGTCTACACGCGTCGGAAATTGCTCCCGCAGCGTGAGCCCGTGTTTCCCCGGCCGTCCGGTAATGGCAACGGTAAACGGAGTGGAATGCGTGATAAAGGCGTGGTCGCCAAAGTGGAAACGCGGATAGACAATGCCGCGCGCCTGTAACAGCGCACGGTACTTGTCGCAGTTATCCTGAATGCTGGTGGTGCCTGTCTTGCTGAATCCAGCGTGCAGGATAATCTGACGGTACCGGCTCACAGGGTGCGACGTGCCGCGAGGGGTTGCAGTGAGGGCATGCGGGCGGCGGTCTGGTTATCGAGTCATGGATAGGCAAATGATAGCATGGCCGCTCATCGACATACGACACTACACAGTCGGGATAAGCACCTTACGCGATGCCAAGGCCGCCATGCGCCAGGTTCTGGTACAGCAAAAGCCGTGGCTCGCCGCGCGCCATCATCTGTAAGTCACTGCCGGCTAATGTTTGCTATCAGCGTAGGCTGCCAGCGCCGCGTTCCTGGCGTCCCGGTGATCCACCATGGGGAACGGATACGTTTCTCCCAGCATCACGCGGCTATCGCGCAGTATCTGCGCTGACGCCGTCCAGGGTTCATGCAGGTATTTGTCGGGTAAGGCCGCAAGCTCGGGTAGCCAACGCCGGATATATTCACCCGCCTTATCGAATTTCAGCCCCTGGGTCGTCGGGTTGAAGATGCGAAAGTAGGGAGAGGCATCGGCACCACTGCCGGCGACCCACTGCCAGCCGCTGGCGTTATTGGCCAGGTCCGCATCCACCAGCGTATCCCAGAACCAGCGCTGGCCGGCGCGCCAGTCCACCAGCAGGTGCTTGCACAGGAACGACGCCACCACCATGCGCACCCGGTTGTGCATGTAGCCGGTGTGCCACAGTTCGCGCATACCCGCATCGACCATCGGGTACCCGGTCTGGCCCTGTTGCCAGGCGCGCAGTTCCCGCGCACCACCCACCCAGGGAAAAGCCGCAAAATCGGCTTTAAAGGGCTGTTCAGGCAACGTCGGAAAATGGTACAGCAGATGCGTGGAAAACTCGCGCCAGCCCAGTTCGCTGAGAAATTTCTCCGTCTCCTGTTCCAGTGCAGGATTGGCTGCGCTCGCGTGCCGGGCCGCGTCAAAGACCCGCGCGGGTGCGATCTCGCCGAAATGCAGGTGTGCGGACAAGCGCGATGTGGCGCTGCGCGCGCGGGTAGTTCCGGCCCGCGTCGTAGTCCGCAACGGCGCCGCGCAGAAACGCGTCGAGTCGCAGCTGCGCGCCCCGCTCGCCGGGCTGCCACCGTTGCTCCCAGCCCTGCGCCCAGTTGGGCCGGGCGGGCAGCAGTTGCCAGTCGCGCAATTGATCCGCAGGCACGATGTCCCGCTGCCACTGTGCCAAAGCGAAGCTCGGGCATCGCCACCGGGGGAGCCATGGGCAGGGCGCGGCATTTGCGCCAGAAGGGCGTGAACACCTTGAACGGCTGACCCGCCAGGTTGCTCACGGTGTCTGGCTCCCACAGCAGCGAGCCGCCATAGCGTTTCAGCGTCACGCCCCTGCTGCCCAGGGCGATATGGAGATCCTCTTCCAACTGGCGCGCCCACGGTTCGTACTGACGGGAGCAGCAGACAAGATCAGCACCGGATTGCACAGCCAGATCGGCAAGAATCGCGGTCGGGGCGACCGCGCGCCAGATACAGTTGGCCGCCGAGCTGCTTCGATCTCGCTGCCCAGCGCGGCCAGGCTGTGGTGCAACCACCAGCGACTGGCACCACCCATGCGCCACGGGCCGGGACTTTCATCATCGAGGATGTAACAGGCCAGCACCGGTCTGCCCGTAGCCAGCGCCGCGCTGAGGCCGGGCAGGTCACGCAATCGAAGATCCTGGCGAAACCAATAAATCACCGGGTTCTTCATCGCACTTTCACCCCTTCATCAGTCGAACGCGCGCCGCCCCTGGGGGCTCCACGATTGCAGGGCATCACGCTGGCTTTGTAAGCGGGCGGCAATCTGCATTAACAGCGGAAAAATGACCGCCCACAGTGTCCCGAGCAGCACCGGCCCCCAGAGCGGCGAAGCAAAATCCACCGCCGACATACGCACCCCGGCGATGTAGGAAAGGGCGCCACCCAGCGCCCCGCACACCGCGGCGAGTGCTATCCTGTTCTGAAAGACGACCAGACTGTGCATCAGAGTGGATGCAAAAACGGGCCACAGGCAGCTCAGCCAGAGCGGCGCCAGGGCCGGCTGTCCGGCAAGGTTAAATACGCCGGCTTGAAACAGCAGCTGGTCGACGATAACGCCGCACAGCGTCACCCACCCGATCAGGCGCAGTTCGTCTTTGCCTTTACCCATGACAAGCCAGTGCAACAACAAGTGGATGCCCACGATCGATCGGCGCCACCAACGGCGACTGGCTCAGCACAATGGCGAACCAGCTGATATTGAACAGCACGATATTGACAATGTTGACTGGCACCTTCATTTACGACAAAAACTCGCCACGCGTGCGCGCGTCAACCTTGAACTGGCCACCCAGTGCTGTGGTGCGGGTGCGCGAGTTGGCATCCATTACACCCCTGGCCTTCACGCAGTAGTGCACCGCGTTAATGGTGACGGCCACATCGTCTGTCTCCAGCAGCGTTTGCAGGGCTACCAGCACCTGCTGCGTCAGTCGCTCCTGCACCTGGGGTCGCTGGGCAAAGAAACGGACAATACGATTGACCTTCGACAGCCCGATAATTTTGCCTGCCGGGATATAGGCCACGCTGGCCACACCGTCGATGGTGATAAAGTGATGCTCGCAGGTGCTCACGACCGCAATGTCATCGATCCGCACCATTTCCTCCACGCCCATCTTGTTGGCAATGGCGGTGGCTTTCGGAAAGCGCGCGTAATCCAGGCCCGCAAATATTTCGTCGACATACATCCTGGCAATGCGCTTGGGCGTATCGCACAGGCTGTCATCGGCCAGATCAAGGCCCAGGGTACGGGCAATATCGGCAAAGGACTCGCTGATGCGCTCATACTTCTGGTCGCGGCTGAGGCCATTGTCGATAAGCGGTGTCTCGAGTCCCCGTTCAATCAGCACATCGCGCACTCTCCGGGCATCCTCAGAGATGAGGGGCTGGGAAACGACAACGGGTTTCATCAGGGCTGGTTCCATTACTTCGCTCTCCTGTTGTTAGTACTCGACTAATTACGCAAAGAACCGCTCTTCAGATCTATCCAACTGCGATTTCTATTCGCCCACCCCGACGGCAGCGCTGGCAAAACGATAGCCGGGCTTGGCAAAGGCCAGCTGTACAGTACTGATGATGCGCTCACGGAAACCACCTTCGCAGTAACACAGGTAGAACTCCCACATGCGCACAAACTCCTCGCTGAATCCCATGGACCGCACGGCGTCCAGATTGGCCAGGAAGCGTTCTCGCCAATGGGCCAGCGTGGTGGCGTAGTCGTGCGTGATATCACGCAGGTGCACAATCTGCATATCGGTGTCTGTTGCGATGTGGCCTGCCATCACGGCAACGGAAGGCAGGCAGCCACCGGGGAAAATGTAGCGCTGGATAAAATCCACCGAGTCGCGCGCCGCCTGGTAGCGCTGGTCAGCCACAGTGATCGCCTGTATCACCATCTTGCCGTCGTGCTTGAGCAGATCGGCACAGCTCTTGAAGTAGTTCTGGTAAAACTCGTGGCCGACAGCTTCAATCATCTCAATGGAAACCAGCTTGTCGTACTGCCCGGTCAGGTTGCGGTAGTCTTCACACAGCAGGGTGATCCGGTGCTCCAGTCCTTCCTCCCTGACCCTGGCGCAGGCGTAGGCGTATTGCTCCCGCGATATCGTCGTGGTGGTGACCCGGCAACCGAAATACTTCGCGGCATGGATGGCCATCCCGCCCCAGCCGGTGCCTATTTCCAGCAAATGGTCGTCAGGGCGCAATTCGAGCTGCCGGCACAGTTCATCGAGCTTGGTCTCGGACGCCGCCTCCAGGCTGGTAACGCTGATCGGGGAATAGCGCCGACGAATACATCATGGTCGGATCGAGGAACAGCTGAAAGAACTCGTTGCCCAGATCGTAGTGCGCGGCGATGTTCACCTGCGAGCCCTTGCGGGTATTGCGATTGAAGCGATGGGCGAGTTTCAGCGCCAGCTTTACCAGCCAGGACTGCCCTGCTTCAAAGCTGTCCAGTACCGCAAGGTTGGCACTGAACAGGCGGGTCACTGCCACCGGCGCAGGCGAGGACCACAAACCCTTGATATAGGCCTCACCGGCGGCAATCGAGCCACCGGCCAGCATCTGCCCGTACACGGCAGGGTCGTGAATATGCACTTCCGCCTGGGGCTCCTGCGGCTTGCCAGCGCTGCCAAAGTGGTGGCTCTGCGGCCCCTCGTGCAGGGTTAGCGAGCCAATCTGCAGCTTGCCCAGCAACCTGAACAGCGCCTCCCTGGCGACTTTTTCGCCCATCCTTGCGCTGCGCGCCTGCGGTATACGCAGAGTGCCTATGCTGACTTCATTCATTCCTTGCTCCTATCGCATGGTTGTCCGGGTGGGTATAGATCGGCAACCCTTTCAAAAACAGCCGCAGGGCCTGCCAGTAAATGGCCAGGCCGACTTTGGCTGTCATCAAAGGGTAGCGGAACAGTAATTTATTGAGACTGGCGCCGGTCATGGGCCGGGCTGACAAGTGACAGGGTAGCGTCGAATACCTTTTCACCGTCCGCGCTATTTTCCATATGCAACACCAGGCGGCGGTCAGGTGTATTGCTGCGCCAGTGATAGCGCATCGCCATGGGATTGAATGGCGAGACATGGAACTGCTTGTCAAAGGCGGTCTTCAGCCAGCGGCCCTGTGTCGGGACCGGCCAGCACATAACTGTGACGCTCGTTCCAGGGTGTGTTATTGACCTCAGCCACCACATACTCCAGGCGCGTCTCGTCGTCGTTAAAGCAGTAATAGCAGGCAATCGGGTTCATCACATACCCGAAGTAGCGCAGGTTGGCCAGCAGGTAGATCGGCCCTGTCTGCGCAGCACCGGTCTCTTCGCGTATGCGCCGCCGCACTTCGTCCTGCAGCGGCAGCGCCGGATCGCCCAGAAAGTCGCTGCGCCGGAAGCGGGCCAGGGCCGGTCGGGTGGCAGACCATAAAGGCGTCGTGGAAAAAATGTCGGGCAGCTCATCCAGGCACAGATACACCATGGCGACCTTGTACTGGAATTCGTGGTGACGCGGCGACACCCGCCGATGCCGCAGCACACCCTCGTAAATGCGTGATCTCACGCGGCGACCCGCGCCCGGTGACACAAGGCATTGGCGACGCGCAGTGCACTGACCACGCCGTCCTCATGAAAGCCGTTATGCCAGTAGGCCCCGCAGTACCAGGTGTTGGCCGCCCCGTTGATTTCCTCCCAGCGCCGTTGTGCGGCCATACCGGCCAGCGAGAACACCGGGTGATCGTACTGGAACTGGCCGATGATCTTGTGCGGATTGATCGCGGCCGTGTTATTCAAAGTGACGCAGAATGTTTCCGGGGCTTCAATGCCCTGCAGGATATTCATGTTGTACGTCACCACCGCGCGCTGCTCATGCTGGCCCAGCGTGTAATTCCAGCTGGACCAGGTCTTGGTGTTGCGCGGCAGCATGCGCGTGTCGGTATGCAATACCACGTCGTTGGTCTGGTAGGGAATCGCGCCCAGAATACTGCGCTCCGCCGGGGAGGGCTGATACAACAGCGCCAGCGCCTGGTCCGAGTGTGTCGCCAACACCACCTGGTCGAACTGCAGTCGCTGGCCGTCCGCCATCCGCAGCGTTACGCCCCGCCCCGCATGCCGGATGACACTGTCCACCGCATTGCCGGTAGAAATACGCTGCGCAAAGCGCGCGCACAGGGGCTTCAGATACTCCCTGGAGCCACCCTCGATCACCCGCCACTGTGGCCTGTCCTTGACCGACAACAAACCATGATTCCTGAAGAAGCGCAGGAAAAAGCTGACCGGAAAATCCAGGATAGTGGCGCAGTCAGCGGACCAGATGGCCGAGCCCATGGCGGCCAGGTACTGCCGGATAAACTTGTCACCGTAGGCATTGCGGGCGAGGTAGGCGCCCAGTGTTTCGCTGTCGTCGATCTTTCCGGCATCGAGATCATCTACCGCCGCGCGGTTAAAACGCAGGATATCGCGGATCATACCAATGAATGGCACCGACAACAGGTTGCGGCGCTGGGCAAACAGGGTATCGAGGTTGGTACCAGAGTATTCCAGGCCGGACTGCGGATCACGCACACTGAATCCCATGGCGGTCGGTTTACTGGCGACGCCCAGTTCGTCCATCAGGGCGATGAAGTTGGGGTAGGTCCAGTCGTTGAAGACAATAAACCCGGTATCAATGGCGTAGCGCCGGGTGCCCAGTTGCACATCCACCGTCGCGGTGTGGCCGCCAATCTTTTTGCTCGCCTCGTAGACCCACACCTCGTGCTCGCTACTGAGATAATGTGCACAGGACAGGCCCGCTATGCCTGAACCGATAACCGCCACTTTCATGCTCGTGATCCTCTTCCTACACGGCAGTATGGGCCGCGCTGCCTGCTAGCAACTGATTACGCCGTATGGCGCTTTCTGGATCAGTTCTGGACAAAATCGGGGCAGTCGCCCTGCCGCAAGCAAGCAGTTCTAGCCAATTTCCGGTTAAATCAAGTGATCCATCTTCACTTTCCTGCGTATACTCTCCAAACCACCAGGAACCAGAGCATGTTTATCGTGGCAGACAACTTTGACGGGGACTCCGACTCACCAGTTGAGCCAGGTGGCATCCGCACCGACGAATGGAGCGAATGCCTCGCCCTGATAGCAAGACACCAGGACCGGGCAGCGTTCACTCGCCTGTTCCGCCATTTTGCCCCGCTGATGAAGGCGTTTGCCCTGTCGGGCTCTACCCTGTCCGCCAATCACGCCGATGAACTGGTGCAGGAAGTCATGCTCAAGGTGTGGCAGAAAGCCGGCGCCTTCAATGCGGAAAAGGCGGCGGCCAGCACCTGGATTTATACGATCGCCCGCAACTGTCGGACTGATTTGTTCAGGCGGCTGCAGAAGTTCGATACCCCCCTGTCAGCCGAAGACGTGTCCGGCGACGGAAGAGAGTGAAGAAGCGTTTATGGTATTGCATCAAAAACGCAGCAGGGATCGCATTCAGCGCGCTGATCAAGGAACTACCGAACGACCAGGCACAAATTCTGGCGAAGGTGTACATGGAAGGCAAGTCCCATACAGAAGTGGCCGGGGAACTGGATCTTCCCCTGGGTACGGTGAAATCACGCGTGCGCCTGGCTTTACAGAAACTACAAATTCAACTTGAAAGATAATGCTATGACGAATTTTCATCCAGACATCGACCTCATCACTGAATACACGGCAGGCTGTCTGCCCCTGGCGCAGTCGGCCTGTGTCTCGTTACATGTCACTCACTGCCGGCGCTGCCAACGTATTGCCGGGGAGCTTAACAACCTTGGCGCAAGCCTGTTCGAAGCGCTGTCGAACCTGTACCCGTCGGCGATACCCAGTTGCATGCCGTGCTGGCCAGGCTGGACGAGGAAATGCCGCTGGCCTACGCCAACAAAAAGGGTAACGCCAGCGATACGCCAGCGATCCTGCAGCGCCTGATGCGCGGCGATTTCAGCGACCTGACCTGGAAGAACATCGGTTCCACGCTGCGCATCAGTTATCTGAAGTCCGGCGACCCGCAGCACGAGTTTGCCCTTTACCACATCCGGGCCGGTGGTCGTATTCCCGAGCACACCCATCGCGGCAGTGAAATGACGCTCATCCTGCAGGGCGGTTTCTCCGACGCGAACGGCAGCTATCACAAGGGTGATTTTCTGCTGCGTCAGCCGGGTGATGTGCACGCACCGACGGCCCTGCAGTCGGAGGACTGTATCTGCCTGGCCGTGCTGGATGCGCCCCTGAAGTTCACTGACTGGAAGTTCCGCTGGATGAACCCCTTCCTGAAGCTGCGTACCGCCTGAACGGACAGGGTTCAGCCGCTGTAGGCCGCGCCGCCATCCACCTTGATGATCGCGCCATTGGTGTAGCGTGAGGCATCCGATGCCAGGTACAGCGCCGCGCCGATGATTTCCTCGGGCTGCCCTGCCCGCCCCAGCGGCACGAGGGCGTTCATGGCGCTCTTCACCTCATCGCTCCAGGCGTTGGCAATATCGGTCAGGAACGGTCCGGGCATAATGCAATTGCAACGCACTTTCGGCCCAAACGTATGTGCCAGCCCCTGGGTCAGGTTGTTCAGTCCCGCTTTGGCCGCACCGTAAGGTAGCTCCGATGCGCTGGGCGCGACGGCGGCGATACTGCTGACATTGATGATCGAGCCCCCGGCCCCGCGCGCCATCTGCTCACCGACAATGGCGGACAACCGGTAGGGCCCTGCCAGATTGACCGCGATCACCTTGTCAAACAACTCGCGAGTCACTGTCGCCGGCGATGCGTACAGCGGCGACATGCCGGCATTATTCACCAGCACATCGATGCGGTCGTATTTCTCATAAACCGTCTCCACCAGCGCATCACAGGCATGCCAGTCTCCCACATGGCAGGCGACAGGCAGGCACGCCCGGCCGGTGTCTTGCTCGATCAGCTGCGCCGCTCGCGCACAGCTGTCGCCCTTGCGCGAACTGATGACCACCGTGGCGCCCGCCTCGGCGAAAGCCCGGCACATGGCAAAGCCCAGACCGCGACTGCCGCCGGTCACCAGGATCACCTTGTCCGTGAGATCAAAATAGCGGGCAATTTTCTCGGCTTGCATGACGTTCTCCCCGGCGGGTCAATGAAAAATTGCTGTTACTGCACGGCATGCAATGCTGTGCTTGTGTGCGGACAGAATACGAGATTGCTCACACACTGTCAGCCCGCCCTGGCGTACCGGCGCAAGCCAATTGGACTGGATCCCTGACCGTGCTATAAGCTGTTGTGCAGCTGTCATGGGTAAAACAGGTCAGCCTGGCAGCTGGTACAGGCGAACGTTGATAAACAGCAGGAATTTTCATGGGCACAAAATTTGTTATTGTCGGCGCCCCTCGCACCGGCAGCACCCTGCTGGTCAAGACGATCAACAACCTCAATGGCGTGTGTTGCCATGGCGAGCTGTTGGGTCCGGAACATGTGCGGGGCTATGAAGATGGCTTTGATCTGGTCAAGGCGAGCAAAAGTGAAAGAGAGGCCAGAACCCAGCGACTCCTGCTGGAAAGAAATACCGACCCGGTAGACTTCATCGATAGAATCCTGGCAGCCGACCATACGGCAACGGGCTTCAAGGCACTCTACAGCGCATTCCTGGATCCCCGGTGGCGCGAGGTCGTCGCGTTTTTACAAACCACTCCCGCTATCAAGTTCATTCACCTCACGCGCAAAAATACTCTCAGACGGTATATTTCCGAGCAGATCCTGCTGGAGGGCGGACCCAATCACTCGGGGGCAGGGGGCAAAAGCGACATGCTGATCAAGGTACGCGTCGATATCGACGCTTTCCTGCGCAGATCATCGCAGATTGCAGCAGAGGGTAACGAGATCAGCTCCTTGCTGGCAAAGCAGACGGTGCTGGATATCACCTATGAGGAGCTCTCCGCCGATACAGCGGCAACGGTGGCACGTGTATGCGAGTTTCTCGCATTGGCGAACAATCCGGCGGATATCAAACCGGCACTCAATAAAGTGGGTGCCGCAAACCTGAGCGACGCGGTGAGCAATTACCAGGAACTGCTGAACCACCCTGCCACCCGCGCTCTGGCATTAACCGACTAGGCCGGGCTGCGTCAGGCCGGGCCGTCACTACTTCAGGCATTGCGAATGGTCAGGCCGCCATCGACCACCAGCGTGGCGCCGGTGATAAATCCCGCCGCGGGCAATACCAGGCTGAGCGTGGCATGGGCGACTTCCTCGGGCTCGCCGTAGCGTCGCAGCACCGTGCGGCGATTGGCGAACGTGGCCTTGTCCTCCTCCGGAATCTGCTGCGTGATGGCCGTGCGAATGGGGCCGGGGCAAATACAATTGACCGTGATCCCTTCTTTACCGAGGTCCACCGCCATGGCGCGGGTCAAGCCCACACTGGCGTGTTTGGCTACGCTGTAGGCGCTGCCGAAGCGCGTCGCACCCAGCGCCTCGGTGGACGCGATATTCACAATACGCGGATGCGGGGAGCGGCGCAGGCTGGGCAGCGCGGCGCGAATCGCCCAGGCCTGGGCGCCGGCCATCACTGCCAGTGAAGTATCCCAGGCGGCAGCGAAGTTGTCCGCGTCCACCGTCGTGGGAATCACCAGTCCGGCGTTGTTAACCAGGATATCAATCGCGCCAAAGTGTGCGGCGACCGCCAACACGGCCTGTTCCACCGCGTCGCGTGAAGACAGGTCCACGGTCAGTGCCAGCACCTCGCCCCCGATCGAACGAATTTCCTCGGCGACCGCCTCCAGTCCTTCCCCGTTGATGTCCAGAATCCCCAGCCGTGCGCCCTCATCGGCAAACAGGTGGGCTGTCGCGCGACCCATACCACTGGCGGCGCCGGTAATGATCGCGACACTGCCGGCAATGGAGCGGCTCAGCTGACTTAATTTTTTCATCAGTTCCCCCGGAGTTCCAGTCGGTAAAATTAACTGCGCGAGGCATCCTAGCACAGGCACTGGCGGGCTAAGTTGTTGAACTTTTGTCGGGTATCGGGTATCGCTCCCTGTCGTACCAGATACACTGCCCTATGATGTCGCTCAGTCAACACCACCCCACTACACCCCACTGCACGATTCGGAGAATCTGACTTGACCGGCACCCGCGAGGAAAAACTGGTCCACTGGCTGCAAGCGCAGCGCCCTGGCGCCAGTGACCTGTCGATCTCCGCATTCAGTGCGCCGGCTGCCGGCGCCTCCAACGAAACCCTGCTGTTCGACGTGAGCTGGCAACAGGATGGACGGCGCACACGAACAATCCCTCGTGGCGCGGTTACAGCCGAGCGGGCCGGGCGTGTTTCCCGAATACGATCTGGACCAACAGTACCGGGCCATGTCATTGCTGGCAGATACCGATGTGCCGGTGCCGGTGCTCAGCGGATTCGAACCTGATCCCGCGGTACTCGGTACGCCCTTTTACCTGATGGAGCGCATCGCGGGCAAGGTCATCACGGAAAACCCTCCCTATCATATGGAAGGCTGGTTCTTTGATCTCTCGCCTGCGCAGCGCGCTACCGTGTGGCGCAACGGTATCCGCGCCGCCGCCTGTGTCAACCGGCAGGACTGGCGGGCGCTGGGCTTTGGCTATCTCGACCGGCCCGAGCTGGGCGCCACGCCGCTGCAGCAGCAGTTCGCCTTTTATCGCCGCTTTCTCACCTACGCTGAAGCGCGCGGCAGGCCGTACCCGAAACTGCGCGCCGTGCAGGCCTGGCTGGAGGCACACCAGCCGCAGCATGAACCCATAGCACTGTGCTGGGGCGATGCCAAGGCCGCCAACCTGCTGCTGGACGGCACCGAAGTAGTGGGCGTGCTGGACTGGGAGATGGTGCACCTGGGCAATCCGGTGGATGACCTGGCCTGGTGGATGACGCTGGATGACAGCATGAGCGAGGGCCTTCAGATCATGGTGGGGACGGAAATTCCCAAACTGCCGGGTTTGCCTGACCGCGCTGCCATGGTCGAACTCTGGGAGCGCGAAAGCGGCTACAGCGCAGACCAGCTGGACTATTACCTGCTGTTCGGCGCTTACAAGTTCGGCATTATCATGGCCAGTATCGGCAACAAGTATACGAGCGAAGGGCTGGTGCCCGCCGCCATGGAAATGGACATCAACAATACCTGCACCGCTGTGCTGGACCGTCACATGGCGGTGTTCGGCATTACCGTTAAAAATAGTCGTATAAAATAGCCGTTTAAGCACAGCCTTTTAACGACACGCAGAATAAGGAGCGCACTATGCCTAACCCGGTTGGCCCGCTGCTTCCATCCGATGAGAATTTCACGCACCAGGTGGTGGAGACCTTCGCGTCGGTGGGCACCTCGGATCCCGCCTGGACGGAAAAAGTCTGCGCGATGGCCATGGCCAATGACGGCAGCCTGCAGATCGGTTTCGGCCTGGGCAAATACACCAACCGCAATATCATGGACGGCTACGCGGCGCTGTCGCGCGGTGTTGAGCAACTCACGGTGCGCGCCAGCCGGCGCCTGAGCCCGCTGCCGGATGTCACTGCCGTGGGGCCTATCCACTACGAGGTCGTGAAACCGCTGCAGGCCGTGCGCTTTCGCCTGGACGCGAACGAAGCACAGCCACTGGCCTTCGACTGGCTGTTTGAGGGTATCGTCCCGCCGTTTACCGAAGAGCGCACCCACCTGATGCGCGACTACCGGGTGATGTCGGAGCTGGTGCGCTACCACCAGATCGGCACGGCCTCGGGCTGGATCGAACTCGACGGCGAGCGCCATGTCATGACGCCCGACACCTGGACCTCGACCCGCGACCACTCCTGGGGCGTGCGCTACGACGTCGGCATACCGCCCGTGGATGTGGAACCGAACGAGGGCATTCCCGCCGGCGCCGGGTTCATGATGATCTGGTGCCCGCTGCGCATGACCCGCAGTGATGGCAGCCAGTACGGCATGCACCTGCATTTCACCTGGTTCGCCATGCCGGGCTTTGCGCAGAAGATGGTCAGCTCGCGCATCGAGTACGACAACGGCGCGCAGCAGGCGATCACCGAACTGGTCCCGCGCCTGCAGTTCCATCCGCGCAACCGGCGCCTGCTCGGCGGTGAACTCGACTGCACCCTGGCCGACGGCAGCACGCGCACGCTGATGCTGGAGGTGCTGGGGGATACGGGCATCCAACTCGGCGCCGGACTGTACTTCGGCTTTGATGGCAACCACCACGGGCAGTGGCGCGGCGACCTGCATGTGGAAGGTGAACGTATCGCGGATTGCAGTACGCCGGAGCAGGCGCGGCGACTGCACCAGATCAGGGATACCGTGGTGCGGGTCACCGACCCCGCAGCGGGCGCTGTCGGCATCGGCAACTGCCAGCCTATCGCCTACGGACCCTGGCCGGAGCTGGGCCTGGATAACGATCCCTGGATGTAAGTGGAGTACCGACGATGACGAAATCGATCAACAAGCTGTCCGCCGCTGACATTGACAAGAGACTGGCTGAGCTGGCGCAGTGGAGCCTGCACAGCGACAAACTGTATCGCCGGTTTGTGTTTGCGGATTTTGTCGAGGCCTTTGGCTTTATGAGCCGGGTGGCGCTGCTGGCGGAGCGCATGGACCACCACCCGGAGTGGTCAAACGTGTACAACCGTGTGGAAATCCATCTCACCACCCACGATGCCGGCGGCATCACCGAGCGGGACTTCGATCTCGCGCAGCGCATAAGCGGTCTGCTGGCAGACCAGGTTACACAACCGCAGTAGGACAACAGTCAATCGGGTTGCCCGGTCGACCGCGCAGAGCGCCTACTCTTCGGGCTTCGCATCGGGACTCTGTGCAGGACTCCCAGCAGGTTTCTGTTTCTGACCAGGGCCTCGGTGCTGGCTGCGCATCGCATCGAATTTGGCCTGCTGCTCGGGCGTCAGCACCGCGCGCATGTCTTCGCGCGTACCACCCGCTTGCGGATCTCCGCCATTTTTGTTTTCTGCTCATCGCTCAGGCCCAGGTGCTCCTGCATGCGCGCTTTACGCTCCTCGCGTTCACCCGCGTGCTCTTCGCGCTGTGCCGCCATCTTGGCGCGCTGCTCCGGCGTCAGCACCGCTTGCATTTCTGCCCTGCTGCCGCCCTGATCGCGGATTTCACGCATCTTTTTCACCTGCTCATCCGTCAGGTCCAGTTCATTTTGCATACGCATCATGGGCGGACCCTTGCCGTCACCTTGGGGCCCGCCCGGGGGTGCGCTCGGTGGTTGTGCCAATGCCACGCTGGATACCAGCGCCAGACCGAGTGCGATAACACGGCTTTTCATTGCAGTTCTCCTTTGGTGTGTCCAGGCTCTATTCAAACAGAACCCAGCGTAAATTAGGGCAGGCATTGGTTAAGAATTGTTACCACCGTGCAGCAGCGATCGCTCACGGCTCCAGCACCACCTTGATCGCGCCGGCCTTGCGATTGGCGGCAATGTCAAAGGCTTCTGCGGCAGCCTCCAGCGGCAGCCGGTGGGTGATCAGTATCCCGGGCAGTTCCGGGCGCTGGGCCATCAGCTGCGCAGCCATCTCCACATCGCGCACCAGTCCCTGGCGCCCGTACAGAAACGACGCATAGATCTTAAGGCCCTTCATCGAAACCTCAAAGGCCGGCAACGCGACGCCGTCCCAGTAGGTAGCGAGCAGCAGAATAACGGCGCCGGGTTTGCACAGCCGCGCGGCCTGCGCCAGCGCTGCGGAATTGCCCGCACATTCAATCACGGCATCGTACTCACCCTTCGGATCCAGTGTCGCACCGAGGCGCTCGGCAGCTTCTTTCTGCGCATCGTGACGCGCCGCGATATCTACCGTGGCGACAAAGGGCGTCAGTATCGCGGCAGCCGCAAGCCCCACGGCGCCGGCGCCAACAATGGCGACCCGGCTATTGGGCTTGAGGTCCAGCATGCGTATGCCGTGCGCCGCCACCGCCAACGGCTCGACCAGGCAGGCGTCCGCCGCACTGACATTGTTAGGTAGCGGCACGATGCAGCGCGCCGGCACCACGAATGTGCTCGGCCATGCCACCGTCCCGTCCCATACCATGCACCATGGCAGCGCCCAGTCGGCACAGGCCGTAGTCACCCTGCACACACATGTCGCAGTGTCCGCAGGGCGCGATCGGCTCCAGCGCCACGGCGCGTCCATCGCTGAGGGTACCGGCCACCTCATGGCCCAGGGTCGAGGGAATGTCATAGCCCGCGTTGACCATGTGCAGGTCCGAGCCGCAGATGCCCGCCGAGCGCACCTTCACCAACACGCCCTCCCCCTGTGGCGCCGGAACATCGACCACGTGGACATGCTTGTCGCAACAGCGCACTGCTTTCATAAGTCTTTCCTCTTACTGGTTTACCCGCGGCCCGGTGGCGCACAGGGTGCGCTCGAAGGCCTCGCTGTCACGGCGCTACAGCATTGGACGCTCTGTTCATGCTTGCCATCGGCTCCGGCCGGGAAGGCCTTTTCGCCTGCTTCCCCGATACTCGCATCGAAAAGGCCATCCCGGCCGGATCCTTACTCCTGTTAACTGCATGGAACATTGGTTCGACTGATAGCACGGAACGAGGGTTCGAGTGTCGGGTGTGCAATTCGTCCGCGAGTATCGGGGAAGCGGGCAAATTGCACACCCGGCGCTCAAACCCGCTTCCTTGAACGATCCGCCAGCCTTAATGATCCGCACTCTAACGCGACGCAAGAAAGTCTCGCAGCCAGCCGGCATAATCCACGCGCTGCACCGCCGCTACCGCACGCCGCAGGATCTCCCCCATCAACACGTCCTGTTCCTTGTTCATCGCACCAAAGCCGATGGAGACGACGATGGTCATCAGGGTGTGAAAGGTGAAGCTGCGGTACTCCTGCCACGTCTGTTGCAAATCTATCGCCGCGCCATAATGCGCGCGGCGCTGCACATAGTATTCCACCAGTTCGCGCTCGTGGGCCGCCAGTACATCCACCGGCAGCGAATCGATCAGAAAGTACTGCACATCGCGAATACCCTTGCCCCAGTGCGGGGCTTGCCAGTCCAGCATACCCATCTCGTCCCCGGACACAAAAAAATTGCCCAGGTGACTGTCGCCGTGCAGCAGCGACAGCGGGCCGCAAAACCAGTATGCGAGCAGGGCATCCCAATGGTTTATGGAGCGCTGGTAGGCCTGCACCACCTCCTGCGGGTATCACGCCGGGCTGCTTCTTCATACAAGGGTTCAGTGCGAAGCGGTTCAACATGCGCGACACCGATCCCATGGTGGGCGATAAAAAGAGATGGTAGCGCAGCGGCAGTAGGTTCTCGCGTTCCTGCGCGTTCAGTCCGTAATGAGCAGGCGTGCAGGCGGGCGAACGTGTCCAGGCAGCGGTACACCAGTGCCAGCGAGGGGCCGGCCAGCATATCGGGGTTGGTAAACAGCTCGACACTGGGATCCTCGCGCAGGTTTTCCTGCACCAGGTAGAAGCGCGTGCCCTGGCAACGGGTGGCATAAGTGAGCGGCGTACGCAGCGGCAGGGTGTGTGCCACATGGCGAAAAAAGTACGACTCCAGGCGCCACACGCTGATGATGCTGAAAAACCAGCGGGTCGCCAGCGCTTCCATGGGCAGCTTGACGAACAGGCTGCGCGGCAGGGTCGACTCGCCCGCCTGCTCGATGGTCAACACCAGGTTGTGGCAGTTGCTGCTGACGGAGGGCACGCTCTGGCGCTGCACAGCTGCTGATCACCACGGGTTGACGATCGGGTTGCAGTGTTCCGGCATTGATAAGACGGGACAGTTCCTGTGGCGTGGCAACCTCCTGCGCCGTGAACGGGATACTGCGAGCCGGTCTGATCGCCCAGGGCATCGCGCAGCCAGCCGCGCTCCCTCGCGGGCCGCAACCCAGGCCATCTTTGCTGTCTCCATTACACTCACTCCAATTCCCCGTGTGACAGACTGATTATGCGAACTTCAACCGCTTGCCGCAATCGGACCTTTTACATACCATGTCCCGGAACGAGGCAAAGAAGCGACTGCCTCAAGTGTGGAGCGTATGGTATGCCCAAGCAGACTACTATCAGCAACACCACCGATCAGCAACGCCCTCCTTATGACTGTATCATCGTGGGCGCCGGCCACAACGGGCTGGCCACTGCCCTGGTGCTGGCGCGCAACGGGCGCCGCGTACTGGTGCTGGAAAAAAATAACTTTGTCGGCGGCATGGGTGGCACCCGGGAGATCCTCAAGGGCTGTCGCAACGAGGTGGGTGCCAGCTGCCTGTTTCCCCTGTCTGCGGAGATCAAGCGCTATTTCGATTTTGAGTCCCACGGGGTGGAACTGATTCCGCTGCCGGTGATGGCGGTCAACCTCGATCGGCGCCGACGGCAAGACCGTTCGTCATTTACAAGAACCCGCTGCGGCTGTCGTTCAACCTGATGCGCAGCTTCGGCCTCGGCGCCATGCTCGGCTTCATGCGCCTGATGAAATTCTGCCAGTACCCGGCGCGGGTGCTGGACCGTTTTACCGCGCGCAAGGCGCCGCGCAAACTGGAAGACCTGATCGCCGAGGCGGCAACGCCACGAGCAGCGCGAACATCTGGAGCTGGCGTTCAAGGGCTCGGCCATGGACATCATCGACAAGTTCTTTCCGGACCCGGTCAAGCACAGGGAATTGCGCGCCAGCATGGCGTTCGCCGCAGTGCAGGCGACGTACAAGGGCCCGTATACACCGGGCTCCGGCCTGTGCCTGGTCTACACCATGGCACAGGAGGGCTCCGAAGGGCCTGATGCAACGGGTGCAAGGGCGGCATCGGGCAGCTCTCGGAGTGCCTGGCTGAGCAGATCGAGGCGCTGGGCGGTGAAGTGCGGCTGCAGACAGAATGTCGCGCGCATCCTGGTACAGGACAATCGCGCCGTGGGCGTGGAACTCAAGAACGGGCGAGCGCATTTACGCCGACACCATCATCTCCAACCTGGACAAGCAGGCCACCTTCAACCACCTGCTCGCCGACCACACGCTCGCCAGCGCCGACCAGCAGAAGGTGGATGCGTTCACCCACCGCGGCGCTTTCGTGCATATGCTGTTCAAATTGAAAGGCCTGCCCACCTATTCGGCGCACCTGGACAAGCTCAACGGACATCGACGGTGCGAAATTCGGCGGCGCCATGGTGCTGGAGCCGAAGCAACTGCAGGAGAGCTATGAATCCTGCCTGCGTGGCGAACTGCCGGAGCATATTCCGCTGGCCTTCCAGATACCGACTGTGCACGACAGCAGCCTGGCGCCGCCCGGTTACCATATCGCCACCGCCTACGGCTTTTACTTTCCCTGCGAGGCGGCAAAAGACAGACGCGGCAAACTGCGCGACCAGATGGCGGAAAAAATCATCGACCACATCGGCGTGCACCTGCCCAACTTCCGCTCGCTGATTGTCGACCAGGCCATCTTTTCCTCCGATCACTTCGCCAGCATGCAGGGTGTCACTAACGGCGACTGGACCCACGGCCTGCTGCATCCCGACCAGATGATCGGCGAGCGCTGCCTGATCGACGGCACCGGGCACACCACACCGGTGGCGAATTTGTACCTGTGCGGCGCGTCGTGCCACCCCGGTCCCGGCGTCACCTTTCTGCCGGGTTATAACTGCGCGCACGAAATCATGGCGGCAAGTGTGGTGCAGGGGACGACTACTGCAACAGCACCGGCACCAGCAGCGCGTGCAGCGTAGCGCGCAGCTTTGCTATCATCCAGTCATGGACTATATTGAAGGCAACCACGCAGCGGAGGACACGCCATGATTCCCTGGGAAATCGAAGCCGACGAACTGGTGAGCTGTAATTGCGCCTACGGCTGCCCCTGCCAGTTCAATGCCCTGCCCACCTACGGCCACTGCGAGGCGGTCGCCGGGTTCGCCATCCGGCGCGGCCGCTTCGGCGACGTGGTGCTCGACGGCTTGCGGGCGGTCGCCGTGATGCAATGGCCGGGCCCTATCCATGAGGGCGGCGGCAGGGCTTACATGGTGATAGACCGGCGCGCCGACACACAGCCCAGCGCGAGGCCCTGCTCACCATATCTCAGCGGCGGCGAGACGCAGATGGGCGCCACCATCTGGAATGTCTTCGCGGCCACTTTTGCAGAAGTGCACGACCCCGTGTTCGAGGACATCGACATCGCCATCGACGTGGACGCCAGGAAGGGCCACGTCAAGGTAGCGGGTCTGGTGGAGGCCCACGGCCGGCCGATACTCAACCCGGTCACGGGGGAGGAACACCGGGCCCGCATCGACCTCCCGAACGGCTTCGAATACACCATCGCCGAGATGGGCAGCTCCACCTTCCGCTCCACCGGGCCGGTGCAAATGTCCTGTTACGGACCGCTACGCGCAGTTCGCCCACCTGCACCTGAACAACCAGGGAGTCGTGCGCGCCGCGGCCTGACACCATAGCCACCTCCCGTCTCACACCGCTGGAAGCACTGCTGCGCCGCGACCGTTGGGTGACGATCGCCGGGCTGATCGCTACTGTGCCTGCTCAGCTGGTGGTACGTGCTGGACGGCGCCGGAACCGGCATGAGCACGCTGGCGATGACCACCTGGGAATTCCCGCCGCCGCGCTACCAGGGCCATGCTGATGGCTGGTCGTGGTCCTACGCGCTGGTGATGCTGGGCATGTGGTGGGTGATGATGGTGGCGATGATGATTCCCAGTGCGGCGCCCACCATCCTGCTCTATGTTCGCGTCCACCGGCACCATCAGCGCGACGCGGGCAGTGCGCCGCACGCCTTCGGGTTCCTCTGCGGCTACCTGCTGGCGTGGCTGCTGTTCAGCGTCGCGGCGACACTGCTGCACTACCTGCTGGAACGCAGCGGCCTGGTGCACGGCATGCTGATGTGGAGCAGCAGCGCCATGCTGACCGGCGCGTTGCTGCTGCTGGCAGGCGCCTGGCAGCTCACGCCGCTGAAACACGCCTGCCTGGTCCAGTGCCGCAGTCCGGCCGCCTGGCTGGCGCGGCATTGGCAGCCCGGCGCAGTCGGCGCGCTGCGCATGGGCATGCACCACGGCCTGTTCTGCGTGGGCTGCTGCTGGAGCCTGATGCTGCTGCTGTTTGCCGGTGGCGTCATGAACCTGGTGTGGATCGCGGGTCTGGCGATTATCGTGTTGCTGGAGAAACTCCTGCCGCGGGGCGAGTGGCTGGCGCGCGGCAGTGGCGTACTACTGGTTGCCGTCGGGTTCGTCCTCCTTTACCAGGAATAATTTATCCGCAGCCCGGCATAGCGTTCGGAGCGTACGGGTATGCGTGCCACCACCTGCTCGGTGAACAGTGTTCCGCTCAGCAGGTCCGTTACCTGACCGGAGTAGAATTCGTCGAACACATTGTTCACGAAGGCGGTCACCCGGTAGCGCGCTTCCGTGTTTTCCACGATGCCCACGTTCAGGTTGGCGATGCCGTAGGCGTCCTGCACAGCCAGCGGACTGCCCTTGATGTCGTAGTTCACGTCGTCCTGCCAGACGTAATTGATATTGGCAAAGAAGTCGAACGGCATGCCGCCCAGCGGCAATTGATAGTCGCCATTCAGGGTGTATTTCCACCGCGGGGCCGAGGGCAGCGTAGTGCCCTTGGCGCTGCCCTGGACGAAGACAATGGTGCCCGAGGGATCGATGGCGCCGGTTGTTGTATCGCAGCCCTGGGCCACGGTCTGCTGCGGGTAGCAGGGCGCGTTGTCCCACTCGGTGACCTCCGCGTGTATGTACGCGGCGTTCAGACCGAAGCGCAGGTTGTCTGTCACCAGCGCGGCGGCGTCGAACTCCACGCCGTAGGTTTCCAGCGAGCCCACGTTGAGCAGTCGAACATCGGCCGTGCCGTCATCTTTCGCCCTGAAATCCTGGGCCTGGAAGTCATCGTAGGAGGTGTAAAAAATGGCCGTGTCCATCTGCACCCGACGTTCGAAGGCGATCGACTTTACGCCCAGTTCGTAATTCACGGACGTTTCAGGCTGCACCGGATTCTGGGCCTTATCCGCGTTGAAAGGGGTCGTGTCGAATGCCTGTCCTTTGTAACCGGTCGCCACGCTGGCATAGCCCATGGTGTCCTCCAGCACCCAATGTTGCAGGGCGAGCTTGCCCAGCCAGACGCCGTCGGCGTCACTGCCGTTGGCCCGGGCGGGGGCGTCAGGGCTCGTGAGGCCGAAGTTCTGGACGTCGGCGCTGATTTCCTCGTAGTTGTAGCGCAGTCCGAAACTGAGCGTGGTGGCGCTCGGTCCAGTGCCAGTCGGCCTGGCCGAAGGTGGCATAGCCTTCGGTTTCGGTCGCTTCGTTGGTATTCGAGGCCAGAAAGACGAAGTCGTTGAAACGCTGGAAACGCTGGGAATTTTCCGTCTTCGAGTAGTAGAGGCCGAGCAGGTACTCCAGTTGCTCGCCCGCGGGCGAAATCAGGCGAAACTCCTGGGACATGAACTCCGAGTTCCGGTCGCGCGTCGTCCCAGGTCCGGGCGCTGAACGCCCCGAACAGATCGTCGGGTTCGTCCCGCCCGGAAAAATCGAGGTCATTGCCCGCGCGGTTGTTCCACTCGTTGTAGGCGGTTATCGAGGTCAGGGTATGCTCGCCCGCCTGGTAATCCGCCTTCAGGCTCACCCCGGTATTATCTGATTCCTGGTGGTCCCCGTCGTCGCGGCCGGTTTTGTCGTTCTGCTCATCCGGCGTCAGACCCGGAAGCATTTCGCTGACAAGTACGTTTCCGTCCGCGATAAAGGCCGCTTGCGGGTCCCAGTACTGGAATATCATCGAACAGCAGGTCTCGTCGCTGTCCATGTAGTTGGCGCTGAGCGTCATGTCCAGCTCCTCGCTCGGCTGCCACAACAGCTTGCCGCGAAATGCCTGTCGTAGTCGCGGGCATGGAGATCCGGGCCGCCCTCGATGTTCTCGATATACCCGTCCAGATCCGAGTAATAGCCCGTGATGCGGCCACTCAGTGTATCCATCAGCGGTCCCGACACAGTACCGCTGATCGCCTGTTCGTCGTCGTCGGTTACGGTCACCTCGGTGCTGGCCTCGAACGCCTCACTCGGCGCCTTCGACACGATACTGACCACGCCGGCCGAGGCATTTTTGCCGAACAGCGTGTTCTGCGGTCCGCGCAGCACCTCGATGCGCTCGACATCGATCATGGTGCTGAAGGCCTGGCCGCTCTGTACCTGGGACACTTCGTCGAACACCACCAGCACGGCCGGCTCCACCTGCACGCCAAAGCTCAGGTAGTTGCCGATACCGCGGATACTGAGCCCCGCCGCGGTGGACTTGGTGCCGGCGGTGGCATTCAGTGAAGGCGAGAGCATCGAGATGTCCTCGATCCGCGTGATCCCCAGGGCGGCGATCATGTCGCCGCTGATCGCGGTTGCCGCCACCGGCACCTCCTGCAGGCGCTGCTCGCGCTTCTGGGCCGTGACCACGATTTCCTCCAGTGTCAGATCGGCGGAAGCAGTCTGGCTGAACAGCGCGCCGCTCACGGCAAGGATCAATGCGGTTCGATAAGTTGGTCGCATGGTGTCACCTCTTATGGTTATGTTACCAATTATGTATATATGCGGCGCGCTGTTTCCTGCCCGCCAAGGTTCAATAAACGCACGGCGATTCAATAGGCCGAACATCGCGTCCTCACACACTGCACCGCCTAGCGCTTCGAACTCCTGCGGATTCCAGTGCGGCGTGTTGCGAAACAGGCAGTCGTACATCCGGCTTCTGGATTGCGCATCCGGGAAAGCGTTGTCGGACAGCAGTCGCGCATGCAACACATCCAGGGTGATGGCGTCGCCGCTCATGCGGATACCGCCGCCACTGGCAGAATCCAGCACGATGTACTTCGCGCTGGTTGGCGTGGCGTTGTTCCACGGCTGTCCACTCGGGCAACTCGCCGCGCCGGCCCTTTCCCGGTGACCCGGTATAGGCAAATTCGGCCCAATAGGACGACATGCTGGCCGACAGGGCATCCCGGCCGGGAGTGTTGTCGCTGTTGTACAGCAGCGAATTCAGGCAGCGAATCGTCGAAGCGGTTGAAGACGAACGGAATCTCCATCGCGTGCGCGGCGCCCACGAGCTTGCCCAGGTCGGTGCCGAGCACCGTGGGCAGTTCGTCCCAGTCGAAGCGGTAAGCGAAAACGCTGTCGCCCTGGGCTAGCCTGCGAGGACAATCGCGACTTCGTCGACGCCGCGCGCCTTTATGTAGTCGTTGCGATAGGCGGTGATCGCGTCGAACTGTGCGGTGTTCCTGATGCGCGGCAGGAAGCCCATTTCATGTCGACCAGCGCGGGGTCCGACAGCGCCAGCATTTTGAATTCGTCACGATTGCTGCCGAGGATGACGGGCACGCGCATTGTATTGCTCGCGCCGCGCAAAGATCGACATCAGATTCTCGGTCGGCAGCACCACGCCGTCACCGAGCAGGTTCGGCACGGCGGGCAGCCCCAGCAATCCCGTATCGTACTGGGCGAGGATGGTCGCGGCGCTCTGCGCGCGCAGGAACTGCGCCAGTTCCTCGTTGGCGTCATGCGCTCCTGCAACGCCCTGGCTTCCTGTCGCGTGGCCGCGCGGCCCGCATTCACCAGCAGGCGGTTGGTACCACTTCCCGCGCGCTGTTCTCGAGGCCGGGCACGGTGTCGTCCTCGAAGTTCTGCGCTTCGGCGACTGGCGTGACCAGGGGCGTGATGCCGCTCTGCACAATCGCCTTGTGGAACAATCCCCTGGCCAGCGGGGAGGCCAGCAGGGCAAAGGTGTTCATGCCGCCGGCGGACTCGCCGAACACGGTGACGTTGTCCGGGTTGCCGCCGAATGCCGCGATATTGTCACGCACCCACTGCAGCGCGCGGATGGTGTCCAGCGTGCCGAAATTGCCGGAGCGGTCCTCGGCGCTGCCATCGGCGTTTAACGCCGGGTGCGAAAACCAGCCGAACGGCCGAGGCGATAGTTGAAGCTGACGACGATGAGCTGGTGCGTGCTGGCCAGCATGGTCCCCGAGTATTTGAACTGGGTGGAGTAGCCGACCATATTCCCGCCGCCGTGGATGTACACCATGACCGGCAGGCGCGCATCGCCCTGCGGTATCGTGGTCGGGAGCGAACGCCGGGGCGAAGATGTTCAGGTACAGGCAGTCTTCGAACCGATGAGCTTGCCCCATTCGCGCGGCGGCCGCGCTTCCATCTGCGAGCCGTACTGGGTGCAGAGGTCGTGCGCCTGCACGAGCTTCCAGGGTGCCGCTCCAGGGCTGGGGCTCGCGCGGTGCGCGCCAGCGCAGGTCGCCGAGTGGCGGGCTGCGCGTACGGGATTCCCAACCAGGTGTGCGATTGGTTATCATCGAGGAAACCGATCACCGCGCCCTGGCGTGTGTGGCGCAGCGTGGCCGCGTCCGACGGTTGCCGCTGCAGGCCATAGTCCTCGCCGGCGGTGTAAAAGTGGTACCCGACGAGACCTGCCAGCAGCAGGAGCAGCGCGAGGGCGATAAGCATTTTCATGATTCTCCGGCGCATCGCGATCCTCTGTTCAGGCTGCACTGCGGATCAATGCTCGCGCCTGTACAAATAGGTTACCATTGTTTAGTAAACGGTGATAACATATTCTTCGGAGACGTTCATGTCAAATACCGATAACACAGGACTGATGTTCAATGAGCAAGAAGATCGACTCGTAAAGCCACCCGCGGCAACCCACTGCTGTCACAGGAGCTGATCACGCAAACCGCGATGCGGATGCTGCAGACCATGCCGCTGCGCCAATTGACGATGCGCCGCCTGGCGGAGGAAGCTCGGCACCACGGCGGCCGCGGTGTATGGCTATTTCAAGAGCCAGGACGATCTGTTCGATGCAATCATGACATCAGGTCATGGACGGCATCGACCTGAGTCGTCTGGCCCGCAAGACGGACTGGCGCGCGATACTGCGCGAATGGGCGCACGCGGTGCGCCGCCGTCAGCAGGAGGTTCCGTACGGCGTCGAGATCATGCAGGTGCGTGCGCAGGTGCCGACGCGCTGGCTGGAGCTCTGCGTCGCCGGTGGTTGGTGCGCTGCGTTCCGCCGGGCTGGAAGGCGCGCCTTGTTCAATACGGTCGTCATGTTCCAGCGCGTCGTGTCGGGATCGCTGTTGACCGAATTCAGCCTCGCCACCGCGCAGCCCGACACCGGCAAGGATACGGCTGCGCACGCGCGCTCGCTGACCTGTCGGAACAGGCGCGCCAGGTATGGAAGCCGCTGGCGTCTCAACTGCGCAAGCGTGATAACGACACCCTGTTCGACTTGACTATCGATTGCGTGATCGCAGGCATCGAGCGCACGCTGGCGTCGTGACCAACACCTGGAATTTTCCTGTACTGGCATCAGTGGCTGAACCACTGCAGACGCTGATGAAATGGCCAACTACCCAGATCTACAGTAGCATCGCTCGACTGCGCTCTGCAGGGAGGCAACCGCAGCGGACATTCGCCGCGACGGCGCGACCGGCGGAGGTTTTTCCCGCGACCACAGGAACGACTACATGAGTGATGGCAGGCGGCTGCGAGCCACCGATTATCAGCGCGTCCCGCTGCGCGCGCTCAACACCGTGCTGCGCGCTGCCAATGCGCTGGGGGTGGCGCGGACCTCATTTGACCGCGATGCGCTCATCGCCGCCGCGCGCAAGGCGACCGGACTGCGTGATTTCGGCGACGAGAGTTTCCTCGATGCACTACAGCGCCTGATCACACGCGACGGAGGAGGAAGCCGACCTGAACCCGATTGGCCGCTTCCTGACCCGCGGCAGTATGCTGCGGCTGTTGAAACACCGCCTGTACGCGCACGACCTGCTCACGCGTCATCCGGAAATTCTTGAGCGCCGGATTCCCGATCCGGTGGTGGTGCTCGGGCTGGGACGTTCCGGTACCACGCGGCTGCACCGGCTGCTGGCCGCGGACAATCGTTTCCTGCATCTCAGCTCCTGGGAGAGCATCTTTCCGGTGCCCTACCCCGAGTGCTTTGCCGCGCGCGCGGCGGGCCGGACCGACCCGCGCATCACCGCGCTGGACCAGGCCCTGAAAGCTGTCCTGTACATGAGTCCGCAGGTCGCCGCGGTACATCCGCTGGGCACTTTCGAGGTGGAGGAGGAGTTGGGCCTGCTGCAGCACGCTTTCTCCAGCCAGATCTTCGAGCTGCTGACCCGGGTGCCCAGTTTCGGCAAGTGGTTGGAGCAGCACGAGCAGCACGCCGCCTACGAGTACATGGTGGTGTTGATGAAGATTATCTCCTGGTTTCGCGGCGACCCGCAGGACCAGCCCTGGGTGCTCAAGACACCGCAGCACATGCAGGACCTTGACGCCCTGTTGCATGTGTTCCCCAATGCGAAGCTGGTGTGCTCCCACCGCGACCCGATCAAGGCCGTGGGCTCTGTCTGCTCCACCGCCTGGAACGCCATGGTGCGCGACTGCGACAGCATCGACCCGCATGACTATCGGCCGACACTGGATGGACAAGACTGAATGGATGCTGCACAAGACCCTGCGCATCCGTGCGGAGCAGGTGCCAGTGCACAACCAATACGATATCCAGTATGCCGACATCTCTGCCGACTGGGAGGGCGCGATGCAGGGCGTTTACAACTTCCTTGACTTGCCGTTTACGGACACGGCACGCAACGGCATGCAGGCCTGGCTGGACAAGAACAGCCAGCACAAACACGGCGCGCACAAATACAGCCTGGCGGATTTCGGCCTCGACACGCAGGACGTGGATCGCCGATTGATGTTCTACCGCCAACGCTTCAATATCCCCTACGAAACCAAAAACCCGCACCTCGCATCCGCCGCACACTGAAAACAACACGGAGTCTTTATGAGTATCGAAACAAAAAGTCGCACAGCGCTGGCAGAATTCATCGCCCTGCTGCAGGAGATCGACGCGCGCTGGTCCGGCCCTGAATGGAACCTCCATTCGCCGGAGGATATCGTCGCCTCGCACCGCTCGCTGATGCACACGCTGGAGACCTGTCTGATCGGCTATTTCGAGCAGGATGCCAGCCGGCCCGACTTCCGCCGCATCGTCACGCCCAGCCGCAAACTCACCGGCGACAACTCGGACGCGATCTACTTCGACGCGCCGGTCAGCGGCGACCACGCCTACGTCATCCACGGCAGCATGCACGGCGCGGCCTATTTTTCCCTGACCATCGAGGAGGGCGCCGAGGACGGCAAGATGGCGACCAACACCGCCGGCGTGATCAACGACGAGCAGCTGGAGATCGACAGCAACGGGCATTTCACCCTGTACCTGGGCGGCAAACCCCGGGACGAAGAACTGGCTGGCGCTGACACCGGGCGCGTCGCGGGTGACGACGCGGCACTATTTTGAGCAGGCCAGTTGCGCCGCCAAAGACCCCGACATGGAACCGCGCATCCGCATCGACTGCCTCACCGCGAAGGACATTCCCGCGCCGCCCAACGATGCGAGCGTCGCGGCCGGCATCCGCCGCGTCAGCACCGCGGTGCGCAGCCGCACGCTCGGGCATGCCGCCGATGGCCAACGGGCCTGTGCCTGCCGTTTGTATCGCTGACGCCCAACGCCTTTCCACCGCCCGTGCCGCCCGGCGCTTTCGGTCTCGCGGCCTTTGACGCCCACTATTCCATGGCGCCGTTTTTCATCGGCACCGGACGAGGCGCTGGTGATTACCGGCCGCTGGCCCGACTGCCGCTTCGGCAACGTGTGCCTCTGGAACCGCTTCCAGCAGACGCTGGATTACCGCAGCCGCAGCGTGTCGCTCAACCGCGCGCAGACCGTGCTGGAGGCCGACGGCAGCTTCCGCATGGTGCTGTCGCACACCGACCCCGGCGTGCCCAACTGGCTGGACACCGAGGGCAACCTGTTCGGCCTGGTGTTCTGGCGCTTCTTCCTGGTCAGCGGCGACGTCGAGACACCGCAGGCAAGAGTGGTGAAACTGGCCGAGCTGGGCATTTGAGATGAGCAGCAGCACACTGCCCACTGCCCGTGCGCCTGCTGAACCTGGCCGGGCGCGGCGCCAATGCGATCGGCCTGCAGCCGGTCAAGCTGAGCCTGGAAAAACTGCTGCAAACCGCCCGTGACAACACCGGGCTGAGCGATTTCGGCGAGGACGATTTTCGCGCGCCGCTGGCGCTGTTGCTCGATGGCCTGGAAAAGGAGGCCAAGCTCTCGCTGCTCGGTCGCATCATTGCCAGATCGGATCTGGTGCGCACGCTGGAAAACCGGCTGGGTTTCGTGGAACTGTTCAAACAACACCCTGAAATTGCCGAGCAGCGCATCGAGCGGCCGATATTCGTGGTCGGCCCGCCCCGCTCGGGCACCACCATCTTCCACGACCTGCTGGTGATGGACCCGGACAACCGCGTGCCGCTGACCTGGGAAACCGCGCGGCCGCTGCCGCCGCCGGAAACCGCCACCTACCGCAGCGACCCGCGCATCGCGCAGGCGCAGGCGGACCTGGACCAGGTGGACAAACTGCTGCCGCAGTTCAAGACCATGCACCCCATGGGCGCCGAGCGGGCGCAGGAATGCGTGACCATGACCAGCCACGATTTCACGTCCATGATTTACTTCGTGCAATTCTTTGTGCCGACCTACGACCGCTTCGTGATCGAGAGCGACATGCGCTCGGCGCTGAAGTGGCACCGGCGCTTCCTGCAGGTATTGCAGTGGAAGAACGCCGGGCAAACGCTGGGCGCTGAAGTCGCCGCAGCACCTGTGGCACCTGCAGCACATTCACCGCGAGTATCCCGATGCGCTGTTCGTGCAAACACACCGCGACCCGGCGAAGATCGTTATCTCGACCAGCAACCTCGCCGCCCACCTGCAGGGCATGGCCAGCGACCATGTCGACCTGGGCAAGGTCACGCGCTATTACGCGAAGGCGCTGGCGCAGGGTTACAACAACACAGTGGCCTATCGCAAATCGGGCTCGTTGCCCGAGAGCCAGGTGGTCGACCTGTACTTCCGCGATTTCATGGCCGACCAGGTCGGCACGGTGCGCCGCGCCTACGAGCATTTCGGCATGGCATTGCCCGACAGCGCCGCAACCGCCATGCAGAAATTTCTCGATGACAACCCGGCGGACAAACACGGCAAGCATCTGTACAGCCTGGCCAATACCGGCATGGAGCGAGGCCGAGTTGCGCGCGCTGTTTACCGAGTACGAGGCGTATTTCAACGTGCCGCGCGAGGCGCTGTCCTGAATGGGAGAACGCATGAAATTCTGGCAGGCCATTACCTGGGCTGAAACCGACCAGCTGCATCGAGATCGCGCGCTGCGCCGAGGAGCTGGGTTTTCACGGCCTGATGAGCGGCGACCACGCGGTCTACCCTGAATCTATCGCGCCCGACTACCCCTACTCCGACACCGGCATGCCGCCGATGCAGCCCACTGATGAGTATCCTGACCAGACTGCCATCTTCGCGGCGATGGCGGCGGTGACGCGCAAGCTGCGTTTTACCTGCGGCGTCTACGTGCTGCCGCTGCGCAATCCGCATGAGGTGGCGCGGGCCTGTGCCACGTTGGCAATACTCAGCGACAATCGCTTTATTCTCGGTGTCGGCGTCGGCTGGATGAAGGAAGAGTTCGATATCTACGGTGTGGATTTTCACCAGCGCGGCAAGATTACTGACGAGACTATCGAGGTGCTACACAAATTATGGCGCGGCGCGATGGTCGAACATCACGGTGCGCATTTCGATTTCCCCCGGGTGCAACTGAGTCCGGCGCCCGCAGTCGCGCCGCCGATCTATATCGGCGGGTCCAGTGAGGCCGCGCTGCGCCGGGCAGCGCGCGTGGGCGACGGCTACATCGGTGCCGGCACTGCGCCGGAGGGCGTCAAGCCTTTGCTGCGGCGGCTGGATGAGCTGCGCCAGGAATACGACCGCGAGCACCTGCCCTTCGAGGCCATGCTGGGTATCACCGCAGCGCCCAGCCCGGACCTGTACCGGCGGCTGGCAGATGACGGGCTACAGAGCACTGTGGCACCGCCCTTCCAGTATGCGCTGGGCAAGAAACACTCTACGATTGACGAGAAGAAGCGGTTTATGGAAGCCTATGCCGAGGGCATCGTGCGCCACTTTTAGTATTTGGGGTCAGAGTAAAAACCCCGGCATACTATTTTGAATCGAAGGATAATTGGATTAGGGGTTTTTACTCTGACCCCAATTATCCCAGAGGGATACGCCATGGATAATGCATTCACTCCCATCGCCGACTACCGCAAAGCACCTTTCACCGCCACCTGCGCCAACGGAGCACGCATCAGCCACGATGTCTATCGCCGCGGCAGCGGCGCCCCGGTGGTGATCATCCAGGAACTGCCCGGCATCGGCCCGGAAACCCTGCGCCTGGCCGATGCATTTGTCGAGCGGGGTTTCGAAGTCGTATTGCCGCACCTGTTCGGCCCATTGGAAAAAGTCAGCATCGGCGGCAACCTGCTGCGCGTGTTCTGCATGCGCCGGGAATTCAGCCTGTTCGAGGCGCAGCGCTCCAGCCCCATCGTCGACTGGCTGAAGGCGCTGTGCCGCGACGTCAAGGCGCAGAGCGGAGCCAAGGGCGTCGGGGTGATCGGCATGTGTTTGACGGGTAACTTTGCCATCTCGCTGATGGGCGACGACAGCGTGCTGGCTGCCGTGAGTTCGCAGCCGTCCATGCCGCTGATGAAAGCGGCCGAGCTGCATATGTCGGCGGACGAAATCGCCACGATCCGGCAACGCATCGATGCGACGGCGCCAATCCACGCCTACCGGTTCGACGGCGATCCGATGTGCAACGCCGCCAAGTACCAGGCCATTGATAAGGCTTTCAACAACGACGGAGTCACGCGCGTAGTCACCCACACCCTGCCCGGCAAAGGCCACTCGGTGCTGACGCTCGATTTCGTCGACGAGCAAGGCCACCCGACGCGCACCGCGCTGGACGAGATACTGGCGTACTTCACGACACAGTTACAGTGAATTTTCTGTGCAGCGACCTGCTGTGTTGTCCGCTGGATAAACTTGCGCTGCGGCAGGAGAACACTCAGCTGCGCTGCGGCAGCGGACACAGTTTTGATATTGCCAGGCAGGGCTACGTGAACCTGCTGGTGCCCGGCGACAAGCGTAGCCGGGATCCCGGTGACAGCAAGGAAATGGTGGTAGCGCGGCGCGCATTTCTGAGCAGCGGTCACTATGAACCGGTGGCGCACAGGCTTACCGAGCTCGTCAGGCCACTCACCGGCGTGGACTCTGTCATTGTCGATGCAGGCTGTGGCGAAGGGTACTACCTGGAACAACTGCGCGCGCAACTACCGGCAAGCAGGCATAGCACTCCCACGATGATCGGCTTCGATATTTCCAAGTCGGCCGTGCAGGCCGCCACGCGCAGGTTTGCCGCCACCTGGCTGGTGGCGAGCAACCGCAACATCCCGCTTGCCCCTGGCAGCGCCGACTGCCTGCTCAGCCTGTTTGGCTTCCCGGTGTTCGAGTCATTTCGAACGGTATTGAAGGACGGCGGCACCTTACTGACAGCCAATGCAGGGCCGCAACACCTGATCGAATTGCGCGAGATCCTCTACCCGAGTGTCAGGTACTCGGCATCGACGGTAGCACCACAGGCGCAGGCGGCAGGATTTTCTGTGGAGGAAACCTCCACACTGCAATTTAAAACCGCGCCACTGAGCCAGTTACAGATCCAGCAACTGCTCGGCATGACCCCGCACCTGTTTCGAACCAGCCTGGCGGGCAAAGAACGCGCCGCCCAACTGGACAATTTTCCCGTCACGGTGGATGTGATTTTCCACCTGCTGCGCAAACTCCATACGCCCTGACTAACGGAGAACCCGGCGCAAGGCGAAAAGCCGGTCGCTGTCAGGACCAGGTATTCCACTTGAGAATCTCGTGCACGTCCTTGCGCCGGGTCGGTCCAAAGTTCACAGCAGGATAGCCGATGGGAATCAGCGCCACGGGGAAAGCGTCTGCAGGCAGGGACAGAATCCTCCTTAAAGCTGGATCGATCATGACATGCGCAGTCGACATTACCGTTCCCAGCCCCAGCGCGCGGGCGGACAACAGCGCATTCTGCACGGCCAGGTAGATCGAACTTCCGGCCAGCAGACTGGCCGGGTCAGGGGTCGGTGAGCTGAGGCGATACAGGCAGGGAATAATCAACGCCGGCGCTTTCTCCAGGCTGGTAAAGAATGCTCTCGCCCCTGTCAGCATCAGTCGCTGTGACAGGTCGTCTGACTTCGCCCCGTCTTCAAACAGCGTCTGCAGTTGCGTCGTCCGGTTGTACAGCTCCCGCAGCGCGGTGCCGATCTGCGCACGCTGCTGCTGCTCATCAACAACAACGAAAATCCAGGGCTGGGAATTTTCGCCGCTGGGCGCCTGCGATGCAGCACTGATGACCCGTTCCAGCAGTGCACGGGGAACCGGCTTGTCCTGCCAGTAGCGGATGGCACGCTGCGTGAACAGCGCCTCCCAGACATCGTCGGTGGGTTCCTGATTATGGGGTAGAACTGCTCTGATCAATCACGTCATGTCGCTCCTGGGCGCCGCTTATTCGCCCCGGTCATCAGCAGGGCCGATACCGGGCTTACGATTCACTGGGTACATCGTACAGCTGCTGATAATGCGCGAACATTGGCCTGTCCCTGCTGCGCGCTGCATCCACCGCATAGCTGTGCTTGCCAAACTTGCCCTGGGGCTTGGCCGCAAGATACGCCTGCATCCGGGCCTGAGCCTCCGTGGACAGCGCCATGCCGAAGTGCCGGTAGATCTTTGCTATGCATGACATGGGATCGTCCATCAGGTCCTGGTAGCGGGAGTCGGCAATATTCGCCGCCGGTACGATGCCTGTTTCACGTTGCTTGATCACATGCTCCAGTCGTTGCGCGGTGGCCTCGCCCATGATGATGTTGTCGAACAACTGCGCGTTGAAGGGCTGGTCGCTGCGCATGGAGTACAGCGTACCCATCAGGCTGGTGGTGGAGGCCATGCACTTGATCGGATCGCGGTGCGTCTGCACGATGCGCGCGTCCGGGTAGACCTGCAGTAAGGTGTCCAGGTGCACCTGGTGCTCGGGCGCCTTCAGCAGCCAGCGCGGGCGCGGGTTCTTCCACTGCAGTATCTGCAGGATCGTCTTGTGGTAGCGGTAAACCGGCAGAAAGTCAGCCTCGATACACCAGGCACTGTAACTGTGTGTCTGGTGCAGTGCGGCGATGTGGTCGCTGATAAACGTGCCCGCCATCAGCAGGCCGCACTCGGCAGGAATATCGCCGCGCATTTCGTGCATGCTGGCGAACTCGGGCGCCACGCGGTTCCACTGGGTAAAGAGCTTGTCCGCCTGTGCGATGCGTGCATCGTAGGTGTACGTCGCCACCTCCGGCGGCGGACACGGCTGCAGCGCCTCCCACATCAGCGGCACGCCCACATCGGGATCCTGCGACAACAGCTCGAACAGGATCGAGGTGCCGGAGCGCGGCAGGCCGACGATCACCATGGGCGCGATGATTTGCTCATCCAGTATCTGCGGATACTTGTTTCAGCGTATCAGTCACCCGCAGGCGCGTACTCAGCCACAGGATGATATCGCTCCTGGCCATCAGGCGGCCCATCAGCGTGAGCTGCGCCTCTTCCTCCAGCGATTTGACCAGCACTGCGAAAAGGTTCGCGCCACAGGTCGTCGCCGAAATCGTCCAGGCCGGTCGCGCGGCACGCATGCTGCAGCAGTGATTCCTCGTCCAGTGGCACCACGGCAGGGAGATCGAGGTAGCTGCCCTCCCGGTTCATGGCGCTGAGCCACTCGGGGTGTGGCGGCGGTGTCCACAGCGGGCTGGCAGATTTGCTCATGCGGAATTCCCTGCTAGCAACCAAAGCGTCTGATTACACCACGTGCGACGGCCGGCCAACTGCTCCCGGCGCGCGTCAGGCGGAATTTTCTTTACGCCATCGGGCAAATAGTCGTACAACACATCACGCTTCATTTGTGCGCAGTCCGGCGCAGGATAATGCGCAGCCCCGATCCAGCGCACCGTGATATAACCTTCCTCGTGGCCGGAGGGATCCAGCCAGTTCGGCACACCGGGATCTCGATGGGCCACCACCAGGATAAGTTCGCCATTGTCTTCCAGCACCGCGTGGTGGCAATTGGTGCTGCACAGCCGGTAGCGGTAGTCCATGGTCTCCCACCAGTAGTTGCCGAATTCCACCGCCCAGTAGTTGGCCTGCGGCGGCGTCACGCGCACCACCAGCACCTCGTCCTGTGGCACCTTCCAGTAGCAGATCAGCGGCTCGCCGCCCGGCGTGGCATCGATGGCATTGTCATCGAGCTGGCGGTACGACAAAAAGCGATTGGGCTGCGCCTGCCACTTGTCCAGCATGGTCCGCCCAGTAGTGCGTGGAGTCGCGCACCCAGGCGGCGGCATCAGCTGAGTCCCTGCTCGAGTTGCGCCGGCGTGAAAGCCGGATCGTGTTCGAGTTCTCCCAGCCGGTCAATGCGGGCGACCATGGGCTGCTCGTTTTCCCAGTCGGCGAAAAACTGTCGCACCGTGACGCGCCAACTGCCCGGCGTGGTCCTGATCCAGTTGCCCGGGTGCGCCTGCGGGCTGAGCACAATGGTCAAAACTGCCGTCGTCCGCTCACGGCGATATCGCTGTCGATCAGGCTGCCCACCACCGCGCCGCCCCAGGGCGTGGCGCCGTCTTCGAGCACGGTCACGGCGAAGTAGCGGGCGCTGCCGCGCTGGCCGCTTATGCTGTAGGTGTGCTCGCCGTTGATCGGCGCGCCGACATACAGGGCATCGGTGTTGTCGCCGCCCTGCTTGCGCAGCGGATCGAAGTAGTGGAGCAGCTCGGGAAAGTCCGGGTCGTTGTTCTCCAGATGGAATTGCAGCGCCAGCGCGATATTGCGCGCCAGCAGACGCAAACCCTTGGCGCGGTCGATGTCCTGCACCGGCGTGGTATCGCGAAATACCAGGTCGCCAGCACTTTTCAGCTGCTCGCAGAAATTATCCCAACTGGCCTTGAGCCGGGCATCATTGGGGTTGTCGCCATACATGATAAAGGCCTCCGCGATAATGTTTTCCAGAGTATGACAATCGGCCTGAGTAAATCAAACACAGAGGTCAGTTCAGGCTAGCGGTGATACCATACAGACTTTCCTATTCGATCGGGATGCAGTATGAACGACCCCCTGAGCAAAGCCTTCTCCCCCGCTACCCTGGGCAAACTGCAGCTTCAGAATCGTATCCTCAAAGCGGCTACCTACGAGGGTAAAACGCCCGACGGTGTGCCGGGCGAGCTGTTACTGAACTTCCACAAGGGGATTGTGCAGGGCGGCACCGCGATGACCACCATCGGCAGCTGCACCACCGAGGCCGACGGGCGCATCAACGATGCGATGATGTGGATGCACGAGCGGTATTCGCGATCAGCTGAACCATATGAACAGCGAGCTGAAGAGCGCCGCACCCGGGGTGAAAATCTCCGGCCAGATGATGCACTGCGGTTACTTCTCCAAGAACCGTAAGCTGCAGCGCCTCAAGCGCCCGCTGGGACCCTCGCGTCAGTTCAATATGCTGGGCGCTGTCTGCGGGCATGCCCTTCGCCGGCGCCATGTCGGTGGCCGACATCGACTATTTCGTACAGACCTACCACGATGCGGCGCTGCTGATGAAGGACACCGGCTTCGACGCGCTGGAAATTCACTTCAGCCACGGCTACGGTCTCAGCCAGTTCATCAGCCCCAAAACCAACCGGCGCACCGACGACTACGGTGGCTCGCTGCGCAATCGCATGCGCCTGCCGCTGCGGGTGCTGGACGCGGTGCGGCGGGCCGTGGGCGACGACTTCCCCATCCTCGGCAAAATCGGGCTGACCGACGGCATCAGGGACGGATTGCAGATCGAGGAAGCCATCGAAGTGGCCGCCATGCTGGACGCAGGCGGCATCGACTGCTCTCATCTGTTCCGGCGGCACCAGCAGTTTCAACCCCATGGTGTATTTCCGTGGCGACACGCTGGATAAGGGCCTGATCGAAGTCGAAAAAAATCCCATCATGAGACTGGGCCTGCGAATGATTGGCCCCAGAATGTTCCGCTACTATCCCTACGAGGAGCTGTACTTTCTCGAAGACGCCAAACGCGTGCGCGACCGCGTCAACTGCCAGATGGTGTACATCGGCGGCTGCACCGATGTCGCCAGCATTGAGACCGTGATGCGCGAGGGCTTCGACTTCATCCAGCTGGGGCGACCGCTGATCAAGGACCCAAATTTCGTGAAGAACGCCATGGCGGACCGCAATTACCAGAACGGCTGCATTCACTGCAACCGCTGCGCCAGCCTGATCGAGGCGCCCGGCGGCATCTACTGCCCGCTGAATGAGGCAGCAAAGACCGCATAGACGCAGTCGCTCGCCCATGCCCGCGCGTGTAGAATCACCAGACCATAACAGGAGGCAATTTCTATGGATGTAAAACTGTCAGGCTCACCCGAAGGCCCCCTCAAGGGCATCCGCGTCATTGATATCACCTCCATGATCACCGGTCCCCTGTGCGCCCAGCAGCTGGGTGATCTGGGCGCCGATGTGATCAAGATCGAACCCACCCACGGCGAGATTGCGCGGTGGCTGGCGCCGCCGCAGAAGGCGGGCCTGACCGGCTTTTACACGCAGATGAACCGCAACAAGCGCAGCCTGTCGCGCTGGACCTGAAGAATCCCGAGGGCATTGCCATCATCAAAAAGCTGGCGGAAACCGCCGACATCCTGGTGGAGAATTTTCGCGGCGGCGTGCCGGACCGGCTGGGCATCGGTTACGACGATCTGCGCGCACTCAATGACCGGTTGATCTACGTGTCCATCACCGGCTTCGGACCGAGCGGCCCGTACTCCCATAAACCCGCCTACGACCCCATCGCCCAGGGACTGGTCGGCATGATGCATATCCAGGGCAAGCCGTTCGGCGGCAAACCGCAACTGATCCAGTCGGCCATCGTCGATAAAACCACGGGGACCACGGCCGCCGGCGTGGCGATGGCGGCGCTCTACGCGCGCGACCGCCCGGGCGGCACCGGCAGGGGGCAGCGTGTGGATGTGCCGATGATCGACGCCTGGGCCGCCAACTCGCTGCCCGACATGATTCCGGTGGACAGTTTTATGCCCAACGACATGCAGGACCCGGCCCCGCTGGCGGTACTGCGCACCTTTGAAACCTCCGATGGCTTTGTGGTGGGTATGGCGCTGCAGGACAATCATTTCCAGGACTTGTGCCATGCGCTGGAATGTACCGAACTGCTGGACCGACCGGGCATGCGCAACGTGGGCGAACGTGTCAGCGACTTCGGGCCCTGGCTGGACGCCATAGGCGAGGTGATGAAGCGTTTTTCTACCACGGAATTGCTGGCGCGACTCGACGCCGCCGGTGTCCCCTTCGGCCCGGTGAAAACCATCCGCGAATTCGCCGAGGACCCGCAGGCGAAACACAACCGCACCATCTTCGATGCCGAGCATCCCGAGGCGGGCACCCTGCGCTATGTGCGCTATCCGGGGCACTTGTCGGAAACACCCGCCTCCCTGCATCGCCATCCGCCGCGCCTGGGTGAACACAGCAGGGAAGTGCTGCGCGAGGCCGGGTACAGTGACGAGGCGATTGAACGGCTCATAGAGGATAAGGTCGTCGGCACGTATTAAAACATTGCGCTACAGTGTCAATACACCTAACCCGTCAGCGTCTTCAACAGTTTTTCAGCCTCGGCCCGCTCGGGAAACTCTCCTGCGTCTTTGGCAAGAACTTCCTGCAGGACTGCGATGGCCTTGTCCTTTTCACCCAGAGCGGCATCAATCATTGCCTGATGATAACGCATGGATGCATTATCGGGCGCTCCGGCCAGCGCACGCTGGATTGCTTGCCTGGCACTCTGGTGGTTGCCATTGTGGTACTCAACGACAGCCAGTGTGTCCAGGACAGCGGGCATATCAGGCGCAAGCTTTGACGCCCGTTGGACATACTCAAGCGCCCTTTGGGGATTTTCGATCCTGAGGCTCCAGGCCAGATTGTTCAGGGCGCTGATATTGTCCGGTTGCAGTTCCAGCACTGCAAGGTATTGTGCCTGCGCTCCCGGCACATTCATCCCACGCTCCAGGTTACTCGCCAGGGCAAGGCGCACAGCAACGTCATTCGGATGGTCCTTGATCCACTGCTGCAGGGAGACGCGCGCAGCGCCGTCATTTCCCGCCGCCATTTGGTAGGAGGTCAACTCCAGCAGGGCCTGGGTAGTGGGCGCCAGTGTAAATACACGCTGCGCCAACACCAACGCCTCAGCCGCATTGCCGTTCTGCGCTTCTGACAGTGCCTGCAGACGCAATACATCGGGGGCATCCGGCGCCAGCTTCACAAGTGTCGCCAGGTACTGCGCGAACTGCTCTTTCTCACCATCGCTCACCGCAAGTCTGGCCAGGGCAAGTAGCGCGGGAACATGATTCGCATCGAGCCTGAGCGCCTCGGCCAGTTCCTGCCTGGCTTTCTTTTCATCGCCTGTTTTGCCGGCTGCCATAGCCAGCAAAAAGTGATTCTGGGCTGCTGTGGGCCTGGCATCGACCAATTGCTGAAAAGTCGCAAGGGCACTGGCGTTTTCCTGCTGCGCGAGTTGCGCCAGACCGGTCAACTCAAGCACCGAGGGCGAGCGTCGCTGCAATTCATCCAGCGTCGCAAACAAGGGTGAGACTTTATCCGGACTCCCGGTAGCGATGTAATAGCCGGCCAGTCGCAAGCGCGGCTCCAGTGCGGTGGGGTGCGCTTCGATCGCCCGCTTTAGTCGCGCGACCATGGCCTCTGCATTTTTTTCCCTGGCCTCGATGGCGGCCAGTTGCATCAACGTGGCCAAATCATCCGGATGCTGGGCCAAAATAGTCTTGTAAATTTTGCGAGCAGTTTGCAGTATCCTTCGCTTCCAATGCCAATTGGGCCAGGCTCAGACTGGCGGAGGGGTCTCCCGGTTTGCGCTTCAGTATCTGCTCAAACACCTTTCTGGCTTCTTCCGGCTGACCAGCCGCAACGTAGACCCTGCCCAGCACGTAGTAGGGTGCCAGACTCTCGATGTCACGAAACTGGTAGGACTTGGCCGCTGCAATCGCGGCAGGGAAATCCTTTTTCGCCAGACTGTTCAATATCAGCAATATTTCGGTCTGTGGAAAGTTTGCATCCTTATCCGGTGCGGTTGCAGGCGGCTGGCTTGCCTTGTCGCCGGGGCTGGCAGTCAACAGCTGGGCCTCCAACCGCAGCGGGACAATGCGCCAGTCGGGATTCAGCTGCCCTATCCGTGCATACAGCACCAGCCCCCGGTCTGCCTGGTCATCCAGCAGCAATGCGTTGGCCATGATGTTCAGCGCTCCGACATCATCCGGATTATTGTCCAGTACGGGGCGCAGCACCTCCTGGGCTTCCTTGACCTTGTTCTGCAGTACCAGGGTCGTGGCATATAACTTCCTGCCATTAGCATTATCAGGACTCAGCGCAACGAACTGACTCGCAAACTTGGCGGCCAGATCCACATCATTCTCGAACAGATAAGACACACCCAGGTAGGACAGCGTCAGCGGATACTGCCTGGCGAGCGGTACAGCCAGGGTCAGAGCCGTAATCGCATCGCGATACTTCTTGTTCTGAAAATGCAGCAAGCCCTGTATGTAATTAGCGGTGGGGTCCGCGGGGGATAGCGCTAACAGTTCCGTAACCTCGGCCTGGGCGGCTTCATAATCCTGCAACTGCACGTTGATGAGCGCCCGTGCGGCGCGATCAGCAAACACAAACGCAACTGCCGAATGCGCAATGGCCTGATCAAATGCACTGCGCGCGTCCTCGAATTTCTGCTGGCGTAACAGGGCTTGCCCCTTGAGCCTCCATGCCCGTCCATTATCGGGTGCCGCTGCAATTACCTGCATCAATGACAGGCAACGCAGCGGTTGCGTCATCCTGTTGTATGAAAATCGTCGCCTGTGCCAGTTTTGCCTCCACCGACTGCGGCTCTTTGTCCAATGCCAGAGTCACCAATTCATGAGCACTGTCAATTTGTCCTTGTGCCAACCGGGCAAGCGCCTGGCTGGCAAGCAGCCCGGCAGGCCGCCGAGGGATTCAGGTCCTGGTATTCCAGCTTGAGTACATCGTCGTTCTTACCCTGGACCAACAGTGTTATCGCCAGGGCCGGGCGGACGTCATCCGCCTTCCAGCCCAGATCCTGTGCCCGCTGTAACTCCTTCTCTGCCGCGAGAATATCGCCGGTATCGAGGTAGATTTTGCCCAGTAGCCAGCGCGACTCTGCTGAAGCAGCATCCAGCTGCAGCGCGTTTTGCAACTCGATCGTTGCCGCTGGGTAGTCCGACTCAGCAATATAGTCCTTCGCGCTGGAAAGATATTCCTCACTGGTTTTTTTACCACCACAGGCTGCCAGCGTCAGCAGGACCAGGGCAAAGATGATATTCCGCATAGAAGCTCCATCAATGCAGGGGCTGGCGCCTTTCGCTCACTCGCCGCTGGTTATTCTGATCATCACGTTACAGACGACACACAGTGTAAATCATGGATGTGAAATACAGCAGCGATTCACTGGGATGGTTTGGTGAGAATTCCTGATCTGGATCTGCGCTCACAATACCGCCTACGACCCTGCCCATTCCCAACCTCCGGCTTACTCCTTGTCTGCCATTTTCGCTTTTAAGTCCGCGAATGGATTGTAGGTGGCTGCGGTTCGCGCCTTATCGGTGGTACTGCCATAGCGCACGAGATTCTCGAACCTGGTGTGCTCTTCATCATGGCAATAGATACACAGCAGCTCCCAGTTGCTGCCATCGTTGGGGTTGTTGTCATGATTATGATCCCTGTGGTGCACGGTCAGCTCAGACAGATTTTTGCGCTCAAATTCCCGCGCACAACGGCCACAAATCCACGGGTACAGCTTGAGGGCGCGTTCCCGATAGCCACGTTCACGCCGCGCGTTGTATTCCAGTTGCTCGGCGCGTACCTGCTTGAAACTTTTGCCTGGTGGCTTTTGCGTGGTCATTGCTTTCTGCGTTCTCAGTGTCTTGTTGCCCAGCAGGCCCCGGCCCGATTGCTGCTCGCCGCGCACAGTTGTGCACTGCGCAGGGGGTTCGCATCCAGTCCGTTGGTCAGCAGGCAAAATGAAATGCCGCTGACCGGGTCGCCCAGGCCACCTGCCCACCGACGCCCTGATGCCCGAAGGCCTGCGGGGATACATTCGCTCCCATGCCCCGGTAGGGCAGGTATTTGCCGCTGCCGGCGATGACCACACCCAGGCCGCGATTGGCCGGCGCGCCGGTGATGGGGTCGGGGAAGTCGACACGCACCCTGCCGATCGCATCTGCCAGTATTGGTGGCGACCACAGCTCACCCGGATTGCGCAGCAGGCCCTGATAAAACAGCGCCATGTCCGCCGCCGTGGACACCGCCCCGCCGCCAGGTATACCCAGGGCGCGCACCCGGGGGTCGTTGAACTGCAGCAGGGAATCATCCACCGTATTGGGCCACTCAATAGCGGCACCAAAAAGTTGTTTGAGTTCCTGCGCAGCCGGCGGCTCACCCACCTGCCGTAGCGTGGCGATATCCCCCTGCTCAGCCAGTGGCACACCCAGGCGCAGGCGGGTAAGGCCCAGAGGCTCAATGATGCTCGACTGGATATATTCCCGATAATCCCTGCCAGTGACGCATTCGATCAACGCCGCCAGTACCCAGTGCGCAGAGAGCGAGTGGTACTCCATCCGGCTGCCAGGCGCCCAGTTCAGGCGCCACTGACGCATGCGCTCCAGCCGCCCCTCACGCGTCCACCAGTCGGGTGCGGCCATCGGCGCCCGGGGCAGGCCCGCCGTGTGGCACAGCACCTGCTCTACCGTCACCGCCTGTTTGCCGTTGGCAGCAAAACCCTCCAGATAGTCGGCCACGGGTCGGTCGATCGCAATCAGACCCTCCCCCATCAGGCGCCAGATAGCAGACGCCACCACTGGCTTGGTGCAGGAAAAAATGTTGTAGCGCGTACTGTTGTCCGCCGCGCCAAAGGTTTCGAACAGCGCCAGTTTGCCGTGTCTGGCGAGCGCAATCTGGATGGACGGCAGGGGGCCCTTGTCGATGGCGTGCTGCACGCGATTGCGCAGGTCTGTGAGCCGCTCGCGGTCCAGGCCAATATCGTCATTCGCGGTTGTACCGTGATCGGGGAACGCCATTGCAAATCCGGAAAAATATCCAATTCAAAGGCCAACTATAAACCAGCACTGCGCCAGACGGGTGTTTATTTCTGCTTCGGGAAAATCAGGCTGCCTGTATCAAAACCAAGGCGCCCGGCCTGCTCGGTGAACCGCTCGATCAACGCCTGATCAACCTCTGGCGATCTCGACAGCAACCACAGGTAGGACGTATCGGGGCCCGCCACGAAGGCATACTGGTAGTGTTCCCTATCGAGTTCAAAAATCACATACGAGCCATAGAAGGGACCGAAGAACGAGACTTTCAGGTAGCCTTCCTGCGGCTGATTAACAAAATAGGCTTTGCCCTGCGCTTCCTGCCAGCGGTTCTCGCCGGTTGCGAAGCCACGATTCGTGACACTGACACCCCCGTCCTCGCGCAGCGAGTACTCGGGCCGTGACATTGTCCAGCCCTCGTTCGAAAGAGTGATCCAGGCGCGCGATTTCGTACCAGGTACCGAGGTACCTGGCGAGCTCAAAATCCTGCACAGGTGTTACTGACGCGGGATGACCGAGACAGGCAGTCAGCACAACGGCGACTGCAGCGAAGAATACTGTTTTGATGGTGAATCCTCATTGTCCTGAGGCACTGCTCGAGGAACAGGCCATGCAAGCCGCACAACACTGCCAATTAACTTTCGGCCTGCCGACGGTAGACTAGCACAGGGCACTTGCACACCTCCAGTGATGCGGTGTGCGCAGCCCATCAGCAAGGACCAGGCTGTGGTCAGACGCGAACTTACCGCGCCAGCTGAAACGGGTATTCAGATGCTCCTGAATGCGACTATACTTTCACCAGATCCGGGGTAGCGACTCCGCGGTGCCGCCTCCAGCAGCGCGGTAGAGAGTTTGACGTCTTTTGCAGTCCTGTGGCGGGAGAAGAATACACATGTCCTCATCGTTCAATTATGGTTTCGTGTCCGCCGACTCCCACGTCACGGAGCCGCCGGACTGTTACACGGATTACATCGATCCGGCCTATCGCGACCGCGCACCGCATATCAAACACGACGACAAACGAGGCGATATCTATATTATTCCTGGCCTCAGCAATATGTCCGTACCCATGGGTCTGGTCGCGGCGGCGGGAGAAGAATCCCACCGGATGACCTTTGCCGGGCGCGATTTCAAGGACTGGCATCGCTCCGGATGGGACCCCAGTCGCCGACTGGCGGACCAGGCCCGGGACGGAGTGGCGGCGGAGATGTTGTTCGCCACCGTCGGCATGCCCATCTGCGGACATGAAGACCTGGACTACCGCCACGCCTGTATGGTCGCCTACAACCGCTGGCTGCGCGACTATTGCAGCCATGCGCCCGACCGCCTCTACGGCGCCGGACTCGCCGCCGTCAAGAATGCCGCCGCCGGGGCGGCCGAGTTGATGGAAATCAGCAACATGGGTTTCAAGGCGGTGATGATGTCGGGCATGCCGGGCACGGCAGACTATGATGACCCGGCCTACGACCGGCTCTGGGCCACTGCCGTGGAACTGGGCTTGCCACTGTGCTTCCACATCCTGACCAATCCGTCCTACAGCGGCCATCGCGGACCCAAGATCAATGCGCTGCTCAATGTCATCCGCAGTTGCCAGGACATTATCGGGATGCTGATCTACTCCGGCGTGTTCGACCGTTTCCCGGCGCTCAAGGTGGTCTGCGTGGAAGCGGATGCAGGCTGGGCGCCGCACTACGCCTACCGCATGGACCACATTTACAACCGGCACCGTTTCTGGAACAAGGCGCCCGCACTGGACAAACTGCCGTCCGAGTATTTTTTTGACAACGTCTACATGACGTTTCAGGATGACTGGACTGCGCTGCACATGACCGATCAGCTGAACGTCGAGCGCCTGCTGTGGGCCAACGATTTTCCCCACTCCGACTCCACCTGGCCCCTGTCGCAGGAATTGGTCAACAAACACATGGCACACCTGACTGCACAGCAGTGCCGCCGCATTCTGCGCGACAATTGTGTCGAGCTGTTTGGCATGCAGGTGCCCGAGCAGGTTGCCGACATCGCCCTGGCCAGCTAGCCAGAGAGCTTCGCGCATGGGCTACGACCTGAAGATCGTCAATGGCACCATCGTCGACGGCAGCGGCGCGGACGGTTTTCGTGGCGACGTTGGCATTGTCGATGGCCGCATCGTGGCGCTTGGCGCGTGCGCCGGACACTGCCGCACAGACCATTGATGCCACGGGGCGCATTGTCTGCCCCGGCTTTGTCGACATCCACACCCACTACGACGCCCAGATCATCTGGGACCGCAGCCTCAGCATCTCGCCCTGGCATGGCGTTACGACAGCCGTGGTCGGTAACTGTGGTTTCGGTATCTCGCCCATGCGTCCCGAGCACCGCAGGACCGCCATGCGCACGCTGGAGAAAGTCGAGGGCATGTCTTTCGATGCGCTGCATGCCGGCCTCGGCGATGATTGGCCCTTTTCCACCTTCCCCGAATACCTCGCAGTACTGGAAAACCAGGGCAGCGCCATCAACGTCGCCGCACTCGTGGGCCATACGCCCATCCGCCTGTGGGTCATGGGCGAGCAGGCGACCGAGCGCGAGGCGACGGCAGCAGAAGTGGATGCCATGGCCGACCTGGTGCGCGAGGCCATGGCCGCCGGCGCCATCGGGTTTTCCAGTTCGCAGGCGGCCACGCATCACGGCGACGGCGGCAAACCGGTGCCCAGCCGCCTCGCGTCCTTCGCGGAAATCGACACACTGGTCGGCGCGATGGCGGAAAGTGGCCGCGGTATTTTCCAGGCCGCCATGGGCAGAAGCCTGACCGACAAGCACTTTAGCCAACTGGCGATCCGCCACGGCATAGCGATTACCTGGACCGCCCTGCTGGCCGACATGGTGGGGCCAGGTTCCCACCGGCGCTACCTGGACAGCGCCGCACAACAACAGGCAGCTGGATTGAACATCGTGCCACAGGTTGCCTGTCGCCCAATCATGTTCGATTTCAATTTCAATGAACCCTACCCCTTCGAATTACTCGGCCCGTTCAAAGCGATCATGCAGTCATCGGCAGCAGGAAAACTCGCGGCCTATGCGAATGCCGATTTTCGCGCCGACTTCAAGCGTGAATCCGCCATGGATGCCAAAAATGTCAATGCCGGCTGGGCGCAGCGCGCCGCAATTTCCCGCTACGATCCGGACCCCGCGCTGGAAAACCGGTCGCTGGCCGCCGTTGCTGCCGCGCGCGGCGTGGACCCGATCGACCTGGCCCTGGACATGGCCATAGAAACAAAGTTGCAGAGCCGCATCCGCTTTGGTTTCCTGAACCACAACGAGGCGGGTGTGGAGGAACTCATCACTGACACGCACACGGTTATCACGCTGTCCGATGCGGGGGCGCATGCCGACCAGCTCTGCGATGCCTGTTATGGCACGCACCTGCTGGGCTACTGGGTGCGCGAGAAGGGCGTGATGAGCCTGCCGCGCGCCATTCACGCACTGACGCAGCGCCCGGCGCAACTGGTCGGCCTGACCGACCGCGGCCTGCTGGCGGTGGGCCGTCCGGCCGATGTGCTGGTGCTCGATCCGGCCGCAGTGGGCGCAGGACCCCTGCGCCGCGTACAGGATCTTCCCGGCGGTGGCGAGCGCCTGATCTGTGACGCTATGGGTATCGATGCCGTGCTCGTCAACGGGGTGGTGCTGCGCCGCCATGGCAGGAATCAGATAGGCGATCATGAACTACCGGGGAAGTTGTTGCGCGGTGGCTGCGCGGCGATCTAAAACATGGATAAGTACTGAATGCCGCAAGGAACATCGAGCGCACGGGCACTGCCGAGTGCAGAGGAACGCACACTGGCGGCCGCGACCGGCATGTCGATCGCCCTGTGGGCGCGTTACACGCCGGACGCACCGGCCATCATTGCACCGTCTGGAAATCGCAGTTTTTTCGAGTTGAACGCCAACGCCAATCGACTGGCCCGCGCACTGCAAGCGGGCGGACTGGGTCCCGGCGATTCGGTCGCAGTGGTTGCCAGCAATCGGCCCGAGTTCGCGGAAATTGTGTTCGCCTGCACCCGCAGCGGCCTGCGCTACACCCCCGTCAATCGTTACCTGAGCGTTGATGAAATCGCCTATATCGTCAATGACTGCCAGGCCAGGGCACTGATCGGCGATGCGCACTTCGCGCCCCTGATGGCACAGACCGCCACCACATGTCCCGGAGTTGCGGTCCGCTTGTCAATCGGCGGCGCCATCCCTGGATTCGCGCCTTACGCTGCAGCACTCGCACTGCATGACAGCAGTGATATCGATGCACCGCAGCTGGGCGCGCGCATGCTGTACACCTCCGGCACCACCGGCAGGCCCAGGGGCGTGGTGCGCCAGCCCAATTATTCCACGCAACTGGAAGCGATCAACTCTGCACCCCGCTACCAGGCGGGCACCGGTCAGCTCAACCTGTGCACTGGTCCCTTCTACCACGGCGGCCCCTTAAGTTTTTCACTGATCATGCCGCTCAGCCAGGGGGTTGGCATCGTCATCATGGAGAAGTGGGATGCGCAGCAGGCGCTGCAGCTGATAGAGCAGCACCGCATCACCCACACCCACATGGTGCCCACCATGTTTCATCGCCTGTTGCGTCTGCCGGACACTGTGCGTCGCAGCGCGGATGTTTCCTCCATGCAGTACATCCTGCACGGCGCAGCGCCCTGCCCGGTCGCTACGAAACAGGGCATGATGGATTGGTTCGGGCCTATCCTGTGGGAGTACTTTGCCGCCACCGAGGGCTCTGGCGCGTCCTGCAGTCCACAGCAATGGCTGCAGAAGCCGGGCACCGTCGGCAAACCGCCCGCGCCCGACCACGTGCGCATCCTTGATGACGAGGGCGCGCCCTGCCCGCCCGGCACGGTGGGCAATATCTACCTCAAAGGCGCGGGCGAACTGGACTTTGCATACCTCAACGATCCGGATAAAACCGCCAGCGCACGCCGCGATACACATTTCACCGTGGGCGATATCGGCTACCTGGACGAGGATGGCTTTCTGTTCGTCACCGACCGCAGCGCCAACGTCATCATCAGCGGCGGCGTCAACATCTACCCCGCGGAAGTGGAAGCAGTCCTGTTGCAACATCCGGCAGTAAAGGACGTGGCCGTTATCGGCATCCCCAACGAGGAGTGGGGTGAAGAGGTGCAAGCGGTGGTCCAGGTGGAACAGCTGCCTGATGAACCGGCTGCCCTGGCGCAGGCGCTGATCGACTATTGCCGTGCACGCATAGCGCACTTCAAGTGTCCGCGCAGTATCGACCTGGTCACCCAGCTACCCCGCGATGACAACGGTAAACTGTACCGACGTCGTTTGCATTCAGAGCAGCAAACCCCCAAACTTTCATGATGAAAATATTCCCTGGATTTACCTTCGTAGTGTTCGCGTTCTTGCTGCTCGCTCGTTCCGTGTTCGCCGACAGCGATTATCCACCCGAGGTCAAAGCCATCGTCGAACAGCGCTGCATGGTCTGCCACGGCTGCTACGACGCTCCCTGCCAGTTGAAACTGGACGCCTGGGCTGGCGTGCAGCGCGGTGCCAGCAAGGAGATAGTCTACGATGGGGGGCGCCTGACCGCCGCCAGTCCGACGCGTCTGTTCGTGGATGCGCAGACGGTCGAGGAATGGCGCGCCAAGGGCTTTTACCCGGTACTGCATGAGCAGACACCCGACCAAGGGGTGCTGGCCCGCATGCTGGCATTGAAACAGCAGCACCCCCTGCCCGCTGGTGAACTACTTCCGGACTCCATCACCCTGGGCCTGGACCGCGAACAGCAGTGCACCAAGCCCGAGGACTTTGACAAATTTGCCGCCGACCATCCGCTGTGGGGAATGCCCTACGGTTTGCCGGGCCTGGGCAGGGAGGAGCACGCCACGCTGACCAGCTGGCTGGCGCAGGGCGCCCCCGGCGTGCCGATCGCACCACCCCCTACTGCAGAGGCTTTGCAAGTGCAGCGCTGGGAGGCTTTTTTCAACGGCGACAGCCTGAAGCAGCGGCTGATGGCGCGCTACATGTACGAGCACCTGTTTATTGGCAACCTGTATTTCTCCGAGCTGGGCGAGAACGGTCGCTACTACAATCTGGTGCGTTCGCGCACACCACCGGGAGAGCCCATCGATATCATTGCTACCCGACGCCCCTACGATGATCCGGGGCAGGCAGTGTTCTACTATCGCCTGCAACCCCTGCGCACTGCGGTTCTGGACAAGCGGCATATGCCCTATGCGCTGAATGCGGCGCGCATGCAGCGCTGGCAATCGCTTTTTCTCGATGCCGACTACAACGTCACTTCCCTGCCCGCCTACCAGACGGACGAGGCCACCAATCCCTTTATCGCGTTTCGCGAATTACCTGAGAATGCCCGCTATAAGTTCATGCTTGATGAAGCACAGTTCACCGTGATGGGATTTATCAAGGGGCCGGTGTGCCGCGGCCAGGTGGCGCTAAACGTGATCGATGACCACTTCTGGGTGGCCTTCCTCAACCCTGACAGGGAGAGTGCCCTGGACGGTGCCGAATTTCTGGCGCGGGAGAGCCAGAACCTGCGTCTGCCCAACGACAAACCCGATGATGCGCTGCTCTCCCTGATCGAGTGGCGCGGCTATTCACGCGAACAGCTAAAATTCCTCAAGGCCAAGCTGGAGTATATCCAGCAGGCCACTGGCCCGAATGGGACCAAAGTGAATCTGGACCTGATCTGGGATGGCGACGGCCACAACGACAACGCCGCGCTGACCGTGTTCCGGCACGAGGACAGTGCTTCGGTGGTCAAGGGATTTGTCGGACAGACGCCCAAAACCGCGTGGCTGATCGACTATTCGCTGCTGGAACGCATTCACTACCTGCTGGTGGCAGGCTTCGATGTGTTCGGCACGGTGGCGCACCAGCTTGAATCCCGCATGTATATGGATTTCCTGCGCATGGAGGGCGAGCAGAACTTTCTGTTTTTCCTGCCCCCCCAGGAGCGCATCGTGCTGCGCGATTTTTGGTACCGGGATGCAGAAGATGAAGCCAAAAAATTCATGATGACGGATTCCGCGGCCTTTGACCGCCCCTCGGACATTCAATATAAGACAGCAGATCCCAAGCAGGAACTGTTGGGGATATTGCAACAACGCCTGCCCGGCGCCGCGGCTCATCGCTACCTGACACACGAACCACGCTTTGACAAACTGCAGACGCTGCAGGGCCCGCCGTTCAGCCTGATGCCCGAGGTGTCTTTCCTTGAGGTAGTTGGTGCAGGCCCCGAGGGGCACGTCTACACCATCGTGCACAATGACGGCTATTCCAACAACGCCCAGATCTTCAGGGAAGCGCAGCGTCGCATCCCACAGGAGGACTACCTGACCGTGGTCAAGGGTTTCATCGGTGCCTATCCCAACGCGTTTTTCCAGGTGCAGGACCAGGATCTGGATGATTTCGTGCAGGACATGCAGTCAATGCGCAGCGCGGCGGATTACGCAAACCTCGTATCACGTTACGGTGTACGTCGCACTGACACCAGGTTCTGGCCGGTTTCCGACACATTGCACACCCGCTACCGGCAAGACTATCCGCGCGAAGCGGGACTGTTCGACCTGAACCGGTATGAAAATCGCTAAATCCAGATAGGGAAATACAGGAGGAGACCCGATGCTCACCTACACCACACCGCTGATCGGCGGGCTACTGATAGGCGCGTCCGCCGTTGCCCTGCTGTTGTTTTTGGGCCGCATCGCCGGCATCAGCCGGCATCGTCTGGGGCGCAGTGTCCGCTGCACCCGACAACAGCTGGCGCTGGCTGTTCATCCTGGGCCTGCTGGTCGGGCCTCTGCTGTATCACACGGCAACAGGCACACCTTACCCGGTGCCGAGCTCTCTGCAGTGGTGGCACGCTGTCGTCGGAGGACTGCTGGTGGGCTTTGGCGTGAAGCTGGGATCAGGCTGTACCAGCGGTCACGGGGTGTGCGGCATCGGCCGCCGTTCACCACGCTCCATCATCGCCACGGTGACTTTCATGGCCACCGGGATCGCCACCGTCTATGTTGTACGCCATGTGCTGGGAGGTCTGTAAATGAAAAACGTGATCGCTCTGCTGTGCGGCCTGGTGTTTGGTGTCGGCCTGGCCGTGTCGGGCATGACGGACACGGCGAAGGTTCTGGGCTTCCTGGATGTGTTCGGCAACTGGGTGCCGGACCTGGCCTTTGTGATGGGCGGCGCGGTCTGCGTCACGCTGTTGGCATTCCCCCTGGTACTGCGGCGCGGGAAGCCGTTACTGTCGGCGAGTTTCTCGCTACCTGTCAGCAAGGCCATCGACAGTCGCCTGCTCGGCGGTGCAGCTATCTTTGGCATCGGCTGGGGTATCTATGGCTACTGCCCCGGCCCGGCGCTCTCCGCATTACTTTATCTGGACTGGAAAACCGCTGTATTCGTGACTGCCATGCTCATAGGCATGGCGCTGGCCAACAGGGTTGGCCCCGCCTGACACTACTGCAACAGCAGGGCGCGGCCTGCGAGTTGGCGTACGCACACAATTAAAAAGTCCAGTCCATAAAAAAACCCGCCGGCTTGCACCGGCGGGTCATTTACTGCCCTGAATTGCTCAGGGTTACTACTTACCCTTACTGCGCAAGGGGGTGATAGCCGTTATTTTTGGAGTTCTTGCATTGCGTTGGTTGCGCAGCGCCAAGCCCGGAGAAGATATCGGAATCCGATGTATCGAGCGAGTTATTGAACGTATCCAGCAGTGCAATACATTCATTCACGTCCTTGACGCTCCCGACATCCTGTGCGGAGCAGAGATTGGGCCCTGTGCCATCGTCTGCTGCACCACAGCAATCTGCAAAGTCATCGGTACTATTGCTCGAACAACTACCTCCTTCACTTTCAGTCACTGCAAGGTTCAATGCAGCGGCAGTACACTGACGGATCAACTGCGTCACCTGGCTACCAAGGATTTTGCCATCCTTGCCAACCGAGCACATAGCCTCCGTGGTTGATTCAGGATATGTCTTAGTACCTGTAGTGACTGCTGCTAGCACGCTGTCCAGAGCCGTACCACAGACCGTGACCGGAGTGTAGTCATCCGCAGTATCCGGACGGGCACCCCAGAAGCCCGGTGTACGGGTAATGCAACCCTCGCCCCTGAAGTCGCAGACAACTGGTGCCGCATACTCCGTCACCCTGGGACCACCATCATAATCCGCACAGGAGACCGAAGCCTGGTTACAGGCATTGGCTGTCAGGACGGGTAGCGTACCCTCCGAAGTCCTGGAAGATGCCCGGTGCCAGATCGTACGGACCAGGCGGGGTTGCCAACGGAACAGGAGTGGGATCACCAGTGGGTAGTCCGGTGACGAGGTCCAACTCGCAGTTGATGTTGGTCAAATAGATGTCGTCAGTAGGCGTACAATCCGTGAAGCCAACATCGTCATCGCCCGCAGGATCCGTCGCTGAGACCGTCGACCGCGACAGCGTCATCCGTACCATCTTCCGGCTCGTCCGTGTCGACACAGGTCTTGGTGATCTCCAGACCGGACTGCGTCTGGCAGGTGACATCGGAATTATCGTACACCGACACGCGGTCGTTTTCACCACAATCTAGCAAGGCGTTGACATCCTTGGTGCAGCACTCCAGTGTGACCTTGCCATCGATCGCCTCTGCAGCTTCGAGTGCCGTACTGCACACCAAATCAGCAATGGTCGGTCGCAGCCGCTGGGGGTGTAGCACAGGCGTCCGCGTGACACTGGCAGATCGAACTCAGGCACTACTGGTGTTGCACTGACGAGCTCATTGTCATCCGTCAGGCGACAGGAATACAGCGGCGCAGTGCCGTTGTTACAGTACTGGTAGCCCACATCGACAGGTTGTCCATCAAGCGTGGTACAGCCGTTGGTACTGTCCCCGTTCGTCTCAGTCAGTTCGTCATCCTGAACAAGCGTGTCAATTTGACTTGTAGGACAGGTGACGTTCCGATCAACCAACGGAGCCGCTGTCAAACACGCAAAGAACGCCTGATCGCTATCCGTCGCTTTGCCGTCCCCTACTATCGCAGTGTCACATGAAATGCTGACCGTGTTCGGCTCTTCTGGATCATTCGGATCACCAAAGGCAGTTTCGCAGGCTTCGGATCCGCCCGATATTTCTGGGGTGGTGGTTTGGCCGTCAGTCAGGCCAAACGTGCCGGCCGAGCCGAAGGAACCGTTGGATTCTGTCAACTCACACCCTGTCAGCGCACAGCTGGAACCTGTATTCTTCGCTACGTATCGCACCGAGATCTGTTCGTCGGACAATGCCAGGCATTGCGCGGCGGCGGGCGGGTTAGTATCATCGAAGCCCACATCGTACCAGATAAGGTCGTCATTCTCGTCGAGTTCACCACAACTTACCTGCTTGTCGACTTGCACGCCGCAGGTGGCGACAGTGGTGAGGTCCGAACCTGTGGGGGTGGCGTCCTCACCATTAGCTGCATCTACGCTCATTGAGGCCCCCTGACGAGTTTGCTTACCGGGGAGACCATTCACACCATTCGATGCATCTTTAGCACTTTGGGGAGCTCTTTCACATCCACGTTAAAATTTATCGTACAAAATTGGGTGTAGGCAGTGAATGTAATCGGGTCGCCTACTACCGTCACAGTGATCTCGCCTGAGGCGTCTGGCTCACTAAAAGTGAACGTGTTGGCAGCGCAGAGATCCGCTCCAGTGCCCGCGTTTCCAACAATGTCGAAGACAGCGGCATCGTAGTCGAGGCAATCCCAAGGGTTTGTCGCACTCGCACAGCTCATAGTGAGCGTGATACCGTCATTGGGTTTTGCGGTTCCATCATCGTCGTTTTGCACGACTATCGGCAGTGGGGCATCTGTTGTGAATTGATCCAGCCGCAGCACCAAGGAGACTGCCGTGCCGTCATCACCACTTACGACTGTAGCCGGGAAAATAGGTGACGCCGACCCCGATATAGTTGCCAGCACCGCATTGCTTATTAACAAAAGCGGCACTGCCAGCAGTGCCCGCCATTCAAATTTTAAGCGTTTCATAACAGATCTCCTTAACGTAGCGGGCACAAAAAAGCCCGCGTTATTTAACTAACGCGGGCTTTTTTGTGCCCATTTTTTAGTAGTCGGCTTTTCAGTGACCTGAGCGCAGGAACACAGTGCGCCTCGTGGATACGAGGATAACCTGTATTCCAGAACTTCAACCAACATATTTGCGGTATCCAACTTTCTTGCACGGCTGACTAGGCCTGATGCATACGGGCGACTACCCCATGTGCTCGGTTTTTATAGGCCAGTAACTGGAGATAGTCAAGTCTTGAATTCGCCCGTGTATCGCAGTGCTGGCATGCAGTCGAGCTTTATTGCTTAACATACTGATTATTGAAATATATTTGTTTAAAAAAATTGTTTCTGGAATGTTTCAAACCCTCGCGATTACACCATCCAAATAACGGGTTTCAAAATTCCAAAAATAAAACGGGGCATCGCTACCCCACTTCTCCTCACGTTTCTTCGATACCGGGACCTGAAGACTGCTATTTCCTTTTAGCCAGCATCTCCTCGAAGGTTTTCTGGAAAACATCGTATCCAACGGCCCCCCGAATCAACTTTTCACCTTTAACCTCGCTGCCATCAGCTTGTGTATAACCGACCACAAAGCTGGGTGTGCCACTGATACCGGCTTTGCTGCCATCGTTAAGATTCGCATCTACACGTTGCTTGTAGCTGGCACTCGCCAGGCAGGCATCGAATTTACCCACGTCAATACCAATGGTTTTCGCATACTCCGGCAACTTGTCTGCATCAAGAGCCTTCTGGTTAGCAAATAGCAGGTCATGCATTTCCCAATACTTGCCCTGATCACCCGCACAAAGGGCTGCTTCGCCAGCTTTGGACGCATTGTTGTGAAAGGGCAGCGGGAAATCACGCAGGACGTACCGCACTTTCCCCGTATCAATGTAATTTTTTTGAATCTCCGGTAAGACAGACTTGGCATGGCGCGCGCAGTACGGGCATTGATAATCGGTATACTCCACAATCGTCAGCACGGCCGTCTTGCTACCCTTGGACGGATCGCTTGCAACATTCATCACGTGACTGACGTCGCTCACCTGCTGCGGTTTCGGAGCTGGCGTGACCAGTTTCTTGATTTCCGCAATATCCCTGGCAATTGCCTCCTGACCGGCCTTTAGCGCGTCGATATCGGCCTTCGTTACCCCGACATCTCCCTTGGATTGCAGCTGGTCACAGCCTGCAAGAACAAGCAGTAAACCGATAACGATGGCATTGAGATAGTTTTTCATTATTGCTTACTCCCGTTGAAGTGTACGGCACAGCCTGCGCCGTCAATCGCACTCCCTGATTGAATCATTGCGGCACCTGCCCAAACTGCCAGGAGAACTGCTGATGGCCATATAGTAGACTTGATCTGGTGTGTCCCGGTCAAGACCTGTGTGGCGGCGATACCGGTTAAGGTATCTTCGGCGCCATGCTCGAAAGCCTTAAGCATCAGGGTGCCAGCAACTTGTACGCGGCATATCTTCACGTTTCTTGTTCTGAGTCATGGCGGGAGAAACTGGAAATGTAGTATTTGTTAACAGCGGGGTTTACCCGCATACAAAAGGAGGGAGTGTATTATGAGCAAAGCAACCGCTAGCAAACCAAAGGCGAGCAAACGAAAAGTCAGTGATGAACCCAAATTGGCTCGGCTGGTAGAGGACGTTATTGATAAGGGAGCGAATACGGCGGAGGAGATTAATCGCGCTATTCTGGACCTTCCTGTCACAGTGCTGGAAAATCTGGGGCTGTGCGACACCGCATCGCAGGTGAAAAAGGTGCAGGACAGCACCATCGGCGCAATCTACACGCTTATCCGTGATATCAACCACAAGGTCGCCGATCTGGCTGAGGATTTGCTCGAACAAAAAAAGTCTACACGGAAGTGATTCCGGGCTGATCGATCCTGCCGCTTTTTGCCGCCCAAACGTGAATGCGCGATACGCCGGAGGCGGCGGGTGCGGCACAAAAAAAACTTGCACCTTAGTGCAGAGATAACGCGCGCCACCGATAACCACATCGGAAGAGTGGAGCAACGATCCGGCACCTGCATTGTCGAGGGTCGCATATAAACTAAACATCCGTTTCCAGCGCAACAGCTTATAATGCGCTATTGTTTTCTCGCTTGGTCTGTTGCTACTTTAAGTCTGCTTCTGGCTAACCTGCGTCATCCCCGGGGTAGGATTAGAGAATCTATTATGCGCATGCGAAAATGAACCTCCAACCGGCCCTGCAAAAACGCCTGAAGCGCTTTCGCAAACGACTGCGGCGGTTGCAGACGAACGCCACGGCAGAAAATATTCACGATTTTCGCATCGCCTGCCGGGAAGTTCTTGCATGCTATCCATTACTGAAAGGCATTGGCCCGGCGAAGCGCTGGAAGCCTTTTATAAAGGATGCGCTTGACGCACTGGACCGCCTGCGGGATTTACAGCAGATGCAGGAACACCTGCTACAACAGCAATTATTGCTTCCTTCTGTAGTACACAGCACCCTTGAAAAGCCCATCGAGAAGGCCACACAGCACTGGCTGGACTATGCACCGACACTGCAGGCGCAGAAATTTTTACGTGCCATTGCCGCTACGGAAAAATCGCTGAAGCCGAGCAACAGCTTGTCAGATCGCTTGCAGGATACCTTCGAAAAGCAGTGGAACAAGGCCCTGCATCTCACCCATAAAAGCCTGTTGGCAGCAGATGCCACCGATTTGGAAAGCCTGCATCGTTTGCGCATCCGTTACAAAAAAATCCGTTACCTGCTGGAGTTGCTGGAGAACAACATCTCGCTTTCCTTGCACCGGGAAACACTCAAACAATGGCAGGACACGCTGGGCGACGTGCAGGATTTTCTCGTGATGGCGCGGCTGGCCAAAGAACTGGAACTGCCCACAACCCTGCAGCAGTACTTTCTCCGCCGCGCGGAGGAGCAGGCGCGATACTGTGTCGCGCAGCGCGATATACTGGCACAATTCCTGCGGAGCATTGATGATCAAGTAAGGGCCCTGCTATGAGTGAACACACCCTGACACTACTGCGCCATGCCAAATCCTCGTGGCAAGACCCTACCCTCACAGATATGGAACGCCCCCTCAACAAACGGGGCCGCCGCGATGCCGCCACCATGGGCTTGCGGCTGAAGGAACATGGCGCCACTTTCAAAACGATTTTCTCAAGCCCAGCCCGCCGTACACGGGAAACGATCACCAGTATGCTGCTTACATTACCCGCACAGGATACACAACTGACCTTCGACCAGGGCTTCTATACCTTTGAGCGCGATGAACTGCTGCAAGCCATCCGGCAACTGGATGATAAACTGACTGACGTAATGATCGTGGGCCACAATCCGGCCATGCACGAGACTCTGCGCTGGCTCACGGGAGTTCCGATCGCCAAGTTTCCGACCTGCGCCGCAGCGCAGCTCAGCCCTCGACCTGCCGCGCTGGACTAAAATCCGGAAGGGTTCTGCGCAATTGAGGTGGGTTTTGTTGCCGAAATCAGCAACGACATAGGGGAACAAGGCTGATGGGGATATTTGAACGCTACCTCACTCTCTGGGTGGGTCTGTGCATACTGGTGGGCGTTGCGCTGGGCAACCTTGTTCCCGATACGTTTCAATGGATTGCCAGTTTCGAGTACGCGCACGTCAACCTCGTGGTGGCATTGCTCATCTGGGTCATGATCTATCCCATGATGGTGCAGATCGATTTTTCCGCCATCAAGGATGTCGGCAAGAAACCCAGGGGCATCATCCTGACCCTGGTGGTGAACTGGTTGATCAAGCCCTTCACGATGGCCGCCCTGGGTTGGCTCTTCTTCAGGGTCATCTTTGTGGATTGGGTCGACCCCCAATCCGCCACCGAGTACATCGCAGGCATGATCCTGCTGGGCGTTGCGCCCTGCACCGCGATGGTGTTTGTCTGGAGCCAACTCACCAGGGGCGACCCCAATTACACATTGGTACAAGTAGCGGCAAATGACATTGTAATGATTTTTGCGTTCGCGCCGATTGCGGCGTTCCTGCTCGGGGTCAGCGACATTGAGGTGCCCTGGGAAACGCTGCTGTTCTCAGTCGTTCTCTATGTGCTGCTGCCGCTGATTGCAGGTGCATTTACACGACATCGATTGGAGACGGGCGGCGGCAATCATCGCGTTGAAACGTTCGTTCACGCCCTGAAGCCATGGTCGGTGATCGGCCTGTTAGGCACTGTGGTACTGTTGTTTGGTTTTCAGGCAGAGAAAATTATCGGTCAGCCACAAACCATCCTGCTCATAGCAATACCGCTACTGATCCAGACCTACGGCATTTTTGCGATTGGCTATGCTGGCGCCAGGGCGCTGCGCCTGCCGCACAATATTGCCGCACCCGCGTGCCTGATCGGAGCGTCCAACTTCTTTGAACTGGCCGTGGCGGTGGCGATCTCGTTGTTTGGACTCCATTCGGGCGCCGCGTTGGCGACAGTTGTCGGGGTACTGGTAGAGGTTCCCGTGATGTTATCGCTGGTCGCAATGATTAATCGGACCCGTCACTGGTTTTCAGGTGGCAGCCTTGATTAACGACATTACACCCGTAAACGCCATCTGGATGCCGATGCAGAAGACCAGAAAGGACATCATGCGATTCACCACCTGGCTGCCGTTAGCGCCCAGTTTTCGAACGAGCTTGCTCGCGTTGAAAAAGCAAAAATAGGCAATCACCAGAACAACGAGCAAGGACAAGGTGATTGCCGTCATTTTGGGAGATAACCAATTGCCCGTTTGGCTGTGAACATGGGCGCTCAACGCGATCAGGGTGGATATGCCGCCCGGACCCAGGGTGAGCGGGAAGGAAAGTGGGTAGAAGATACTGTCGTCGATTTTGCTTGGGGATACCACATCCGTACTGCTGGCTGCGGCGCTATTGAGTAAATTGAACCCGAGTATCGCAATGACGATACCGCCCGCCGTCTGGGTGGCCGGAATGGAAACACCCATCAACTTCAGCACAAAACTGCCAAGATGCAGCGCGACCATGCCCATCACAAAGCAGATCAGTACTATACGAAGCACATACCGCCGTCGCGATGCATCATCGAGATTGGAAAAATATGGCTGGATGATAAAAGCCGTGCCAATCGGGTTGATCAGGGGGAAAAGAGAGCTGAAACCGAGCAGAAAGGTGGGCAGCAATTCTGCCAGTGCTGTACTCATGCAATAACTCCGTTCCGAACTACCTGGCTGTCGTGTGACTACTCCACCCCGCCGTAGCGCGCATCCCATTTCTTGATGATAGCGTCCAACGAGCCATCCTTTTGCGCCGCAGCCAGCGACCGGTTGAATTCAGCGATCATTTTTTCATGGCCGGGCCAGGAGCGACTGGCGGCGACATGGCGCTCAACAGGGGGCAGATCGATATCTACGACTTCAAACTGGGTGATCTTGTCGGCGAAATACTGATGCAACTCCATGGCAGCTGTGCGCTGGTCCGCGATCACAAAGTCCACCTTGCCGTTGAGAAGGTTGAGCAGGTTTGGGGCAAGCTCGCCCTCTTGCACCAGGTGCAGATTGGGTATCCCCGAGAAATCCACGCCATAGGCGTAATCCGTCCTCACGCCCAGGCGGCTACCGGCCAGATCGTGCAGGTTGCGGTAAACCCCCTGGTTGGTGCGCAGCTTGAGAATGAGCAATTCGCTGCGCAGGTAGGGCTCGCTGAACAGCAGATCCTTTTCGCGGTCCCTGGAATACCAGACCGAAGCCAGTGCATCGTAAACGCCCACACGGGTTCCCTCGATCGCCTCGGACCAGCCTTCGATGGTGATCTCTGGGACGTAGTCAGTGCCCGCGTAAATATGTTTGACCAGTTCCAGCGCAAGGCCCTGATCGGGCAAACTTGCGTCCGCGTAGGGCGGCGACGTGTTGGCCATCAGTTGCACGGGCTGTGCTGCCTGTGTACCTGCTGAAAAGGCTACAGCGACAAGCAACAGCAAAACAAATCTCAACATAGCGGAACCTCTGATTGAAAACGAAGGATACTGTGCTCTGTGCATAGAGCCCCGCAAGAATAAACGGCATTTTTTGTAAACTCCATGCCTTTTTCTCTACTACATCTCTCTACCACATCAAATCATCGGGAATCTGATAGTCGGCATAGGGGTCATCCGCATCCACAATGGCCCGTTCATCGCGATTGAGTAACACAATGACGCTCGCATCGCGCTGCATGATTTTTTCCGCCGCCGCCGCGGGCAGCAATTCATAGTCATTGGCCAGCTTTGCGATGGCCAGGCGCCCGTTGATCAAATCCTTTTGCAGCTGCTGTGTGACATATATCTTCTTGATCGTGGTGCCATCCTTGAACTGGTAGGCAACATCACCGCGCTCGCGCGCAATACGGTTCATCTGGATCAGTTGCACAATCTGGGCCTTGATCGCCTTCCTGTCGGCCTCTGCCTGCTGTTGTTTGTTGAGCTGGCGATCGCGATCGGCTTTCTCCAGCAGGGCGCGTCTGGCCTGTTCCTTGTTTTCATCGGGCTGCGGCTGGCCCTTGTGACGCACCTTGGCCTCCTTGCGCTGCTCCTTGCTGACTTGCTTCGCCTTCTTTTTGTCGACCAGACCGGCCGCGAGGAGTTGATCTTGCAGGGATGCCATGGCGTGGACCTGTAGGGTGCTGGATAGGCCTGTGATTATCATGAATCATACTGCTGCTGGCAATCTGGATATTTGCGCCTGGCGCTGTGGCGCTTGCCCCGCCCAACTTCAGTGCTATGCTTCCCGCTTTTGTAGCGACGCCCGCTGGAGCCCACATTGCGTAAGAAAAAACTGTTCTGGTCTTTGCTTGCAGTGGCACTGCTGGCCGTGGCGGCCATCCAGTTCGTGCCCGCACCTGCGCTGGTCATACCGGCCGCGTTACCGGCACAGCAGCGCGAGGACCACCGCCTGCTGAACTTTGAGGGCATCGACAATTTTCGCGACCTGGGGGGCTATCCCACGACTGACGGCCAGCAAGTCAAATGGGGAGTGCTGTACCGCGCCGCCACTCTGGCGGAGTCATCAAAGGCCGATTTGGTCGGTCTTGAACAACTCAAGCTCGCTACCCTGATTGATTTTCGCTCCGCCACCGAAAAGGAGGAGGAGCCCAATCACCTCCCCGACCCCACGAAGTTTCAAGGTAGTGGAGATTCCGACGCTCGATGAGGGCAACAAGGCCATGATCGGCGAGATCATGGCGCGCATCGAGTCCGGGAATTTCGACGGCTTCGATCCCGACGCGCTGATGCTGGAGGCCAATCGCCAGTTCGCCAGCACCTTCACGCCGCAATTTCGCCAGTTTGTGCATACCGTGCTGCAAGCGGATGGCGCGCCCGTCGCCTGGCATTGCAGTGCCGGCAAGGACCGCACCGGCTTTGCCGCCGCTATCCTGCTGCGCATTCTCGGCGTCCCGCAGGATGTGGTCATGCAGGATTACATGGCCAGCAGGCAGCACGCCCTGGATGCGCGCAGTTCCCAGTTATTGCTACTGCGCGTGTTCAAGGGTGAGGAGGCCGCCGACAAATTGGCCGTGCTGTTGGGCGTGGAGGAAGCCTGGCTGAATGCAGCCTTCGCGCAGATTGACGCCAGCTGGGGCAGCTTTGACAACTACGTGCGCGAGGGGCTGGGTCTGAGCGAGGCAGATATTGCGCAATTGAAAGCCACGCTACTCAGTACACCCGCCACGGGAGTTTAATGCACTGGTCCAATTAGTTGAGCCACGATTTCAGCGTGTTTCCCTATAATTAGCCTCCCATTCGGGGTCAGATCGACAGGTAGCCCAACATGAATTTCGAATTTTCCGAAGAACAATTGTTTATTCGCGACCAGGCCCGTAATTTTCTGCGCCAGGAGTGCACGACCGCAGCGTCGTGCGCCGCGTACTGGACTCTGCGACAACGTCGTTCGACAGGGAACTGTGGCAAAAAATTGTCGACCTGGGCTGGACCGCCATGACCATACCGGAAAGCCATGGCGGCCTGGGACTGGGTTACCTGGAACTGTGCGTCATCGCCGAGGAACTGGGCCGCGCGCTGGCCCCCGTGCCTTTTTCCTCCAGCGTGTACCTGGCCACCGAGGCGCTCAAGAGCTGGGGCAGTGAAGCGCAGAAGCAGCACTACCTGCCCCAACTCGCGGCTGGCGAACTGATCGGCACGCTGGCCCTGCATGAGGGACCGGGCGCGCCGACTGTGACCGCGCAGGTGCGCGCGGGCAAACTCACCGCGAACAAGCTGCCGGTACCCGATGGCGACAGCGCCGATTTCGCCGTGCTGACGGCCCGCGATGACAACGGCGCGGTCCGCCTGTACCTCGCCGGATTGGCAGAGCCAGGAGTACAGCGCGAGACATTGAACAGCATGGACCCCAGTCGCTCCCAGGCGCGCCTCGTCTTTGACGCTGTGCCGGTGCAGCCGCTGGGAGATAAAGCAGTCGGAGACACCGAACTGGCGGAGCTGCTGGACCGGGCCGCGGTGCTGCTGGCCTTCGAGCAGATCGGCGGCTGCCAGGCGGCACTGGACATGGGCATCGCCTACACCAGGCAGCGCTACGCCTTCGGTCGCGCCATCGCGTCCTTCCAGTCGATCAAGCACAAATTCGCCGACATGTACGTGGCACTGGAACTGGCCCGCGCCAACGCCTATTACGGCGCCTGTGCCCTGGCCAGCGACGCACCCGATCTGCCGCTGGCCGCCGCCACCGCCAGGGTCAGCGCCACCGATGCCTACTACCTGATCAGCAAGGAGAATATCCAGGTCCACGGCGGCATGGGTTTTACCTGGGAGTTTGACTGCCACCTGTACTATCGCCGCGCGCAACTGCTGTCGGGCCTGATCGGCACGCAGCCACAGTGGAAAGAACACCTCACCCAACGCCTGCTACAGACCGCCTGAGGAAAACGCCATGGATTTTAAAGACACCCCGGAACTGGCTGCCTTTCGCAGCGCAGTGAAAGCCTGGCTGGCATGCCAATCGCAATCCGGCGCACGGATAAACGCCACATGGGCATGGAAGGCGAATCAGCCTTTCCATGAAGCCAAGGCGTGGTACAAGAAGAAAGCCGACGCCGGCTTCGCGTGCCTGACCTGGCCCAAGGAATACGGTGGCGCGGGGCTTGACCTCCGTGCACGAGGTGGTGTGGCAACAGGAAGTGAAGACTACCTGACGCGGGACACGCAATTCGTCATCGGCATCGGCAACTGCGGCCCGGCCATCATGCATTTCGCCAACGAAGAGGCCAAACGCGAGCTGCTGCCGCGCATGGCCAGCGCGGAAGACGTGTGGTGCCAGTTGTTCAGCGAACCCGGTGCCGGGTCCGACGTGGCCGGCCTGCGCACGCGCGCGGAACCCGACGGCGACAACTGGAGAATCAACGGCCAGAAGATCTGGACCTCAGGCGCACAGTACTCGGACTACGGCGTGGTGCTGACCCGCACCGACCCTACTGTCTCCAAGTATCGCGGCCTCACAATGTTTATGATCGACATGCGCCAGAGCGGCGTCGAGGTGCGCCCCATCAAGCAGATGGACGGCGGCACCCACTTCAACGAGGTCTTTTTCCACGATGCGATAGTGCCCGACGCCTACCGCCTCGGTGAGGTCGGCGGCGGCTGGACCGGCGCGCTCACCGTGTTGATGAGTGAGCGCCTGGCGATCAGCGGCATCCAGCCCACGGGCTTTCCGCAATTCCTGGACCTGGTGAAATCGCTGGAACTCAATGGGCAAGCCGATTGCCGAGGACCCGATCGTGCGCGAGCGACTGGCGACCTGGTACAGCCAGTACGCGGGCCTGCAGGCCGCCAACAAACGCATGATCACCGCCGTGGCCAAAGGCGGCATTGCCGGCGCGGAGGCGTCGCTGGGCAAACTGGTCGGCGCCGTGATGAACCAGGAGATCGCCAATTTCGTCTGCCAGCTGCTCGGCCCCGCCGGCATCATCCAGGATGACACCCTGAGCCCACAACGGGCCCACTTCCAGCAGTCGGTATTATTTGCGCCCGGTGTGCGCCTGGCGGGCGGCACCGACGAGATCATGCGCAATATTCTGGCGGAGCAGGTGCTGGGTTTACCGCAGGAACCGCGCGCCGACAAGGGCATGGCGTTCCAGGATATTCCCAGCGGGGCGAACTAGATGAAACGATTTTTATTGCTGTTGATGGTACTTGTGTTTGCTGTCGCGGCAAGGTCCGAAGTCAAGGCAGTCATGGATCAGCTGTTGCAGCAGATATTCATTCTCAAGCCATTCATTGCCTCCGAAACCAGTTTTGGCGATCCGGCGAACTCCGCTCAGATATCCGACGCCCTGAAAAAAATGGTCGCACTCAGCAAGCAGGTGAATCACGAGGAGAGGATCAACAAGACAGGTTTTCAGGTTTCGGCAAATGTGTTGACCCAACAACTTGAACAGGTTGAAAACGTCTTCTAGCAACGGCAATAAGGACTACGCACTGGGTACTTTGAGATCGACCCTGGGCGTGTGCATGTCCTGTCATACGCAGTTGCCGGCGGTGTCTACCCGGTTCACGACCTTGAATCAAACCCAGGCGCTTTCCAATCAATTTCAGGAGGCCGAGTTTCTGTTTTTGATTCGAAATTTCGATGATGCAATGAAATTGTATGGAGAACTGATCTCAGGGTATCCGCTCAACAAGGCGGAGACTGACGATCTGGAGACGGCCGTCTACCGGCAAATCTTCTACTACGTGCGTGTCGCGCGGGATTTGCCAGGTCTCTCAGTCGCATTGCGACGCGACAGCGAAAACCAGCAACTGCCAAACAATTGCAGAAACCAGATCAAAGGTTTTATTGCCGCAGTGGACGACATGCAGGACGAAAAATACCCGCAATTTACTGATGCAAAACGTGACGACTTACGAAAATATGCTGAAGCTGTGCTGACTGCAGAACAAGGCGGCGACTTCAGCCTGGATTCACCACAACATGTGATCGCAGCGTTGAGGATGTCCAGCGTCCTGTACGAATATCTGAATGCTTATCCGACAACTCCCCTGAAGCCGGATATTCTCTATTGGCTGGCGCTCGGCGAGCGTCGCTATCATTATCAGTCAATGTACTCATTGCCGGATCTGTACCTCAAACAATGCGTGCTTGAATATCCGAAGAATCCGGTGGCGAAAAAGTGCTTTGCCGAATACGAAGAATCCATGACGGTAGCCTTTACCGGATCGGGTGGCACGCATATTCCGGACGATATTGCGCAGGAGTTGAAAATGCTGCAGGAACTAGTGAAAACTGACTGAACGTCATTTATCCAGACGTTCATTCTTGAGTTCGCGCCACAAATCCGCGTTCCTGATATTCAGCTTATCGGGGTCGAACACCGGATCGAGTCCCTGCTTCTTTTGCGCCTCGTAGTCGAGCAGCGCCAGCAGTGCAGGCCGTTGCACAATCAGAATGGCGATGATGTTAAGCCATGCCATCAGGCCCACACCCATATCCCCCAGGTCCCAGGCGGTGGTGGCGCTGCGCATCGCGCCGTAGCCGACAGAGGCCATGATCATGCATCTGAGCACCAGTGTGATCCATGGTCGATGTGTGTAACGGTTGATGTACTGCACATTGGTTTCGGCCATGTAGTAGTACGCGACAATGGTGGTGAACGCAAAGAACATCAGCGCCAGCGCTACAAAGGTGGCACCGAAACCGGGCAGCACCGTTTCCACGGCGGCCTGCGTGTACGCCGGCCCCGCCGCCACGCCCGGCAGGTTCTCGACGATCATCGAACCGTCGGGATGCGCGACGTTGTACTTGCCGGTGCACAGAATCATGAAGGCGGTCGCCGAGCACACCAGCAGGGTGTCGACATAAATGGAAAATGCCTGCACATAGCCCTGCTTGGCGGGATGCGAGACTTCCGCGGCGGCCGCCGCATGCGGACCGGTGCCCTGCCCGGCCTCATTGGAATACACGCCGCGCTTGACACCCCACTGCACCGCCAGACCAATCACAGCGCCAAACCCGGCATCCAGGCCAAAGGCGCTTTTCAGGATCAGGCTCAACACCACGGGCACCTGCTGATAGTTCACGACCATAATGACCAGCGCCATGATGATGTACGCCAGCGCCATGAACGGCACCACGATCTCGGCGAACAGCGCGATGCGCTTTGACGCCGCCAAAGATAATCAGTCCCAGCGCGATAACGATGCACGCCGCCGCTCACGATGGTGGAAATACCCCAGGCATTGTCGAAGCCGGCGGCAATACTGTTGGCCTGCACGCCGGGCAGCAAAAAGCCGGTGGCGATGATGGTGACCACGGCAAAAATCATCGCATACCACTTTTGCCCCATCGCTTTTTCGATGTAGAACGCGGGGCCGCCGCGGTACAGGCCCTTGTCGTCCTTTTCCTTGTAGATCTGCCCCAGCGTGGACTCGATGTAGGCGGTAGACGCCCCGAGAAACGCCACCAGCCACATCCAGAACACCGCGCCCGGTCCGCCGATGGAAATGGCCGTGGCCACGCCCGCAATATTGCCGGTGCCCACGCGCCCCGACAGCGACATGGTCAGGGCCTGGAACGAGGACACCCCCGCGAATGATTTCTTCCCGACAAACATCAGGCGAATCATCTCGCCAAAACCGCGCACCTGCACAAAGCGCGTGCGGATCGAGAAATAGAGTCCCACGCCCAGGCACAGGTAAATTAGCGCCGGACTCCAGATATAGCCATTGAGCGTGCTGACGAATGTCGTTCACGTTATTTTCCTTTATTGTATTTTGACTGGCAGCGTTGCCTGATTCAGCCAATCCCTTTCCGCGCCCTGCAACAGCGGGCCAATGGTTGTCGCCACGCGCTGGTGGTAGTCGTTAAGCCACTGAAGTTCAGTCGCATCCATCAGCTGTGTATCCAGCAGTCGCGTGTCGAACGGCACCAGGGTAAGCGTTTCAAATTCCAGCATCGGTGTTTCACCAGGGCAGGCCTGCGCGGGGCGCACCACCTGCAGATTTTCACAGCGCATCCCGAAGGCTCCGTCGCGGTAGTAGCCCGGCTCGTTGCTGACAATCATGCCAGGGAGCAGCGCCACACCGTTGTGCTGCTTGGAGATACGCTGCGGGCCCTCGTGCACACTGAGAAAGACGCCTACCCCGTGACCGGTGCCGTGATCGTAGTCAAAGCCCTCGCGCCACAAAAACTGCCGCGCCAGCGCATCCAGTTGCGTGCCGGTGGTGCCGCGCGGAAAGCGCGCGCGCGCCAGGGCGATATGACCCTTCAGCACCAGCGTAAACAGGCGGCGCGCTTCAGGTCCGGGATCGCCGATGGCCACGGTGCGCGTAATGTCGGTGGTGCCATCGGTGTACTGGCCGCCGCTGTCGAGCAGGTAGACACTGTTCATGGCCAACCGCGCAGGCGTACCGTTGAGATGGTTGTAGTGGCACATGGCGGCATTGGCGCCGGCTGCGGAAATGGTATTGAAAGACACTGCGTGAAAGTGCTCGCCCTGTTGCCGCAGGCTGAGCAGTTTATCCGACAGCAGCGCTTCATCGTGCAGTCGCCCGGCCGCCACCTCGGCGTCCAGCCAGGCCAGGAAACGGATTTCCGCCACCGCATCGCGCCGATGGGCGCTGCGGGTACCCGCCAATTCCACCGCATTTTTGCACGCCTTGGGAATGACCGCAGGATCTTCTCCCTCGACAAGAATTGCGCCGACGCGCGCCAGTTCCAACTGAATCCAGGCGCTCGCGTTTTTCGGGTCGGCCAGCACCGGGCGGTTCGCATAAGCCGCCAATGCGTTACTGACATCCGTCTCTGCCAGTACGCGCACACCCTCGCCCACATGGGCGTGAAAGCCGTCCGGCAGGCGCCGTGGGTCGACAAACAAGGTCAGCTCTGCAGTGGCTTCCAGTAGTGCAAAGCTCTGCACGACCGGTAGCTGAGGCATGTCGGTGCCACGGATATTCAGCAGCCAGCTCACCGAATCGGGGGCAAAGATCAGCGCCGCGTCACAACCACGCGCCTGGACTCGCAGCGGCGATGCGCTGGCGTTTGGCGCGACTGGACTCCCCGGTAAAGGCCTCGTCCAGCAACAGCGCAGGATTACACACCGGCGCGGGCCGGTCGTGCCAGCAGCGGTCAATCAGATTGTCCGTATCCGTGACCAGCTCCACGCCCGCAGCAGCCAGTGCGGCCTGCGTATCGCGATACCACTGCAGGCTGTGCAGGCGCGGATCACAGGCTACGCGGGCACCGGCCGGCAATGCGTGCAGCCAGCCACTGCGCCTGTGGCTCATCCACCAGATGATGGTATTCAAACAGCTCGGGGGCAACTTCAGCGCGCACCTGCACGGTGTAGCGGCCATCGACGAAAATCGCCGCCCGGTCCGCCAGCACCAGCGCCACACCGGCAGAGCCGGTGAACCCGCTGATCCAGCGCAAGCGCTCCTTGTGCAGGGGAATGTACTCGCCCAGGTACTCGTCGGCCCGGGGCACCACCAGCGCGTCGTACTGCGCACGGGCCATCAGCTCGCGCACTGCCGCCAGGCGCGAAATCAAATACTACTCCACGTACAGGTCGAATTCTGACTTGGATATCCCGCAATCCGGACACTCCCAGTCCTCGGGAATATCCTTCCAGAGTGTGCCCGGCGGAATGCCGTCTTCGGGTATGCCCTCTGCTTCATCATAGATGTAGCCGCAGATCACACACTCGTATTTCTTGTAACCGGAATCACTCATTTTGCCCAATCTCTCACGTGAATTTAACTAATGTAACCAAATAACTACGGCTGAAAATTATACGTCACTCTGGCGGATGATGGTGCCACTGCGGTCAGCAGATCTATACCAATTCCTAGAAGTCGCCCTTCACGCTGATGCGATAACCCGCATCCTCCGCAACGGCGATCAGTGGCAGCATTTGCTGTAACTGTGCGTCCATGCTGCCTTCGCTACCCAGCAGAATATCCACCTCGTAATGCCGTCCCTGCAGTTGCACCGTACCGTTGGCCTGCAGCGGCCCCGACAGGGTTATGACCTGTCCCGCCAGCGCTTCTGCCGGCGCCTGCCGGACGTTCATGGCATACGAGCCCAGTGGCACCAGTCCCTGGGGCGACTGCCAGCCACCATCCTGCCATACCAGTCGCCCGGCGGTGCTGTACGGCAGGCCATCGCGCAATTGCAGCGTTTCCAATTGCAGGGCAAACATGCCGTCCAGCGCCACGGGTGCGAAGCGACCGAGTAAATCTGCAGGCAACTGTCCCTCCAGGTTGAACACATCCAGATCGCGCTGGCCCCGCAGCACCAGTTCCCCCGCCAGGGTCTGGTTACCCCACTCGGTGCGCAGCGTCAGGCGCGGTGCCAGCAGCAACAGTGAGAGCGGCCGCAGCGACCAGTGCACCGTGCCCAGCTGCAAATAACCCTGGGGCAGGCGCAACAGTACACTGCTGGCGCTGCCGTGCCATACAGTGCCGGACAAACCGTGCATTAACAGTTGTTCCCCCGGCAACGCCAGGCGCAGCAGGCGCGCCGGTGCGGATACCACAAGATTGACACAGAGCAGCAGGGCCAGGACCGCGGCCCAGACAAGGCGGGACTTTCTCACGTCACCCCGCCTCTGCAATGCGCACTGTGACGTTGACGCGACCGGCTGTATTGGCCGGGGTCACCGATACCTCGCGTACCAGCAGGCTCTGCCCATACTCCATCTCATGCAACCACTTCAAGACGTCATCAAACGACGCATTTTCCACACGCACCTGGATTTCGCCACGGCTGTTGGGCTGCAGGCGAATGACGGGTAATTGAAAGCGACCTGTGGACTCGTTAATCACCGAGGTGAGATTGCGTTTGGCTCCCGCCTGGGCACCACCCTCGCGCAGCTCTAACAGCTGCGACACCATGGCATCGACACGCACCTGGGATTCAGCGATGGCCGTGTTCTGCACCGCCAGTTGCTCGCGTCGCGTGTCCAGCGGCGACCAGACAAACATGTACAGCAGGTACAGGGACACGGCCACACCCAGTACCAGCAGGCTCATCTGCTCGCGTTGGTTGAGCTGGGAAAACCATTCTTTCATGATCGCTCCGACACCCGCAGGCGGGCGCTGACACGAGTGCCCTGCGTGCTGCTGCTTTCCATGATCGCTTCCAGGCCAGTCTCATTAATGCGGCTGCGCAATTTCTCCACACCTTCAAAATCTGCCGCGACGATATTCAGGCGCATTTCGTTACCCTTGTCGTTGTAGTTGATACTGGCGATAGTGGTACCGGGCATACCGGCAATTGCGCCGCCCACGCGATCCATCAGGCCGATAAAACCACTGCCCTGCCCAGTGCCTCCCAGAGTATCGAGCTGGCGGCGCAACTGCTTCTCCGCGTCCACCACCGCGCCCTGCGGAAACGCCCTGCGATAGCTCGCTTCCACGGCGCCACGCAGCGCCAGATTCTGCGCCGACAGGCTGCGATATTCAGCGTAGGCAGCGGCCAGTTGCAGCAAGAACGCTGCAGCAAACACCGCGGCGACCGCGCGCCACTGACGCCACCACAACGCCAGCGGCAAGCGTGGGGCAATAGTTCCCTGTAACAGGTTGAGATTCAGCTCCCCTGTGTCACTCAGCAGCAGTGCGGCGCACAGATTGCCGCGCCGCCACTGCACACGGTCGCGCAACTGCCGCCGGCAGCAGTTCGGTGTCGGCTATCTGGTCACTGCCGTATACGATCACGGCCTGCGGGGCCGCAGACTCGCGCAACACACCCTGCAGCAGGACATCCACCAGATTGCGCTCGACGCTGAAGCCGTCACACTGCCCGACGCGAATGATCGCGGTGTCGGCCTCCAGCACCAGGCACCATTCATCCGCCTGCCAGGGTAATAGAAGGGGTTCGGGCAACCACTGCGCAATGCCCGGGAAATCGGCGAGCAGTAACTGCCACTCTTCCATCTTCGCCTGCGCGGTGCTGGCGACGGCAAAGTTATCGCCCTCCAGCGGGCAAAAGGCGAAGTGCAGTTTTTCCACATCTGCCGCGAACTGCTCTTCCAGCATGAAGGCCAGCGACTTGCTGATATGCTTTTTTTCCTCGGGCGCGACCGCCAGCGTGAGCACGCGCGCATCTGCACCGGGCACCGCAAAGCACACCTTTACGCGCCGCTGGGCCAGCGTCGCGCGCAGCGTGTCACGGGCGTTTTCATCATCCAGCCACTGCGGCTCAACGCCGGCGCCCGGCGGGTACCAGGCCAGACGGCCCTCAACCAGACGTACTACAGCGGTGTCGCGCAAAACTGTCTCTTCCCCACTGCCGGTTTCTCCCTGTGTATGACGCCTCTGGAGCCGTGGTCCGTCTACAAGCTGCCACTGGCCCTGGCGAGGGCGCTGATTTTGCGATTACTTCGATCCAGCACACTGTACAAGCGCATGTTCCTGCCGGCAACCTCGACCTCCGCCTGCAACAGAAAATAGGAGGTCTGCTCCCCCAGCAACTCCACCATACCGGTCATTTTATCGCGTTTTCCTTCAAAGACCGGATTGGCAAGAAAATCATCCTTGTCCTTGAAACCCGTTTCTTTCCGATACTCTGCCAGGGACTCTCCCTCCCCTTCGCTGAGCGGACTGAGATCCTTGTCGGCATTGATAGTGCGCAGCACCATTGCCGGTGCCGTGTTGATGTTCAGGAGCTTCGGCTCCTGGGGCCAGACCGTCACCCAGGGTAACAGTGCCTCGTATATTTCCGGCGTCATGTTGGCCACGGCGCGCAGTTCACTGACACTGGACATGGTGCGATTGGCCGCACGATAGGCGGGTGTCTGCGACGCATAGTAGTCGTCCTCGGCGCCCTCCGGCGAGGGGTTGGAATCCGCATCCAGCCAGTCGCTCACGGATTCGGTGATCAGGATGGCATCCTGTTCACTCACCTGTGGCTCCCCCAGGGCCTGTAACAATCGAATAAATTGTTCCTGCGCCGGCGTAAAACGGGCCACTGCGGTTCCCGGGTCGCCCTGCACCCGTTTGGCCAACGCATTGAGATTGAAACGCCCCTGCAGGTCCTCCAATGCGCCGCGCATCCAGCCCTCGTCCAGTGCGTAGGGCGGCGGCGGTGTGGCCCAGAATTCCTGCAGGTCATCCCGCGGCAGCCCCTTGGTTTTGTCCTGGTCGTAGTCGGCCAACAGGGCCATACCGGCGAGTTCCTCCGCACCGCGCAGATAGGCCTGGGCCTGCTCATCCAACAGGATATTGGCGCTGCGCTGGTAGAAGCGCTCGAACTCGCTCTTCATCGCCACCACCAGTGCCGTGGCCAGCGCGAACACCAGCATGGCCACGATCAGGGCGGCGCCGCGCTGGTGGCGCATAGCGCGGTATCTGCCCGGGCGGCTAGAGCGGTGGCAATGCATACAAACGCCTCATCTCGCCCCATTCCTGCAGCTGCAAGCGGATTTCAACGCCGACCGGCGGCGGCAGCGCCGTGCCGGGAGCACTGCCATCGCTCACCCAGTTTTCCGCCCAGTTGCGGGTATCCAGTGCGGCACTGCCGGATTGCGTCTGCAGTTCCTCCAGCGTCCCGAGAAACGCCAGCTGCAAGCTTTCCACCCCCTCCAACAGCAACACACTGTGCGGCTCCGTATCTGGCGTCCGGTCCAGTACCGGGTAAGTGTCCCGCCACAGGCCATCATCCTCCAGGCGATAATTGACACGCTGCAAATTGCTGCGCGGATGGCCGTTGGGATTGTGCCATCCCGTCCTGGTAAAACTCAGGGCAAAGCGCGCCAGTTCCCCCCCGGTGAAAGCGGGGTCAAGCTCGCCGAACTCGTCGCGCACGGGCCTGTCGGTAAACTGGCGCAGGTCCCGCGACAATAATCATAAAGGCGCGGTTGACCGCATAGATGCGATCAGTGTTTTCACGCAGACGCTCAACTCCCGTCATTACGGTGGACAGGCTGGTGTAGGCGATCATGGAGACGAACGCGGTAATCGCCAACGCGATCAACACTTCCACCAGGGTGAAACCCGCAGGTTTGCTATAGGCCATCAGGCGTGACTCCCGGTGGCAGGTCTGGAGGGGATATTCAGTCCCGGAATGCCGTCAGGCGGTAGATCGCCCAACTCATTCTGCTGGATTCTGCGCTCGATGTCTGTGTCACTGGATCGTCCGGATTGTTCTGATCGCTCTGATCGTTCGGATCGTTCGGATCGTTCGGATCCGTCCGGAATCCCCTTCGTCGATCTCCAGGTCACTGGACATAAAGGCCGTCAGCATATACAGCGGCTGCGCCTGCTGATCCTCCGCCAGCGCCACCCGGATTTCGATGCGCAAGAACTTCTCGACCTCGGTCGGTTTGGTTTCCACCCACCAGTGCCACTCGCGATCCGCCATAGAAGCGATGCCAGTGTCCTTGCCGGTGCTGAGGACTCGTGTCGAGGCAATCACCAGGCGCATCTCTGCCAGCTTGTTGGCTGCCACCATCTGGGCCATTGTTTTATCGCGCAGATAGGCGGTGTCGTCAACCTGCTGGTACAGCGCCATCAACACGGCGGGCAGGGCAATCGCCACGATAGCCAGCGCGACCATCACCTCCACCAGTGTAAAGCCCCTGGCGTATTTGGGGTCAGAGTAAAAATGTCCGGTTCGGGCCTTACACTTTGTGTACAGACATACTGACATTTTTACTCTGACCCCAAATACTCGTCTTCCTCATCGGCCACGCCCCGGCGCAACACATCGAAACGGCCAAATAAGTCCCACTGAATGCGCCACAGCAACTCGCCATCAGAGAGCTGGCGCACATTGATCGCGCCCACGGTCGCTTCACCGCTGGCATAAAAAACCACCTGGGGGGCGATCTTTTCCTTCTCGTCCTGCTCGTCATCCAGTGACAACTCGACCACCGGCGCATCCTCCAGCTCCAACTCCAGCGCGATACCCGGCGGCAGGTGCTGCCGCGCAAACACCTCCTTGCCGCTGGCCGGCTCATCCCCAGCCGTCAAGGTGACGCTCCAGCCAGCGATAACTGTAACTTGTCTCTCCTGCCGCCTGCTCCTCCTCTATCAGTAAGCCGTAGTCCACCCCGGTCATCTGCGCTTCATCCAGCGCGTAGCTCCCGACATCCGCCAGATTGCGCACCACCGATTCCAGTTGTATGTCCTGTCCGCCGGAACTGACGGTAAGGTTCACCATAGTGGTGACCAGCACGATGACCATCAGGGCAACGAGCAATTCCAGCAGGCTGAAACCGCGCTGGCGCGGGACGCCGTGGCGTGCACCGGCTTGCCGGCTACCACCACGGAGGAGTCACGCATCAGTTATCAGTCCTTCGTCCTTCCAGTTGCCGATGTCGAGGCTCTGGTCCTCGCCACCGGCCAGGCCATCTGCACCCAGCGAATAAAGATCCACTTCCCCATGCTCGCCCGGACTCATGTAGAGATAGGGCCGACCCCAGGGATCGAGTGGTACTTCCTCCAGATAGCCGCCCTCTTTGAAGTTGCGCGGCTCAGGCTCCAGGGTGCTGGGTTCAACCAACGCTTCCAGACCCTGCTCAGTGGTCGGGTAGACGTAGTTATCCAGCCGGTAGATCTTCAGGGCGGTTTCTATATTCTTGAAATCCGCCAGCACCTTGCCCACCCGGGCCTCGTCCGCCCGGTTGAGCACGGTGGGCGCCACCACGCTGATCAGCAGTCCCATGATCACCAGCACTACCAGGATCTCCACCAGGGAGAAGCCCGCATTGTTTCTCGTTTTCATCGTTTACTTCACCATTGTATTAAGATCGAAAATGGGCAGCAGGATAGCGAGGACGATGGTCAGGACCATGCCTCCCATAAACACTACCATCAGTGGTTCAAACAAACTCATCATGGTACCCATGGTCATTTCCAGCTCGCGCTCCTGGTTGGTGGCCGAGCGTTCAAGCATGGTTTCCAGCTCGCCACTGGCCTCGCCACTGGCCACCATATGTACCATCATGGGCGGGAAACGGCCACTTTCCCGCAATGCGCGGTTCAGGCTGCTGCCCTCCTGTACGCGCCCCGCCACTGCCTCACTGTCGTCGCGCAGTACCAGGTTGGTCAACACCTGTCCGGCAATACGCAGCGACTGCAGCAATGGCACACCACTGGCCATCAGAATACTCAGTGTGGATGCAAAGCGGGCAGTATCCATGGCAATCAGCACCCGTGATATGCCAGGCACACGCAGCAGCGCGCGATGCCAGCGCTTCCTGCGCCGCGGCTCGCGCAGCAGGTAGCGGAACAGGAAAAACACCACCGCCAATCCCAGCACCAGGTAGACGCCGTAGTGCTGGAAAAAGTCACTGGTGGCGATGAGGCCACGCGTCAGCACCGGCAGCTCGCGATGGCTATGCGCGAAGATGCCCACCAGTTCCGGCACCACGAAAATCAACAACAGCAGCACCACGGCAATGGCCACCCCGACCAGGATAAAGGGATAGATCATGGCCATTTTCAGTTTCTGGCCGGTGTACTGGCGCTGCTCCGTGTAATCCGCCAACTGCTGCAATACCGGGCCCAGATAGCCTGCGTGTTCACCGGCGTTGACCATCGCACGATACATTTCATTGAACACCCGGGGAAACTCGCCCATGGCATAGGCCAGGGTGTGGCCCTCTGCCACCCGTGAACGCACCTGTAACAGCATACCCTTGATGCCAGTGCTGCGGCTCTGTTCGGCGGCCGCCTGCAGGGCCTCATCCAGCGGCAGGTTAGCCTCCACCAGGGTGGCCAGTTGGCGGGTGATCAACGCCAGGTCACCGACGCTGACACGGGACAATACTAATGAGGGACGCCAACTGGATTTGCCGGATTCCGCCTTGTTGGCCACGTCGACTTCCACGGGGCGCAGATCCTGGCCGCGTAACTGGGCGCGTATCTGCCGCTCGGAGTCACCCTCGAGCACACCCTTGACGAGTTTCCCGCTGGAGTTAAGCGCCCGGTAGCGATACGCAGTCACACGTCAACCATCGGCGATCAGGCGATGGAAGTCACGCGCATGACTTCCTCGATACTGGTCTCGCCCGCCAGTATACGGCGCCGCCCGTCGCTCTCTATCCCTGGATATTTCAGACGCGCCACCTTCAGGATATCCTGCTCATTGGCGTTCTCGTAGATCATCTGGCGCATGGCGTCATCGATCTCGATGATTTCATAGATACCCGTACGACCGCGATAGCCGGTGTATTTGCAGCGTTCGCAACCCTTGGCGTGATATACGCTCGCGTCATGCACCGCAGCATCCAGTCGCAATAACTCGCGCTCGGCCGGATTGGGCGCCACCTGTTCCTTGCAGTCGTTGCACAGCAGGCGCACCAGGCGCTGCGACATCACGGCCACCAGGCTGGAGGATAACAAAAAGGGTTCGATGCCCATGTCCTTCAAGCGGGTGATGGCGCCGATCGCCGTATTAGTGTGCAGCGTGGACAACACCAGGTGACCGGTAAGCGATGCCTGCACGGCAATTTCCGCCGTTTCCAGATCGCGAATCTCACCCACCATCACCACGTCCGGGTCCTGGCGCAGGATAGCCCGCAAGCCACGGGCAAACGTCATGTCGACCTTGGGATTCACCTGGGTCTGGCCGATGCCCGGCAACATGTATTCGACGGGATCCTCGATGGTGAGAATGTTGCGCGATGTCTCGTTGATTTCCGCCAGCCCGGCATACAAGGTCGTGGTTTTACCCGAACCGGTGGGGCCGGTTACCAGGATGATGCCGTGCGGACTGTGCAGGTGTTTCTTATAGGCCGCCAGACACCTGCTCGTTCATGGCCAACTGCGGCAGGTGCAACTGGCCCGCCGCCGTGTCCAGCAGACGCAGCACCACCCGCTCACCATGGGCGGAGGGAATCGTCGACATACGGATGTCCACCGCATGCCCGGCGATCTTTACCGAAATCCTGCCGTCCTGCGGCACGCGCTTCTCGGCGATATCGAGCCTGGCCATTACCTTTAAACGTGACACCAGCAACGGCGCCAGCATGCGCTTGGGCGACAGCACTTCCGCCAGTACCCCGTCGATGCGATAGCGCACGCTGAGGCGGTCCTCGAACGTCTCGATATGAATGTCCGACGCCTGCTCGCGCACCGCCTGTGACAATATTGCGTTGATCAGGCGGATGATGGGCGCATCGTCCTGCGTGTCCATCAGGTCGCCCGACTCGGGAATTTCGTCGGCCAGGCGACTGAGATCGACATCGGCACCGATGTCTTCGGCCATCTGCACGGCCTCGTTGTTATTGCGCTGATAGGCCAGTGTCAGGCGCCGCTTGAAATCACTCTCCGCCACGCCCTGCAGGGTATAGGCTTCTCCCAGGAAACGGCGCAACTCGGTCAGCACCTGGACCCGCGGCTGCCCCGTATGCACCACCACGGGAGCGCCATGTTCATCGGCATCCAACAGCACGCCATGCTGCTGGGCAAAGGTAAAGGGCAGGCTGGGCCTTGTTGCTGCAGCGCTCGTGATGACTGCATCCACGGGCTCAGCGTGCGCGTTCATCGACCATACACCGCAGGAGCCGGCGTGTCGGTGTCGTCGGGGCTCGATGCGGCACCAGACGCCTTGATGGTGTCCAACTGCTTAAACTGCTCTTCCCACTCAGGCAACAATGGCAGGCTCCCATCGTCCAGATACATCAACCCCTTACCCTGCTGCTCTACCTGCTTGTCGCGTATGTAGCGATACTTCTGGGCGCTAGCGCCGGCCAGTTGCTGGTTGTCCCGGATAATGGTGGTGCGTATAAACACCATCAAATTGGATTTGGTCACCTTCTCCCCGTCGGAGCGGAACAGTCTGCCCAGATAGGGGATATCCCCCAGCAGCGGAATCTTCTGCTGCGCATCCTGCACGTCGTCCTTGATCAGACCGCCCAGCACCACCACGCGACCATCCACCGCCAGCACCTTGGTCTGGATCTTGCGCTCGTTGGTGATGATGTCCGATGCTGTTTGCGTCACCGACAGGCCACTGAGGCTGGAGACCTCCTGCTCGATATCCAGCACTATCGCATCGCCTTCATTGATGTGCGGGGTCACGGTCAGGGTAATACCCACGTTCTCCCGCTCAATGGTCTGGAACGGGTTTTGCGCACCGTCGCCACCGCTGCCGGTATTGGTAAAGGAGCCGGTGACAAAGGGCACGTTCTGGCCCACGGTGATGAAGGCCTCCTGGTTGTCCAGGGTCAGCAGGCTGGGCGTGGACAGGATGTTGGCATTTTTCGTTTCCTTGAGCGCACTGAGAATCACCGCCATGTTCAGATTATCATCCAGCTGGCCCCAACCCAGCGACAGGCCCGGCGTGGACGCCAGAGCGCCGGCCAGGTTGCCAAGACTGAAGTCCTGCGGATTGCCATCTTCATCATTCCCCGGCAGCACCGCGTCGGCGATATTGCGCGCCCGCGCGTCATCGGCATTGATATTGCTGCCAAAGCCGCCGTCACTGGAGGCGAACAGCCACTGCAGTCCCAGGTCCTGGCCATCAATGACTTCCATTTCCACGATGATGGCCTCCACCAATACCTGTGCCCGGCGAATGTCCAGGCGAGCGATCACCGCCTCCAGGGCGGCCATCTCATCCGGTATCGGCGGTAATGATCAGCGCGTTGGTGCCCTCATCGGCCTCGATGGTGGATGATCCCGAGCCGCCTGCCGGCTTGGCGCCCTCGGCGGTGTCCATCTCAACGATATTTTTCATGACCTTGGTCAGCACCTCGGCGACATCCTTGGCATCGGCGTACTCCAGGTAGATCACCTTGACGTTACCGCTTTGCTCCAGGGGAGTGTCGAGATGTTCGACCAGTCGGCGCATCCGGGCCCGCTCCAGCTCATCGCCACTGACCAGCACGCTGTTGGTGCGTTCGTCCGCCACCAGCAGTGTCTCCTGCTCCCCGCCGGCCGCCTTGGCCTCGGACTTGTTGAGCTGGTCCAGCATCTTCACCACGTCCGCCGCCACCGCATAACGCAACTTGATGATTTCCGTCTGCTGTACTGCGGACTTATCCATGCGCTCGATAATGTCGCGGATCTTGTCGATGTTAGAGGAAATATCGGAAATAATGATCGCGTTACTGGGCGCATAGGCAGCCATGTGCGCCTGCTGCGGCACCAGCGGCCGCAGGACGGGGATCAACTTGGCGGCTGAGATGTTATCCAGCCGGATAACCGCAGTGACGTACTCGTCAGTGGTTATGGCGGCTCTGCCGTCACTGACACTAACCGGGGCCGAGCGGGCATCCTTGTTCTGTATCACACGCACTACATCGCCGGAGAGCACTGCGGTGTAGCCGTGGACTTCCAGAATCGACAGGAATAGCTGATACAACTCAGTGGCCGACACGGGATTGCGAGGAGACCACCCTGACCTTACCCTTGACCGAGGGATCGACCACAATGGTCTTGCCGGTGGCATCCGCCACAAATTTGATCAGCTCCTGGATATCGGTGTCTTTCAGGTTGACCGTGTAATCCTGCGCGGACAGCGGCACGCTGCCCAGCAACAGAGCGAGCAGTAATGCCAGCGCGGCGATGGGACGGAACCGGGTTGAGGCTTTCACTGACACTTTATCCCTTTGCATTGTTCACTGAGCAGCCGCGCTGTCGAGGTTCACACTAAGCGTCAGTGGCTGACCCTCGCGCTGTAACTCAAATACGACTTCTCCCGCATCGCGCATGCTATTGTACAGCACCATGGTGTTGGCGGGGTTATCGAGACTGACACCATTGACTGAGGTTACCAGGTCACCTGCTTGGAAACCCAATTGCGCAAATTGTTCCTGATCCTTGCCCGGATTCAACCGGTAGCCCAGCAACGCCTCACCCTCACGTACCGCGCTGACATTGACCACTTCCGCCAGCGATTGCGGGTTCTGGTAAAGCCGCTCCCGATAACTCTGGGCCAGGCTGGTTGTCGCGCTATCAGTGCGCTTGTCGACCTGCGCGCTGGCTGCGGGAGGCGTGGCGGACGGGGCGCGCGGCGCGGGGGTGGCTGGCGTCGAGCTGCCCAGACTGGATTCTTCAAATAACACCAGCAACTCATAGGTCCCGCTATTGTCCAGCACGACCTGTTGCGGCATTACCTTGGCCAGCTTCACCTGGCCCGGCACCGGCAACTTGTCTTCTACCGCATAAACAGCCTGCTGATTCTGATATTCGATGATGGCGTGCCCCAGACCGTCCTCGGTGGATGCCACTATACCAGTCAACTTGAGTTGCAGCCGGGTTTGCTGGGCACCGTCCTCTATACCCGCCCGGGCATTGATCTGTGCCGTGGTATCCGGTTCGGTAACTGGCGGAGCTGTCGCACCGGCTTCGCCGAACAGATGCCAGGCCACCATGCGGTCAATATCAACTGGCGCTGCAGCCGCCGAGGAACGGCCAATGGACACAGGATTGATAACCTTGGGGGGGGCGCCGACAGCGGGTTCGGCGATCGGCACCAACGCCCACAGGAGCCTGGTCAGTGCCAGCACTACCCACACTGCCAGCAGACTCAGGAGGACCAGGCGCAACCGGCGCAGATGGGCGGGCTGGGCCATCGTGTGCAGTGCATCCGCCACGGCAGCGCCGACGCGCCCGGACAACACACTGGAATGACTTAGCCACTGGGCCGGCACCACCTACTCCCCTGAATTCCCGGAAGCACACCGCCACGCCGGGTTTTATGATATCCCCGATTATAGGGTGCGCAGTTGCAAGTTGGAACCGCTGTCTGTGACGGCATGACCCCCGGGCCGGCCCAGGCCGGGCAGCCGGCATCCTTGACTATCCCACGGGGTGTGTACTACTTTGGACCCCTCTGGAAAAGTACCCGCGCCAACAAAACAATAACTGGAAGGATTTTTTCTGGAAGAACTGCGCACGCTGCTCATGCCCTGGTACCTGCAGGTAAAGTTTATTCACCTGTTCACGGTTGCCATGTGGTCCTTCAGCACGGCAGTGGCCTATCGCAATTTCATCGTACCCGCCTTCCGCGCCTGGCAACGGGAGCCGGACAATGGTGCCGCCATCGCGCGGCGCAACGAGTTCATGGAACGTTTTGACCAGGGCGCCGTGCTGGAGCACGTCGCTTTCCCGATGGTACTGCTAAGCGGCTTGCTCATGGTGTGGCTGGCCGGGTGGTCCTGGCAGGACCTGAACTGGCTCAGCGTGAAGCTGGGCATCGTACTGGTCATTTTCCTCCCGATGGAGATCATTGATTATTACATTTCCCATTTGGGCGGTAACAAACAGAAAATTCGCGCCACGGGCAACATGCTGCGCCACGAGGCCATGACCCGGTTCCATTGGCAATTTTTCCGGGTAAGTACGCCTCTGATCATTGTGTTTGTACCGCTGGTTTTTTACCTGGCTGTCACCAAACCGGTTTGAATACCCGATATCCAGTTCCATTAACTCCGAAGGATTTGCCTATGGCTAATCACCCCGGCATTGCAAGGCGCGCCCGCTGGACTACCCTGTTATTTTGCGCCGCTGTCGGCGCGCAAGCCGCCGAGGCCGCACTGGAGGAGATCATTGTAACGGCACAAAAACGCGATGAAAATGTGCAGGACATCCCGCTTACCATCAACGTGGTGAACGGGGCCGTCCTCGACCGCTTCAATATCCGCGACACCAATGACCTCGCTTCCAGCCTGCCCGGCCTGGTTATTCAGCAGACGCCGCAGAACCTGTCGCAGGTGACGGTGCGCGGCCTGGGTACCGGTGCCGGCGGCGAAAGTCTGGATCAGTCGGTCGGCCTGTTCATCGATGGCGTCTGGGCCGGGCGCATCCGCGAATTCCAGGCTTCGTTGTTCGATCTGGAACGGGTCGAGGTCATCAAGGGTTCGCAGACCGCCCTGTTGGGTAAAAACACCAGCCTGGGCGCGGTCAGCCTTGTCTCCCGCCGCCCTGGCGACGAATTGGCGGGGTACATCCAGGGCGATTACGAGTCCGAGTTCGGCAGCCGTTACGCCAATGGCGCCGTGGACATACCCACTGACTTCGGCAACTACCGCCTCGCCTTCAACAATGTCAGTGAACAGGGCTATGTCGACAATGAAACCACCGGCAACGAAGTACCGCAACGCAACCAGTCCACGGGCCGCGCCAGCGCGCAATTTGACATTGCCGACGAGAGCACCTTACTGCTCATGTACCAGTACGACGACCTTAATATCCAGGGCGATACCTTCCAGCCGGACAACGACGCGGAAGGCTTCATCGCTGGCTTGGATCCCACCGCCAACATCGACATCGACCGGACCAAGAATGCCTGGACGTCCCACGCTGACAACGGAGACGCTGACGATAAGCAGGATTCACAACGCGCCATCGCCGAGTACGAACAGACTGTCGGCGAGTATCTTTTCACCGCACTGTCCGGCTGGAGCACGTACGACAACCAGCGCCTGACCGACTCGGACTTTCTGTCGGTGGACTATCTGACCACATCCTATGACAGCGACAATGAGCAGTTCAGCCAGGAATTTCGCCTGACCTCACCGGCAGGACAGCGTCTTGACTACGTCGCCGGCCTGTTTTACCTCTACGCCGACATGCATTATTCCTCCATCCTCGATGCCAGCTTCCCGCCGCCGTATCTGCTTGGCGGTCTGCCGCTGGATGGCGCCAACCAACTGAACTACGAGCAGGATACGCAGGTGTGGTCGCCCTTCGGGCAGCTTAATCTTGCACTGGCCGAGCGCTGGCGCGCCACGCTGGGCCTGCGCTACACCGACGAGGAAAAAAGCGCTACCTGGGGACGCGAACGCACGCGCTCTGCCGGGCCGCTCTCGGACATACTGGCGGATCTGCTTTACCCCGAAGTCCCGCCAACCGACCTCAACCGCTCCGAAGATAACGTCGATGGGTCAATCAATGTGCAGTACAGCATCGCCGAAAGCGCGACGACGTACTTGTCCTGGGCGCGTGGCAGTAAGAGCGGGGGTTTTACCACGGAAGTGGCACTCCCCGAGAATGCGGAGTACGACACGGAGGAAGCCGACACGACTGAACTGGGCATAAAATCCCTGCTCGCCGGGGGCGCCGCCATGCTGAACGCTTCGCTGTTTTACACGGAAATCCAGAACTTCCAGATCATCTCATTTACCGGCACTGCCTTTATCACTGAATCCGTACCGGCCGAATCCCAGGGGCTGGAATTTGAAGGGCGTTGGGCCGCCACCGATGCACTGGCGCTGGGCGCCAGTGCTACCTACGCCGATGCGCGCCAGACGGATACCGACACGCGCCTGCCCTATTCGCCAAGGTGGGCTGTCGCGCTGAACGCCACGTATGTGTATCCCTGGCAAAACGCGGCCCTGGAGTGGCGTCTGGATAGCGCGTTGAACTACCGCGACACGCAGTACATGCAGCGGGACGAGCGAGGGCGCGATGGTCCGCTCACCCTGTTCGACCTGCGCCTCGCGCTGGCCTCGGCAGACGATACCTGGGAGTTGGCCCTCCTGGGCCGCAACCTGCTCGATCAGGCTACCTCGTTCACATTTGATTACCCGGCATTCGGTGGCACTACGCTGCCCTATGGATCCACCACCATCGGCAGCCTGAATCGTCCGCGCACTATCGCACTGCAGGCGCGTTATACTTTCTGAACCCGACCGACTGGCACCGGCCTGCGCGCCCACGCGGCGCACACGCTGACCCCCAATGTGTGAGATGCAGGCCATGATGAATTTTGATATCCCGGAACACCTGGCGCAGTACCTGCAGGAACTGGACGATTTTATCGAGACACAGATCCTGCCGCTGCAGATGCAGGATGACAACAACCGCTTCTTCGACCACCGCCGGGAAGACGCGCGCACCGACTGGGAGCGCGACGGACTGCCCAACGAACAGTGGGAAGCACTGTTGCTGGAAGCCAAACGCCGCGCCGATGCCGCCGGCCACTTCCGCTTTCTCCTCGCCCAAAGCAGTACGGCGGCAGGGATGGCAGCAACCTGGACATGGCGATCATCCGCGAACATCTTGCGGCGAAGGGACTGGGCCTGCACAACGACCTGCAGAACGAACACTCCATCGTCGGCAACAATGTCGGCCTGCTGCTGATGCTGCACTACGGCACGCGAGCAACAGAAAGCCGAGTGGATCGACGACCTGTCGGAATGTCGCCGCTATTTTACGGTCGGCATCACCGAGACCGCCCACGGCTCCGACGCGACCCACATGGAAACCTCCGCGGTGCGCGACGGCGACACCTGGACCATCAACGGCGAAAAGTCCTGGAATACCGGCATCCACCGCGCCAGCCATATCCTGGTCATTGCGCGCAGCAGCGGCAAGGCGGGCGACGCGGCGGGCCTGACCGCCTTTCTCGTGCCGACGACGACACCGGGCTTCAAACTCGAGGAAATGCTGTGGACCTTCAATATGCCCACCGATCACGGCCGGGTGTCGTTCACCAATGTGCAGGTGCCCGACACGTGTATCTTCGGCGGCGAGGGCAAGGCGCTGCAGGTGGTGCAGCACTTCTTCAACGAGAACCGCATCCGCCAGGCGGCGTCTTCGCTGGGCGCGGCGCAGTACTGCATCAATGAATCGGTGAAGTATGCGCTGCAGCGCGCGCCCTTCGGCAAACCGCTGTCCAGCAACCAGGGCATCCAGTTTCCGCTGGTCGAATTGCAGACGCAGGCGGAGATGCTGCGCGCGCTGATCCACAAGACCGCCTGGCAGATGGACACCTACGGCGCATTTTCCGTGTCGGACAAGATCTCCATGTGCAATTTTGTCGCCAACCGACTGTGCTGCGACGCCGCCGACCAGGCCATGCAGGTGCACGGCGGGCTGGGCTATTCGCGCCACGCGCCGTTCGAGCACATCTACCGCCACCACCGCCGCTACCGCATTACCGAGGGCACGGAGGAGATCCAGAAGCGGCGCGTCGCCGGTTATATGTTCGGCTTCATGGATCGGAAGGCGCCGAAGGGCGTGCTCGCACAACAAGCTACGCTGGCAATGGTGAAGTGACCTGACTTCAGCGGTCCTTGACCCCCTCGTCCTTCAGCGCTTCGAGGCCATCCAGATCGATTTCGTCGAGTGCCGCCTTGAGCACGTCGATCGATTCGACGGTGCCGGAGACTTTGACGGTAAAGCGCTCACCGATCACCTTCATGTACTCGCCATGGCCGCCGTTGTCCCATTCTTCATGCACCATTCGCCCGTCGGCGCGATAGGTCCTGCTGAAACCGTGGTCGGTCTGCTGGTCTTCCTCGAGCGACGCCATGCCAGCCAGGGCGAGCATCCCCTTCGCTGAACCGGTATCGGTGATCTCCAGGTCTATGACCCGACCGGAATCGCTGCCGAAGCTTGCCGTGGCCGCTGCAACCTGCATACCCATGCCGGCATTGCGCTCCGCCGCTATCGTGGTCCGCGGCAGGCCCGCGAGGGATTCCGGCACAAAAGCCTGCAGCTGTTCCGGCGCCAGCGCCTCGACAGCTCCGCCACCCATGGCGGCTCCGATCATGGCGCCGACGGCCTCACCCTGCGCCGCCGCATCGCCCGATTGCTGCGCCGCTTCGACCTTTTTCGATGCCGCTTCAAGTTTATCGGCATAGCCCTCCAGCTTCCCGAGCGGACTGTCCTTGTCGATCTGCACCGTAGCGGAACCAGGCGACGGGCCCGGCGGCCCGACAGATCCAGTCATGGCACCGACCACGGCACCGATCACGAGGCTGAGTATGATGGCGGCAACGATACTGACTGCCGTATAGGCAACAGCCCTTTCCGGCGGGCAACCCATCGTCCGGGGCAGACCCAGGTACAGCAAATAGATGCTGTACACCGCGCCGGCTAGCACAATCAGCGTGCCGAGCCACGGCACGATCTGGCCGATGCTCGCGACCCAGGCGGCCGTGAATGCGTAGGCAACGGTCTTGATCGCCTGCAGCATACTCTTTTGGGCACCGAAGGTCGGCGCCAATGTGTCGACCACGAGCGCCACCACGTAAATCTGGGCGAGACTCATTGCATAGGTAATTACCATACCGGAGATGCCCGCGCCGATACCGACCCGGTAGGCGCCGAGGAGTGGCACGTCGAACCCGATGAGGCTGCCCTTGATGAAGCCGAAAATCGCGGGAATGGTGGCGAGGAGCATGATGTAATTTTTGTACAGCGCGGAAACGGTAGTGGTTTCCCCTGCGATCACTCCCCACTCGGTGGCGGGGTTCAGCAGGATGCCCCTGACGCGATCAAGCAATTTCGTAGTGTCCATGCTGCTACACCCTCAGCCACTGCGATAGAGGTCAGGTCGTGCGGTGGAATGCACTGCACGCCTGACCCTATTTATAGCCCAGTCTCCCTCGATTACAAGCGCCTACAGCAGAATGTCGCTCTGCGCCAGGCGCTGCTCGCGGCTTCCGGTCGCGCGCCGCATAAGCCTCGGGTATGTGCTCAGGCTTTCCCTGATACCCGATCGCCAGCGCCGTCAGCGGTTTGATGTCCGGCCCCGGCGCGAAGGTCGCCATGACCTTGTCCGGATCGATACCGATCATCTGGTGCACACACAGTCCGCGCGACACCGCTTCCAGCGTCAGGAAGGCCGACGCCGCGCCGAGGTCGTGCTCGGCGGCGCTGTTGGGTTTACCGTTGTGGTCAAACGTCGTTTTGGCCAGACCCAGCGCCAGTACCGGCGCATTTTGCGCCCAGGGCTGATTGCCTTCCACCAGGCAGCTGTGAATCCTTTTCCAGGTTTCCGTACCGTCGTCCCTGACGCCGACGATATAGCGCCAGGGCTGCGCGTTATAGGAGGACATCGTCCAGCGGGCCGCTTCAAACAGGGATTTCAGCAGTGCGGCCTCCACCGGCCGCGCCGGGTCGAACGCGTAGGGACTGTGCCGCGCGATCAACAACTCGTGGATGGGATGGTCGGTTTTTGCTGCCCTGGTCATGGGTATCTCCTGTCAGTTGGGTAGAGGGATAAATTCATCGTCGCCGGGCACGCCAGCAAAATTGCCGTCGCGCCAGTCCCGCTTGGCCTGCTCGATGCGCTCGCGCGTGTCGGACACAAAATTCCACTCGATGTGGCGCTCACCGATGTTGGCGCCGCCGATCACCACGACGCGACTGTCCGACAGCGCGCGCAGGGTCGGCGGTTTACCGGGACACGCGACCGCCATGACGCCTGTCCCGACGCTGGCGTCGCCCGCCGCCACAGACCCGTCAGCCACATAGAACGCCAGTTCCGCGACGTCACCGGGCAGTGCCAACTCCACCCCCGCCGGCAGTGTGCAGTCAAGGTACAGGGTGTCGGAGAACGTCTGCACCGGCGAGCGCACGCCGTAGGCCGCGCCCATGATGACACGCACCTGCGCGCCGCCCTGCGTTAACGCCGGCAGATCGGCGGCGCTGTAATGAGTAAACGCCGGCGCGCATTCCTGCTCCGCCACCGGCAGTGCGATCCAGCTCTGGATGCCATGCAAGCGCGACAGTTCGCCGAGGTCGGCGCCCGCCCGTTCCGAATGCACGATGCCGCGCCCGGCCACCATCAGGTTCACGGCGCCGGCCCGGATGGGTTGCACCACGCCGAGACTGTCGCGGTGCATGATCTCGCCCTCGAACAGGTAGGTAATGGTCGCGATGCCGATATGGGGATGGGGGCGCACGGCGATGCCCTGGCCGGGCGGAAACTCGGCCGGACCCATGTGATCGAAGAACACGAAGGGTCCGACCATGCGCCGCGCGCGGGACGGCAGCGCGCGGCGCACGGTGAACTCGCCGAGGTCGGTCGCGCGCGGTTCGATGAGCAGGGCGATCGCGCCCTCGTGTTTGTCACAGTTCGCCTCCCCGGCGTTGAAGTAACTCATATCGGCATCCTCCGCGGCTCAGTCATCGGCGCGCACCAGTTCGCTGGCATCGCGGGCGAACATCTCCTCGAGTTCGCGCGCACTCTCCCTGGCCAGGTTGCGCAATTTTTCCTCGTCATTGTGCACGCTGTGGTGCTCGTGCAGGCGGCGCTCGTCGTGCTCGACGAAACGCGCGGTAAGGTCGCGGGCCTGCCGGCTGTCCACGCCCAGGGCTTCCAGCACGGCGCGGCCCATATCGGCGGCCGACAGGAAGGTCTCGCGCCGGATCACCTGCACCCCCAGGTCCATGAGTTGGTAGGCGTGCTGACGGTTGCGCGCCCGCGCGAACACCCTGAGCGACGGAAAATGCTCGCGCAGCACCGCGGCGGTGGCCACCGAGACATCGACATCATCGATCGCCAGCAGCAGGATTTTCGCCCTGTGCGCGCCGGCCGCCTCCAGCAGGTCGATGCGCGAGCCGTCCCCGTAATAAATTTCGTTGCCGTACAGGCGCACGAAATCCACCTGCTGGTGACTGGCATCGAGAGCCGTGAACGGAATTTTCATGGCGCTGAGAATACGCGCCACCACCTGGCCGAAGCGCCCGAAGCCGACAATAATCACCGGCGTGTCCTCGTCCGCGATCTCATCGTAGGCGGGTTGTTCCTGCGGCTGCCTGTTGCAACGGTCGTAAGCAATAAAGAGCAGTGGTGTCACCACCATCGACAATGACACCGCGACAATGTGCAGCTCCACCTGCGCCACCGACATCACGCCGGCGGCGACTGCAACCGTGAACAGCACAAAGGCGAACTCGCCGCCCTGCGACAGCGCGATGCCCAGCTTGATGGACTCCCGCGCATCCAGCCCGTGCCAGCGCCCCAGCGCGAACAGGGCCGCCAGCTTGATCGCGACAATACCGCAGACCAGCAGCGCCACCGACGCGGCATCGGAAGTGAGCAAGCCGAGGTTGAGGGACATCCCCACAGAGATAAAAAACAGGCCCAGCAGCAGGCCCTTGAAGGGCTCGATATCGGCCTCCAGCTGGTGGCGAAACTCCGAATCCGCCAGCAGCACGCCCGCGATAAAAGCGCCCAGCGCCATGGACAGGCCGGCGGCTTCCAGCAGGAACGCGGTGCCGAACGCCACCAGCAGCGCGGTCGCGGTGAGTATCTCGCGCACATGGCTGCGCGCCGCCACGCGCAGCACCTGGCGCAGCACAAAGCGCCCGGCGAAGATCACCAACAACAGCACGGCCACCGGCAGCAGCACGCCGGACCAGGTAACGCCCTGCGCGCCCGCCTGCGCCCCCAGCAGCGGCAACAGCGCCAGCAGGGGCACCACGGCAAGATCCTGGAACAGCAACGTGCCGAAGGCGGCGCGGCCCCAGCGCGTGGTCATCTCGCCGCGCTCGGCGATGAGCTGTAACGCAAACGCGGTCGAAGACAGCGCCAGGACCAGGCCTGCCACCACGGCCGCTGTGGTCGACAGCCCGGTCAACACCGAGAACACCGTCAGCAGCGCGGCGCATACCAGTACCTGGGCGCTGCCAAAGCCAAAGATCGCCTTGCGCAGGGCCCACAAACGCCGGGGCCGCAGCTCCAGGCCGATCACGAACAGCAGCAGGATCACCCCGAACTCCGCCACGTGCATGATCTGCCCAACCTCGCCAATAACCGCCAGGCTCCAGGGGCCCACAATCACACCGGCCAACAGGTAACCCAGCACCGCGCCCAGTCCCAGGCGCGCTGCGAGCGGCACCATGATCACGGCCGCCAGCAGCAACAGCATCAGTTGTTCAAAGCCGGGCATGGCGTTTCCCCTTTTGCAGCGGCGTCCACGGAGTCTAGTTGAAAAAAAAGGCTGTCAGCCCATATCGAACAATAGCACTTCGGCCTGCGAAGTCGCCTGTAATTCCAGAGTCGTCACATCGCGCAGGGCTACACCGTCGCCTGCCTGCACAGACTCGCCATTGGCGCTGAGTGCCCCACGCACCACCTGCAGCCAGCCGAGCCGGCCCGCTGCGAATTCATGGGTGAGGGTCACACCGGACTGCCAGCACGCCGGCATGGATATCCGCATCGCGATGCATGCTGACAGAGCCATCGCGTCCATCGCGCGACACCACCAGCCGCAGCCGGTTGGCTTTCTCGCCGTCGCCGAAGGTCTTCTGCTCGTAGCCGGGCGGCAGGTTCAGCGTCTCGGGCTCGATCCAGATCTGCAGGAGGTGCGCATCCTCTTCATCGGAGGCGTTGCGCTCGCTGTGCCGGATGCCGCTGCCGGCGGTCATGCGCTGCACATCGCCGGGACGAATGACCGAGCCGTTGCCCATGCTGTCCTCATGGCGCAGCGCGCCGCTGACCATATAGGTGATGATTTCCATATCCCGGTGGCCGTGGGTATCGAAACCGCGCGCGGGTTTTACCCAGTCTTCATTGATGACCCGCAGGGGGCCAAAACCCATGAAGCGCGGGTCGTGGTAGTGCCCGAAAGAAAAGGTGTGGCGGCTGTCCAGCCAGCCAAAATTGGCGGCGCCGCGTTCATTGCTGTGTCGTACTGTTTGCATTGCTGGCCTCCTTTTACGCTATCGATTCAGCAAGCCTAGTATGCTTTGTTGCCATAAAGTGAACAATTAGCCATATTAGTTACATTGCGTAACCCAATTGGAGACAACAATATGAACCTGTTGGACGGTATGCGGGCCTTCACGCGGGTCGTGGACGCCGGCGGTTTCGCGGCGGCGGCCCGCGACATGGGGCTGGCGCGCTCGGTGGTGCACAAGCATGTGCTCAAGCTGGAACAGACGCTGGGCACCCAGTTGCTGCGGCGCAGCACGCGCCAGGTGTCGCCCACGGAGACCGGCCAGGCCTTCTACAACCGTTGCGTGCAGATACTGGTGGAAGTGGATGCCGCTGTGGCGCAGGTGTCGGAACTGCAGGACGAACCCCGGGGCGAGCTGCGCATCAATGCCCCGATGTCCTTCGGCACCCTGCACCTGGCGCCTCTGATTGGCGAGTTCATGGCGACATACCCCGATGTGCACGTGGAGCTGGCCCTCAACGACCGTTTCATCGATCCAATTGAAGAAGGCTTCGATATTTCCATCCGCATCAGCGCGCCGCGCACGTTTACCAGCCTGATCACACGGGAGATCTGCCCGGCGCGCCTGGCTCTTTGCGCCTCCAGCGCATACCTCGCAGCCAGCGGAGAACCGGCCACGCCAGAGGACCTGCTGCAGCACCGCTGCCTGCACTACGGTTATCAGGAATCAGGCTTGCGCTGGCTGCTGACGCGCGCGGGGAGGGACATCTCGGTGGCGATCAACTGCGCCATGTGGTCCAACAACGGCGAGGTGCTGGCACAGGCCGCGGCGCGCCATCAGGGCATCGCCCTGTTACCGACGTTTATTGCCGGCGCGTACTTGCAGAGCGGGCAACTGCGCACCGTGCTCACGGCGTATGCGCCGGCGCCACTGCAGGTGACTGCGCTCTACCCACGCCACCGTCACCTGTCGTCCAAGGTCAGGCTGTTCATCGCTTTGCTGGAAAGTCAGCTCGGGCAAAACCCGCACTGGGATCTGGTGGGCTGAGGAAAATGGTGCCGACACGGCGAGTCGAACGCCGGACCTACGCATTACGAATGCGTTGCTCTACCAGCTGAGCTATGTCGGCTGAATCTCGAGGCCACAGTGTAACCAAGGCCCGCGCCATTTCAAAGCTCGCAAAGCTAGCGAGGCTCGCCGAAATGACCATCCATATACGCAAAAGCGTGACCATCGACTGGACCCTGCGCGAAAGCGCCCGCGCCAGGATCAAGGTCATGGTGAAGCGCATCCTGAACAAATACGGCTACCCGCCGGATTTACAGGAGGAGGCCGTGCAGACGGTGCTGGCGCAGGCGGAGCTGCTGTGTGCGGAGTGGGTTTAGGCAAAACGCCACTTCTGGCTTTTAAATAAATAATGTATAAAGCGTCTTTAATGACGTTTATCTTGACTTTAAATCTATAAAGCGTCACTTTAGACGCGTATGAAGATTGATCCAAAAATGACGGACGACGCGCTCCTGCAGCGGATCGGGGAGCGCCTTGCTGCGTTGCGGCTGGCGCGCAACCTGACCCAGAGACAACTGGCGGAACAGGCGGGTCTTGGCCTGCGCACCGTGCAGCGGCTGGAACTGGGCGCGGCGGCGACGCAGCTCTCCGGATTCATCCGCGTGTGCCGCGTGCTCGGCCTGGTGGAGCAGCTCGACACGTTTATCCCGGAGCCGCCGGTGAGTCCGATGGCGCAATTGCAACAGCAGGGCCGCAAGCGCCGGCGGGCCAGCGGCAAAAAGGCGGCGACGCGGGCACCGAAGAAATGGACCTGGGGTGAGCCGTCATGATCGCGAAGGTGCGGCTGTGGGGCCGCACGATCGGCGCGGTGTCGCTCGCGCCGGGGCGGGACGTGGCGGCGTTTCAATACGACCCGCAGTTCGCGCGCAGCGGCATCGAGCTGTCGCCGCTGGTGATGCCGTTAAGCGAGCGCGTGTATCGAGTTCCCGGCGCTGGCGCGCAACACCTTCCACGGCCTGCCGGGGCTGCTGGCGGATTCGCTGCCGGACAAATTCGGCAATGCCCTGATCGATGCCTGGCTGGCCACGCAGGGGCGCACGCCGGAGAGCTTCAACGCCGTCGAGCGCCTCTGCTACACCGGCACGCGCGGCATGGGCGCGCTGGAGTTTGCGCCGGTCATGGGGCCGAAGCCGCGCAAGGCGCAGCAGATCGAGGTGGATGCGCTGGTGCGGCTGGCGGGCGAGGTGCTGACGCACCGCGGCAATGCTGCAGGGGTATTTTCACGACGGCGGAAAAGCGAAGGCCCTGCGCGACATCCTGATCGTGGGCACCTCCGCCGGCGGCGCGCGGGCCAAGGCGGTGATCGCGTGGAATCGCGCGACGAACGAAGTGCGCTCCGGGCAGATCGCGGCGGGCGAGGGCTTTGAGTACTGGCTGCTGAAATTCGACGGCGTGGCGGGCAACAAGGACAAGGAGCTGGAAGACCCGCAGGGCTACGGCGCCATCGAGTATGCCTATCACCTGATGGCGCAGGCGGCGGGCATCACGATGAGCGAGTGCCGGCTGCTGGAGGAAAACGGCCGACGGCATTTCATGACGCGCCGCTTCGACCGCCTGGCCGGCGGCGAAAAACTGCACATGCAGTCGCTGTGCGCACTGGCGCATTTCGATTTCAACCAGGCCGGCGCCTACGCCTACGAGCAGGCGCTGCTGACGATCCGCCAACTGCAGCTGCCGATGGCGGCGGTGGAGGAACAGTTCCGGCGCATGGTGTTCAACATCGTCGCGCGCAATCAGGACGACCACGTGAAGAACATCGCCTTCCTGATGAACAAACAGGGCGAGTGGTCGCTCGCGCCGGCCTTTGACGTGACCTACAGCTACAATCCCGTCCGGCGCCTGGACCGCCACGCACCAGATGACGCTGAACGGCAAACGCGACGGCTTCGTGCGCGAGGATTTCGCGGCGTGCGCGAAGGCGGCGCTGATGAAGCGCGGCCGCGCCGCAACGATCATCGAGGAAGTGCAGGCGGCGGTGCAGCGCTGGCCGGAGTTTGCCGCCGCGGCGCGGCTCGCGGACGAATGTGCGCGACAAAATCCGCAAGACCCACCGGCTGTCCTTTGCCGGAAAATGAGCAGTTCAACACTAGCCTGGACGCCAGGCTTAGTCATGCAGTGAATTAGCCGAAGAGCGCCCTGGCCTGCTGCAGGCCGGAATACTTCGGGATTATCGATGGCAATTGACAGCAGTGTCCGTTGCTTCAGGTAAGAGAGAACCCGCTCGTCCGCCACCAACGTGCCATCGCGCAGGCCAAGTGCGATTTGTTGGCGTGATAGCGCCTGCCTGTGCATCAAGACCAAGGGCGGCGGCGATCTGCGCATCCAGTTCCGCCAGTCCCGCACCCAATTGCATTTCCCTGGCGACGATACCCAGCGCATTGGCCGCCACCCGTGTGTTGTAGGCTTTGAAACCGTCCAGCTCGGGCAGCACTTCCTGCCGCAAAAACTGCCTGACCGCGTCGAGCAGTTCCACGCCTTGCGTCGCGCTCATGGTCGAATTCTCCTTCCAGCAATACCAGCAGATCGATCTCGGCCTCCGACAGGCGCCGCCCCACCGCAGCCCGCTCCAGGCTGGCATCGCGGCCACTGCGGTACATGTCCAGCATGAGCAGACACACCATGCCCCAGGACAGGGCCGCGTGCACCTGCCAGTAGTGGATGTCCTGCATCGCAGGTGTGTGGCCAGTGACGGATGCATAGCCCGCCAGCAGGTCGGCGTACTCGCCAAAACCGCCCACCGGTTGCGCCGCGCCAAAGCGCCACACGTTGGCGCTGATGTAGCCAAGGTCCTGTACCGGATCGCCCAGGTGCGCCAGTTCCCAGTCCAGTACGGCGACCAGGCCGTTGTCGTCCACGAGTAAATTGCCGTTGCGAAAATCCCCGTGCACCAGCGTGCGCAGCGGATTGCGCCGTGGGTTGTCGCGCAGCCAGTTGAGGCCCAGCTGCAACACCGGCGAGCCGTTGCCGTGGGTATCCAGGAATAACTGTGCGCGCTGGAACAGGAGCGCGCCACTGTGATCCGCCAGGCCGGTCGGCAGCACTGCCAGGGGAATCTGGTGGATGCGGCCCAGGGTCTGGCCGCACTGGAATGCGAGCTGCTCGCGCGCGCTGCGATAGCGCTCATCCGCCAGCAATCGAAACGGCAGAGCCTCGCCTTGTTCGCGGCTCATGATATAACCCTGGCCCAGCGCATGTTCGCCGCGCAATACCAGGCGCACGGCAGGAACCGGCACACCGTGGCGGCCCGCGATGGTGATCAGCTCGGCTTCGTCGGCAAGGCTGAGTTCGCCGACGGTTTGTTCCGAATCATTTTCCATTACAGCGCCACCGGGCAGCCGCCGCAGTATCAGCGGCTCCGTTGCGCCAGCCGTCACCAGATCGAACGACCATGTTTCCATATTCGCGCCGCCGGAGAGGCGTTGCAGGCCGACGATACTGGCACTCCTGTCGGTCCGTGTCCTGCGCGGTATCCGCCAGTGCAGCGCGCAGGCGCTCCGCCATGTCGACGAGCACACCGTGTTGTGCCATCAGCCAATAACTCCCTGCGCTTTCAGCGCCTGGATGTCCGTCGCGCTCAGGCCCAGCAGTTCGGACAGCACGCTGTCGGTGTCGCTGCCGAGCAATGGCGCCGCGCTGAAACTCTCCTCGTTGGTGCGCGACAACTTGATCGGGTTGCCCGGACCTTTCGTACTGCGCCCGTCGGGGTGGCGCAGTTCCACCACCATGTTGCGGTGCAGCACCTGCGGGTCGGACAGGGCCTGGCTGAAGCTGTTGACCGCCGAGCACGGAATGCGCTGCTCTTCCAGCCTGGCCAGCCAGTACGCGCAGCTGTTGCCGCCGAGGATCTCGTTAAGCTTCCTGTTGATGTGCTCGCGCGCCTCCCAGCGTCCCGGCTGACCGTCATAGCGCGGATCGTCGAACTCCGGGCAGCCCACCACCTGCTTCAGGTTCTGCCAGAAATTATCGGTGATCACGGCGATGACAATAAAGCCGTCGCTGCAGCGAAACGTATCGTAGGGCACGTGCACGAAATGCGCGTTGCCGATGGGATAGGGATCCTGCCCGGACAGAAAGTGCATGGTGGCCATGTAGTTGAGCATGGAAATCTGGCAATCCACCATGGCGATGTCCACGTGCTGGCCAAGGCCGCTGCGCTCGCGCTCGTACAGCGCGGCGAGAATGCCCATGACGCCAAACATGCCGCCGCCGAGATCGCCGATGGGAATCCCGGCCCGCACCGGATGCTCGCGGTCCGGCCCGGTGATCGACATACCGCCGCCAGCGGCCTGCGCCACCTGGTCAAAGGCGGGACGATTGGCCCCCGGTCCCTGCGCGCCGTAGCCGGTCACAGTACAGGTGATGATGCGCGGATTGACACGGCACAAGGTGGCGAAATCCAGGCCCAGCCGCTCCGGCACGCCGGCGGCAAAATTGCTCAGGACAATATCGGCTTTTTCCACCAGGCCCTGGAACAGCTCCATACCACGCGCCGATTTCAGGTCGATCGCCACGCTTTTCTTGTTGCGGTTGAGGGTAAGGAAATAGGCGCCCATGCCGCCGAGGGAATTGGCCGGATCGGAGGCCAGCAGCGTGCGGGTGCCCTCGCCCTGCAGCGGCTCCACCTTGATTGTCTCCGCGCCCAGATCGGCGAGAATCATGCCGGCATACGGCCCCGACAGCATATGTGTCAGGTCCAGTACGCGCACGCCAGCCAGCGGTTTGTTCATCTTGCCATCTCAGTGAGAACCTGTAGTCATTGAATATCGATCAGCATACCTTATGCCATTTTAATTGCACCGGAAATGGACTGTGGGTTGCACATTGGATTATTGTGGCATAATCTATGCCACAATAAGCCGATAATAAATTATAAGGTCAGCCAGCATGAAACGTATCACGCCGCTTGCACTCGCCATCGCCCTCATCACCACGGGCACGCAGGCTGTCGCCCAGCTTGAAGAAGTGATCGTCACGGCCACCAAGCGGGCCGAGAATCTGCAGGATATTCCTGTCTCGGTGGTGGCCTTGTCGGAAACGACGTTGCAGGAGGCCGGCGTCGAGAATATTGAAGATGTTGCACAGCTGGTCCCCTCGCTGACCGTGAACACCAATATCAACCCGTTTGCCGCAGGCGTGCGCATCCGCGGATTCGGCACGCAGCAGAACGATCCCTCGCTGGAAGCCTCGGTGGCCTTCATTCTCGACGGGGTGTACATGGGCCGTTCGGGGATGGGCATGTCCGACCTTACCGATGTGGAGCGGATTGAAGTACTGCAGGGCCCGCAGGGCACGCTGTACGGCAAGAACAGCAATGCGGGTGTGGTCAGCGTGATTACCAGGGACCCCAATACCGAGGAGAACGAGGGTTTCGTCGAGGGCACACTGGGCAACTATGACAATCAACGCTACGTGGCATCCGCCAGCGGCCCGCTCAATGACACGCTGGCCTACCGGCTCTCCGGCAGTTGGCATGACGAAAATGGCTGGATGAAAAATCCCGGCGGCGATGACCTGAACGCGGCCACCGACTGGAACGCCCGCGGCAAACTACTGTGGCAGGCGAGCGACGCACTGAGTGTGCTGCTAACCGGCAGCCACGTTGACCGCGACACCAGTTGTTGCGCCGCCGACGCGACTCAAACCGCGGCGATCACCGATCAATTGGCCGCGCAGGGTCTGCCCATCCCGAAAAATGATGCGTTTGACTGGAAAAACAGCGTCGATGTCGACTCCAGGTTCGAACTGAACGCTGACATGCTCACTGCCAAACTCGAATACGATCTGGAGTGGGGAGTTATCACCTCCCTCAGCGCCTGGAACCAGTACGACTACAGCACCGATACCGACGGCGATCGCTCCCAGCTCGATGTGCTGGATATCATTGATGATAAGTATTCCGGCGACGCCTGGTCCGAGGAACTGCGCCTGACCAGCGAGCTCGATGGCCCGCTACAGTACCTGGTGGGCCTTTATGCTGCGCATGAAAAAAATACGCGCGGCGACGGCAGTGCGTTTACCGTGCTGGGCAATGATGTGCTCACCGTCGGTACTGTCGCGCTCTCCCCCGCAGTGGCGCTGGCTGCGCAACCGGGCGATTACATCACCATTGACAACACCTGGGAGACGGACACGTTGGCACTGTTCGGACAGACCACCTACAACTTCACCGACGAGTTGGCGCTGACGCTGGGCGGGCGCTACTCAAATGAAAACAAGGATGCGGATTTCCTGGTCACCACGTTTTCCAGTTCCTTCGCCGCCCAGAATCCCGCTTCCGGCATCCCGGTATTGGTAGATGCGGCTTATGGCCCGGTGGATGAAGACTTCAATCGCGGCGATGACGGTTTCACCGGCCTTGCCAACCTGAGTTATTTCGTCGCACCGGAGATCATGCTTTTCACCTCGGTGACCAGCGGCACCAAGTCGGGCGGTTTTAACGGCGTGGCAGGCGAGGGCGCGCCGCGGGAATTCGAACCGGAAGACAGCACCAACTACGAGTTGGGCATCAAGTCACGTGTGCTGGATGATCAATTGCAAATCAATGCCACGGCGTTTTATACCGAGTTTTCGGACCTGCAGTTTATCGCACAGAATCCGGTGGGCACCGGCTTCTTTGTGAGCAATGCCGCTGAGGGCACCAGCCAGGGTGTCGACCTGAATATTTCCGCAATGCCGCTGGCCAACCTGATGCTGGATGGCGGCCTGCAGTACCTGGATGCGCAGTACACCAAGGGCTTACTCGAGGATTTTGATGTGCCCTTTGCGCCCACATGGACCGGCAACCTGGCATCAACACTTCTGCTCCCGCTGGCGGATGGCATGACGTACTTGCGAGTCGACTACAGTTTCATGGGCGATCACTTCGCCAACGCCACCTACCAACCGCCCGAAACCGAGCAGGACAAGTCACTATGGAATGCACGCCTTGGGTGGCGCAACGACAACTGGGACGCCGCCCTGTGGGTGAAGAACATCACTGATGAAGCCTACTCCGCGCAAACGGCAGCGCCGATTACTTTCACCGGCACGCTGGCAGAGTTTCTGGAAGCGCCGCGCACCTACGGTGTGACGGTTCGGTACAGCTTCTAAAGGTAGTGCTGCACCAGGGACAACACCAGCATCAGCCCCACCAGGGGCAACAGCCAACGCTGCAGCTGGCGCAGGCGCTGCGGGTCTGCGGGCTGTGCAAAGCGTTCACCCAACACCACCATCAACGCGACGCCGCCAAAAATCAGCAGCAGCACCAGCAATAAAGTATTCATCCCCTACTCCTCTCGCAGACGCTGTGGCGACACTGCGATACCTACAGCGCCCGTCCGACGGCGTGTGCGCTGTGTATGGCGCCCTCGATGTAGGACACCCCGGCGCAGTCGCCCGCCACATGGGTTTCAAAACCCAGCTCGCGGCTCAGGTCGGCCAGGGATAAATCGCCCGTGGCGCCGCTGGCCAGAATGACGGTGTCGGCGTCTATCGCCACTTCATCGCCAGCGCCGTGCAACACCAGAGAGTGAGCCTTGATGCTCGACACGCGGGTCTTGTTAATCATTACCACGCCCAGCTGCTGCAAGTCCTCCAGCACCCGCCAGCGCCGCACGATGGCCAGTTCTGTCCCAAATTTCTCGCCCTCCTCGATCACCGTGACCTGGCGACCGCGCTCGGCCAGGAACTCGGCCAACTCCAGACCGACGAGGCCGCCACCGACGATACTCACCTGTTTGCCGACCGGCATCCACCAGTAGCTGAGGCGGCGCAACCACCGGGCATTGCGCGTGATGCGCAGCAAGCCGGCCAGGCGCAGCAGCACACCCTGCCACCATGGCAATTTGTCGCGGACGGCTGAGTCGTTTACCGCAGCGGGGTCGCTGCCGGTCATCAGGGCACGCAACTCGTCGCCGCTGAACACATGGGCCTGACCAGTACCGGGGATGGGCGGTGCATCGCGCCGCGCGCCGGTCGCCACCACCACTGCGGCGGGAGCCAGCGCCAGCAGGAACTCCCTGGTGACCCGCGTACGCAGTTGCACGTCGACGCCCAGTTGCCGCAGCTGCCCAGCGAGATACGTGATGAGCTTGCCATTTTCCGGGTACACGATGGAGGAAAAAAAGACCGTGCCCCCGAGGTCGGCACCCTGCTCTGCCAGCGTCACCCGATGGCCGCGCAGGGCCGCCACCCGGGCCGCTTCCATACCGGCAGGACCGCCGCCCACCACCAGCACATGCCGAGGTTGCGCCGCAGGCAGAATCACCACATTGTGTTCATGGCCGGTGCGAGCATTCACGGCACAGCGCACGTGGTCGTTGACAAAGATGCGACTGACGCAGGTATAGCAGTAAATGCAGGGGCGGATAGCCTCGATCGCGCCGCGCTGCAGTTTATTCGGCAGTTCCGGGTCGGCCAGCAATTTGCGACCCATGGCGATAAAGTCGGCATCGCCGCGTCGCAATACTTGCTCGGCGACCTCCGGTTCAATCCGCCCGACGGCAATCACGGGGATACGCAGCCCGGCCTTGATGGTGGCGGCAAAAGACAGGTAGCCACCGGGACGGTGCACCAGCGGTGCCTCGGTGAAGGCCGCACCGGAGGACGGGTTGGCGTAAGCACTGACGTGGATGGCATCGGCACCGGCGGCTTCAGCCAACACCGCCGTGGCCGCCGCATCAGCGAGGCAAATGCCGCCCTGCGTTCTGTACTCGATGGAATCGATGCGACACCACACGGGAAAGTCGCTGCCGACCCTGGCCTTGACCGCCCGGATGACCTCGACCAGCAAGCGTGCACGGTTTTCCAGGCAGCCGCCGTATTCGTCCTCGCGGTGATTGACATGGGGCGACAGAAACTCGGACAGGATGTAACCATGCCCCGCGTGCAGTTCGACGCCGTCAAACCCGGCGCGCCGGGCACGCTCGGCAGCTCGGCAAAGCGCTCAGTCAGTTCGCGAATATCGTCCCGATCAGCCACCTTGTACTCGACCCGCGCCCCTTGTTTGGTATAGGACTTGACGAAGGCGGCCATTTCCTCGGGCGTCAGCGCAGCACTCATTTCATCGCGCGAATTATGGGGAATGGAGGGCACCAGCATGGGGCGGCCCGCGGCGATATCACACACCGCCACCTTGCCGGCGTGCTGTAATTGTATCGCCGCGCGCGCGCCGTGCTGTTTGATCCGCGCTGCAAGTGCACGCAGGCCGGGCAGGAATTCATCGGAGGAGATTGCGACCTGGTTGGGATTGCAGGCGCCCGACGGCCAGGCAATCGACGCCACACCGACAATCAGCATACCCGCGCCGCCTTTTGCGCGAGCCTCATAATAGGCCTGGATACGCTCACCGCAGTGGCCGTCGGCCTCGGACAGGTTGGTGCCCATGGGCGTCATGATGATGCGGTTGCGCAACTCCAGCGAGCCGATGCGTCCGCTGGACAATAGATGCTCAAAATTCAACGGCGCCACCTCTGCTAATGATTACCGGCCTGCTGCTCAACCCGCCTGCTGGTTCGGATCGTCCAGTGCCACCGGTGCCGCTGCACCGGCGAAGATGACCCGTGCCAGACCTTCCGAGAGGTCGAATATCTGGGTGGACGTCACCTCGTAGTACGACCGAGTGATGAGCCACTGGCCGTCGAGACGCGCGTAGGCATCGTCGTAGCAACCGGCCAACTGCGTCACTGTCTGCCGCCGGGTGTCGATCAGGTAATAGTATAGACCCCAGATACCCGTGGCGTTGTCAGCATCGTGCACCTCGATGCGGGGATTCTGGCCGTGGTGCATCTCCACGATATGCGGTTGGCAGGCGAGTGCGGTAAACACCTCCAACATCTGCTCGCGGTCGCTGAAGTTGCCGATGCGGCCATAGCGCAAGTCGATCGGCCCGGCAGGGAAACACTCGCGCACCACATCCGGTTGTTTGTTGTCACAGGCATGAAAGTAGCGCGCCTTCAACTGCCGGATAGCCTCGATGGCTTCCAGTCGCGCGAGTCGTTGTTCCAGAGTCACCCGGCAGCCCTGGTATGGTCAGGGCATAACGCGGTAGGCGTCGGCAATTTGATCTGCCCGATCCACCGTACAGTCGAGATCCTTCAGCAGACCGTCCTTCAGGCTGTACACCCAGCCGTGCACCGCCAGCGGCTGGCCGCGCTGCCAGGCGTTTTGCACGATGGTGGTATGACAGACATGGGACACCTGGGTCATAACGTTGAGCTCACACAGCAGATTCAGGCGCCTCTCCTTGTCCTGTATCGCCTCGATCCGCGTCCGGTAGCGGTGCTGCACATCCTTGATATTGCGCAGCCAGTTATCGATCAGCCCGTTATCGGCGTTTTCATACGCCGCGACAATACCGCCGCAGCCGTAATGTCCCACCACCATCACATGCTTGACCTTCAGCACATCGACCGCGTACTGCAATACAGTGAGGCAGTTGAAATCCGTGTGCACCACCATATTGGCTACGTTGCGATGCACAAATATTTCACCGGGCATCAGTCCAACGATCTGGTTAGCCGGCACGCGGCTGTCGGAACATCCTATCCAAAGGTATTCGGGATTTTGCTGGGCAGCGAGTTTTTCGAAAAACAGGGGATCGCTGGTTTTGACACTGTGGGCCCACTCCCGGTTACTTGCAAACAGCGCATCAAGCTTATTCACTGCGCATCCTCAGAGAACCATGGTACTGAGACGGGATTGCGCCACACAGTTACCGCCCCGGGACCTGGCATCATCCAGCGCCTTGTTACCCACGGCTTCCAACTGCCGGGCCAGTTGCGGCATATCCACAGCGGGAAACTGCTGCGGCTCCCAGGTTGCCAGGCCAGCACTGATGCAGACCTGCAATACGGCACCGCGCCCGTCGTCGATGGAAAAATCCTCTATATCCTTGCGCATCCGTTCGGCGATCTCCTGACCCACCATCTCGCCGCTACCGGGGAGAATCACCGCGAACTTCGGCATCCCCAAGCGCGCCAACAAATCGGTCGCCCGCAGGTTAGAGGAAAGTCTTTCGGCGACCTTCCGGATCACAAACTGGCCGCGCCGTTCACCATAGTTCTGGTAGAGATCTTCAAACTCGTCAATTTCGATCAGCAACACGGTAACGGGCTTTGCCGCGCGCCTGGCCCGGGCAATTTCCCGGGCGATGTCCCGCCCAAAGCCGCGCAGATTGCTGATCTGCGTAAGCGGATCCAGCAGCGTCAACTGCGGAGATTTGCTGGCGACTCACTGCCGCCCTGAAGCAGCAGGAGATGATCGTCGCCAGGTGGGCCAGCAGGTGCTCTTCCGCCTCAGACAACTGCAGCGAGTCGTCCTGCAGGCCCATGTGCAGGCTGCCTATCATACGGCCGGAGTCCAGCAACGGCATTAGCAGGGCGTAATCGATACCGTGCTCGGACTTGAGTACCTGGAACATACGGGAATCGGTGGCATCAATCAGTGCAATATCAGGCTCCAGTTCATACAACTCCTGCATGGGAAAAACGTCATTCAGTAATTGCAGACTCTGGCCGTAGCGCTGTGCGCCGACCAGGGTGCCAGCCAGGATGTCCTCGGGATCGTACAACCACAATTCTGAAACCCGAAAACCGAAATGCCGGGGCAGGCCGACCAGGAGAATTTCAAACAGGGCCTGCAAGTCCGGAGCTTCCAGCAGCATGAGTTCCATTTGCTGCGTTTGCTGGTACAGGTAGCGGTTGATCGTGAGCGTTTCACTCAGCCTGGTTTTTCTGAGCTCCGCGCGCGAGATTACCGGTGGAGCACCCTGTATCTCCTCCCCCTGACCTCCTCCCGGACTGGAATCATCCGCCATTCAATATACCCACATTGCACCCGGCCGCAGCACAGACCTGAGCCTGTTCTTATTTGATAACGAGTGTAAGCGTCCTATACTCTCGATGCAATCCTGAGGGGCAATGCCCATGACTTTCGCACTGCCGCGCAACATCCAGCTGAAACTGGAGCAAACCCTCGCACAGTGGTCCCAGTGGCACTGCGCCCCAGCTCTGACCAGCGCCCCGGAGGTGGTAAGAGTCCTGACCCCGGGTGTCAGCAATTTCAGCGTGCTGGTCCAGGCACAGCAGCATTTCGTGGTACGCATAGACGGGCTTAACCCGTCGGCCCACGGGCTGAGCCGCCAGACTGAATGGCGCACGCTGGAGGCGGCCCACAGGGCAGGCCTGGCACCCACTCCGCGCTACTGCAACCCCGAGTTGGGCAGCCTGGTCTGTGACTACCTCGCACCCGAGGATGCACACGGTTGTACAGGTTGCCGACGTGGCGCGATTGCTGCGTGCCATACACCGTCTGCCCGCCAGGCATCACCGCCTGGATCTGGGAGAGCGCATACTGCGCTATGAAAAGCAGATTGAACACCGGGGCCGGGCGCTGGGCGACGACCTGCGCGACTGCCATCGGAAAGTGGCAGCGCTAGTTGCAGGCGATGAGTCGGCAACCCGGAGACAGGGTGTTATGCCACAACGACCTGTTGCGCGCTAACCGAATCTACAGCGCCGGTCGGCTCTGGGCCATCGATTGGGAATACGCTGCCATGGCAAGTCCCTGGTACGACATCGCGGTGGTGATAAACGGCGACTCACTGTCGGCGCCGGACACTGAGGCCTTGCTTCACGCCTACCTGGGCCGGGCAGCAGACGAGAGAGAACGGGATATGCTGCACCAGTACGGCTGCATCTACCGTTATCTGGAACTGCTGTGGTACCTGGCGCTGGACAAACCAGTGCTGGAGCCGAGCGCGATCGAGGAAAAATCCAGCGCGTTGGTAAACATGCTGGCGCAGCGCTCCATCTAGTCGCGAAAGTTGGTGAACTGCAGGGGCGGGCCTGACTCTTCCTGGCGCAACAGTGCCATGACCTGCTGCAGATCGTCGCGCTTTTTTCCCGTCACCCGCACCTGGTCACCCTGGATCTGGGCCTGGACTTTCATCTTGGCGTCCTTGATCCGTTTGACGATGGACTTGCACTGGGCGCTGTCCAGGCCGTGGCGCAACACTATCGTCTGGCGCACCACTTTGCCGGAGGTCTGTATTTCACCGCAGTCCATGGCGCCCGGGTCAATGTCACACTTGATCAATGCGCTGCGCAACATATCTTCCATCTGGCTCACCTGAAATTCTGCTTCAGCGGTGAGCACCACGCTGCGCTCTTCACGTACAAAGGATGCATCCACACCCTTGAAATCAAACCGGTTGCCGACAATCCTGGCGGCCTGGTCGACTGCATTGGTCAACTGGTGTATATCCACTTCCGAAACAACATCAAACGATGGCATAGTGTGTCACTCCCTAAGCGCGCAAAACAGGAGTGACATAGTAATGCGCTGCGACCAGTTTTCAATACCACGATCGCGCGTTTTGACCGCGGGAAAGCCACACTGGCACGTACTGGGCGCAGGTGCGATGGGCTGCCTGTACGCCCACGCGCTGCAGTGCAGCGGCTGCCAAACCACGCTGGTGATGCGCCGTGGCGTACAACAGAAATCCCTGCCACTGGTCGTGGAGCGCGGCGGTACGCGCAGCGAACAGCAGGTGCGCGTTATCACACCGGACGACCCGCGAGGTGATCTCCCATCTGCTGGTCACCACCAAGGCCTACGATGTGCGCGCGGCAGTGGCCGGCATCGCTCACCTGCTGGCACAAGACAGCGTGGTGCTGCTGCTGGTCAACGGCATGGGTTTGGCCGAGCAGTTGGGCGAGGACTGGCCACAGCTGGATATTTTTTGCGGCACCAGCACCGAGGGCGCCTACACCGTCGCCCCGCAACATATACGCCACGCCGGTCGCGGGGAGACCCGTATCGGGCGCCAGGGGCAACAACAGCCGCCAGCCTGGTTTGGCCAGTGGGACGGCGCCATCACCCGTGCGTGTGGGACTGCAAATATTGCCACGGCGCTGTGGTCGAAACTGGCGGTCAACTGCATCATCAATCCGCTGACCGCTGTACACGGTTGCGCTAACGGTGAACTGGCCCGGCGCCGGGAGTTGGCAGCTGAAGTCGCCACGCTGTGTGATGAAATCGCACAGATTAGCCGTGCGGCGGGCTACGCCGATGTCGCTGCGACACTGCAGCAAAAGGTGGCCGCTGTGATTGCGGGCACCGCGGGCAACCGCTCCTCCATGCTGCAGGATGTAGAGCGCGGGCGGCGCACAGAAATTGACTACATCACCGGCTACCTGCTACAAGTGGCCGACGCAGCATGGCATCGATGCCCCGCACAACAGGGCGCTACTGGAAACCATAAAAAGTGGAGAGTATAAAAAACCGTGATCACTGATTCCCTGCCGCTGGCAAGCGTACTGCCGCCCGCCGCACTGTCCTGTATCGCAGTGCTCGCGCTGGTGCTCTGTGATTTTCGCGAGATACGGGCCGGGCGTTACATTTTCAAGCCCCTGGCCGCAGCCGCTTTCGTCTGGCTGGCCGTATCCCTGGACGCGACCAGCACAGCGTATGGCAACTGGCTGCTCGCCGCCCTGATTTTCTGCATGGTGGGCGACCTGTTGTTGATGCCCGACGAGCGAACGCAGCTTTCTGGCTGGCCTGACGGCCTTTCTCTGCGGTCACCTGCTGTTCGCAGTGGCCTTTTTGCAACTGCCAGCGAATCCCGTGGGCCTCGCCATAAGCAGCCTGCCCGCACTGGTGTTGTTGGTTGTGGTATGGCGCTGGCTGACACCCCACGTCAATAAAGCAATGCAAATTCCCGTGACGCTGTACATCCTGGTGATCACTGCGATGCTGCTGTGCGCGGGACTCACAGCAGGTCAACCGGCCGCGTTGTTGATCATCGGGGGCGCCTGGGGTTTTGCCTGCTCTGACCTGGCGGTGGCGCGGCGCCAGTTTATACAACCCGCCTCGCGACTGCATGGCGTGTGGGGGACGCCACTGTATTTTCTGTCCCAGATGGTATTGGCCTGCTCGGTGGCCCTGGTGTGAATCAGCGGTACAGCGCCAGCGTAGTGCTGTGCACAATATCCTGCCACTGCTGCAGTGTCATATCGGGAAACAACACGCCCTGCTGGTGGAAGCGTGCGCCCGCCTGCTCCCGGCTGATCGCGAACACACACAGGCCTTCGACACAGCGCAGGGCCATCTGGAATACCTGCTCCGGTGACTCGCGCCAGGGCTTTGGTTCGCCGCCGGAATACAGCGTCGTTCTGGGAGCTGCACCCACCGGACCGACGACCTGAAGATTGGCAAAGCGCCCACTGAGGGCCTGCTTCACCTCCTCGATCAGCCAGGTGCGGGAAACTTCCAGCGGCAGTTCGATATCCGGGCCGACGGACGTCAGCGGCTGCGCGAACCGCACCGGCGTCACTGTGCTGTGCAGGGCAAGCGCCAGCGACCCACCGGCCATGCGCCAGCAACAGCCAACGCGGCAGCACTGCGGGCGGGCCAACGCAGGGCTTTGAGCCAATGCCAGAACCGGGCGGCGCGCGTACCGGAGGGTACCAGCGCGGAGCGCCCCTGCTGGCCGAGGTCCCTGGGTATCAGCAGTGGTATATCCTCCGGTGACTCGCGCCGAAAATAGGGTCGCGCCTCACGCGCCAGACTATTGCCTGACGACATCGGGAGCCCGCGCAGGACAGTGTGCAACACCTGCCGCACAGGACGCGTGCTGGCGGGTCTGTGCTGCGGATCCTTTTCCAGCAGTGCGGCAATGACCTCAACCAACGGCTCAGGCAACTCCACCTCGGCACCCACGACATCGCGCAGCGGTCGAGGGGAGCGTTTCAGCAGCAATTCCGGATCAATCCCACCATCGCGAAAAAATGGCTGTTCACCGCTCAACATGCGGTATAACAAACTGCCCAGGGCAAACAGGTCCGCGCGTTCGTCCAGGGGCTGGCCGAGAAACTGCTCCGGCGACAGCGCGGAAAAACTCCCCGCCGCCCACTGCAGTGACGCGCCTGCACCGGACATCCTGGAAATCCCGAAGTCGGTGAGCTTGGCTCGCCCCGACTCGGTAATCAGAACATTGCCCGCTTTCACATCACCGTGAACGATATGCTGCTGCCGCGCCAGCGCCAGGGCACCGGCGATATCCGCGCCGATTGTCACCACACTGGCCAGGGAGGGACGCACCGCCGTCAGGAATTCCTCCAGGTTGCACCCTGGCACGTACTCCATGACCAGAGCCAGGTGTGAGCTGGACTCGATCACATCGTAGATCTGTACGACTTTGGGGCTCTGGATGCTGGCCACCAGTCGCGCTTCGCGCAGCAGTTGCTTGCGCGCGCGGCGCGTCGGGGGCAGGGAGTAAATCTTGATCGCCACCCTGCGATGCAATCGCTTGTCATGCCCCAGGTAGACACTGCCCTGCCCGCCCCGATTGATCAAGCGGACGATACGATACGGTCCCACGTGGTTGTCCACAACGTGCGCTCAGTGCCGACCAGGACGGCAATTTGCCCAACTGGACGCGCAAACTATTAATAGACACACGCAGGTGCCGGGCGACTGCCACGCTATCATCCCCGTGCTCCGTCAACACGCGCTGCAACTCGTCTGATGGTATGTCGCTGGCCAGGCGAAAACAGCGCGACTCTTCGATGCGGCGATATACCGCGGCCCGGGAGACGCCCAGTTGCCGCGCCACCCGCAGGGGCTCGCACCCGTTGCACAATCATGGCCTGGTCGAAAAGCTCATCGCTGATATCCTGCATTTTGCGGCGCGGCAGTTGTCCAGGAGCAGCTGGCGGATTACCACGCGGTCGCACCAGAGCCGCCTGCAGATTTTCATTCAGGGTAGGTACCTGCTCACTGGCCAGCACTACCTGTTGGGCGAAGTTGGCCAACTCCCGCACGTTGCCAGGCCAGCGGTAACACAGGAAGTTGAAAAACAGCACAGCCCAGGCCGCAATATTGGTCGCAGGACTCTGCGCATGCGGTAACAATGCAATGCGCCCAATCCCTGCTGCGCTCTCTTGCAGGAAATACAGCAACAGCTCGCCGATATCTTCCGGATGTTCACGCAGTGGCGGCAGTACGATCTCGCAGGCTCCGAGGCGGTGGCGCAATGCCACTTTAAAATCGCAACTCTCACCCTCCAGGACGGCGTCCGTGGCGGAAATGACGCGTACATCCACCCGCCGTATGACGCCGCCCACTGCCTGTATTTCGCGCTGTTGCAGAGCGCGCAGCAACTGCGGTTGCACCTGTGCTGACGTATCGCCGATCTCGTCCAGGAACAGGGTGCCGCCCTGCGCCTGCTCAAAGTAACCCGGGAGCGTCCGGTCGGCACCGGTGAAGGCGCCGCGGGCACTGCCAAACAAGGCTGCTGCGGCCAGTTCGCCTGGAATCGCTGCCATATTGACACTCACCATGGGCGCCGCCGCCCGACGACTGGCACGGTGGATGGCTGCGGCAACCAACTCCTTGCCGGTGCCCGTTTCGCCGCGAACAAGAACATCGAGATCACTCTCGGCAACCCGGGCAATCTGCTCCCTGATACCTGCCATGCAGGTACTGCTGCCGCGCAACAGGGTGTCACATCCAGAGCCGGTGGCGGCAGGAACACGACTGTGTCCCAAGCGCAACAGCAGCACGATGCTGTGGCCCAATAACAGCGGGATCCCCGTGCGCAACTGTTCCCACTCCAGTTCCACACTGTCGTACAACTCGTCGGGGCCTACACGACAGCGACTGGACGCTTCCAAACGGCTAATGGTCAGGCGCTTGCCCTGCACGACATAAATTGCAGCGCGCTGCGGCTGATGTGACGGTCTTCGAGCGGGAGCGGGCCTTGCCCATCGGGCCCACTGAAGAGCCGGACCGCAGCGCCCCAGGATCGACGGGACGTTACCCGTTTGGCGGGGCAACACCGCCCTGTGCCCGATGCGAGAGGTGTCCGGGTGAAAAATAATGGTCAACACGAGATCCTGCGCAGCGTATTTACCCGCCAGGGAGGCGATGATCGATGGCCATGTCAGATCAGAGTCAGCGGGCGTCAGCATGGCAGTTCGTCGTCCAGTGTACTGGTTCAAAATGTCTGGTGCTTACGCTACAGCTTAGCAGCCCGGTGGAAATATGCGCTGATGGCAGGAAAAAAACGCGCAGGGTTATTCGTGCAGTAGCCGTCGATAACGCGCCCAGTCAAAGGCTGGTCCCGGATCTGTTTTGCGTCCCGGCGCGATATCGCTGTGGCCCACGATTCGATGCGCGCCAATGGCGGGATAGTGCCGTATCAGCAGAGCCGTTACTGCTGACAGGGCCGCATACTGCGCATCGGTGTAGGGGTCATCATCCGACCCTTCAAGCTCTATGCCGATACTGAAATCATTGCAGTTGTCGCGACCCTGGTAGCAGGACTGGCCCGCGTGCCAGGCGCGCTCACCAAAGTTGACGAATTGCAGCAACTCACCGGTGCGCTGTATCAACAGGTGCGCGGAAACTTCGACGCCGCGAATCTCCTCGAAGTAAGGGTGCTCGTCCCAATCCAGTCGATTGGTAAAAAATCGCTCGATACAATCACCGCCATAACAGCGCGGCGGCAGCGAGATATTGTGAATCACCAGTAATTCCGGCTCACAGGCACGTCGGCCGCGGCCCGCAATTCGGCGAGGGCACTCTGCGCGCCTGCTGCAACCAGCCATCTTCCAGTGTGTAGTGCATGCCTGCGCTTATTCCTGCCAGTCCCGGGTACAACATTGCTCAGCGTACAGTCTACCTCGAATGTGCTCCGGGCTGGAGATCGTCATGCCGCGGCCACCGGGATTAACAGCGGACGCAGGTAGCTGCTACAATCGCCGCTCTCGTTCGCGGTAAATCCCTGCCATATGCCTCAGACAAAGCCCGACATAATCGCCCCCGACCCTGCTGTGGTACAGCGCAATGTGCGCGCTGCCCTGGCGGAGGATGTAGGAAGCGGCGATATCACTGCCGCGCTCATCGCCCCACAGTCACACGCTACAGCACGTGTTATTACCCGGGAGGACGGGGTGCTCTGTGGCCGGGCCTGGGTGGATGCTGTATTTGCACAGCTCGATTCTGCGGTGCGCATTGAATGGCTGTGTGAGGATGGACAGGGTGTCAGCGCAGGGGATGTACTGTTTACCGCCCAGGGAGCCGCACGCAGTTTGCTGACCGGCGAGCGCTGCGCCCTGAACTTTCTGCAGTTGTTATCCGGCACCGCCACGATTTGCCGCCGCTACGCTGATCTGGTGTCTGGCACCGCAGTAAAGTTGCTGGATACGCGTAAGACCATCCCGGGATTGCGCGACGCGCAGAAGTACGCGGTGCGCTGCGGTGGATGCCACAATCACCGCATCGGACTGTATGACGCTTTCCTGATCAAGGAAAACCACATCGCCGCCTGTGGCACAATTGCGGCAGCCGTAGATGCCGCCCGGAAATACGCGCCGGGAAAGCCCGTGGAAGTGGAAGTGGAAAACCTTGCGGAGCTGGAGCAGGCACTGGCCACGGACTGCGACCGGGTGATGCTGGATAATTTTTCTCTGGAGCAGATTGCGGCCGCCGTCAAGCTCGCGCATGGACGCGTCGAACTGGAGGTCTCCGGCAACGTCACCGAGAGTACATTGTTGGCGATTGCACAAACGGGCGTGGATTTTATCTCCATCGGCGCCCTGACCAAGGATTGCAAGGCGCTGGATCTGTCCATGCGCCTGCTGTAGGCGATAGCGTCGCCATAAAAGTCCCTTACAGCAGCGGCCGCTTGCTGACAATGACACCGTTGTTGTCGGCATAGACATAATCACCGGGGGCAATCACCACGCCGCCCATATGAAGGTCGATATCGCGCTGCCCCACACCCCGTTTTTCTGACTTGACGGGATGGCTGCCCAGTGCCTGCACACCGAGTGCAATGCGGCCGACTTCATCCACATCGCGTATGACACCATTGATCACTACCCCGGCCCAGCCATTGGCCGCCGCCTTCGCCGCCAGCATATCGCCCAGCAGGGCACGGTGTCGGGAGCCGCCGCCATCCACTACGATCACGCGACCGTGTCCCGGCTCCTCCACACAGTGTTTCAGCAGCGAGTTGTCCTCGTGACACGCGATGGTGACGGCCTGTCCGCCAAACTGCGTGATTTGCCCGAAGTTGCGCAAGGGCAATTCGATAACGCCAACCTCGGGTGCCGCATCAGACAGGTCAGGGGTAGAAATCGTGGTCATGGGAACTCCAGAAGGTCAGTAGATGTTGCGCAGTATACTGTAGTCCCTGCGCCAACCCGACTGGCACCGCCGCCATGGCGCGTCCACACCAGAGAAATCTGCGGCACGGGATTGGCAATCGCGACATTGTGCGTATAATTCCCTCGGCCAATGCTTAGTAGAATTAGCATTCACATAGTGAATTTGGGGTAGCGTGTGAAAGTGAATCGGATTGATCTTAACCTGCTGGTCTACCTGGATGCGCTGTTGCGCGAACGCAATGTCACCCGGGCCGCCAACCAGCTCAGCCTGTCACAGCCCGCCATGAGTAATGGCCTGCGCCGCTTGCGCGAGCTGTTCAATGACCCGCTATTGGTCAGGACCAGTGAGGGCATGACTCCCACCGAACGCGCCCTGGAGCTGGAACCTATGGTGCGCGACGTGCTGAGCAAAATCGACCAGGCGGTACAGCCGCGCGGGAACTTTGAACCCGCCAGTGCGCAGCGCGTTTTTCGCATCATGGCCAGCGACTATGCGGAGTCCACGCTGCTGCCCAGCGTGCTGGGAAAACTGCGCACCCTGGCGCCGGGCCTGACCCTGGACATCATGACGCCCTCGGACGTGAGTTTTCTGGATGTGGAGCGCGGCAAGGTGGATATGGTCATCAACCGTTTCGACTCCATGCCGCAGTCCTTCCACCAGATCCACCTGTGGAACGACAGCTTCACCTGTGTGCTCAGCCCCCACAATCCGGTACTCGCAGATTTCACCCTGGAGAATTATCTCAAGGCCAACCATGTGTGGGTCTCCAAGACCGGCATGGGCGTCGGCGTCGGCGTGGACCCCGGCGACGTGCAGCGACTGGGCTGGGTCGACGTCGCCCTGAACAAGCTGGGCAAGAAGCGTCAGATACGGGTGTTCACCCGGCACTACCAGGCGGCCATGACGCTGGCCGAACAGAATGACCTCATCGTCACGCTGCCAACCCGGGCCGCGCAACTCAATCTGAACAACCCGCGGGTGGTATTGCGCGAGCCGCCGTTGGCCATTCCGCCGCTGGAACTGAAGATGGCCTGGAGTCCATTGCTCCAGCACAACCCCGGCAATAAATGGCTGCGCAAATTGATTGCCGACACCGCCAGGGAACTCGATGGGCAACAGGCAACGCCGTAACAGCATTCACCGTTACAATCCCAATGATTGCAGTGATTGATTAGCCAAATCTGCGTCCGCCACTTAAAATCACCCACGTTGCATCACGGGCTTGGCCGTGGTTGTCGTTAAACAAGAGGTCTCACCATGACTGATCGCGTCCGGCAGGGCAGTTTGCAGATTGCACCGGTTCTCCACCAACTTCTGGAGCAGGACATTGCCCCCGGCACGGGCGTCGACGCCGGCCCGGTTCTGGCAGGGATTGGAATCTATCGTAAACACCCTGGGTCCGCGCAACCGGGCGTTGCTGCAAACGCGTGAGGATCTGCAGGCCAGGATCGATGCCTGGCACCTGGCCAATCCGGGACCTGACTACGACCGCAGCGCCTACAAGGCTTTCCTGCAGGACATCGGCTACCTGCTGCCCGAAGGACCGGACTTCCATATCAGCACCACGGGCGTAGATGAGGAAGTCGCCACGCTCGCCGGGCCGCAACTGGTCGTGCCGGTGATGAACGCACGCTACGCACTCAATGCGGCCAATGCGCGCTGGGGCAGCCTGTACGATGCCCTGTACGGCACCGATGTCATTCCCGAGCACGGCGGCGCGCAGCGCGCCGGCGCCTACAACCCGGTGCGCGGCGACAAGGTCATCGCCTACGCCAGGAATTTCCTCGATCGCCACTGTCCGCTCGCCGCAGGCAGTCACGCCGAGGCCAAAGTCTATGCGGTAGTCAATGGCGCGCTGCAGGTAACGCTGGTCAACGGCACCGCGAGCACGCTGCGCGAGCCTGAACAGCTGCGCGGCTATTGCGGTACAGCGGCGGCGCCTGCCAGTGTCCTGCTGCGCCACCACGGCCTGCATATCGAAATTCAGATCGACCCGACCAGTCCCATCGGCGCCACCGATACCGCCGGCGTGAAGGACGTGGTATTGGAGGCGGCCCTGACGACCATCCAGGATTGTGAGGACTCCGTCGCCGCCGTCGACGCCGAAGACAAAGCCGTCGCTTATGGCAATTGGCTCGGCTTGATGCGTGGCGATCTTGAGGACCGTTTTGACAAGGGCGGCATGACCATGACCCGTCGCCTCAACGCAGATCGTAGCTTCACCACACCGGATGGCGGCACGCTGCTCCTGCCCGGGCGCAGCCTGATGTTCGTGCGCAACGTGGGCCACCTGATGACCACTCCGGCCATACTCGACGCAGGCGGCGCGGAAATTCCCGAGGGCATTATGGACGGCATGTTCACCGCAATGATCGCCCTGCACGACCTGAACAAGGCAACAGGCGCCGCGCGCAACTCGCGCCAGGGCAGCGTCTATATCGTGAAACCCAAAATGCACGGCCCGGATGAGGTCGCCTTTACCTGTGAGTTGTTCGACCGTATCGAAGACGCCCTGGGCATGGCGCGCAACACCCTGAAAGTGGGCATCATGGATGAGGAACGCCGCACCACGGTCAATCTCAAGGAGTGTATTCGGATGGCCCGCGAGCGACTGGTGTTTATCAACACCGGCTTTCTGGATCGCACCGGCGACGAGATCCACACCAGTATGAAAGCGGGCGCCATGACACCCAAGGGCGCGATGAAGCAGGAGCCGTGGATCACTGCCTACGAGGACTGGAATGTCGATACCGGCCTGCGCTGCGGCCTGGTAGGCAAGGCGCAGATCGGCAAGGGCATGTGGGCCATGCCGGACCTGATGGCCGACATGATGCAAAACAAGATCGCGCATCCACAGGCCGGGGCCAGTACCGCCTGGGTTCCCTCCCCCACGGCGGCGACGCTGCACGCCATGCACTATCATGAGGTGAATGTCGCCGCGCGCCAGGCAGCGTTGCAGGGCCAGCGCCGCGCTTCACTCGATGACCTCCTGTGTATTCCACTCAAGGGCGCTGCGGGCCTCAGCGCACACGACATACAGCGGGAGCTGGATAACAATGCCCAGGGCATACTCGGTTACGTGGTGCGCTGGATTGACCAGGGCGTGGGCTGTTCCAAGGTGCCCGACATCAATCACGTGGGCCTGATGGAAGACCGCGCCACCCTGCGCATCTCCAGTCAGCACATCGCCAACTGGCTGCACCACGGCGTGTGCAGTAAAGAGCAGGTCCTGGCCACGCTCAAACGGATGGCCGCAGTGGTGGATGAGCAGAATGCTGGCGACCCGCTCTACCGCAATATGGCGCCTGATTTCGATGGGAGTATCGCCTTCCAGGCAGCCTGCGACCTGGTCTTCCTCGGCGAGCAACAGCCCAGCGGCTACACTGAACCGGTGTTACATGCGCGGCGCCGGGAAGCCAAGGCGAAGCAGGCTCTCAGCCTGTAAAAAATTGGACAACACGATAACCGACCTGACTGATTATCCCGCGCGCCGATCACCCGAGTTGGACGTGTCCTTGAATTGCAGGTTGGTCAACTGCTCCGACAGCAGGCCGATCAGGAACATGATTGCCCCGGTGAGCACCAACAGTGAGGTACCGTTGGTAAATCGAAGACCGCTATTCATTATCGTCAGCACGTAATTGAAGATGCCCAGGCCTGTAGTTATTACTGCCGCGGGGAAATACACTTTTAGCGGTGAGTACAAGCGTACCCACTTTGAAAATAATCAGGAAAAAACGCACCCCGTCCTTCAGCATACTGATATGGCTTTTACCCAGTCTCCTGGAGACAGCAATTGGCACGAATCCAACAGAATAACCCGGCCCGAAAAAATGCCATGGTGGACGTTGTGGGGTAGCTGAACCCGTTAGGTAAAAGATAAAGGAAACTCAGGAACTTCCTGCGGTGGACGCAGCGAAAGCCCGAGGTCAGGTCATCAATCCTGCGGTTTACCATCCAGCTGGCAAAGCCATTATAAATGGCATTGGCGCTCCAGCGTGCGACACTGGCCTGTGAATCCCTGCCACTGCGAGCTCCCACCACGAGGTCATATCCCTCATCGACTTTTGCCAACAGCCTGCCGACATCGGCGGCCTTGTGCTGGCCATCTCCGTCCATGAATACCAGGTACTCGCCCGTGGCAGCTCGGGCGCCGGATTTGACCGCCGCGCCATTGCCCTTGGCATACGGATGCGTGACCAGTATCACCCCCGCCGCCTGGCAAACCTGCACCGTGTTGTCAGTGGAGCCATCATTCACCACGATGATTTCCGCATCCGGATATTCCCGCGTCAGCTGCGGCAGCAGGAGTGGCCAAGGCCCAGCTCTTCGTTTTTTGCCGGTATGACTATGGACACTTTCACACGCTAGTTCTCCAGGTAGAGCGCCAAATTGTCGCGCTCGCGACGATTCAGTTTCCCCGCAATCTGCAGCGCTTGCAACTGCGCAATCAGCTTTCGCGCCTCGTCTTCCCGGCCCAGAGCAGTGGTGAAATGTAGCATCATCAACAGCGCTTGATTACCTTGCGGCGGCTCGGCCAGCGCTCTGGCGGTATAGCCATAGGCGTCTTCCCAGCGCTGGGCTGCGTTGGCCAGGGTGCCGAGGGCGAGGTACATGTTCACCGATGCCTGGCGCTTATCGAATCGCTGCAGGTACAGGCCCTGCAGATGATCGAGAAAACCGTTCCAGTCGAAGTCGGGACAAACACCGTCCTGGTACAGCTGCACCACCACAGTCATGGTCGCCACGGAGCCCAGCGGGCGCTGAGGTTCGTCACGCCCCAGCGCGCTGTACTCATCTGCAGACAGGGGTTTCCCGGCGATACACGCCAGGGCGACGTTGCGCAGTATATAGTCGCCGTGGTGTTCGTCACCCGCCGCGGCGAACGCCTGGCGCGACTGGTACGCCAGTGCGGAATAGCGCAGGGCCGCATCGCGCCCTCCTACCTGCGCAAGACGTGTCGCTAATTCCGCGTTGGCCCGGGCGGAATCGGGATGCCCATTCGCCTGCTGAAAGGCCAGCAGCGGCGCGCTGGACCAAATCTGGACTTGCGAACTGGTGAGCAGTGCCGGGTAGATCAGCAGGCAGGCCATCCAGGCCTGCAGCGGCCTGGCCACTTCCCGCCAGGTACCCGCCAAAAGCGCGTAAACTGTGAGTGGCAGCAGTGCGAGACCGACGCCGGGCAGGTAATTGCGGTGTTCGAAATACAGCTCCAATGGCCAAACTGTGGATTCGAGGCTGTGGCCGGCGAGGAAAAACAGTGGCCCAAAGGCGAGGCGACGACCCGCGCGCCAACGCCACGACAGCACCGCTGCGCCCAGCACTGACAGCCAGCCCAGAATTGCCGGCAGTGTGGTGGCGGGCTGCCACAGCGATGTGGAAAGGGGCACATCGTCGTGGTAGATCCCCAGGCGGGCGACGTCCGGCAGGTAGAACTGGGCGACGTAATCCCACAGCACCCGCGACTGGGTTAACAGTCGCTCGATCACAGTGTATTCGCGCGAATGGTAGCGTACACCAAAGGTGTCCCAATAGAGACGCCAGCAGCACACACACTGCCACTGCTCCCACAGCGATCAGTGCCAGGGTGGTGCGCCGCAGCCAGGAAATTTCCTGCCCTGCGGCATCCCGAAACTGCAACCAGAAGGCTTCCATGAGCAGCAGGATGGGCAGACAGACCAGCGCATTTTCCTTGGAGAACACGGCGAGCGCTCCCGTGCAGACGCTCAGTATCAGCCAGCCGTGAGCGTGGCGTATTGGAGCCGATGCTGCGGCGCCAATACAGGTAGCAGATGAGGCTCAACAAACCGAACAAAGCCGCGAGTTGCGCCATGCGCTGCACCAGGTAAAGCACGGTGCTGACCTGCAGCGGGGCCAGCAACCACAGGCCGGCGCAGAGTATCGCGGCGACGCGATACCCCGGCACACGCAGCGGCGCGAGCAACAGCGTGAAGAACCACGCAACCAGCGCTCCGGTCACCAGGTGTATGACGATATTCACCAGCTTGGCGCCCGCGATGCCTCCACCCAGAAACTCGCCGGCGACGAACGTGGCCATGGAGACCCAGCGGCCCAGCGGGCCGGAGTTGTCGCCGAGCACGTAATCAAGGAACTGCTCCGGCGTTTCCGCCAGGTCGCCGAGGTCGCCCAGGCTGCTGTAATCGTCGAGCAGCGCCGGACCGTTGATGCCCGGGTAGTAAATCCACAGCACGCAGCCCAGCAGGAGCACCAACAGGCAGGCGGGCAGCGCCGCACGCACGGTATCGCCGGGGCTCACGGTGCGGCCACCGCGGACGCCTTGCCGGGCTCCACAAACATTCGTCGGATGGCGCCCAGGTGGCGCCGGCCCGGATCATGGCGCAGCCATTCCTTCAGCGTCTCATACTGGGCCGCAACGTCGCCCGCCGCGACGTACTCCTCGAGCAGGTACTGGTAAGTTCGCACGTCTCCCGGGCTGCCGTGACCGCATCTCATTGAGCAGAGCCAGCCGCTCCGCCAGCGGCGCCCCGGCTTTCTTCCGCAGACGGTAGCCCATCTGGGCCAGGTTCATCCGTTCCGGATAGCGCGACTGCAGTCCATCGAACAGGGCCAGCAAGCGTGCGCCGTCATCGCCACAGGCTCCCGCGATGAAGCAGTCCACCAGGGTTTCGAGGGCGGTGATGTCCGAGGCCTGCAGGGGGCGATCACGCGCGAGTTCCTCGAGTATCGCAAACCAGTCCTGGTATTGCTGCAGTTGGGGCAAGTGATGCTGATCCAGGTAGTAAAGCATGACGATCGCGGCTATGTCCCGCGGATTATTCTGGTACATGAGCTCGAAATGGTGGCGCGCCAGCAGCAGGTGGTTTGCGGGGTTTTCACCACCTTCCTCCAGCCCAGACTGATAGGCGCGCAGTTGTGACTGGGCGAGAAAAAATTGGGAGCGGGACGATTGTGGGTGATTGGCGGCGTTTACGGCACTCAAGCGCAGCGGTTCCGCCCAGGTGACCACGCGCAGGAACAGCAGGGTCGCGCACGCAGCCAGCACAGCGAACAGCAGCAGTTGCGGGCGCAGCGTGCGCGTGCTGCGTAGGGCGCCAACGGCGCGAGTCAGCAACGCGGCGAGCAGGATAAAGACGCCGACGCTGGGCAGGTAATTGCGGTGTTCGTAAACGATTTCCAGCGGCCAGAAACTCGACTCAAGCACATGGCCGACGAGATAGAAGAGCAGTGCGAACAATAGCAGGGGCGCCCGCCGCCGCCACAGCAGGGCGAGCGCCAGAGCGGCCAGCCAGGCGAGGGCCGCCACCAGCGTGGTTGCCGGGCGCAGCCAGCCCTGCGAAAGCGGGATGTCGTCGTGCTGAAAACCCATGGCGCTAATGTCCGGCCACACCATCCAGCCGAGGTATTGCCAGAGCAGGCGCAGCTGCGTCAGGACGCGCTCCTGCAGGGTGAAGTCCCGACCGGCGTAACCCGCGGCCAGGGTTTCCGGCGTCCACCACACGGCCAGTAGCAACAGAGGCGCCAGCAGCGCGGCCCAGCCCAGCCACGCGAGGGCGCGGCGCTCCCGCCCGGCCCAGCACCCGCGGTACAGGCTCACCTCGAGCACGGCGAGCAGCCACAGCAGGAGCACGCCGGTTTCCTTGCACAGCAGCGCCAGCAGCGCCAGCAGCGCCAGCCACAACCCCGTGGCGATGATCTCGCCGGTGGCGGCGCCGTGTTGCGCCCAGCGTTCGCGACGCCGCACGAACAATACCAGCCCCGCGAGTGCGAACAGCGTGGCCAGCACGGTCATGCGCTGCACTGCGTACAGCACGGTGGATACCTGCAGCGGCGCCAGCAGCCACAGGGCCGCGGCCAGCAGGGCTGCGCCATCGGCGGCCTGCGCATCGCCACCGGTCATGGCGCGGCGCAATATTTCCCGCGCGAAGAGAAAGACCAGCACGCCACAGGCCAGGTGCAGCAGCAGGTTCACCAGCTTGACGGGCACGGCATGCATACCGCCCGCGGCGACGTAATTGCCCGCGAAACTGAGCATGGCGAGTGGGCGACCGCTGGGGCCGGAGCGGGAACTGAGGCTGGCGGTGCGCCAGTCGTCGAACTGCCCCCCACCGATACGCAGGAAGGGGTTACCGGTCAGGGCCGGACCGTCGTCAAAGAGGAAAGGGCCGACTAGCCCTGGCGCGTACAGCACGGCCACCAGCACCAGCAACAGAATGAGCAGTCGTGCGTGGTGCGGGGCTGAGCGGTGAAGGCATTGATCCGCCTGGCAGAAATTTGGGCTCAATTTAACACAAAAAAAGCCCGGTCGAGGACCGGGCTTTGGCTTGACTGCGTTCGTTCTTGTTAGCGGCAGTTCGACGGCAGGTACTTCGAGGGCATGACGACCGACAGGGTGCCGCCAGTCAACCACACCAGCCGTCGTGGACTTGCACTCTCCAAACCAGGGTGTTGCCTTCGCCGGTGATTCCGGACAGAGAGAAACCAGTACTCATTGACCGTATCGCCATCGGCGCCCGGAATGACATCAGCCTGAATACCGGCGGTGATGAGCGGCAGCCCGTTGATCGAGGTATAGCCCACGGAGGCCACGATGTCCTTGTTAGGGTTGGTGAAAATACCGGCCAGGTCAGCGGTGGGCGGCATGTCGTTGTTGGAGGCGTAGTACTCGGACACCGAGGTTTTGGCTTCGGCCAGCGCGGCCAGCGGCTCGGACATCTTGGAACGGACGATATAGTCCTGGTAAGCGGGCAACGCAATGGCTGCCAGAATACCGACGATCGCGATCACGATCATCAATTCGATCAGGGTAAAACCCTTTTGTACCTGCTTTTGCATGTTCATAGTCTTTCTCCAGTTTCAGTTAGTGCATGCCCCGATGACCAGTTGCGCCCAGCGGAGCAAACCGTGTGCAGGAGTAGTACAGCAGGTTGTGTGCCAACATTGGGATAAGCCCAGAATAAAAATATATTAACTATATAAATCAATGAGCTTAAGTTTACATTTTTCGATCGCAGCCACCGCCTGTATCCCACATCGGCTCGCACCTGCACAGTGTCAATCCACGGTGAGATTGTGACGTTTTTTGTCACTCGCGAGCCCTGCCTATCGCGCCGCTGACCCGCTGTCACACCGTTTGCTGACCCCTGCAGGACCCATGCACACTCACCTGCAGCTACTACTGCGTCAGGACACCCGCTCCCTGCCGCTGCACGTTACCAGGCGCAATCATGCGCGCAACCTCACAAAACTGCGCGATTGTTTTCTGCAGAAAACCAGATTCATCTTGTTGCGGCATGGTTAGAGAGTAGTTTAGTCTTTGATCAAATAACTCTTAATGTGGGCTGTGACATGGACAATCGTCGTAAAACTATCGTGATCAACAAGCCGTTCCAGTACCAGTACTCACTGTTGATTGCTGCACTGGCGGTATTGCTGGTCAACGGGTTCATCATCCTGCGCATGCTGTTCCCGGGCGAGCAACCGCTGGCATTATCCACGCAGATGACCATTGGCATAGCGGCAGTAGAATTTATTCTTATTGCGGCCATCTGGTATGGCAGTCTCAGGGCCAGCCATCGTATTGCCGGGCCGGTTTATGTCTTCGCTCGCGAAATAGCGCAGGCTGGGAGAGGGCGACCTCAACGCCAGCATCGTGCTGCGGGACAAGGATATGTTCCAGCCCGAGGCGGAACAGATGAACAAGAGCATTGCGGCGCTGCGCAGCCGGATCGCGGCGGTCAAGGGCCTGTCGGAGCAGTTGCAAAAGGCACACTCCACCGGTGCAGACGTTGGCCCTATCGTGGAAAAACTGGCCGCTGAGTTGTCTGTGTTTGCCCTCGGACAATAACAGCTGAAGGACTATGACCAGACGCTGAATTTGCCCGTAACCAGATGGACAACACCATGAAACAGAATAAAGGATTTACCGTTATTGAACTGATGGCCGTGGTCGCCATTATCAGTATCCTGGCGGTCCTCGCGCTGGGAGCGTATCAGGATTATGTCGTGCGCTCCAAGGTCAGCGAGGGTCTGGCATTCGCCGCTGAAGCCAAAACCTCGGTCAGTGAATATTATGCCACTAACAGGGACATGCCAGCAGAGCAACGCTGCTGCGGGCCTGCCCAGTGTGCTGCAATATGAATCGAACAGCTATAACTATATTCACTTTCTTGCAGATAACGGCCACGCCTACAGCAGGGACCATCGCCGTCAAGTTCAAGATTCCCGGCTCCAATGCCGATAACAAGGTGCTGAATCTCGTCCCTGACACGGCGGACGAGTACTGTGACATGGACCTGTATACCCGCTGCTGATGCAACGGTATCGATATCAAATACGTTCCACCCAATTGCCGGGGATAGCGCCACAGCCGCCGGTCCACGGCGCGCCCAGCCAGGATCGACCCAGTGACACCGACCGCACATTTGCTGGCATGTTGCACAATTGTATGATTTATACCTTATTCAGACGCTGTCGCGGAGCCGACAGGTGGGTATAATCAATCCTCGCGGTAAATCAATATGTTGAGGCTAACTCCTCACCCGCAACAGGAGCCTGCAGTAGATGAACGATAAAGCAATTGGGCAACTCAGCGGTTTGGCTGGACGCCTTGTGGCCGAGTCGTTAATCACCGCGCAACAGGCGGTAGAGGCGCAGAAGGAAGCCTCCCTGGAGCGCATGCACTTCGTGCAGTTCCTGGTCGAGAAGAAAAATGTCAACGGCCGGCTTGTGGCAGAGGTGGCCTCCCATGAGTTCGGCGTGCCCCTGTTTGATCTCAATGCGCTCAACACTGATACCATTCCCGTAGGGCTGGTAGAACCGGACCTGCTCACCAAGCACCATGCGCTGCCCCTGTTCCGCCGCGGCAATCGTCTCTTTATCGCCGTCTCGGACCCCACCAACCTCGCGGCCCTGGATGAGATCAAATTTCACACGGGCATCAACACCGACGCCGTACTGGTGGAAGAGCGTGCGCTGGGCAAAGCACTCACCAAGTGGGTCGAGGCGCAGGATTCCCTTTCCGATGGACTGGATGGCCTGGACTCGTCGGATCTTGATAACGTTAGCATCACCGAAAACGAAGGTCGCGAAGGGGATGACGGCACTGAAGCGATCGACGAAACGCCCATTGTTCGTTTTATCAACAAGGTGTTGATAGACGCCATCAAACAGGGCGCGTCGGACATCCATTTCGAACCCTATGAAAAAACCTACCGGGTGCGCTTTCGCACCGACGGCATATTGCAGGTCGTGGTCAAGCCGCCCCGCAATCTCGCCCCGCGCCTGGCTGCGCGACTAAAGGTCATGTCCCAGATGGATATTTCGGAGCGCCGCCTGCCGCAGGACGGCCGCATCCAGATGAAGCTGTCACGCAACCGGGCCATTGATTTTCGGGTCAACACACTCCCGACCCTGTATGGCGAAAAAGTCGTGCTGCGGATTCTGGATCCCGGCAGCGCGCAGATGGGCATCGACGCACTGGGCTATGAGCCAGCGCAAAAGGAGATGTACCTGAAAGTCCTCAACCAGCCTCAGGGCATGATTCTGGTCACCGGCCCGACCGGTTCGGGTAAAACCGTGTCGCTCTACACCGGCCTCAATATTCTCAACACCGCCGAGCGCAATATTTCCACCGCCGAAGACCCGGTGGAAATCAACCTCGAAGGTGTCAACCAGGTTCACGTGAATCCCAAGGTGGGACTCAATTTTGCCGAGGCTCTGCGCTCGTTCCTGCGCCAGGACCCGGACGTCATCATGGTGGGCGAGATTCGCGATCTGGAAACGGCGGAAATCGCCATCAAGGCAGCCCAGACGGGCCACCTGGTGCTGTCCACCCTGCACACCAACAGCGCTTCGGAAACCATTACGCGTTTGCTTAACATGGGCGTCCCGGCCTTCAACGTGGCGTCTTCTGTGAACCTGATCATCGCCCAGCGACTGGCCCGGCGCCTGTGCAAGCACTGCACATTGCCGGCGGATGACATCCCCCATGCCACGCTGCTTGAGGAAGGCTTCACCGAAGCAATGCTGGAAGGCGCCTCCATCATGCGCGCGGTGGGCTGTGAGCTATGCAACAACGGCTATAAGGGGCGCGTGGGCATCTATGAGGTGGTCAAGATCACACCTTCCATCGCCAGGCTAATTATGGATGAGGGCAACTCCATGCAAATCAGCGCGCAGGCCAGATCCGAAGGCTTCCACGATTTGCGTATGGCGGCACTGAAAAAAGTCGCCGAGGGCGTGACCAGCCTGGAAGAGGCTAATCGAATCACCGTAGACTAGGCAAAAGTCAGTATAACCAAGAGACAGGGGCGGACACTACCATGGCAACGAGCGCAATCAGGAGAGATATATTCACCTGGAACGGGACGGACAAAGCCGGTCGCCCGAGTACGGGGGAAATTGAGGCTGTCAGCCAGGCCATGGCCAAAGCGCAATTGCGCCAGCAGGGTATCAAGCCCAAAAGCGTGCGCAAAAAAGCCAAGCCGCTGTTCGGCGGCCAGGGCAAGCCCATCAAGGCGGCCGATATTGCCATTTTCACCCGGCAGCTGGCCACCATGCTCAAGGCCGGCGTGCCGCTGGTACAGAGTTTCGAAATTGTCGAGGATGGACTGGAAAAACCGCGCATGCGGGAATTGGTCAAATCCATCAGGAATGATGTGGCCTCCGGCAGCGGACTGGCGCCCTCCCTGGCCAAACACCCGCGCCACTTCGACGATCTGTTCTGCAGCCTGGTTGGTTCCGGCGAGGATTCCGGTACGCTGGAAATCATGCTGGACCGCGTGGCAACCTACAAGGAAAAAACCGAACAGTTAAAGGCCAAGATCAAAAAGGCCATGACCTATCCGATTGCGGTAATCTGTGTCGCATTAATCGTGTGCGCCATCCTGTTGATCAAAGTGGTGCCGGTTTTCGCCGAAACGTTCCAGAATTTCGGTTCTGAACTGCCGGCATTCACCCAGTTTGTGATGAACATATCGGACTTTGTTATCGCTTGGTGGTACATCATGTTCGCCGGCATTATCGCCACGATCTTCGCCTTCCGGGAGATCAAGTTGCGCTCGGTAAGATTTTCCGAGTGGCTGGATCAATTGGCACTGCGCATACCCGTTGTTGGCGGCATCGTGCACGATGCGGTGATCGCACGTTTCTCGCGCACGCTGTCCACCACGTTTGCCGCCGGGGTGCCGCTGGTGGATGCCTTGAACTCCACCGCCGGAGCGGCGGGCAACTCGGTCTATGCCAAAGCGATACGCCGTATCCGCGACGACGTCACCACGGGCACCACCCTCTACAACTCCATCAAAGCGACGGGCCTGTTTCCCGAATATGTTGCTGCAAATGGTTTCCATCGGTGAGGAGTCGGGCGCCCTCGATGATATGCTGGACAAGGTCGCCACCCACTACGAAGAAGCGGTAGACAACGCGGTGGACAGCCTCAGTTCGCTGATGGAACCGTTTATCATGTCTATCCTGGGCGTGCTGGTGGGCGGCTTGATGATCGCCATGTACCTGCCCATCTTCATGCTGGGATCAGTCATCTAGTCTCTGCGTCAATCGCAGAGGCGATCGGGCCATGCCAGAGACCGTCGTGCCGCTGAGCCTGCTCTATGCCGGGCCTGTTGTGCCTGGGCCTGGTGGTGGGCAGCTTCCTCAATGTCGTCATCTACCGCCTGCCACTGATGATGGAAACCCGGTGGCGCAGGGATTGTTGCGAATTGCTCGAAGTCGAGCCGGAGAAACAGGAGGCGCCCCTCAATCTGGCCACTCCCAACTCCCACTGCCCTGTCTGCAAGACAGCCATTAAGCCCTGGCACAATATTCCTGTGCTCAGCTATCTGCTCCTGCGCGGAAAATGCAGCAACTGCGCAACACCCATTTCACCGCGTTACCCTGTTCTGGAATTGGTCACCGGCCTGATGACACTGGCACTGGCCTGGTTTTTCGACCTGTCTCCCGCCCTGCTCGGTGCCGCACTGCTCACCTGGTCGTTAATCGCCCTGACCATGATAGACATAGACCACCAGTTGTTGCCAGACGACATCACCCTGCCGCTGATGTGGCTGGGCTTATTGTTTAACCTGACCGCAACGTACGCCACCCTGTCCGACGCGGTCATCGGCGCCATGGCGGGCTACCTCATCCTGTGGAGCATTTACTGGGTATTCAAGTTGCTCACGGGTAAGGAGGGTATGGGTTACGGCGATTTCAAACTGCTCGCGGCGCTGGGGGCGTGGCTGGGCTGGCAGGCGCTGCCCCTGATTATATTGCTGTCCTCCCTGGTGGGCGCTGTGTGTGGTAGTCGCGCTAATGATCATCAAGCGCCGCGGCAAGGAGATCCCGATTCCCTTCGGTCCGTACCTGGCCATGGCCGGCTGGATCGCTCTGCTCTGGGGTGACGATATTATGTCTGGCTATCTGGGCACCCTGGGAGCCCATTGAGGTGCCGCTGGTCGTGGGCATCACCGGCGGCATCGGCAGCGGCAAGTCCGCAGTCACCCGGTGCTTCGAGCAACGCGGTATTACCGTGGTGGATGCGGATGTGGTCGCCAGGCTCATCGTCGAACCCGGCACGCCCGCCCTGGCGGCTATCGCCACACACTTTGGCAACGCTATCCTGCAGGCGGACGGTAGTCTGGACAGGGCGGCTCTGCGCAGCCGGGTGTTTTCCAACGACGATGAGAGGCGCTGGCTGGAGCAGCTGACCCACCCCCTGATCGGACAGGAGATACTGGCGCAGATCAACGCCTCGCGCAGTCCCTACACCATACTCAGTTCACCACTGTTGCTGGACACCAGCCAGAAGGCATTGGTCGATTGCGTGGTCGTCGTGGATGTGCCTGAAGCGTTGCAGTTGCAACGGACAATGCAACGCGACAGCAACGATGAGGCGCAGGTCAGACGCATCATGGCAGCACAGATGAGTCGTGCAGACCGGCTGGAGCGCGCCGACATTGTGATCGATAACAGCCGCTCCCTGGAGGAACTGGACAGTCAGGTGGAGGAGTTACACAAGGAGTTTTTGCTGCGGGCGGAGACCGCCCACTAGCAGAGAAGGGTCACCGGGCGAGCAATGTCCCGACCGCACTGACAATGGGTATGTTGGCCGCCGGAAACGCGTACCGGGCCAGATCCTGTGGCGCCACCCAGGCCAGTGGTTGATCCTCCAGACCACGTGCCTCGCCGCTGAATTCCCACACGACGTGCACATCCAGCAGCACTGTTTTGTCGCCGTAATCGTGGTGGACTTCCAACAATGCACTGGTGCGTCCGATCACAATGCCGAGCTCCTCGCGCAATTCCCGCATAAGCGCACTCAGGGGCAATTCACCCGTCTCCACCTTGCCGCCGGGAAACTCCCACAAACCACCCTGATGGGCATGCTGCGCGCGCCGCGTAATCAGGACGTTGCGATCTGCATCGAGAATGACACCCACCGCCACATGAACCAGCGCCATTCAGGAGCGGTATTCGGCATTGATGCGCACATAGTCGTAGGAAAAGTCGGTGGTCCACACCGCGGCTGTAGCCTCACCACGACCAAGTTCGACCCGGATGACAATATCCGCGGGCGCCATGGCGGCAACACCCTGTGCTTCCGTGTAGCTCGCGGCGCGGCAACCACCCTCGGCAATCAGCACGTCATTGAGATACAGCGCCACCCGTTCGACCTGCAGTTCAGGTAAGCCGGCTCGGCCAATGGCAGCCAGCAATCGCCCCCAATTGGGGTCACTGGCGAACAGCGCAGTTTTCACCAGCGGCGAATGCGCAATGGTGAAGGCGACGTCCAGGCACTCAGCTTCACTGCGCCCGCCATTGACCCGCACCGTCACGAATTTGCTGGCACCCTCGCCGTCGCGCACAATACTCTGGGCGAGGCTGATACACACTTCTTCTACCGCCTCGCGCAAGGCTTGGTACAATGGCGAATGCCCGGTTGCTGCACCGGGACATTGCCCGCTTTTCCGGTTGCGAGTAACAGGCAGGCATCATTGGTGGACGTATCGCCGTCCACGGTAATGCGATTAAAGGAAATATCCACCAGCTCCGCCAACATCTCCTGCAACAGCGTTTGCTCTACTGCTGTATCCGTCGCGATATAGGCCAGCATGGTCGCCATATTCGGGCGGATCATGCCTGAACCCTTGGCGATACCCGTTACCACGTAGTCGCGGCCGTCACAGCTGAAGCAGACGGAGAGCGCCTTGGGGCGTGTGTCCGTGGTAAGTATGCCCTGGGCAGCGGCGGCCCAGCCATCGGCAGACAGGGCTGCAAAGGCGGCGGGAATTGCCTGCTCCAGGCGCTGCACCGGCAGTGGTTCTCCGATGACACCGGTGGAAAAGGGCAGCACACTATGGACATCTACGCCGGCTAACATAGCCACAGCCCCCACACAGGAGTGGGCTGCTGCAATGCCGGAAAGCCCCGTTCCCGCGTTGGCATTGCCGGTATTGATCAGCAGATACCGCGGCTGGTGGGCGCAGGAGTGCAGGTTCTCCCTGGCCACGATTACCGGCGCGGCGCAGAATGCATTGCGGGTGAACACGGCGGCGCAGCGGGTGTTGTCGGCGACTTCAATCAGTACCAGATCCTGGCGACCCGGCGTCTTTATTCCGGCGGAAACCGTACCCAAGCGCACACCGGGAACGGCTTGTAAATGAGCGGGATTGTCTGCGCCGACTGCCATCTCAATGACGCACTTTGTCCACTGGTAAGGTACGCGGTCTCACAGTTTTCCGTGGCAATGCTTGTACTTCTTACCACTGCCACAGTGGCATGGCTCATTGCGTCCCACCTTGGGCTGCTCACGGGTATACGTCTGCGGTATCGCTGGATCCTCCGACTCGGACTCATTCGCCTCCCCAGCCATAGCGGGCGCCTGTGCATGCTGAAATGCCAGATGCTCGCGAGCGGCCGCTTCCCGACGCTGCTGTTCTATCGCCGCCGCCTCGTCGCGGCGCTGTATCTGCACATGGCTGAGAAATTTCACTACCTCGTACTTGAGACTGACCAGCAATTGCTCGAACAACTGGAAAGACTCGCGTTTGTATTCCTGCTTGGGGTTCTTCTGGGCATAGGCCCGCAGGTGAATACCCTGACGCAGGTGATCCATCGTGGCGAGGTGCTCCTTCCACAGGGTGTCCAGCACCTGCAACATAATCTGCTTCTCGATCCGGCGCATGTCCGGGCCCACTTCGGCACACTTGCGATCATAGGCTGACTGGGCCGCCTCGAAAATTCTCTCGCGCAGGCCTTCCTCGTGCAGTTTGTCATCTTCCTCCAGCCAGCGCTGCAATGGCAGTGAGAGGGCGAACTCGGCCTCCAGCTGTTTTTCCAGCCCCGGGACATTCCACTGCTCCGCCACGCTCATGGGGGGAATGTAGCTGTCGATGGCGTCCGCTACCACGTCCCGCCGGATCGCCGTAATGGTGTCCGAGATATCTGCTTCACTGAGCAGATCATCGCGCTGCTGGTAGATGATCTGACGCTGGTCATTAGCGACATCATCATATTCCAGCAACTGTTTACGGATATCAAAATTGCGGCCCTCCACCTTGCGTTGGGCCTTTTCGATGGCGTTGGTCACCATGCGATGCTCTATGGCCTCGCCCTTCTCCATACCGAGCGCCTGCATAAAACCCTTCACCCGGTCAGAGGCAAAAATTCGCATCAGGTTGTCTTCCATGGAGAGATAGAAGCGGGATACACCCGGGTCTCCCTGGCGTCCCGAACGGCCGCGCAACTGATTGTCAATGCGCCGGGATTCGTGGCGCTCCGAGCCGAAAATGTGCAGGCCGCCAGCCGCCAGCACCTGGTCATGGCGCTGCTGCCAGGCGTCACGCACCTGCTTTTTAACCGCCGGGTCTACATCCCCCAGCGCATGCAGTTCCGCTTCCAGGTTCCCACCCAACACGATGTCGGTACCGCGCCCGGCCATATTGGTGGCAATGGTAACCACGCCCGGACGACCCGCCTGCGCAATAATCTCCGCCTCCTGCTCATGGTACTTGGCATTGAGTACCTTGTGCTCAATTTTGGCCTTGCGAAAACGCGCGGACATGGCTTCAGAAGTTTCCACGGAAGCGGTACCCACCAGCACCGGAGCGCCCTTTTCCATACACTCCTTCACATCAGCCAGGATCGCTTCGAACTTCTCATCCACACTGAGGTAAACAAGATCGTTCAGATCGTTGCGCTGTTGCGGCACATTGGTGGGAATAACGAGCACTTCCAGACCGTAGATCTGGCGGAACTCAAACGCCTCGGTATCGGCGGTACCCGTCATACCGGCAAGCTTGTCATACAGGCGGAAGTAATTCTGGAAGGTCGTGGATGCCAACGTCTGGCTTTCGCTCTGGATTGAAACGCCTTCCTTGGCCTCGATGGCCTGATGCAGTCCCTCAGACAGACGCCGACCCGGCATCGTGCGACCGGTGTGCTCATCGATCAGTACCACCTGCGAGTTTTGCACGATGTACTCCACATCCCGATGGTACAGGGCATGGGCGCGCAATCCGGAATAGACGTGGTGCAACAAATTCAGATTGGTAGCGCCGTACAGATTGTCCCCCTCCTCCAGCAGGCCCGAGCTTATCATCAGTTCCTCGATATACTCGTGACCGGATTCTGTCAGTTCCACCTGGCGTTGTTTCTCGTCGATAGTGTAGTGCCCAGGCTCGCCCTCGGTGTCCAGCCGCAGGGTCGGTATCATGCGGTTGATCCTTCGATAGAGTTCCGAGCTGTCTTCAGATGCACCGGAAATAATCAGCGGTGTGCGGGCCTCATCGATCAAAATGGAGTCCACTTCGTCGACGATGGCGAAGCGCAAGCCGCGTTGCATGCGCTCTTCCAGGGAAAAAGCCATGTTGTCGCGCAGATAGTCGAAGCCGAATTCATTATTGGTGCCGTAGACGATATCTGCCTTGTAGGCGGCGATTTTCTCCGGGGTTGTCTGGCCTGACCGGATCACTCCAAATGATACGCCGAGGAAGTTGTACAGTGGGCCCATCCAGTGGGCATCGCGATTAGCCAGATAATCGTTTACTGTAATCAGGTGTACGCTGTTGCCGGTAAGTGCATTCAGATACGCCGGCAGGGTGGCAACCAGGGTCTTGCCTTCGCCAGTGCGCATTTCGGCGATTTTGCCCTCGTGCAACGCCATACCCCCTATCAGCTGCACGTCGAAATGACGCAAGCCGAGCACTCTGTCACCTGCCTCACGCACCACGGCAAAGGCCTCGGGAAGAATGCTGTCCAGGCTGTCTCCATTTGCCAGGCGCCCCTTGAACTCACTGGTTTTGGCCGCCAGTTGCACATCGTCCAGGGCCTTCACCGCATCTGCCAGGGCATTGATTTTTTTGACCACCTTACCCATGCGCTTCAGCTCGCGACTATTGCGCGTACCGAAGACGTTTTTAAGAGTTTTGCTTATCATTGCTTTTCATCGTATTCAAAATAGAGAAGCCCATCCGGAAGGAACCGAAGGGAAGCGTAGAGCGTAAACAGGTGTTGCTCAGGGCTGGGTGCGGGCCACGTAGCTCGAAGGGTCAACGGAGCGGCCGTTTTTGTACACTTCGTAATGCACATGCGACCCGGTGGTGCGACCACTGGAACCCATCAGCGCGATGGTATCGCCCTTGCGCACAACATCGCCGGGATGGACGAGATTTTCCTTGTTGTGCGCATAACGCGTGACCAGGTTGTCGCCGTGAGAAATTTCTACCAGATTGCCGTAACCCGCGTCCCTACCCGTCCAGGTAACGACGCCGGAAGCCGCAGCCACGACCTCAGTGCCTGCCTTTCCGGCAAAATCGAGTCCGTTATGCAGGGCCGGTCTGCCGTTGATGGGGTCTTTACGCCACCCGTAGCGGGATGACATATAGCCCTTTTTGATCGGAAAACCCGACAATGAGCCCTCCTCGTCCAGCTTGCGGTTGGTAAGTAATGACTCCAGCATCTCCAACTGCTGTTCGCGATCATTGAGGTGCGCTTCGAAGCGGTCCAGTTCCGTGTCGAGACCCTTGGTGGTGAAATCAGCTTTGGATTCGCCAATCATGGGGCCACCCAGGGCGGGTGGCTGACTAAAGTCGAACTCTCCCTCGTCCAGATTGGCCACCGTAGTGAGATGCTGTCCCAGCGCATCCAGCCGAGTCATCCTGGCCTCCAGCTCTGCCAGGTTAATCGTCATGGCCTGCATCTGACTCTGGGTCAATCCTTCCAGATCCCCCAATTCGCCTGACTGCTGCTGCAACTCATCCTGCAGCGCATCCAGTGTCTCTCCGCGCAGGGTCCGCGCCCCACTCTCTTGTCCAGCGAGGTAACCCGAGGCTGCCAGGCCCAGCGGCAACCCCAGGCAGCAAAGGGACAGCAGCGCACGTGACCAGCGGCTCAATTCGATAGAGCGCGAACCCCCATGCTTGCGACTAATAAGAATTAATTTCATTTATTCACTGACTGGCTAGTGTAAATGTGAATTATGCACGGAACTATGCCACAAAACATGCCGAAATGCCAAGTCAATAACGCGCCGATACCGGCGAGCATCCTGTGACTAGCGCACCAGACTCTGGCCGATATTGCAATCGCCGGGTCGCAAAACCCGGCGCTAATGAACACCTTAATCGGCTGGCCCGAGGCCAGAACCGGCAGCGATCAGCTAGTCAGCCTGGCGACGTAAAAACGCCGGAATATCAAAATATTCCTCGCTGGCATTCCCGGGGGCCGCGGCAACCTGTCCACCTGCGGACCGGCGCGAATTACGCATCGCGGGCGGACGTTCAAAATCCTTGTAATTGATCTCTCCCTCAAGGTCTGCAACCACGGTTTTGATCACGCCTTCCACGATCTGCAATGGCACCCGTACCGCCCCGCCACCCAGGCCAGTAGCCACTACGGTTACTTTGATTTCTTCCTTCATATTGGGGTCTATTACGGTACCCACCACCACCGTCGCTTCTTCAGAGGCGAACTCCTCGATGGTCTCTCCGACTTCGGAAAATTCTCCCAGAGACAGGTCAAAACCGGCGGTGATGTTGACCAGGATGCCCCGGGCACCAGCCAGGTTGATATCGTCCAGCAGCGGACTACTGATCGCTTTCTCAGCCGCCTTGCGGGCGCGATTTTCGCCCTTGGCATAACCAGTCCCCATCATTGCCATGCCCATTTCGGACATTACAGTGCGCACGTCAGCAAAATCCACGTTGATCATACCGGGGCGAATGATCAGGTCCGCTATACCCTGGACCGCACCCAACAGCACATCATTGGCCTCGCGAAACGCTTCCAGCAGACTGCAATTCTTGCCCAGCACCTCAAGCAACTTTTCGTTGGGAATCGTTATCAGTGAATCGACATGCTGCGCCAGTTCAGCCAGGCCTTCAAGGGCGATATTCAAGCGTTTCTTGCCCTCGAACGCGAATGGTCTGGTGACTACCGCAACCGTGAGTATCCCCAGCTCCCGAGCTACTTCAGCCACAACGGGAGCGCCACCGGTGCCGGTACCACCACCCATACCCGCAGTAATGAACACCATATCGGCACCACGCAGGGCATCGGCAATACGTTCGCGATCCTCCATCGCCGCCGCGCGACCAATCTCCGGGTTGGCGCCTGCACCCAATCCCTTGGTGATATCACCACCCATTTGCAAAACCGTCCTGGATGCAATATCCGAGAGCGCCTGGGCGTCGGTATTGGCACAGATAAAATCCACGCCCTCGACATTGTTTTCGATCATGTGCTTGACGGCATTGCCGCCACCACCCCCAACCCCGATTACCTTGATTACTGCGTTTGATGGAACAGCATCGATTAATTCAAACATGGTCTTACTCCCCTTTTATACTAATCTGCCGCGCTCTCACGCGACGCTCTACAACAACACTACTTACTACCAAACTACTAAAAATTACTTTGCAGCCAGCCCTTGGCCCGACTCCATAAACCTTCAGTGGAACTACCCGACTTACCCGCAGCCGCCGATCCGCTATCGGGCCTGTGCAGCATTCCGTAATGCAGCAAGCCCACGCTGGTGGCATAGATCGGGTTGCGCACAATATCGTTGAGGCCCCGCACCGTCTGCGGATACCCCACCCGCACCGGCATGTGAAAAATCTCCTCGGCCAGTTCCACCACGCCCTCCATCTTGGAGGTGCCACCGGTCAGTACGATGCCCGCGGGCACCATGTCCTCAAATCCGCTGCGTCTCAGCTCTGCCTGCACCAGGGTGAACAGTTCGTCGTAGCGGGGTTCCACAACCTCCGCCAGCGACTGTCTGGACAGGTCCCGCGGCGGGCGATCACCCACACTGGGCACCTTGATGGTGTCGTCCGCACCGGCCAGCTGCGTCAGCGCGCAGGCATACTTGATTTTGATTTCCTCGGCGTGCTGGGTGGGGGTGCGCAGGGCCATGGCGATATCGTTGGTGACCTGGTCACCGGCAATGGGTATCACTCCGGTATGGCGAATAGAGCCCTCGGTAAAAATCGCGATATCCGTCGTGCCGCCGCCGATGTCGACGAGGCAAACGCCCAGTTCACGCTCGTCATCAGTGAGCACCGAATAACTGGAGGCCAACTGCTCGAGAATAATTTCCTCAACCTCCAGGCCACAGCGGCGTATGCATTTCTCGATATTCTGGGCGGCGTTCACCGCACAGGTGACCAGATGCACCTTTGCTTCCAGGCGCACGCCGGACATGCCCAATGGCTCCTTGATGCCCTCCTGGTTATCAATGATGTATTCCTGCGGCAGGATGTGCAGAATCTTCTGGTCGGCGGGAATAGCAACAGCCTGGGCGGCGTCGATGACGCGCTCCAGATCCGCGCGATACACCTCCTTGTCCTTGATCGCCACGATGCCGTGTGAATTAAGGCTGCGGATATGACTACCGGCAATGCCCACGTAGACCGAGTGTATCTGGCAACCCGCCATCAGTTCGGCTTCTTCCACCGCGCGCTGGATGGATTGCACGGTGGACTCGATATTGACCACCACCCCCTTCTTCATGCCCCTGGATGGATTGGACCCGATACCGACGATTTCTATGCTGCCGTCCAGACCGATCTCGCCGACTATTGCCACCACCTTCGAGGTACCAATATCGAGACCGACGATTAACTTTTTATCCTGCACGCTGCCCATGGCAGTGTCTCCCCTTGACATTCCACTGTATTTTTATAATCCCGCAACTTGTGACGATTCTTCCTGCAGCGGCTCATTGAACGCCACCGCGATACCGTTCTCGTAACGTAAATCCACCCGTTTAACCTCCGTCCACCGCGCGGCCAGCTCACTGCGATATATCCCCACAAAGCGCTGCATGCGGCCCAGAAAATCCTCACCACCCAAATTTAATTGCATGCCGCCGGCCAACACCGCCTCCATTTGCCCCCGCTCATCCACGGCGAGTTGCTCCACCGAGAGATTCAGGGGTGCCAGGAGTTCCACCAACCGCTGATATTTCGCCATCAGCGATTGGGCAGAGCCCTCCGGACCCAGCAGCAGCGGCAAGGCGTCCCAGTCGCCGCTCTTGTCAGAGTGGAATACCCCACCTTCGTGATTGAGAAAACCATCCTGGCCCCAGCGGGCGATGGGCAATTCTTCCACCACGTGAATTTCGAGTGCGTTGGGCCATTTGCGTCGCACGGTGGCCTTGTAGATCCAGGGCAAACCCTCCAGTTGGTCGCGAATCTGTTGCAAGTCCGCATTGAGAAAGCCGCCGGCGAGACCTGGCTGCACTATGTCCTGCACCGCCTGTGCCTGCGTATGTTCCAATTCACCAGTGACGCTGATGCGTTGTACCGGCAGGCTCTCCAGGGTGATGAAGGCCTTGATAGCGGCAGCCAGTACTACCGCCGCACCGAGCAGGATCAATAGCCGGTTGAGCCAGGCGGACGACCTGCCGGTGCGCTCAGCCGGCATCTTGGTATTGCGGGTCGCGCCCTGCGCCGGTCGACGACCGGAGCGCTTCACAACAGATCTTCCCGGCACTCGCTCCTTGTCAGGTCGACCCCCTCTGCGCTGCGCGTCCGCGCCAGGCCTGTTCATTACTGCCGCCATGCTACGTTGCCTCCTGCAGGCTCAATTCCACAATTCGCTGTACCAGCTCGGGTATTTTCATGCCGGAGGCTGCCGCCGCCATGGGCACCAGGCTGTGGGATGTCATACCGGGCACAGTGTTGACCTCCAACACAAAAAACCGGCCAGACACATCGCGCATCACATCAACCCGACCCCACACGGAACACCCCAGTGAACGGAACGCGCGCAGCGACAGCGCGGCAATTTCCGCCTCTTCACGGGCGCTCAACCCACTGGGACAGTGGTATCGGGTGTCCGCGGAGACATACTTCGCCTCGTAATCATAAAATTCGTTGTCTGTCTCCAGTCGTATCGATGGCAGGGCATCATCGCCAAGCACTGCCACGGTGTACTCCGGACCATCAACAAATTGCTCTGCCAGTACCTCGCCCGCATATTGACTGGCTAACTCGAAAGATTGTCGCAGTGCGTTCGCACTGTCCGCACTGCTCATTCCGATACTGGAACCCTGACAGGCTGGCTTGACGAACACTTTGCCAAAGCGATCAATAATGCCCTGCCAGTCAGAGTCCCGGGTGAGCGCGACAAAGCCTGCAGTGGCCAGCCCAATGCCCTGCCACAACTGTTTACTGCGCTTTTTGTCCATGGCCAGGGCAGAGCCCAATACGCCAGATCCGGTATAGGGAATACCCAGGGTTTGCAGTGCGCCCTGCATGCTGCCGTCCTCCCCGCCGGGGCCGTGCAGGGCAATAAATGCAAGCCTCACTCCATGCAATTGTGCAGTCCAGTCCGGCTGGGCCGGATCCACCGTGAGCACCTCCAGTCCCAGCGACTGCAAAGCGTTTACTAACGGTCTGGCCGCTCTGCAGTGAAACATCACGCTCAGGCGAGTTGCCCCCCAGCAATACCGCAATCCTGCCCTGACGCAATTGCTCCAGATTCATAGGAGCGCCCCCTGCTTGACATACATCGTGCTCAGATCCTGTGCCAGGCGAGATACATTTCCGGCGCCTTGCGTGACTACCACGTCGCCATCAACGACTAAGGTGCAGAGCAGCTCGGGAACATCCTCAATGCACTCTGCGAATATCGGTTCCACCTGACCGCGCTGGCGTATGCTGCGTGTCAGACTGCGACTGTCCGCGCCGGGAATGGCAGCCTCGCCGGCGGGATATACATCCAGCAGCACCAGTACATCGCAGCCGGACAGCACCGCGACGAAGTCCTCATACAAATCCCGCGTACGGGTATACCGATGTGGCTGGTAGACCATCACCACCCGGCGCTCCGGCCAGGCCTGGCGCACTGACTCCAGCGTGGCCCGCACCTCTGTGGGGTGGTGCCCGTAATCGTCAACCAACTGCGCCGAGCCACCGGGAAAGGTGATTTCACCGAGACGGGTAAAGCGTCGGCCGACCCCGGCAAAGCCTGCCAGTCCCTGCTGGATGGCGGCATCCTGCAACCCTTCGTCGCAGGCCACTACCACAGCTGCGGTGGCATTGAGTACGTTGTGTGCTCCCGGCATGTTCAGGCTAATAGCCAGCGGTGCCGCTGCGCCCGGTCTTTGCACCACAAAAGCCGTGGTCAGTCCATTGCGGCGCATATCACAAATTCGATAATCCGCATCGTCCGCAAACCCGTAGGTAATGACCTGTCGCGAAATTTCCGGTAACAGGCTGCGCACCACGGGATCGTCGATGCACAGCACAGCGACGCCATAAAATGGCAGGTTGTGCAGAAACTCCAGGAAGGTGCGCCGCAGCACAGCAAAGTCGCCGCCGTAGGTTTCCATGTGATCCGCTTCGATGTTGGTCACCACGGTAACCATGGGCTGCAAATGCAAAAAGGAAGCGTCGCTCTCATCGGCTTCGGCAATCAGGATACGACCTGCACCCAGCTGCGCATTGCTACCGACGCTGTTCACCAGTCCACCGATGATGAAAGTCGGATCCAGACCCGCCTCGCCAAAGATCGCCGCTATGAGACTGGTGGTTGTAGTCTTGCCGTGTGTTCCGGCCACCGCTATTCCGTGGCGATAGCGCATCAGCTCCGCCAGCATCTCCGCCCTGGGCACCACCGGAATCCTCGCCTTGCGAGCAGCTATTACCTCCGGATTCGCCTCATCGACTGCGCTGGAGGAGACCACCACATCGGCATGGCCAATGTTTTCTGCTGCATGGCCGATAAACACTTCTACACCGCGCTGCACCAGGCGCTCTGTTACCGCGCTGGCGCGCAGGTCAGATCCGGCGACCTTATAACCCAGATTCACCAGCACCTCGGCGATACCGCTCATGCCGGAACCGCCGACACCAATCATGTGAATACGCCGAATGCGGCGCATTTCGGGAGACTGTAGGCACTTCTGTTGTCAGGCATACAGCAACTCCTCACAACAGTCGCTGACGCGCTCTGCCGCATCCGGGGTCGCGGCAGCGAAAGCCGCTGCAGCCATGGCGGACAAGCGCTGCGGATTGAGCAGAAAATCCTGCAGCAAGTCCTGCACTGACTGCTCATTCATGTCGCTCTGGCGCAACAGCGTGGCGCCACCACAGTCCGTCAGTGCATGGGCGTTAGCCGTCTGGTGATCGTCTATCGCATGCGGCAACGGCACCAGAATCGACGGCCTGCCCATAATGGCCAACTCAGCAATCGTCAGGGCACCACAGCGACACAGCACCAGGTCCGCCCAGGCATAAGCTTCCGCCATATCCTCTATAAAGGGGACTACCCGCACACCCTGTTCCAACAATTTCCCGTAGCGACGGCGCACATCTGCGTCGTGTCCATCGCCGGTCTGGTGCCAGACCTCAATAGCGCGGTTGCGGGTCTGCACCAGGCTCTGCAGCGCTCCCGGCAGCACTTCGTTAATAGGACGCGCACCGAGGCTGCCGCCCAATACCAGCAGGTGCAGTGGTCGCTGGCCAGCGTAGTCGTATGCGTGGGCCGCTCCTGCCATCAGCAGCTGGCGACGCACAGGATTGCCCGTCACGGTGTACGCAATATCTGCGCTGAACGCGCCGGGAAAGCCGGCCACGATCTTGGTCGCCAGCGGTGCCAGCATGCGGTTGGTGGTACCAGCCACCGCGTTCTGCTCATGAATCAAGAGTGGTTTGCGCAACAGCCACGCAGCCACTCCAGCAGGGCCGGCGACGTAGCCGCCCATACCGATCACGCAACCCGGAGCACGACGAAACACCAGCCACAGCGCTTGCAGTGAGGCAAACAGCAGGAATAACAGGGCGAGCAGCTTGTGCAGTATGCTTTTCCCGCGCACCCCGCGCACCGGCAGGCAGTGCAATACAATACCTGCGGCGGGGACAACCCGATGCTCCAGTCCGCGTGCAGTACCCACCCACTCCACCGCATAACCGCGTGACAACAACTCTGTGGCAACAGCCAGCGCCGGATAAACGTGACCGCCGGTGCCACCTGCCATCATCATGATCAGCGGCTTTTGCGCAGCCATCATGAGGGCCTCCGGCGCGCCGGTAACGCTCGCGTGTCACTCTCAACACGTAGCACCAGACCCAACATGGCGCAACAGACAATCAGGCTGGTGCCCCCGTAGCTAACGAAAGGCAGCGTCAATCCCTTGGTGGGTAACAGGCCTGAGCTAACACCCATGTTGACAAAGGCCTGGCCGGAAAATACCAGGGCAACGCCGTAGCAGATGTACGCCCCGAAGTCATTGTCAGCCAACAGCGCCTTGCGCCCGGTCCACAGGATTCGGCCAATCAGGGCCGCAAACAATCCGATCACGGCGACCGCTCCGACGAAGCCGGTTTCCTCCGCCCAGATGGAGAAGACAAAGTCGGTGTGCGCCTCAGGCAAATAGAACAGCTTCTGCACACTGTTGCCCAGGCCGACACCCAGCCACTCCCCCCGCCCGAAGGCGATCAGCGACTGGGTCAGCTGGAAACCGGTGTTATAAGGGTCAGCCCAGGGATCGGTGTAGGCCGTCAAGCGTTTCACCCGATAGGGCTCAGAGATCACCAGCACCGCCAGGGCGCCAAGTGCACCGAGTACCACCACCATAAAATGGCCGACCTTGACTCCGGCCAGAAACAACATGCCAAATGCGGTGGCCGCAACAATCACGGTGGCGCCAAAATCCGGCTCGATCAACAACAACAGGGTGGTGGCAAACAACACCGCCATGGGCTTGAGAAAGCCCTGCCACTGGTGCCGCATTTCATGTTCACGGCGCACCATGTAACCCGCCAGATATACCACCACGGCAAGCTTGGCAAACTCTGAGGGCTGCAGCGTGAAAGGCCCGAGGGGCAACCAGCGCTGGCTGCCGTTAACTTCACGGCCGACACCCGGAATGAGCACCAGTATCAGCAGCGCCAGCGCCCCAAACAACCACCACCATCCGGTAGACTGCCAAAACTCCGTCCGTCACATGGTAGCTGGCCACCGCCGCAATGATGCCAGCCAACAGGTAGATCAAATGCCGCTGGCTGTGATACCAGGGATTCTGGAAGTGCCACTCAGCATACTCAATCGACGCGGAGCTGATCGCCACAAGTCCCACCAGCAACAGGGCCAGCGCCAACAGCACCAGCGTCATATCGGGCACGTCAACAGTCGGGGTCTGATTGCCAGCGAGTTTCATCGCGGATTCTCCGGCAACCGCTTGACCAGTGCACAGAACAGCTTCGCCGCGCTGTACGTACCCACTGAACATATCGAAGCTGGCGCAGGCCGGCGACAGCAACACGACATCACCGCTCTGCGCCTGCGTCGCCGCCACGTTGACCGCCTCCTCCAGAGAGGACACCATAATCACGGGAGCACTGGATGACAGTGCCTGCTGTAGCAGGGGCGCATCCTCGCCCATCAATATCAGCAACTTGCAGTGACGCGCCACCGCCTGTTGCAGTTGGGAAAAATCCGCACCCTTGCCCTGGCCACCGGCAATCAGCAGGATATCGCGCTCCCCACCGAGGCCACGCAGCGCGGCTTCGGCAGCGCCGATATTGGTGCCCTTGGAATCATTGACGTAACGTACGCCGTCTATCTCTGCTACCAGTTCACAGCGATGGGGCAGCCCCTTGAAGTTCCGCAGCGCGGCCTTCATAGCTGCCATTGGCAGGCCGGCGCTGTGGCCGAGGGCGAGTGCCGCGAGGGCATTGGCCACGTTGTGCCGCCCTGAAAGACCCAGCTCTGCCACGGGCAGCAAAGTCTGTGAACCGTGACAGAGGTATTCCACTCCGCCTTTCTGACGCAGACCGAAACCACGCAATTCGGGCTCCGCCATGCTCCAACTTATGATTTCTACCCCAGGGCTCACCAGTGGCATCGTCATGGCATCATCCCGATTGACGACTGCTTTCCTACATCCCCGGAAGATGCGGTGCTTGGCCAGGAGATAGCCCGGCATCGAGCCATGTCGGTCCAGGTGGTCGGCACTGATGTTCAATACTGCGGCCACCGCCAGATCCAAACGACCGGCACGCTCCAACTGAAAACTGGAAAGCTCCAGCACGTAGAGATCGCGCTCCGGCGCCAGCAAATCCAGAGCGGGTGTACCCAGGTTGCCACCCACCCCGACGTTCAAATGCGCGTACCGCGCCATCTGCCCCAGCAACTCCGTCACCGTGGACTTGGCGTTGGAACCCGTGATTCCCACCACCGGCGCGGCGGCCTCGCGCATAAAGAGGTCGATGTCGCCGAGGACCGCAACGCCCGCGGCCAGGGCCTGGGTCACGATAAGTGCATCCATGGCAATACCTGGACTCACTATCAGTTCCGCGGCACTGGCGATCAGTTCCGCTGGATACTCACCGGCAAAGACAGCCACGTCCGGCATCTCGCGACGCAATGCAGCCAATCCGGGCGGCTGCATACGCGTATCCACGACGGAAAAGGACAGGCCCCGCTGATACAAATAACGAGCGCAGGACAGACCAGTGGCGCCCAGGCCTACCACTACCCGGTGGTCACTGCTCGCTACCATTTCTGCGGCCAATTTCATTCTCGCCTAGCGCAACTTCAGCGTCGCCAGCCCGAACAGGACCAGCATTACCGTGATAATCCAGAAGCGCACGATGACGCGCGGTTCCGGCCAACCTTTCAATTCAAAATGGTGGTGTATGGGGGCCATGCGGAAAATCCGCTTGCCCGTCAATTTGAAGGAACCCACCTGAAGAATTACCGATACGGTCTCCAGCACAAAAATGCCCCCCATGATAAAAAATACAATCTCGTGGCGAGTGATCACCGCCACCGTTCCCATCGCAGCACCCAGGGCTAGTGCGCCAACATCGCCCATGAACACCTGCGCCGGGTAAGTGTTGAACCAGAGGAAGCCAAGTCCGGCACCGGCGATGCTGCCGCAGAACACCGCCAACTCGCCGCTGCCGGCGATGTACGGAATATGCAGATAGTCGGCGAAGTCCACGCGGCCCGTGAGGTAGGCAATAATCCCCAGCGCGGTCCCCACCAGCACGGTAGGCAGAATTGCCAGACCATCCAGACCATCGGTCAGGTTCACTGCGTTGCTGGAGCCGACAATCACAAAGTACGTCAGCAGGATGAAAAACGGCCCCATGGGCCAGGCAACATCCTTGAAGAACGGGACGTACAACTGCGTCGTAGCCGGTGTATCAAACGCCAGATAGAGATAGAGCGCGGCGGCCAGACCTGCCAGCGACTGCCAGAAATATTTCCAGCGCGCCGGCAAACCGCGCGAGTTGCGCTCGACTACTTTGCGATAATCATCCACCCAGCCAACGGCACCAAACACCGCAGTCACCGACAGTGCAAGCCAGAGATAGGGATTGCGCAAGTCTCCCCACAATAAGCAGGAAGCGGCGATGCCCACCAGCAGCAGCGCGCCGCCCATGGTCGGCGTACCCGCCTTGCTAAGGTGGCTCTGCGGACCATCATTGCGTATCGACTGCCCCATCTGGTAAAACTTCAGGCGGCGAATCATGACCGGTCCCACCAGCAGCGAAATGGTGAGCGCTGTGCCGGCTGCCAGAATTCCGCGCAACGTCAGGTACTGAAACACGCGAAATGCGCTTTGAAACTGGGTGAGGTATTCCGCCAGCAGCAGCAACATGGCTCAGTGCTCCTGTGCCTTCAGGTCCGGCAGCAGTGCCTGCAATACCTGTTCCATGCCAGCGCTGCGTGAACCTTTGACCAGAACGGTGTCCCCCGCACCAAACTGCCCCTGCAGCGCGGACACAGCGGCGGCGCGATCTTCGAAGTACCGGCCGTTTGCGCCGAAGGCGTTTACACAGACTTCGAGTTCCGGGCCCACTCCCCACAACTGATCGATGCCGGCAGCCAGCGCGTATTCCCCCACTTCCCGATGCAGGGCGCCGCTGTTCGCACCCAGCTCACGCATGCCACCCAGCACCAGCGTGCGCCGACCGGGGCACGCGGCAAGCATGTCAATCGCCGCGCGCACCGAACCGGGATTGGCGTTATAGCAGTCGTCGATAACCGTAACTCCCTGCGGCGAGCGCATCGAGCGTAACCGACCATGCACTGGTTGCAACGATTCGAGGCCATCGCGAATGTCCGTGAGAGAGAGTTCACAGGCCAGTCCCACCGCCAACGCCGCCAGGGCATTGGACACGTTATGCACGCCGGGCAGTGTCAGGCGTATGGCGATATCGCCCACCGGTGTGGACGCAGTAAAACTGACACCCTCCACACCCCGGCTATGAATGCCGCGGGCACTGATCGCTGCCGGCTGCTCCAGACCGAAATCCAGCACGGTGGCTGGAGCGGCGCGCTTGCGCCACTGCTTGGCCCAGGGCTGGTCCGCATTGATGACAGCGACATCGGTCTCGCCCAGACGATCGAATATCTCGCCCTTGGCCGTCGCCACCCCGTCAACACTGCCGAATCCTTGCAGGTGCGCCGGCATGGCATTGAGTAACAGCGCTACGGTCGGGCGTGCCAGCTCGCACAACCAGTCGATATCCCCCGCTTTGGCCGCACCCATCTCCACCACGGCGTACTCAACTCCCGGCCACAGGCGCAGCAGGGTCAGCGGTACGCCGATTTCATTGTTGAAGTTACCCTCAGTGGCCAGGGTTTCACCACGCCGGGAAAGCACGGCCTGCACCATATTCTTGACCGTGGTTTTGCCGCTGCTACCGGTGATGGCGACCAATGGGCCACTGTACAGCTGGCGGTTGTACGCACCCAGCAGGCCCAGTGCCCTCTGTGTATCGGCCACCTGTAGCTGGGGCAGCGAGCCCGCCACGGGCGCACTGACCAGCGCTGCTGCAGCGCCTTCGATCTGCACCTGCGATACATAGGCATGGCCATCGAAGTGCTCACCGCGCAAGCGCCACGAACAAATCACCACGACGCAGGGTTCGACTGTCGGTGGACACGCCCAGGATGTCGCAGTCGACGCCAAGCAATTGCGCGGCCAGTGGCATCTGCAGTTCTGACAGACTCATCGTTCGCATCACGATGCAGCCCTCCGCGCCAGAGCAGCCCGCGCCTGTGCTTCATCGCTGAAATGCAAACGCGCACCAGCCACAAGCTGGTAGTCCTCGTGGCCCTTGCCCGCAATCACCACGCAATCACCGGCACTGGCATCAGCCACTGCCGCCGCGATAGCCTGGGCACGATCCGCCACCAGCGTATATTGGCCGCTGCACCCCGATTCAATATCGCGCATGATCTGCAGGGGTTCTTCACTGCGGGGATTATCGCTGGTAACCACCACGCGGTCAGACAGAGCGCAGGCGATACGTCCCATCACCTGCCGCTTCTCCTGGTCGCGGTCGCCGCCGCAACCAAACACTGTTACCAGGGAGCCGCTGACATGGGGTCTTATCGCCTTAAGTACCTGCTCCAGTGCATGCGGAGTGTGTGCGTAATCCACGATCACCTGTAGATCGAGCGTATTGGGGATGGCCTGCATGCGACCGGGGACCGGGCGCAAATGGGCCACTGCCTCCAGTACTGCCAGCAAATCCTCTCCGGCCAACACCAGAGCTGCCACCGCCGCTGCCAGATTCGCCAGATTAAAGTCTCCGGGAAGCGGGCTGAAAAATTCCGCCACACCCCACGGACTGTGCAGTTCACCCCGCACACCGTCAGCATGGAACCGGGCGTTTTCAATCCGCATATCAGCCGCTGCGCCGCTGGCGGAATAGGTCAGTACCTGAACGCCCGGGGCTACTGCAGCGCGTACCTGACTGGAAAATTGGTCATCCGCATTGATCACCGCGTGACGCAAACTTTCATTGGCAAACAGACGCAATTTGGCACGCGCATAAGCGTCCATACTGCCGTGATAATCGAGGTGATCGTGAGACAGATTGGTGTAGACAGCCGTTGCAAACTCCACGCCGTTTACCCGGCCCTGCTCCAATGCATGGGAGGATACTTCCATGCTGACGACGAAGACATCCTGCGCTAACCACTGCGCCAGTTGGCACTGCAGTGCCAGCGGGTCCGGTGTGGTGTTGCCCGCCGCGCTGACATCGTCCTTCAGTGTGGCACCCAGGGTACCAATGACACCACATGGCTTGCCCAGGGCACGGATCAGTTGCGCGATAATGCGGCTGGTCGTCGTCTTGCCATTGGTACCGGTAATCCCCACCACATGCATCGCGTGACTGGGGTTGCGGTAGAAGCGGGCCGCCAGCAAGCCGGCTGCAAAACGCAGCTCAGGCAGTTCTACCAGCGGCACCGGCATCGCGTCGACAAAACCCGCGACCGGAGCCTCCGCCACCACGGCCGCTGCACCATTGGCCACTGCCTGTTCAATGAACTGGCGACCGTCATGCTTCTCTCCCGGCAGCGCCAGAAACAGGTCCCCTGGCCGCACTCTGCGGCTGTCCAGTTGCATACCACTGATCATGGTATCGGCAAATGCCCCGGTATCGCTGCCCAGCAATTCCGGCAGTGACATCGCCGAGGCCACAGTTGGGTGCGCCGCTAACATCAAGCTGCACCTCCCGGCGCGGGTTTAGCCGCCTCGCCAGCGGTACTAATTTCGGAAGGAGGCACATTGAGGATGCGTAGGGTAGCGCCGGTCATTTCAGAAAAGACCGGCGCGGCAATGGCTCCACCACCGTACAGTGCTCCCTTGGGATCATTGATGACTACCACGGTAACAATGCGCGGCTGATCAATTGGTGCAATGCCTGCGAACAGGGCAACATATTTGTTGGCTTCGTAACCGCCGACTCCGACCTTGCGCACCGTCCCGGTTTTTCCGCCGACCTGATAGCCGGGTACGCGCGCCTTTTTTGCTGTACCCTCATCGTCGGTCACAGCATGGAGCATCTTCAGAATCTGTGCGGCCGTCTGTTGGGAAATCAGTCGTTTGCCTGGCGGCACAGCACCCTCAAGTGCCAGCAGCGATACCGGCTGCTGCACTCCGTCATTAGCAAATACCGAGTAAGCGTGGGCGAGTTGCAAGGGCGTTGCAGTAATGCCGTAGCCAAAAGCCAGCGATACCTTATCCGTCGCGTACCAGCGCGGCCGATTCGGCAGACTCCCGGCACTCTCTCCGGGAAAACCGGTGTCGGGTGCTTGCCCGATGCCAAACCGGTTAAAGACTTCCCAGATGGGTTCATGACCCAGATTCAGGGCAATCTTGGTGACCCCCACCTGGCTGGATTTTTGTAGCACCCGGGTCAAGGTGATTGCACCGTAATTACGCGGATCGGGGTAGACCTTCGGTCCTACCCGGATACGGCCCGGCGAGGTGTCAATAATGGTTTCCGGTGTGAAGCGGCCACTTTCCAGGGCCGCCACCAGGGTGAGCGATTTCATGGTGGAGCCTGGCTCATACATATCGGTAATAGCCCGATTGCGCATACTGTCGGGACTGCCCGCCTTGTCACCATTGGGGTTATAGACCGGGTAGTTGACCATGGCCAGCACTTCGCCCGTATGACTGTCCAGTGTCACGACCGTGCCGGAAGCAGCCCCGAGCGCGGTGACCGCACGCTGCAACTCGCGGTGCTGCAGATACTGCAGGCGCAGATCGATACTCAGCCTAAGATCTTTTCCTGGTTGTGCCGGTCGCAGTACTCCGATATCGCGCACCACCTCGCCGTGCAGATCCTTGATGTACTGCTTCTGCCCCGGCGTGCCTCGCAACCAGTCGTTGTAGGACAGTTCCAGACCGGCAATCCCCTGGCCGTCGAGGTTGGTAAAGCCAACCAGCTGCGCTGCCACTTCGCCGGCGGGGTAGAAGCGACGGTATTCCCGCTCACCGAACACGCCCGCAATTCGTTTATCCAGAATATTACGCGCAACTGCGGGTACCTGATGGCGCAGCAGATACATGAACTGCTTGCCCTCGTAGTGGGCCAGTTTTTCCTGCAACACAGAAGGCTCCATGCCCAGCGCCTGCGCCAACTCGCCCAGGCGTGGCGAATCCTTGAGCAACGTAGGATTCGCCCAGATCGACACCACCGGGGTACTCACCGCAAGCGGCTCGCCGCGACGATCAGAAATTACTCCCCGGTAGGCCGGTATCTCTGCCGTGCGCACCGTGCGCTTGGCTCCCTCGCCCTGCAGGAATTCGTAGCCGTGCTCCATATCGAGTATTTGCAGGGACAGCACCCGCCACACCAGCAGGGCCAACATACAGCACAGCACACCAACCACCAGGTAAAAGCGCAGCAGGGACAACGGCTGCCTGTCCACCCGCTTCATTGGGATACTACCTTGTAGCGTGTGAGGTTCGGCGCTCCCATGCCCAGGTCACTGCGCGCTACTTTTTCCACCCGGTAGTGCGAGGCCCAGGTACTCTGCTCCAGCAGCAGGCGCCCATAGTCTTCCTGTAAATACCATTGCGAGGATTCCAGAACCTGCAGTTGCGTATACAAGGCGCGACACGCATGGGTGGAATAAATCGTGGCGAATGCGGACACCAGAACAAGCACCAGTAACGCGGCATTGAAGGCGAGCAGGTCCCTGCCGACCCGCCGTTTTCGCTGCATGGCGCTTGCGATTATCATTGTTTTTTTTGCCACCCCATTTAACCCAAACCCAGGTTTAACTGATTTTTTCCGCGACGCGCATCACCGCGCTGCGCGCACGCACGTTGCCCGCGACCTCCTCCGTACTGGCTCTGACTGCTTTACCAACCAGTCGCATGCGCCGATTGAGTGCACTCTCAGTTACCGGCACTCCGCGGGGCAGCGAATCTCCCCGCGCCATATCGCGCATATAGCGCTTTACCATGCGATCCTCCAGCGAGTGAAAACTGATCACCACCAGACGACCGCCAACGCGCAACATATCCAGCGCGACGGACAGAAACTCCTGCAGGTCTTCCAGCTCGCGATTCACCTTGATACGAATCGCCTGGAACGAGCGGGTGGCAGGATGCTTATGTTTTTCCCACCGGGGATGGGCCGCACTGACTACTTGTGCAAGCTGACTCGTGGTTTCAATCGGGAATTCCTCGCGCGCAGCGATGATCGCAGAGGCTATGCGCCGGGCGAAACGCTCTTCCCCGTACTCCTTCAACACCCCGGCAATATCCTGCAGATCGGCGTGTGACAACCATTGGGCCGCTGTTTCACCACAACTGGAGTCCATGCGCATATCCAGCGGGCCGTCGTGCATAAAGCTGAATCCGCGATCACTGTTATCCAACTGCGGACTGGAAACCCCAAGGTCCAACAAGATGCCATCAACTGCGTCGATCCCCATCCTACGCAGTTGATGGGGAAGCTGAGCGAACGACCCGTGAAAAAATTCAAACCGGGGTTCGCACTCTGCCAACTCGTGCGCCACCGCCTGGGCAGCCGGATCCTTATCAACTGCTAACACACGGCCATTGTCATTGAGACGTTGCAACAAATAGCGACTGTGGCCGCCGCGACCAAAGGTGCCGTCCACATAAAAACCGTCGGGCAGCGTCACCAGAGCATCAACAGCCTCGCGTAACAAAACTGGTTGATGCATAGCGGCCACCTAGAGCGTCAGCGACATCAATTCATCGGGCAATTCGGCCTCAGGGCCGGAATCCCGCAGCGCCTGATCTCGCTCCGCCAACCACAGCGCCTCAGACCACAATTCCAATTTATTTCCCTGGCCCACCAGCACGAGCTTTTTTTCCAGCTGCGCATGGTCGCGCAGGGGCTGGGGCAGCAGTAGGCGGCCATTGCCATCCAACTCAAGGTCTGTGGCATAACCCAACACCAAGCGCTGGAAACGTTTTACCGCGGGCTTGAGTGTCGGCAGGCTCTGAATGTCCTTTTCAATGCGCTCCCACTCCGCTACGGGATAGATCACCAGGCAGGCGGACTGGGTATCAATGGTGACGACTATCTGACCTGCCGATTGGGCAGACTAATGGCTCGCGCTGACGGGCTGGCATGGCCAGCCGCCCCTTGGCGTCCATATTGATGTGCTGTACTCCGCGAAACACGGCAGTTTCCCCACGTAAATCTGGCTCTTAAACCCACAAAAAGCCAAAAAATCCCACTTCTTTCCACTTTTCAACACTATAGGTCTGCAAATCGACGACAGTGTCAAGTGAGCCAGATCGAAAAAACGTTGTGATTTCAGCCAATTAGGGAGATTTCGGAGGGAAGCAGTGCAAGTTTGGCGAAAGAACTTATAAAGAATAATCGTTAAAAACAGCCTTATAAATTGACTTCCTAATTATTTACATTAAGTTAAAGTTTTTTTAGTTATTAAAATAGATAATAAAACTGGCAATAAAATATAAGAAAGGCGGGTTTCCTGGAGCCAACTGCCGGCCGTCTGGGCCAGCGGCGCGGAAGCTGCTGAATTATGAACCCGAAAGAAGTGAAATCGCCCGTCCCACTGACATGCACACGGACGCTTTCCAAAAAGATGAGTCGGTCGATAAGCCGGGTTCTGTCGTGGACAATCATTCATCTGCGACAAGTGTCACCACTTGCCTGAAGCGACCTACCCGAATCCACTGCGGGCCGCAGCTGATGGATTCCTATTTGGTCTTGCTCCGAGTGGGGTTTACCCTGCCACGTCTGTTACCAGCCGCGCGGTGCGCTCTTACCGCACCATTTCACCCTTACCTGGCGAACCAGGCGGTATACTTTCTGTTGCACTTTCCGTAGGCTCACGCCTCCCAGGCGTTACCTGGCACTCTGCCCTATGGAGCCCGGACTTTCCTCCCCCCAACCGCGAAAACGCGGGTGAGAAGCGATCGCCTGACCGACTCGGCGCCAAGACTACGCGCTAGGGCTAGCAAGAGCAAGTGAGCTGTGAGCTGCCACCTCGCGCAGTTCGCCCCGACCTATTCGCCCCGCGCTCGCCTCATCGCGAGCAGATGCTCGTACAACTGTTTCTTGCGCAGGCCTGACCAATCCGCTACCACCGCTGCGGCCTGTTTGGCCGGCAGCTCCTGTGACAAGCGCAACAGGAGCGCGGCAACATCGGTGCCAACTTCCTGTTCGACCTTGCCCCTGCCCGCGACAATCAACACAACTTCTCCCTTCTGTTGATTACTGTCGCCGCTCACAAACTGCCCCAGCTCTGACAGCGTACCGCGCTTGATCGTCTCGAAGATTTTGGTGATTTCCCGTGCCAGCACTGCCTCCCGTGCACCACCGAACACCCGGATCATCGACTGCAATGAAGCTTCAATCCGATGCGGTGCCTCATAGAAAATCAGCGTCACCGGCTCTGCGGCCAACGCACTCAGGCGGTTAACCCTTGCTCCCTCGCGGGCGGGCAGAAAGCCCTCAAACAGAAATCGGTCCGTGGGCAGACCCGACACACTCAGGGCGGCGACGGCGGCACAGGCGCCAGGCACAGGGCGCACCGCGAAACCCCTGTCCTGCACATAACGCACCAGGCGATAACCGGGATCCGAAATCAGCGGTGTACCCGCATCGGACACCAGCGCAACACTGCCGCCACCCTCCAGACAGCTGCCGATTCGATGCAGGGCGCGCTCATCGCTGTGGTCGTGGTAGGCCGTGGTGGGCGTATCTATGGCGAAAAACTGCAGCAGCCGCTGACTGTGCCGGGTGTCCTCCGCCGCAATGAGATCCACACTCTGAAGCACCTCTACGGCGCGCTGTGACATATCACCGAAGTTACCTATAGGTGTTGCCACAACATAGAGTCCGGAATCCACAATTTCCCCTTATAATGTCTGCGCCTCGTAAATCCCGGAGATTCGAGACCTACTAACTCGTCGGTGCAGCATAGCATGAGAGACCGCCATTCCAGACAGCACGGCCCGGTCGGGTCGATAGCACTGATCCTGCTGACGCTCCTCCTGTGGGGCTGTGCCGACAAGCCGCAGAAAAAGGCAGTGGAGCCGGCGACACCGTCGCCAGAAAAACAACAACCCGCGCAGGAACAGGGTACTTCACTGGCGCTACCCCCCAGCCCTCACAGCGCCGCGTTCAACAGCGCCGAACAGGCGCTCGCAAAATTTGACTGGATGCAGGCAAGCGTCACCCTGCAGGAGATTCCCGCCAACGAACTGAAGCAAAACGACGCCACCTATCTGGGTTATCTGCAGGCGCGTATCAGCTACATCCGCGGTGATCAAAAGGGCGCTCTGGCGCAACTCGAGCAGCTTAATAGTCCGGGCATCAACGCCGGTTTGCGCTACCGCATCCTCAGCTTCAAGCACTACATCCTGGAAATGCAGGGCGATTCGCTTGCCAGCGCACAACTGGCTGATCAAATTCTCCGTGGGGCCCCGGGCGACACTGCCGCTGCCTGGAAGCGCAGTGTGTGGCGCAATCTGGAAAGGACAGGCAAGGAGCAATTAGTGGCAAACCTGCCCGGCGCCACCGATCCGCAGTGGCGGGGCTGGCTGGAGCTTGCACTGATCAATCGCGAGGACAACTCTAACCCCTCTAGTAAATTATCACGTTGGCGCAATGACAACCCCATCACATCCCGCTGCCAACCCACTCCCAGGGGGGTTGGATTACCTGCTTAAATCCGGCCCGAATAGCGGGAAGGTGGCCCTCCTGCTACCGCTGAGCGGGGAACTGGCGCCAGCCGGAAAAGCAATACTGAACGGTTTTCTGGCGGCATACTACGCAGACCGCGCCGCCGGTGGTGCGACCAATGAACTGCTCGTGCTGGACCTGGATAAATATCCCTCCGCCAGTAGCGCTTATGACGAGGCGGTGCGCCAGCAGGTGAGCATTGTCGTTGGGCCCCTCAGCAAGGAAGCATTGGCTGATCTGGCAACGCACCTGGAGCGACCCATTCCCATACTGGCCCTCAATCGCATTGACCAGGTGTTGCCAGCATCGGGAAGCGCTCTGGTGCAACTGTCATTGTCACCTGAAGACGAGGCCGCGAGTGTTGCAGAACTCGCTTTCGGCGCCGGGTTTCGCAGGGCTCTAATCATAAATCCAGCTGGGGACTGGGGAAACAAAATGGAAACCGCCCTGCGGGAGCGCTGGACCGCCCTGGGCGGCACGGTCACCAGTAGTGCCACCTACAATACCTACGACGATTACTCCAGCAGTATAAAATCCGCACTGTTACTGGACGCCAGCGAGCAGAGGGCGCGCGACCTTCGCACCGTGCTGGGCACTGATATCGAATTCACACCTCGCCGCCGCCAGGACACCGATGTCGTCTTCCTGTTGAGCCGCAGCGGAGCCGAGGCGCGCTCAATCAAACCGATGCTGGCCTTTCACTATGCGGGAAATCTGCCTGTCTACGCACTTCCCACCATCTACAGCGGCGTTCCCGACGAGCGCAATCAGGACCTGAACGGGATCCACCTGGTTGAGACACCCTGGTTATTGGGTGACAGTCCAGGCCTGCGAGCAACTCTCGCTGCTAGTGATACTGGCAGCGGCAACTACACTCAGCTCAATGCGCTGGGGGCGGATGCCTTTCTGGTGCAGTCAAATTTTATCCGCCTACAGAGCGGAGCAGATGCCCTGTTCCGTGGACACACCGGCCTTCTGAGCATGGATCCAAACCTGCGCATCCAGCGGGAACTGTCTGCGGCCACATTTGATGGGGGCGCTCTGAAGGCCCAGTAGCTAGACTGGGCACTCCACAGCAGGGCACATAAGCACACTGCAACGATGAAATCTCTGGGGGATGATTGCGAAGATAGGGCAGTAGGCCTGCTAGAGGACCGAGGCCTACGTTTACTGGAACGCAACTTCAGCGGCAAGACAGGCGAGATAGACCTCATCGCGCAGGACGGCGCCCAACTGGTCTTTGTGGAGGTCAGGGCGCGCAGCAATCGCTTCTTCGAGAGCGCTGCAGGGCTCAGTCAACATGCGCAAGCAACAACGCATTGTACGAACTGCGCAACTGTTCCTGCAGTGTCGACCACAATGGGCGAATATGCCCTGCCGATTTGACGTGATCGCGTTCGAGCCCCCACAATCCGGTACCCGGCTTCGGATTCGTTGGATCCGCAGCGCGTTCACCGCCTGACCTACAGGATCTGGAACAACTCGCATGAACTACTACCAAATCATCGCCGATAATTTCCAGAGCACCATCGAGACCATTGCCATGTCTGTAGATAGCCTGGCAGAAACGATTGAGCAGAGCAGCCAACTGATGGCCAAGGCCCTGTTGGCGGATCGCAAAATCATCACCTGCGGCAATGGCGTGGACGCCGCCCTGGCCCAGTTGTTTGCTTGTAATCTTATCGACCGCTTTGAGGAGGATCGACCCGCACTCCCTGCCCTAACCCTTGGCGCGGAAAGTGCTTGTGTCACGGCGATAGCCCAATCCAGCAGCATCAGCGATATCTTCTCGCGTCAGTTGCGCGCATTAGGCCAGGCGGAGGACATTTTACTGTGCATAAACAGCTCCAGAAGCTGCCGGTAACCTGTTGCGGGCAGTGCAAACGGCCCAGGACCGGAACATGGGTGTCATCCTGCTGTCGAACTCGCGGGACGGCGAACTCGGCGCCCTGATTCGACCCGAGGACGTACAGCTGCAAGTCCACGCTACGCGCCAGGCGCGCATTGTGGAAATGCACACCATGGTGATTCACAGTTTTTGTGAACTGATTGATCACAGCCTGTTCGGAAACTATAACCGGGAATAAAACATGCGGCCGATTTTCGCATCCCTTCTTATTTTTTGCATGCTCTTGCTGTCTGGCTGCGGGAGTTTACTGGCAAATATGCAGATGGGCACCATAGCCGACCAACCGAACGAACGCACGACGGCTCAGATGTTTGAAGACGAAAACATCGAAATCAAGGCCACAGTGAACATTCACGCGGAGAACGAAGCCTACCATGACTCCCACCTGGTGGTGGTCAGTTATAACGGTTACCTCTTACTGGCGGGACAAGTCAACGACCAAGTGCTAAAGAACGAGGCCACGAAGATAGTGCGCAAAATCCAGGGTGTGCGCAGGATATACAATGAACTGGAAATCGGTCCACCCAGTTCCGCAATCACGCGCACTAGCGATGCATGGATTACGAGCAGGATAAAGGCCGCTCTGCTGCTTAGCAGCGATGAGCAGGGCACGCAAATCAAGGTTGTCACGGAAAACGGCGTAGTCTACCTGATGGGACTTGTCGCTCAGGATGAAGCTGAGCGTATCGCCAATAAGGCTGCGAGTGTGTCCGGTGTGCGGCGGGTCGTACGGTTGTTCGAACCAGTGGATTAGTCCAGCTAAGCGGGTAGCGCCCGGTATCCTCCGCGAGGAACATACTACTTTACAATTTTGAGAGAAGGCCTCCTCTCTGGCTTGCCAGGCTCCGGCGGCGAATCGTCCGGCGGACTGACTGCTTCTTCAGGATCGAACACCATACCCTGGCCATTTTCTCTGGCGTAGATACCTACGACGGCTGCTATTGGCACGAAGACGTCGGTTGCGACACCGCCGAACCGCCCGTTAAAAGCGACAGCCTGATTGGATATGCTCAAATCAACCACGGCATCGGGGGAAATGTTCAGGACTATCTGGTTATCCTTCACAAATTGCTGGGGAACCATAACATCCGCCATCGACGCGTCTACCAGAATATAGGGTGTGAAATCATTGTCCACAATCCACTCATAGAGCGCGCGCATGATATAGGGACGACTGGAATTCATGTTCGACTCTGCGACTACGGAAGCAGGGAACGGCTGCCCTACAGACGCATTTCCCGTTCCTGCTCAGTCAGGCTCTCCTGAAAGGACTCTCGGTTAAACAGCGTGTCCATATACGCGTGCAATGGCTTGGTCTGTTTGCTGGCGCGAATCTCTACGCCCAGATAGGGAAGTCGCCACAAGATAGGAGCAATGCAACAGTCCACCAGGGTGAATTCATCGCTCATGAAGAAAGGCTTCTCAGCGAAAATGGGCGCGATGCCCACAATGCTCTCGCGCAATTCCTTGATCGATTTCTTGATAACGTTGTCGCTCCTGGTGTGCTGGATGGCATCCACCAATACACTCCAGTCTTTCTCAATGCGGTGAATGAAGAGGCGGCTTTCCGCGCGGGCCACAGGATATACAGGCAACAGCGGCGGGTGCGGAAAACGCTCGTCCAGATACTCCATCATGACCTTGGACTCGTACAGCACCAGATCGCGGTCCACCAGGGTCGGCAGACTGTTGTAGGGGTTCAGATCAGCTAGCTCCGCCGGCGGATGGGCCGCATCGGATTCGACCAGGTCGACCGTAACGCCTTTCTCAGCCAGAACGATGCGCACTCGGTGACTGTAGTGACTGGTACTATCAGAAAAAAAAGTCATTGAAGACCGCTTTGCAACAACACCCATCAGGGATTCCTCAGTTGTTTCCTGGAGAAAACAATGCGGCGTAGAGACCTAGTCCCAGCGCCGCAACCATCAATATGTGCACACACTCAGTGTACGTCTTTCCAGTATTCGCGATTGAGCAACCATGCGAAAACAGTAAATAAAGCGATAAAGAGTAAGGTAAACATACCTATGCGTTGACGGTCGACGAGCATCGGCTCCGCCTCATAGGCCATGAAGTTTACCAGATCATACATCGCCGCATCGAACTGTGGCGGTGTCATTACTCCGGCGACGGGAATTGAAAACTTACCGCAAGAATCCTCAAGTATATCCTCACCGGTCAGGGGGTCGCGCTTGACGCCACCGTTGTGAGCTGTAACAGGCCCCGGAGCGCATTCCTGCATGCCCTGCAATTCCAGCAACATATGCGGCATCCCCACATCCTTGAATACCTTGTTGTTGACGCCATAGGGGCGGCTGTCGTCACGGTAGAACGTGCGTAAATAAGTATACAGCCACTGCGGCTGGCGCGCGCGCGAAACCAGCGTCAGGTCGGGTGGCGCCACACCAAACCACTTTTTAGCAAGTCCTTTATCCATGGCGTTATGCATCAAGGCACCGACTTTTACGTCCGGGTCAAACATCAAATTGGCCTGGAAAAGGTCTTCCGGGATACCGAGATCCTCTGCCACCCGGTTGTAGCGCGAGTACTGCAGGGAATGACAGCCCATGCAATAGTTCATATACAATTGGGCACCACGTTGCAACGACGCTTTATCATGGGGATTTGCGACAAACTCGTCGCACGGTATGGTGCCGCACTCGTACTCGGACCCCGCAGCCACAGCCTTTAGTGGTACAACAGTCAAAGCTAAAATTAGCAGCAGCGCGCCAATGCTACCCCAGAAACCGATACCTCCGTCCACGGTGACCCGCTCCGGAACCGGTTTGGTACTGTCGATCGAAGTCCAGAAAGGCATCAGCAGGAAGAAGGCAAAGTAGATGACAGTACATATCCTGGCCAGCATAGTGCGCGCATCGGTGGGAGCCCAGACACCCAGCACACCGAGGATAAGGAAGGATGCCGAGAAAAGCACCAGCATGACCTTGGTGATATTGCCCCGATACCGCCAGGACTTAACAGGGCTGCGGTCCAGCCACGGCAACACGAAGGGTATGGCCACTGATGCAGCAAATGCGATAAAGCCCCAGAACTTATCCGGCACCGCGCGCAACACCGAATAAAATGGCGTGAAATACCATACAGGCGCGATATGCGCGGGCGTCTTCAGGTTATCGGCCTGTTCAAAATTCGCAAACTCGAGGAAGTAACCACCCATCTCCGGCATAAAGAAAATGATGCCGCAGAATATGAACAGAAAGACACCAATCGCCTGCAGGTCATGCACGGTGTAATAAGGGTGGAAAGCGACGCCGTCCAGCGGCACCCCCGCCTTATCCTTGTGCTTCTTGATATCCACGCCATCGGGGTTGTTGGAGCCAACCTCGTGCAGCGCCAGCAGGTGTAATACGACCAGGGCGAGCAGGATAATCGGCAGGGCCACAACGTGCAGGGCGAAGAAGCGATTGAGCGTGATGCCCGAGAGCAGGTAGTCGCCACGAATCCAGGTGACCAGGTCCTCCCCGACGTAGGGAATGGCACCAAACAACGAGATAATGACCTGGGCGCCCCAATAGGACATCTGGCCCCAGGGCAGCACATAGCCGACAAAGGCCTCGGCCATCAGCGCCACAAAAATCAGCATCCCGAAAATCCAGATCAGTTCCCGGGGTTTCTGGTAGGAACCGTACAACAGGGCACGGAACATATGCAGATACACTACAACGAAAAACGCCGAGGCGCCGGTAGAGTGCATGTAGCGCAATATCCAGCCGAAGTCGACATCCCGCATGATGTATTCCACCGATGCGAAGGCACCCTCCTGGCTGGGCGTGTAGCTCATGGTGAGCCAGATTCCCGTCAGCAGCTGGTTCACCAGCACCAGCAGGGACAGCACACCGAAGAAATACCAGAAATTGAAGTTCTTGGGCGCATAGTACTTGCCCATATGGGTGTTCCACGCCTTCATGATGGGGAGGCGCGCATCGACCCAATCGCGTAATCCAATCAGCATATTAGTCATCAGACACCCTCCGGATTCACGCCGATTACCAGGACCTCGTCACCCTCAAACGAATAGGGGGGAACTAACAGATTGGCAGAAGCTGGCACCCCCGCAAAAACACGGCCGGACAGATCAAACTTGGAACCATGGCAGGGACAAAAGAAACCACCAACCCACTTATCGCCGCCGAGATCCGCCACACCCACCTCGGGGACATACTTGGGGGCACAACCCAGATGCGTACAAAGACCGACTATGACCAGGAGATTCGGCTTGATTGAGCGATCGATGCCGGTGATGTACGGTGGTTGCTGGTCTGCGTTCGTGGAGTCGGGATCTTTCAGCTGCCCATTGAGACCCGGCAATGCTTCGAGCTGGGTTGCGGTGCGATTAACAACATAGACTGGTTGACCACGCCACTCGACTATCACCATTTGGCCCGGCTCCAGCTTGCTGACATCGGCCTTAACCGGCGCGCCCGCTGCCTTGGCCTTGGCCGACGGATTCCAGGAACCCACAAAAGGCACCGCCACGCCGACTACACCGGCAATTCCTACTGCGCTCGTGGCAATCGTCAGGAATTTCCTCCTTCCGGAGTTAACGCCGTCGCTACTCATGCTTCTCTCCCCAGATTACAGATCAATTTGCCATCAGTCGGTATTGGTCCGGACCACAGAATCTAAAAAAGGTCCAAATGGTAATGATTTTGCCGTGTGGTTACAAGGAAAACACCTTGATTTTACTGGATTTTTGGCGAAACCCTGAGCTAATCCACGTCGGCAACTACTCGCTTTAAACCAGCTCAAAAAAAAGCCCGGTATGCACAGCATCCGGGCGTTTTTGATCGTGTGCGCATCCCCGCCAACATTGGGAAGCATCCCACCAGCTTAACGCTTGGAAAACTGAGGACGCTTGCGTGCCTTGCGCAGACCGACTTTCTTACGTTCCACCTCACGCGCGTCACGGGTGACATACCCGGCACCGCGCAAAGTGCCACGCAGTGATTCGTCATAGTCCATCAGGGCGCGCGTAATGCCGTGGCGAATCGCCCCGGCCTGACCGAAACTTCCGCCACCCGCAACGGTCACGTTTACATCAAATTTCCCTGTTAATTCAACAAGCTCCAGCGGCTGACGCACGATCATGCGGGCCACTTCGCGACCAAAATATTGGTCCAGCGGTCGCTTGTTGACAGTAATACTGCCAGCGCCGCTTTGCAAAAATACGCGGGCTGTAGACGTCTTGCGACGGCCAGTTCCATAATATTGAGTAGCTGCCATATAGATTATCCGTTAGATGTTCAGTACTTGGGGCTGTTGCGCCGCGTGTGGATGCTCAGTCCCCGCATACACTTTCAACTTCCTGAACATGGCTCTACCCAGCGTGTTCTTGGGCAACATGCCCTGAACCGCAGTCTGTATTGCCCGCTCGGGAGCTTTATCAATTAATTTCTCAAAAGAAATGGATTTTAAACCGCCGGGGTAGCCGGTGTGATGATGGTACATCTTGTCTTTAGCCTTGGCACCCGTAACGCGTATCTTTTCGGCATTTACTACCACGATGTAATCGCCGGTATCGACATGGGGGGTATATTCGGCCTTATGCTTACCGCGCAATCGGTGCGCTATCTGGCTGGCGAGGCGTCCCAAGGTCTTGTCGGAGGCATCCACCACGAACCAGTCGCGAGCCACATCTTCCGCTTTGGCACTAAAAGTTTTCATCAATAACTGCCTCTTGGAGGAGTCCAATTTCGAGAGCGCGCATACTACTCAATGGACCCGCTTATTTCAAGCCGGGATTGGAATAAATTTCGCCAGGTGTTGTCATTTTGGGCACACCTTGCGCCAGTTAAGCAGGTCCTGGCTTCCGGCATGCGCAAACTTCCGTCAGCTCCTCGCACTAATCTAGGGACGATGCTCCCGAGCAAGGTACTCGTAAGACTGCATCTCCTGCAAGCGGGAAACAGTTCGCTGGAACTCGAAGTCTAGCCGGCCCCCAGCGTACAGTTCCAGCAGCGGCTTGGCCGCCGCCAACACCAGCTTAACGTTGCGGTCGTAGAACTCATCCACAAGGTTGATAAAGCGACGCGCCTGGTCGTCCCTGTCCGGCAGAAACTCCGGCACGCCGGAGACCAGTACCGCGTGAAAAATACGCGCCAGTTCAATGTAATCATTCGAAGAACGAGGTCCTGCACACAGTTCAGCGAAGTCAAACCAGACCACATCATCTGCCACACAGCGGCAGGTCAGGTAGCGCTTGTTAATTTCCAGTCGTTCCCAGTGCTTACCCGGTTCTGGCGCCAGACGCGAGAAACTGTCCTGCAGACTCCTGTCAGCCCCTGCATCGAGTGGAAAATGGTACAACTCGGCCTGTTGCAGTGTTCGCAAACGGTAATCTACACCGCCATCCACGTTAACGACTCTGGTGTATTTCTCAAGCAGTGCAATAGCTGGCAGAAAGCGCTGTCGCTGTAGACCATTCTCATAAAGCCTCCCGGGTTCAACATTGGAGGTCGCCACCAGTGTCACCCCGCGGGCGAACAGCGCTTTCATCAAGCCCCCCAGGATCATGGCATCCCCGATATCCGTCACAAAAAACTCATCGAAACAAAGCACACGGGCCTCTCGGGAAAACTTGTCCGCAACCGATTCCAATGGGTTCTTTTCTCCCTCGAGACTGGTCAGTTCGGCGTGAACCCGCTGCATAAACCTATGGAAATGTACGCGCAATTTGTCACTAAATGGCAGGCATTCAAAGAAGGCATCCACCAGATAGGTCTTGCCTCTCCCCACACCTCCCCACAAATAGAGTCCAACCTCTGGCTCAAGCTCTACCCGGCGGAGTTGACGCACCCAGGCCTTCAAACCACTGTTATGTTTCCCAGGACTCGCTACCAGACGCTCGTACAGGTCCTGCAACAGGAGCACAGCCTGCTCCTGGGCGGAATCGTGGGAAAAGTCCTCGCACTGCAGGTCAGCTTGATAGCGTTGCCAGGGGGTCGTCATGTCTTAGGTTGCACAGTCGCACGTTTCTCGCAAACGGCTCACTTTAACCACAGCCTCAGTGCTTGGCAATGTCACCGCCAGACGCAGTGCCCGACGCTACGCTACTGCCTGTGAATCATTCGAGGTATACTCCGCTTTATTATTGCAAGCATAAGGAATCTTCTGTGGAATCACCTGAATATAGCTTGGGAATGCTGCTGGCTGTTGGCGCCGCACTGGCTATCTGCGGCTTGTTACTGGGCTGGGCGACTGGGCGTCGCACCTCTGCAGACGCAAAAAAATATCGGGATATTGCGCTCAAGCTGGATCAGGTAATGCAGGACAAAAAGGCCTACGAGGACGAGGTGGTTGAACACTTCACGGAAACCGCAAAACTTCTCAATAATCTGACCGAAAGCTACAGGGATGTCCACAATCATCTGGCGCAAGGCGCTGCCAGCCTGTGCCAGGGTCAAGGCCCGGTGTCCCTTGAGCGACTGGAGACCAGGCACGACCCGGCGGAAATCCCAGCCCACCTGGCCCGCATCCAACCTCCGCTGGACTATGCTCCGAAGCATTCGCCAGACGAAAAGGGCATGCTCAATGAGGAGTTTGGCCTGGAGCGCGAACCGCGGACAGCTGCCACTGTAAAAATGGAGTGAGGCTTGATCACCTGCTGTTCTATACCGGGTTATCTATGTCGATAAAGCGGTGTTCCAGAGAAAAGTGCTGGGCCAGATGGTTGCCCAAGGCTTGCACACCGTAGCGCTCCGTGGCGTGATGGCCCGCTGCGATAAAATGAATGCCCTCCTCCCTGGCCGTGTGCACGGTCTGCTCGGAAGCCTCTCCGGTCACAAAGAGGTCAGCGCCGGCCGCCACTGCCGCTTCGATGTAGTCTTGCGCAGCGCCCGTACACCAGGCAATGCGCCGTACCAGTGCTCCCGGATCGCCCACATGTAATGGTCTGCGTCCCGTTAATTCCTCCAGCCTGGCGACCATATCCGAGGCGGCAATCGCCACGGGGAAACTGCCTATATTTCCCAATCCGCTCGCGATCCCCGGCTGTAGTGGCTCCTGCGCCGCCGGGTCGAAGCCCATCAAACGACCCAGACAGGCGTTGTTCCCGAACTGCGGATGGGCGTCCAGCGGCAAGTGATAGGCCAGCAGACTGACCTCGCTTCCCAGCAGCGCAGCCAGGCGCCTTCGCTTCATTCCCACCACCTGCGGTGCTTCGCCGCGCCAGAAATAGCCGTGATGCACCAGCAGGGCATCAGCTCCCCACGCTATCGCCTCATCCAAAAATCGCTGGCAGGCACTAACGCCCGTGGCGAGCCGGGCGACACGGGGCCGGCCTTCTACCTGCAAGCCGTTGGGACAGTAATCCTGAAACAGGTCGGGTCGCAAACACTGTTCCAGATACTGGCTGAGTTCGACAAGGGCTACGCTCATATCAGTGTTACCTGTAGTGTTTACAGTTGCTGGCCTACCAACTTGGTATGACGAGGCACGCATCATATACAATGCAGTCTCAAACAATACACGCGGTCCTGCATGAAACAAAACCTGACATTCATCATCTGGCCAACAATAGCAGGACTGCTGGCCGCCCTGCTGATCCTTGACCACTGGGTCTTACCCATGGGGCCACCTGCGGGGGTAGTTCAGCAGGCGCCTGTCAGTTATGCCACGGCGGTACACGCGGCCACGCCGTCCGTGGTCAATATCTATACCGCCAAGCTGGTGACACAGGGACGTAATCCACGGCTGGATAATTCCTATTTCGGCCGATTCATCGAGGCCCCTGCTCAGCGTCAGCGCATCGAACGTTCACTTGGCTCCGGCGTCATTCTGACCAAACAGGGTCACATACTTACCAATAATCACGTGATTGCGGGAGCGGATGCCATCCAGGTGATGCTTTACGACGGTCGTTCTGCCAATGCTGTGGTGATCGGCACCGACTCTGCCACCGACCTTGCGGTACTGCAGGTCCAGCTGTCCGACCTGCAGCCGATAACGCTTGGCGATTCCGACGCAGCCAGAGTCGGCGATGTGGTACTTGCGATAGGTAATCCTCTGGGCTTCGGGCACTCGGTATCCCAAGGCATCGTTTCTGCCCTGGGACGCTACGGCCTGCAATTAAGTCCCTATGAGGACTACATCCAGACCGACGCCATCAGTCACCTGGGCAACTCCGGTGGTGCATTAATCGATACTGAAGGGCGCCTTCTGGGTATCAATACCCTGATCTATACCGGCAACAACCAGACGCAGAACGCGACCACCGGCATCGGCATCAGTCTGGCAATACCGGTAAATCTCGCCGTGTATGTCATGCATGACCTGATTGATTTTGGCGAGGTTATCCGCGGCTGGCTGGGCGTGAGCGTGGAGCCTATTGGTGCGACTGCAACATTGGAGGGCAAGCACCAGGCACTGGCTGTGGTTGAGGTAGCCGCAGACAGTCCGGCACAAAAAGCCGGGGTGCAAGTGGGAGATGTCGTCACTCACATAAACGGCGAACTGGTGCAGGACGGCAGACTGACCATGCACCGAATCGCCATGCTCAAGCCCGGAGAAGTGGTGGCCATTTCTGTGCAGCGCAATCATCAGAGCCTTGAATTGAACGCCGTGATAGGTGTCCTGAACCAGTCGAGCGGTCCCGCAACAGCGTCGTTAGCGCTGCCGCTTCATCTCCAAGGCGTATCTCGACGCTGCGTGCGTGAGCCGTCAGTGACTCACCCCGGGCAAGTACCGATGTCACCGCACCCAACTCCTCTACTCCGCGCTCGCTGCACATGATGATTGAACTGCGCTTTTGAAAATCGTAGACGCCCAGCGGCGAGGAAAAACGCGCGCTGCGAGAGGTGGGCAACACATGGTTGGGGCCAGCGCAGTAGTCACCAAAAGCTTCGGAAGTAAATGGCCCCATAAAAATAGCACCGGCATGCCGTACGAGCGGCAGCAGGCCTGCGGGATCAGCCACCGACAACTCGAGATGTTCCGGGGCAAGACGATTACTGACGGCTACGGCTTCGGCGAGATCACGGGTGACTATCATGGCCCCGCGAGTCGCAAGGGATACACGAATGATGTCCGCTCTTTCCATGGTCGGCAGCAGGCGTTCAATACTGGCTTGTACGGCGTCGAGGTAGCGACTGTCGGGGCATAACAAAAGCGACTGGGCGTGCTCGTCATGCTCCGCCTGGGAGAACATATCCAGCGCCACCCAATCCGGATCGGTGCCCCCGTCACAAATGATCAGGATTTCCGATGGGCCGGCCACCATGTCGATACCCACGCGTCCAAACACCTGGCGCTTGGCGGTCGCCACGTAGATATTGCCGGGGCCGACGATCTTATCCACTGCGGGCACGGTAGCAGTGCCGCTAGCCAGGGCTGCAATGGCCTGGGCACCACCAATAGTAAAAATTCGATCGACACCGGAAATATAGGCGGCCGCGAGAACCAGGTCATTGATTTCGCCGCCAGGAGCCGGGACTACCATAATGACTTCGTCCACCCCAGCCACTTTGGCGGGCAGGGCGTTCATCAAAACGGAAGAGGGATAACTGGCTTTGCCACCCGGAACATAAATTCCCACCCGTTCCAACGGGGTGATTCTCTGACCGAGCAGGTTGCCCGCGTCGTCATAATACTGCCAGCTCTGCTGTAACTGGTGTTGGTGAAAACTGCGCACCCGCTGCGCAGCGTATTCCAGCGCCTCGCGCTGTACTGGGTCAGTCCTGTTGAGGGCAGCGACTTGCCGCTGCCGGGATACTTCCAGCTGCGCTACCGTGTCCGCTGCCAATCGATCAAAACGCGCTGTATATTCAAGCAGCGCCTCATCTCCACGCGCTACGAACATCGGCAATGATCGCCGCAACTGTCCTACTCACGGCAGAGTCGGCATCCTCCTCCCGGACCGTTAACGACGCGAGTGAACTGTCGAAATCCGCGCTGGTGGTGTCAAGCCGTCGCATCCCCAGCCTCCACCACCGCTGTCAGGTCCTCAATAATCCGCGTGATGGCGGTGTATCGGGAGCGCAGGACAGCCTTATTCACCACCAGACGCGAACTGATAGCGGCAATCTCCTGCAACGGCTCCATGCCATTTGCACGCAGGGTATTACCGGTGTCGACGATATCGACAATCAGGTCGGCCAGATTCATGATCGGCGCAAGTTCCAGTGCGCCATAGAGCTTGATCAGGTCCGCGTGCACCCCCTGGCGGGCAAAATACTCCCGGGTGATGTTGACGAACTTGGTCGCCACCCTGATGCGGGCACCGTTGCTTTGCCAGCCCACGCGCCCCGCAGTCATGAGACGACAGCGGGCAATACCCAGATCCAGCGGCTCGTAAAGGCCCTCGGCCCCCTGTTCCATCAATATATCTTTGCCAACCACGCCCATGTCCGCGGCACCGTGACGCACATACGTGGGGACATCAGCGCCGCGCAGCACCACCAACTGCACACCCGGGCGGTTGGTTTCGAACACCAGTTTGCGACTGGTGCTGATATCTTCCAGCGACTCAATGCCGGCGCGGGCCAGAAGCGGAAGTGTTTCCTTCAGGATGCGCCCCTTGGTAAGGGCTATGGTCAGTTTTTCGCTCATAATAACTACCGCACTGCGCTCTCAGGGACCGAAGTCAGCCGCGACAGCCGGCGCATTTCCTCTAAAAGTTCTCATACCGCGGCCGCAGTCATCAGGCCTACGCTCGCGCCTGCCATTCCGCTGGAGTATATGTGCGGATATTCACTGCATGTATGCTGCCGTCTGCAATCTGATCTTTCAAGGCCGCATAGACCAGTTGCTGCTTTTTCACCGGTCGCAAGCCCTCGAACACGGTGCCGATCGCCGCAATGTCATAGTGGCTGCCATCTCCCTGCACGTGAAACTCACAATCCTGCATGTGATTCTGTAACAGTACCTTGACTGTGGCTGCGTCCATTTGAAACTCCCGGAATACACTTGCAGGCCCGCATGTTGGGACATATGCCCGAGGATTTACCAGTCTCATTCACATGGCCCCCGAACACTCACGAAAAGCACGGCATTTTATGAGAAAAGCTGGCGAATAGCGACTGCTGCCGACCAGTGAAATTGACTTTCTACATCGACAACCACCTTAGATACACGAAATGGCGTTGTTGTCCGTCATTACCAGGTTTTTTACCACGCTGACCGGTAATGCCCTGTATAATTGGCCCGCTGCGATCAGCGTTAGTGTCGGACCAGGCCCTGTATTATTATTCGCAATAGTGGACCGCGTAGGCCAAGGAACCTTTTTATGCCGGAGCAGAGCTCCATCAGCTACACCGCCTCAGCACAGCGCACCATCCGCATGGAAGCCGCTGCCGTTGCCGCGCTGGAGGAGCGCATTGGAGCTGATTTTACCAGGGCCTGCGAACTGCTGTTGCAGGTGCGGGGCCGCATCATTGTCACCGGTATGGGTAAATCGGGCCATATCGCCCGCAAGATAGCTGCCACACTGGCCAGCACTGGATCTCCCGCTTTCTTTGTCCACCCTGGCGAAGCCAGTCACGGGGATATGGGGATGATCACCGCTGAAGATGCCGTTATCGCCCTGTCCAACAGCGGTGCCGATACCGGAAATCCTGACCCTGTTGCCCCTGCTGAAGCGGCTGGGCATTCCCCTGGTGAGCATGACCGGTAATGCGGAATCTCCGCTGGGTCAATCCTCTGACGTACATCTCAATACAGGCGTGGAAACCGAAGCCTGCCCTCTGGATCTCGCGCCGACTTCCAGCACCACCACGGCACTGGTGATGGGTGACGCACTGGCTATAGCGCTATTGGAGGCACGCGGATTTACCGCGGATGATTTCGCGTTTTCTCACCCGGGCGGAACCCTGGGCAGACAACTCCTGCTCAAAGTGCGTGACGTTATGAAATCCGGCTTGGAGATACCCATTGTCAATGCAGATATCAAGCTGTCCGTGGCGCTACTCGAGATCAGCAACAAAGGCATGGGCATGACGACGGTGGTCGACAAAGCGGGTAAACTGGCAGGGGTTTTTACCGACGGGGATTTACGTCGAGCCCTGGATGCACGCCTGGACATCAATGAGACCTCTATTGGGCAGTTGATGAGCACTGGTGCCAAGACAATAGACCCTGACATGCTGGCGGCTGCAGCCTTGCGCATCATGGAGGAAAACGAGATCAGCTCCCTGGTTGTACTCGACCACAATGACACCCTGACCGGCGTCCTCCACCTGAAAGACCTGCTGCATGCAGGCATCGCCTGATACTGGACTGCTATGACTCCCACCGAGAATCGCGCCGCAGTCGTTCGCCTATTGGCCCTCGACGTGGACGGCGTCCTGACTGACGGCCTGATTTATTACAGCAGCAGTGGCGATGAGCTGAAGGCCTTTAATATCAAGGATGGCCTCGGTATCAAACTGTTACAGAAGGTGGGGATCAGAGTGGCTATCATCACCGGCCGCCAATCGGAAATGGTTGCCCGTCGCGCGCGAGAACTTGGAATCGAGGACGTTGTACAGGGGCGGGAAGATAAACGCCAAGCCCTGCTTGAATTATGCCAGCGCCACAAAATATCCATGGAGGAATGCGCCTATATGGGGGATGACTTGCCGGACCTCGGCGCTATCATGGCGGCTGGCCTGGGTATGACCGTGGCGGATGCCAGTTCCGCAGTACGTGAAGCGGCTGATTGGCGCAGTCGTTATAATGGCGGCTGCGGCGCCGTTCGCGAGGCCTGTGAATTCATTCTGTCCGCTAAAGGTGAGTGGTCAGCGCTGGCAGCAGACTTCGCCTGATGCCAGGTCAGTTCACCCAATTCTTGCCAACACCCACTGTGGAGTCCATTTATGTCCAGCTGCAGCCCTGACCAGTATCGCCAGATTGCTGAAATCCTGCGCCAGAATGCTGTTGCTGCTCTTGAGCCTTCCCGCAGTCCTGACCCAAGCCCTGCCCGATGATCGCAACCAGCCTATTCACATCACAGCAGACAAAGCCCTGCGCGATGAAAAAAAGGGGGTCACTGTCTACAGCGGTCACGTACAATTGGTGCAAGGCAGTATGGAGTTGGAGGCTGACAAACTCACCATTTTCCACACTTCCGAGGATGCCGAGGAGATCATTGCCGAGGGGCATCCCGCCAAAATGCGTCAACAGCCAGAGTTAGACAAGGGCATCGTCAACGCGCACGCCAAGGTCATCCGTTACTTTAGAGCCGAGGAGCGGGTACTCCTGCAAACTGACGCCAGTATCGATCAGGACGGCGCGGTCGTGGCTGGGAATTCCATTGAATACTTAATCGCCAAGCAATTGATCACGGCGGAATCCGACCAAACACAGGAAGGCAACAAGGTGGTCGTCGTGATACCGCCCAACGTGCAACAGAAAGAGAGCGACAGTGGCACACCTAAGAGCGAATAATCTGGCCAAGACTTATCGTGGCAGGGAGGTGATACATGATGTCTCACTGGCGATAGACAGTGGCCAGATCGTCGGCCTGCTAGGACCAAACGGTGCAGGTAAGACCACCTGCTTTTACATGATTATAGGAATTATCCCGGCTGACAGCGGCAGCATCACTATCAACGGTGAAGATATTACCGCACTCACCATGCACGAGCGGGCGCGTCGCGGCATTGGCTACCTGCCCCAGGAAGCCTCGATATTTCGTAAACTAACCGTCGGCGACAACATTCTGGCCATACTGCAAACCCGCTCCGATCTCGACAAAAAGCAGCGCCTGGCCCGGCGGGATGAATTGCTGGAAGAATTTCATGTCCAGCACCTGCGTGACAACCTGGGCCAGTCGCTTTCTGGAGGTGAACGGCGGCGCATTGAAATAGCCCGCGCGCTGGCCACGGAGCCCGATTTTATTATGCTGGACGAACCCTTCGCAGGAGTGGACCCCATCTCGGTCACCGACATCAAGCAGATCATTACTCACTTGCGCGACCGGGGCATCGGCGTACTCATCACCGACCACAATGTGCGTGACACTCTGGATATATGCGAAAAAGCCTACATTGTCGGCGAGGGACGCATCATCGCCTCCGGAACCACGGACGAAGTGCTCAACAATGTACATGTACGCCAGGTTTACCTCGGAGAACAGTTTCGTATGTAGGCGACGCTGCCGCGTTGCATCTTGCAGAATCACACCGACGACCCCGCCCGCCCGGGGCCTCTGCCGCCAGCGAGTTTTTCAGTTACCTGAAAAACCAAGCAATTTCCACGCCAAGCTGTTGCCACGCACGGGGAGCGAGGGATACACTTCAACTTTCAATCCTGATTACATGACTCGCTGCGGACGCAAGCCATAGGATGATCCAGGCTTTCTAATGAAGCAGTCACTCCAGCTCAAACTGGGTCACCAGCTGACGATGACACCGCAGCTGCAGCAGGCCATCCGGTTATTGCAGTTGTCCACCCTGGATCTCCAGCAGGAGATACAGCAGGCCCTGGACAGTAACCCGTTATTAGAATTATCGGAAGAAGATACCTTCGATTCCAGGGATGATCGATCTGACGAATTAGACGCCGTTTCCAGTGCCGGTCCCATGCAAAACCTTGAGCAGACCGCCTCCGGCAGTCTGGATGATGGCTCTGAATGGGCTTCCAGTGAGTCTAATGAGCCAACGACAATGCCCGATGATCTCCCTGTTGATATACAGTGGGAAGATCTTTTGCCTTCAGCGTCCGCACCAGCCCCGCAGGGCGATGAGTACTTCGATGGCGATCTGACAGCACGCAATTCAGCCAGTGAATCCCTGCGCGAGCAACTCCTGTGGCAACTCGGCCTCACGCGACTGTCCGATACCGATCGCCTCATCGCCCTGTCCATTATTGACGCGACGGATTCCAACGGACGTCTCATGTCGAGCCTGGAGGACATTCATGAGTCCTTGACGAACGACCTGGACATCGACCTTGACGAGGTAGTTGCTGTACTTCACCGCTTGCAGCAGTTTGAGCCACCAGGGGTTTGCGCTCGCGACCTGCAGGAATGCCTGCAGGTACAGTTGAACCAGTTGCCGTCCTCCACACCCTGGCTGGACGAGGCCAAGTTGATCATCAGCCGCTACATGAATCAACTGGCCAGCAGCGACTACGGCCAGATTCTTCGGCGCACCCGACTGCAAGAGCACGAACTCAAGGAGGTGCTTGCCCTGATTCAATCGCTGGATCCCAATCCAGGCCATACGGCAGTGCCCGAGGAGATTGAGTACATCGTGCCGGATGTCTTCGTCAGCAAAAAGAATGGTCGCTGGTTGGTGGAGCTAAACCCTGATATCGCCCCCAAGCTTCGTATCAATAGCGACTACGCAAGCTTGATCAAGCGGGCCGATAACAGCGCCGACAATACCTATTTGCGAGATAACCTGCAGGAAGCACGCTGGTTCCTGAAAAGTCTGCATAGCCGCAATGAAACCCTGATGAAGGTCGCCAGTAAAATCGTCGAGCATCAGCGGAATTTCCTCGAGTATGGCGCCGAGGCCATGAAGCCTTTGGTACTGCACGATATTGCCGAGGCAGTAGAAATGCACGAGTCCACCATTTCAAGAGCCACCACAAACAAGTACATGCACACGCCCCGGGGTATTTTTGAACTTAAATACTTCTTCTCCAGCCATGTGGCAACCACCGCAGGCGGCGAGTGTTCGTCGACGGCCATCCGGGCTCTGATAAAAAAGCTGGTCGCAGCGGAGAACCCGCGCCGACCGCTGAGCGACAACAAGATCACCGCACTGCTGAAAGAGCAGGGAATTGAAGTCGCCCGGCGCACCATCGCCAAATACCGTGAAACACTTTTTATACCACCGTCCAACGAGCGCAAACGGTTGGTCTAGAATCTACATATAACTATCCGGCCCTGCCGGTGTCAGGCACCACCCATCTCAACCTCGTAAAGGGAGCTATCTATGCAACTCACGATCACTGGTCACCACCTTGAAATCACTAACCCCCTGAAGGGATATGTTGAAAACAAGTTAGAGCGCCTGCAACGCCATTTCGACCAGATCGCCACTATTCATGTCATCCTCACTGTAGAGAAAATGGTGCAAAGAGCCGAGGCGACTATCCACATATCGGGCGGGGACCTGTTTGCACACGCGGAGTCGGAGGATATGTACGCCGCCATCGACGCTCTCGCGGACAAACTGGACCGCCAGCTTATCAAACACAAGCAAAAGCACAGGGGACATTAAAAAGGCCGCCATGCACACCCTACCTGTGCGATTGATCATCATCAGTGGACGCTCCGGTTCCGGCAAGAGTACTGCCTTGCACCAGTTGGAGGATGAGGGATTTTATTGCATCGATAATCTCCCCGTTTCTCTGTTGCCCGCGCTCATGGAAAAAACCAGCGGCGACGAGTTTCACTTTTTTCAGGGCACAGCGGTATGTATTGATGCCCGCAATGCCTGGAAGGACCTCGAGAACTTCCAATCAATACTCGACTCGCTGCCGTCGTCGGTTGACACTCAGGTCCTGTTTCTTGACGCACAGGAAACCACCCTGCTGCAGCGCTTCGGTGAAACGCGACGCCGTCACCCACTGAGCACGGAATCCATCCCGTTGGCGGAGGCCATCGATAGGGAACGCGAATTGCTGGAGCCGATCTCCAGCAGTGCGTCCCTGGTGCTGGACACCAGCCAGATGACTGTTTACGAATTGCGTGACGCTATCAAGCAACGACTGCTGGGAACCAGCGCCGGGAGCATGTCGATTCTGGTGCAGTCGTTCGGTTTCAAGCGCGGAGTGCCCGCCGATGCGGACCTCGTATTCGATGTAAGGATGCTGCCCAATCCACACTGGGTAAAAGAGTTGCGGCTAAAGAGCGGGCTTGATGCCGAGGTGCGGGAGTTTCTCGAAAACCAGTCCATGACCACGGAACTGTATCGCGATATCTGCCACTACCTTGATAACTGGCTGCCGCGCTATCGGGAGGGCAATCGCAGCTATATGAACATCGCACTGGGTTGTACCGGAGGCCAACATCGGTCAGTATATTTGGCCAATCGACTGTTCGAGCACTATAAAGAGCAGTATCCGACCATCCATGTAAGACACAGGGAACTATTGTAGACAGGTCAGCATGTGATTCGGACCCAGCTAACCATCATCAACAAACTCGGTTTGCACGCGCGAGCGGCGGCAAAATTCGTGGCCTGTACTACATCCTTTTCCAGCCGCATACACACAGGGAAAACTGGTCAACTTGTTGACGGCAAAAGTATCATGTCGGTGATGATGCTGGCCGCAGGAAAAGGTACCGTTCTGGATTTTGAAATCGAAGGTAGTGATGAACAGGAAGCTCTGGTCGCGTTACAGACCCTCATTGAAAATCGCTTCGACGAGCCCGAATAAGCTGTAAATCTGTAACTAATCACGTTGTTGCACGCATAACTTTTCCGGATAATTCAGCAGGCAGCGGGTCTGGCCTGAGGGTTTTATCCGGGAGATAAAATGGTTCAGCATCAAGCAGCATCCCAACACACTCTCGACAGACTGTCCACAGCACTGGACAGCGGCACATTTGTCGACGTGCGCCGAATGCTCAATGGACTGTCGCCTGCCGACGTCGCCCACCTGCTCGAATCTTCTCCACCCAAATTCAGACACATCCTGTGGCAAATGGTGGAAGTCGACCGCGAGGGCGAAGTCCTTGGTGAACTGGGCGATGATCTACAGGCACAATTCCTCGGTGACATGGACGCCAAGGAAGTGGCCCTGCTTACTGAAGGGTTGGAAGACGACGACATCGCCGACATCCTGCAACAACTGCCCGATCACGTTACGCAGGAAGTTCTCACCGCCATGGATCATCAGGACAGGGCGCGCCTTGAACGGGTGATGCATTATCCGGATGACGTCGCCGGCGGCCTGATGAACACCGACACCATTACCATCCGGGCCAGATTAACCCTGGATGTGGTGCTGCGCTACCTGCGCCGTCACGACGAAATTCCGGAGATGACGGACAACCTGATCGTGGTCAACCGTGCCGATCAGTTCATCGGTCTATTGCCCCTGCGTACCTTGCTGGTATCGGACCCGAATGCCTCCGTGCGGGAGATGATGATCACGGATGTGGAACCCATTGGGGTCAATACACCTGACACTGAGGTGGCGCGACTGTTCGAGCGCAACGACTGGGTATCGGCTCCCGTGGTTGATGATAATGGCAAACTGCTGGGGCGTATCACCATTGACGACGTTGTCGATGTCATCCGCGAGGATGCCGATCGCTCTCTGATGTCCATGGCAGGCCTGGACGAGGATGCAGACACCTTCGCCCCTTTCACGCGTGCCGCGCCTCGCCGCGCCATCTGGCTCGGCATCAATCTGATTACCGCTTTCATCGCTGCCTCGGTCATCAACCTCTTCCAGGACACCATCGAGAAGGTTGTCGCCCTGGCAGTGCTGATGCCGATAGTAGCGTCCATGGGTGGCGTCGCCGGTACGCAAACACTGACGCTGGTGGTGCGGGGTATAGCCATGGGACAGGTCGTTAAAAATAACCAGGCCTGGCTGATAAACCGGGAGTTGATGATCGGAGTGATGAACGGCGTCCTGTGGGCGGCTGTAGTGGCCATTGCTGCATCCCTCTGGTTTCACGATTGGAACATTGGCCTGCTCATCGCCGCAGCCATGGTCATCAACCTGGTAACGGCCGCCCTGATGGGCGCGGTGCTACCGCTACTCATGACACGGGCAAGTATCGATCCGGCGCTGGCCGGGGGAGTCGTGCTTACCACGGTGACCGATGTGGTGGGCTTCGTCTCCTTTCTCGGACTGGCGACACTGTTCTATGCCTGAGTACCGCGAAGACGAGGCCCGGGGAGCGGAGGAACCACCCAGCAAAAGCGCGCGCAAACGACACATGCTCGGCTTGCAGGCGATGGGAGAGTCGCTGGTGGGCTTAAATGACAAGCAACTGGCCCAAATTCCTATCGACAATGAACAACTCCTGTCGGCAATCCGGGAGTGCCGGCAAATGCGCAGCAATAGCGCCCACAAACGCCACCTGCAATTCATCGGCAAACTTATGCGCAACATCGACCCCGCCCCGATAGAGCAGGCGCTACTGATGCTGCACAAAACGCGGCAGCAAAGCGCAGTGGCATTCCACCAGCTGGAGCAATTGCGCGAGGATATTCTGGCCGCAGGCGTGGATGGAGTGGAACTGGTCATGATGCGCTTTCCCGCAGCCGACAGGCAGCAGTTACGGCAACTGGTCTTACAGCATCAGCGGGAAATAGAGCGCCATAAACCGCCGACAGCCAGTCGCAAGCTGTTCCGCTATCTCAAGGAATTACAGGAAACCTATGGCGATCCCGACTGAGCGGGAGTGGGAGCAGGTAGTTGAGCTGCCGGTGTTGTTGTATTTTCAAAGATGTGGTCAAAACTCACCTGGGGATCATCCCAGGAACCTCCGATAGTGTAGACGGCGCTGGACAGGAGTTTCATTTGCTTGTCGAAAACCTTGCTGACCACATACACCCCCGCCGCTACGGGCAAACTGGCGGCCAAAGCGGCAATCCAGGGCAGATTACTGGCGAGCGGCAAAGTCGCCACTAATTCACCCTCCAGGCTTTTTTTCTCCACATCAGAAACGCCACTGAACTGAAAGCTGGAACTACCCTTCACTTCCATCCGCGCAACTTCCAGCATGCCGTCATGTAAAGCGACTTCACCATCAACAGAGTCGAAAGGGATGCCCGATCCGAACATGTGGGACAGGCTCAGGCGCCGCACAATGTCGGCAAGGTTCAAAATACTGACCACGCGCAACGCTCCGGTGGCTCCGGGAGTCGCTTCAAGGAAGCTTCCCTGGCCAATCTTGACCTGCATGATGCCCTGCCCCTCGCGCAGTGAAAAGTCCTGCGGAGCACCTGGCCAGCGCAGCTGGACCCCCAGATTGCCGCCCACGGTTTCCACCATGCGCTGGTAGTCAAAATACTCCAATGTTTGACCCAGATCATCGAAATCGAGACTGGCCTGCAATTCGGTATAACCCGGTTCACTCCGATGCCAAACCAACCGTCCTGGTCGTGCGGCGGGCAATCGCAGGCTGGCAAGTTCACCGGTAATTTTCTCTGCGGTAAATTCACCCCCCTGGCCGTGCAGAACAAAGCTGAGCTCTCCCAGGCGTTGCCCGGTCTGGAACAGGTTGCGCAAGGCAACATCCACCACTGGTAAATCCTGCGCAGACTCACTGCCAGCGTCGGGTAGCTTGAAATCGGGCAGACGGTCGAGATCAAGGTGTTCAATCTGCAGGCGTGACGGACCATCATCGCGGGCCACAGACAGCGTTCCGCGCAACCAATCCGACGTCAGGGACAGGTTCAATGCGGCTCGTTCCGGCATTAGACTCAACACGACATCCCGCAGCTCCTGCTGCAGAATCACCAGGGTGTCAGCCTGCAACCCGTCTATCACTACATCAAGCGGCGCGGCCGCCAGATCTGCCTCGTGACCGTCGGAACCCGTGGCAGGTGACTCTCCAGACACAACGTCGGCAGGAGAAGGTACGGGCTCATCCGGCAGCGCCGGTGCTTCCGACCCAGCCCCGCCAAGATACTTGTTAAAAAAGCCAAGCCACTCGTCGCCCTGAATCAAGGGTGTGTGGCCAGTGACTAGCAGCACGCCCTCCTGTGCAGCGGGTGGCTCCGCATTGATTCCCAGCACTCCGCCGCGCACCACACCATCGGCAACATCGAGCCTGAATTTGAGTTGCTCCCCGAGATCCAGTGACAGTGGCATACCGCCGCGCGTCAGGGGCATCTCCAGATGCAGGTGTTGCACGTCATCAGCATTCTTTTTCCAGGGCTGTGGAAGATCGATGCTGACGCCCTGCAGTTCACTGCTCACGGTAATCACGGGAGGCGCGCCGGACGCGAGCCGGATGTCCACCTCAGCCGCGGTTTGTCCACTGACAAATGCCAGGGGTTCCAGTTGCAACCAATGACGCACGTCTGCCATGTCCACCTGACTGGCCAGTTTGACATCCAACACTGAAGTAACAGGATCATAGCTCTCCCCTGGCGCACGTTTACTTTGCTCCAGACTGGCACTGACCGTTTCACCCCAGAGTTCTCCCGTCAACGCCGTGGAGCTGAATCCCCGTGAGGTGCTATATGCAAACTCCCCATTCACCGCTTGCACGGCCAAATTGCCTGGCATAACCAACAGGTCCACATCGCGCCAGCGGGTTGCGACGTCTACCTGGGGAACAACGGATTTGTCGCCGAGGTTCATCCGTAGCGCAACGTCCGTTTCCAAACTACCGGTCACCGTCCAGTTGGCAAAAGCCGGGCCCACAATCCCGATAAGGGCCGACTCATTTAGCACCTTCAGGCCGTCGGCGGCAGGCCCGAGTACCTTCCCTGCAAGAGCCAGCGTGATCTGGCCCTGTGTATTAACTCGGGTCTCAACTGACAGTCGCTCCACGGTGGATTCGAACAGGCTCGCGCGATCAGCCCAGACACTGACCGCGCTATCGTCGATGAGCACAATACCCTGCTGTACCAGCACGGCTGGCCACTCGGGATGGTAACTCAGGTGCGTGTCCGCAACATTGAATGCCAGCTGGATCGTGCGCCGCAGTGGTGCTACACCAGCCTTGAGGCTGCCACGCCAGAGGAAAGCCCCCTGCTCGATGCGCCCCTCACCAATGCTGTCAGACAACCAGGTCCGCAAGGATGGATCAAGCACATAGGGAATGTACTTGCCCCGATGGATGGGATGCGAATTCTGCAGTCCTACCAGCAAATCCATTTCGATTCCAGTGTCATTGGCAGTCAGGGGTATATCCAGGCCAAACAGCACCTTTGCCGTACCCTCCTCTCCCTGCGTAGTAAGCAGGCCGCTGGCAAGTCTGAAAGTGTCGTCATCCCAATCCAGATGCAACGTGCCGTACAAGTCTTCGAAGTGCAGTGCCTCGTGATAAATAGCCGGGAAATCCAGGGTCAGCTGTTGACTGTCGAGTACGACAAAACCACTGCCCGGGGTAATCTGCGTATAACCAGTGGCGGATGTTATACCCGGTGCGCCATTGAATGAATCCACGGCGACCGCCGCAAAATTCGCATCTACCTGCCAGTTATCAGTCGGGTGCTCCAAGTTACCGATACTCACTTGCAGTGAGGGCAACTGACCCCGTGGATGCAGCGCAGTCAAAACCTCACGCAGAGCTTCCGGAACGGCCCCCTGGCCGGAGAGTATGGAATTGATCGGCTCCAGCGGAACATCAGACGCACGAATTCGCAGAGCATTATCCCATTGGTCCAATTGCAGCCGCGGCAGTGTCAACGCAACACTGTCCTGTTCCACCTGCAAGTCTGAAACAAAGAGGGACCAGCGATTCTCGCTGTGTAGCAGGCGCCCCTGCAGAGCCACGCGATGCAGGGGCACCTGCCAGGAAGAGTCCTGTCCCGTCACAAGCAGGTCATGACCCTCAAGCCGGGCTTGCATTGACGGATCACCCCTGTCCCAGCTTAACCACAACTGCAGGTCCACAGCACCATCGGCCCACACTGGGAGCGACTCATCCGACATTAGCTCCTTGATTGCGCCCAGATCCGTGGAATGAATATTTGCGTAAACCTGCCCTGAAAAAAACTCAGGCTGAAAAGGGTCGCCCACACCCTGTGCCAGAACAGCAATACGCGCACCTCTACTGGAGGACAACGTCGCTTCCACGCGGCGGAAACTCCCCTCACGAGACAACTGTAAATCGAGACCCAGATCGCGCACCTCACCACTGGGCATGGTTAAAATCAGCCGATTGTTGCGCAGGGTAATCAACTCGACATTTAACAGAAATGCCCGCAGCTGCTCAGCGGACTCGTCGGAACCTCCTTCGAAGCCCGCCAGGCGCAGCACGCCTTCATCGGATAGCTCGCCGCGCATGCTCAGATTGGTGAGCACAATACGGGTCATCTGCAGTGACCGTGTACGCAAGCTGTTCAGTACATCCAGGGATATGCGTCCTTCAGACAACTCCAGGGGTGGATTGGAACTACCAGGAATACTGAGGCGCAACCCCGTCAAAACGATGACAGGAGTGAAGGACTGCCACGCGCCGCTGACCTGTCGCGCCTCGATAATAAACGGCACGCGCGCGTTCAGCGCTTGCAATATTTCTGTGCGAAAGCCCGCCACGTTCGCGGTGAGCGTGCGCCCCACGCTGACATAGATTGCCAGCATCACCACGAGGATGATAATGCATCCCCAGAGTGCGCTGGCCAATCGCTTGAAAAAAGGGTTTTCCAAGAATCGGTTCCGCGAGTATTAATGGTCCGGGAGTTGGCGCCAGTCGAGACCGCCTCCACCCACTACTTCAATCCAGTCTAGAGCAGGATGATGTCGAAATGTTCCTGACTGTAGCTAGTCTCCGCGCGTAAGCTGATCGTCTTGCCGATAAACTCTTCCAAATCGGCAAGATGCGCTGATTCTTCATCCAGCAGACGATCCACCACTCCCTGTGCGGCGAGCACTATCAGCGTATCATTTTCATAGGCCCGGGCGTCGCGCATGATTTCACGAAAAATCTCAGTAGCAAACTGTTTCCGCCGTCTTTACCACACCACGTCCCTGGCACACTGGACAGTCCTCACACAACACGCGCTCCAGACTTTCCCGGGTGCGCTTGCGGGTCATCTCCACTAATCCCAGTTCCGAGACCGCGGTAATCTGGTTGCGCGCTGGATCGCGCTGCATAATTTTTTCAAGGGTTCGGTGGACTTGCCGACGATGTTCCGCATCTTCCATGTCGATAAAATCAATAATTATAATGCCCCCCAGATTGCGCAGCCGCAATTGTCGGGCGAGGGTAGCAGCGGCCTCCAGGTTAGTCTTGAGTATGGTCTCGGCTTGCTCGCGCCTGCCAACGAATGATCCGGTGTTTACATCGATGGTCGTCATGGCTTCCGTCTGATCGATGATCAGGTAGCCACCTGACTTGAGCTCCACCCGGCGACCCAGTGCCCGCTGGATTTCATCCTCCACGCCGTGCAGCTCGAACAGCGGGCGCGCGCCGCTATAACACTCCAGCAATCCGTCCACTTCCGGCACATAGTCGCGGCAAAATTCCTGCAGCAACTGAAAACACTTCCGGCTATCGATGACTATACGTTCTACCGATGGTCGCGCCAGATCCCGTACTATGCGCAGATGCAACGGAAGGTCTTCGTACAGCAATTCGGGTTTAGTGGCAGCCTTGGCGCGGCGCGATATTGCGTCCCACAAGCGCTTTAGATAGCGTAAATCCGCCGCAATTTCGTCTGGTCGAGTGCCCTCGGCGGCAGTGCGCAGGATAAAGCCACCGGCATTGCGCATATCTTCGTCTGCCAGCGCTTTTGTCAACACCTGCTGCAGGCGGGCCCGTTCCAGTGGATCCTCGATCAATTGCGAAATGCCGATGTGGTCCGTTTGCGGCAGCAGTACCAGGTAGCGCGTTGATACTGATAACCGGGTAGTCAACCGCGCGCCCTTGGTGCCCAGTGGATCTTTCGTCACCTGCACTACAATTTTCTTGCCATCGTGCAGGTGGTCAGCGATATTCTCGGCAGAACGGCTGTTGTCTTCCCGGCCGCTGTCGTCGAGGATGACAATATCCGAGACGTGGATGAAGCTGGTGCGCCCTACCCCTATATCGACGAAGGCCGCCTGCATACCCGGCAAGACTCGCACCACTTTGCCGGAGTATATATTGCCCACGATGCCACGGTTGACCGAACGTTCAATATGAATATCCTGGATAGAACCATTTTCCACCAGGGCTACCCGTGTTTCCATCGGAGTGAAATTGACCAGAATTTCTTCACTCACTGGTCCACCTCGTGACTCAGGCTGGAACTGCTGAATTCAGCGCAGTTGCTATGTTGTTGGCGCTCAGCAGCTGCCACGTTTCACACAGGGGCAGACCGACCACGTTGGTGTAGCTACCCTTTATGGAGCGCACGAAGGCACCAGCCAAGCCCTGAATCCCATAAGCCCCGGCCTTGTCCCAGGGTTCTGTTGTGTCCAGGTAAGCTGCACAGATATCATCACTCAAAGTCATGAACTCCACCTCTGTTTCCACCAGCGCAGACTTCATACCCGTAGCACTGCAGAGGCATACTGCCGTCAGTACGCTATGCCGGCGCCCGCTGAGGCGCGCCAGTATATCCAGCGCGTCTACCCTATCCTGCGGCTTGCCCAGCACCACGCCGTCGATCACCACCACGGTATCAGCCGCCAGCACAGCATACGCGGGGGTCGGATAGCGGGCGGCAACCGCCTGCGCCTTTTCCTGCGCCATACGCTGCACGTAGTCTGACGGTCCTTCACCGACACGTTGCGATTCATCTATATGGGCAGGATGACAGGTATAACTTACCTCCAGCTGGTCCAGTAATTCCCTGCGACGCGGTGACGCCGAGGCCAGGATCAAGCGCGTGTCAGGCATATCAGCTAACCCGGTAATGGCGACGCAAACCGCGCAGGGTATGCAAAACAACCGGCCACAGCAAAGCGCTGGAGAATGCGGGCAACAGAAACAATCGGGGCAGGGTACTCACTCCTTCAATATTTTGCAGCCATTGACAAATCAGCTGGTTGATTCCGACCAGAATGAAGACTACACCCGCCTGCTGCCACAGGCTGTAGACTCTCAGGCGTTGGTAAAGGATCAGGGACAGCAACGCCACCACTACCAGAGCGAAGGCATTTTGCCCCAGTGCCGAGCCTTCCAGCACATCGATACCCAGCCCAAGTACCAGACCGGTGGCGATACCAACTCGTTGGGGCAGTGCGATGCACCAGTAAATCAGTGTCAGTGCCACCCAATCGGGACGTCCCCACTGCAACCAGGAGGGGAGCGGCAGGACCGCCAATACATAAGCCGCCAGAAAGGTCAGGAGGATGACACTGTAGGCATGCCCTTGCCGCTCCACGACGGGTTAATTTTCCGGGCTTTCGGGGGAAGTGAATACCAGCAGTACGTGTCGCGTGCGATCCAGCGCTGCACTTGGTGCGGCCCGCACACGGGCGAAAGCTTCACCGGTATCCCGCTCGACATCCGTCACTACCGCCACCGGGTACCCCTCGGGAAATCGCCCCCCAAGACCAGAGGTTACCAACAGATCGCCCGGTTGAATGTCGGTAGTTGACGATACGTAGCGAATTTCCAGGGATCCCAGCTCACCGGTCCCTTCAGCAATTGCTCGTACACCATTGCGATTAACCTGCACAGGGACAGAGTGTGTCACATCGGTTATCAACAGTGCCCGCGAGCTGTCGCTACTGACTTCCACAATCTGCCCCATCAACCCGTCGGCATCGATGAGAGGTTGTCCTAAAAATACACCATCACTTTCACCCTTGTTCAATACCAGCTGGAGCCGCTCCGGATCTGGCGACACGCCGACCAGCTCCGCCACCAGTACATCGTCGCGTAGCAACGCGCTGGAATTCAGCAGTGCTCGCAACCGCACATTTTCGGCCTGCAGCGAAGCCATCTGCTGTGAGCGACCCTGCAGTATCAGGTTCTCCCTTTGCAGACGCTCATTATCCTCCAGCAGCTGGGTTCTCGTTTGCGTGTGGGTTTGGGCCCAGTCAAAGAAACGCGTCGGCAGGTTCGCCGTCCAAAATATCGGGGAGACGATAGTGTCAAGCACCGCTCGCGCAGATTGCAGGTTATTGTAACGCAGGTCCGCCGTGATCAGGCCGACAACAACCAGGATCGCAAGCAACGTCCGCAGCACAAGGGAGGATTCTTTGACGAATAATGGCTTGATGTCGGCTCCTCAGTGGCCCTGATCGGCACACAGCACCGCAGAACGCGCCCGACCAAATACAGCGTGGAACAGGCTCCCCAGACACTCGCACAGCACAGCTTCCACCAGCGGGCATTAATCGGTAGACAACAAATCTATGGTGCGCCGATCCATTCTTTCCATGGCAATGCCACCACCACGAGCTACGCAGGTCAAGGGATCATCCGCCACGATGACCGGCAGACCGGTTTCCTCGGAAATCAGGCGATCAAGGTCGCGCAACAGAGCCCCGCCTCCCGTCAACACGATACCGCTCTCGGCAATGTCCGCTGCCAGTTCCGGCGGCGACTGCTCCAGCGCGGATTTCACTGCCTGCACGATGGCTGCCAGCGGATCCTGCAGGGATTCCAGTATCTCATCGCTGTTCAGCGTGAAACTGCGCGGCACGCCTTCCGCCAGATTGCGACCGCGCACATCAATCTCGCGCAACTCACTGCCGGCGAAGGCGCATCCTACCTCCAGCTTGATGCGCTCGGCGGTCGCATCACCGATCAGACTGCCATAACGGCGGCGCACGTGTGAGACGATGGCCTCATCAAAGCGGTCCCCGCCGACGCGCACAGAATCACGGTATACCACGCCATTGAGGGAAATGATGGCCACCTCTGTGGTACCACCACCAACATCCACCACCATACACCCGGTGGCTTCGTCGACACTGAGCCCCGCACCAATCGCAGCCGCCATGGGCTCCTCTATCAGGCGGACATCCCGGGCACCCGCACTGAGGGCCGACTCGCGGATCGCGCGACGCTCTACCTGCGTTGACATACAAGGCACACACACCAACACCCGCGGGCTGGGACGGATAAACTTGCTCTCATGCACCTTGGCGATGAAGTGCTGCAACATCTTCTCGGTCACCAGAAAGTCTGCGATGACGCCGTCTTTCAAGGGGCGGATGGCGGTGATATTTCCAGGCGTACGGCCCAGCATACGCTTGGCCTCAGTGCCAACCGCCTCGATGGTTTTCTGGCCGTTGTGGATGCGAATGGCGACCACAGATGGCTCATTCAGCACAATACCTTTATCGCGCACGTAGATCAGTGTGTTGGCCGTACCGAGATCAATGGAGAGGTCACTGGAGAATACTCCCCGCAGCTTTTTAAACATGAATCCTGCTACCCTGCTAATACAACGGGGAACCCCGTGTTAGAGTGCTCTGTACATCTCTAATTACCGACATTTGCGGCTGAAAAAAGCATCGCAGGACCGGTTTTGTTGGGAGTTGGCTTAATTGTGTCACTGTACCAACCACGGGGATTTTGGGCAAGGCGCAAATGTGATAAGTTTACGCCCCCTGCCGCCCTGAGGGTGGCTCCGTGCGATTTCATCACCATGACTATCAAACAAGACGACATTGAAAAGATTGCGGAACTGGCCCGTATTCGCATTTCTGACAGAAGAAATCGGCCAGGTCACCCGGCGCATCACGGAAATATTGCAAATGGTGGACCGGTTACAGGCAGTGGATACCCGCGGTGTGGAGCCCATGGCCAATCCACTGGACGCCATCCAACGCCTGCGCCCGGACGAGGTGACCCAGAGCAATCGCCGCGATGCCTTCCAGGCCATTGCTCCTGCCGTCGAAAATGGCCTCTATCTGGTTCCCAGGGTTATCGAATAATCGGCTGGTGCCGCATCAGGACTTCTGCAATGCACAATAAATCTGTCGCCCAGCTGGTCAAGGGGCTGCGTGAACGTCAGTTTTCCAGTGTCGAGCTGACCCGCACTTACCTGGACCGGATCGCCGCGCTGGATAGCCACTACAACTGTTTTATCAGTGTTGACGCGGCGTCGGCCCTGGCGGCGGCGGAAGCAGCTGACAAACGCCTGGCGGCTGGTGATGGCACCGCACTGACGGGCGTTCCCATCGCGCACAAGGATATTTTTTGCACGGACGGCATGCGCACCAGTTGCGGTTCACGCATGCTGGACAACTTCGTGCCACCCTACGATGCCACGGTCATCCAACGCTTTAATTCGGCGGGCGCGGTACTGCTGGGCAAGACCAATATGGACGAGTTTGCCATGGGCTCTTCCACCGAGAGCAGCTTTTACGGCCCGACCCGCAACCCATGGAATACACAACTGGTGCCCGGCGGCTCCTCCGGCGGCTCCGCCGCGGCAGTGGCGGGCCTGCTGGCGCCCGCGGCTACCGGCACCGACACCGGGGGCTCTATTCGCCAACCCGCCGCCTTTTGCGGCATCACCGGCCTGAAGCCTACCTATGGCCGCGTGTCCCGCCTGGGCATGGTAGCCTTTGCCTCCAGTCTGGACCAGGCAGGCCCTATGGCGCACAGCGCCGAGGACTGCGCTTTACTGCTCAATACCATGGCCGGGCACGACCCGTTGGACTCCACGTCATCGACTGCGGCCACCGTAGACTACTGTGCCACGCTCGGCGACGGCCTGGACGGGCTGCGGATCGGCCTGCCGCGTGAATACTTCGGCGAGGGACTGGATGCTGCCACCGGCAAGTGCATCGATAACGCGCTGCAGGAGCTTGCAGCGCAGGGTGCCACGCTGGTTGAAGTGTCGCTGCCCCACAGCGCGGTGACCATTCCCACCTACTACATCATTGCACCGGCGGAGGCCTCCACCAACCTGTCCCGCTTCGACGGTGTGCGCTACGGCTACCGCTGCGAGAATCCCGTCGACCTGCACGACCTGTACACCCGCACCCGACAGGAGGGCTTTGGTGATGAAGTCAAACGGCGCATCCTGGTGGGCACGTATGCCTTGTCCGCCGGCTATTACGACGCCTATTACAAGAAGGCCCAGCAAGTCCGTCGCCTGATCAAACAGGATTTCATGGACTGCTTCGAGCAGGTGGACATCATTGCCGGCCCTACTACACCTGGCCCTGCGTTTGCCCTCGGCGCCAAGTCCAACGACCCGATCGCCATGTATCTGGAAGACGTGTATACCCTTGCCGTAAACCTCGCCGGTCTGCCGGGTATGTCTGTACCCGCTGGCTTTGTGGATCACAAACCGGTGGGACTGCAGCTGATTGGCCGTCATTTTGAGGAGGCGCGCCTGCTCAATGTGGCCCATCGCTTCCAGCAGGCCACGGATTGGCACCTGCGCACGCCTGACTCCGCACAAGGAGGACAGCAGTGATGCAATGGGAAAGCGTGATCGGCCTGGAAGTTCATCTGCAACTGGCGACCAACTCCAAAATATTTTCCGGCTCGCCCACCACCTTTGGCGCCGAGCCCAACACCCAGGCCAGCGCGGTCGATCTGGCCATGCCAGGCATGCTGCCGGTACTTAACGAAAAGGCCGTGAGTTATGCGGTCAAGTTCGGTCTCGGCATCGGCGCCCACATAAGCAAGCGCTCTGTGTTTGACCGCAAAAACTACTTTTACCCGGACCTGCCCAAGGGTTACCAGATCAGCCAGTTCGAGTTCCCGATCGTCGGCCGGGGCAGCTTCGAGATTCTGCTGGAAAATGGCAATACCCGCTCTATCGGCATCACCAGGGCCCATCTGGAGGAAGATGCAGGTAAATCGCTGCACGAGGATTTCCACGGCCAGACCGGCATAGACCTCAACCGCGCTGGTACGCCACTGCTGGAAATCGTGTCTGAACCGGACATTCGCAACGCCGCGGAAGCCGTGGCCTATCTCAAGGCCCTGCATAGCCTGGTAACGTATCTGGACATTTCCGACGGCAATATGGCGGAGGGATCCATGCGCTGCGATGTCAACATCTCCCTGCGTCCCGCCGGCTCAGAAACGCTCGGCACGCGGGCAGAGATCAAGAACGTCAACTCCTTTCGGTTTGTGGAAAGGGCCATTCGCTATGAAATCGAACGGCAGACGGCCATTCTGGAGGGCGGCGGGAAGGTCGTGCAGGAGACCCGTCTGTACGATGCCGAGCGGGACGAAACGCGCCCCATGCGCAGCAAGGAAGTTGCCAATGACTACCGCTACTTCCCCGAGCCTGACCTGCTGCCAGTAGTCATAGATGACGCCTATATCGAAGCCATTCGCAGCACCCTGCCCGAATTGCCGGCGGACAAACGTCAGCGCTTCCTTACGCAGTATGGGCTTAGCAATTACGACGCCAATGTCCTGTGCGACAGCCGTGCGCTAGCCGATTACTTCGAGTCCGTGGCAGCACGACTGCGGCGATGCCAAGATTGCCGCCAACTGGGTCCAGGTGGAACTGCTGGGCCAGCTCAATCGCGATGAGAGAAGCATCGACAGCTGCCCGGTGTCCGCCGCCGACCTGGGTGGCCTGATCCGGCGCATCCTGGACCACAGCATTTCCGGAAAAATCGCCAAGCAGGTGTTTGAGGCGATGTGGCAGGGCGAAGGCAGCGCCGATGCAATTATCGAGGCACGGGGCTTACAACAAGTCAGCGACAGCGGCGCACTGGAAACCATCGTGGATGATGTCATCAACGCCAATGCGGCACAGGTGCAACAGTATCTGGACGCTGATGAGGCCAAGCGCAAAAAACTGGTAGGTTTTTTTGTGGGCCAGGTAATGAAGTTATCCAAGGGTCAGGCGAACCCGCAAATGGTCAATGACCTGCTGGCGAAAAAGTTGGTATAGAGGAAGCAGCACCGATGCGCAAGGACAAGAAAACAGTTCTCGACGAAGTGTGGACCGAGGACCACGTGAAGAGCTTCCTGAAAGTTAAGTCCCACGATGGCACAGCGGAGGATTTCCACATGCTGCTGAAAGCCTACCAGAGCATGCGAGCCGACGATTTCGAACTGTTTGTGTCGTTCTTCTGCAACGACGGCCGGGACCTGAACGCCATCGGCAAGGATGGGCGCACCGTGTTGGAGATCATCTCTACTCACCGGCATGGGGTCGAATACGCTGATATCCTCAAGGCTGCGGGGGCCATTTAGTGTAGCTTTGAACCGGTCGATATCTGGAGTGGCGTCCCGAAAGGGCCGCAGCGCTATTTCCCGATTCGGCTGCTGCGCAACTCGACAATTTTTGCTGCGCAAAAATTTGGACTCGGACGTACCCAAAGGCGGGGCAGGCCTGCTCGCAGAAGGCCCCGAATCGGGAAACAGCACTAAGCGCGGCCTGATATTTTCGGGACGCCACTCCAGATATCGACCTCCCATCTCACCATAGAATCGAACTTTGGATAGTTCTGACTTACAGCGCACAAGGCGGTGTAAGGGAGTTCATGCCGTGCTGGACCATGTGAGGCATGGAGAGCCTGCCCCGCTGTATCGGGCATGCCGAACTCGAGCCTACATGGATGTATTTACGGCGAGTCCAACATGGTATGGACTCTCTTGCACCGTCCTTCAGAGGTAAAGCAAGAAATGCAGCAGAACTAATCCAGATCGTACGGAACTCGCCCCTTCGAGAACTTCTCGCGATTCTCGCGCTTTTTCTCCTCGCTTTTGCGCAACAGTACATACGCCGCGCCAGTGCCACCGTGTTGCGGCTGGGCACTGTGAAACGCCTGCACGATCTCCAGCTCGCGCAGCCAGTGGTCAACACAGCCCTTGAGGATCGAGCTGCGTTCTTGTTCCGCTTTACTTGTCCCCTTGCCGTGAATCACCAGCACACTGCGCAGTCCCAGCTGTTGGGACTCAACGATGAACTCGAAAATCTCCCGACGGGCGACCTCGACCGTCATGCGGTGCAGGTCAAGCCTCGACTGGATCTCATAGCGGCCCTGTTTGAGTTTGCGAAAAACACCGTTTTGCACGCCGGGACGCTTGAATTCGAGCACAAACCAGGCGTCCAGCGGCGCGACCGCGTTATCGGTAAGCTGGTTACGGTCCAGCTCCGGCAACTGTGCTGCCGCACGCCGGCGGTGTTCCAGGGAAGGGTCCCTGTCGGGCGGTGTTTTGCGGGCAAGGTCGACCCTGGGCTCGCGTTTCAGGCGCACCACATCGGACATTGCCTGTGAAAAAACCTTGTCGTTGTCACTGCTCATCGATTACCCACCCCGCCTGCAGTCCGGTATTATAGCCCTCGGCACGACTGAATATGGCAGACATATGACCGAATCGAAGCAAGCGGCTGCGATTTGCCCACTGTGCGGTAGCGACAACCAATGCGCGATAGCCGCGGGACAGCCTGCGGCAAGTTGCTGGTGCCAGACCGTCACCATCAGCGCCGCGGCCAGGGCACAAGCAGCGGACTCCGCCGGCGAACGCTGCCTGTGCCCTGCCTGCGGCCAACCCACAGGAGATGCGCCAGGATGAAGGGTAGTGTCGCACGCGGGGCCGGCTATCTGACGCGCGGCGCACGGCTGCTGAACCATCCCTCGCTGCGCCCGTTTGTGCTCATACCCCTGGTGATCAATATACTGATCTTCGGTTCCCTGATCGGTATTGGCTTCAGCTACATGAGCGACCTGATGGACTGGATGCTGTCGCGTATTCCCGCACTGGCTGGACTTTATCGAATGGATTTTATGGCCACTCATCGGCATCACAGTGAGCCTGATAACCGGCTATCTGTTCACCTCGGTCGCTCTGATTATCGCTTCACCCTTCAATGCGTTGCTGGCTGAGAAGGCTGAGGAGCTAATTACCGGGCAGCCGGTCGAGCTCACTGGAAGGATTGGGTGCGGCGCTGCTGGCAGTACCAAGAAGCATTTTGCGGGAAATACTCAAGTTGCTGTACTACATACCTATGGCGCTTTTCGCGCTGTTGCTCTCCTTCATCCCGGGGATAGGCGCTGTGGCATGGCTGTTACTGGGCGCATGGATGATGAGCATACAGTTCGTGGACTATCCCATGGACAACCACCAGCTGAGTTTTGCCGAGGTTAAGGCAGCCGTGCGTTCTCGTCGGCTGAGCAGCATGGGCTTCGGCGGCCTGGTGGCGCTGTGCACCGGCATACCGCTGGTCAACTTTTTTGTAGTACCCGCTGCCGTGGTGGGCGCGACTCTGCTGTGGTGTGAGGAACTAAACCAGTAGTTCCTCGGGCGGGTGTGTGCACTCCAGCTTCGACCCCAACAGCGCCTCCAGGTCCGGCAGCAGAAACGCGTCGTCTTCGCTGGCAAAGCTGATGGAGGTACCTGTAGCTCCGGCGCGCCCGGTGCGGCCGATACGGTGCACGTAATCCTCCGGATCCTCCGGCAGGTTGTAGTTCACCACATGGCTCACGCCTTCGACATGGATGCCGCGCCCGGCCACGTCAGTGGCCACCAGCACCTTGATTTCACCCTGCTTGAACTGCTCCAGGGTGCGAGTGCGTTTGGCCTGGGGAATTTCTCCCGACAGTATACCGGCGGAGATGCCGGACTTGCGCAGGCGCTCGTGCAGGCGACTCACCTGGTCGCGCCGGTTGGCGAAGACAATCGCTCTGGTGCAGCCGTCACTGCGCAACAGGTTGTTGAGCACCTTGTAACGCTGCTCGCTGCTGACCAGATAGACTTTCTGGTCGACGGCGCTGGTGGCGACGCTCTCCGGCTCAATTTCCACCTTGATCGGCTGATACGTCCACTGCTCGGACAGGTTGATAATGTCCTGCGTAAACGTGGCGGAGAACAACAGCGTCTGCCGGTTTTCCTTCGGCGGTGTCGCGCGCACGATTCGTTTGACCTGCGGAATAAAACCCATGTCCAGCATGCGGTCAGCTTCATCCAATACGAGGATTTCCACATGGTCCAGGTATAAATCGCGGCGCCCCATAAAATCCAGCAGGCGGCCTGGCGTCGCCACCACCAGATCCACCACGCTATTGGTGAGCCGATTGAGCTGCTTCTGGTAGTCCATGCCGCCGATCAGGGTCGCCACCTGCAAGCCCGTGTATTTGCCCAATTCCTCAGCATCGGCGGCAATCTGCATCACCAGTTCCCGGGTCGGCGCGATGACCAGGGCACGGGGTTCACCCACGAAGCGCTCGCCCTGCAGCGGATGGCAGAGCTGATCGTTGAATATAGTGATAAGAAAAGCGGCCGTTTTACCGGTACCGGTCTGGGCCTTGCCAATCGCATCGTGGCCCTGCAGGGTGTGCGGCAGTATTGCTCCCTGGATGGGTGAACAATAGTGAAAGCCCAGATCGGCGATGCCGTGCATCAGCTCGTCGCGCAAATCCAGATCGTGGAAACGGCGTCTCGCCCTCCCTGGGCTCAACCGCGAAATCTGCCAACGACCAGGACGACGGCAGCGGCTGCGGGCTTGCGCGAGCGGCGGCGCTTACGTCGCTTGTCCGGGGATTCCTCCTGACCACCATCACGCTTTTTATCGGACGCGGAGGGTCTATGGGAGGGCTCCTGGCGGGGCGGATGGCCGTGGCCGGATGAGGCTGTATTGGGATTCCGCGGGGCTTCGTTCTTATTCGCCATACGATTGACTAAACTCTTGATCAACTCTGCTTACCCTGTGGGTGCTCAAAAAACGCGCTAGTCTACCACTTCCGCGCGTCGAATGGGTGGAGACTAGCGACAATACGTGCATTTAGCCGACATGCATCAGGATCTGTCAGGCCACAGTCTGGAGAGAAAGTAATCCACGCTGGTGAAGCGACCGCCACCAGTGAACAGCAGGCTGAACAGCATCAACAGATAGGTCACGCCGAATTCAATGCCGTTGTTGAGGATCACAAATTCGCCTTTATCCGTGAGCCATGAATAATTGCCGTGTTCCTGCAGAATATCCCTCGCCGCACCCAGGCGCACCGCCACATCCTCCGCGCTGGAGTCGGCAATAGCGGCCCAGCCGTTGTCCCAATGTACCGAGAATATGGCAACGACCATGGTGAACATCAGCGGTATCGAAATCCAGCGTGTGGCAAGACCCAGCAGTAACAGGAGTGCGCCAATCGCCTCGGTGTAGGCGGCCAGGTGCGCCAGCAGCGCTGGGATAAGGCAGGCCCAAGCCCCAGTCGGCATTACCAAACCACTCGATGGTGTGTTCCATGCCGGCTATTTTCTGTGTTCCGGCCATCCAGAATACCGGAACAAGAAAGAGGCGCAGGGCCAGTGGTGCTAATCCATCCAGATATCTGCAGGCGCGAAAAAATGGCGTTGTGTATGATGTAATACCCCTGCACTAATGCCTGCATAAAAAATATTCCCATGATGATCGCTTCATTGTGACAACAGAACGAGTGAAAAGGTTTCGCCGACCAGACTCGCGCCGATTTTCATCTGCATTGGCCTGACTGACCATTATGAAAAGTAGCAGAGTACCTGACTATATCGGCGAGTGTCGTGCGTTGCTGGCCATCGCCTGGCCGATGCTTATCGCCCAGGTCGCGCAGGTTGGCACCGGGGTGGTCGATACGATCATGGCGGGGCGCTACAATGCGGATGACCTGGCCGCCATCGCGATTGGTTATAACATCTGGCTGCCGATCTATCTGGTATTCACCGGGGTCATGCTGGGTGCTACCACGATCATCGCCCAGGATTTTGGTGCCGGGCGCCTGCAGCATATACGCGATTCGCTGCCCCAGGCACTGTGGTTGGCGCTGTTGCTGGGACTGGTGGCAGGCCCCCTGTGCTACTTTACCAATCCGCTGCTCGATCTGCTGCACCTGGACGCCGACACCCAGCGCAAGAGCCATGACTACCTGCAGGCGATCGCTTTTGGCATGCCGGCAGCAGCGCTGTTCCAGGCCCTGCGCTGCCACACCCAGGGCATCGGCATTATGCGTCCCTTTGCGGTGGCCAGTATCATCGGGTTTATCGCCAATATCCCGCTGAATTACGCCTTTATCTACGGCAAATGGGGGGCGCCGGAACTGGGCGCCGCTGGCTGCGGCTGGGCGACAGCCATCGCCATGTGGCTGAGCCCGCTTCTCATCAGCCTGTATATGGCCCGGGCCGACACGTTAAAACCCTTCCTGCCGCCGCTCAGATTCGTCGCACCCGATATTCACGCGCTGCGGGAGATATGCCGACTGGGCCTGCCCATGGGCCTCTCCTTTTTCCTGGAGATGGCTGCGTTCTCCACCATTGCACTCTTCATTGCCACCCTGGGAAACACCGCCATGGCCTCTCACCAGATTGCCTTCAATGTGTGGGATGCGACCTACATGCTACTGGTCAGCATTGGCGCGTCCCTGGCCACACGGGTGGGCCACGCCGTTGGCGCCGGCGACAAGGCCGGGGTGAGACTGGCCATTGGCTGCGGGGCGTCCATTACACTCATGGTCGGCCTGGCCTGCATGATTCTGCTGCTGTCCGCCCCCGGCCTGATCATTGCAGCCTACACCGATAATGAGGCCATCCACGGCATGGCCAGCGCACTGATTCGACTGGCCGCCCTGTTCATTGTCCTGGACGCCGTGCAAGTCACCGCGACGTTCTCGCTGCGGGCGTTCAAGGACACGCGCTTTCCCTTTGTCGTGCTGTGCTGCGCCTATTGGTTGATCACACTCCCGCTGGGTTACTGGTTGGGCATCGTCGTGGCGCAAAATCCGCTGGAGGGTACGATAGGGTTCTGGCAAAGCATGATCACCGGAATCGCCCTGAGTGGCATCGTACTCAGTTGGCGACTGCTGAAAACATTGAGGACTTTTTCCGCGACCCCATGGTAAAGCGACGGACGGTGGCTGTCCCGCCGACAAGTTGCTGGCTAGCCCGGGAACATCAGGCACGCAGATGGGAGCAGGCCGGGCAATCCGCGCGCGCGGGGAGCAGCACCTGGCGAAAGTCCATCCTGCGCAAATCCACCAGCAGCAGCTTGCCGCGCAGTGGCTCGCCGAAGCCCGTCAGAACCTTCAGGGCCTCCATGGCCTGCAGGGAACCGATCACACCCACCAGCGGCGCCAGCACACCACTCTCACTACAACTGAGCGCGGTATCGGCGTCTCCTTCCGCATACAGACAGCGATAACACGGCCCGCCGCGCAGCGGGTCAAAGACTGCCAGTTGTCCCTCACTGCGCACCGCGGCCGCAGACACCAGTGGCACGCCAGCGGCGATACAGGCGCGATTCAGGGCAAAGCGCACCGGATAGTTGTCAGTGGCATCGAGCACCAGGTCGACGCGCGCCAGCAGCGCCGGCATGGCGCTCTCGGTCAACTGCTGCTCGATCACCTCCAGCTGTACGTCCGGATTGAGCGCAGTGATTGCAGCCGCCGCCGAGCGGGCCTTGTTGGTGCCGATGTCATTATCTGTGTGCGCGATCTGGCGCTGCAGATTACTCAGCTCCACCTCATCCCCGTCGACCAGCACCAGTGCACCGACACCGGCCGCCGCCAGGTACAGCGCCGCAGGACAGCCCAGGCCACCCAGGCCGACGATTAGCACCCGGGACTGCTGCAGCCGCTCCTGTCCGGCGATATCAAAATCGTGCAGCAGAATCTGTCGGTTATAGCGCATAAGCTGCGCGTCAGTCAGCATGCCAACAACCCCCGCTAATCCGCTCCTGTCCAGCCATGTCCCGGCGCGTGCTCACCTGACGAAAGCCCGCGTACAGCAACATTCCGCGCACGGCATCCGCCTGTTCATAACCGTGTTCCAGCAATAGCCAGCCGCCGTCAATCAACCGGGCCGGCGCCAGCCTTCACCAGGTGGTCCAGATCGGCCAGACCGCCCTCGGCAGCCACCAGAGCCGATCGCGGCTCGAAGCGCACATCGCCGCACGCCAGATGCGGATCGTCACTACCGATATAGGGCGGGTTGGCCAGCAACAGGTTAAAGCGTTGTTCGCCGACAGCTTCGTACCAGTTTGATTGCAGGAAGGACACGCGCTGCAGACCGGCTCTGGCGGCATTGGCCCGGGCAACCTGTAGGGCCTGTGAGCTTGCATCGATCGCAGTCACCTGCCAGTTGGGCCTTTCGCTCGCCACCGCCAGGGCGATAGCGCCACAACCGGTGCCCAGATCCAGCACGCTCGCTGTTTCTGGCAACGGCAACTCCAGCGCCCAGGCCACCAGTGTTTCGGTTTCAGGACGGGGAATAAGGGTGGCGCTGTTCACCGCCAACGGCAGTGACCAGAACTCCCGCTCACCGGTGATATAAGCAATCGGCAGGCCTGTTCTGCGCTGGTCCAACAACTGCCTGAAGTGCCGTGCACAGTCCGGGGACACCTCTTTTTCAGGCCAGGTATACAGCCAGGCGCGGGGCTTCCCAGACAGTGGCACAGGAGAATTTCGCTATCGCGCCGGGCGCTCCCGGTCGGCAGATCATCCCCCGAGCGCAGCAATTCCTGCACCGTCACCATCAGTTGTCGGACAGCGCCGCCAGTTGGTCTGCCTGGTATTCCTGCCGCAGGGGACCGATGATCGAATCCAGCGCACCCTCCATGACCTCGTCCAGCTTGTACAACGTCAGATTGATGCGATGGTCGGTCATACGGCCCTGGGGGAAATTGTAGGTACGAATGCGATCGGAACGATCTCCCGTACCCACCAGATTGCGTCGCGTCTCAGCTTGCTCGCTGGCCTGCTTGTCCTGCGCGTTGCGCAGCAGCCTGGACTGCAGCAGAGACATGGCGCGGGCCCGGTTTTTGTGCTGGGAGCGCTCGTCCTGGCATTCCACTACCACGCCGGTGGGAATATGGGTAATGCGTATCGCGGAGTCGGTCTTGTTCACGTGCTGCCCTCCCGCACCGGAGGCACGGAACGTATCGATGCGCAAATCGGCCTTGTTGATGTCTATCTCATCGACATCCTCCACCTCAGGCATAACCGCTACAGTACAGGCAGAAGTGTGAATACGGCCCTGGGACTCGGTATCGGGCACCCGCTGCACGCGGTGTGCTCCGGATTCAAACTTGAGCTGGGCGTAGACATCGCGACCTTCAACCCGGGAGATGATTTCCTTATAGCCACCATGTTCACCGGGTCGCTCCGACAAAACCTCTATTTTCCAGCCCTGGTTTTCCGCATAGCGGGAATACATGCGGAACAGGTCGCCGGAAAAAATCGCCGCCTCATCACCACCGGTACCTGCGCGAATCTCCAGAAAGACGTTGTGAGAGTCGCGCGGATCCCGCGGCAGCAGCAGAGTCTGCAACTCTGCCTCCAGACCGGCCAGGCGCTCGCCGCCGCTGTCCAGTTCCTCGCGGGCCATGTCCCGTACCTCCGGGTCGGCGTCCTCCAACATCTGCCGCGCCTCCTCCAGATCGGCTTGCACCTGGCTGTAGCGGGCGTAACAGGCGACCACCGGCTCCAGTTCGGCATACTCCCGGGACAGATCGCGGAACTTGTTCTGGTTGGCAATGGTCTGGCTATCGCTGAGCAGCGCCGAAACTTCCTCATGCCGGTCCGTCAGCGTTTCCAGCTTGGTGAGAAGTGAGGCTTTCATTGCAATGTGCGTCGAGTGGTTTCCTCCGCTGGCAAGGCCAACTCAGGATCTGCCGGCTCAAGCTCTTCGTCGGTCACGGGCGGCGGGGCCAAACCCTCGAGTCCTAGTAGTTTGCGGGCGCTGTTGATCAGGTCCTGGCGACCGTCCACGCTGGCCTGCTTGAGCCCGGCGGTGGGTGCGTGAATCAGCTTGTTGGTGATGGCGCGGGACAGCTGGGCCAGTATTTGTCGCGGGTCGTCGCCCCTGGCCAGTGCGCGCTGGGCGCGCTGCAATTCGCGCTCGCGCAATTGCTCCGCCATAGACCGGTACTCTTTGACAGTGTCCACCGCAGCGAGACTGCGCACCTCCTCCATGTACAGGCGAACACCCTCATCAATAAGGAGGTCGGCCTTGCGCGCTTCGCTGCTGCGACTGCGCAGGTTCTGGTCAACGATCTCACGCAAATCATCGACGCTATAAAGATAAACGTCGGGTAACTCACCGACCTGGGATTCAATATCGCGCGGCACAGCGATATCTATCATCAGGTACGGACGATGCTTGCGCACTTTGAGGGCGTGTTCCACTGCGCCCTTGCCCAGGATGGGCAATTGGCTGGCGGTGGACGTAATAACGATATCCGCATCCGCCAACTGCTGCGGGATCTCGGCAAGCAATACCGCTTCCGCGCCGAACTTTTGCGCCAACTCCCGGGCCCTACCCAGGGTGCGATTGGCAATCACAATCCTACTTACACCGGCCCCGATAAGGTGACGAGCCACCAGTTCGATCGTTTCCCCCGCGCCCACCAAAAGGGCATTACACTGACTTAAGTCGGAAAAAATATGGCCCGCCAGATCCACTGCGGCGTAAGCCACTGACACGGGATTTTCGCCAATGGCGGTATCAGTGCGCACCCGCTTGGCAATAGAGAATATACGCGGGAACAGGCGGCCCAACTCACTGCCCACGGTACCCGCTTCCGTCGCCACCACATACGCGGACTTGAGCTGCCCGAATATCTGCGGCTCCCCCAGGACCATGGAATCCAGACCGCTGGCGACCTGCACCAGATGCCGCAGGGCCTGCCCCCCTTCGTGGTGGTATGCGCAATCGCGTAACTCCCGCGCCGACAGGTGGTGGTAGTTGGCTATCCAGTCGATTAACTCGAGCGCCTTGTCACCCAGGCTGCTGCCCTCTGGCACGATGGCATAAAGCTCGGTGCGATTACAGGTCGACAGGATGACGACCTCATCCACCCCGGCCTCATCACAGGCATCCACCAGCGCTTCACCAACCTGCTCAGGTGCAAAAGCTACCCGCTCGCGCACTTCCACAGCGGCTGAGTTATGACTGATTCCCAAAGCGATCAAATTCATGGCCACTGTAACTGGCTCCACAACATTCTGTAGCAAGGCTGCTCCGACAGGCTCGCAGCCTCTCGAAATCGGGCGGACCTTAGCACAATTTGCAAAAAAAACTCTCCCAATTTTAACCAGTTAGGTGAGAAATGACAGCGCCTTGAAAATACCATCCCGGTGGTCGTGCAACTACCCATGAAGCCGCGCTGTGGGTTTCACGCTCGGTCTGTGTCATCATAGCACCTGTCTTATCGCTGGATTACCTCGCTTTAAACCACCATGTCGCGACTCTTTGCCCTCGCTTTCATCTGTGCGCTGCTCGCGGCCTGCGCTACTCAAACGCCTGTCTTAGAGCAGGATGCCGTGACCAAACCGGAGCCCGCTGCAAAGGGCCCGGAGAGACCATTCCCGAATGACAGCCTGTACGCCCTGCTGGTTGCGGAATTTGCCCTACGCAGGCAGGCCTACGACGTAACGCTGCAGCAATACATGGAGCAGGCGGCCGTGTTGCGTGACCCTAACGTCAGCGCACACACGACGCACCTCGCGCAGTTCCTGCAACGGGAGGATGAGGCGCTGCAGTCGGCCCAACTTTGGGTGGAAGTGGATCCGGAAAATGCCGAGGCCAACAATACCCTGGCGGGTCTGCTGGCCCAAAAAGGTCGGACGGTTGAGGCCCTGCCCTACCTCGTGGTGGTAGAGCGCAAGACAGGATCGGCCAATTTTCCCATGCTGCTGAACGGCTTTGGACAATTGAGCGTTGAACAACGCACGGAACTGGTGCAGGCCATCGATAAACTGGCCATCGAATTTCCGCAAAATACCCGCCTCCTGTTAACCCAGGCCCTGATTCACACAGAATTTCAACAGTATGACCTGGCACTGGATGATCTGGATAAGCTGCTCAAGCTGGAACCTGAACAACCCCAGGCCATACTGCTGGAAGCGAGAATCCTGCTGGAGCAGAAGGCGGAGCATCCCTATGCACGGCTGCAACGGGTTTTGCAGGAGAATCCTGACGCCAAGCTATTGCGAGTGCAGTATGCGCGACTGCTCACTGCGACTGATATGCCTGCGGCACGCACACAATTTGAAATTCTTCTGGAACAATCTCCCGAGGATGGCGATCTGCTATTTTCCCTGGCACTCCTAAGCCGTGAGATTGGTGACAACGATGCGGCCAGCGCTTACCTGCGACAGGCAATCGCGTTGGGCCAACGACTAAATGAGGCGTACTATTACCTTGGCCGCATGGCCGAAGATAACAATGACCCCGAAGAAGCCATTGCCAATTACATGCAGGTCAGGGATGGCGAGGAATACCTTGCGGCGAATAGCCGTATCGGGCAGCTACTGGTCGAAGGCGGACAGCTGGGGCCGCAGCCATGCCTGGTTCGACGAGCAGCGAGAAGAATACCCCCCGCTGCGCGACCAGCTCTATGGCCTGGAGGCCGATATCCTGGCCCAAGCTGGTGCAACAAGCGATGCCATGCAGTTACTCAACGAGGCGCTTGCACAAGCACCGGACAGTACATCCCTGCGCTATGCGCGCGCGATGCTCGGTGAACAGCAGGACGACCTGGTATTGATGGAAAAGGATTTACGCATCATTCTCGCCGCCGACCCTAACAACGCTGCCGCCCTCAATGCACTGGGTTATACGCTGGCTGATCGCACCACACGCTATGCGGAAGCGATGGAACTGGTTTCGCGCGCGCTGGAACTGCAACCCAATGAGCCCGCCATCCTGGACAGCATGGGCTGGGTGCTGTTTCGCACCGGGCGTTACGATGAGTCAGTGCAATACCTGAGCCGAGCGTATGGCAATTTTCCCGATCCTGAGGTGGCCGCGCATCTGGGCGAGGTGCTATGGGTTAAGGGAGATAAAGATGGCGCGATGGACGTTTGGCAAGGCGCATTACTGCGCGACCCGGGTCACCCCATATTACTCGACACCCTGGATCGACTGGGGATAGATCGCGCCGGACGCCGTACCACCCAGGGATTCTCCAGCGAACGAGCCAACCCTAAAATGCTCAAGTGCCGGCACCTGACACTGTATCTACTGCTATTACTTGTGGCGGGCTGTGCGGGTCTGGGTCAGCGCGAACCCACGTCCGCCGGTTGGCAAGCGCACAGCCAGCAGCTGGCAATGCTGCAGCGGTGGACGGCTAGCGGCAAGCTGGCCGTGCGCACCGCCGACGCAGCGGAATCCGCCGGCCTGGTATGGCAACAGCATGATCAGGATACCCATCTGCAATTGAGCGGCCCCCTGGGTGTTGGTGCCACCACGATTTACAGCGACGGTCAGCGACTGGATATTCGCCAGGGCGATGAACTACCGTACGCTGGACATCTCCACGCCTGACGCCATCGTGCTGAATACCGGCTGGGATCTGCCCCTCCTCGCCCTGACCCATTGGCTCAAGGGCCTCCCCTCGCCCGACTCCAAAGTGCAACAGCTCAAACTCGACCCACAGACAGAGCTACTGCAAAGCCTGCAGCAGGACGACTGGGAGGTTCACTACGAGAAGTATGAACAGTTTCAGGAGTTCATGCTGCCTACCCGGTTGCAGATCCAGCGTGGTGCGACGCGAGCCAAGGTAGTCATTTCACACTGGCAGACATCCCCAAGCTGATGTCCGCCTCCCTCGCCGTTCTGTCGCCAGCCAAACTTAATCTGTTCCTGCACATCACAGGCCGTCGCCCCGACGGCTACCATGAGTTACAAACTCTGTTTCAGTTGCTGGACTGGGGCGACCAGTTGCTGTTTACCCCCAACCATAGTGGCAGCATCACGCTGGAGAGTAGCGCACCGGAAATCCCGCTGGAGGACAATCTCATTGTGCGTGCCGCGCAAGTGCTGCGACAGGGCTCGCTGGGTGCGCATATTGTACTGCAAAAACACATACCCACTGGTGCCGGCCTGGGCGGCGGCAGTTCCAATGCAGCCACCACACTGTTGGCCCTCAACCACTTGTGGGACTTGCGGTTATCTCGCGCAACGCTGCAATCGCTGGGTACCCGATTGGGTGCCGACGTACCGGTTTTCGTGGGCGCTCGAACCGCGTGGGCAGAGGGTGTTGGGGATATTCTCACACCCATTGAGCTACCCGAACGCTGGTACTTGATCCTTGTGCCGAATTGTCATGTATCGACCGCCGAAATATTTTGCCACCAACAATTGACACGCAACAGCATCCCCATCAAAATGGCGACCTTTTTTGAGGAAGACTCCCGCAACGACTGCCAGCAACTTGTCAGGGACCTCTATCCTGAGGTCGATAAGGCATTGAAAGTTTTGGCTAATTTCGGAGAGGCCAGATTGACCGGCACAGGGGCCTGTGCATTCATCAGCTTCGATAATGCAGCGCAGGCCAGGAAGGCCCGGAAAGAGTTGCCCGACGAGTGGACGAGCATCCTTGCCCGAGGCGTAAACGCATCGCCTTTACCAAAAGAATTAGTGTAATCCAATAGATAGTTTGGGGTGTCGCCAAGCGGCAAGGCACCGGGTTTTGATCCCGGCATTCGGAGGTTCGAATCCTCCCACCCCAGCCATACAGGCGGGGCCATATGCCAGTGGGATATGGCACTGTTTTTTTACTTACCAAAGTTTTTCGTGAGAAACCTGAAGGTAGAGCACAGTGTCCTCAAAAATGATGGTCTTTACGGGTAATGCCAACCCGGAACTAGCCCAGAAAGTAGCGAGCAGGCTGTATTTGTCTTTGGGTAAGGCAGATGTCGGCAAGTTCAGCGACGGTGAAGTGGCCGTCGAGCTGAACGAAAATGTGCGGGGCAAGGATGTTTTCGTCCTGCAATCCACCTGTGCACCGACCAATGACAACCTGATGGAACTGGTCGTCATGATCGATGCCCTGCGCAGGGCATCGGCCTCACGCATCACTGCGGTGGTCCCCTACTTCGGCTACGCCCGCCAGGACCGGCGCGTGCGTTCGGCCCGGGTACCCATCACTGCCAAGGTAGTGGCGGACATGATGGTTACCGTCGGAGTTGATCGGGTACTGACCGTCGATCTGCATGCCGAGCAAATACAGGGCTTTTTCAAGTGCCCGGTGGATAACATCTACGGGTCGCCGATACTCATCGAGGATATTGAGACCAGCAACTACAGCAACCTGATTGTGGTCTCTCCGGATATTGGCGGCGTGGTCCGGGCCCGGGCGATTGCCAAGCAGCTGAGTGACGCTGACCTGGCCATCATCGATAAACGGCGCCCCATCGCGAATGAAGCCCAGGTGATGAACCTGATCGGGGAAGTGGATGGCCGCACCTGCCTGCTGGTAGATGATATGGTCGATACGGCCGGCACCCTGTGCAAGGCCGCCGATGCCCTGAAAGAAAGAGGCGCAGCCAAGGTAGTTGCCTACTGTACCCACGCGGTACTGTCGGGCAACGCTCTGGGAAATATCAAGAACTCCCAGCTCGATGAGCTGGTGGTAACAGACACGATTCCATTAAGTGCCGAGGCGAGGACCATTAGCAAGATTCGCCAACTCACGATTGCCGACCTGCTGGCCGAGTCCATGCGCAGGGTCGCCAATGAGGAATCAATCAGCGCGCTGTTTCAGTAGAGGTAGCGTATACACCCACTCATTACTGCACTGGTCGCAGGTGCCGTAATGACTCATCAAAGGAGTCATGACTATGTCTGACCAATTTGAATTAAACGCAGAAGTACGAACTGACCTGGGGAAAGGTGCGAGCCGCCGCCTGCGTCATTTCGACGGACGGGTCCCGGCCATCATCTATGGTGGCGACAAGGCTCCCCAGCCGCTTAGCCTCATCCGCAAGGATCTGGAAAAGGCGCTGGAAAATGAGGCTTTCTTCTCCCACGTCCTGATCGTCAATGTCGGCAAGGACAAGGAAAAAGCGATTCTCAAGGACCTGCAGCGTCACCCCGCCAAAAATCGCGTCACGCATGTAGATTTCATGCGCATCGATGACAATGTGGCAATCAAGGTGCACGTGCCGATTCACTTCCTCAATGAAACCACCTGCCACGGTGTGAAAATGCAGGGCGGCATGATCCAGCACCAGGCCACGGATATCGAAGTACAGTGTCTGCCCGCCAATATTCCCTCGTTCATCGAAGTGGATATGCTGAAAGTGGAAACCGGCCAGATTGTTCACCTCTCCGACGTTGTCCTGCCTGCGGGTGTGACCTCCGTCGCACTGGCTCTGGGCGAGGATCACGACCTGGCAATCGCCTCTGTCATCGCTCCCAAAGGCGGTGATGATGGACTGGATGTCGTTGCTCCTGCGGCCGCTAAAGACAGCGAATCGGAAGGCAACAGCGAGGACTAATCCCCTCGCTGCGGCGCTTACCACAGCGGTATTCGCATTGACTGGTATAAAACTCATTGCGGGACTGGGCAACCCCGGTAGCGAATACCGGGGCACTCGCCATAATGCAGGCGCCGATTTCGTTACAGCGCTCGCACGACAGTGCGGGTGTTCGCTGCAGGCGGAATCCAGATTTTATGGCCTGACCGGACGGCTTACCCTGTCCGGCCACGACCTGCGCGTGCTCATTCCCACCACCTTCATGAATCGCAGCGGCACGGCGGTCGCGGCAATGGCGGGGTTTTTCAAGATCGAGCCAGAGCACATTCTGATCGCCCACGATGAACTGGACATCCCGCCTGGCTGCGCACGCTTTAAGCAGGGTGGCGGACACGGGGGCCACAACGGATTGCGGGATATCATCCCGGCGCTTGGCAACAATCAGGATTTTTACCGTTTGCGCATCGGCATCGGTCACCCGGGCCACGCCTCCCGCGTGACTGGCTATGTCCTGGGTGCTCCTTCACCGGCGGATCGCGAACGTATCGACGCGTGCATCGATGAGGCCATCGCCGCCCTGCCCCTGCTGCTGGATGGGGACAGCACCAAGGCGATGACCCGATTACACAGTTTTACTGCAGCCTGAGCTGCCTACAGAGACAGGGATAAGCTATGGGCTTCAATTGCGGAATCGTCGGCTTACCCAATGTCGGTAAGTCCACCCTGTTCAACGCCCTGACCAATGCCGGCATCGGTGCGGAAAACTTTCCCTTCTGCACCATCGAGCCCAACGCCGGCATCGTACCGGTGCCCGATCCGCGCCAGCGCCGGATTGCAGAGATCGTCAAACCGCAAAAGGAAATCGCCACCACGATGGAGTTCGTCGATATCGCCGGACTCGTAGCGGGCGCCTCCAAAGGCGAAGGACTCGGCAACCAGTTTCTGGCCAATATTCGCGAGACCGACGCTATCGCCCATGTGGTGCGCTGCTTTGCAGACGACAATGTCATTCACGTGTCCAATAAAATCGACCCCCGGGCCGACATCGAAACCATTAACACGGAGCTGGCGCTGGCGGATCTGGAGAGCTGCGAAAAGCAACTACAGAGGGTTATCCGCAACGCCAAGGGCGGCGACAAGGACGCCATTGCCATGAAGGCCCTGCTTGAAAACAAGCTCCTGCCCCATCTCAATCGAGGCGCGGCCCGTTCGCTCCCTCACGCTCGATGAAAATGAACGCGCGCTCGTCAGGCAACTGTTTCTGCTTACCGCCAAGCCCACCATGTACATCGCCAACGTCGATGAAAACGGTTTTGAGGGCAACCCCTACCTGGACGTGGTGAAAGAAATCGCGGCGCAGGAAGGAGCGGTGGTCGTCGCCATCTGCAACAAGCTGGAAGCGGAAATCGCAGAACTCGCTGACGAGGAGCGCCTGGAGTTTCTGCGGGAGCTGGGCATGGACGAACCGGGACTGGACCGCGTGATTCGCGCCGGTTATCGAACTACTGCAGTTGCAAACCTACTTCACCGCCGGTGTTAAGGAAGTGCGCGCATGGACGGTGAAGGTCGGCGCCACCGCCCCGGAAGCCGCCGGCGTCATCCACACTGACTTCCAGAAGGGTTTCATCCGCGCCGAGGTTATCGGCTATGACGACTTCATCAAGTACAATGGCGAACAGGGCGCCAAGGACGCCGGTCGCTGGCGCCTGGAGGGCAAGGACTACGTGGTACAGGACGGCGACGTTGTACATTTTCGCTTCAACGTCTAGCGGCAGACCTGCCAGGAACAGGCCCGCCTGGAATCTTGACTTGCCCAGACAAAATGGCGGAAAATGCGCGCCTCTTCGGGACCGCTGGTCCCTGCAACTGATTGTGGCTACGTAGCTCAGCTGGTTAGAGCACAGCATTCATAATGCTGGGGTCGGTGGTTCAAGTCCACCCGTAGCTACCATATCTCAGTTGCGTCCTTGTAGTTGACAAAGATTGCCCTTAAAACTGGTTCACCAAATTGATTTTCATCTCACCCGGGGTGATAGCTTCCGTCACCATTTTTCTTTAGATACTCCGGCAAGGCTGGCATTTCTTGTAACACTGTTGCTTTTTGCCGCAAAAGACCGCGGTACTTAATGGTGGTTAAATGGCCGTATCGGGCGTGGTATGGTATGCAGGAGTTAATGTTGAGGGCCAGCTAAATGTGGACGACGGTAGTCTACGCAGGAGTCGTACTGCTCCATCTGGCGTTCATGGTGCGAGCTATCCTGCGCCCGCATCGCGACCCGGAGTCCCGCGTCGCCTGGGTGGTCACCATCGCCGTTATACCGATAGTAGGCATTGGGGCCTACATTCTATTTGGTGAGACCAATATCGGCCGCAGACGCGCGGAGCGTGCAGCGGCGGCGCTGGCGACCATGCCGCCAGCGATTCCCCTCCAGTCAAAACACGATAAATGGATGCTGCCAGAGATACCCGAGCGCAGCGAACCCTTGTTCCGCCAGGGCGAGACCATCAATGGCTTTGCGCCGGTTGGCGGCAACTCGGCGCATCTGCTGGCGGACTCCAACAGCGCGATCGATGCCATGGTGGCGGATATGGATGCAGCCGTAGACCATATCCACCTGATTTTCTATATCTGGCTGGAGGACAACAATGGCCGCAAGGTAGTTGAAGCACTCAAGCGCGCCGCCGCCCGCGGCGTAAGCTGCCGCGCCATGGCAGACGGATTGGGCTCGCGCGCCATGATTCGCTCCAAGAGCTGGAAGGAGATGCGGGACGCCGGTGTGCAGGTTGCAGAGGCATTGCGCATCGGTAATCTGCTGATGCGCGTAGTGCGCGGCCGCATCGACCTGCGCAATCATCGCAAGATCGTCGTTATCGACAACCGGATCACCTACTGCGGCAGCCAGAACTGCGCGGACCCGGAGTTCCGGGTAAAACCAAAGTTCGCGCCCTGGGTTGATGTACTGATGCGTTTTGAGGGACCGATCGCCAGGCAGAACCAGCACGTTTTCATCGGTGACTGGATGACCAGCGTCGATGAGGACATTCGCGATATCCTTGAGCAGGACATTCACGTAACAGGTCCAGGGTTCACCGCGCAGGTGATTGCCACGGGACCGACGGTGCGCGACTCCGCCATGCCCGAAACATTTGAGACCCTGATGCATGCAGCGCGCCGTACGCTGACCATCACCACGCCCTATTTCGTGCCCAAGGAATCCATGCAGGCGGCGCTGTGTGCCGCCGCACATCGCGGCGTCGCTACCACCCTCATACTCCCGGCACGCAACGATTCCTGGCAGGTGGCAGCCACCAGCCGCAGCTATTACCAGGATCTGCTGGAAGCCGGGGTCAAACTGTATGAGTTTTCAGGCGGCCTGCTGCACACCAAGTCGGTGACCGTGGACGATGACATCACGCTGATCGGCTCGGCAAATATGGACAGGCGAAGTTTTGATCTGAACTACGAGAACAACATCCTGTTTTTCGACAAGGCATTGACCGGCGAAATGCAAGACCGGCAGCGGGCCTATCTTGCCGCATCACGGCAAGTCAGTATCGCAGATGTAACAGCCTGGTCGCTGGGGCGTCGTCTGTGGAATAACACGGTGGGCATGATGAGCCCGCTGTTGTGACGTCGGCGTAGATACACCTGGCCAGATAGCCTCGGTCCATTGATATAAGGTGTTGATTTTTCAGCCTTCCAATGTACCGAATATATCGGTAATATAACCGAAGTTCTCGGTAATTAGTGGAAGGGACCCGGTTATGCTGGAAGCCGTATTAGGGAGCGAGGGCGCTGAACGAGTATTAATGTTTCTTGCTGCTCGCAAGAAGGGCTACGCCAAAGAAATCTCGGACTTCTGGAAAATGCGTGTGTCTACCTGCCAGAGTCAACTCTCGCGCATGGAGCGAGATGGATTACTGACGTCAGAGCAATCTGGCCGCACCAGGGTCTATAGCTTTAACCGACGGTATGCGTTCTCCGAGGATGTACAGAACCTGCTGTTGAAGGCGCTCAGCTTCTGTCCGCCAGACCTGCAGGACGATTTACACTACAAACGCAAGCGTCCGCGGCGCAGCGGTAAGCCTCTGTGATGGCAATCAGCCAACTCACTCGCGCCGAAATGGCGGCATTGGTCGTCGAGACCCTGGCAACAGCCGGGATCGAAGTGGTATTGGTCGGTGGTTCGTGTGTGTGCGTCTACACCAACGAACGGTTTGCTTCGTTCGACCTGGACTTTATCGATTTGACCTACGCGCGTAGGAAGGAAATTGCAGCAGCATTGGCTAATATCGGTTTCAGACCCAGAGGATCCACTCGATATTTCGCGCATAAAGATTCCCCGTGGGTCCTGGAGTTTCCTACCGCGCCACTGGCGATAGGCCACGAGCAGATAAAACGTTCCCAGGTGGGAGAACTGGTAACAGCTGTAGGTACTATAAAGCTGCTTAGCCCAACGGACTGCGTGAAAGACAGGCTGCTCAACTATTATGAATACCAGGATGAGCAGTGTCTGGAACAGGCGAAGGACGTCGCCCGTTCGCACCCGGTCAATTGGTCTTCCCTGAGAAGGTGGCATACAGGGGAGGGCTATGCGGATCGCTTTCGCGCGTTTAAAAAGCAGGTAGAATCATCACAGAAAAAATCAGGGAAAGGGACAACACAATGAATTGGGAAGCGATTGGCGCGGTAGGGGAAATTGTCGGCGCACTGGCCGTCGTTCTGTCGCTGATCTATCTGGCGATACAGGTCCGGCAAAATTCCAACATGGCGCGCGCCGAAAGCAGGTTGCGCTGGTGGCCACGTTCAGGGAATTCAGCAATTCCTTGAGGAGCGGCGACGTGTACGCTTTCGGCAGAGGTCTGCAGCATTACCCTGAGTTGCCGCCTGCCGAAATTTCCACGTTTAGGGGGCATTTGTACGACGCGCTGCATTTCTTTCAGTGCGCCCTCGCCTTGCGTGAAGCACAGACGCTGGACGAGGAAAACTATTCGCGCTACGCGACGGTAATCGCCGCGCTGTTTGCCACCCCGGGCGGCTGCAGGTTCTGGCAGGAGGCTAAAATCTTATATGCCGGTCTCATCGCGCAGGCGCTTGATGACCGCTTGACCGAGGGCCAATTGCCCGATATTCGGAACACTTTTCATCATGCCTGCGAACGGGGATAATACAACTGACGGTGCGCAGGATGGATCGAGTTGACCATGCCGTCCTACCTGTTCGTGCTCTGCCCACCCTACTCCGGCTCGACCCTGCTGTGGAAGTTGCTGTCAACGTCGCAGAATGTGTCGTCACTGCCCGTATGAAGGGCAGTTCCTGCCTGAGCTTGAAGGACTCATGCGCGATAAACCCTGGGACGCCAGCCGCGCACTGCCCTGGCCCAAGATCAAGGCCGTGTGGGAGTCCTACTGGGACATGAGCAAACCGGTGCTGCTGGAAAAGAGCCCGCCCAACCTCATTCGCACACGGGATATTCGAGGCGAACTTCCAGCCGGTCAAATTTGTCGTGATGGTCAGAAACCCCTACGCACAGAGCGAGGGACTCATGCGGCGCAACAATTGGACAGTAAACTACGCCGCCAGTTTTGCCATGATGTGTTTGCGCACGCAGCTCAGGAACGCGCGCGAGCTCAATGACGCACTGGTACTGACCTACGAATCCCTGGTGCAGGATCCGGCGCAGGCCTGCCAGAATTTGGAGACGTTCCTGCCGCAGCTGGGTCCGCTGGATCATGCAGCCAGCTTTGAGGTTCATTCCGTCGATGGTACGCTCAATCGCCCCATCACCGACCTGAATACAAAAAAAATCGCCGCGCTATCGGCTGATACAATTGCTGTGATGAACGAGATATTCGTGCAGCACCGGGAAACATTAACAGCCTGGGGCTACGACGCTGCTCGGCTCGCCTGATGCAAGGAATCCCTGTGAGAACACTGACCCACTATCGCGACCATTTCTATCAGCGGCTGTTCAGAACAGTGACAGTGCCCGACGATCTGGCGTCCGTGACCGATATCGACGCCGCGGCGGAGGTTGATCCGCGCAGTGCGGACCTCGACCCGGCCGCTGTGGATGCAATCTGGGAAGCGTGCCAGAACCTGTATCGCAGTGGCGTCTATCCGCTGCTCTCGCTGTGCCTGCGACGCCGGGGCAAGATCGTGATCAACCGCAGTCTGGGACATTACCGGGAAGATGAGGTCGCCTCGGTCACTACACCCATTTGTCTGTTTTCCGCCTCCAAGGCGGTCTCTGCTGTGCTGGTGCATTTGCTGGCGGAGCAGGGCGAGGTCAACCTGTTGAATCCGGTGAGCTACTACATACCGGCCTTCGCCGCCAAGGGTAAGGGCGGTATCACCCTGCTGCAGCTACTCACCCACAGGGGCGGCATTGCAGACGTACCCAACGATATCGAACTTGAGTTGCTGTACGACCACGATGCAGCACTGCAGTTGATCTGCGAGGCGCAGCCGACTGATCACCAGGGCCGCATCCAGGCCTACCATGCCATCACCACCGGCTTTATATTCAATGAGCTTATCAAGGTAACCACCGGGCTCGATGCCCAGCAGTACCTGGACCGCTATATTCGCAAGCCCATGGGCATGCGCTATTTCCGCTATGGCCTGACCAAGCGCGACCAGGCCCGCGTTGCGATCAACACCTGCACCGGGCTGGACAATGTCCTGATCAACCGCGCGCTCACCGGTATACTGGGCGCGCACCCGGACGAGGCGGTGGCCATGACCAATGACCCGCGCTTCTACCGCGCCGTGATACCGTCGGCCAATCTGTTTGGCACGGCCGAGGAGGTCAGCCGCTTCTACCAGATGTTGCTCAACCACGGCCAGTGGCAGGGCAAACAGATTCTCGATCCCCTGACCGTACACCGGGCGACCCGCTCACTCGGAACGTTTGCGCTGGACAAAACGCTCAAACTCCCCATGCGCTACAGCGCCGGCTTCATGCTGGGCGGCTCGCCCATCGGAATCTACGGCATGGACACACAATACGCCTACGGCCACCTGGGTTACGCCAACATCGTCTGCTGGGCTGATCCGCAGCGCGACATCGCGGTCAGCCTGATGAACACCGGCAAGCTCGCCGTCGGGCCGCACCTGAAAGCCCTGCCGGCACTGCTGGGTGCAATCTCTGCCCAATGCCAACCGGTTGTCGACATGGAAGGTGATGTGCCGCTCTACCACAGGCGCACGAAGAGCAGATAAGCGGAACAACATGAGTAAAGCACTACACAACCAGCATATTGTGCTCGCCGCCCGACCCATGGGCGTGATCAGGCCGGGTGATTTTGCCGTGGTCGATGTGCCCATGCCTGTGCCAGGCGCGGGTGAAGTGCTGGTGGAGGTCCGCTACCTGGCGGTGGAACCGGCGATGAAAGGCTGGATGGAAGCGCGGGTAGACTATGTCGCGCCGCTGCAGATTGGCGACGTGATGCGCGGCCAGGGTGCAGGTGTCGTACTACAGTCGGATAACCCGAGCACTGCCGGTGGGTACGCTGGTCACGGGTGCCTTCGGCTGGCGGCGCTACCTGGTGAGTGACGGGCGCTCTGTACCGCTGAGAAAAGTGCCGCAGGCTGTATCTCCCGCCACCGCCCTGAACGTGCTCGGCATTACCGGCATCACTGCCTGGTTCGGCATGCTGGAAATTGGCAAGCCACAGCCGGGTGACACCGTGCTGGTGTCCGGCGCTGCCGGTGCGACCGGTTCGATTGCCGGGCAACTGGCGCGTATCGCCGGTGCACGGGTCGTGGGAATTGCCGGCGGCGCGGAAAAATGTGCCTGGCTGGTCGATGAGTTGGGCTTTGACGCCGCCATCGACTACAAATCCGAAGATACCGCCCGGCGGGTTGTCGAACTGTGTCCCGATGGCCTGAATGTTTACTTCGATAACGTCGGTGGTGAAATTCTCGATATCGCCCTGGACAACCTCGCTGACCATGCCCGCGTGGTGCTGTGTGGCGGCATCTCCCGCTACAATGAGACTGGACCAATTGCGGGGCCGGTGAACTATTTCAATCTTGTCTATCGCCGGGCCCGCATGGAAGGCTTCATTGTCCTGGACTACGCCGCGCGCTTCCCCGAAGCCGTGGAGTCACTGGTAAAGCACCTCAGCAGTGGCGCACTGCGCCATCACGAAACGGTATTGCAAGGCTTCGAACAACTGCCGCTGGCGCTGCAGCACCTGTTCAGCGGAGGCAACAAGGGCAAGCAGTTGGTCGCCGTCAATGCCTGAGTACCATGCATGAGTATCATCAATTACAGCGCACCAAAACGCTTACTGGCCGTCGCGCGCGGCCACCCCTATGAGCGTGAAGCGTTTGCCGGTCTGTTGCAGGGGCTTGATGACTTCGATGTGTGCCATGTGGAGCAACCCGCTGCACAACGCTGCCTCGGACCGCAGGCGGCAAGCGATTACGATGCCATCCTGTGCTATGACATGCCCGGCATTGATTTTACCGCCGCCGATGCTCCGCGCCTGGTAACGCCCGACCCTGATTTTGTTCGCGATTACCTCGCCATGCTGGAAGAAGGGGTGGGCGTGGTGTTTATGCACCATGCCATAGCGGCCTGGCCGGCCTGGCCGGAGTACGCCGAGATTGTCGGCGGCCGTTTTCACTATCGCCCGGCATCATTGCGCGGCCAGCAGTGGCCGGATTCCGGTTACCGTCACCAGGTAACGCACAGTGTGCGCACAGTCGCCTCGCACCCGGTAACGGAAGGTGTTCCCGAGCACTTTGAGATCACCGATGAACTGTACCTGTGCCCCGTCTTCGAAGAGGATGTGGTGCCGCTGCTACGCAGTGATTACAACTTTCAGGATAATAATTTTTATTCCGCGGCCAGAGCGGTCGCCGGAGAAATGCATTCCCGTGTCGACTGGAACCACCCCGCCGGTTCCAATCTGGTGGCTTGGGCGAAACGCTGGGGCAATAGCCCTATCGTTTACCTACAGGGTGGTGACGATGCCGCAGCCATGGCCAACGAACATGTTCGTCGACTGGTGCACAACGCCATACGCTGGGTCAGCAGCGATGCCGCCCATGTCTGGGCCAGATCTACCTACAAAGGCTTTTAACTGGCTGATATCTCTTCGCGGATAGATGTCACTACTCGGCAATCAGTTCACGCTGATTGGCGTCAATCCAATTGAAAATGGCATCGGCAACCAAGCGATGGCCCTGCTCGTTAATGTGGCCGTCGCCGGGGATAAAAATCTCTTGCTCGGCGTTGTTCCTTGTTTTATCTCCAAGGTCCAAAAAGTGGGCTCCCATACTGTCCATGTGACTGGACAGCGTGGCAAATTCCCGCTGCCCAATCGAGGGTAATCTGACAAACAGCACCGGGACGCCTTGTTCCCGAGCATCCAACGCAATCTGCTGCAAAATTTCCGCATTGATTGTCCACCAGGAACCCAGCGGCAGATGATGGCCCAATTGTTCCATGTTTAGACTGATCGCGTTGGCCAACGCCAGATTTCGTCGAATGTACTTTGCCAGTGCCGGAGGTTGGTCTTCCCGGGTCTGCAGCCTGAGCGTACCGTGATCCAAAACGTAACTGGGCTTGTTAAAGCCTTCATATTTGCGGTATGCGGTAAGACTGCGCGTAAAGTCTTCATCAACGAAAGCAACCACGACCAACTTCGGTTTAAATCTGAATGCCTGATACTGCAACGCCATCCACATCTGGTCGATGCCAAAACCTGGCATGGCAAAATTGTATACCGGTGCGGTGCCCAGGCGATTTTCCAGCAAGGCCCCGAATGTATGCTCATAAGCTACCCCGGTGCCAAAGGTAAAGGAGTCTCCCACTAATACCACGGGGCCCTGTTGCACAAATTCCTTATCTGCACGAAATCCATCGGCGTTGGCTTTATAGATATGGTCTTCTCCTTCTTCACCGATTCGCCAGAAAAGGGCATGGGCACTGCGCATGCGCCATCCCGTATGCTCATCGACGACAAAATTTTCGCTCGCCCTATTTTCAAATTCTCCAACATAAAATGGTGGCGATGCGGAAATATCGAAAAACTGCCGCGCCAGAAATTCCGCGATGCCAAGGGCGACAATAATTGAGACCAGTAATACAGCCGTATTAAGCCAGATCGCCCTGAACCTGTGTGGACGCTTCGCGCCATCATTCTTCATGGTCATCTGGAATCTTTGCTCTTATACATAAGCATCCAATACGAAAGAGACGGACTAACCGCGCAGGTCCTGCCACCACAGCGCTTCAGTGATGGGGAAACGTTGTGCCTGCTCCTGCACGGCCAGCGACTCTCCCGGCGGGAGCCGGCCTTCGATTGTGGCCGGCAGCGGAGAGGCCTGTTGCACCGGGTCGATCACCTCCAGATCGAGCGCCGCGATGCACTCCCCGAAGCGCTGCATCTCGCCTTCGTGGTGGTCGCTGGCCTGATGCCGCCAGAACGTCACTGCGTCACGGAACGACAGCAGGCAATAATAAAAACCCGGCTCCCGACCACGCCAGTACTCATAGCGCAGCACGCCCTGCTCAGAGCCATGGGTTTGTCGATACATATACGCCATCACGTCCTCAAACTCGGCTTCCTTGCCCGCGTGTATCTGAATTTTCGCCAGCAAACTGCTCATTCCCGGGAGACCTCTGATATTCGTCAGAGTGTGACGCTAACAGGGACGAAAGGTCGCGTCCAGAACGGTGCGCGCCACTTCTGGTGCAATGTAATTTGGGCAGTGGGTATCGGGCGTTAAACCGCCACCGGCCGGGGCTATCGGTTCTACCAGATCAACTAGGCAGCGCGACGAAAGCGCAGTTTGAGCGCGAGCGTACCCAGCATAATGCCGCTCTGGTGCTCGAAGGTATTTCCCGGCGCGTACTCCAGGCCATCCAGACGCGAGCACAAGCGCTCCCAGGCGATGATCTGTTCCAGCCGCGAAATGCCCGCGCCCGGGCAGGTGCGCGGCCCCTGTGAGAAGGTGAGGTGGTTGCCCAGTGCCTTGCGCTCCAGGTCCAGCTGGTAGGGGCAGGCGTACTGCTGCGGATCGACGTTGCCGGCGCCAAAGCGGATATGCAGGATCGACCCGGCCGGCACTCGCACACCCTGGAATTCCTCATCGCGGGTAGTGACGCGGGTCGACAGACCCTGGGTAGGCGCGCGCAGGCGCATGGCCTCCTCGGTGAAGGCGCGTATCTTGTCCGGGCTGGCCTTGATAACGTCGAACAGCGCCGGTTCGTCGCACAGCAGCTGCGCCTCTTCCTCCAGTGCATATTGCGTTGTTTCCAGCCCGCCCAGCACCATGAAGTAGATGATGCCGTAGACTTCCTCGTCGGTCAGCTTGCGATCCAGCGCGCTGTAACGAATCTGTGTCAGGGCGCTGATCATGTCGTCCTGGGGATTCTTGCGTTTGCGGGCAACCTGATCGGCCAGATAATCGGCGAAGCCGTCCAGTCGCTGTGCCTGCAGCGCCGTCTCTTCCTCGCTCAGCTGGTTGAGATGGCCCTTGCCATACACGTACTGCATCACCTGGGCCGAACCCCAGGCGGCGAGCTGGTCGACATCCTCCAGCGGGAAGCCCAATACCCTGGCTGTCACCCTCTGCGGCAGAGGCCGGGCAAATTCCTGGATGAATTCCACCGTGCCCCTGCCGTCGCCATCGTCCCTATCGATCCACTGATCGATGAGATCATCGGTTATCTCCGGTGATCATCCGGGTGTGGCGCCGGGCGCCGGGCCCCACCCAGGGGTCGGTCAGCTCCTGGCGATGGGCACGCCACAATTCGATGGTGGGACGCAGGGTACGCACCGAGTCCAGGGCCAGATTGAAACGCGACGCATCCAGCGGCGCTTGCTCACCCCGATCAACTAACGCCTGCAATTCCTGAACCCGTAAGCTCATCACCGGGGTATAGCGCTGTGGGTCCTTCACCACCCGCTCGATGTCCGCGTAGCTGTTCAGCACATAGGCATCGCTGACGCCATCGAGTCCCTGCCCCGGCAGCACCAGTACCGGCGCTTCCCGATGCAGTATCGGATAGGCCTCGTACCAGTGCTCCTGCGCGCCGGGGCCGAACAAATCCACATCCGCCAGGGTCACCGGGCAAGACATGGGGCTGTGATGGTGGTTGGGTGTTTTTTCGCTCACAACTGGCCAAGTTCCGCGCCGCGGCGCTCGGACTTCTCCCACATCCGCAGGTAGCCCTCGGCGGACTTGAACAGCGGCTCCAGTTCCTCATCGGTCACGCCGTTGCGCCGCACATCCTCAATGAGTTCCGCGACCAACCCCAGGTGCACCATGCCCTCGGTGTTGAAGTCCAGCGTGCGATTGCCCACCACCGGCTGCTCCAGCGTGACATCGCCCGCATAGGATTTAAAGGGATAGGTAATGCCCTCATCGGTTTGCGGGTCGGCGCAGTCGCTGTTCTCACCAAACCTGGGCCCCGGGGCGCCGGCAAAACCGTTCAGGTCAAAACCAAATCCCTCTGCGGGAAAGGCGCCTTTGTCGCGCATCAACTGGATGCGCGACTGGAATCCGTCGTCCATACTGGCGGGTTCATCCCGTGAGCGACACCGACCAAAATTGGCTTTGGACACACCTCCCAACTCGTAAAGCAGGCCATTATTGTTGCGGCCATGACTGCCCACGGCCGGGTAATCGTTTTCCGCCAGTAACTCGTAGGCGCGCTTGTAGCTCTTCCTGGGCATGTGATCGACTTCGATCACCATGCCGCGCTTCATCATTTCCAGCATCAGGAATTCACCCAGGTCGGTGAGGCCGTGGTTCTGGCAATACTCGCCCACCAGTGGGCCACCCCCGAGCAGGCCAATGCTCGGCAACAGGGTACCGATGGGGTTGGCGTCAAACCCGCTCATATCGAACGGCGGCGGTGCATCGTACACGTCGCGGGGCTGGTTGAGATTGGCGAAGTTCAGGCCGCCATCGTCAAAGCCACCGGGAAAGGTGAGCAATTCATCGGGGCACAACACGAAGTTGGAGTAATGCCCGGTGTGGGCAAAATTGCCGATGTCGCTCACCCGCCGGTCGCCATCACCGGCGGAGAAGGCATTGTCGAATTTGTGCACCGGGAACAGCACCCGCACGCCCCTGGCATGATAGTCATCCAGCTTCGCCACCACGTCGGCCTCGGTACATTTGCTGAATTCACCAAAGGGCACCAGGAAGCAGTCGAACAGGTCCGAGGTTTCAATACCCAGCACCACCGCCAGCTTGCCGGCCTTGATCTGCTCACGCGCCTCGGCCGGGCTGAACACGATGCGGAACCAGCCGTTCCCGGGGCCGCCGGAGAGCGCGTCGATGTAGCGCTCCATGGCGTAGGTGGCTTCGATGATGCGGTCCACCGCGATCATGTCATTACAGTCGTAGCGCTTGGGGTTGGCGCCAATGCCTGTCACCAGCTGGCACAACACCTGGTTGGTGGTGGCATCCTGCACCAGCAAACGCAATCCGGACAGGTAGGCGCGCTCGAGCCATTTGTAATACTGCACCTGGTGCGTGGCGCTGAAGGGCGCGGCCGGCCAGGAGGTGAACTGGGGGTAGCCCTGCGTGTCGTGGTCCTTCTCGGGCAGCTGGCCAACCGCAATCGCCGGCAGCAGGTCGTTGAAATCGCCCACGCCCGCGTTAAACGTCGCACCCATAAAATCCTTGCGCCCGTCCTCACCGTGATTCAGGGTGCAGTCGCCCAGGGCGTGCTCCACCCCCAGCGGATGGAATGGCGCGCCGTGAAAGACGCCGCCGCCGCCAAAACCAAGATTGGTGAACAGGTGCGCATGGGTTTCGACGAAACCAAACACCGAACCGTCTTCAAACTCCGTGACGGTCACCTCTCCCGTCGCATCCAGGGACAGCTCCGGGAAAGACCGCACACTCGGTTTGCTCAACCAGCGACACATCGGCCGCATCGGCCTCGGCCACCATGGTTCCGTCCGCGCCGATATAGGTGCCCGACTTGATGTGCTGCAGCGTGAACTGGCCATTGGACGCCGCCAGCAACTGCCACTCGCCCTCGGATTGCAAGCGGTCTTCGACCACTACCTCGCCGTTGACCTCGCTGATATCGGAGGCAAGAGATGTCTGGGCCAGCAAATTCTGGCCGTCTGACGTTAAGTATTGCTGACGTTCATCGTAGAGTAGATATTTGCCCAGATCAGACGGCCGCAGCAGAAACCGACTGGCCTCGGACGCGGTGTTGGCGTCCAGGCCGACAGAGAGCGTTCCCGAACTTGAGCCGCCAGCACTGTCCCCCGCACTTGAAATGAAGCTCTGCCCACCATCCGGTGAAATGGCAAAACAGCCGTTCGCCACCGCAAACACCGAGCCTTCATCCGGCGCGATGGACAGCCCGTTATCACTGCCATCGCTGCATCCGATCGATGCCAGTCCCAGCACACTTATGCACAACACCTTGGAATAAATTCGCATCGCTGCACTTCTCTTATTGATCTATTAGCGCTCCATCATAGCTGCGTATTGCCAGAAAGGCACCCTGCCCTGATGGCATGCCAGGAACCGGCGTGATGGTGTAGCCTATTGGCGTTGCAGATTGGCAGAGGAACACGTTATGGCCACCCCGGACCGCGACGAGGTGTTGCGGCAATTACAGCAGCAGGGCTACGCCCTGATCCCGGACTTCCTTGACGCCAATCGGCTGGCTGAAGTCAACACCCTCTACGACACCATGCTGGGCGGCCACCGGGGCCGCAACAATTTCGAGGGGCATCGCACCGAGCGCATCTACACCCTGGTCGCCCGGAACCGCATCTTCCAGGATATCGCCGAGGACGCGCGGATCATGGCGCTGTGTGACGCGCTGTTCCTGCCCAACTACCTGCTCACCGCCAGCCAGGCGATCGTCATCGGACCACAGGAGACACCCCAGCCCTGGCACACCGACGATGCGTTCTACCCGATTCCCCGGCCCCGCCCCATGATCAGTCTCTCCACCATCGTGGCGGTGGAGGCGTTTACCGCGAGCAATGGCGGCACCGAAGTCATCCCCGGCAGCCACCTGTGGGATGACGATAAAGTGGCGGGGTATTACCACTCCGGTGATATCGAATCAGATCCGCACTTCGCTGACAAACTCGCCGGCCAGGGTGTCACAGTCGAAATGGCGGCCGGTACCTGCCTGGTGTTCGCCGGCACCCTGTTGCACCGCGGCGGCGCCAATAACAGCACCGGCACGCGACGTGCGTTTTCCAATCAGTACTGCCAGCCCTGGGCGCGACCACAGGAAAATTTCTTTCTGGCAATTCCGCCGCAGGAGGTAGCCGGGATGACGCCCAAAATACAGTCGCTGCTGGGCTATTCCATTCACCCACCCTTCATGGGACAGGTGACAGCGTCGCACCCGCTAAAAACGTTGCAGCCCGATTTTGTGCCGCCCGCGTTTCGCAAATCCGAAACGCTGTGAATTTTTTCACAGACCGCAAATTTTTATTGACGCGCGACATACGGCAGGCGCATTATCCGCCGGTGCGAAAAAGCACAGCACGATTTAACTGAATTACAAGTGATACTCATGAACGCTTCATTCACACAAGCAAGCACCTACAAGCGCCACGGCTCCATCGTCGTGATGCCGGCGGCCTGCCTGTGGGCAGACCGCGAGGTTTTTGGAAGCACTTGAAGTAAATACTCTTTAAAAAAGGCCTCCGAGAACCCTGATTCCGGAGGCCTTTTTTTATTCCCCTAAGAAAATTCCTCCGCTTTTCAGGGTCCCGGACAACAAGGGACAAGGAAAGTGAACAGCTCATTGCACAACAATATCCGCACCATTTATCTGCTGGGATTTTTCAACAGCTTTATGGTGGTGAACCCCGTATTCGTGCCATTGCTGCAGGGCCACGGCCTGTCCATGAGCCAGGTGTTGCAGACCCAGGCACTGTTCGCCCTGACTATCGCGTTGTTCGAAGTCCCCTCCGGCTACCTCGCGGATATCTGGGGTCGGCGCAATACGATTGTGGTGGGCGCGGCATTTTTCGCGCTCGGCTTCCTGTGCCTGCTGTGGGCGGATAGCTTTGTCGACTTTCTGCTGTACGAAGTCATTCTCGGCATTGGCTTCAGCCTGATTTCGGGTGCCGACCTCGCGCTGCTGTACGACACGGAAGTGTATTTGCAGGAGCATGACATGGCCGGCGGCGCCGGCGCCGGGAAATCACTCAGTCGCTTGATTTCAGTGGAGGCGGCCGCGTCGGGTATCGCCGGCGTAGCAGCCAGCCTGTTGCTGCTGTGGTCGCTGGATGCCGTGATCCTGGCGCAGGCGGTTATCGGTCTGGCACCGCTGGTGTTGGCGTTTGCGCTGGTGGAAGTACCACGGCCGACGCTCGAGATCAGCCACCAGGCCAATGCGCGCAGCATTATGGATTTGCTGTTGTTCGGCAAACCCGTGGTGTTGTGGACCGCCTTCGCGATCACTGTATTTGGACTGCTGGCGCGTCTACGTGTTCTGGATCTACCAGAAATACTGGGAGTTGCAGGGCATACCGATCGACTGGTACGGCTACATCTGGGCGGCACTGGCGCTCACGGTCAGCCGTATCAGCCAGGTACGCCGGCGCGCTGGAGCAACGCCTGGGCACGCGCAACGTGTTGTGCCTGATCGGGGTGCTGCCGCTGCTGGGTTTGCTCGGGCATGGCGCTGGGTGCAGGCTGGATCGGCGTGATGTTCGGCTTTGCCCTGCAGTTGTCCAGGGGGCTCAGCATGAGCCTGTTTTACGAGGCTCTGAATCGACGGGTGCCCGGAAATTTCCGCGCCACCGTCAATTCGCTGGTCAGCCTTGCGGTGCGGGCGATTTTCATCGGCACCGGGCCGCTGCTGGGTTATGCCCTGGACAGCATGGGTGTGAACTCAACCCTGCTGTTGCTGGCGGCGATCTTTACGCCGGTGATGGCGGTGGTACTGATACCGCTGGTCGTACGCATACGACGGGAGGAAACGAACGAAAGTCTCCAGGTCGTTCCCGCCAACTAGGGCGGGAACATTTCGGCACTGCCTGTTCCACTCACTGGAGCAGGCAGTGCCGCTTTTTGTGTATTGACGCCAATACTCATGCACGTATGCTGGACGCTGAAACAACTCACCCACAGAGACTCGACACATGCAGCAGTTATCCGGACAGGACGCCATGTTCCTGCACGCTGAGTTGGATGGCCTGCCGCAACACATTGGCGGCGTAAATATCTACGATCAGTCCACCGCGCCCAATGGCAAGGTGCGTTTCAAGCAGATCCTCAACATGCTGCAGAGTCGCGTGCATCTCTCGCCGATCTTCCGGCGCAAACTGGCCTTTGTACCGTATAACCTGGGCAGACCCTACTGGGTGGAGGACCCGGATTTTGACATGGAATACCATGTACGCCACATCGCCCTGCCTAAACCGGGCGACTGGCGCCAGCTGTGCATTTTGACTGCCCGCATTCACTCACAGCCCCTGCGGCGCGACAAACCGATGTGGGAAATCTACGTCATCGAGGGACTCAATAACATCGCGGGCTATCCACCGAAGTGTTTCGCCCTGCTGCTGAAAGTCCACCACTGCGCCATGGACGGAGCCACGGGCACCCAGTTCATGAACATCGTGCACGACCTCACACCCGAAATCAGGGACGTGGGAGATGCGCCACCGTGGCTCGTGGAGCGACCTTCTGTGGCCAGAATGCTGGGGCAGGCGTACATCGACGCCTGGCGCAAGCCCGGCCAGCTGATGGATATGCTGAAGGAGGCCGGACCCACATTTATGCGTCTGCGCAAGGGCCGGCAGGAAAAGCATTTTCACAACATTGCGGACAAACCGAAAACCCGCTTTCAGGGCCGAATTTCGCGGCACCGGGTGGTCGAGGGCCGCAAATTTGATTTCGAGGTAGTGCGTGCGATCAAGAACACGCAGCCGGGCACTACCATCAACGATGTGATGCTGACTATCGTGGCCGGCGGCCTGCGCAAATACCTGGACAGCAAGGGTGAACTTCCCACGCAAAGCCTCGTCACTGGCTGCCCCATCGACGTACGCTCGGCACAGGAGCGCGCCGCGGGGGGCAACATGGTGGGATTCATGAACGTGGCCCTGCGCACGGATATCGCCGACCCCTGCAAGCGGCTGGCAGCAGTACACGAGGAAGCCTTGTCGGCCAAGGCCTATGCCGAAGCCCTTGGGCCGCGCTTCGCCGTCGACCTGACCGATGTGATGCCGGGCAATGTATTGTCACTGGCGATACGCACCGCGAGCGCGACGGGCCTGGCCGAAGCCAGCGTCGTGTTCAACACTATCGTGACCAATGTGCCAGGACCACCCATGCAGCTGTACATGTGCGGCGCCGCGTTGATCGATACCATCAGCCTCGGTCCGCTAATGCCCAATGTGGGTTTGTTCCACATCGTGTATAGCTCTGTGCAGGAAAAGAAGGGCACGATCAACCTGTCGTTCACCGCCTGCCGCGATATGCTGCCGGACCCGGCGTTTTACGCCGATTGCCTGCAGGCCTCCTTCGAAGAGTTGCGCGACGCCGCGCTGTCGAAAAAGGAGAAGCACAAAAAATCGCGCCGCAAAACCCGCTAGTTGTGTAACTCCACCTGGTTGTTCACGGCAATGTCTGTCGTGTGGAATCGAGACGGATCGTTCTGGAAGACGGGCTCGGCCGTCGGGTGTGCAATTCGCCGGCTTCCCCGATACTCGCCAACGAATTGCACACCCGACACCCAAACCCTTTTTCCGTACTATTAAGTAGCACCAACAATCCATGCGGGTAACGGGATCAAGGATCCGACCGGGAAGGCCTTTTCGTATGCGAGTATCGGGGAAGCAGGCGAAAAGGCCTTGCCGGCCGGAGCCGATGGCAGGAATGAACAGTGGTTGTGTGTATCTGGCCAGAGCCGATCACGGTAATAAACAGAGGATGTTTAATATCCAGCCGGAGCCGTTAGCGCGAACGAACCAGAAATGTGAGTGTTCGGCGATAATCGATAGCTGGAACTAACAGGGGTTGTCAGGCCACCCAGCGCCGTATCAACTGATGCACATTGACCCTGGCCTTGAGCCGGCTGGCCAACATGAACATACCGCCAATCTTGCGGTGAAAATACACCGCATCCGTGGGCGGGACCTGCCAGAAATCCCGGTAGCTGCCAATGTCCTCCGCCAGTTTCGACATGTTGCGCGCCATATCGGAACGGGCAAAATCGTAGGCCACATCCGTGCACACGGGCTCCAGCGCCACTACCAGAAGTTGCAGCACCAGTTCCCGGTAGGCACTGTCCGCATCGCCCATTGCATAGCCCAGCCGCTCGGCGGCTGCAGCCAGTTTGTCTTCATCCCCGGCAATCGCGGCGCGCACCAGCTTCTTGTAGTTATTGACGAAGGCGGCCTTGAAGCGGCGCGTGGCCCCAAAATCCAGCAACACGATTTCACCGGTCTGGTGTCGATACTGGTAATTGGCGTAATTGGGGTCGGTCTGCGCCATCCTCAGTTCGAAAAACTCCAGCAACATCAACTCAATCAGGGCGGACATCACCCGATCCCGCTCCGCCTGCGGCAAGTCAATGATGGTATCAATCGGTCCACCGCTGACGTAGGTCATCGCCAGCACATTGCGGTGCGTCAGTTTCGGCAGCACCACAGGCAGTACAAAGCGCTTGTCCTTGCGCAGCAAACGGCCGAAGGCCTGCAGAAACTCCGCCTCTTTGAGATAGTCGGCCTCGTCGTGCAGCTGGCGCTTGGCATCGTCCAACAGCGGTTGTATATCCAGCCCTGCCGGCAGCAGGCCCGACAGCCGCAGCAGGGTCGCAATATTGTCCACATCGCTGTCGATACTGTCCGCGACACCGGGATACTGCACCTTCAACACGATCTCGCGACCGTCCGGGGAGATCGCCCGGTGCACCTGGCCAATCGACGCCGCCGCCAGAGGCTTCACGTCGAAACCGTAGAACACGGTCTCCCAGTCGGCCCCATAAGTACTGCGCATGACCTGCTGCAACTGTGCCGGCGGCATGTTCCTGGCGTCGTCACGCAGGCGCGCCAGAATATCCGTCAGTTCCCGTGGCAGGAACTCGCCCGTATCCATGGAGAGAATCTGTCCCACCTTCATCGCCGCACCGCGCATGGTAGCCAGTTGTTCCGCCACCCGACGGGCGTTACCCGGAGTCAACAGCATATCCCTGGCGGAGAGTCGCTTGCCGGCGCGCAACTGGCGCGTGCCCTCTGCCAGCATACCGCCGGCGACACCACCGGCCATGCGTGCCATGCGCGCAAAACGGCCCGCCCGGGAAGTGGGGATGGACCGGGAATCGTCCTCTTTGTCCTTATTTTTTCGCGGCACGTTGGTCCCTCTCGCGCCAGCGACGGATATGCGACTCCACCATAGCGTGGGCGTTAAACTCCGCATCCAGTGCGGCGATGAAATTGAACAATCCGGTCAGCTTGCGCGCAATCAGGGCAAAATCGCGGGACGGTGTGGTGAAGTGACGACTGGTAGCCGATAGCGCAGCTTGTTTCCCCGCTCGTCGCATCAGGGCGGATTTACCCCAGCAGTATTCACCGCTGGCGTTGAGGTACTGAGCGGGCAACTGCGCCGGTGCCCGCAGCGGTTCCAGCAGGTGCAGGCAAAAATCAGCAAACAGTTTGCGCCCTTCCGCACTGGCATCGCTCTGCAGGCAGCCCAGACCAATCAGTCCATCGACCAGACGCGGCACGTCCTGCTGTTGTCCGGCAGCAATGGTCTGGCGCAGGTGGTAGAGAAAATTTTCTTCGCAATCCAGCACCGAACCGAAATCGAGCAGCACCAGTTCATCGCGCGCAACTTTCTTGCGCCGATCATCCAGTCGCAGGAGGTAATTGCCAAAATTCGGGTCTGTTTGCAGCAAGCCCCATTCGTAAAGCTCGTAGAAGAACAGCTCCAGCATACCTTTGGCCAGCGCATTGCGACGTTCCAGCGACAGTCGCGCCACCTCCGGGTCAACTACCGAGACGCCCTCGATAAACTCCATCGCCAGCACCGCATCGGTACAGTAATGCGGATAGAGCCGCGGCACGTGGTAACTGACCGGTGCGCCGCGCACGCTCTTTACCAGCTCTGCCATTCTCATGGTGAAGGCGGCCTCCCGCCGGTAATCTATCTCGTTGTGCAGGTGGGCGCGCATGGATTCGAGCCAGTCATCCAGGTCGCGGCCCGTCTTCACCCAGCGCGCCAGCAGCAGCATGCGCACCACCGCATCGAAATCGGCGTCGATCACCTGTGCCAGCCCCGGGTACTGTATTTTCAGGCAGATCCACTCGCCGCTGGAACGAATCCTGGCCAGATGCACCTGGGCCAGTGAGGCGGCCGCTATTGCCTGCGGGTCAATGTCCAGTTCCTGGTAGCGCGCACCCAAACTGTCGCGCACTGAGGATTCAAGTGCATCCCAATGCAGCGGCTCAGTCTGGTCTGAAAGATCGCGCAGCGCGTCCACCAGTACCCGCGGCAGAAACTGCTCACCGAACAGCGCCAGCATCTGGCCGATCTTGATATAGGTGCCCTTGAGCTTGCCCAGTTCGCGTACAAAATGGCGTGCTTCGCGGCGGGCGAATTCAGAATCTTCGTCATCGGGACCGCGACCCATGATGCGCTGCACAACGCTGTCCACTGCGAGGGCGCTGCCCGCGCGGATACCGGCCAGTGACGCGGAGAGCGTGCGGGGCAGATTGTTGGCTTTCAGGCCGCGGTGCTTTTTTGCCATAGGAGAAAGGGGTCGCGAATGCGGGGAGGCAAGTATAACCGATTGGCGGTCGCCATCAATCCAGCAGCAGCGTCGCCAGTCGCTTGCGGTGGTGCTGGGCATCGCCAAACTGTTGCTGGCTCCACTGGGCGCGGCGAATGTACAACTGCGCGTCGCAGTCGTAGGTAAAGCCCATACCGCCGTGAAACTGTACGGCCCGGTCTGCGGCATACAACAGCGTCTGGCTGGCATGGGCCTTGGCCATGCGACAGGCGATTTCCGCATCGGTGTCCAGCGCCGCATCCCCCACCAGCGTGGCGCCGTGGTAGATAAATGAGCGCGCTGCAGTCGGTCGCAGTGAGAATGTCTACGGTCGGATGCTTCAAGGCCTGGTAGGAGCCGATCAACTTGCCGAACTGCTTGCGCGTCTTGAGGTAGTCCACGATTGTATCGAGGCAGGCTGCGGCGCTGCCGGTGGCTTCAGCAGCCACCAGCAGCGCGCCCAACAGGCGGATATCGCGCAGCGCGGCAGCGACTCCGGGGCCGGTGATCACATTGTTGTCATCGACGCGCACACCGCTGAAGTCAACATTGGCCGAGCGCTTGGTCTGGTCGATCAGGGTATTCGGGCGCGCTGCTCCCGCACCGAGTTGATCCGCGCGCACCACGGCAAGGGCCACACTGTCGCGCCAGGTCACGGACACCACGAACAGGCTGGCCACAGCCGCGTCGGGCACGAATTTCTTCGCGCCGCGCAGGACGCGCTCGTCATCCAGCAACAGCGTCACCCCCGCATCGCCCCAATCGCCGTTATCCAGCAGGGCCACAGTGGCGGGTGCGCCAGCCGCGATCGCCGGTAGCAGCCGCTCGCGCTGCTCACTATTAGCGGCGCGCAGCAGCAGCTGTCCGGCCAATGCGCTGCTCATCAGCGGCGTACCCAACATGGCGCGGCCCATGGCTTCTACCACCGGCACCAGCGCGCCGATGCCCAGCCCGGAGCCGCCGCAGGATTCCGGCAGGGCAATGCCGGTCCAACCCAGCGCTACCATCTCATCCCACAGCGCCTGGTCAAAACCGGATGCTGTATCCAGCTGCGCGCGCACTGCGGCGATGGGCGATTTGTCCCGACAGAATTCCCTGGCCACATCCAGCAACATGGCCTGCTCCTCGCTGAAGCTGAGGGATGTATTTCCTAACACTGACATAATCGCTCCCTACTTCGGCAAGCCGAGTACATGTTCCGCCACGATATTGGCCTGCACCTGGCTGGTGCCGCCGCCGATGGTCGCGGAAAAACTGTTGAAATACGCGCGCTGCCAGAAGCCGCCCTGGCGCGCCTCGTCGTCGCCGACATACAGCGCGCCTTCGCCACCCTGCAGGTTGATCGCCAGCTGGCGCATGCGGCGGGTCATCTCGGTAGCGCGCAGTTTATGTGACAGCGGCAGCGACCCGGGATAATCCGTCGTCAGATGCCCGATATGCGCGCGTCTGTCGCCAAGCGCCAGCGCCTTCTCCTCCATGATGGCCTGCACCAACTGGTCGCGCACCACCGGGTCTTTCAGCACCGACTCACCGTCGCGCCGGACCCCGTGCAATTGGCTGATCATGTCATCGACCGTGACCCGCACCATGGCCTGTCCGCCGGCGGCACCGGCCTCGGCGCCGCGCTCGTACTGCAGCGTCTGCATGGCGATCTTCCAGCCCTGCCCCTCCTCGCCCATGAGGCAGTCGGCGGGTATGCGCGCATTGGTGAAAAAGGTTTCCGTGAAGCCGTACTCGCCGGTGATCTTGCGGATGGGTCGCGTCTCGATGCCCGGCACATGCATCGGCGACAGGAAATAGGACAGGCCGTCGTACTTGCGCGGGGCATCGGGATTGGTGCGCGCCAGCAGAATCATGTACTTGGCGAAGTTGCCCATGGTGGTCCAGATCTTCTGGCCGTTGATCACGTACTCGTCGCCGTCGCGCACTGCGCGCGTCTGCGCGTTGCCCAGGTCGGAGCCGTGCTCGGGCTCCGAAAAGCCCTGGCACCAGACGTCTTCCGCATTGAGGATGCCCTTGAGGTATTTCGCCTTCTCCGCTTCCGTGCCGATATCGTTGATCAACGGCCCGGCCCAACCGAGGCCGATCACGTTGAAGCAGATCGGCACGCCCGCACGGCGCATCTCCTGGTCGGCGATGCTCTGGAAGACGGCTGCCACCCCGCCGCCGCCGTACTGTTTCGGCCAGGCCATGCCGAGGTAACCGGCGGACCATATTTTGTGCTGCCACTGCCGCAGGAATTCCAGCTGCCGCTCGTCCCCCACTTCCATAAAGGTTTGCGGCAGCAGGAAGCCGGGGTCCGGCGGATTGTTGTCCTTCATCCAGGCGGCGACTTCCGCCCGGAACTCCTTTAATTCCTGTTCACTTGCACTCATGATCATTATCCTCTTGCTGGGAGCTGCATCGGCTCCGCCTTGGTATCGGCACGCTGGAATGCCGGCCTTGCCATCATGCGCTGCAGATAGGCGGCGGTCTGCGGCTGGTACTGATTGTCGAAGTGAATGGCGCGGCCCAGGTACAGGGCGTAACTTACGGCGATGTCGGCGATGGTGAAGCGGTTGTCCACCAGGTACTCGTGGGACTGCAGATGCGCATCGAGGCGGCGCAGCCGCGAGATGTACCACTTGCCGTAGTCGTCGGCCACCGCCTGCTTTTCCGGCGTAGGCTCCAGGTAGTAATAACGCATGGCGATGGTCTGCGGGAAGGTCAGCGTGGCGTCCGCGTGATGCAGCCAGTTCAGGTAGGCGCCGTACTCGGGATGCGACGGCTGCAGGCCGAAGTCGTAGCGCTGGTAGCGATCCACCAGGTACTGGCAGATGGCGACGGACTCCGTCATCTGCGTGTCGCCGTCGACAAAGTACGGCACCGTGCCGAGGCTGTTGACCTTGAGATACTCGCGCTGGAACACGCGCGGCGGAAAGGGCAGGATTTCCAGTTCGTACTCCAGCCCCATCTCCTCCAGCGTCCACAGGGGGCGCAGGGAGCGCGAGCTGGCGCAATGCCACAGTTTCATACTCACTCTCCGTCCTAGAACCCGTACTGGCGCGCCGCCAGGTCGCGCATGATTTCTTCGGAGCCGCCGCCGATGGCGTTGACCCGCACCTCGCGGTAAATGCGCTCCACCCGGCTGCCGCGCATGTAGCCGATACCGCCCAGTATCTGCATGGCCTCGCGGGCGCAGAACTCCATGGTCTCGCTGGCCTGCACCTTGAGCAGGGCGATATCGCCGGGATTGGCGTGGCCCGCTTCGATCGCCTCGAAGCATATACGGATATAGGCCTGGGTGGCATTCAGTTTTTGCTTCATCTGCGCGATCTTGTGGCGGATCACCTGGTGGTCCGCCAGGCGCTTGCCGAAGGTCTTGCGTTCGCGCGCCCACGCCACGGCCTCCTCCAGGCAGACCCGGCCCAGCGCCTCCATGGACACCGACATGCCCATGCGCTCGCCGTTGAAGTTGGTCATGATCACCAGGAAGCCCTTGTTCTCCTCGCCGATGAGGTTGGTCACCGGGACCCGCACATTGTCGAAGTACAGGGTGGCGGTATCCGAGGCCCACCAGCCCTGCTTTTTGTGCAGCTGGGTACGGCTGAAACCCTCGGCGTCAGTGGGTATCAGCAGCATGGAGACACCCCTGGCGCCCGCCCCGCCCGTGCGCACCGCCGTGGACACCCAATTGGCGCGCATGCCGCCGGTGATATAGGTCTTGGAGCCGTTCACGATATAGTGATCCCCGTCGCGCACCGCGGTGGTGGCCAGTTGCGCCACGTCGGAACCGGCGCCGGGCTCGGTGATGCCCAGTGAGATATGCTTGAGACCCGCCAGCACCGGAGGCGCCACCTGCTCCTTGAGCGCCTGGGAGCCCCAGTTGATCACCGGCGGCAGACCGATGCCGTGCACCATCAGGCTGGCGGCAATACCGCCGGCGCCGATGCGCGCCAGCTCCTCGCTGGCAATCCACCGATGCCAGCAGTCGATGCCCTCCGTCACGCCGCCAAATTCCTCCGGATAGCCCATGCCGAGCAAGCCAACCGCGGCCGCCCTGGGCCACAACTCGATCGGGATGTGGCCGGCCTCATCCCAGTCATCGGCATGGGGCATGATTTCGGTATCGATAAAGCGGCGCAACTGTGTGCGCCATTCGTGGTGCTCTTCCCGCATGTGCGGGTTGGGCAGGCGGGCGCTGTCGAAGTCCAGTGACATGGTGTGATCTCGCGGCGAGTGAATACTTTCGGGACACTTATACTAATAGAGTGTGCGGTCAAGTGCAAACTGTTACACGTTTGCCAATGACTCTGTCACCGCGAGGTGGAACATTCCATGCAGCGTATTCAAGCCGCGGACAACAACCAGCCCGCCCGCCCTGTGGCAGCTGGCGTTCCGCGCGGGCTTTCTGCTGGCGGGAGTGTTCGCGGTGCTGGGCATGGCCCGCTGGCTGTACTGGATGTGGTGGCCCGAGCACTGGGATTTCACCCTGTTTCCCGGCTGGTGGCACGCGCACGAGATGGTATTCGGCTTTGCCCTGCCGGTGGTGGCCGGTTTCCTGCTGACGGCGGTCGCCACCTGGACCGGCATACCCGGCACCACTGGCTGGCGTCTGCAACTGCTGTTCGGCCTGTGGTTGGCCGCCCGCTGCCTGCTGTGGCTGTTGCCGGGGCAACTGCTGCTCGCCTGGCTGGCGGAAATGCTGTTTATCGGACTGCTGATGTACGAACTCACCAAACGGGTATGGGCGGTGCGCCAGTGGCGCAATATGTTGTTCCCACCGGTGCTGCTCGCGCTGGCCCTGCTCAATAGCGCCAGCTACTGGAGCGCGGACGATCCCGTCCTCACCACGCGCCTGCATTACGGCGCGCTATGGATGATCACCGTACTGATCGTGATCGTCGGCGGCCGCGTTATACCCCTGTTTACCGGCAATCGCCTGGGACTGAAGATCGCGCCGCTGCCGGCATGGTTCGATTATCTGGCCATCGGCAGCACCGCCCTGATCGGGCTGGTAACGGCGCTGTGGCCCCTGCAGGAAACGAATCCGGCGCTCGCGCTGCTGTGCCTGGCCGGCGGCATCATCCATCTCATCCGCCTGGCCTGGTGGCAGGGCTGGAAAACCCTTCGGGTGCCGTTACTGTGGTCGATGCACCTGAGCTACCTGTGCATCCCGCTGGCGATGCTCGGTATGGCCCTCATCGGCGCCGACCCCGCCGCCAGTAAAAATGTGATTCACCTGCTGGCCATCGGCAGCATCGGCGGCATGATCCTGTCCATGATGTCGCGGGTATCCCTGGGACATACAGGTCGGCCGCTGGAAGTGCCTGCGTACCTGTCGGTGGCGTTCGGACTGCTATTCGCCGCGGCAATTGTTCGCGCCTTGCTGCCGCTGCTGGACATTGCGTTAACGCTCTGGGCCTGGCGGCTCTCCGCCGTGTTGTGGCTGATCGCGTTCGCCCTTTTTCTGGTGCGCTATGTTCCTGTGCTCCTGCGACCAAGGGTGGACGGCAAACCCGGCTGATGGGCTTATGATCATGTGTGGCGATGTAATCAGCTAAGCGCAAGAAATTGCAAGCAGCGGCAGGCAGGTAAACCCCCGGTCCCACATCCTATTCGGCGGTTGTCGGATCTATCATCGTGCGAACTTCCGACACCTTGTTGGCAGGAAAGCCGCCCTGGCTGGCATGCTCCCTCACCATTTTTTCATTGGGTGCGATGTATACGCAGTAGATTTTATCGTCGGTGACATAACTCTCGACCCATTGAATTGCCGGTCCGAGATCCCGCAACACGCCGCAGGACTTGGCGGAGATCCCTTGCAGTTCGGCAGCAGTCAGCTTTCCCGCGCCTGGAATCTCGCGTTCGATTACATACTTGGGCATGGTCATCTCCTTGTGTTGGTTATGTGTATTTGTGCTGCATAAGTCAAAGTTCAGCAATTGAGACTAGCATCGTTATACTCAAAATCAACGAGATAACGGCGAATATCTTTTTCAAATGCCCGTCAGGCAAACTGTGAGCGCAGCGGGCGCCATAGGGAGCCGTCATCGAACTGGCGAGCGCTATGGCCAAAAATGCCGGCACATAGATGAATCCAAGGGTGTAGGGATTACCCGCTGTTTTGGACCAGCCGCTGATCAGGTAGCCTATCGTACCCGCGATCGCAATGGGAAATCCAATCGCAGCGGACGTGCCAACGGCTCTTTTCATCTCCACATTCTTATAGCCCAGGTAGGCAACGCTGAGAAATCCGCCGCCCACCGCGGCAAGTGCCGATACCGATCCGATCCCGGTGCCAACCGCCATTAAGCCGCGCATGGTCGTCGGCTTCTGACTGGGTTTCGGTTGCCAATTGAGGAACATTTGCCCCGCGACCAGCGCCATGAACAGCGCAAAAAATAGTGCGACGTAGGCGGAGTTAACGTTGGCGGCGAGTTGGGTAACCAGAAAGGCGCCCAGCATAATGCCTGGCGCCATGCCCCCAACGATGCGCCAGTCTATCGCGCCTCGCGACGCGTGCGCGCGGATGCTTGCGGTGGAAGAAATAATCATGCAAGTCAATGCCGTGCCCAGCGCGAGGTGAACCACGTTTTCCGCGCCCATACCCTGGTAGGTAAATATGGCCGCCAGCAGGGGAACCAGAATCCCGCCGCCGCCAACCCCGAGTAACCCCGCCATAAAGCCAACAAAGGCACCCAACGCAATGTACAACGCTATCCATTCCATACCGACCATATCAATTTACTCCCTTCACTGACTTATTGAGCAACCAGACAGTCTCCGTTGACGGGACTTTTCCCTTTATGCCGCCCGCGACATTCTTGCTTTCTAACGATGTCACCTGGTAAGCCGCGCCGTAATGTCGCCTTACTTCGTCAGCGTTAACTGAAAACGGCGGGCCATCGATTAAGCGTTGGTCGTATTCATAGGAGATCAGCAACTGCGGCGCTGTATCGGTTATCGTCTTCAGGTGTGACGTATACTGTTCGCGCATACGGGCCGGCAGGGCCACCAGAGCAGCGCGATCGTATATGGCGTTTATGGGTCCAAGATTGTCTGCGGTCATAGCAAAAATATCGCCGACCAATATGTCGATGTCCTTGGCACTGTAGCGAACCAATTTCCCAACTTTAGCGATGGCCGGCTCCACCCCGAGTTCTGTAAACAACTCGCCAACGGCAAGTTCGCTTAGCTCCGCACCAACCACGCGATAGCCGCGGGCCAGCAACCAGGCCGCATCACGTGTCTTGCCACACAAGGGCAAGAAGACTCGACTGCCCGGTGCCAGGTTCAATTTCCCAAAATGATCTGTCAGAAACGGGTTTGCCTCACTTTGATGAAAGGCTGTCTCGCCCCGTTTCCACTTCTGATGCCAAAAATTTGCGTCCATATTGTCTCCCCAAGCTCTTCAAGTGTAAGAAACATGCCATTAACAGATTGCTTCAAGTGTTGCGCAATGTTGTGTTATGAGTCAGGATAAAAGTTCAAGTCAACTTGAAGTCAAGCTTTTTTATAACAGGTGACACATGGATATAGCTGAGGTCTCGAAGGCATCCGGATTACCCGCCTCGACGCTACGATTTTATGAGGAAAAGGGAATAATCCAGTCAAACGGCCGCAACGGTTTACGCCGCTTGTTCAGCGCCAACGTGATAGAGCGGCTGGCGTTGATATCCCTGGGGCGAAACGTCGGTTTCTCGCTGGATGAGATCAGTGCAATGTTTACGCCCGAAGGGCCTGACATCGATCGCGCCCTGCTGTCGGCCAAGGCCGATGAGTTGGACCGAAAAATCCGGGAATTGACCGCCATGCGCAATGGGCTGCGCCACGCAGCGGCCTGCAAAGCGCCAAGCCATTTTGAATGTCCGAAATTTCTGCGTCTCCTTCGTATTGCCGGCAAAAATCGGTTCAGGCAACCCGGCAAATTGAAGGGAAACAATCTTAAACAGGCGGTGCGGAAAACCTAGGGTAAGTGGTACCAAATGCTCGTAGAGATACTAACGCCGCCGCAGCGGCGGCGTGTACTCGGGCCGCGGGGAAACGACGCCCATCTGCGTGCTAAGGTCATCTACTAAAGAACTGGATCATAGCCGGTAACGCCAGGGCTCAACCGGCCTTGCGCTGGCGGTGCGCCACAATATCGCGAACCAATATGGTGCCTAAAGTGATGAGCCGTCAGTGGCAGCACGAAGGCCTGCATGACCTCGCTGAAGACCGGCAGGGCATCGTGCTCGGTGGCTGCCAGAACGAGGTAGGTGATGTAGGCCACGTAGTAGCCGAGGAACAGCCCGCCTTCCCAGCGCTTGATGACGTAGCCCCCGAAGAAGATCGGCAAACAGGCCACGGCCACGGCCAGCATCACCGGGTAGTCGAAGTTGATGGCCGCCTCTGATACGGGCAGTCCGTCAGGCGCTACCATCGCCGTCGCGCCCAGCACGCAAAGAATGTTGAAGATGTTGCTGCCCACCACATTGCCAACAGCGATATCGCGCTGTCCGCGGATGGTCGCAATGATCGACGTGGCCACTTCCGGCAGGGACGTACCTGCCGCGACGATAGTAAGACCGATGACAAGCTCGCTCACCCCCATGGCCTCGGCAATGGTGACGGCCGATGCAACAAGCCAACGCGACCCCAGGATCAGCAGGGCCAGGCCCACCACGATCAGCGCCACGTCGATCGCCCAGTGCGTGGAGCTTTCAACGGACGCCCCTAGCTCGCCGCTACGCAGGCTGACGCGCATGAGCCAGGCGACATAGGCGAGGATGCCGCCGAAGAGCACTGCGCCTTCGAGGAAGCTGATGCGCCCGTCCAGCGAAAAGGCGAAGGCGAGGACCGAAACGCCGATCATGATAGGGACATCTGTTCGTACCAGTTGTTCGCTCACCACCAGCGGCGTGATCAGCGCCGACACACCGAGAATGAACAGGACATTGAAGATATTGCTGCCTACGACGTTGCCCACGGCAATATCGGCTTCGCCCTTCAGCGCTGAACTGACGGAGATCGCCATTTCCGGCGCACTGGTGCCAAAAGCCACCACGGTGAGTCCGATGATAAGCGGTGAAATGCCGAAGCCTGCCGCGATGCGCGAGGCGCCTTTGACCAGCAGTTCGGCACCAATGACAAGCAACGCCAACCCGGCGCCGAAGATGAGGTATGTGAGCATGGCGTTTCTTTAAGCCTGATAATCGAAATTTGGGCTGGCCCAGCTTACATCAAACTCAAATCTGAAGTCACTCGAAACAAGCCGGGCGTTGATCAGATCGTTGGTGCCGGTCTCGGTGGTTGCGGTCGATGGGAGCTGTATTACTTGTAACCAAATTACTGGTACCGAACCGACACTACTTTGCGCAGCATCTCTTCCACCTCGAAGCCCAGTACCAGCAGCCAGGCGAACATGACGATACCGACTCCCCCCGCCGCGATATCCTTGATGATGCCAATTTTTTCATTATGTCGACTCTCGACAAAATCACATAAGGCCTCAATGGCAGTATTCATTGTCTCTGCAAACAGCACCATAGCGGTGACGACAATGATCAGGACAGAATCCATCCAGTCACGCAGAAACACTGCGGCGGCCAGCACAAGCAAAGAGAAGACCAACTTCCACGCGACGCTCAGGTCGTAAATCACGGCATAGCGCAAGCCTGAGTAGATAGTGCGCAACTTGCGCAACGGGTGATAGCCTGTCTCGCCGGTACCCAGAAACTTGTTTCTCATGCCGAGCCTCCTGTAAAGCGCAAATCCAGTGTACTCCCACCGCGCCGTCACGCCGGAAAAACGTAATCCTTGTACATCTCCCGCAGCGCCACCTTCTGCACCTTGCCGGTGGCCGTGTGCGGCAGCTCGTCGATAAACTCCACCGCCTCCGGTATCCACCATTTGGCGATCTTGCCGTCGAACCAGGCCAGCATGTCCTCCACTGTCAGATCCTGCCCGTCGGGTCCGCGCACCACAAGTAACAGGGGACGCTCACTCCATTTCGGATGGAAGTGGCCAATGACCGCCGCCTCGGCGACCTTGGGATGGTCGGTGGCCACGTTCTCCACCTCGATGGAGGAAATCCACTCGCCGCCGGACTTGATCACGTCCTTGGTGCGGTCGGTGATGGCCATAAAGCCATCGGGGTCGATGGTGGCGACATCGCCGGTCTCGAACCAGCCCGCTTCCGCATGCGCACTGGAACCTTCCAGTTTGAAATAGCTGGAACACACCCAGGGGCCGCGCACCTTGAGCGAGCCGAAGGCTTTGCCATCCCAGGGCAACTCTTTACCTGCGTCGTCCACAATTTTCATCTCCACCCCGAAGATCGGCCGGCCGCCCTTGAGGCGAATTTTGGCGAACTCCTGTGCGCTGTACTGCGCCCTCGCGGCGGTAACGGCATTGACGGTACCCAGCGGACTCATCTCCGTCATACCCCAGCCCACCCGTGTCTCCACGCCGTAGCGGTCCATGTCCTCCATGATGGACAGCGGGCAGGCCGCACCGCCCACCGTAATGCGCTGCAACGAATCGATGCGCTCGCCAGAAGCCTTGAGATGGGCGAGCAAGCCCAGCCATACCGTGGGCACACCCGCCGACAATGTCACTTTCTCTTCATTGATCAGCGCGGCAATGGTCTTGCCATCACCCATCTTGCTGCCGGGAAACACCAGCTTGGCGCCGGCCATCGGGCAGGAATAGGGATTGCCCCAGGCGTTGACATGGAACATCGGCACGATGGGCAGCACGACATCGCGGCGCGAAATACCCAGCGCATCGGGCATCATGGTCGCGTAGGCGTGCAGCATGGTGGAACGGTGCGAGTACAGCACGCCCTTCGGATTGCCGGTGGTGCCTGAGGTGTAGCACAGCGCGCAGGCGGCGTTTTCATCCAGCAGCGGCCACTGGAATGATGCACTCCCCTGCGCCAGCAGCGTTTCATAACACAGGACATTGGGCAGGCTGGTGTGCGGCATGCGCTCGGCGCTGGTCAGCACGACCCAGCCCCGCACACCGGGACACTGCGGCGCCAGCCCCTCGGCCAGCGGCACAAAATCCGGATCGAGGAACACGTAGCGATCTTCCGCGTGATTGATGATGTAGGCCAGCTGCTCGGGGAACAGCCGGGGATTGATGGTGTGGCAGACGTAACCGCTGCAGGCTGCCGCATAGTAGGTTTCGAAGTGGCGGTAATCGTTCCAGGCCAGCGTGGCGATGCGGTCGCCCTGCGCCAGTCCCCAGTGCGACATGCTGTCGGCCAGTTGGCGCGCCCGGGCAAACGCCTCGCGATAGGTATAGCGGTGGCGCGGATTGTCGGCCGTGATCGAGACGATCTCCGCGCTGCCATTGACGCGCTCCGCGTGCTCCACAATGGCGGAAATTGACAGCTGCTGGTTCATCATCAAACCGTTCATTATTACTGCTCTCCGATCTTTTTGGTGGAGGTTTGGGGTCAGAGTAAAAACTGGCGCCAGTTTTTACTCTGACCCCAATTATCCCTGATTTTTTCAATCCGGAAAAGGTACAGCAGCGTGATGCAACAGAAGCCCGCCCCCGCCAGAAAAGTTGCCGCTGCTCCGACCTGATCCCACAACAGTCCGGCCAGCACGCTGGCGACCAACAGCGCCAGGCCGGATGCCAGGTTAAAGGCGCCAAAGGCGGTGCCGCGCAACTCTGCCGGTGCCGTATGGGCGACCATGGCGGCCAGCAGTCCCTGCGTCATGCCCAGGTGCAGGCCCCACAGGATCACGCCCGGCACGACCACTGTCCAGTGATTGCTGTATGCCAGAACAAGATCAGCGAGCGCCAGCACCACCAGGCCCATGGCCAGCAGCGCGGTATGGCTCATCCTGTCCGCCAGTTGTCCCAAGGGGTAGGCCGAACCGGCATATACCACGTTCATCACCACCAGCACCAGCGGTATCCACGCAACCGCCAGCCCACCCTGCGCCGCACGCAATAGCAGAAAGGCTTCGCTGAATCGGGCCAGCGCAAAACACGTTCCCAGCAGCACCACAATCCAGTAGGGCCGGGTCAGCAGGCGCAGGCTCTCCCGGCGAATGGGATTGATGCCGCGCCCGGTGTGATGATGCACGGGCTCGCGCACACCGAACACCAGCACCAGCACGGACAACAGGCCCGGAATTACCGCCACCCAGAATACCGCCTGGAAATCGTTGGCCCACAACAACATCAGGCCGACCGCCAGCAGCGGCCCGAGGAAGGCGCCCACCGAATCCAGGGCCTGGCGCAGACCAAACGCTGCGCCGCGCATCGCCGCCGGGGCGATGTCTGCAATCAGGGCATCGCGCGGCGCGCCGCGAATACCTTTTCCGGTCCGATCGATCAGCCGGGCCACCAGCACCAGTCCGGCACCCGATGCGAGTGCAAACAGCGGCTTGCTCAGCGCGCCCAGGCCGTAGCCAAGCACTGCCAGGCCCTTGCGCTTGCCCCAGTAATCACTGAGCGCACCGGAAAACACCTTGACCACCAGCGCCAGGGCTTCGGCCAGACCCTCGATGACACCCACCACCAGGCCACTGGCGCCGACAGCCGTGACCAGGAACACCGGCAACAGGCTGTGCACCATCTCGGAGGAGACATCCATGAGCAGGCTGACAAAACCCAGCGCCCAGATGGCGGTGGGCAGGCGGGTGACGCTGGTGCTGCTCTCAGAATCGCCGCTCATGGAGTTTGGGTCATCCACCATGGAAATTGACGCCGCCTAAGGGCCGTCGCGAAACATCAGCCTGATGTAGTTGCGGTACTGCCGGATGTGCTGCGGCAGTACCATTTTGTCCCGGAACACCCTGGAGACGATGATACCGCCCTCAATGGTGGAGCTCAGCAGATCCGCCAGCTCGTCGAGTGAGACGGCGTCGTCCATGGCATATGCGGCGGCGGCACGTTCCAGTTGCTGGCGAAAAAATTGGCGCCAGCGCAGCAGGCCCTCGGCGATCAGCGCCTTTACGTCGTCATCCAATTGTGCGCTCTCGTAGGTAAATGACGCCACCAGACAGCCGGGATGGAGGTCTTCCAGGTTGGCCATGGTCTCCGCCAGCAGGTTGAGAAACAGCAGCCACTGTTGCAGCGGGTCTTCCGTCAGTTCGGCCGCCCGTTGCGTAAGGCCGTCGAACAGTTTGGCATCCTCCTCGAGGTAGCGCTCCACCAGCGCCCTGGCCAGTTCGTTCTTGCCCGGGAAGTGGTAGAAAAAGCCCCCCTTGGTGATGTGGGCGGCCGCCATGATGTCCTCGATGGAGGTGGCGGAAAAACCCTTCTGCAGGATGATGGCCTCCGCCGCCTGGAGAATTTTTTCCCGCCTGTCCTCGCCCCTCTGGGTTTTCATCTCAATACCTGCGCTGTCAGTTACTAACGATGCCGTTGGCTGAGAAATACTGTACCACCGGTACACTAAACACGGGCCCGCGCCTCGAATAATACCGCCTGCCGCGTGGGAAAATCGTAACAACATGATATTTAAGCGAAAATAAATCGGTTCGAAAAGCACCTACGGTCTACTGTATTGCTGATCCCCTGGCATTAAAGTTTGATCCGTACCGCGCAGGTACACCAACAACCGTTACCGGGGCGTGCTGCCCTACAGGAGTCGATGATGAATACGTCACATACCCGGATTACCCGCCTGCTTGATACCGGCAATTTTCTCACTGACGGCGGCTTGGAGACCGACCTGATTTTCAACAAGGGCATCAACCTGCCCTGCTTTGCCTCGTTTGACCTGTTGTCCACGGATTGGGGGCAGGAGGCCTTGCGGGACTACTACGAGTCCTATCTGGAACTGGCGGCCCGCCACAGTGCGGGGTTTATCCTCGAAAGCCCGACCTGGCGCGCCAACCGCGACTGGGGTGAGAAGCTCGGCTACTCGGCCTCCGAGATCGCCACAGTCAATCGCCAGGCCATAGAATTTCTCCAACAGATGAGGGCGCGCCATTCGGCCAACTCTGAGTTGCCGGTGCTGATCAGCGGCTGTATCGGCCCGCGCGGAGATGGCTACGTGGCCGATCGACAAATGACCACGGACCAGGCGCGCAGCTACCACAGCCAGCAGATGGCGGTGTTTGCGGAGACTGCCGTCGACCTGGTAAGCGCGTTCACCATGAACTATGTGGAGGAGGCGCTGGGGATTGTGCGCGCGGCAAAGGACAAGGAGCTGCCGGTGGTGATCTCCTTCACCCTGGAAACCGACGGCCTCCTGCCCACCGGTCAAAGCCTCGGTGACGCCATTGCCCAGGTGGACGACGCCAGCGGCGATTATACGCTGTACTACATGATCAATTGTGCCCATCCCACCCACTTCGAGCAGCGCCTGGCGGGCGACAGCGCCTGGCGCAAGCGCGTGCGCGGTGTAAGGGGTAATGCCTCCAAATGCAGCCACGCTGAACTGGATGCGGCGGAAGCGCTGGATGCGGGGAATCCGGACGAATTCGCCAGCGATTACCTCAGACTGCAGGCGTTGCTTCCGGAACTGCGGGTGTATGGCGGCTGTTGCGGCACTGACCTGCGGCATGTTGCCAGCATCGCGCAAGCCTGCCTGGCGTAGTCTGGCGGCAGCGGAGTTTGAGTTTGGGGTCAGAGTAAAAACGTGTTCCAGTTTTTACTCTGACCCCAAACTCACCCAAACTCCAAGTGTCATCCGCCGCATGGTGTAGCGCTCGCTGTTCCTGCTGCAACTTGATCAGGTGCGCGTGCAGTGACAACTTCGCCATCTGGTGCAGGCTGGTATCGACATCGTTGTAGACGACCTTGACCAGTGCATCCAGCGGCGCGCGACCCGTACTGCGCAGGCCCGCGATGACTTTGTGTTCGCGCATCAGGCGGTGCCTGACCAGGGCGTCCACCGCCGCCGTGGGCTCGGGCATCACGTCACCGTGTCCGGGGGCAATGAATTGCAGCGGATACTGCAGCAGTAACTGCAGTGACTCGATATACGCTTTCATGTCACCACTGGGCGGAATGATCACCACGGTGGAGCCGTTCATGATGTGATCACCGGCAAACAGCATCCCCTCTTCTTCCAGCAAGTAGCAATAGTGATTGCCCACATGACCGGGGGTATGCACTGCGCGTAGAGTAAATTCCGCTGTCGCCAGCACCTGGTCGTGCTGCACCTCAAGCGTCGGCTTGAAGGTGTTGTCCTGGAACATGTCGTCCGGGGGTGAAGCGCCGATGACCTGCGCCCCGGTTGCCCGTGCCACCGCCTGCCAGGCGGGGGAGTGATCCGGGTGCGTATGGGTACAGACGATCCAGCGAATGCGCTCGCCGGCGGCGTCCAGGATCGCGTCGATGTGCGCCGGTATTGCGGGACCGGGGTCCAGCACCGCGACTTCCTTATCGCCCAGCAGATAGGTGTTGGTGCCCGGCCCTGTCATCACACCCGGGTTGGGCGCGACCAGTCGCCGCACGCGGCTGTTGAGGCGAAACGGGATGCCGGGCTCCAGCATCAGCTCAGACCATGCCGTCGATGACAACTGCGGGATTGACCTCGGCATCGTAGTCGACGCCGTCCACCTCAAAACCGAACAGTTGCAGGAACTCGCGCTTGTAGCCGTCGAAGTCCGACAGCTCGCGCAAGGTATCCGTATTGATGCCATCCCACAATTTTGCCACCGCAGCCTGCACCGCCGGATCCAGTTCCTTGCCATCGGCGCGCAGCCGCCCCTCCTCATCCAGTTGCGGCGCAGCGCTGTACAGCGAGTCGCGAAACAGGCCGTCGATCTGCTCGATGCAGCCTTCGTGCGTACCCTGCGTTCCTTCATCACCTTGAACAGCAGCGCCAGGTAGATGGGCATGGCGGGTATGGCGGCGCTGGCCTGGGTGACCACCGCCTTGAGCACTGATACGCGGGCGTCGCCGCCCTTCGCGGCCAAGTTGCTTGCGAATCGCGATCACGCGCTTGTCCAGATCCTTCTTGGCGGCGCCGATGGTGCCATGCCAGTAAATGTCCCAGGTCAGTTTGTCGCCGATGTAGGTATACGCCGTGGTCTTCGCGCCCTCGGCCAGATACGCCGGCTTCGTCCAGCGCGTCGATCCACATCTGCCAGTCCTCGCCGCCCATGACCGCCACGGTGTTGTCGATTTCCTCCTGCGTGGCGGCGGGCAAGTGAAAATCCTGCACTTCCTCCTTGTCGGTATTCACGCCTTTTTGCACGGCATCAGCACCGATAGGCTTGAGCGTGGAGTTGTACACGACGCCGGTGACCGGGTGCTGCCGGCGCGGCGACGCCAGGCTGTAGACCACCAGGTCGACCTGGCCCAGATCGGCCTTGATGGTGGCTATGGCTTTCTGCTTGATCTCATTGCTGAACGCATCGCCATTGATGCTCTTGGCATACAGGCCGGCGGCCCGGGCATAGTTGTGGAAGGCGGCGGAGTTGTACCAGCCGGCCGTACCGGGCTTTGTTGTCGGTGCCCTCTTTCTCAAAGAAAATGCCCAGCGTGGCGGCGCCGCAACCGAAGGCCGCGGTGATGCGCGACGCCAGTCCGTAACCGGTGGATGCACCAATCACCAGCACGCGTTTGGGACCGTTGGCTATCGGCCCCCTGCCCTTGACGACGTCAATCTGCCGCTTGACGTTGGCAGCGCAACCCGTGGGGTGAGTGGTGGTACAGACAAATCCGCGTACGCGTGGCTTGATAATCATTGGCAAGGCTGTCCTGGTGTGTGGATCAGTGTCGGGTTGTGTATCACCTGCCCGACCCGGGAGTGGCTGGGAAGTTTAACATAGGGTTTGCGCCCTGCCACGAATCACGGCGGGCATCCAAAGCGCAAGTGTTCAACCGCCCGACATCGCACCTACCACCAGGAAAGGTTCGCTACCCGCGATCACCGCCGCTGGCAGCAATGCATCCGGCGCTTCATGGGAAAGGTCCTCGCCACCGGCAAAAAAACGCAGGTAGGCGCGGCGTTTGCCGGTGGCTGTGATCGCGGGTGGTGCCGCGCAACATCGGGTAGGCGCGCTCCAGGGCATCGAGCACCGCGCACTGGGTCGGCGGCCCGGCAACGTCGAGCAGCACAGGGCCCGCGATCCCCGCCAGTTTGCATAGTGGCGCGGGAAGAATGACCTCGATCATGGCAGGGTCTGCACCTCGACCGAGAGTACAGCCGGAAAATTTTTGGCGATGGCCTGCCAGGAATCACCGCCGTCGGGCGATGCGTACACCTGTCCGCCGGTGGTGCCAAAATACACGCCGCAGGGATCGATACTGTCCACCGCCATGGCGTCGCGCAGCACATTCACATAACAGTGCTTCTGCGGCAGCCCCCTGGTCAGCGGTTCCCAGTCCTCGCCGCCGCTGCGGCTGCGATAGACGCGCAGTTTGCCGTCCGGCGGGTAGCGTTCCGAGTCGCTCTTGAGGGGCACCACATAAATCGTTTGTGGTTCGTGGGTGTTCACCGCAATGGGAAAACCGAAGTCGGTGGGCAGGTTGCCGCTGACTTCACGCCAGTTGTCGCCGCCGTCGTCGCTGCGCATCACATCCCAGTGCTTCTGCATGAACAGCACATCGGGACGGGAGGGATGGGCGGCGAGCCGGTGTACGCAGTGCCCCACCTGTGCGTGCGGGTCGGGGATCTGCTCCGAGTGCAGGCCGCGATTGATCGGCTGCCAGTTGACTGCCGTGGTCATCGCTGCGAAACGCGCCGGCGGCGGAAATCGCCACGGTGATACGCTCCGGGCGTTGCGGGTGCAGCAGGATGGTATGCAGGCACATGCCTCCCGCGCCAGGCATCCAGTCCGGGCCCGACGTGTGGCGGCGCAGGCCGTCGAATTCCTGCCAGCTGTGGCCGCCGTCACGGGTGCAAAACAACGCGGCGTCCTCGACCCCGGCATACACCGTGTCGGGATCGCCCGGCGCAGGTTCCAGGTGCCACACACGCTTGAACTCCCAGGGTTTCTGCGAGCCGTCATACCACTGGTGTGTGCCGGTCTCACCGCGATACGTGAATTCGTTGCCGACGGCATTCCAGCTCTTGCCGCCGTCGTCAGAGCGCTGTATCACCTGCCCAAACCAGTCGCTCACCTGGGACGCGTACAGGCGATCGGGATCAGCCGGTGAGCCGGCCACATGATAGATTTCCCAGCCGCCGAACAGCGGCCCCTGGATTTTCCATTTCTTCCGCGCCGCATCGGCGTGCAGAATGAACGCGCCCTTGCGCGTGCCAACCAGTAGACGTACGCTTGCCATCGCAGACTCCGTCCCGCCGGGCGGGTGTGTGTCAGTGGGAACGGATACGATATTACAACCGCCATTCTGGCCGCCACAGGTTTTTTTACCTCTGAACAGGGTACTGGGAGTGTTGTTATGGCCGAACTCTCCAGGGAAGAAATGGAGCGCTATAGCCGCCATCTGGTGCTGCCGGAGGTGTCGCTGTCCGGGCAGCGGCAGCTGAAGAACGCCCGGGTGTTGTGCGTGGGAGCAGGCGGCCTGGGCTCACCGGTAACACTCTATCTCGCCGCAGCCGGTATCGGCCGGCTCGGCCTGGTGGAATTCGATGATGTAGACCTCAGCAATATCCAGCGCCAGGTGCTCTATGCCACAGCCGATGTGGGGCGGCCGAAACTCGATGCCGCCTGTGAGCGGCTCAGGCAGCTCAATCCGCATACCGAACTGGTGCCGCACGCGCTGCGCCTGGACGCCGACAACGTCATGGCTATCATCGACGGCTATGACATCGTGGTCGACGGCAGCGACAATTTTGCCACCCGTTATCTGGTCAACGATGCCGCGGTGCTGGCGGGTATACCCAATGTGCAGGCCAGCGTGTACCGCTTCGAGGGGCAACTGAGTGTATTCGACGCCGCGCGCGGCCCGTGCTACAGCTGCCTGTTCCCCGAGCCGCCTCCGGCGGACCTGGTGCCCTCCTGTGCGGAAGGCGGGGTGTTGGGGATGCTGCCGGGTATTCTCGGCAGCCTGCAGGCGCTGGAGGTCATCAAACTGATCCTCGATTGCGGTGAGCCGCTGATCGGCCGACTGCTGGCGTTTGATGGCCTGCGCGGGACATTCCGTGAGTTGCGGGTGCGCAAGGATGAGGACTGTGCAGTCTGCGGCGCCGGGTCCACATTGCGCGCACCGCGCGCGGGAGCAGCACATAAGCCGGACGCATGCGGCGTGGCGGTTGAGGATGCAGCCGTTGTTCCCGGCATTTCCGTGGAGGAACTTGCCGCCGCATTGCAATGCGACAGCCCGCTGCACCTGATCGATGTGCGCGAACCCGGCGAATATGACATCGCGCGCATTCCCGGTGCACTGCTGATTCCGCTCAGTGAACTGTCGGCGCGTCTGGCGGACCTTGACGCAACCAGTGACTATGTCATTACCTGCCACCGGGGCGGACGCAGCCGGCATGCCGGCGCGCTGCTCCGCGAGGCCGGGTTCGAGTACGTGCGGATTCTGGAAGGCGGTGTCGACGCCTGGGCTGCGCGAATCGATCCGTCCATGCCACGGTATTAAGCCGTATGCCCAACTCGCCCCTGCGCTACACCACTCCTGCCGCCTGGACTGATGCGGTCATGGCCGACTTTGGCAGTTTCCTGCTCGACCACGCAACCGCTGAAAAAAAAGCCTCGGGGATGGCGATCTCCATGCTGTCCCACTATCCCGATCGCATTGAGCTGGTGACCGCCATGGCCGACCTGGCGATCGAGGAACTGACCCACTACCGCGAGGTGCTCAAGTGGATTCACCAGCGCGGCCTGACCATCGGGCCAGACCACAAGGATCCCTATGTGGTGAAATTTCGCGAATCGATTCGCCAGGGCAGGGAGGTGTATCTGCTGGATCGCCTGCTGACTGCGAGCATCATCGAGGCGCGCGGCGCCGAGCGCTTCGCACTGGTGGCCGCGGCACTGGAGCCCGGCTTCCTGAAAAAGTTCTACCAATCCATCGCGCGCTCCGAGGAGCGCCACTTCGAGTTGTTCCTGGAGCTGGCGCACAAATACATCGACCGCGACACGATTGAGCAGCGCTGGCATGAACTGCTGGATATCGAGGCGGCCATTGTCGCCGCCCTGCCGATCAGGGCAGCGCTGCACTGATGGGCTGCGCACGGTAATGCGCGACGGTGTCGCCCTGCAGCGCTACCTGCAACGGCACATAGAAACGGGGCTGCCAGACCACAGCTTTACCGTCGCGTATTGGCGCAGCAGGTGCTGGTGCTACCCGCCTACCGGGAAGCACCTGCCCTGTTGCAGAGATTGACGCAACTGCCCGCAGCCCAGGGCAGGACCCTGGTCATCCTCGTACTGAATCGCCCCGACTCGGATGACGACCCGCAGGCCAACGCCGATCTGCGCACTGCCATTGTGGATTCGCCCCTGCCGCGCGAGCAGCGCGGCACGGTGTCGATTCACTGCCTGAACCCGCACACCGATCTGTACCTGCTCGATATGGAAGCGTTGTACGGGCCGACGCCCGCCGCGCTCGGCGTCGGCCTGGCGCGCAAAACTGGCTGCGATCTCGCTTTGCAGTGGATGGCCGCCGGGGGTATCAGCGGCCAGTGGCTGTGCTGCACCGATGCCGACGCGACGCTGCCAGATGACTACTTCGAACAACTGGGCAGCGCGCCACCCGATGCGGTGGCCGCCGTGTTCCCGTTTCGCCATGTGCCGGGCGAAGAACCGGCCTGCGACACCGCGACCGCCCTGTATGAACTGCGCCTGCGCCACTATGTGCTGGGACTGGAATACGCGGGCTCGACCTATGCGTACCACACGCTGGGCAGCTGCCTGGCGCTACGGGCCAGCGCGTACGCGCATGTGCGCGGCTTTCCGCAAACGCGCTGGCGCGGAGGATTTCTATCTGCTGAACAAACTGGCTAAACTCGGACCGATTGCCCGGCTGTCCGGCGCCTGTATCGAGCTGCAATCACGGCGCTCTTCACGGGTTCCCTTCGGCACCGGCCCGGCGGTGGAGGCCATCCTCAGCGCCGCGCAGCCGCGTGAGGCCGCACTTTTTTACCACCCGCGCTGTTTCGAAGCGCTCAGGGCGCTGCTCGCGGGTCTGCCCGAGCTGGCACACGCCCCCGCACAGGACATGGCGCAGCTGTTGGTCAGGCATGGCCTCGACGAAATCCTGGCCCAACAGGCACAGCTGGCCCTGGCGCGGCTGGGAATAGACTCAGCCCTTGCCCACTGTCAGCGCCAAAGCACATCGAGCGACCAGTTCCAGCGCCAGTTCCACCAGTGGTTTGACGCCTTTCGCACCCTGAAATTTATCCACGCCATCCGCGCTGCCGGCTGGCCGGATCAGTCGCTGACGCAGCTCGACACGCTGCAGCCGCAGCTGTGGCCCACGGCCACAGAGGCAGCAAGTCACCTTGAACAATTACGCATGAGTGTTCTATGACTGAACCAGGATGGTGTCCGGCGGTTCGCCAGCACAATATTGTTGATAGGCCTGCTGATAGGCATCTTCAATCTGCCGGGTAAACAACGCGGTGTTAAACAGCGGCGTGGTGAGACGGTTTGCAGCGAGCTTTTCCCTGAGGGCGATAAGACGCTGCGGATTCAGGGCCAGGTCGAGTGCGAGCCGTTCGTACTCACTTTCTGATGTGGCAATCAACTCTGGCAGCTCGATTGCGTGCAACAGACTTGCGGCAACCCGAGCGGCAAAGCCTTCTCCCGCTTTGGTAACAAGAGGCAATCCCGCCCACAGTGCGTCACTGGCTGTGGTGTGTGCATTGTAGTTAAAGGTATCCAAAAACAAGTCGGCGAGGCAATGCCTGGCAAGGTGCTCCGCATGCGGTATTTTTTCTGCAAAGACGACACGGCTGGGGTCGACTCCGCGTAGCGCGGCCTGCTTTCGCAGGTTGGCCTCGGCCGTCTTACTGGAGCTGAATAGCCAGAGCACGCTGCCATTGACCTGTTGCAGCAAGCGCATCCAGATATCGAATTCGCGCGGCCCAATCTTGAAATTATTATTAAAGCAGCAAAAAACAAATCCCTCTTCAGGCAAGCCCGCGTCCAGACGGGATGGCACTTTTTCGGAAATGCTGCGTGCGTCGTCATTCACCTGGTAACTAGGGGGCAGATAGATGACATTTTCTGAGTAATGGATGCGCTGATCTTCAGGAATAACAACCTCGTCAGCAATAACGTAGTCCATGAAGGGCGCACCTGTAGTGCCGGGATAGCCGAGATAGCTGATTTGCACCGGGGCTATGCGATAGGAAAAAATGCCCAGTCGGGAAAACTGCGTATACCCTTTCAGATCGACAGCAATATCAATTTCGTGGGAGCGACAAAGCTCGGCAACCTCCCGGTCTGTGAGGTGATGGACATCGTGAAACTCATCCACTGCCGCCACAATCCGACGGCGCATACTGTCGCTTTCGACCCTGCCGTAAGAATACGCATGGATGGCAAACGCATCACGGTCGTGCAGCTCAAACAGCCTCGCCATGAGGTACATGGTGGCATGGTCACGGAATTCAGCGGAAAAATAGCCGATGCGCAGGCGCTTTGGCGGTCGGTCCGGGCGAGTGATGGCGGCTAGTTGCTGCGCCTGGAACGTCTTCCTCGCATAGAGTTCAGAGCGCTGGCGATGATGCGCGGGATTATCCTCGGTATGCAGCAGGCTGAATGGAAAGACCTCTTTATTATGCAGACCGAGTTGCGCAATGGCCGCGGCATGAATTCGCAGCGCTTCCCAGTCACAGAGCTGCGCCATTTGAAACACCAGGCTGGCAAAAGCCATGGCGAAGTCAGGCTTGATCCGGATCGCCTGATGGTAACTGGCAATGGCCTCTTCCGATCTGCCAGCCTCCGTAAGCACATTGCCGAGGTTGTTCCATGCCTCAAAGAATCCTGGGTCATGCCTGGTCGCCTGGGTGTAATTGGCAATAGCCTCTTCGTGCATGCCAATGTCGTGGAAGGCAGCACCCAGATTGTTATAGGACTCGGCATAATCAGGCTGCAGTCGAATGGCCTTGGTGAGGCTGGCAATGGCGCTGTCATAGTTGCGCAGACTCTTGTGCGCGGCTCCAACGACGTTGTGGACTAACGGTTGACCAGGGTATCGGTGGGCCAGTATTTGCCCCAGATCCACTACCCGCTGCAGATCGCCTTGATTGTACAGGCTGACCAGAGTCTGCAAATCGTCCTGCACTGACTGGGTTGATCCCTGAATTGCCGGTGGCCGCGCCTGCCTTAGCGACGCCAGCCCCGTGGCGGCCTGCCTGTTCTGCGGAAACTGCTCGAGCACGGCAGTGAAGAGCTGCGCCGCGGCATCCACATCACCCTTCCTGGCCAGGCTGTTTGCTTTGCAGCAGAGTCTTACTGACATTAAGAGCCATAGTGCGCCCGACACCACCTAAAGGCTCAGCTGGCGAATATCGCTGAGCAGCGCGACCAATTGGGTGAGAAAGCGCCCGCCGTCGCCGCCGTTAACGACCCGGTGATCGTAGGACAGCGCCAGCGGCAACAGCGTGCGCGGCGCGAACTCCGTGCCGTTCCACACCGGTTTGGTGACGGCTTTCGAGACTCCGAGAATGCCGACTTCCGGCGTATTGACGATGGGTGTGAAACCGCTACCGCCGATATTGCCCAGGCTGGAGATGGTGAAGCACCCGCCCTGCATCTCCCCCGGCTGAGTTTGCGCTCCCTGGCTTTGGCCGCCAGCTCGGCGACCTCGCGGGCCAGTTCCCAGATGGTCTTGCGATCGACGTCGCGCAGCACCGGCACCATCAGGCCGGCCGGTGTGTCCACGGCTATGCCGATATGAATGTATTTTTTATAGACCAGGTCCTCGCCGCCGCGCGCCAGCGAACTGTTGAGCCTGGGGTTGTCGCGCAGCGCGACCGCGCAGGCCTTGAGCAGGAAGGGTAAGGGCGTGAGCCGGGTGTCGCGCCGCTGTGCCTCGGCCTTGAGGCCCGCGCGAAATTCCTCCAGGTCTGTAATATCCGCCTCATCGAACTGGGTGACGTGGGGCACATTGAGCCAACTGCGCTGCATGTTGGCAGCGGTGAGTTTATCCAGTTTGCTGCGCTGGGTAATCTCGACCTCGCCGAACTTGCCGAAGTCAGTCTCGGGTACCATGGGATATTGGGCGGAGTACCTCGGCAACTTCTCGCCCGACGCTGCGTTCGAGCAGGTTTCTCCGACCGCAATTATCCCTGCACAAACTGCTGCAGGTCTTCCTTGAGGATACGACCCTGTGGACCGCTGCCCTGGACCTGCCCCAGCTGCACGCCGAATTCCCGCGCCAGTTTGCGTACTGCCGGACCGGCGTACACAGCAACAGACTCCGCGGTGTCACCGCTGTGCGCGGGCAGCAGTCGCCGCGACAGGTGCAGGCTCTGTTACAAGCTGATCGGGTTGCGGTGACCCACGGTGGCGCTACTGGTGGCACTTCTGGTGGCACTACCACTGCGCTGGCAGTCTGCTCCGTCGGCGGCTCCGCTGCCGCAGCAGGCACTTCACTCACAGCGGGCGTCTCGCCCTTCGTCCTCCGTTTGCGCGGCCACATCAATCATCGCTACCGGGGCACCTTCGGCCAGGTGGTCACCCACCGCCACCAGCAGCTCAACCACAGTGCCTGCCACGGTCGAGGGAATCTCCATGGAGGCCTTGTCCGATTCCAGCACGATGAGGCCCTGGTCCAACGCCACCTGATCACCGACCGCGACCAGTAGTTCGATGACTTCAGCACCTTCGGCACCGCCGATATCGGGAACTGTGACTTGATGTACTGGCACGTCGCGTTCCTTTTTGCTCAGACCTTTGTTCTCAAACCGTCAGCGGGTTGGGCTTGTCCGGATCCATACCCAGCGCGGCCATGGCCTGGGCCACGCGGGAGCGCTCTATGCGCCCCTCATCCGCCAAGGCCTTGAGCGCTGCGATGACGATATACTCGCGGCTCACTTCGAAAAACTCGCGCAATTTGCGCCGCGTGTCCGAACGGCCAAAACCATCGGTGCCCAGCACCGTGTAGCTGCCCGGCACAAATTCGCGGATCTGGTCGGCGTACAATTTCAGGTAGTCTGTCGCTGCAACAAATGGCCCGCCCGCTTCCTGCAGCATTGCAGTGACGTAGGGCACCCGCGGCTGTTCCTCGGGATGCAGCAGGTTCCAGCGCTGCACCGCCTTGCCCTCGCGCTGCAGTTCGTTGACGCTGGTCAGGCTCCACACATCGGCGGCCACCTGGTAGTCACGCTCCAGAATGGCAGCGGCAGCCTCAACCTCGCGCAGGATTGCTCCCCCGCCAAGCAGTTGCACCCGCCACTGGCCCGCCGCAGTGGCGGTCTTCAGCCGATACATGCCGCGGATGATGCCCTCCTCCACGCCCTGTGGCATTTCGGGCTGCACATAGTTTTCGTTCATCGTGGTGATGTAATAGAAACCGGTTCTGCCCCTCGTGGTACATGCGGCGCAAGCCGTCCTGGATGATCACCGCCAGTTCATAGGCATACGCCGGGTCGTAGCTGACGCAGTTGGGAATCGTGCCCGCCAGCAGATGACTGTGGCCGTCCTGGTGTTGCAGGCCCTCGCCGTTGAGCGTGGTGCGCCCGGCGGTGGCGCCGATGAGAAACCCGCGCGCCTGGCTGTCGCCCGCCGCCCAGGCCAGATCCCCGATGCGCTGAAAACCAAACATGGAGTAGAAAATGTAAAAGGGCACCATGGCATACGCACTGGTGCTGTAGGACGTGGCCGCCGCCAGCCAGGCCGAGAACGCGCCCGCCTCGTTGATGCCCTCTTCCAGAATCTGGCCCTTGATGTCCTCCTTGTAAAACATGACCTGGCCCGCATCCACCGGCGTGTAGCGCTGGCCCACCGAGGAGTAGATGCCCAACTGCCGGAACATGCCTTCCATGCCGAAGGTCCGCGCCTCGTCAGGCACAATGGGCACCACGCGCTGGCCGAGATCCGCATCCTTGACCAGGCTGGAGAGCATGCGCACAAACGCCATGGTCGTGGATATCTCGCGCTGCCCACTGCTCTTGAGGTGCGTGCCAAAGGCGGTCAGCGGCGGCGTCTCCAGCGACTCGATGTGCGCACGCCGCGCGGGAAGCAGGCCGCCCAGTGCCTGCCCGGCGCTCTCGCATATAGCGCATCTCGGGGCTATCCGGCGGCGGCCGGTAGTAGGGCACATTTTCCAGTTCCTCGTCGCTGATGGGTATGTCAAAGCGGTCCCGGAAAGCTTTCAGGCTTTTTAGATCAAGCTTTTTCAGGGCATGTGTTTCGTTGTTGGCCTGGCCCGCCTCGCCCGTGCCGTAACCCTTCACGGTCATCGCCAGGATCACCGTGGGTCGCTCGCGCTCCGCCACCGCGGCGGCATACGCCGCATACACCTTGTACGGGATCGTGTCCGCCCCGGTTGAGGTACATGATGTCCTCGTCCGACAGGTCGGCCACCAGTTCCAGCAGCTCGGGGTATTTACCAAAGAAATGCTCACGGGTATACGCACCGCCGTTGAATTTGTAGTTCTGTAACTCGCCGTCGCAGACTTCATCCATGCGCTTCTGCAGCAGCCCGGTTTTATCCTTCTCCAGCAGGTGATCCCACTTGCGGCCCCAGATCACCTTGATCACGTTCCAGCCGGCGCCGCGGAACACGCCTTCCAGTTCCTGGATGATCTTGCCGTTGCCGCGCACGGGTCCGTCCAGGCGCTGCAGGTTGCAATTGATGACAAAGTTCAGGTTGCCCATGCCTTCGCGGCCGGCCAGTGATATTGCGCCGAGGGATTCGGGCTCGTCGCACTCCCCGTCCCCGATAAAACACCAGACTTCGCGATCGCCGTGGTCGACCAGACCGCGATCCTGCTGGTACTTCATCACGCGCGCCTGGTAGATCGCCTGTATCGGACCCAGCCCCATGGACACCGTGGGAAACTGCCAGTAGTTCGGCATCAGCCAGGGATGCGGGTAAGACGACAGGCCGCGACCGTCGACCTCGCGGCGAAAGTTGTTCAGCTGCGCCTCATCGAGACGCCCCTCCAGGAACGAGCGCGCGTACATACCCGGCGCACTGTGCCCCTGGTAAAACACGAGGTCTCCGGGGTGGCCGTTGTCGGTGCCGCGGAAAAAATGATTGAAGCCTACATCGTACAAGGTGGCGCTGGAGGAAAAGCTGGAAATATGTCCGCCCAGGCCCTCGTCGTTATCATTGCCGCGCATCACCATGGCCAGCGCGTTCCAGCGCACCAGCGAGCGGATGCGGCGCTCCATAAAGACATCACCGGGCATCATCTTTTCTTCGGAGGGTGCGATGGTGTTGGAAAAGGGCGTCGTGATCGCAGCTGGCAAACGCAGGCGGGAGCCCATCGCGTGCCTGGCCAGTTCCAGTAACAGGAAGGACGCGCGCTGCGGCCCGCCGTGTTTGACTACATCGTCGAGCGCATCAAGCCACTCGCGCGTTTCCAGGGGGTTGGTATCTTCTTTCATATACATCTTGTTCCATACGGGAACTTCAATTCAACAACACCTGCGCCAACCAGGGTCAATCTATGACATAGGTCGCATGACCGGACTTGATGGCTTCCGCACTGTCGTACACGCGAAAATCGCCCTGCGGCACAAGCTTCCATTTACCCGGTGCCACCACTTGCAAGGAGTGCCGTTGTTGCAGGAAAACCTGGTCATAGTAAGCTTTCCAGGCGGGCAGCGTGAGCGCTTTAACCGCATCCGCAAGGGTCTGGCGACCGGCGAAATCAAACTCTTTGCGCGCGATAGCCTGCCAGTAGTATTCCGCCCGTTCGTTGAGATTTTTGTCCGGGCGCAGTATATCGCTGATTAATGACACTTTGTGGCGCTCAAACTGCGCCTCATCCAGACCCGGCTCTACCGCGCTGCATAAAGTCCTGCATCGCCGTCGTCACGGCATTGGCGTCAGCCACTGGCGACTGGACCAGCAGCACGAGGCCCGGCACTTCCGCTTTCGGATAATTGACGGCGCCAACCACATACCCCAATTGCTGCTCGGTGCGCAGTTCCTGGAAAAAACCGGATGACATGATCTGCACCGTCAAGGCCGTGGCGGCCTTGTCCTGCCAGGTGTCGCCTGCACCCTGCAGGTACCAGGCCACGACGGAATCATCGTGCAGCACATCCACCGGGTATTGCACAGATTCTCCGGCGGCCAGTTTCAATACTTTGAGCTCAGGCAGTGTCGGTGCCGGCGCGCTCTTGACCACGCTCTCGAGCATCTTTGACAGCTGCTGCACCTCGTCGGCATTGTAATTGCCGTAGATCAACACCTCTGCCGTGGCGCTAGTCCAGAAGCGGCGGATGTAGTCGTCGAGGTCGCTCATATTCGTCTTCTCAAGGGATGCAATCAATGCCTTTTCACCCCACTCACCGTATACCAGCGCTTCATTCAGGTCGTCGATCACCTGGCTGCTGGGGCGCTTGGCCACCGAGTTCTGCAGGCTGCGGATCATGTCAGCGCGAATATCATCAAACCGCTGCTGGCTGAATGTGGGCTCGACCATGCGCTCCAACAAGTGCTGCAGCAACAGGGTCTGCTTGTCGTTGTAGCCACCCACCCGCAGGCTGATGCCCTGACTGTGTTTGTAGAAGTCAAAACTCATCCCGGCCAGATTGGCGGGATAGGCAAACTCATTGACCTGATCCGTCAGCATAGCGGTATAAAGCGCCACCAGCGCCGCCTGCCCGGCGGTCTGTCCCACCTCGGGAGAGCGAAAATTGATATAGGTTAAGCCCCTGGGCACCCTGAACTCGGCGTCCGGCATAAACCAGATTTTCTGCCGGTCAATTTCCAGGGCGACCTGCGGCGCGGCCGGGATACTCTCGGGCAGCGCCACCAACGAGACATCTTCCGCTATAAATTCATTGGGCGCGGGCAGGTGCATGGCGGCTGCGCCAGCGTCATCAGCAGCGATGGCAACGCGCTTGAGGTCCAGCGGCTTTCGGGCATAGGGTACTTCGTAATATTTGGAGACCCGATCTCCTTGCACGGCTTTATCACTGAACGTCACCAGCGCATTGTCCGGCCTCATCTGCTGCAGCAGCTGCGCCAGTACTGTCTCCTGGTAATCGTCCATCATATAGGGGCCGCGCAGAATGTCCTGGGGCGCGTAATATTGCATGCCACTGGCCAGCGCACTCACGTATTCCATGGGACTGCCCTGCTCGCGGAAGCGAAAGCTGAGGTCCGCAAGGCGTGACTGCTCGGCGTAGAGCCAATCCTGGGGACCCTCCTCGCGCAACTTATCCAGATAGGCGAAAAGTAGCTGCAACACCCGGTCCGGATCGGCCGCACCCTTCTCCGTCAGGGCGATCACAACGCTGAACAATGCGCCCCCCTGCCAGGACAGGCCATCGCCAGCGGACAAGCCCTGCGCCAGACCTTCTGCCTTCAGCTGCGACAGCAAACTGCCCTCGCCTTCGTGCCCCACCAGATTCCCTAAATACACGCTCGGATTGACGCGGTACTGATCGCGGTAATCGGGAATTGGAAAAGAAACGTTGAGTTGCTGCTGCGTCGCCAGAGGCTGGAGCTCCACAAATACCGGCAGGCTACCCGGCGCAATCAAGGGTGCCGTAATGGTCTCGCGTTCGAAGGAGCGATTGGGCACCTGGCTGAACAGGGGACGCGTGAGCGCCTCCAACTCATCCAGCGACTGGGAGCCCAGCACCACCAGACGCATGACATTGGCGGAGTAGTGTTTGTTGTAGAACTGGATCAGCTCGTCGCGCACTGCGGAATCGGGGCGATCCGCCAGCGTATCCAGGGTGCCCACTGAAAACTGGCTGTAGGGATGCTCCGGATTGATAACCTCCTGCAGCACGTCCAGCCCGCGACGCTCATCGCTCTTCAATCCCATCTGATATTCAGCCTCGACCGCATTTTTCTCCCGGTCTACGTACTGCGCCTCGAAACGCGGCGCAATAAAGAACTGGGCAAAACGATCGAGCGCGACCGGCAGATCGGGCGCATTGATGTCAAAAAAGTAGTTCGTGTTCTCAAAGCTGGTATAGGCGTTGTGCGTGCCCCCGTGCTCGGTAATAAAACGCTCGTATTCCGCCGCATCGGGATACTTGTCCGTGCCCAGGAACAACATGTGCTCCAGAAAATGGGCAAGGCCACCCCGGCCGGGCGGGTTATCGCCACTGCCCACCAGCACATCCAGGGAGGCGGCAGCCTTGGGCGTGTCGGGATCAGAAATCAGCAGGACTTCCATCTGGTTGTCCAGGGTCAGCAGTCGGTACTGGTACTTATCATTCGGGCTTTTGACCGGCTGCTCGCCCAGCGGCGAGGTGGTGACACAGGACGCCAGCAGCATGGCGCCAAACAGGTAGAGCAGGGCCTTCAAGCCCTGCCGGGGATGCAACGCGGACATCAGAGACTCCATCGGATTTGCTTTTGCTACATGGCCTGCGGAGCAACCGGCTCCGGCGTCGGCCAGGCATTCATTATGGCCTTGATCAGGGTCGCCAGTGGTATGGCGAAAAATACGCCCCACAGACCCCAGATCCCGCCAAAAAACAGTACGGCGACAATAATGGCCACCGGGTGCAGGTTCACTGCCTCCGAAAACAACAGCGGTACCAGTACATTGCCGTCCAGGATCTGGATAATCATGTAGACCGCAAACATGACATAAAATTCAGAGGTCAGTCCCCATTGGAAGAACCCTACCATGACTACCGGCAGCGTCACCAGCGTCGCACCAATGTAGGGCACGATCACCGACAGTCCCACCAGCAAACCCAGCAGCGCGGCGTAATCCATCCCCAGCCAGATAAAGGCGAAGTAGGTAACGGAACCAATGATCAGGATCTCCAGCACCTTGCCGCGGGCGTAATTGGCAAACTGCTCGATTCATTTCCGTCCAGATGCGGTGCAGGAAGGGTCGCTCGGCCGGCAGGAAGCCTGCCACCCAGTTGAGAATCTGCTGCTTGTCCTTGAGCAGGAAAAACACCAGCAGGGGGATCAGGATCAGATAGACCAGCACGGTCAATAGCCCTGGTATCGAGGCCAGTGAGCGCGTGATGATGGCCTGGCCCAGTCCCGCCAGTTCACGCTGCGCAATGCTCACAAGGCCGGACAAGTTGCTCAGCCGTAAAGATATGCGGATACCGATCGGGCAGGACACCCAGATACTGCTGCCATTGCTCGAGCATGCGGGGCATTTCACCAAGCAGACTCAGGGTCTGGCGCCACGCCAACGGCAGGAGTGCAAAACAGAATCCGAAAAAGATACCGACGAATGCCAGATAGGCGATGGTCACCCCAAGCCAGTGGGGCAAGCCGATACCCTGCAATTGCTTCGAGAGGCCCTCGGCCAGGAATGCGAGCACAACGGCGGCCAGCACGGGCGCCAGAATGTTGCCTATGGTCGTCAACAACACCACGGCGATGGTCAGCAACACCAGTAGCAGTACCGATTCTTCCTCGAACAGGTAACGGCGGTACCACTTTTTGAAGATTTCAATCATAAAAGTTCTTACTGCCAGTGCTCAGTGTGATTGGCCAACTGCGGCTCAGTATACTCTGTACGTTGTCGGCGATGTGCTGTATCAAGTGTCGGCCAGCGACTTTACTCCAGCTCACCGATATGGAAGATACCGTAGCCCGACAGCACCACCGCCGGCAGCGCCGCCCCGATAACAATGCCCGCACGGTCTGAGCGTATCTCATGGTCTATATCGGTCACCGGGTCGGTCACGGTGCCCAGCACATCGCCCACCTGCACCCGGTCGCCGAGCTTCACCTGGGTCAGGAAAATGCCGCCCTGCCCCCTGGGCACCCTGATCCAGCTGGAACGCACGAGTTTCTGGACTTTCGGTTTCTCGCCGGGCGTTGCGTACATGCCCAGATGATCCATCACATTGAGCACGCCCCTGGTGCCGTTCTCAATTTCCCTCTCAAGGAACACATAAGGCGGACCTGATTCGTAGATGATGGCTGCCACGCCTGCCTTGACCGCTTCCCGGCGCAAGCTGCCGTCCGGGCCAGCGCCGTCCACAATCACGCCGACGCCGAAGCTCTCCGCCAGCGCCAGCGACTTCGCATCGGTCATATCCACGCGGATCTGCGGCATATTGGTGCGGAAGTTGGAGCCGGTGTGCAGGTCGATCAGGTAGTTGCAGCGCCGGATCACGCGTTCGAAAATCGCATTGGCGACGATGGAAGTCACACTGCCTTTAACTGAGCCCGGGAAAGCCCGGTTGAGGTCGCGGCGATCTGTCATGTAGCGGTTCATGGTGCGAAAGCCCATGGCGTTGGCCGCGGGTACCACTATTAACGTTCCTTTGAGCCGCTGCGGATCGATCGCCTGGAAGCTGCGGCGCGCTATCTCAAAGCTGTTGATCTCGTCGCCATGGATGCCGGCTACCACGCACAGGGCCGGTCCAGCGGTCGCGCCCTGCGCCGCCCAGAGCGCCGAATCGAGGAAGGCGGATTCGAAGCTTCGATCTGTTTCAAATGTGAATTTTCGCTTGCTGTTCGGTTCAATAACCCCCGACCCGAGGTCGAGGGGACCCCACGCAGCGGCTTCGGCTCCAGGTGAAGTCGACACCGACTCTGCTGCGGCAACTGACATTGCAAGACACGCCAGGACCAACGATAAAGTGAGCGGAAATCGCATCGGGAATGTCCTGTGTCAAATTTGAATACTATTGCCGACTGACAGACTACGAGAACTCTAACGTCAAACCAAGGGCAAAGTACAAGTTAACGAGTCGTAGTCTTTGCGAGTGACCTCGCCGGCGATTTTGGCTTGCCAAAATCAGCCACTTCGTCTATACAACGGTGCACGTAAATCGACGGTTATAAAAGCCAGTCGTGTCGGTGGCGCACGGCCGATCTGGCCGGTAATTTTGTATTCAATAGCTATCTGGAGAACATATTATGAGAGGCTTCTTACTAGGCAGCACGGCGTTGCTGGCGGCGCTCCTCTACGCAACAGGCCTGCAAGCGGCCGCACCGATTAACGAAGCTGACATCGAGGCGGCGCTCAATGCGGCTATCGCCAAATACAAAACGCTGCAGGAGGGCGCCAACGCGGACTACATCCCGGCGCTGGCCAAGGTGGACCCGAATATTTTCGGTATCGCGCTGGTCACGCCCGATGGCCAGGTGTTTACCGCGGGTGATGTCAAATCGGAAGTGTCCATCCAGTCCATTTCCAAAGTCTTCACCGCGGCGCTGGTAATGGAGGAAAGCAGCCCTGCAGCGATCGAGGACAACATGGGTGTGGACGCCACCGGCCAGGTGTTCAATTCCATCGTGGCGGTGGAACAGTACAAGGGCGCCGAGATGAACCCGCTGGTCAATGCCGGTGCAATTGCTTCCACCAGCATGGTCTCCGGCAAGTCGCGGGAGGAAATCTGGAACAAGATTCTCAACTATTACGGTGAATTCGCCGGGCGCAAGTTGTCGGTGAACGAGGAAGTCTTCAAGTCCGAGGCGGATACCAACCAGCGCAACCAGGCCATCGGCAGGCTCATGTACGCTTATGGCCGCATCAAGGACAACCCCGACCAGGCCACTGACATTTACACCGAGCAGTGTTCCGTCAATGTCAACGCGCGCGACCTGGCGATCATGGCAGCCACGCTGGCCAATGGCGGCAAGAACCCGGTCACCGGCAAGCAGGTGATGCGCAATGAGAACGTGGCCGAGTTGCTCGCGGTCATGGCTACCGCCGGGCTGTACGACGATTCCGGCAAGTGGCTGTACGCCACCGGGCTGCCCGCCAAGAGCGGCGTGGGCGGCGGCCTCATCGCCGTCTCACCGGGGCGCTTCGGCATTGCCGTGATCTCGCCGCCACTGGATGCCGCCGGCAACAGCGTGCGGGCGCAGAAGGCGATTGCGGACGTGTCCAACGCGTTGGGTGGCAATCCCTACGCCGTAACACCAGCCAAGTAATCCGCCACCCCATCGAGGAGAATAGAATGCTCACCCATCGAAAAACCCTTCTGCCGCTGGCGGTGCTCTGGGCCTCGGCCACACTCACCGCCGAGGCGGCCACGGATGCCGAACGGATCGCCGCGCTGGAAGCGCAACTGAAACAGCAACAGGCCGTGATGCAGCAACAGCAGCGCATGATGGAAACCATGAACGCCGAGTTGCAGCGACTCAAAACCAACGACCAGGCCTCCACCACGCAACAGGTAGTGCCCGGTGCCACGACGCCTGCGGCCACGGTGCCTGCAACCACGGCGCCCGCGACCGCCGGCACGGGCACGAGCGCCGCGCGCAAGCTCTCCATGACGGTCTACGGATTCGCCCAGGCCGACGCCATCTACGATTTCAAGCGCGTCGACCCGAACTGGGAGGACACCCTGCGGGTGACTACGATTCCCACGCAGAGCGGCGCCTTCGGCAACGACGGCAATTTCGATTTCAGCGTGCGCCAGTCGCGCCTTGGGGTTAAGGGCGGCTACGGCGACGACATCACCTACAAGCTGGAGGGCGAATTGTACGGCGTGGGTGTGGACGAGGGCCAGACCACGCCGCGCGTGCGCCACGCCTATGCGACCTACAAGGACTTCCTGCATGGGCCAGACCTGGTCGAACTTCATGGACATCGACATCTTCCCCAACACCATCGACTACTGGGGCCCGATCGGCATGGTGTTCTACCGCAACCAGCAGGCGCGGTACAGCTTCCCCATGGGTGACGATGAGTTCGTCGGTGAGCCTGGAGAATCCCGACACCGCGCTCAGCGTGGGGCAGTTCCGCGACACCGACAACTGCAACATTCCCAACGCGCCGCCGGATTGCGCGTCGACCGATTCCACGGCCGAGCAGGTGTTCCAGGCGTACAACGACATTCCCGACCTGACCGGCCACTATCGCCAGAACGGCGACTTCGGGCACTACCAGGTCGCGGGCATCGTGCGCAAACTCGGCTATGAGCGACTCGATAACGGCGACGAGGACTACGAGGTGGGCTGGGGCGTCAACGCCAGCACCGCGCTGAATACGGTTGGCGCGGATAAACTGAAGCTGCAGCTCGCCTACGGCGAGGGCATCGGCAATTACATGAATGACGGCGGCCTGGACATCGCACCGGACTCCGCGAATATCCCGATGCCGACGCCGAGACCGTGCCGACCCTTGGGCATCAGCACCTATTACGACCACTTCTGGAACGACCAGTGGTCTACCTCAGTGGGCTGGTCGATGATTGACCTGGATACCAGCGACGGACAGGAGGACACGGAATTCAAGCAGGGCCAGATCGCGCAGATCAACCTGCTGCACTACCCGGCGGAGCACGTCATGCTGGGCACCGAGTTCATCTGGGGTGAGCGCGAGGACATCAGCGGCAACACCGGCTCGGACTACCGCGTGCAGTTCAGCCTGAAGGTCGACTTTGATTCGGGAAATCTTTTACCACTCTATTAGAGCGGCGGTAAGGTACTCCCCCGCATGCGGCAACACGTTCACCTGCCGGGCGCACCCCGGAGGTGGAGTCCGTGCACTCATGTGCAAGCGCATTTTGCATGTAATCCCAGGAGATCAGTGATGAGTAGCTCAGAGGTCCTTGCCGACGGTTTCTCGATCCCCGACCAGCGTGCGGACTACTGGGCGCAGGCGTCCGTGGTGGGGCGAGCCTGGGCCGCTGCCGCGGCGCGGGCTGAGGACGCAGCACCCCTTGTCGACGCTGCCCGCAGTGCAGTGGCAGACATCCTGCCGCTGGAAGACTTTTTCGCCTTTCCAGGACCGCGGCTGGTGCGCACGCTGCAACAGCGGCTGCAGGACGGCGACGCCGCCGGGTTTGCCGCGCTCGCGCAGCGAATCAACGGCGCTTTGGCGTCCGGCGCGTATCGGCACGACACACAGATGTGGGAGCCGGGCGAGGAGGTCGATATCTCCCTGTCGGAATACCTCCCGCCACCGCTCAATGAGCACGACAATTATCGCCCCTACTTCGAAGTGCTGGCGGTTGCGGCCATGGACCCGTCGCACGCCGAGCGCAACCGGCAGGAACTGCGGCGCCTGCGCCGCGACGACGATCCCTTTGTCTATGAAGTGCTGCATGTAAACAGTTTCGAGGACGCCATCCTGGCAACGCTGGCGAATCCCGACCTGCAGTCGGTCATCATCGGCGACGGCTTCGGCTTCCGCTCGCGGCACGAGACCGCGGGCCTGCGCGATGCCCTGGCACATGCGGTGCCCTTTGACGCCACATCGCTGGATGTGCGCGACTACGGCCTGAAGCTGGCCCGGGTGCTGAAACGCCTGCGCCCGGAGCTGGACCTGTATTTCCTCACCGAGCGCGGGCCGGAATTGCTCGCCGCGCGCCCCGAGGCCGAGGCGCTGCGGCAGAATTTTCTACGGTCGCGAGGAGGTGATGGAAATTCACCTCGCCGTGCTGGACGGCGTCGGCGAGCGCTACGAGACGCCCTACTTCGACAACCTCAAACGCTACAGCCGCAAGCCGATCGGCACGTTCCATGCGCTGCCGGTGGCGCGCGGCAAGTCCATCTTCCGCTCGCACTGGATCCGCGACATGGCGGAGTTCTACGGGGTCAACCTGTTCATGGCCGAGTCGTCGGCGACCAGCGGCGGGCTGGACAGCCTGCTGGAGCCCACCGGCAACATCAAGCGCGCGCAGGAAATGGCGGCGCGCGCCTTCGGCGCGGACCACGTCTACTTCGTCACCAACGGCACCTCGACCTCGAACAAGATCGTGCTGCAGGCGCTGCTTGCGCCCGGCGACATCGTGCTGATCGATCGCAACTGCCACAAGTCGCACCACTACGCGATGGTGCTGTCGGGCGCGCAACCGCTGTACCTCGAAGCCTATCCGATGACCGAGTACTCGATGTACGGCGCGGTGCCGCTGCGCAGCATCAAGCAGGCGCTGCTGGCGCTGAAGGCCGAAGGCAAACTCGATCGCGCGCCGCATGGTCGACCTCACCAACTGCACCTTCGACGGGCACATGTACAACCCCCGGCGGGTGATGGAGGAGTGCCTCGCGATCAAGCCCGACCTGGTCTTCCTGTGGGACGAGGCGTGGTTCGGCTTTGCGCGCTTCTCACCGTTCCACCGCCGCCGCACCGCCATGTTCAGCGCCGCCGAGCTGGGCGAGCGCTATTCCTCCGAGGCCTACCGGCAGCGAGTACGAGGCCTTCCGCGCCGCGACCGGGGAGCTCGATCCCGCCGATCCCAAACTGCTCGATATGCACCTGCTGCCGGATCCCGACCAGGTGCGCATCCGCGTGTACGGCACCCAGTCCACGCACAAGTCGATGTCGGCGCTGCGCCAGGGCTCCATGATCCTGGTGCGCGACCAGGATTTCCCGCTGGTGCACGGCGCGTTCGAGGAGGCGTATTTCACGCACACCTCGACCTCGCCCAACCTGCAGATCATCGCCTCGCTGGACCTGGCGCGCCGGCAGATGGAGCTGGAGGGCTACGGGCTGGTGGCGCGCGCCACCGACCTGGCGCTGCGCATCCGCCGCCAGGTCAACGGCAACCCGGCGATCTGCGAAGTATTTTCGCGTGCTCACGCCCGCGGAGATGGTGCCCGCCGCCTACCGCGCGTCGGGCATTGCGCGACTACGGCCCGCCGCACTGCAACTGTGCAACAGATGGCCAGCGCCTGGGACACCGATGAAATCGCACTGGATCCCGACGCGGCTGACGCTGGTGTGCGGGACGGCCGGCTACGACGGCACGGCCTTCAAGGGACTGCTGGCGGATCGCTATGACATCCAGCTCAACAAGACCTCGCGCAACAGCATCCTGTTGCAGACCAATATCAACAACACGCGCAGCGATGTCGCGCACCTGATTCGCGTGCTGGCGGAAATCGCCCACGATATCGACACCCAACTGCGGCGCGGCGGCGAGCAGGCGCGGCTGGAGTTCGACGAAGCGCGTCGAAGCGCTGATGAAGGATGTGCCGGACCTGCCCAATTTCAGCAACTTCCAGGCCGCTTTCCGCGACAACGCGAACAGCGCGACCAGCGAGGGCCATATGCGCGAAGCGTTCTATGCCGCCTACCGCGCCGAAAACTGCGAGTACCTCGCCGGTGAACTCGCCGGAGATGGACCGGCGCCTGAAGGAGGGGCCGGAAGTGGTGGCCGCGGATTTCGTGATTCCCTACCCGCCCGGATTCCCGATCATGGTGCCGGGGCAGGTCATCACCAGCGACACCATCACGTTCATGCGCAAGCTCGATGTGAAGGAAATCCACGGCTATCACGCGGAGCGCGGGCTGCGCATCCTCAAGAGCGAGCAACTGGCCGGGCGCAAATCATAAACAACAATTGGGCATAACGAGTCCGAGGGAAAAATGATGTGGCATTGGTTGGTTGAAACACTGCGCGGCAATCCGGAGATTGCGATCTTTCTCACACTGGGACTGGGTTTCTGGGCGGGCAAACTGAAGTTCGGCTCCTTCAGCCTGGGCGTCGTCACCAGCACCCTGCTCGCCGGGGTACTGGTCGGGCAACTCGAGATCACCATTTCGGCCAACGTCAAATCGACGTTCTTCCTGATGTTCCTGTTCGCGGTCGGCTACAGTGTGGGGCCGCAGTTCTTTCGCAGCCTGAAGGGCGACGGCATACAACAGGTGCTGTTCGCGATCCTGCAGTGCGTGGTCGTGCTGCTGACGGCAGTCGGCACCGGCTATGTGCTCGGCTACGATGCCGGTGGCACCGCCGGACTGCTGGCCGGCTCCAGCACCATCTCCGCCGTGCTCGGCGTCGCCACGGGCAGCATCAACCAACTCGGGGTCGATGCCGCCGCCAAACAGGCCATGCTCGATGCCATGCCGGTTGCCTACGCAGTGACCTACCTGTTCGGTACCGCGGGATCGGCGTGGATACTCGCCACGCTGGGGCCCAAAATCCTGCGTGTGGATATCGCCGAGGAGTGCCGCAAGTATGAAGCCGAAATGGGCGGCGCCGTAGCCGATGATCCCGATCGCCTCACCGCCTATATGCGTTTCCTGATGCGCGCCTACCGGCTGACGGACACGCGCTGGGTAGGGCGGACGGTCCAGGAGTTCGAGGCCAGCTTCGAGGGCCAGCGTGTCTTCGTCGAACGACTGCGCCAGAACGGCAAGCTGCTCACACCCACGCCCGACCTGCGACTTGAAGCGAACGCCGTGCTCGCCATCGCCGGGCCGACGCGAGGCGGTGCTGGAGCGTGCGCCATTGATCGGCGAGGAAGTCGACGACCGCGAAGTGCTCGATCTCGAACTGGAGATTCTCGACGTCGTGCTCACGCGCAAGGCGCTCGTCGGCCAGACCTTGCACCAGCTCAGCACGGGCGACCTCAGCGACGACCTGCGCGGCGTGTTCCTGCGCAGGATCCAGCGCACCGGGGTGGAGATGCCGCTTACCCTGGGATTTAAGCTGGATCGCGGCGATACGCTTACGCTGGTCGGCCCGCGCACTCGCGTGGAGGCTGCCGCCCCGCTGATCGGGTACGCCGATCGCGACACCGACGAGACCGACATGGTGGTCATGGGCATCGGTATCGTCGTCGGCGCACTGCTGGGCGCACTGACCTTCAATCTCGGCGGCGTACCGCTCAGCCTCAGCACCAGCGGCGGCGCACTGATCGCCGGCCTGGTGTGTGGCTGGTTGCGCTCGGTGGACAGGACCTACGGCCGCATTCCCGAGCCGGCGCTGTGGGTGTTCAATAATATCGGCCTGAACGTGTTCATCGCGGTGGTTGGGATCAGCGCAGGGCCGGGGTTCGTGGCCGGGTTGAAGGCGCAGGGCCTCGAGCTGTTCCTGGCCGGCATCGTGGTCACCACCGTGCCGCTGGTGGTGGGGCTGCTGGCGGGCAAATACCTGTTTCGCATGAAGGCTCCGATCATCCTCGGCGCCTGCGCCGGCGCGCGCACCACCACGGCGGCGCTCGGCGCGATCGAGGCGGAAGCCAAAAGCAAGGTGCCGGCGCTGGGCTACACTGTGACGTATGCCGTCGGCAATACCCTGCTGACAGTGTGGGGCGTCGCGGTCGTGTTGCTGATGAGCTGAGACTGGAACTCAACAAAGGACGTGAACTAGCGGGGTAACGGCATATGCAAACAGGGGCGTGGATTCTGGAGTTCATGCGGAGCAATCCGGTTTTTACCCTGTTTACCGTTCTCGGTTGCGGCTATATGGTCGGCCGCATCCGGATCGGCCCTATCTCGCTGGGTCCAGTTGCGGGCGCGCTCATCGTGTCGCTGGTGCTCGGGCAGTATGGATTCAAGATCAATGAGGGCGCGCAGTCCGTCGGCTTCGCACTGTTCATTTTCGCGGTGGGCTACCAGGCCGGGCCGCGTTTCTTCGAGGTGCTGCGCGACCCAGGGATTGCAGTACCTGATGCTGGCTCTGTTCGTCGCTGCGGTCGGCGGCGGTATCGCCATTGCCTGCGGCAAGCTGATGGAACCTTCCCTTCGGCGGTACGGCGGGCCTGCTCGCCGGCGCAATGACCACCACGCCGACGCTGGCGGCGGCGCAGGAGGCGGTTCGCTCCGGCCTCGTCGCGCTGCCGCAGCGGAGTCTCCGGCGACACCGTGCTGGCGACTATCGCGTCGAGCTATGCCATCACCTACGTGGTCGGACTGCTCGGCATTATCGCCGCGGTCCGGTTGCTGCCGCTCCTGCTGGGAATCAACCTGGCGGCGGAAGCGGCAAAAATGGAGAACGCGGAGAAGGAACAACAGGGCGGCCAGTTGCAGGCCCGCGCTTATCGCGTGACGCGCCCGGACGTCTGCGAACTCACCATCGGACAAATTCGCACGCGATTCTGGGACTCGCTCGCGGTAGCGCGGCTGCGACGCAACGGCGAGTGGATTACGGCCCGGCGACGACGACCACCTGCAGATCGGGGACGAGATCCATGCCTACGGCGACTCCAACTTTTTCCGCGGCGGCATCGAGGAGTTCGGCGAGGAGATCCCCGTCTCACCGGAGATCGATTTATCCGCCACCTATTCGCACGTGGTGATCGCCCGCCGGGATGCCGTCGGCAAACGACTCGGGGATCTGCATCTCGCGCGCGATCACGGGCTGTACGTCAGCGAAGTGCGCCGCGATGGCGTGTTGCTGCCGCTCAGCGGATTCCTGAGATTGCAGCGCAGCGATGTGCTCAGCGTGGTGGGACCCAAGTCCGGCCTCAGCGGCCTGGAGGAAATCCTCGGGCCGGTGGAATCGGGCGTCGCCGAGACCGATATGGCGACGTTCGCTTTCGGCATCGCGTTTGGCGCCCTGGTCGGCGTTCTCGCGATCAACGTCAAGGGCATGCCGATCGGGCTCGGCATGGCCGGCGGTTTGCTGGCGTCGGGCATCCTGGTGGGCTGGCTGAACGCGACGCGGCCGACGTTCGGCAGATTTCCCGAGGCCGCGCGCTGGATCTTCATGGAATTCGGACTGATGATTGTTTATCGTCGGCGTCGGCTTGCAGGCCGGCGGCAGGTCGTGGAGACATTTCTGCAGGCCGGTCCCGGCCTGATCGTGGCCAGCGTGCTGGTCGTCGCCGGGCCGCTGCTGCTGGGTTATGCTGTTCGGGCGCAAGGTGCTGCGCCTGCCCCCGGTGTTGCTCATGGGCGCGTTAACCGGCGCCATGACCAGCGCGGCCGCCATGAGTCTCGTCAATCGCGAGGCCAACAGCTCCATACCGGCGCTCGGTTACACGGGCACCTATGCATTCGCCAACGTCATACTCACGCTGGCCGGCACCATCATCATGTTTGTCTGAGGAAGTGATATGGATACGTTGAACTTGCGCCAGTACGAATCCCTGGGGCCGTTCGAGATCAAGAATGAACTCGCCGCGCTCGCGCAGCAGGCGGGTGCCCAGCTCGGCGTCAGTTACCTGAACGCCGGGCGCGGCAACCCGAACTGGGTGGCACTGGAGCCGCGCGATGCCTATTTCCTGCTCGGCCAGTTCGCGGTGTCCGAATGCCGCCGGGTGATCGATCTGCCGCCCGGGCTCGGCGGCATGCCGAAAAAGCCTGGCATCGCCGAGCGGCTGAAGGCGTGGCTCACCACGCACCCCGATCTGCCCGGCGCCGGTGTGCTGGCTGAGATGGTGCCGTGGGCGGTGGCGAAGTTCGGATTCGAAGCCGACGCCTTCGTGCACGAACTGGTCGACTCGATCATCGGCGACAACTACCCCACGCCCGACCGCATGCTGGTGCACAACGAGCAGATCGTCCGCGAGTACCTGCAGTGGGCGATGTGTGGTTCGCCAAGACCGGAGGGCACCTTCGAACTGTACGCGGTCGAGGGCGGCACCGCGGCCATGTGCTACATCTTCAAGTCGCTGAAAACGAATCGCATCCTGAACGCGGGGGACACTATCGCGCTGGGCACGCCGATCTTCACGCCCTACCTCGAAATGCCGCACCTGGAGGACTACGACCTCAAGGTCGTACACGTCGAGGCCCACCAGGACGACCGCTTCCAACTCACCGATCGCGAACTGGCCAAGCTGCTGGACCCGAAGGTCAAGGCCTTCTTCCTGTGCAACCCCGGCAACCCCAGCGCCGTGGCGTTGAATGAGGCATCGATCGCCAAAATCGGCAAGATCCTGAAAAAGCGGCCGGACCTCATCCTGCTTACCGACGATGTCTACGGCACCTTCGTGCCCGGCTTCCGCTCCCTGCTCGGCGCATTCCCGCGCAATACCATCGGCGTGTATTCCTACAGCAAGTACTTCGGCTGCACCGGCTGGCGACTCGGCGTGATCGCGCTGCACGAGGATCACCTGCTGGATGAACTGATCGCCAGGCATCCGAAGAAAGTGCTGAAGCAACTGGACAAGCGTTACGGCACGCTGGTGCTGGAGCCGCGCAAGATCAAGTTCATCGACCGCATCGTCGCCGACAGCCGCGACGTGGCGCTGAACCATACCGCCGGCCTGTCGCTGCCGCAGCAGGTGATGATGAGCCTGTTCTCGCTGTACGAACTGATGGACCAGAAAAAGCTGTACCAGCGCGCCTGCATGAGCATTGTCAAAAAGCGGGTCGAGGCCACGATCGCGGGGCTGGGTATCGAAGTCGCACCCAATGAGATGTTCGACTACTACTACGGCGTCATCGACTTCGAGTTCTGGCTGAAAAAATACGCCGGCGGCGAGGAGGTCCTCGCGTGGATTCGCAAGCATGTGCATCCGCTGGACATCGTCTTTCGCCTCGCCAAGGACTACGGCATCGTGCTGCTGAACGGCGGCGGCTTCGAGGCGCCGGACTGGTCAGTGCGCGTCTCGTTCGCCAATCTCGAGGGCTATGTGTACGACGATATCGGGCGCGCGGTGCGTGAAATCGCACTCGTGTACCGGGATGCCTACAAAGCATCCCTGGCCGCCACCGCGAAAACGGCCCGCAAGAAGACAAGCGCGAAATCCCGCAAAACCGCCAAACCGCCAAGCCTGCCAAACCTGCCAAAACCGCGAAGTCTGCAAAAGCTGCAAAGGCCAGATAAGTCCGCCAAACGCATGAAGTCCGGCAAAGCGAAAACGCGCGGCGCTAGAAAATGAATTGTCGCAAGATCATTGATATAGAACATGCAGTCCCGCGATTGACTGCGCGTATCCCCAGGAAACCGTCACCCTGTAAACCCAGGAGGAGATTTACCATGAACGCTATTCAAAAATTCGCCGCACCCGCCCTCGCGCTGTTGGCTGCTTTGTCGATATCCAGCGCAACGGCTGCGGACCTGCCCAACATCCACGTGATCGCCACCGGCGGCACCATTGCCGGCGCGCAGGCCAGCGCCGAGGACTACGGCTATAAATCCGGCGCCTACGACGTCAACACGCTGATCAATGCAGTGCCCAACCTGGGCAAACTCGCGCAAATCAGCGGCGAGCAGGTCGTCAATATCGGCAGCCAGGACATGAATGACGAGGTCTGGCTGCAGTTGGCGAAGGCGCTGTCCGCCGCCCTGGCCAAGTCCGATGTGGATGGCGCGTTGATCACGCACGGCACGGATACGCTCGAGGAGACCAGTTATTTCCTGAGCCTGGTGACCAAGAGCCCCAAGCCGGTGGTGATGGTCGGCTCGATGCGCCCCGCCACGGCGATCAGCGCCGATGGCCCGGGCAATATCTACAATGGCGTGGCGGTGGCGGCGGACCCGAAAGCAAGCGGGCGCGGCACACTGGTCAGCCTGAACGATGAATTTCACTACGCGCGCAACGTGGTGAAAACCGATACCACCAGCGTGCAGACTTTCGAAAGCATCAACCGCGGGCCGGCCGGCCTGGTACACACCGGCACCGTGGAATGGTTCGCGCCGATGGACAAGAAAGTCGGCGCCCAGACGGAGTTTTCCGTCGACGGCCTGGACAAGCTGCCGCGTGTTGACATCCTCTATGCCCACGCCAACATGAGCGCTGACCTGATCGAGGCGGCGGTGAAGAACGGCGCGAAAGGCATCGTCGTGGCCGGTGTGGGCGACGGCAATATGACCACCCCCGCGCTGGACGCGTTGAAGAAAGCAGCCGCGTCCGGCGTGGTGGTGGTGCGCAGCACTCGCCTGCCGAAAGGTCTTGTCCTGCGTAACAATGAGGTCAACGACGACGAGATGGGCTTCGTGGCCTCCGGCGAACTGAATCCGGCGAAATCGCGCGTGCTGCTGCAGCTGGCGCTGACCAAAACCAGCGATCCGAAACGCATCCAGGCAATGTTTTACGAATACTGATCACCCAATTCATTCCTGGCAACAGAGAACCTACCGATGAAATTCATCGCCGTTCTGGCGGCCCATGCGCGACGTGCACACCCGTAATGCGTGACAGGAACCGCAGCAAGAGCTGATGACGGGTACATGGCGCCAGCGGCGCGGCGATGTGAGATGAATCGGGAAGTACAGATCGTATGAATGACTATGCGCTGGTGCTTAACGCCGGCTCATCGAGCCTGAAGTTCTCGGTGTATCATGCGACCGGAGGCCGAGGTGACTGGCGGTCGGAGTCCCGGGGCCAGATCGAAGGCATCGGGACCGCGCCACGATTTTCCGCAAACGATACCGCCGGCGTAGTCAATTGCCAGCGAAGATTTAGGTGACACGGTGCGCGACGCACAATCCGCGCTGGAGTCGCTCGCCAACTGGCTGCGCGACCGCTACGGCGGCGGCCGGATACTGGGCGTAGGACATCGCGTGGTGCATGGCGGAGCGCAGTTTGCCGCGCCGACCGTGGTTACGCCGCGAGGTTCTGGCAGCACTGCGCGAACTCATCCCGCTGGCGCCGCTGCATCAGCCCTATAACCTGGCGGCTATCGATGCGGTAGCCCAGCGCAATCCCGGCGTACCCCAGGTAGCCTGCTTCGACACCAGCTTTCACCGCGGCCAGGCAGCGGTCGCCGAGCTGGTTCCGCTGCCGCAGGAAATACGCAACAACGGCGTGCAGCGCTACGGCTTCCACGGTTTGTCGTATGAATACATCGCATCGGTCATGCCCGAGATCGCACCGGACATCGCGGCGGGGCGCGTGATCGTTGCGCACCTGGGCAGTGGGGCCAGTCTCTGCGCCATGCACGGCGGAAAGAGCGTAGACAGCTCATTTGGATTCACGGCCCTGGACGGGCTCTGCATGGGCACGCGGCCAGGCGCCGTTGATCCCGGCGTAATACTCTACCTGTTCCAGACCCTGGGTCTTTCGGCAGCGGAAGTGGAGAGTATGCTCTACAAAAAATCCGGGTTGCTGGCCATTTCAGGTATCAGTAACGACATGCGTGACCTGCTGGATAACGACGAGCCCAGCGCTCGGCTGGCGGTGGATTTCTTCGTGTACCGCGCGGCAAAGGAAATTGGCGCGCTGACCGCAGCCCTCGGCGGGCTGGACGGGCTGGTGTTTACCGCCGGTATCGGGGAAAACTCCGCCGAGGTGCGCCGCCGCATCTGCGAAGCCTCGGCCTGGCTGGGACTGGAACTGGATGCGCAGGCCAACCTGCGGCACGGACCGCGTATTTCCGCCGCGGGCAGCCGCGTGTCGGCCTGGGTGATCCCGACGAACGAGGAAATGATGATCGCGCAACATACCGGGCGATTGCTTGGATTGACGGGAACGCGCGTCAAGTAAGGCGCTCTGCGTGCGGTGAGCGGACAACTCACCCGGCGGCGGAGAACCCGGCCCCATGTGCGAGTTTGCCAAGCGCCTTGCGGGTAGCCTGGGCAATATCGAGCTGGTCTGCGAACAATTTCGCGCCGCGGGTTTAAAGACTTACTGAACTGGCCCTTCGCCAGGGAAATCTGTCACACTATTGCGGGCCAACAATCAACGAGGTCGCTGGGTCGTGGTCAATGTTACGAAGTGAACAAAATGTGTCCCGTCTGGCGCTGGTTGTACTGGTGCTGCTATTGGCAACAGGGGCGCACGCGCAAGGCGTTGCAGCCCAGGACACGGAGCGAAAGGACACCGCCTCGCAGTCACTGCAAGCTGCGGATCTGAACGAAGTCATGGCATTACTGCGCCAGCAGCAACAGGAACTGGCGGAGCAGCGGCGCCTGCTGGAGGCACAGTCGCAAAAAATCGCCACGCTGACCCGCGAACTGGACACACTGCGCAAGCCGCCCGTCACGCCTGCCGTAGAGCAGGTCGTCGATTCCGACGCACCGGTACCTCCTCCCACCGCGACACCCGCGGCAGCGCCGGCAGTCGGCAAACGCTGGAGCTCCAACCGTCGCAAACGCGAGTGACCAAATTGGAAAATCCGTGTCTAAGGCACGAACCGACGACCCTACCAGAGAGATGCTGGAAGACTTCAAGGGCGCCTGGCGCCTTCCCGGTACCAACGCGGCGCTGGCCATCGGCGGCTTTGTTAAAACCGCCGCCGTCTACAACAATGATCCGCTGCAGATTCCCGACCGGTTTATCGTCGGTTCGATTCCCGTCGGCGACAGCGACAGCGCCACGGATGTCGCGCAGAGCAGCATAACGGCCGATCAGTCGCGGCTGAATTTCGATCTGAGGGAACCGACAAAATTCGGCCTGATGCGCGCCTTTGTGGAGGGAGACTTCGCCGGTGACGGCGAAACTTTCCGCCTCCGGCACGCCTTCGGTCAGTGGAACCGTGTGCTCGCCGGCAAGACCTGGTCGACGTTTGTCGACCCGGAAGCGTCGCCCGAGGAAATCGATTTCGAAGGCCTGAATGCTCGCGTCAATGTCCGCCAGAGCCAGATCCGCTTCATGCCGCAGTTCGGCGAGGAGTACGAGCTGCAATTTGCGCTGGAAGATCCCGATCCGGAAATCCAAAATGGCTCAGGGATCAGCCGCACACCGGACATCGTGCTGGCCGGGCGTTTCTCGCCCCGCGAACGCCTGCATACGAAACTCTCGCTGCTGGCCAGGCAGCTCCGTGCGCAAACGGCAACCGGCGGAATTACAGAGGAGTTTGGCTGGGGCGTGTCGCTCAGCGGCAGCTACGCCACACCCAATTTCGATGAGCGCGACAAACTGTTATTCCAAATCAATCGGGGTAATGGCATCGGCCGGTACGTCAACGACCTCTCCAGCATCGGCAATTACGACGGCATCTTCGATCCCGCTGACGGCGACCTGCAGCTCTTCGATGTGATGGCAGGTTACGCATCGTGGCAACACTGGTGGGACATCGAACAGTTGCGGTCCAATTTCACCTTTGGCATGGTGGACGTTAACAATCCGGGCTTCCTGACGGGTGATGCCTATCAGCAAACCCTGCGTTTTTCCTCCAATCTGATCTGGTCACCCATCTCGCGCATCGATATCGGCGGCGAATACCTCTGGGGCAGCCGGGAAAACGAGGACGGAGAAAGCGGTGACGCCAATCAGGTGCAATTCGCGGTGAAATACCGCTTTTAATCCGCAACCGCACGGCGACGCGGCGCTATCGATGTCGCAATTAACCCTGGCTTTTCGCTTCGTTCTCCAGCGCCTTTGAGGTTATCTCATGGTAAAGCGCGGTCATTTTTGCAGCCAGCGGCTGCAACTCCTTATGTCGATCGCTGAGGGGGACGGCAGAATGTGCGTCTGCCAGTACTCCCTCCAGAAACTCAATATCGTATTCACTCATCGTTTCACCACGATCCACTCGCTCCTTGAGCTCGAGCAGGCGGGGCAGGCGAAAATCGTTGAGGCGTTGCAGCAGGGCCTCGATCATGCCGGTGTCTTCGGTGTCGTTACTCATGGCTTACTCCCTATACTGATCATCAAAAATGTCACTTGTAGTCCTTCACTGTTATGCAATTCCCTAAATACTGTCGGCGGCGCTGAGGGTTCGGGCTTGTCATGCAGGACGTAGAGCTTGTCGAGACACAGGACTTTGTCTTCAGACCAAAAGTGGTGTTTCGGCCTCTGCCAGCACCCCGGCAATAATTGCAAGATTATCCGACAGTGTGTCCTCGGTAGCGCCAAGCTCTGACAACTGCACCTCGATGTCTTCAAGGCGGGTTTGTAGCTGGGCTCTGATCAAGCGCTGCTGGTGTGCTGCGCAAAGCCACCGCCGCGCCGCATTATATCGAGCTTGCTGCGCAGCAGGGCTTTGCGGCTGGTCAGGTTCTCGCGCTCCTCTTTACGCTCTGTGATCTGCGCAGAGCGCTATCGACAGCAGGTGATCGAACGCGCGGCGCTTGAGCAGGCGCCGGGTTTCCTGTTCACCGATAGCCGGTTCCAGCAGGCGGTGCTGGTCGAAACCAACGGTGGTCCGGGGCACATCGCTCAATACCTGATCGGCGACCTGGGCATGGCCGAAACCGTGTTTTTCGGTTTTCTGCGCCACCAGCAGCGCAGTGATGGGATCAGTCGTCGCGGGATTTGCTGCTCGAAACTCGCGCAGCGCAGCGTCCCGCTCGATGATCTGCTCCATGCGCGCCTCGGAATACAACAGTGCGGCAAACGCCGGGTTGTCCGTAAGCGCATTCTTGCCGACCGCAACCGGCTGCCGGAAAACCGTCTACCAGGTCAATGACATACTCGACGGCGTGGATCACCGGCTTGCGCAGGACCTTCGCATAACCGGAATGTATCCGCACGCGTGGATCTGTCGCATCCACGGCGCGTTCGATCGCCAGTTTGACCAGAGCCGGGGGCAATTTCGATCGGCCGCCGTCTGATTGGCCGAAAAAATTTGCAAACAGTTTCAGCACGGACAGCTGTCCGCTTCGCACCGCAGGGAAGGATGCGTGAGCGCGCACGGCCTTATCCTCAGAATTTCTCCGCAATGATCTTGAACGGATAGTCGATCGACTTGTACTTGCCGATTTTCCGCTTGCCCAGTTTGACCTTCTCCTGCGGCAGTTCCTCGTAGGGAATTTGTTTGAGCAGGTGACTGATCAGGTTCAGGCGCACACGCTTCTTGTCTTCAGAATTGGCGACGAACCATGGCGCCCACGGTGTATCGGTGGCTTTGAACATTTCGTCACGGGCGCGGGTGTAGTCATCCCAACGGTTGTAGGACTTAAGATCCATCGGCGACAGCTTCCATATTTTACGGCCGTCATCAACCCGGCTCCCCAGACGCCGCTCCTGCTCCTCGGGACTGACCTCGAGCCAGTATTTCAACAGGATGATACCGTTGTCTACCATGGCGCGCTCGACCAGCGGCACCCCCTTGAGGAAGCCTTCGGCCTCTTCTTCGCTGCAGAAACCCATCACTCGCTCGACGCCGGCGCGGTTATACCAACTGCGATCGAAAATCATTATCTCCCCCGCAGCAGGAAAATGCTTGATATAGCGCTGCATGTACATCTGGCTTTTTTCGCGTTCCGTCGGCGCCGGCAGGGCGACCACGCGAAAGACGCGCGGACTCACCCGCTCGGTGATCGCCTTGATGGTGCCACCCTTGCCGGCGCCATCGCGTCCCTCAAATATGATGGCGACTCTCGCGCCCGTGTGCACTACCCACTGCTGCAGCTTTGACCAGCTCAACGTGTAAGCGCTCTAGTTCCTTGTCGTATTCCTTACGACCGAGCTTTTCAGGTTTTCCCGGTTCTTGCGTCTGGTTAATCTGCTCCTTTTCGGCTTTCTTCTTGTCCTGCTTGTGTTCTTTCTTTGACATGACATTCTCCGTCAATGATTAGTAATCGAGTGTGTCCCCTGGAGCGCACATGGCTCCTATCCCATGGCTAACTGCGCACTGCATTGATCTACCGCATTTTCCACTGTGGCGAACAGGCCTGATCTTCCCAGAGTAGCACCCAGCGTCGTCCGCTGGACCACCTCCAGGGCGGCCGGATTCAGTGCTGCCAGTATCAAACGGATACCCTGCCTGCGCGCGCTGGCCTCCCATTCCACCATTCCCACCAGCGCCGTGTATTCCAGATCCGGGATCGCGCTGCAGTCGAGGATCAGCACTTTCGGATGCTCTGCTTCCACCAGTTCACGCAAATGCTGTCCGACATTTTGTACATTGGCAAAATAAACGCGCCCGACGACGCGCGCAATCAACAGTCCCGGCGGCACATCGTCCTGCGGATGTTCCGGCGAGCGCGGGCGGAAGGTATTGGTCCCCGGCTTGCGCCGCACCTCGTAGACCATCGGATTATTTGTCTGGTAAACGATGCTCAACATCGACAACAGCACGGCGACGATAATGCCCTTCAGGGTTCCCAACAGTATGACACCGAAGAATGCGAACAACGCCCAGCGGAACTCCAAGGCGCGCACCCGCAATATGGCTTTCATTTCAATTGGGCTGATCAATCCAACCGAATAAACGATTACCACTGCCGCCAGCGTGGCGTGCGGCATTTTGCTGATCAACGGCGCCAGGAACAGCATCGTAGCGAGCGCGATCGCAGCCAGGATGACGCCCGATAACTGGCTTCTGGCGCCCGCAACACTGTTGACTGCTGTCTGCGTGGTCCCACCACCAGAAGGCATGGCGCCGAAAAAGCCGCCAAGCACATTGCCCATGCCGATAGCCACCAGTTCCTGGTTCGATACGACGTGCCTGTCCCCTTCGCGGCGGAACGACCGCGCGGCGGCGATGCTTTCGGTGAAGCTCATCAGGGCAATGCCCGCCGCGGCCGGCCACATGCCCAGTAGCAGGTTGCGATCCGGCATCGACAAAGAGGGCAAACCGGCAGGAATGAAGCCAACCACGCTGACGCCTGCAGCCTCCAGGCCAAACAGAAACGAAGCGGCGATGGCGCCGCCAACAGCGATTACTGGCGCAGGCGCACGGGGCCAGAGCTTTTTAACCAGCACCAGGCACCCGATGGTTGCACCCGCCACGATAACTGTAGGCGGCGACAGCTGCGGCAGCTCGCGAAAGATGGCGTAGATGTCGCGAAGAAAACCGCTCTTGTCGATGTGCACGCCCAGCACCTTGGGCAGCTGATCGACGATAATCACGCAACCGATACCGGCTTTGAATCCCGCCAGCACCGGGTCGGAAATGAAACTGGCCAGGAAGCCGAAGCGCAGGACACGGGCCGCCAGCAGCATCAAGCCCACCAGTACCGAGAGGGTCGCCGTCGCGGTCAGCAGCGTCATGTCCGGATTCGCGGACACGGCATCGCCGATCGCTGCAGCCGCCAGTATCGCGATAGTGGTGGTGGTGGTTACGCTAAGATTTGCCGAGGTGCCCAGCAGCGCGTAGACCAGCGGGGCGATAAACGCGGTGTAAAGGCCCACCTCAACCGGCAGCCCGGCGATGGTCGCATAGGCCATGGCCTTGGGGATCACCACGGCCGCAGCGGTCAAACCTGCGGCCACGTCGGCGGCGAGCCAGTCGCGCTGGTAATTCGCAAACCAGGCGCGGCCGCGGATCACGATCTTCTGTCCACGATCGGGTAAACACCGGTGAGGCGCGCGATCAGGATCGCGACAAACATCACGCCTACCACCATCTCAAGAACGGTCAGGTAGCGCGATTGCATCAACGCAGGAGCGATGTCACCGAATCCAGCCGTCGGTGAGCGCCGTGAAGCTGAAATAGATCAGATCCGTGATAGCCAGATCCTGTATCTGCCCTGCCGATGCATACGCGCCGGGGTAAAAGTACTGTATCAGTCCGTGCAGTTGGGCCCAGAAGATGGCGATCAGTATGTAGGCAGCCACAGCCCCGTACAGCTTGTCCCTGGACATCAGGTCCAGCCGGAACACATACTGCATAAGACTGGCGAGGATGAAGACATAAAAAACAGCGTTGAAGCCGTAGGCCATGGCCGAGTACCCGGGGCTGCCTGACCGTACCGCCAGCAATCGAAAAACAAGCGCCGGCAGCACCAGCATCACAGCAATCAGGAACGACGCTCTTGTGCGCCCAACCGCAGCAACTGCGGCCAATAGAACAGCGACATTGACAATGACCAATAGCACCTGGCCATGGGAGGTTTCGCCGAGGAACGGCAGCGCGACCAGCAATGCGATTAGCGCCCAGAAAAGGAGCTTGCAGCGCTGTTCGAGCAGCTTTTGCAGTTTTTTCAAGGCTTCCAATCCACCGTGTATTTTTCCAGGTAGGCATCGACAGCCGCGCCGACAGTCGGATGAAAAATATTACTCCCTAACTTGTCCAGTAATTCAAAGCGCTTCAATTTATCTTTTACCGGATCCTTCATTTCGGCGAAGTGCAATTCGATATCTGCATAGCTAAGCTTTTCATACAGCTCTGCAATGACATCCGCTGAAGTGATATCCACGCTGGTCACCGGTTCTGCCGCGACAACAATGCGCTTTACCGGCGTCGGTGATTGGCTGACCGCTTCCAGGATGCAATTTTGAAATAACTCGGCGTTGGCAAAAAACAGCGGCGCATCCCAACGAAACAGTACCAGACCCGGAACACGTCGCGCGTCAGGATAGCGTTTCAGGTCGTGGTAACCGCGCACACCCTCCGCACGCCCCAGCACGGCATAATGCGGCCGCCAGCCATCCCATAAAAATTCAATCACGGCGATAACAATGGCCAATCCGATACCGGGTATGGCGCCGAGCACAGCCACACCCACAAAACAGACCATGGACAACCAGAACTCCCACTGCTGCAGGCGATAGATACGGCGCAAATCGCTGAACTCAAAGAGTCCAATAGCCGATGCAATCACCACGGCGGCCAGCGCGCTGGTGGGCAAATTCTGTAAAAGATCGGGCGCAACGACCAATAACAAGGTAACCGCCAGCGCGCCCACCACGCCGGTGAGTTGCGTTTTTGAACCGGCGGCCTCTGCCACCGGCGTACGCGATGAACTGCTGCTGATGGGAAAGCCCTGAAAAAAGCCGGCAGCCAGGTTGGCTGCACCCAAACCGATCATTTCCTGGTTGGGATCGACATAGGTGTGCGTCCTGGCGGCATACGTGCGCGACAACACGCTGGTATCGGCAAACGACACCAGGGCCACCGCAAAACCCCCGATGATCACCGCCTGAATATCCGCAAAATCAATCCACGGCAATGCGAATGATGGCAGGCCCTGCGGCAGTGATCCCAGCACCTTTACACCGGCACTTTGATCAAGGTTGAATACGCCCACGATCACCGTAGCGCCAATCACGGCCAGCAAAATGCTCGGAAAGCGCTGAAAGCGTTTGAGTAACAAAATAATAATTAATGCGGATGCGCCGATTACAAACGTGGTGATGTTGGTTTTGCCGTCAAGGATCGATCCGATGATCTTTAGAACATTTTTTACCGGGCCTTCGCTCTCAATGGAAAATCCAAATACCTTGGGTAGCTGGCTAATCAACACGGTGAGTGCAATACCATTCATGTAACCGTAACGAATGGGCTTGGACAGCAGTTCGGTGATAAAACCCAGACGCAACACGCCAGCCAGGATACACACAACGCCCGATACCACGGCCATCATGCTGGCCAAGGCAATGGCGCGCACAGGATCACCGTGTGACAGCGGCAGCACCACCGCCAGAATAACGGCGGCCAGGGACGAATCGGGACCCAACACCAGAATACGACTCGGGCCGAATAATGCGTACGCGAGCAGCGGAATAATGGTGGCGTACAAGCCGTAAATGCCAGGCACCCCGGAGGCTACCGCATACGCTATGCCGACCGGCACCAGCATGGTAGTCAGAACCAGACCGGCAGCGATGTCGCTCGTCAACCATGAGGCTTTGTAATGGGACAGTGTTTGCAGGCCCGGCAGCCAACGCTTCCAACCCGCTTCCGCAGCCGCTAGATGCGCTACGCGACCAGCCTCAGGAGTGGGGATGTCATTGCTCATGACTTGTTCACTGTAGGTAGTACCTTCTAAGGCGCTGGTAATGAGGGTGCAAAGAAGAACGTGATCCCCAAAATCAAGTACACGGCAAGCAGCTGCACGCCTTTTAACCAGTCTGATCGACCATCGCCAGCGACCTGCGATGTAATCAGAACGGATAGCAAAATAGAGACGACAAGGCCGGTGCCGAATAATAAATCCATGGGCGCCGGACCTATCCACAAACTGGCCAGCACCAGCACCGGCGCCACGAACAGCGCAACCTGCACACTGGAACCAATAGCGATTGACAGCGACAGATCCATGCGATTTTTCATGGCAGCGGATATGGCGGTCGCGTGTTCGGCGGCATTGCCCAGAATCGCCACAATGAACACACCGACGAATACTCGATTTAAACCAAATTCATGCGCGGTGGGTTCAATCGCACCCACCAGAATTTCACTCACCCAGGCAATGGCGGCAGTTGCTACGGCCAGAATCACAAGTGCTTTATTAACCGACCAGGAAGCCTTTTTTTCTTCAACTTCCATGCCCTGGATTGAGCCTGTAAAAAGTACTTTATGCGAGCCGAGAGAGAACACCAGAAAAAGACCATACACAACGAGTAGAACGATCGAAATGGAAATGCTCAAAAACCACAAACCGTGCTCAGACTGTGAGCCGACCAGGTTGTTATAGGTGGCGGGCAAAATAAGCGCTATGGCGGCAAGTGTTAGCAGTGTGGCTTCGGAGCGCGCGCCGGCCGCGTTGTAGCTTTGTTCTGAATGCCGCAAACCACCGGCCAGCATGGAAGCCCCAAGCACCAGCAGGATATTACCGACAATCGAACCGGCGATCGAAGCCTTGACCACATCGTACAGGCCGGCACGTAACGCGGCGATCCCGATAATAAGTTCAGCCGCATTGCCGAACGTCGCATTCAGCAGGCCACCGACGCCCTCTCCTGCTTTGTCGGCCAGGTGTTCGGTGGCGCGGCTCATCCATCCGGCGAGTGGCAAGACCGCAACGCAGCGGCCAGGAAAATATAACAGATGCTGCTGGGGTGCGAGGAACTCCAGACCTATGGCAATAGGGACAAACATGAGCAGCCAGTTCATCATATCGCGCGTCCTTTTTAGTACTGCCAGCCCCCGCCGAGTGCCCGGTAGAGTTCCACATACGCACGCAACTCATCACCCTCGGTTTGGGCAAGCTGGATTTGTTGGTTGAACAGCTCCTGGTCGGCGTTGAGTACTTCCAGGTAGCTGGACAGACCCGTGTCATAGCGCAGCCGGGACAGCTTCACGGCATCCTGCAGCGCTTCGACACCCGTTTCCAGTGTGGCGCGTGTTTCCCCCAGTGTCCGCAGCGCGACCAGAGCGTTGGCAACTTCGCGGTAGCCGTTCAGCGCCGCTTGCTGGTACTGCGCAAATGCCTGTTCGTACACCGCCTTGCTCGCTTCATAGTTGCGCGTAAGCCGACCGCCCTGGAATACCGGCGCGAACAGGCTGGGGTTTACGCTCCAGACCTCGGCGTCATTATCCAGCAGGTCTGAGAAATCACCGCTGACGCTGCCATACAGTCCCGTGAGTGAGATCCTGGGGAAGAACAGGGCCTTTGCCGCCCCCACCCTGGCGTTCGCCGCCACCAGTTGCTGCTCAGCCGCCATCACATCGGGCCGCCGCTCCAGTAATGCCGCAGGCAGCCCCACCGGGACCGTGGTCGGCAGATACATGGACGTCAGCGCTGCGCCGCGCTTGATCGGTCCAGGCGGCTGACCGAGGAGCAGCGACAGGGCATTCTCGGCAACCGCAATCTGGCTTTCGAGCTCCGGGATGAGCGCATTGGTGCGTGCCAGGTTTGCAACTGCCGTATCGACTTCCAGGCGATTCGAGAGTCCGCCCTCCAGCCGCTTGCGGTAAAACTGCACGGTCTCCTCGTTGGTGACCGAGGTTTGCCGCGCAATGTCGAGCTGCATATCCAGTTGACGCATCAGGAGGTAAGTGGAGGCCACATCGCCTACCAGTGAAACCAGAACCGCGCGCTGGCCCTCCTCTGTCGCAAGGTACTCGGCGAATGCAGCCTCGCTCTCGCGCCGGATGCGCCCAAAAAGGTCCAGCTCCCAGGAGGCCTGCACACCGACATCCCAGTTCTGGTAGCTGCGGCCCGCGCTGCTCTCCTGTGTCGGATCGGCGAGCTGCGAATTCTGCTCTGACGAGTAGCCACCTGCCACGCCAACCTCGGGATAGATGAACGAATGCACGATCCCGTAGCGGGCACGTGCCTCGGTAACACGCGCCGTGGCGACACGCAAATCGAGGTTATTCGTGATCGCAGTCTGGATCAGTTCATGCAGGACGGGATCGTTGGTTACGGTGGCCCAATTGGCATCCGCGAAGGACTGGGTCTGCGCACTACCTTCGACGCCACGGAAAGCGGCCGGCTCCACCACCTCGGGCCGTTCGTAATCCGGGCCCAACAGGCATCCGCCCAGCAGCAACGGGAAGATACCGAGCGTGAGTATTTTGCGAAGCTGACCGGGAAAGCTGAACATATCAGTGGGCGTCTGTCGTGGACACTGGCGAGGATCCCTGTGTCGGGCGATCCTCTGGACCGCGGCGCCACTGCAGCACCTTTTCAACGGCCACGAACAGGACAGGGATCAGGCAGACACCGATCAGCGTGGCGATGAGCATGCCGGAAAATACCGTCATGCCCATGACCTTGCGCGCTTCGGCCCCGGCGCCACTCGCCGTGAGCAGGGGCACCACGCCGAGGATAAAGGCAAACGCCGTCATCAGGATCGGGCGAAAACGCAGTTTGGCCGCCTCAAGCGCTGCCGGAACAATATCCTTGCCCTGCTCGCGCAGCATGCGCGCAAACTCCACAATGAGGATCGCGTTCTTGGCGGCCAGCCCGATCAGCATGATCAAGCCGATCTGGGCGAACACATTGTTCACATAGCTTGGTGAGAACTGTCCCGCCAGCCAGAGGCCAAAAAACGCGCCAAAGGCGGCAAAGGGAGTGCCGAGCAGTACACTGAACGGCAGGGCCCAGCTCTCGTACTGCGCGGCCAATACCAGGAATACCAGCAGGATGGCCAGGCCGAAAAATGGCAGGGGATTGGGCGAGGCTTTTTCCTGGTAGGACATGTCGGCCCACTGGTAGCCCATGGTATCCGGGAGTGTGGCTGCTGCCACTTCCTCCAGGGCGGTCAGCGCCTGGGCCGAGCTGTAGCCGGGCGCCGGCGCACCGGAAATCTCCGCGGAGCGAAACAGGTTAAAGCGGGTCGTGAATTCAGGGCCGCTGGTCGGCCCCGTTGAAAGTAGCGTATTCAGTGGGACCATATCGCCCGCTGCGCTGCGTACGAAGAACAAGCCGAGTTGCTCCGGACTGCGGCGGAATTCAGGCTCGGCCTGCACGTAGACCTTGTAGACGCGCCCGAAGCGGTTGAAGTCGTTGACATAGGAACTGCCCAGCAATGCGCCGAGCGTCGTGTTGACGTCCTCGAAGGGCACGCCGGTCTTGAGCACCTTGTTGCGGTCGATATCCGCGAAGATCTGCGGAACACTGGCGCGAAACATGGTCGAGATGCGGCCGATCTCGGGGCGCTCGCTGGCGGCGGCGATGAATTGCTGGGCCTGCTGTGCGAGAAATTCCGGGGTGCCGCCGGATTTGTCCTGCAGCTGCAGCGTAAATCCGGAACCGGTTCCCAGGCCCGGTATCGCCGGCGGGCCAAATGCTCCGACCATCGCCTCGGGAATCTGCCGGGCGAACTCCTTGTTCAGCGCCGCCGCCACCCCGTTGGCATGTGTTTCCGGCGTCGTGCGCTCACCCCACTCCTTGAGCTGCACAAAGAAAAAACCCATGTTTGAAGAATAGGCGCCGGTAATCAGGCTGTAGCCCGTAATGGTGACGTATGCCTCGATTGCATCGTTGCCGGCCAGCACGGACTCGACCTTCTTCATCACTTCATCTGAGCGCTGCAAGGAACTGGCGTCCGGCAGCATCGCGTTGACCAGCAGGTAGCCCTGGTCCTCTTCGGGGACGAAACCAGCCGGAATGCGACCGACGAGAAAAACCGTCAGGCCCGACAGCATGACAATGAACAGCAGGCTGCGCGCCGACTTGCGGATCAGGATGCCGGTGAAGCTGACGTAGCTGTCTGTCCCGCGACCGAAAAGCCGGTTGAAGCGGTCGTAAAAGGGCGTCAGGAAGCTGCGTTGTCCGTGCGTGGGTTTCAGCATCATGGCGGCGAGCGCAGGCGACAGCGTGAGCGCATTGAACGCCGACAGCAGTACCGAAATCGCGATCGTAATGGCGAACTGCTGGTAAAAGCTGCCGGTAATACCCGGAATAAAACCCACGGGCACGAATACCGCAGTAAGAATCAGAGCGATCGCCACCACGGGGCCGGATACTTCCTTCATGGCCTGACGGGTAGCGTCTTTCGGCGCCATACCCTGCTCGATATGGTGCATCACCGCCTCGACCACGACGATCGCGTCATCGACGACAATCCCGATCGCCAGCACCAGCCCCAGCAGCGACAGCACATTGATCGAGAAGCCGAGCAGCGGAAAAAACATGAACGCACCGATCAACGAGACCGGTACCGTGAGCAGGGGAATGAGTGTGGCGCGCCAGTTCTGCAGGAAAATAAACACCACGAGAATCACCAGTGCGATCGCCTCGAACAGGGTATGCACGATCTCGGTGATGCCCTCGCTAACCGGCAGGTCGTATCCAGTGAAACGCCGTATTCAAGATCGTTGGGGAACCGCTCGGACAGTTCGCTCATGGTCGCCTTGACACGCTCCGCAACTTCCAGCGCGTTGGTGCCGGGTATCTGGAACAGCGTGATGACGGCGGCGGGTTGCCCGTCGAGGCGACCGATGGAGTTATACAACTGGGTGCCGAGTTCGATCCGGGCGACATCCTTGAGCAAGACCTGGGTGCCGTCGGGATTGGAGCGAATGATGATGTCGGCGAACTGCTCCGCAGTCAGCAGTCTGCCCTGGGTGCGCACGGTATAGGTGTACTCCGTGTCCGGCGCCGCAGGCGCCCCACCGATCTGGCCAGCAGGACTGAGCTGGTTTTGCTGATTGATGGCATTCACGATATCCGGCACCGTAATACCCAGTTTGGCGATGCGGTCGGGCCGCAGCCAGATGCGCATGGCGTAGTCGCTGCCGCCCAGCAGGTTGACCTGACCGACGCCCGGAATGCGCGCCAGGCTGTCCACGACGTTGATGGATGCGTAGTTCGAGAGAAAATTGTTGTCGTAGCTACCTTTGGGAGAGCTGAGGGTGAGCACGAGCAGCGGAAAGGAGAGGGATTTCTTTACCGAGACCCCGTAGTTTTTCACCGCCTGCGGCAGCATCGGCGTCGCCTCCGACACGCGGTTCTGGGTCAGCACGTTCGCCGTGTCCAGGTTCGTGCCCACATCGAAACTCACCTTGAGCGTGAGGGTACCGTCATTGGCGTTGGTCGATTTCATGTAGATTGAATTCTCGACGCCGTTCATCTTCTGTTCCAGCGGCGTGGCGACGGAAGCCTCCACGTCGGTGGCGCTGGCGCCGACGAACGTCGTGGTGACCTGCACCATGGGCGGCACGATCTCGGGGTACTGGGAGATGGGCAAACTGGACATCGCCACCAGGCCGAGCAGCACCATGATGATGGAGATCACCATGGCGACGATGGGGCGATTTATGAAGAACTCCGCCACCGGGCTATTGCTCGGCTGCGCTGGGAGCGGCCGGGACCGCAGGTGAGGAAGCGGATGCGGCCACTGGCACCGCCTTCACCGTCATCCCGTCGCGGAGGCGCTGCAGGCCCTCTACCACCACGCGCTCACCGGGCTTGAGTCCCTCGTCAATCACCCACAGATCGTCCACGCGCGGACCAACCTTAACGCTACGTACGCTGACCTTGTTATCGGCATCTACCACCACCACATTGTGACGATCCTGCAATTCCTGCACGGCGCGCTGCAGCACCAGTAGCGCATCGCGCCTGATTTCCGAGGCGAAGCGTACCCGGCCGTACTGCCCGGGGCGCAGGAGCCGTTCGGGGTTGGGGAAGGAAAGCTGCACGGCCAGGGTACCGGTGGTCGGATCGACAGCCCGCTCCACGGCATCCAGACTACCCGGGTAGGGATAAGTGCTCCCATCCGCAAGAAACAGCTGGGCTGTAATTGCGCTCCCCTCGCGCGAGGCCTTGCTCGCCTCTACATTGCGCGCCAGATTCAAATAATCCGCCTCGCTGATGCCGCCGCGGAAAATGATCGGGTCCACCTTCGAGACCGTGGTGAGCAGGGTGCTCTCGCCACTGCCGACCAGGTTACCCGCCTTAACCTCCGTGATGCCCACGATGCCGTCGAGCGGAGAAGTGATGGTCGTATAACCGAGATCCAGCGTCGCCTTGTCGACCGCCGCACGGCCCGCGTCAACCAGGGCAATTGCCGCGTTCTGCGCAGCCAGTGCGTTATCCAGCTCCTGCAGGCTGACCGCCTGCTGTGCCGCCAGCGGCTTCATGCGATTGACCGTAACCGTGGTCTGGTCAAGTTGGGCCTTGCTCCTGGCAAGGTCGGCCTTGGCCTGGGCCAGTGCCGCCTGCAGGGGTTTTGGATCGATCTGGTACAAAAGATCGCCCTTGTGTACGAAGGCACCCTCGGTAAAGTTGATGGTGTCGAGAAAGCCCTCGACCCGGGCGCGGATGTCCACATCCTGCGACCCCCGTGTCTGGCCCACAATCTCCATGTAAATCGGCACGTCCTGCTGCACGACCTCGGCCACATAGACCTCCGGGATAGCGACCGCGGGCGCCTCCTGATCGGAGCAAGCTGTGAGTACCAAAACCAGCAAACCAAGTGTGGCCATAGCCAAATTGCACTGCATGAGGAGCTACCTCGAAGGAAACAGTAAACTACGTCCAATCACACGACTACGACCATCCTGACAGCATTGGTCAGGACTACCCTGTATTAATAGTGATGCGGAAACCAACGTCATTCTCACCCATGCCTGAAAGATTGACAAGCAACGGTATAACTTCGTTATAAGTGGTGGCGCCAAAGTTGACCGGGATCAAGCAACCGGCGCCATGCCTGATTGCATTTTTAGTCTATAAGATTACCATCTCTTCGGAGCAGTCGAGCTTCCGTCTGCGCCAGTGTGAGGAGTGTGCGATGCGCGCGATGGAGGTTTTTACTGTGTCTCCGAGAAGCTGGGTGTCCTGTCTGCTTCTGTTCCTGTCGTATCTCGCTCCCGCCGCTGCGCAGGAACCGGTGGAGCCGCTCGTCGATCCCGAATCAATGATCATCCTGCAGCGTGCCGCGCAGCACATGGCCGATGCGGCGCGCTTCAGTGTAACGATCCGCGACGGTTACGATGCCGTCCAGGCGAACGGGCAGAAGATCGAGTTTGGGGACCAGCGCCAGGTGCTGGTCAATCGTCCCAATCAGTTGCGGGTCGATGTCGTGCGCAGTGACGGCAAGCAGAGCACCGTGGTCTTCGACGGCAAGAACCTGACGGCCTATGATCATGACAACAACGTCTATGCCCGGTCGGCGATTGCCGGCGATGTCGATGCGGCAATCAAGCACTTCGTGCGCGACCTGCGCATGCGCCTGCCAATGGCCATGCTCCTGGTGCGCCAGTTCCCCACAGATCTGAAGCGCCGCGTACAGCAGCTGGATTACGTGGAAGAAACGGTTAGCCGCGGCGTGCCGAGCGATCACCTCGCGGGGCGCGGCGCTGACGTCGACTTCCAGATCTGGATTGCGCAGGGCGAACAACCGCTGATCCAGCGCGTGGTGCTGACCTACAAGCTCGAAGAGGGCGCACCACAGTTCTGGGCCGAGTTCTCCGACTGGAATTTCAGCCCGGCGGTGCCCGCAAGCAAATTCGAGTTCCAACCGCCGGCGGACGCGCAACCCATTCAGTTTCTGGCCAATTACGTCGAGACCGCCCGCATGAGGCGGGAACCGGCGGCGCAGACAGGAGAAACGCCATGAATTCCAGGCGCTCAGTTCAATTGGTTGCGCTCGTCAGCGCAGTGCTGTTGGTCGCGGCAAGCTTCCATGAGGCCGAGGCACGGGGCGGCCGTGGCGGCGGTGGCCGTGGCGGCGGCGGTGGATACTCGCGGGGTGGAGCAGCCGCAGGCGGCGGTTTTTCGTCGCGCGGCGGCGCGGAGGCGCGTGCCAGTGGGGGTGGCCAGCGTCAGCAACAGGCTTCGGCACAGCGCACCCAGTCGCAGGAGAGTCGGCAAACACAGTACCAGGGCAATCAGCAAAACCGTCAAACACAGCATGATAGTAATCAGCAGAACCGCCAGTCGCAGTATGGTAGCAATCAGGACGACCGGCAGGATTATGCCAACGACGCGCGCGAAGACCGACAGGACTACTACGACGACGAAATTGACGACGACTGGGATCGTTGCTGCGACGATGACTGGGACGACGGCGAGGCATTGGTGGTCGGCGCGATCGTCGGTCGGCGCTGCGGTAGCGGCGGCTGAGGCGTCAGACGACGACTACGTGCAATCCACCACGACCATTTCCGCACTGCCCTGCACGCCTGCGGTGCAGGCGATCAACGGCGTAACCTACTACACCTGCGGCAGCAGCTGGTACAACCAGGTCTACTCGGGCGGTGGCGTGAGTTATATAACGGTGCAACCACCGCCGGGTTACTGACGCAAAAAATTATATGCACCGCAAGGAGGCAGGGGCTACCATCACGGTGAATACAGGAGGAGGGTTTCCAGTGCGTGTTTCGAAATTATTTTTATTCTGCATTCTTGCCGCGGCGTTAAGTGGTCCAGCCAGCGCGGAGGTCTACGAAAGCAAGGATGCCCAGGGCAACACCGTCTTCAGTGACATGCCCTCGCAAGGCGCTGCAGAGGTCAAGGTGCCGCCGACCAATTCCGCTGATCCGGTAGCGATCACTCCCAGGCCACCGCCATCACCCGAAACACCTGCCAAGCCCCGCAAGAGTCCCGCCAATCCTGCCGGTTCCGAAGACGAGGAAAGGGATGACGATTATCTCTACTATGGCGGCGACTATGACCGCGATGAGATTGACGATCAAAACAGGCGAGAGAAGCGACGCGACGATGGCGAGGCGAGGCCGATAAAAGATCGTCCCAGGGTAGAACCCCACCGCAATACCTCCCGCCCGGCGGCTGGCGGCGGGGGTCGGCGGTAGGGACAGGTTCACGTCATATCAGGGATTGATTTTGGTGATCTTCGACCCCTGTATACCGATACCGGCCATCAGACCCTTCTGGCCAAAGATGAAGGCATAGACGTCATCCTTGGCGGTCGTGGTGGTCAGCGACTTGGCGACGCCCTCGTCCACAAGCACCAGGCTGGGCCCCACCCCCACTTCCCAGCCGTCTGCTTTTTTGAGGGAGTCAATGGCAGCGTCGGTCATCAGGAACATGGCATAGGCAAACTCCTGCGCTCCGGCCTGCAGTCCGTAGGAAGCCGCCGCCGTATTGTAAAAGCCCACCACCTTACCATCGACAAACAGGGCGCCATTGCCACCCTGACCGCCAATGATCAAACCGGCTTTGAGAATGCTGGGGAAAACCAATATGGCTTTTGCCTTGTCGCCGAGCACCTTGGCCGCGGGGGTTGTGTCGTACAATTTAGCCAGGGCAGCTATTGCGTCGCGTTCGATTTGCGCCACATCGGCCGCCAGTGCCTGGCGAGGAGCGGCCAGGATCACTGTGGTCAACGCGGCAAGCATAAGGGTAAAGAAGGTCCGGTTAATTCGCTGCATGGGTAGTTTCTCCGTTGATATTAATGTCATTACTGGGCCTGACGACGATACGCCAGCCTTGTACACCGTTCCCGCCCCTCTCCGTTTCGGCGGTAATGTTAAAGGACAGTCAGGGCAGTAGTGTAGTCCACTTCTGCACGGCCTACCTCTTTTCCATCAGGTAACTGTAAACCCCATCCGCCTCAGCCGCTGTCGAGCAGGAGATGGCCTGATTGCTCGGCAAAAACGCGGAAGTCCCGCACAGTACCCTGATCTGTCGCCAGCACCCGCAGTTGCTGTCCGACTTGCATGGCGTTCAGCGCCCGCTTGGCTTTCAATAACGGCATGGGGCAGGCCAACCCGGTGGCGTCCACTACTACTAAATCCAGTTGCGTCATTGTTCCAGATGTCCGGCGCCGTGAAAACCTCAGTATACGTATACGCACCGATTCAAGCACGAGCTGGGTTCCCGGTGAAGTTTAATCCAGCCTGTGCGATAGTTCTGCAACGGCATCCCGAACAAAAGGAGTACTGTTTGCGCGACTTCAAGGACAAGGTAGCCGTCGTCACCGGCGGCAGCAGCGGTATCGGCCAGGCCATCGCGCTGGCTCTGGCCAATTGCGGCTGCCGGGTGGCTGTCGTCGGCACCGCGCAGGCGCGTATCGACGGCACGCTGGCGCTGCTGCCAGTGAACAGGGAGTCCCGCGGTTACGTCTGCGACGTTGCAGATAGAGCGGCGGTGACTGCCATGGCTGATGCTGTCGAGACTGACTTCGGCCAGGTCGACATCATCGTCAACAACGCGGGCATCACCTCCTCCGCGCCTTTCGCGGAGTTCGACATCGAACTGTTCGACCGCATCATAAAGACCAACTTTTTTGGCGTCGTCAATTGTTGTTATGCATTTCTGCCCAAGTTGCTGTCACGCGGACATGGCCACATCGTCAACATGTCGAGCATGCTCGGGTTCGTCGGCGTACCGAATCAGTCGGCCTATGTGTCGACCAAGTTCGCCATCCGTGGCTTCACAGAGTCGCTCTGGGCGGAGCTGGACGGTACCGGCATCGCGGTCACCGGCATCTACCCGGGCACCATCCAGAGTGACATCCTGCAGCGCGCAAGCTTCTCTGATGAGCGCGAAAAGGCGGCGATGATGAAGATGATGGACCGCTTCGGCATCCCGGCGAGCGACGTGGCAAGGAAAACGGTGGATGCTATCAGGCGTCGCCGTCGCGAGGTCGTCATAGGCAGGGACGCGATTGCACTGGTGGCGCTCAAGCGCTTTTTACCCGGGCTCGGGCACCGTCTGATCGCCAGTGGCGCGCGCAAGGCGAAAGAAAAAATCCATGCCGGTGAGTGGTAAGTCGCTAACGCCGTCTCCCCCCGCCTCCCCTGCGAGCACCACCCATGGGGCGTGAGCGCGAAGGAATCGACGGTGAGTAAGCCCGCTGATGCGACATGGATGGCGTTCTTGAGCGGTACGCGGGCCGATCTGCCGGCAGCGTTGACGGCCGGTTGGGACGGGTTCCAGGCGGATTCGCGATCGGATGCTCTGGATGCAATCCGGGTCTATAGTCCGGTCGTTCGGTTGCATCCACCGGAGGCCGCGGAGTGACGATGTAGTCGGGGTAGTCGTCATAGTAGTAATAGTCACGGGAGCCGTAGTATAGCCCCGATGAAGGATAGACCGGACCGATATAATCGCCACTATAGTGGCTACTTCCACCATCGCTGGCACAGCCGGAAACCGCCAGCACTGTTGCCGTGATCAAGCGAAAAAGAGGCGAATTTCTCATGGCAGTTGCTCCCGTGGTGCTGCCTCGTATTGCCATTCGAGAATCCCGATCGCCGCACCGGTCGGATCGGCGATCACCGCGACCTTGCCATCCGCAAGATCCGACCGTGGTGCGACCAGCACCTTGCCGCCCAAAGCTTGGACCCTGGCAGCGGCATCCACGATACTCGCAACCCGCACAAAGGGCAGCCACGTCGGTTGAATGTCAGTGCGTTCAGCCGGAATCGTCACCAATCCCGCACGCGCATACCCTGCACTGGCCAGCACATAACTGCCGCTGCGTTCACTCAGCGCATTGTCGAACAATTCGTAGGGCGCCAACTGCCCGTAAAAATCACCCGCCTTGACCGCATCCCGGCTCAGCAACTGGATCCAGATCCATTCACCCGGCTCTGCCAGATAATCCTCAGGATCGCCGCCATCCAGGCGCATGGCGCCAAACACCGCGCCCTCTGCATCGCTGAAAATGGCCAGTGTGCCAAGCTCAGGTACATTGCGCGGCGCCAGCACTGTGCTGCCGCCATTGTTGCTCACAATCTGCTGAGCCGCAGCCACATCCGGCACTGACATATAGGCCACCCAGCGCGGCTTGCGGGTGGCGTCGGGCGGCAGCTCGCGCTGGAAGATAGTGCCCATGTCCCGATCGCCGGCAAACACCACGGCATAATCGGCGCGCTTATCGAATTCCCACCCGAACAGGCCGCCGTAGAACGCCGTTGCGGCAGACAGGTCGTTGGTCACCAGATCCGCATGCACAAATTTACCTGGTATATAGCCGTCCTGCGCCTGCGCCAACACAAAGGATGCACTGTGTAAACAGAGAGCCAGCACGAGAAACCTGAAACGCTGCATATTTTATCCCGTCAGGGGGATGAGGTGGAACGGGAATAGTGGCACCTATTGTCAGAATTTTGCAAGCTATAACCAAAAGGTGGTGGCTGTGCGCAGTATCGTGGGCCACGCGCCGCACAAGCCTGACACCCGCGACCACGTTCTCTTGATGCAGATAAAATGCTGCCTCAATGGGCGTATATGGAGAACCATATGATGCTGACCGCAAGCTGGTCGGTGTCGAGGCCGCTAGTGACCCAGATAGAGCAACGCCTCATACAGCGGCGCGCTGGAAACCTTGATAAAACCGGTAAAGGGCGAATTCAGCTCCAGAATCAGGAACACTGCGCCCGCGGCTGACATGGAACACACCAGCAGCGTCCCTGTCACCACCGGGTTGCGGGGGGCGAACAAACCGAACGTCGAGAAGATCAAGGCTAACCACGCTCCCAGCACGATCAGAAGTGCACTCGGCATGGAGTCCTCACGCTGTGCATGGATGAGGGCATTGGTCATGTTGATCTCGCTATTGAGCTCCACCGCTCGCGCCTGCAGTCCCTGCTGCACGGGGCCATCCGGTGCCAAAGCAAAAATTTTGGTGTCGATATGTTCCTCCTGTGTGATGACGCCCCATCTATCCACGGCCTTGCTCCCCACGGCATCAGTGGCGTAGAGAAGCTCCATTCTTTTGGCAAAACGGGTTTTTAGTGCGTCGCGTATGTCTCTGGTCTGTGGCCCATACTCGTCAAGAGTCCGGTCAAGCATAACCACTCTGGCCGCATTCTGGGTCAATTCATCATCGAACCTGTCGAAAGAGCCTTTGGCTGAGGAGACCAGCAGGCCGAGGACAAGCGCCGAGATGGTCGCGACCAGGGCGCTGGCCAGCCTGACAACTTCTTTGGTCTCAGTGCTCAGGTGTTGATCCGACAGCACCTTCTGCAGCCACAAGCCAAACAGGGCGCCGCCAAACGCGACAGCCAAGATGATCAAAGCGATTACGTGTGGATTCATTATCTCATCTCAGGTTTTGCGCCAGCGGCGCTGATTATTAAAGGAAGAAAGCGTACTTGCAATGCGTTTGCAGTCACTCTCGAAAACTTCTTTCCGCTAGGTGGACACCCCAAACAAGGCGCCCACACCAGCCGTCAGGGCCATGGCCAGTGCGCCCCAGAAGGTCACTCGCATGGCTGCTGTCGCCACAGAAGCACCACCGGTGCGCGCGGCCAGCGCACCGAGCAGGGCCAGGAACAGTAGCGAGCTGCCCGCGACCGCCCACATCAGCACCGCTAACGGTACCATGAGCACGACGATCAGGGGCAGGACGGCGCCCACCGAAAACGTCGCGGCAGATGCCAGCGCTGCCTGCACCGGACGTGCGCTCAGTATCTCGGAGATACCCAGTTCGTCGCGTGCGTGTGCCCCCAGCGCATCGTGCGCCATGAGCTGGGTGGCGACCTGCCCTGCCAGTTTGGCATCCAGGCCGCGACCGACGTAGATTGCCTGCATCTCTTCATGCTCGTGCACGGGATCGGCCGCGAGCTCCTTGCGCTCGCGCTCCAGATCGGCACTCTCGGTATCGGCCTGCGAACTGACCGACACATATTCGCCTGCCGCCATCGACATCGCGCCTGCCACCAGTCCTGCAACACCTGCCACCAGGATCTCTCTGGCACCCGCACCGGCCGCTGCCACCCCCAGCACCAGGCTGGCGGTCGAAACAATGCCGTCATTGGCGCCCAGCACCGCCGCACGCAGCCATCCGATACGATGGGTACGGTGTCTTTCGATATGTCTCATGGGGCATTCCTCAGGAAATCGCGTCCCGCTTGCGATAGATGACCAGTAGATACACGGTGACGACAACGAAGATCAGATTAACAGAACTTGAAAATACGAGTGCCGTACCCTTTCCCGTGGCTTGATATTGAGCCACCGCATAGAAAACCGCGATTGCCGCTGAAACGCTCCACAGCAGCCATGACCGCAGTGAAATATCCCTACTGGATTTGGTCGCAATAATTTTCTTCCATTGCGGCAGGTAGGCGCTTAACGACAACAGTGGAATGCTGCCCTGCATAAAGCTTGCAGCTGCAACAACAGAATCAGATAGCATCACACGCTCTCCCAGGGGCCTTACATCCAGGTCTCGGGTGCCGTTAGCACCTCGCCTCCCGGACTGGTGATGGTAACCGGGTGACACCAATTCTGGCGCCAGCGGTCTCGCTTTTGCTCGGCGGTATGGCCAAAGAAGTCAGTCTTTGCCGCAGCGGGAAATCCCAATGCGTTTTTCATGCACCGGGCATTGAGCGCGCCATAGATAATGCCGTCAATTTCCGCAGTGACCAGGACCACATCACCGCAGTTGGCGCATTCATGAAACCGGGCGTTCCTGCTGCCATGAGCTATTAGCCTGTGCAGGCGTTCCTTGTGTACCAGCACGTTTACAGCTGAGCCGGATTTGGACACGTAAGCTGCTCCCTTGGCCAGGCAATACTCACACTGGCACGCTCGTGGCACAACGCTATAGTCGACCGTATGCCACACTACCTGAATGTTGTTGCAACTGCAGCTACCGCGCATGCTCATATCAGGTTTTCGCAATCGACCACTGCGCGATGCCACGTGTGGCCTTGCCCGAACGATTGATGAAAAGGGTTTCGGCGACCAACCTGCGACCAACACTCTTGTAATAGAGCGTGATCGACTCCATCCCAACCAATACGTCAATGAGTTCGAATTGCAACGGTGGGCTCATTGACAAACCTGGCCGCCAATATTCTCCCACTGCCTTCTTTCCTTTGAGCTTACCGTCCGGCACACCAAGGCGCTCCACGATCAACGGCGATGACATTTCAAAATCATCGGTATAGTGGGACAAAATGCGATCCATGTCGTGTGCATTCCATGAGGCGATCCAGTCGTTAGCGAAAGCCTGTGCCCACTGCTGGTCAATCATTGCAGGTTCCAATACGTTTATCTGCAGTACTCTCACCCGGCGCACAAGGTGCGAAGCGCTGGCGCGAATGCAATCACCTGCTATAAGTAGCACAAAAATGTCTGCCTGAGAAAGGCGCACATGGACAAGCGCCACGCTCCTGCGCCATCATGACAATAATGTGGCGAGGAGGAAATGACCAATGGATCGATTGAAACGTGCGCTATCGATGCGAATGTTGCCATTGACGTTTGCGGCGACGATGAGCGTCCTGATCCTTCTGGAAATGTTGGCCAGGCCGTCGGCATTTTGGTTTCTGGTACTGCCGTTTCTGGCTTTTTCCGCACTGACCTGGCTGGGCGTACACGATATGAAACAGGAGCAACATGCGATCCTGCGCAACTATCCCATTACTGGCCATGCGCGCTTCTGGCTGGAGGCGCTACGCCCCACGATCCGACAATATTTCTTTGAGGGCGAGAAGGATGGCAGGCCATTTTCGCGCGACAGACGCTCGCTGGTCTATCAGCGCGCCAAGGGTCAGCTCGATAAGCGGCCATTCGGCACCGAATTCGATGTCTATGATCCGAGCTATGAATGGATTTCGCATTCGTTGGCGCCGACCGAAGTGACAGAGCATGATTTTCGCGTAAAGGTCGGTGGACCAGACTGCACCAAACCCTATAACGCCTCGGTCCTCAACATCTCCGCCATGAGTTTCGGCTCGCTATCGGCTAATGCCATTCGCGCGCTCAACAGCGGGGCAAAAGCCGGTGGCTTTGCGCACGACACCGGTGAAGGCGGCGTGTCACCCTACCACCGGGAGAATGGCGGTGACATCATCTGGGAGATTGGTTCCGGCTATTTCGGCTGCCGTGATGCGGCGGGCAACTTCTCACCGGAGAACTTCGTCAAAACGGCGATGCTTGATCAGGTCAGGATGATCGAGATAAAACTGTCGCAAGGCGCCAAGCCCGGTCATGGCGGCGTGCTGCCGGCCGCCAAAATCACTGAGGAGATTTCCAGGATTCGCGGCGTCCGCATGGGTCAGGATTGTGTTTCCCCCGCACAGCATCCCGCTTTTTCAACGCCGCTGGAACTGATGGCCTTTATCCAACAACTGCGTCGAGCTCTCCGGCGGCAAGCCGGTTGGTTTCAAGCTTTGTGTGGGCCGCAAGCATGAGTTCCTGGCCATCATCAAAGCGATGCTCACTACAGGTATCACACCGGACTTCATCGTAGTCGACGGCAAGGAGGGCGGCACGGGCGCAGCGCCGTCGGAGTTCATCGACCATATGGGTATGCCACTAAGGGAGGGCCTCTCGTTCGTGCATTTCGCACTGGTGGGGGCAGGGCTGCGCGATCGTATAAAAATCGGTGCATCCGGCATGATGATTTCAGCCTTCGACATCGCCAGGACCATGGCGCTGGGCGCGGATTGGGTGAACATGGCACGTGCGTTTATGTTTGCCGTCGGTTGCCTGCAGAGCCAGACCTGCCACACCGACCGCTGCCCGACCGGTGTTGCCACCCAGGACGCAGACCGACAACGCGCGCTGGTCGTGCCGGACAAGGCAATGCGCGTCGCGCAGTTCCATGAAAAGACGCTAATGGCGTTAGCTGAAGTGGTGGGTGGAGCCGGTCTCACTCACCCGTCGCAGCTGCGCCGCTTCCATTTCCAGAAACGCGTTAGTGAGTCCGTGGTGAAGTCTTTTATGGATCTGTATCCGCCATTGAAAAAAGGTGAATTGCTGACGGGCACGGACGACGCAAGGTATAAAGGGGCCTGGCAGCGGGCACAGGCCGAATCGTTTTCAGCGGCGCATGGCAGTTGAGAATAATATTCCGCCCTTATCGAGCGAGCAGTTAGACCACGGTCTTTAGCAGCTTGAGCAACAGTTCCCGGATGGGAATTTGCTGCAAGATGACGACCAGCATGGGAAGGATAATGGGGATCAGTACCATCATAATAGAGCTCTTGCCGACAGGCACGGGAGTCACCTTGCCCACTGCATCGTAGATCGCTGATATATCGACCACTGGCCCCAGTTCCGGCGCGTCGAGTATGTCTCCCGCCGCGGATTCACTGTTGACGTTTTGGCCGAGAATCCAGCGCTGGTGCACCATTCGGCCGTGTGCGCCGATCAACTTTCCATAACTCAGCAGCGCCTCGCGTTTCATGGCAGCAATGCGCGGTGCAAACAGCAGTAGTGGCGAGAGCATCATAGCGCCCCAGACCACCACAAAGACCGCGAACGGCGCCTTGAAGGACGCCAGGGTATAGCCGTGATAAAGCTCTTCGTGCATCCAGCGTGAGGCGATGACAGAGGCCACCGCCAGCGTGACCAGAAAAAACGCCATCGGCAGCTTTTTGAGAAAACCCAGACCGCCACAACGATCGGGATGCGCGGGCACCAGCGACAACTCCAGCTTGGCGATGCGATGGAAAGAGCAAAATAGTCAACGCGATGCGCCAGAACCAACCCAATAGGAGAATAACGAAAATCGGCTTGACGACGTAGAGGAACCACCAACCGCCGAAGCCGAAATCAGCACCCTCTGCGGCCCATGACAGGTCATGCGAATCCGCATGTACCGGGTTGCCCAGTACCCAGACCAGCGCCAGACCAATAACCAAAATCCAGGGGAAACTGGCATCACGCAAACGTGCCATGCGATTCAGAATATCTGCAAATGCCGTTTGCTGTTCATGGGAAACAATATTGCTCGCCCGAAACTGTGCGACGATGTTGTGTAACACTCCGCCCGCCATGGCCTCGGCCAGAATAAATAGCGGAATGGCGACCAGACAGCGCACATGAATCCCAAAATGCTTGAACAGCGGCTCTCCGGTATCGACATGTACCAGTCGATCATTCAGGACAGCCCAGATCACAATCGGCAGCCAGGTAAACAGCGCAAAAAAGAGGGCGCGGCGCACAACACCCAGCCCTTGCGAGGGTGCGATCCGCAGTGTGCGCTGCCAGCGCAGGAGCAAATCGTTACGCAACAAGTCGAAGCCTTCATCGGGAGTTGCCGTTTTGCCTGGATTCATGTGCGTCGTCTACCCTGAGTGTGTGCAGACTGTTGAAAATCTATAGCCTAACTTGCTATAAGTTACGACGCCATGAAACCTTCCACCTTCAAATTGGGTCGTTACCCGCGTCTTGCATTGCTGCTTCTGATGCTGGCAGCGCAGGGTATCGCCAATGTGCACGAGCTTGATGATAGCCATGCTCACAATTCCGACTCGTGTGCAACCTGCATTATCGGCCATGGCCTGGGTGCTGCTGTCGGCGTCAGCCATGACGCACCACAGATACAGGTCTACCACGCGCTCATAGCAAATCCATGTCGATCACCACTGCAGCGGTTTCGCGCACCTGCGCCAATTTCGCCCGGGCTCCTCCCGCTTCTCTGTAGAACACCGAAAACCCAATCCAATCCCTTTTTGGTTTTTGTCACCTTCGTGGTGACCTGTGATCTATGAGAGAGTCAAACTATGCGTTTTTCAATACGAGAGAGCGTCGCACTGGCGCTGTTTACCAACCTGTTCGCGACAGTCACTGTCGCCCAACAGCCGACTGATACCAGCGCCTCATCGGCCCACCAGCACGACAGCCTTGAGGAGGTGGTGGTCACCGCAAACCCGCTGGGTCGTGGATCCACTGATCTGTCGCAGTCCGCTACCGTGCTGCAGGGCGAGACTCTGCGCCGGCAACTGGCGAATACCCTTGGCGAGACCCTGGCACGTGTGCCCGGCCTGTCGAATGCGAGTTTTGGCGAAAACGTCGGGCGCCCGGTAATTCGCGGCCTGCAGGGCACGCGCGTGGGCGTGCTCAGCAATAGCATGGCAGTCAGTGACGCCTCCTCAGTGAGCCAGGATCATGCCGTATCCGTTGAACCCTTCCTGATTGATCAGGTGGAAGTATTGCGCGGCCCCTCCACCCTGCTCTACGGCTCCGGCGCCATCGGCGGCGTGGTCAATATGGTTTCACCGTCGATACCGCAGGCAGTCCCGGAAAACGGTTACAGCGGACGCGCTATCGCACAAACCAACACAGCGGCGAACGAGGAGTTCGCTGCGGGCAGGCTGGATCTGGGCACCGATGCGTTCGCGTTTCATGCCGACGGCTTCCACCGCCGCACGGATGATTATGAAATTCCTGACGGCGCAGACCTGTACCCTGATGAGGACGCCTCACAGGAAGATGATGATAGCGGCGTGTTGGAGAACAGCTACCTGGACAATGAAGGCGCCACTGCAGGTGGCAGCTGGATCGGTGAGCAGTGGCGTTTTGGCGCGTCGTATACAGACTACAAGTCCGACTACGGAATTCCGGGTGCTGAGGAAGAAATACCTGAGGATGGCGGCGAACCAGAGTTGGTGTTTGTCAATATTGAACTGCAATCAAAGCGCACCGAGGCCGAACTGGTGGGCAGCGACCCCTTCAGTGGGTTTGAACAGTTCAAGGTCCGGTTTGCGGATACCAACTATGAGCACACGGAGTTCGAAGGCGCTGAAGTCGGTACTGTTTTCAATAGCGATACCAAGAACACGCGAGTGGAGTTGAAGCACAACCCCTGGGGCGTGTGGCAGGGTGTTTTCGGGCTGCAATACACAGACCTGAATTTCTCGGCAGTCGGGGCGGAAGCGTTTGTACCGGGTTCGACCACCGAGACAGGCGCTCTGTTCTGGATCGAGCGCGCTGAATTCGACACCTGGCAGTTTGATGTCGGCCTGCGCTACGACGACGTCGAGACCAAGGTGCCCAATACCCTGGTGGTCGGAGGAAGGCGCGGTAGGCCCAAGGGCAAACGCCGAGTTCAATCCTTTCAGTGCATCCGCAGGCTCCATCTATCACCTGAATGACAATATTGACCTCACGTTTACTGTAGCCCATGCAGAACGGGCTCCGGGTGTGGATGAGCTTTTTGCCAATGGTCCGCACGTTGCCACGCAACGCTTCGAAGTGGGTGATTCGTCGCTGGACAATGAATCCAGCCTGCATGTGGAAGGCGGGGTGCGCGTGGAATCCGGCGGCTGGACCGGCAGTGCGACCGTGTACAGCGACACCTTCAATGATTACATCTACCAGTCGAACACCGGCCTGGAGGAGGATGGCCTCCCGGTGCTGTTCTGGTCGCAGCAGGATGCCGATTTCATCGGCGCTGAAGCCGAATTGCGCTATGACTTCGAGCCAAACGCTAGCGGTCACTGGCAGGTGTTCGGTTTCGGGGATATCGTCGATGCAGAACTGGCAGACAATACCGACGTGCCGTTGCTGCCGCCGAAGCGCCTCGGCCTGGGACTGGATTGGGATCGCGAGGGACTCGCTGGCAACCTGCTGTGGATACACGCATTTGAGCAGGACAATATCGCCCCATTTGAAACCCCGACCCCCGACTACGACCTGTTAAATGCAGAACTGGCGTACACGGTACCGACTACCAGTCAGTTTGACTGGCAAGTGTACCTGCAGGGCCAAAACCTGCTGAACGATGACATTCGTAACAGTACGTCCTACCTCAAGGACACCGCGCCACAGATAGGTCGCAACATCGTTATGGGTGTGCGCGCATACTTTAAGGATGTAAGTCCGGCAATGCGACGTCGCGTTGCGTGAGTCGACATTCAATTACGGCACGCAGGCCATCTTCACTCCGGGGCAGTTGCGCTCGGAGGCTTCGTTTAAACATTGGGGGGCACCCATATTGCGGCCTGGCCTCTGATCTCCCTGGTATTGCTTGGATCACGGCGCACAACCGACGGCGTCGTGTTCGACCAGCGCTTGAACGCCCGGCGAAAGTTGGTGGTATCGCTAAAGCCGAGCAGGCAGGCAATTTCAGCAACCGGCAAGGTGGTCCCCAGCAGATACTCCTTGGCCAGGCGATAACGCACCTGGTCCAGCAGCTGCTGATACCGACAACCTTCCTGCGCCAGCCGGCGCTGCAGCGTACTTTCACTCATATGCAACTGCAGCGCGACAGCGGCGGCTGTGGGAAATTCTGACCCGGCCTGCAACAATAGCTGCTGCACACGCTCGCTCACGCGGCCGCGGCGACTATCCAGTGCTGACAGGCGGTCGCATTCCCGGCGAAAGATGTCCTGCGCCACCGGGTTGGCGGTGGAGATGGCAATGCCCAGGCTGGCCGCGTCGAAACTCAGCGCACAACGCTGGCTGGCAAACTGCACGTCGGGCCCAAACAACTGCACATACAGCTGTGCATCGGGCGGCGCTACATAATCGAGTTCGAGGGTGGTCACCACCGCCCTGTCGCCGATGAGCAAGCTGCCGTTATGGATGATGGCTGCAAACAGCACCTCACAATAAAACCGCTCCAGTTCCAGCGGCAGGTGCGTGGCCGCGACCACCACATCGACCCGGCTGTCATGTTGCTGCACCTCGATGTGGATACTGGGCAGTATGCTACGACTGTAGCGGATCAATAGTTTGAGCGCGTCGCCGACCGTGGCGCTGGTCATCAGGGCGTAGCCAAATATGCCCTGCGAGGAGATGTTGATACGGGAGCCCAGCCGCAACCCAAACTGCGGGTCATGGGCGAGTGCCAGGGCATTGATGCATACCGTGTCCATTTGCCCGGCACTGATGCTGAACTCTCCTTGCTGATTGATAAAATCCAACCCCGCACCCCGCAGCAATTGGCGCTCGCTGATGCCTTGGCTCTGCCAGCAAGCCAACCATGGTAGATAAATAGTAGGCGTGCATTGTGACGGTATTTAACCCTAATAATGATGGTTTCTAACCCTGTACTTGATGGTATTTGACCCTCTTCGATAGACGATTGTCAATTAGGATCACACCCTCAGTCATCCACCTACCTTTCAGGGAGAACGGTTATGGGATCATCAGCAGCGTCTATTCCACAAGCCGACACACAGTCGAGCACTCCAAATGGCGTGCAGATCAAGCCGCGCAATCGTACCCACGATATCGCCGCCGCACTGCACGGCGAATGGCTCGATGACAACGCCTTTCTGACCGCGTTCTTTAATGGCATGTCGATAGCCTTTCCTGTCGGCGAAAAGTTTTTTATCGATAGCGTGCGTCACTACGCGGATCGGATAACGGATCCGGAGCTTAAAGAGAACATCAAGGGCTTCTGCGGTCAGGAGGGTTTCCATCGCCGCGAGCACCAGCACTACAACGAGACGCTGTGCGCAGCGCGCGGCTACAGCCTTGAAAAACTCGAAGGCACGCTGACACGGCGTCTCAATTGGGCGCAGAAAAATCTATCTCCTCTGAAAAATCTGGCGATTACCGTGGCCATCGAACATTTTACCGGCGTGCTGGCGGAACTGTTACTGAGTCCGGGATCCATCATGGACCGGGCTGAACCTTCAATGCGCGCATTGTGGCGCTGGCACGCTGCGGAGGAAATGGAACACAAGGCGGTAGCATTTGATGTTTACAAGGCTGTCGGCGGCAGCGAGGAGTTGCGCCTTGCCGTCATGCGGCGCGTGTCGGTGCTGATGAGCATAGAGCTCACCAGGGCCTTGTTCTACATTCTCAAAAAAGACGGCCAGCTGTTTAACTTCAGCTTGTGGCGCGCGGGATTAGCCGGGCTGTTTGGCAAAACCGGGGCTTTTAACGGTGGTTGGGCACCTTACAAAGCGTTCTATAACCGCGGCTTTCATCCCTGGCAGCAGGATACCCGTGAATTGCTTGTACAATGGGCGGCAGAATACTCAACCATTGAGCGCCTGAGCATGAAAAAGCTGACTATAGCCTTTGTTGTCATCGCGGTTGCTGCGTTCATAGCATGGAAACAATTTAGTGCAGCACCCGTCGCCCGGTTGGTGGCCGATGACGGCGGTACGCAGTGGCGTCCGCAGGGCAACCCGGTCGTGGGTGTGTTTGACGAATATATGGCCACGCCCATTACGTTTCGCACCATGCACGTCGGCCTCAATAACAGCGACCACCTGTGGATCGCCACCGCACCGGAGCAGGAGCTGGCCTGGGTGGCGGAACAGGACATGTTCGTTCCCGAAGGCCCCACCATGGACAACCTCGGGCAGATTTACTTCAGCCCCCTGTACCCGCAGGAAGATGTAAGCCTGGTGGTGCTGGATCCGGCCAACGGTAAACGCCTGTGGACCCTGCCCAACAAGGGCGATAGACAGGGCGCAGGTGCGCCATTGATTCTTGATACGCCCGACGAGGCGGATACACAGACCATTTATCACGCGACCTATCACTGGGCCTGGGCGGTAACACCGCAGGGCAAGGTGCTATGGCATAAACCCACCGGCCTGAGTTATGCAGGCGCGGAGGTGCCGCATGCCTGGGGCGTTAACTACATACCGCAACTTGATGCGCTGACAGTAGTGACCGGCAATGGCGAAATCGCCGTGCTGGCGCGCACCACAGGTGAATCCTTATTGGCTGCACCGTTTGCACTGCCCGGTGTGACCGCGGCGGCATCGGCCAGGAAGATGCCGTCCAAATGGATTCTGCAACGCGGCGACCGCCTGGCCGAGCAGCGCTTCGGCAAAATGCCGCTGCCCGATGGTTTGTTTACCGCCATGGTGCGCATTATTTTCGGCGCGGGGTCGGAGGTGTCTAACTTTTATGCTGTTGACCCCAACAGCGGCACGGCTGTTTGTTGCGGCCACCGCACCAGATGAGGTAGACGGCAGCAAGGATGGCGTCTCCACCAACGGCGCGATCTATGCACTGGATCTGGTCCCCAGCGCAGACAAGCTGGCCCTGGTAATCGCCGCCCGCTATGACTTCGACGGCGGCACCGGCTCCACACCTACAGTGAGCAATGATGGACAGCGCCTGTACATCACTGACGAGAATGGCAACGTCATGGCACTGGACCGAGACCTGCGCGAGATCTGGCGCATCAATGTCGGCGACCAGGTCGCCGCGTCAGTAGCCGTGTCAGCTGATAATCATGAGCTATATGTGGTGACGGCCAGAGATGTGTTCAAGCTGTGGGACAAGGGCGATCATGCCGAGCACGCATGGAAAGCACAACTCGACGTTTTCCCTGACCACACCAATGTCAACGCACTGACACCCACGATCACTGCGAACGGGATTGCCGTGTCCATCGGCGCCAGCAGGGAACTGGGCGGAAATTCGCTATTGATGGAAGCCGGCTTTGGTTTGCTGGACCGTGATACCGGTAAAGTGCGCGGTTTCGTGCAGGGCGTGGAGGAAGGCATTGCCGTGACCGTGGTGGCCGCTGACGGGGGTTTCACGATTGCGCACTCCCCGGTACGAAGGCTGGGTAGCAAGGCGATCTTCGGCGACAGCATCTCACCGATTCGCGGCGGCATCGCGCGCTACAAGCCCAGTAACTATGCGCGCCTGGCGCGCGAAGCGAGTTGCGCGGCCGCAGCGATTGACGCACGCAGGCAGGCGCAGCAGGGCGTACTTGGTTATGACGCAGCAGCACAGCAGTGGGATGACAACCAAATCGATGCATTAATGACACAGGCGTCCCAGGCGCTTGGCAAAACGGATATCACGATGCCTGCCGACGAAGGCCCGCAGCGCTGGTGCGAGACTTTGGCAAAATAGAATCACGGACTATGCACACTGAAGTGCAATCAACAGGAACACGCCTTGCAGTGATTGTTGTCGGCGCAGGGTTTGCGGACAGATACTGCTCGCGCTAGTGGCCTTAGTCACGCTGGTGCCTTTTTTGTATTGCCTACCGTTCCCGTAGAAATTGAGTGAGCCTGAAAATACATTGTCAGCCATTCCCTTCTTCAACTATTATTGAAGTGCTCCTGAAAATTCGAATTCTCATCACTTCACAGAAATAAAACGATCCCTCAAGGAAATATTCGCGATGAACTCTCTGAGCAAAGCACTGATCATATCCACCACTCTGCTCGCCGTTTCACCGCTAACTGGATTTGGCAGCAATGATGACCCGATTAGAGTCGCGGAACTGGCCCACAAGAAGTCCGCAATTGCCGCACCGGGGATCGCGGAAACGAGAGCTATCGCGGAGGAGGGCTTTATCTATGGCCTGCCGATCGTGATGAACTATGCGGTGCAGTACGAATTTGCCGTCGACAAGAGTTCCAGTCAGTTCAAGGCGCCGTTCAATGAAATCAATAACGCCTCGCGCGTGTTCACTTACCAGGACACCACGATCGTCACACCCAACAGCGATACGCCCTACTCCATGGTGTGGCTGGACCTGCGCGCGGAGCCCATGATCCTGTCGGTGCCCGCAGTACCGGCGCCGCGTTACTACTCCGTGCAACTGGTGGATGGCAACACCTTCAACTACGGCTATATCGGCAGCAGGGCGACCGGCACCGAGGCCGGTGATTACATGGTGGTCGGCCCCGGCTGGCAGGGAGCCACACCCCCCGGCATCAAGCAGACATACCACTCCAGCACAGATTTCGCGCTCACCATCTATCGTACGCAACTGTTCAACGCGGCGGATATGCCGAACGTGGTCGCCGTGCAGGCCGGTTACAAAGTACAGCCGCTCTCTGCTTATTTGAAAAAGTCCGCGCCGCCCGCCGCACCGGCCATCGACTTTCCGAAAATCAACAAGGAGATGGTAAAGACCAACTTTTTTGAGTACCTGGATTTTGCCCTGCAGTTTGCGCCCGCAGGCCCGGAAGAAAAAGCGATTCGCGCGCGGCTCGCCAGCATTGGCATCGGCCCGGGGAAAACTTTCTCCTTCAAGGATCTCTCTTTGGAACACAAGGCCGAACTGTTGATCGGTATGAAGCAGGGCAGTGACAAGGTTGACCAATACCTCACCACGCAGGTGCTGTCCTTGAATGGCTGGGGCCTCAGCGACCCCTTTGGCGACCGCGCCTTTTTCAATGGCGACTGGCTGAAGCGCGCGGCTAGCGCGAAGGCTGGCATCTATGGCAACGATGTCATTGAAGCGGCCTATCCCATGACGCGCAAGGACGTAACAGGCGCAGAGCTCGATGGCAGCAAGGGCAACTACACACTGACCTTTCCCGCGGGCGAGCTACCACCGGTAAACGCCTTCTGGTCGGTGACCATGTACGACGGCAAGACCCAGTTGCTGATCAAGAACCCGATCGACCGCTACCTCATTAACTCACCTATGCTGCCACAGTTACAGAAGGGCGAGGACGGCTCACTGACGCTGTATATACAGAAGGATTCGCCGGGAGCTGCAAAGGAATCCAACTGGCTGCCCGCACCGGATGGCCCCATGTACATTGTGATGCGGCTGTACTGGCCCAAAACGGAAGCGCCGTCCCTGCTTCCCATCGGCAAAGGTACCTGGAAACCACCGGGTTTTGTGAAGGCTCCGAAATAATCGTTGTGGGCCACAGCTCTTCAGGAAAGCACCGCTTATGTCAGTGAACATTGGCACGCCCCTCAGCCAGAGTGCGAAGAAGGTGTTGTTATGCGGTGCCGGTGAACTGGGCAAGGAAGTCACTATCGAGCTGCAACGCCTGGGTGTTGAGGTGATCGCGGTGGACCGCTATGCCAACGCTCCCGCTATGCAGGTCGCCCATCGCTCCCATGTGATCAATATGCTCGATGGCGAGGCGCTGCGCGCCGTCATCGAACTGGAGCAACCCGATCTGATCGTGCCTGAAATCGAAGCCATTGCCACCGCCACGCTGGCCGAACTGGAAGCCGAAGGCTTCACCGTCATTCCGACCGCCAAAGCAACGCAACTGACCATGAACCGCGAGGGCATTCGCCGTCTCGCCGCAGAAGAGCTGGGGCTGAAGACCAGTGCATATGAATTCGCGCAGACTAAAGAAGAGTATGTAGCCGCAGTAGCAAAAATCGGCCTGCCCTGTGTTATCAAGCCTATTATGAGCTCCTCCGGCAAAGGCCAGTCCCTGCTGCGCAAGACGAGTGACATCGATGCCGCCTGGGACTACGCGCAGGCGGGCGGTCGCGCTGGTAAAGGCAAAGTCATCATAGAGGGCTTTGTGGATTTCGATTTTGAAATCACTTTGCTCACCATTCGCCATCGCGATGGTACGTCTTTTTGCGCCCCCATCGGGCATCGCCAGGAAGGCGGCGACTATCAGGAATCGTGGCAGCCGCAGCCGATGACTCCAGCAGCGTTGTCCGCTGCACAGACGATGGCGGAGCAGGTTACCTCGGCGCTGGGCGGCAAGGGGCTGTTTGGCGTGGAACTTTTTATCAAGGGCGACGAGGTGATTTTCAGTGAAGTCTCGCCGCGCCCCCACGATACCGGGCTTGTCACCCTGGTGTCGCAGGACCTGTCCGAGTTTGCCCTGCACTCACGCGCGATTCTGGATTTACCGATCCCGGCGATCCGGCAACACGGCCCGAGTGCCTCGAGCGTCATCCTGGTATCGGGCGAAAGCCAGAATGTGCTGTTTGGCAATCTGGACAAGGCGCTTGCAATTGCCGACACGCAGCTGCGCCTGTTTGGTAAGCCAGAGGTGTCCGGGTCGCGCCGCATGGGTGTGGCGCTGGCGGTTGCTGACACCATCGAGAAAGCGCGGGAACTCGCCAACGCGTGCGCTGCTGCAGTAACCGTTGAGTTGTAGTGCTGGGAAAGTAGCTGATTATGTGAACGTCGTAATGCCGTTCGAAGACTCCATCAACGGGGCGGGAGATGGTTCTGGCGCGCTCGTAGGCGCTTCCTGCTGCTGGATGGACGCCGGGGCGGTCTCCGGTTCCGGCACTACTGCAGGTGCTTCTGCAGGTGCTTCCTGCTCGGGTATCGACTCTGGTGTGATCGCGGGTGCTACCTGCGCAGGAAGCGGCTCTGGCGCTGTCACCGGGGCAGCAATAGCCGGATCGGGTTCCGATGCCATCGGCGCAGTGGGTGCCGGCACAGGCTCAGACACCGTTACTGGTGCCGCCGGAGTGGCGACTGGCGTAGGCACTGCTGTGGGTACAACTGCCGGCTCTGGCACTACCGGCCCGGATACCGGCTCCGGCGTCGCAGTAGGCGCTGCGGGTTCCACTGCTGCCTTGCCAGCCTTCAAATCGTCCAGAATGGTGTCGACCGCGGCGAAGAAACGCCGGTAGAACTCCTTGTCATTGATGGTCTCTTCCGAGACCTTCACCAGGGAATCGGCACTCTGGCCGATGGGCAGTGAGATTGAACCCAGCGCGCTGAGGCCAACACTGGCAGAACTGCTGCTCATTTTCAGCGCATAGGTACTGAGCACGCCGGTTGCGAACACCGTGCTGCCATTCACTTCAGGCAGACAAACGATATTCATCTCGATAAAGGTGTTCTCCTTACCTTCACTCTTGTAAGCCTTCCGTCCTACGACACCCTCGCTCGTAGCGCTCGCAATCAGGTAGCCCTCTCCCAACAGGGAGCGACGCGCGCTTTCGCAGGCCATGGCGACATCGCCATCCGTCCGCAATTTGAAGAGGCTGTCGTAGGCAAAACTCTCCTCGGGGTAGACAGCGTTGTTGCTGCAGGCGGCCTGCAGTACCACACCGAGGGTGAGAAGCAGTATTTTCAATCGGTCTTTCATATCAGTACTTGATCGCATGGCGCAGGTGTGAATTGTAGAAACTATAAATTGCCTGTTTGCCGAAAGTCACGTCTTTTCGCACTACGAGGTTGTCGCTCTATCGCGCAGTCGCATCCAGTGCAGGAAGTTACCCGTGGTTTACTATGTGAGTCACAGCGGCGTGTTCCCCCCTGCAAGCCCTACTCATACCATTGATTTGGTGGAATACTGTCCAGCGTAATTCCACTGTCGGCAATAACGATGATGAAAACAAATATCGGTCTGCTCCTGAAAAAGCGCGCAGACATCTGTCCCCACCGCGCAGCCTTCGTGGAATTCGAGCGCAACCGCCGCTTCACCTTCGCCCAGCTCAACGCCCGCGCCAATCGGGTGGCCAACGGCCTGCTCGCCCAGGGCATCCGTCCGGGCGACCGGGTCGCCACCCTGCTCAAAAACAGTATCGAATTTGTGGAGACCTACTTTGCTGTCGCCAAGATCGGCGCGGTGATGGTGCCGGTCAACTGGCGTCTCGTCGCCGGAGAAATAGCCTACATTTTGCAGGACTCGGGCGCCATAGCGCTGGTGTACGACTCTGATTTTGACGAGGCCGTCAATGCGCTGCACAGCGGTGCGCACGGTGCACTGGCCATTGCGCAGTGGGTCCGCCGGGAAAATGGCGCCGCGGGCGCCCCACATTGGACACTGGATTACGAGCAGTTCATGGCCGCTTCAGATACACAGGAACCACCGGTGGGCGCATGGGATGACGACAATCTTTTTATCATGTACACCTCAGGCACTACCGGGCGCCCCAAGGGTGCGGTGCACAGCCATGAGGGTATGCTCTGGTCGCAGCTGACCAGCATGTCCACTTCCGACATGCGTGACGGCGACCGCTGGCTTTTGGCGCTGCCCATGTTTCACGTCGGCTGCCTGAGCCCGACCTCCCTGCTGGTGCACCGCGGCGGCACCGGCGTCATCATGCGCGAACTGGACCTGGGGGCGATGTTCCGTTGCATTGCGCAGGAGCAGGTCACTATCTTCATGGCAGTACCCGCGCTGCTGCAGTTCATGCTGATGACGCCGGAGCGACAAGCGTGCGATATCTCGTCCGTGCGCTGGATCGCCACCGGAGCGGCGCCGGTGCCGGTGTCCCTGCTGCACGAGTATGACGCGCTGGGCATTCGCATCTTCCAGGCCTACGGACTCACCGAATCCTGCGGCCCGGGCACGTTGCTGCTGCCCGAGGACGCCGAGGCGAAGGTGGGTTCCTGCGGACGCCCGCAGATGCACACTGAAGTGAAAATAGTCGACAGCACTGGCGCAACAATTCCTATGGGCTCGAAACAACCGGGAGAACTGCTGGTGGGTGGCCGACACCTGATGAAGGAGTACTGGAATAATCCCAAGGCCACCGCTGAAACATTGAAAGAGGGTTGGCTGCATACTGGCGACATCTGCACCTGGGACGAGGAAGGTTTCATCACTATCTGCGATCGCATGAAGGATATGATCATCTCCGGTGGCGAGAATATTTATCCGGCCGAGCTGGAGAACATACTGGCCGGTTGTCCAGAAGTCCAGGAGGCAGCTGTGATCGGCGTCGCCTCACAGAAATGGGGTGAGACACCACTGGCCATCGTGGTCGCTGCCCCCGGCACCGCGCCGACCCCGGACAGCCTGAAGGCCTATTGCAAGGAACACATGGCGGGCTATAAAGTCCCGCAACTGTATGAACTGGTTCCCTCTCTGCCACGCAACCCTTCGGGGAAATTGCTGAAACCCCTGTTGCGCGAGCAGTTTCCCGGACCCGCTCCCTTCTAGGTAATTGCCTGGCCACAGCTGCACTGAGACTAGCCGGATAAAATGACAACGCATAATAATCGAAGCAATGATCATGGTTAGCACGCTGCGTTTCCCGCGCGCATTGGCAGTGCTACTACTGCTTTTCTACGGCAGCCTGTGCAGCGCTGCCCAACCACTGCGCGCCCTGATCCTCACCAGTCCCGGCGTTTACCACAATTATGAGCAACAAACCCAGGATCTTGGGCATGGCATTGCCGAGTACGCCAATGTCCGCTTCGACGTTTCGCTGGCAGAACTGGAGCGCTGGAAAACCACTGACTTTAGCGCCGGCTATGATGTCCTGATCTACAACATCTGTATGGCAGACAACCAGGACAGCGCGTTGATCGCCAACCTGCGCCGCCAGACCGAACAACTCGGGGTGCCGGCGCTGGTCATCCACTGCGCCATGCATTCATTCCGGGAAACCGATCTGTGGTGGCCGATGTTTGGACTGCAGACGAAAGCGCATGAGGAACTGCGCCCATTACCCCAGCTACACCAGGCACAACATCCCATTCTCAACGGCATCCCCGCTGACTGGACCGTGGCCAGTGACGAGTTGTATATGCAACCTCCAATTTACTGCCCAGCCGCTGCTGGGCAGCATGGGCGAGGACGGCAAGTCGCACACGACGGCCTGGCTTGCCTCCCAGGGTACGACACCCCTCTTTGGCACTACACTGGGACACAGCGATGAAACAATGAAAGATCCTGCCTTTCATCGACTCATTGCCAACGCCGTGCTGTTTGTCACTGGCAAGCTGTCAGCCGACGGGCAACCGCAGGCTGGCCTGGAGCCTGTCGGCGACGGCATGGATATCTTCGAGACGTTTTCCGCCCCTCCGGGCGTGAAGTTTTTAGGTAAGGAAGGCAAGGACTGCGCCTTCCGGCAGCTCGCGGTCGCCGCCGGCCCCTGTTACGTCGGCTGCATTCTCAACCCCTTCGAGTGGGGCGAGGCCAGCCAGGCCTGCAAGCGGGCCTGCGAAGCCGATTTACCAACAACCGATGCACTGATCAAAACCTGCTCGACCCAAAACTGAGCGGATTTCCACTCGATTATAAAAACTGGTGTGCGACCGGATGGGCACTATATAATAAAATCAGGTTTGACTGTTTTGTTTTATAGGCCCATAATTCCCGCTCATATCAGGGAGATGCCCTCCGCATTCACTAACCGGGGTACAAAAAACCCTGCGACAGGGTCGGCAGTGGACACTGACTGCGCTCAAAAAGCCCCTCTTTGGCGCATTCGGTTATGCTTTTGGCGGATTTGGTTATCCCACGCCTCCCTTAGGACCCGTACACTGAACTCCTGAATTTAATAGAAAAAGGACTGCAACATGAGCACCAACGCCGCAAAAGTTATCGCTCTCGCCATTTTCCTGCTGTTCCTGCAAGGCTGTAAGATCACCCAGGTGGTGCCCGCAAATGGGGCAATCGTGTCCCGCACCGGAAACTACAATTGTGCTGCCGGGCAGACTTGCGTCATTGACGTTGTCAATGGTTCTGTTTTCTCGGACACGTTCACCGCTGTTCCCGACGCTGGCTACAGGTTTGCCGGTTGGAAGAAACAATCCGGCTATCTGTGTGGCGGCAACAAGACCCCTTGCGCATTGGAAAACGTTCCTGCGAATTTTACAGCGGTCGATGCTGACACGTTTCTGGAACCGATTTTCGAAAAAATCGATTTATTGAAACTGCTTCCCGCAGCTACTCGTGGCGTGTTCCAGGTAGATCCCGCAGCAACCGGCGCGATGGATACCAGTGTAACGAGCACCGCCTGGGGCGCAGCCCCACTGCAAATCCTGCAACAGTACAGCGCGGGCATGGCTATCGCCGACAACGCGCAGCGCCTGGTGCTGGCGCAGATCTCTGGTACCCCCGATCAATTTATCCTGCTGGCCAAGCTCAACACCTCAGATGTCGATACGTTGGCAGCTGGCATCAGCGTTACCGCTGCTGGCATTTACCGGGGCTATCAGCTCTGGTCTATTGATGATACAGACCTACAGCTTGCCAGGATCGACAGCCTGACGCTGGCGATCGCTCCCCAAGCCACACTGCAGCAGGCGTTGGATGTCTACTCGGGCGTTGGCGCAGCTATTGCAGCCGGCCCACTGGGGACTTATCTCGCCGGATTGAACGTAGGACAGCCCAACAACTTTATCTATGGCCTACCCGCGCTCTACGGCACGGTGGCCGCACCTGGCAGCGGCACCGCCAGCCTCAGTCAGGCCCGCGTGGTCAGTGCCTCATTCGGTATCCAGAACGGTGTACTCTCAGGCGGATTGGCGTTCTACACCAACAACGCCCAGACCTTCCGCACCAAGTTGCTGGCACAGCTGGCGGGCACGCCGGCAACGGCAAACCCGGCACCGGCGATTGTCGCGTATAGCAATATCGCCAGCGTCAATCTCGCTGGCTTGTCTGCGGATGAAGATGTCCTCCCGCTGCTTAAAACGTTGTTCCTGGAAATGGACGCTGTTGATTACACCGCGGCAGTGATACACGGCGGCAATCCTCCCTTCCTGAACTTCAATGTCGGTGGCAGCCCCAATTCCATTTTCATCAATTTCGAATTCAAGGATCAGGCAGCGCGGCAGGCCTTCGAAGCTGACCACCTGCCCGCAGGAATTACCCTGGCTCCCATCCGCATTCTTGCGGGTGAAGCACCGCGTTACTTCCTGGTACTCAATATCTACCAGTCCAGCGGCGGCCTGGTCGAGGGTGCCCGCGCCGAGTGGTCGGTGTTTGTCAATGATCCCCTTACCGGCGAACCCCGCTTCACAGTGGTGCAGGCCGCCGCGGCATCGATCTCTGCGGACCCGGTGACGGTGGGTTTTCTAACCTTCGGCGAACCGGTCACACACACTGCTGGATCAGGTGCCGGAGCCGGATGCCATCGTCAGCTACGTGGGTGTGGTGGATCCGGGTACAGGGGTAGAGACGGAGTACTTCTCCTCCAGTATAAACGCGCCGCAGCCACCCGTATCAAGCAACGCGCGTCTGGCGCGGGAGTTCGTGGTAGCCAACGACTACATCTTCTGGGGTAATCTTGTCGCGGACCGGGGCCTGTACAACAGTACCTTTCACAGCCGGGAAGTGGTTTTGATAGACGCTAACGACTTTACTGTCGCAGATAACAGCCGCTGGAAGGACTACGTCAATGCCGCTCCGGTGCATACGATGGTCTACCAGAATCCGCTTGATCTGGTCGTGTCACCCTGGTGGAACCTGGATGCGACTTATCTGGCTGTCACCCCGGCACAACGGACGGCGTTGATCAACTTCAAGAATGGGTTCTATCCCAGCACTGTACAGAACGAAGCCAAGGCCGCGATACGCGGTGAGAAAGCGGTGTTGAGCCCAGTGACCACCGGCACATCCGTACCGACCGCCCGCTACCATTTTACCCTGCAGGATGCCTCGGGCCTGCTCACTGCCGTCGGGGCTGCGGGCCGAACACCCGTCACCGTCAAGTTGTTCGAGGACGACGCTGCGGCAGGGCACTACCTGACCCTGTCGGTGTATCGCCGCGAGAAGGATGCTTGCGGAACCCGGGCTGAGTGGCTGACTTACGTGGAGGGGCCGGACGGTCGTCCCACAACACTTCGGCTGGATGCCGTCGCGGCCGAGTCCTGCCTCAACCCGGTGTCCCTGATGACGGTCGCGACGGACCTGACCCAGGGCATAGCGGGCTCATCGCTGTCTACGCAGATCGTGTCACCCTTTGCGCGCTTTGCGGCCACAGCAGACCTGAGCCTGGCCGATGGTCCCCTGCTCGCGCAGGAATGGATAGAGGCTGGTGACCGTGTGTGCTCCCTGAACGGCATCTGCGACGATTTTTACTACGACGGCCAGCTACTGATGGCGCCGGCTACCCGGGTGGAATCATCCGGTGTGGATATCCAGGAAATCACAACGCCCTGGAATGATTACATCGATACAAACACCGTCCGCGTGGACGTGCGCAACAGTCCGGCGCTGCAGGCACTCAAGCCCTGGCGCAACCTGCGCTCGTTCGCCGCTGACATCCCTGCGCCTTAAATGTCCCGGAATGGGGCCAAGGCCCCATTCCGGCCTCTTACAGTCCCATGCCCTGGTGGGCGATATTGATCATCAAATAATAAAGTCAGGATTGACTGTTTTATTTTAGACATCCCATACTTCCCTCCACTTTGCTATTGAATGGGGATGACTCCGTGACCGCACCCACCGCCACTGACCACCGCGCCCTCGCGGATATGCCGCTGTTCGACACCGCCACGCTCAAATGCCCCTATCACTACGACCAGACCCTGCGCGAGCAGGCGCCGGTGTACCGGGATCCGGCCTCGGGCGTGTACGTGGTCTCGACCTACGACCTGGTGCGCGAAGCGCACAAGAATGATGCGGTGTTCTCCAACGAGTTCACGCTGGCGCTGGGCTCGGCGGCAGCGCTCGATCCGGATATCAAGGCGGCCATGGCCAAAGACCTACAACCTGGGCAAGGGCACGCTGCTGACGGTTGACGACCCCGAACACCAGATCTACCGCGACACCGTCCGGGATTTCTTCCTGGCCAAAAACGTTGAGCAATACCGGCCCTGGGTCAGCGAACTGGCCGAGCGGCTGGTGAGCGAAATTCCCGCGGGCAGCCGTACAACTTTATCGAGAAGTTTTCCCGGCCCCTGCCGCTGTCCATGATCATGCATGTGCTGGGCATACCACTGTAAATGTTCGACGATGCCTTCAGGTGGACTGTTGCCAATGTCACTGTGCTGTCCCAGGTGTCCGACAAGCAAGCCCTGTTGGACGCGCATGCCGCGGTAAAGGAAGAGTACGACTGGTTTGTGACGGCGCTGGATGAACGCCGCGCCAACCCCAGGGATGACCTGCTCAACCTGGTGGCACACGCACAGATTAATGGCAGACCACTGACCATCGAGGAGCAGCTGGGCCACTGTACGCAGTTCCTGGTCGCCGGCAATGAAACCACCACCGCGACACTGGCCGAGGGCATCCGGCAACTGTGCCTTAACCCGGAACAGGAAGCGGCTGTGCGCAAGGACCGCTCGCTCATTCCCAACCTGGTGGAGGAGACACTGCGCCTGGCATCGCCCACGTCCAACATGTGGCGCGTAACCAAAGTTGACCACACGCTCGGCGGTGTCGATATACCCAAGGGCAGCATGGTGTTACTGAAATATTTCTCCGCCAACCACGACGAGGCGCTGTTCGAAGCACCGCTGGAATTCGACGTGACGCGCGACAACGCCAAGCGCCATATCGCGTTCGGATTTGGCACTCATGTGTGCATCGGCCAGCACCTGTCCCGGCTGGAAATGACCGTTGCGTGGGAAAAACTGTTTGCCGGCACCAGCGCCATGCGCCTGAACTGCGCACCCACAGAGCTGGAGTACATGCCCAATATCCTGCTGCGCGGACTGGAGGAGCTGCCCGTTATTTTTGAGAAATAGCGGCGTGGGGCGCGGCGTGGGGTCAGAGTAAAAACTCGTAATGCCTAATACCGACAATCGAATTCAGTGTTTGAGTTTTTACTCTGACCCCGCACTTGAGAACGGCGTGTCGGAGTTTTTACGCTGACCCCAAACGGTTGTCAGCATTCTTTACAAAACCCCCGATTCATTCCCAGTTGATCTGGCCAAAAGCCCTGTACTCATTGACGTGGTCCGTATTTTGCCTGTCTAATCTTTAGTTTAGATCTTTAATTTAGAGTGACACCGTGGGCGTGCGATCGATACAGACCTGATCGTTATTAGAGATCAATCTAATTCTGAGACAGGAGCAGAAACATGAAATTGGTGAATTAGTATCGATCGGCTTTGCCTTACTGCTCCTGCAGGCCTGCCAGCCACCCGATTGAAATTGTGGGCGAAGGCGACGTCACCTCGGCGCCCGGCAACAGGAACTGTTCGCTGGAAGATTACAATGCGTCGGCTGACGTTTGCAGCAAAAACTATGTAGTTGGCGCCTACAACGAAACCTACACCGCCACACCTCGCGTCGGTTGGCAATTTGATCACTGGGGCAACTACTGTACTACCGCCACCACCAACCAGTGCAGTTTTAATGTTCCTGCAACAACCGTACAGCAAGTCTGGGGTAAGACCATGCCCCCGCTGCAGGCTGTATTCGCGAAGTACAAATTGACGGGGCCTATACTGCCCGACAGCGGTAACAACATAGCTCTGGGGACCGGGGTCCCGATACCCAGCTACCAGAAAAAGGAGTTCTTCCTCGCGGGCACCGCCCGCAGCTCACCGGAGCTGCCTTTGCCGACGGACGGCAAGCTGGTGGTCACCGCCGACCCCGGGTTCTGGAGGGTAATTACAAGACGCGTCTGGTCGTCCTGCGGCCGATTGATCCAACGAAATTCAACGGCACCGTTATCGTTGAATGGCTCAATGTGACTGCGGGAGCCGATGTCGCTACAGACTTGTTGATGGCCCGCAACGAATTTATCAGGAGCGGCTACGCCTATGTTGGCGTATCGGCACAGGCAGTCGGTGTAAATAATCTCAAGAGCACAGCGCGATACGCCTCGCTCTTGCACCCGGGAGACAGCTATTCATACGACATTTTCAGCCTCGCGCTGGCTGGCTTGTCGGCCTGGAGGACTCCCCCTTGCTGGGTGGACTTACGGCTGATCGGGTAATCGCTACTGGCGAATCGCAGTCAGCGGGCCGCATGGTTACCTATATCAACGCTGTGCAGCCTATCGAGAACGTATACGACGGCTTTATGGTGCACAGCCGTTCCGGCCGGTGGTGTGCGCTCTCCGCATGTCGATGCGCCCTTGGCAACCCTCGATACCGTGAACAGCGCTCCACCGGGAGGGTTCCCATTCTGTGGGCTCTTCGGCCGGACTATTCCGTTTCCCCTGATCGTGTTGTGGAGCTATACCCGACACAGGCCGACTTCACGGAGATGTGGTCGGACGCGATCGACGCCAACGTGGCAGGCGGGTTTCTGCTACAGGTCGACGGTGACGAGTTGCAGGCCGCTGCCAATGCGTGGAATTTTCCGAACTGACTACCAACCCCGCTGTCGCTCTGCGCAGCGGGTCCATCAGTGAATCGCTGAGCTCCCATATTCTGCACGCGGTAGAACTGCCGACGTTTTCAACAGCCCACTCATCAGTCTTTGCTGAACGTCACGCCAAGGCGCACTTCCCGCCGCGGGGCGCTGAAGCCCACCGCGGTATCATAGTTTTCGTCCAAAAAATTATCCACGGACAACTGCAATTGCCAGGCCTGTGCCAGCTGCCAGCGCAACACCCAGTCCAGGCGGCGGTGGCCATCCAGCTCCTCTGTTACCACGGCGCCGGTGTGGCGGGAGGCCGCCCATTGTTGTCCGCTATAGCGGTAGTCCAGCGCGGTATGCCAGTCTTCGGTAATCTGCCAAAGGGCAACCATACTGGCCGTCCACTGTGGACGACCCGTGAGCACCATGTCCTCGTTCCTGACATCGATATCGGTATAGGTGGCCTGGCTACGCAGGCTTAACGCAGTCAGCGGCTGCCAGTCAGCTTGCAATTCGACACCGCTGGTTTGCACGCTGTTGCGATTCACATTACGGAACGATTCGGCGTCGAAGTCCACCAGGTCGCGAAAGTCATTGTCAAACCAGGTGGCGGCCAGAGTCAGCGTATCGCTCACCGCCCAATCCAGACCAAGGTCCCGGCTTTCGCCCTGCTCGGGCTGCAGGTCCGGATTACCCACCAGCGGATGGCCGAGGGCCAGAAAACTGGGCAGCTTATAGGCTTCACCCCAGTTTGCGGCAAGGGTAACGCCGCTGCCCACGCTGTACTTCACACCCGCCTGCGCCGAGGTTTCGTTATCAAAGCCGTCCGGATTATCATGACGCAGGCTGCCGTGCAGTAGCAACGCGTCCAGCGGCGTCGCAGAAATATCGGCAAAGACACCGCGCGTGTCGCGGTCCAGAGAGAATAATCCGTGGGATTCTGCTCACCGAAGTATTCGATATAGCCACGGCTCTGGCCGTTTTCATGGCGGTGGTCGGCACCTATATTTGCCTCATAACCCGGGGCAATGTGCAGTGTGTTGAGCCACTGCAGCTGATCGCGCGTCGACCTGGTGTACCTGCTTCCAGATCAGTCCGGGGAAAAGGCGGCGCATGAACGCGCCAATTTTGGCATCACGCGTGGGGTAGACAAAGAACTTGCCCCTGGCAAGGCAGTCCTCGATCGCATCGATAACGACCTTGGGCGCAATCGGCTCACCCTGGCTCTCCAGCATTTTCGGCCAGGCCGTGGCCCTGCCCTGTTGCAGCAGTGGTGTAGCGACGGCCGGGCGGACAGACGCAGGCAAAGCGCACGCCGGAATGTGCGGTGTTCGTGGTACAGCGTCTCGGTGAACGCCACCACCGCGAACTTGGTCGCGGTGTACGCGCCGGTCAGCAGCATGGGAATGATCCCCGCCATGGACGCGAAGCTGACGAAATCGCCGCGGCCGCGCTGGAGCATTCCCGGCAGCACGGCCTGGGTGATGTTCACCAGGCCGCCGTAATTGATCGCCATCAGCCGGTGGATGACGGCGTTGTCCTGCTCCACCAGTTTGCCAAACGGCATGATGCCGGCGCAGTTATACAGGCGATCGATGGGCCCGAGTTTCGCCTCTACCTCGCGCACCGCGGCGCATACCGCGGCGAAATCCGTCAGGTCCACCGTCCAGCTGTGGATGTTGGCGGAGGACGCCGGCGGTTTCCGCCATGCCGGCGACGTTCACATCGAACAGCGCCACCGCGGCGCCCTGCGCAGCGAAGCGCCTCGCGGCCTCGCGGCCCATGCCGCTGCCGCCCCCGGTAATGAGTACCACCAGTCCCGTATCAGCCATTGCACACTTCTCCAACGTGCAATTGTAAGTGCGGCAGTATAGTCGCTGTGTCCGCGGATTCACGCCGTGGCACGGCCGATATCCGGGTTCGGTTCAAGGGGTCGTACAGGGCCGCATGCATCACGATGCAGGCGTGTACCACACCGGCGACGACCACGCGCGCTCCTGCACCACCGGCTGATGCTGCTCCGAGCAGCAACCTTCATAGCCCTCGCCGACCGTCTCCGGTTTCGCGCAGTCCACACCGGCGGCGACACACATGCGCTGGCTCCAGCGGCAGGTCGGGTTTTCCACCACCCGTGAATAATAATAGGCGTGCTGCGCGGGATCGAAATCCTCATCGCTCCACACCGCGCACAATTGCGCGAAGCCTGCGCCGCTCGCCGCGCAGGTTCGGGTGTCGACAGCGGCGCCATTGCTGGCATTGCCGGCCACATCCACCACGCGTTCGCGGCGCTGGCCTTGCGCGTCCACCCAGCCCTTGATGATCTGCAGGCGTTGCAACGGCGTGCCGGGAGAGTCGGGTGTGCCGACATCCTGGCTGGCCGCGAGGAAGAACGTGGGGCGCGCATCCTCGCCCTGGCCACCGGGCAACACCGAACCCATGGGTACGCCGCTGGCATAGGCGCGCGCGATCCGATCCGGCGCCTCGCACAGGTCAGCGGGAAATTCCCAGCCGGCGAAGAAACGGCTGAGGATGCGCGGTCCGCTGGTGCCGTAGGCCTCGCGCCGGCGCATGGCGTCGAACAGCGCATCGCGACTGTTCTGCGGTCGCCCACAGCACGGCGAGACCGCCGGGGTTGTACTCCAGTTTATCGGGCAGGCCGGCGGCACCTCTTCACCCGCCGGCACGCCGGCGCCGCCATGTCCGAGGAAGCGGTCTTCCTGTGCAGCCCCCGGCGTACCGAGGTGGGTGTCGGT
>CAVQGV010000002.1:0-455980 GCA_963712135.1 uncultured Gammaproteobacteria bacterium
TCACGCGCTTTGATCCTTTTCACAAATCATCTTTCTGCTCGCCGATAGGTTGGTGTCTTGGCGTGGCCAACCAGCTCCCAACACGCTGGGCTTTCAGGAAAAATCGGTGCCTTTGCCGATAGCGATTGCGACCAGTCCAATCCAAGTACATCGCGGTAAGCCTGAAACCGCTGCGTGATTTTTTCTTGATTCTGTTCTTCTTCTTCAGTAGCACACACTTTGATCCTCGGCGATTTACTTTCCAGGTACTGGCTCCTGCCCTACTCCTGGCGGTGCTGATACTGTGCCTTAAACCGGTAGTGTACCCACTATTTTACCTCAAAGGAGTCAGCGTGCTCAGCGCCACCTTGGGCTGAGATTTGGGGTTTCCAGGCTCGGTGCCGGCGGAGCGAGTTCTCCCTGCTCATTGCCTACGTTGCCATTGGCGGAGGCACCTTATCTCGGAGCAGGCGTCCCTGTTGATCCAGGCCACCACGATTATCACATTGGTGGTATCTTCGTCTCATTGTCGTATCTAACTACCCTACTTAGATTGCGATTTCGGATCATTTACGCCGGGATTGAATTCGGTGTAAAAACCGGCCTCGACCGGGTTGTTACACGGCTGACGCCTACAGCTTTGCTTCCAACTCGGGTAGGGCAACAAACAAATCCGCTACCAAACCGTAGTCAGCCACCTGAAAAATTGGTGCGTCTTCATCCTTGTTGATGGCAACAATTACCTTCGAGTCCTTCATACCTGCCAGGTGCTGAATCGCACCGGAAATACCGACAGCAATATACAGATCGGGAGCGACGATTTTGCCTGTCTGGCCAACCTGCATGTCGTTGGGCACAAAACCGGCGTCAACCGCCGCTCGCGAGGCGCCAATTGCGGCACCCAGCTTGTCAGCAATACCGTCAAGCAGTTTGAAGTTTTCTCCGTTTTGCATGCCTCTGCCGCCGGAGATAACTACTGAGGCGGATGTCAGCTCCGGACGCTCCGATACAGCAACTTCCTGACTCACAAAAGAAGAAATGCCAGCATCGTGCACTGCACTTAACGCTTGGATTGTGGCTGAACCTCCAGCGGCAGGAACGGCGTCGTAGGCAGTGGTGCGCACGGTGATAACTTTTTTGGCGTCTGTGCTCTGTACCGTTGCGATAACGTTGCCGGCGTAGATAGGACGCTGAAAGGTGTCAGCGGATACAACCAAAGTCACTTCCGAAATCTGTGCGACATCCAGTAGCGCAGCCACGCGTGGCATAAAGTTCTTACAGTTGGGTGTAGCTGGAGCAAGAATATTGTCGTAGCCAGCGGCGACTTCCGCGATCAACAGGCTGACATTCTCCGCCAATTGGTGCTCGTAGACTGCGTGGTCAGCCACTAATACCTTTGCGACGCCGGGCACAGTCGCGGCAGCTGCAGCCACTTCGGCACAATTGGCACCTACTACCAGTATATCGATCGCGCCGCCCATCGCCTGGGCTGCGGCAACCGTGTTAAGTGTGGATACCTTCAGGCTCTTGTTGTCGTGTTCCGCAATAACCAGAGTACTCATGAGATTACCTTCGCTTCGTTCTTCAGTTTATCGACCAACTCCGCAACATCCTTGACCTTGATACCAGCCTGGCGCGCAGCGGGAGGCTGGCTTTTACCCGGGACAGGTGGGACGTTACCGCCACGCCGAGGTCCTCCGGAGTAAATACGTCCAACGGTTTCTTCTTTGCTTTCATGATGTTGGGAAGAGACGCATAACGCGGTTCGTTGAGACGCAAATCAGTCGTTATGATGGCAGGAAGCTTCAGGCTCAGGGTTTGCAGACCGCCATCGATTTCGCGGGTGACATTGACCGTGTCACCAGAGACGACCACTTTAGAAGCAAACGTACCCTGACCCATGTTTGCCAAGGCACCCAGCATTTGCCCTGTCTGGTTATTGTCGCCGTCAATGGATTGCTTACCCAGAATGACCAATTGCGGCTTTTCCCTATCGACCACGGCCTTGAGCAATTTGGCGACGACAAGAGGCTCAATATTTCCCTGTGTCTCCACCTGAATACCCCGGTCAGCCCCCAGAGCCAGTGCTGTCCGGATCTGCTCCTGACAACTCTTGTCGCCAACAGAAACAGCGACAACCTCGGTCGCGATGCCAGCTTCCTTGAGGCGGATAGCTTCCTCAACGGCAATTTCGCAGAATGGGTTGATGGCCATCTTGACATTATTTAGATCAACATCACTGCCATCGGCTTTGGCACGTACCTTGACGTTGTAATCAACGACGCGCTTAACAGCAACAAGAACCTTCATGGATTCTCCATAGACTTTTTCAGGTGGGTTGGAAGTGGCTGCAGCAACAATCAACCGCTACAGGCCGGTGAACATGGCGAGGTATGTTGCCCACAAAAATGCGCGGGGTCAAGCGCCATAACGGCCCTTGAAGCTGGCCTTTTTTACCCTACCAAGAATTTTCTCTATGGGGGATTTATAGTTTTTAATCGTTAAAAATTATATACTTGCGCTCCTTCCAGAGATGGGCCCAGACCCGGACCAGAAACCAGAGCAGGAGAACAGCGCAGTGGAACGTGAATCTATGGAGTTTGATGTTGTGATCGTCGGCGCCGGTCCCTCAGGATTGTCTGCTGCTTGTCACATCATGCAACTGGCACGCGACAAAGGCCAGGACATCACGGTGTGTGTTGTGGAGAAGGGTTCTGAGGTCGGAGCTCATATCCTGTCCGGCGCGGTACTTGAACCACGCGCACTGAATGAGCTCTTTCCCAACTGGCAGGAGTTGGAAGCGCCGATCAGGACACGGGTTAAAAGTGATAGGTTTTTCTTTTACCTCAGCCAAAAGACTGCTATCAAACTCCCGAACTTCATGATTCCCAAACCCACACATAACGAGGGCAATTATATTGTCTCCATGGGGAATGTTTGCCGCTGGCTGGCCCAACAGGCGGAGGGGCTGGGGGTTGAAATCTACCCCGGCTTTGCTGCTGCGGAGGTGCTCTACCATGCGGATGGACGAGTCAAAGGAATCGCCACAGGAGACATGGGTATTGGTGCCACTGGCGAGCACAAGGATAGCTACATGCCAGGCATGGAATTACATGCAAAATACACCTTATTCGCCGAGGGATGCCGCGGTCACCTCGGGAAACAGTTGATCAAGAAATTTTCGCTGGATGCCGGCAAAGACCCCCAGCACTATGGTATCGGTATCAAGGAAATCTGGGAAATTCCAGCAGAAAGACACGAAGAGGGACTGGTTATTCACGGTCTTGGCTGGCCCCTGAGCGAGAGCAATTCCGGGGGTGGAGCTTTCATGTACCACGCTGAGAACAACCAACTCTATATCGGTCTGATTGCCGACCTTAATTACAGCAACCCTTACATGAGCCCGTTTGAGGAGTTTCAACGTTGGAAACATCACTCCGAGACCATCAAGTATCTCGAAGGGGGCACCCGGCTTGTTTACGGCGCCCGTGCAATCGCCAAAGGGGGATTTAACTCACTGCCCAAAATGCACTTTCCCGGAGGGCTGCTGATCGGTTGCGATGCAGGCACGTTAAATAGCGTCAAAATCAAGGGCAACCACACTGCCATGAAAAGTGGCCTGCTGGCGGCGGAAGCCGTCGTTGAAGCGCTTGCACAGGGCGAATCTGCTCCAGCAGATTTGGACTCCTTTGCACGTAAGATGGATTCCTCCTGGCTGTACGATGAGCTTTATACTACCCGCAACTTTTCCGGTTTCATGCATAAATTTGGCTTCATGCTGGGAGCCGCGATGGTATGGATCGACCAGAATATATTCGGCGGTAAATTACCCTTCACCCTGAACGACGACAAAACTGATTACGCAATTCTGAAACCAGCAGCGCAGTGCAAGAAAATTCATTATCCGAAGCCGGATAACACCATTAGCTTTGACCGCTTGTCCTCGGTGTTCTTGTCCAACACCAATCACGAAGAAGACCAGCCCTGTCACCTCACGCTTATCGATCCCCAGGTGCCGATAACGAAAAATCTTCCTCTTTACGATGAACCCGCGCAACGCTATTGCCCCGCGGGCGTCTATGAAATTGTGGAGGATGCTGCTGGTCAGCGCTTCCAGATAAACGCCCAGAATTGTGTGCATTGCAAGACCTGTGACATCAAGGATCCGTCTCAAAACATTGTATGGGTTACTCCGGAGGGCTTTGGAGGACCTAATTACCCCAATATGTAAACGCCATCACCGCTGTTATCTACGTAGTCACCAGTCTGAGCACAAACGCGCCTGACCTCAGGGTCAGGTGGCCATCCTCAGGTTCCGCCAAATCCACCAACCTGTACCACGCAGACCGCGTGCATATTGCTGTCAATCCAAAGGGGAGACTAATACAACAGTATCTCCCACTGCTGCGTCGAGAAACAGTGGATGTTGCTTGCTTACCACAATGCGCCTTCCAGTGTTGAGCGTCGCCTCGAGGATCTGCACACCGGCCACTACCAGCACATCGATATCAATAATAAGCAATGGATGCGACTCAACCACAACGCGCCATTTTTCGCTGGGTGTCACAAGATAATATTCGCCGTCATCTTCACGACGCAAGATACTGGCAAACAGTCGTACCAGTGACTCCCTTTTTATTCTACTTCCATTGTGGTACCAAGTACCTTGAGTGTTGATACGTATAGGAATGTCACCACTGAGTGCTGGATGCCACAGGTGCAATGGCGGTGAGTCGAAATCCCGACGAGCTGCGACTTGTCCTGCTAGGGATTCAAGTGGGGCTTTTATCGTCATACCTGTGGCCTCTGGTCTCCGCCTGCTGGGTGCGTTATAGAAACTTATACACCTAGTGATTTCGATTACTCACCGTACTTTAATATCGATTAACGTTTATTCCTGGATTTTCATCACCATGCCGACCAGCTCCCAACTCCCTGCCAGTGGGATGTTAGTCTGAGGGCGCAGGAAAAATAATGCACTGACAAGACAGAGCAGGATCTGCACTCGTTTCGGGAGCATTCCCAGTAACTATTCAGGTGCTGCCTACAGTGCGCAGTCGCCAATCATGCGGACATTTATGACACCATGTATTGCCTGCATTCTGTCCAATACATCATTTGTAGGTCGCGTACTGAGATCAATAAGATTGTAAGCAACTTCATCGCGACTCTTATTGAGCATGTCGATAACGTTGATATTTTCGTCCGCCAAAATTGCAAGCACGCTTCCGAGAATTTTAGGGACATTCTCATTCGTTACCGACAGACGACAACCGCGGACACGATCCAATTGCAAGCTTGGGAAATTGACGGCATTGCGAATGTTGCCGTTCTCGAGAAAATCCCGCAGTTGCTCGGCAGCCATAATAGCGCAATTGTCCTCCGCCTCGTCTGTGCTCGCACCAATGTGGGGCATCAATATTACATCATCGCGGCCTATCAGGGATGGAGTTGGAAAATCGGCTATGTACTTGCGCAGCTGACCCGCTTCCAGGGCCTGCAGTAATGCATCCTGATTGACGATTTCCTGCCGGGCAAAGTTAAGCAGACAGGTTCCGGGCTGCATGGCACTCAATAATTCTGTATTAATCAAACCACGTGTCGAATCCAGTACGGGTAAATGCAGACTGATGTAATCACATCGCGCGAACAGCGCTGAAAGCGTATCTGCTTTGCGCACCTGACTAGAAAGCCTCCACGCTGCCTCAACCGACAGGGCCGGATCGAAACCTAAAACGTCCATCCCCAAGGTTAGTGCCATCTCCGCGACCAGAGATCCGATAGCACCAAGACCAACTACGCCCAATGTTTTGCCGACTAACTCTCGTCCTTTAAATTGCTTCTTATGTAACTCGAGTGTCTTGTTCAGTTCACTTTCGTCCTGAATATTACCGAGTGTACGAACATAATCGATACCTTCGATGACACCACGAGAGCCTAACAACAGGCCAGTAGCCACTAACTCCTTAACCGCATTGGCATTTGCACCGGGGGAGTTGAATACGGGAATACCACGTGCAGTGCAGGTTGCAACGGGGATATTATTAACGCCTGCACCTGCGCGCGCGATCGCTAGGACGGACTCCGAAATATGCTCTTCCTGCAGCTTGTAACTCCGTAGCAAAATAGCATCGGGCTGCGAAAACTCACTGGCGATCTCGTAACGATCGCGTGGCAAGCACTCCAATCCCTTGAGCGAGATCTGGTTTAGCGTCAGTATCTTTTTTGCCATGTCTGCCTCAATTTGAATAACTTTAGAGTGTTGATATCTCTGCACGTTCTCGCAATGCACGCTGGAATTCATTGTTTATGCGACTGGCGGAATCGCCACCCAGCATTTCTTGCAGCTGCTTCCTCTCGGCATCCGTCAACGATTTATACTCTCCTGTACTGACCCGTTGCAATTCAACAACGATGGCATCTCCATTTGGCGCCATTATAAAGTCTGTGGCAGTTCTACCTGGCTCCGGCGGTGGTAATTCAAAAATACGGCGCAAGACCTCAGGGGGAACTTTGGTATTGCGTCGGTCAACGCCCAGTTCAACCTGTAACTGATAACCCCGGGAACTTGCTAACTCATCCATTGCAAAGCCCGAGCGTAATTGCTCCAGAGCCCTATCGGATTCAGCTGCGACCGCTGCGCGTGCCGTTTCGCCGGCAACTGCTGCCACCACCTCATCCCTAACAGATAACAGCGGTTTTACCTCGGGGACATTATGGTTGCGCACACGCAGGACGACAAATTTGTCTCCCTCGAGTTCGATCACCTCGCTATTATTGCCGGAAGCAATTACCTCCTCAGAAAAGGCTGCCTCGATTAAAGCCGGATTAGAAAACAATCCCTGATTTTGTGTTCGTGTCACTGCATCCACCTGTTTGACAACCAGGTTAAGTTCCTTGGCGGGATAGCCCAGATCCTCTGCATTGAATGCGAGATCTTTCAAAGACTCCGCCGTTCGTAAAAGAACGATACGCGCTTCATCTGTCTGAATTTTCTCCTGCAATTGCTGACGCATGTCCTCCAAACTCGGTTGCTCACCATTTTTCCGCTCCGTCACCAAAATTAAATGGATTCCTGCTTCTGTTTCGACCGGGCTGGAGACAACGCCTGGCTGTAACTTTGCTATCGCCGCCTCCATCGGTTCGGGAAATGTGTCTCCGCTGGAATAACCCAAGTCACCACCCTTGTCGGCAGAGCCCACATCCTGGGAGAATTCCTTCGCGACATCGGCGAATGCCACACCCGCGGAGAGTTTTGCCTGGGCCTTTTCTACACGCTGTTTCACGCTGGTCTCATCCCCAGACTCAAACAGGATGTGGGATACGCGATTTTGCGTTTTGAACTGGGTTTCCTGCATAGCAAGTTCGTACGCTTCCCGGATTGCACTCTCGTCTACCGGTTGACGAAAATCGTCAATCGTCAGCTCAAGATAGTCGATGTCGACCGACTCAGGAGTACGAAAATCTTCCTGGTGAGCACTGTAATAGGCCTCTACCTGAGTTTCAGTTACAGATGAAGTGGAAGTATATTTTTCTATCGGTATAGTAAAATAGCGCAGATCCCGCTGTTCCGAAATCACACGCGAGTTCAGCTCCAGTTCCCCGGGTGTTACAAACTCGCTCATGACAAGCCCGCTGCGCAGTTGACTCAAAAGCATGTCATCGCGAAGACTCTGCTTGAAATAGCTGGGAGTATAACCCGCACTGGCAAGGACACTCTTGTATAGCTCGGGCGAAAAAACTCCATCAACTTGAAACTCCTCCATATTTCCAACTACAGATCCAATTTCTCGTTCTGAAATTGCTAGTTTCATTGCAGCGGCTGATTGCATGAGCAGTTTGCGATTAATCAATGCCTCAAGCGCCTGTGGACGAAGGCGATCATCGTCAAGCATCGTTGGATCAATTTTTTCACCCATCATCGCAACCAAGCGCCGCTTTTGCGTATCTAACGTTTGTTGCAGTTCCTCTGGATAGATTGGCTCACCATTAATCTCCGCGATCTCATTCCCTCCACCGTTGAGCAGAATGGACTCGATACCAAAAAATGCAAACGAGATGACTATCAGGCCCACCACAATCTTGGCGGTAGTCCCCTGTGTGTATTTACGTATATTTTGTAGCATGAATAATACTCACAAAAAATAAAAAAAAGCGCACAAAAGAGTGCGCCTTTTCAACTGGATCCTACTATCACCAGTCAGTTGAGTCTAGGTGAAATCGCAATGTGTACGTACCTGCGCTTGCAGACACCCTTGATTCAGGAATTGAGGGCGTCTTTCAATGCCTTTCCCGGCTTGAAACCAGCCACTTTGGAAGCTTTGATTTGTATCGTAGCGCCTGTCTGGGGGTTGCGGCCATTGCGTGCGTTACGCACCTTCACAGAAAAAGTACCGAAGCCTACGAGGGCAACCTGTTCACCATTCTTTAGTTCATTAGTTATGCTGTCCAGTACAGCGTCCAGTGCACGGCCAGCAGAAGCTTTTGGCAAATCTGCTGCCATTGCAATCGCGTCAATCAGTTCAGTTTTATTCACATTTATCCCCTCGAAAGTTATCTCTGCAGAAATTGTATGTTGTCCCTAAGAAACATGTAACCGGGCTAGGAATCGTCAATCTCCGCCGGTTTCCAGTTAATGCTGCATGGTTTCTGGTGCGGTCGTCAGCCCAGGAAAACTCCACGCATGTGGCCGCAAGACTTTATACTAGAGCGGGAATGCGGGTCAATATTCTTAACGCCTGTTAGTGCGTATTTATCCGATTTTCTTCGTCCTTACTCTTGTCAGCAGCGACTGCCATGGTATCCGCGAGAAACTCTTCATCGCTGAGTGGCTCGGGCATTGATTCCAAAGCCAACGCTAGTACTTCATCAATCCATTTCACCGGACGGATATTGAGATGCTCCTTAATATTGGCGGGCACCTCTTTCAGGTCTCGCTCATTTTCTTTTGGAACGATCACCGTCTTGATACCCCCTCGACGGGCTGCCAATAGCTTTTCCTTGAGACCACCGATAGGTAACACCTCGCCACGCAGTGTTATTTCACCAGTCATAGCTACATCCGAGCGGACGGGAATACTGGTCAGCACCGAGACCAGTGCAGTGCACATGGCAACACCTGCACTGGGGCCGTCCTTTGGTGTGGCACCCTCGGGCACATGAATGTGCACATCGTGATTTTCGTGGTAGTTAGCCGGAATACCCAACATCTGTGAACGACTGCGAACGACCGTGGTAGCGGCTTGAATAGATTCCTGCATGACATCACCGAAAGCCGAGCCGTCTGCACGTGCCGACCCTTACCTGGAACCGCTACCGCCTCAATGGTAAGTAATTCTCCGCGCTACCGAGGTCCATGCCAGTCCCGTGACCTGACCTGAATCTGTTGGTTTCCTCAGCAATACCGTAGTTGAATTTCCTCACTCCCAGTAAATCGGGCAGCATTTCTGCGGTGACGGTGGTACCGGTAGAAATTTCACCAAGAGTAAAGGCCTTCACCAGCTTGCGGCAAACCTTGGCAATTTCGCGCTCCAGCGAACGTACGCTGGCTTCCCGGGTATAGTAGCGAACAATATCGATTACCATGTCCTGAGCTATCCGTAATTCATCCTTTCTAAGGCCATTAAGTTTGATTTGCTTTGGTATCAGGTAGCGTTCAGCGATATTTAACTTCTCATCCTCTGTATAACCAGGGATTCTAATAACTTCCATGCGATCTAGTAACGCCACAGGAATATTCATGGTATTAGAAGTACAGACGAACATAACATCGGACAAATCGTAGTCTACCTCTAAATAGTGATCGTTGAAGGCGTGGTTTTGCTCGGGATCAAGCACTTCCAACATGGCAGAGGCCGGATCACCACGATGGTCGGTACCCATTTTGTCGATTTCATCGAGCAAAAACAGCGGGTTTTTTACACCGGCTTTGGACATTTTCTGCAACAGCTTGCCCGGCATTGAACCAATATAGGTACGTCGATGGCCACGTATCTCGGCCTCATCGCGCACCCCACCGAGCGCCATACGTACAAATTTTCGATTGGTCGCGCGCGCGATGGATTCACCCAAGGAGGTTTTTCCCACTCCTGGAGGACCTACGAGACACAGTACCGGACCCCTGACCTTGCGCACTCTCTTTTGAACTGCCAAGTGCACCAGGACCAGGTCCTTAACCTCATCAAGACCATAATGGTCCTGATCAATATGGCCGAGGCAGGTTTAGATCGTGCTTGACTTTACTGCGTTTGGTCCAGGGAACGCTAACCATCCAGTCGATATAGCTGCGCACCCCGACGCCTCCGCAGACATGGGGGACATCATTTTGAGCTTACTCAGTTCGGATTGAGCTTTGCTTTTCGCTTCTTGAGGTATCATCGCCTTGTCAATTCGTGCCTGAAGTTCATCCAATTCATTGGGTGCTTCATCCATATCACCCAGTTCTCTCTGAATAGCCTTCATTTGCTCATTCAAGTAATACTCACGCTGACTCTTTTCCATATGCTTTTTGACACGTCCGCGAATACGCTTTTCTACCTGAAACAAATCAATCTCAGCGTCCATAAGCCCCATGATGTGTTCTAATCGGGCGCGAATTCCAGACATTTTCAGAATATGTTGTTTTTCGTCAAGCGGTACACTCATGTGGGCCGCAATCGTATCTGCCAATCTCCCCGGCTCATCAATGCCTGTGGAGGGAAGTTAGTACCTCTGCGGGTACCTTTTTGCTCAGATTTACGTATTTTTCGAACTGGGAAATAGTGGAGCGAAGTAGCAATTCCGCCTCTTTCGGGAATATCTCGTAATAATTTCTCTGACACCCGCAACAAGAAGAGGCCCTTGTCATCAACATTCTCTACTGCTGCTCGATAGCTTCCTTCCACCAACACCTTGATGGTGCCATCCGGGAGTTTCAGTAACTGCAGAATATTGGAGACGGTGCCTACCTGATAAATGCCATCTACAGCGGGGTTGTTGACCGCAGGGTTCCGTTGTGCCACCAACAAGACTTGCTTGTCATTGGCCATTGCATCTTCCAAGGCTTCGATTGACTGCTCTCGACCGACGAACAGCGGTAGCACCATGTGAGGATAAACGACGACATCGCGCAATGGCAGCAAAGGTAACTCAACGACAGAGGAAGAACCCATAAAAATCTCCGGGTTATGCGAATAACTAACCTATTGAACGAGTACTTGGGGGTGCTCTCCCCAAAATAAGTACCGCCTAATGATTCTGCCCCTAACGGTGAGGTTCCCGAGGCAGATAAGGAGGAATGCTGCAGGCAAATCTACTAATCGTCCGTTGAGGCCACTCGGGGTGTTGGCTGACTGTTTTGATAAACCAGAAGGGGCTCAGAGTCACTGCGGATAACTGACTCGTCAATAACGACCTTGCTTACGTTCGAGTGACGGAATGTTATACATGGAATCAAGAAGTACGCCTTCTAAAATAGAGCGCAGTCCACGAGCACCGGTTTTTCGCTCCATGCCTTTCTCGGCGATGGCGCGAAGACCATCTTCGCGAAAGTCCACCTCAACACCTTCCATTTCAAACAGCTTACTATACTGTTTGGTCAGGGAGTTCTTGGGTTCTGTAAGGATCTGTACTAGTGCCTCCACATCCAACTCTTCCAAAGTAGCAATGATCGGGCAGATGACCGACAAACTCGGGTATCAACCCATAATGCACTATTCTTCCGGCTCCAATTGTGACAATAGTTCACCAACGTTGCGCTTCTCATCTTTGCTCTTCACCTCGGCACCAAAACCGATACCGCCTTTCTCAGAGCGGTTACGGATGACCTTTTCAAGCCCGGCGAAAGCACCGCCGCAGATAAACAGAATGTTGGAGGTATCGACCTGCAAGAACTCCTGTTGAGGGTGCTTGCGACCTCCCTGAGGTGGCACGGATGCGATAGTACCCTCAATTAACTTAAGCAATGCCTGTTGCACACCTTCTCCGGAAACATCACGGGTAATCGAAGGGTTATCCGATTTGCGGGATATTTTATCTATTTCGTCTATGTAGACGAGACCGACTTGCGCTTTTTCTACATCGTACTCACATTTTTGCAAGAGCTTTTGGATTATGTTTTCTCGACATCTTCCCCAACATAGCCCGCCTCGGTGAGTGTCGTTGCATCGGCAATCGTAAAAGGTACATCAAGGAGACGCGCCAATGTTTCTGCCAATAATGTCTTCCCACTTCCGGTCGGACCCACTAGCAGTATATTGCTTTTGCCCAACTCTACTTCGTCACGACTCTTGCTATGACGCAGGCGTTTATAATGATTATATACCGCCACAGCTAGAACTTTTTTGGCTCATGTTGGCCGATCACATAATCGTCAAGGATGGCTTTTATTTTCTGCGGCACAGGTAGATGATCCTGTTTCGCATTGGTGCTACTTCCTGCACCTCTTCGCGAATAATATCGTTGCAAAGATCAACACATTCATCGCAAATGAATACCGATGGGCCGGCGATCAGTTTAAGGACCTCATGTTGGCTCTTACCACAGAAAGAGCAGTACAACAGCTTGCTGCCATCGTCACCCTGATTTGGTGGTTTGTTTCATCGAGCCGCCTGACGTCCTAAAATTGTGCCTGCGTACCTATCTCAGACAGTTCCAAAGTGATGTTTTTTTGCGTTATTTGCAAGTCCCCTGAAGAACAAAATCGAATTATTCGGACTTATTTCCGGGTAATTTCCCAGTACTCGCTCGCTCCAACAACCTCGTCCACAAGACCATACCTCGTTTGGGGTGTTCACTGAAACTATTGCTCGGTATCCCGTTCTATGGTCTCAAGACTCTGACCGGTGTGCTCCGCCATCAGTTCATTCAGCTGGCGAATGATTAGGATTTCCCGGGCCTGGATATCGATATCCGTAGCCTGCCCCGCAGCGCCACCGCTGGGCTGATGAATCATAGTGCGCGCGTTGGGGGCAGACAAAAAGCGCTTGCCGCGACACTGCAAGTAGGATGGTGCCCATGGAGCCCGCCTGTCCGATACACATGGTACTAACGTCAGGTTTGATAAACTGCATAGTATCGTATATCGACAGCCCGGCTGTTACGTATCGTTCCACCAGGAGAGTTTCGTACAAATGGATGTCCTTGTCCGGATTCTTGACTCGAGGAACAGAAGTTGAGCGACTATAAACATGGTGCATGTAGTCCTCCACTACACCCACCGCGAATATGACGCGCTCTTTCAATAGTCTGGAGTAAATATCGTAGGAGCGCTCACCACGAGCTGTTTGCTCCACCACCATGGGACTGATTCCCATGGTGGTGGAGCAAACAGCTCGTGGTGAGCGCTCCTATGATATTTACTCCAGACTATTGAAAGAGCGTGTCATATTCGCGGTGGGCGTAGTGGAGGACTATATGGCCAATTTGATAGTCGCCCAACTTCTGTTCCTCGAGTCAGAGAATCCGGACAAGGATATTCATTTGTATATCAACTCTCCCGGTGGATCCGTTACAGCCGGACTGTCGATATACGATACTATGCAGTTTATCAAACCTGATGTTAGTACCATGTGTATCGGGCAGGCAGCCTCCATGGGCGCATTCCTGCTTGCCGGTGGTGCTCGCGGCAAGCGCTTTTGTCTGCCCAATGCACGCACTATGATTCACCAGCCCAGTGGCGGCGCTCAGGGACAGGCTACGGATATCGATATCCAGGCCCGGGAAATCCTAATCATTCGCCAGCGACTCAATGAACTGATGGCGGAGCACACTGGTCAGAGCCTTGAGACCATAGAACGAGATACCGAGCGTGATCGCTTTATGAACGCCGAACAAAGCAAGGAGTATGGTCTTGTGGATGAGGTAGTTTTAAGCCGTGCAAGTGCCGGGAAATTACCCGGAAATAAGTCCCAATAATATGATTTAGTTCCATTAGGGACTTGCAAATAGCGCAAAAAAACATCACTTTGGAACTGTCTGATAGATATGTAGACACAATTTTAGGACGTAGGGCGGCGGGATGAGCGAGAAAACCACCAAATCGGGTGACGATGGCAGCAAGCTGTTGTACTGCTCTTTCTGTGGTAAGAGCCAACATGAGGTCCGTAAACTGATCGCCGGCCCATCGGTATTCATTTGTGATGAATGTGTTGATCTTTGCAACGATATTATTCGCGAAGAAGTGCAGGAGAGTAGCTCAAATGCGAAACAGGATCATTTACCTGTGCCGCAGGAAATCAAGGCCATCCTTGACGATTACGTGATCGGTCAACATAGGGCCAAGAAGGTTTTAGCTGTAGCTGTATATAACCACTACAAGCGCCTGCGTCATAGCAAGAGTCGTGACGAAGTAGAGTTGGGCAAAAGTAATATACTGCTAGTGGGTCCCACCGGAAGTGGAAAGACATTGTTGGCAGAAACCCTGGCGCGTCTCCTTGATGTACCGTTTACCATTGCCGATGCTACGACACTCACTGAGGCGGGCTATGTTGGGGAGGATGTCGAAAACATTATCCAGAAGCTCTTACAAAAATGTGAATACGATGTAGAGAAAGCCCAAGTGGGTATCGTCTATATTGACGAAATAGACAAAATATCGCGCAAATCCGACAACCCTTCAATCACCCGTGATGTTTCCGGAGAAGGTGTACAACAGGCATTGCTTAAGCTAATCGAGGGAACCATCGCATCCGTGCCGCCGCAGGGAGGTCGCAAGCATCCTCAACAGGAGTTCTTGCAGGTCGATACCTCCAATATCCTGTTTATCTGTGGCGGTGCATTTGCTGGACTTGAAAAGGTCATCCGTAACCGCTCAGAGAAAGGCGGCATCGGTTTTGGTGCCGAGGTGAAGAGCAAAGATGAGAAGCGCAACGTTGGTGAACTATTGTCGCAATTGGAGCCGGAAGATCTAGTGCATTATGGCTTGATACCCGAGTTTGTCGGTCGTTTGCCGATTATTGCTACTTTGGAAGAGTTGGATGTGGAGGCACTCGTACAGATCCTTACAGAACCCAAGAACTCCCTGACCAAACAGTATAGTAAGCTGTTTGAAATGGAAGGGTGTTGAGGTGGATTTTCGCGAAGATGGTCTTCGTGCCATCGCCGAGAAAGGCATGGAGCGAAAAACTGGTGCTCGTGGATTGCGCTCTATACTAGAAGGCGTACTTCTTGACTCCATGTATAACATTCCGTCACTCGAAGACGTAAGCAAAGTTGTTATCGACGAGTCAGTTATCCGCGGCGACTCTGAGCCCCTTCTGGTTTATCAAAACAGTGAGCCAACAGCCCGAGTGGCCTCTACGGACGATTAGTAGATTTGCCTGCAGCGTTTCTCCGAATCTGCTTCGAGAAACTCAGCGTTACGTGCAAAATCGGTAAGCGTATACTTGTTTTTTTGGGTGAGCACATCCCCAAATACACGCTCAATAGATTAGTTACCTACAAAACCCGGAGATTTTTATGGGTTCTTCCTCTGTCGTTGAGTTACCTCTGCTGCCATTGCGAGATGTAGTCGTTTATCCTCATATGGTGCTACCGCTGTTCGTCGGTCGAGAAAGGTCGATCGAAGCCTTGGAAGATGCAATGGCCAATGACAAGCAAGTCTTGTTGGTGGCACAACGCAACCCGGCAGACGACAACCCCGCTGCAGATGGCATTTATCAGGTAGGCACTGTCTCCAATATTCTGCAGTTACTGAAACTCCCGGATGGCACCATCAAGGTGCTGGTGGAAGGAAGCTATCGAGCAGCTGTAGACAATGTTGATGACAAGGGACCTTTCACTGTGGCAGGTGTCAGAGAAATTATCAGCGAGGATATTCCCGAAGGTGAGGCGGAATTGCTACTTCGCTCCACTATTGCCCAGTTCGAAAAATACGTAAATTTGAGCAAAAAGGTACCCGCGGAGGTACTGACTTCTCTCACAGGTATTGATGAGCCAGGGAGACTGGCAGATACGATTGCGGCCCACATGAGTGTCCCGCTGGACGAAAAACAAAATATTCTCGAAATCTCCGGAATTCGCACCCGATTGGAACACATCATGGGGCTTATGGACGCTGAAATTGATCTGTTTCAGGTAGAAAAGCGTATTCGCGGACGTGTCAAAAAGCAGATGGAGAAGAGTCAGCGTGAGTATTACCTGAATGAGCAAATGAAGGCTATTCAGAGAGAACTGGGTGATATGGATGAAGCACCCAATGAATTGGATGAACTGCAGGCTCGAATTGACAAGGCGATGATGCCTCAAGAAGCAAAAAACAAAGCTCAATCTGAACTGAGTAAACTCAAAATGATGTCCCCCATGTCTGCGGAGGCGTCGGTGGTGCGCAGCTATATCGACTGGATGGTTAGCGTTCCCTGGACAAAACGCAGTAAAGTCAAGCATGATCTCAAGCGTGCCTCGGCCATATTGGATCAGGACCACTATGGTCTTGATGAGGTTAAAGACCGCATCCTGGAGTACTTGGCAGTTCAAAAGAGAGTGCGCAAGGTCAGGGGTCCTGTATTGTGTCTCGTGGGTCCACCAGGCGTGGGAAAGACCTCCCTGGGAGAGTCCATCGCGCGCGCGACCAATCGAAAATTTGTACGCATGGCGCTCGGTGGGGTGCGCGATGAGGCCGAGATACGCGGCCATCGACGTACCTATATTGGTTCAATGCCGGGCAAATTGTTGCAGAAAATGTCCAAAGCCGGTGTAAAAAACCCGCTTTTTTTGCTCGATGAAATCGACAAAATGGGCACAGACCATCGTGGTGATCCGGCCTCTGCCATGTTGGAAGTGCTTGATCCGGAGCAAAATCACGCCTTCAACGATCACTATCTGGAAGTAGACTACGATTTGTCCGATGTCATGTTCGTTTGTACTTCTAACACTATGAATATTCCTGTTGCGTTACTGGATCGCATGGAGGTTATTAGAATTCCTGGTTATACCGAGGATGAGAAGTTAAATATCGCTGAACGCTACCTGATTCCAAAGCAAATCAAACTTAATGGCCTAAAAGAAAACGAGTTACTGATAGCCCAGGACATGGTGATCGATATTATTCGCTACTATACCCGGGAAGCCGGCGTACGTTCGCTGGAGCGGGAAATTGCCAAGGTTTGCCGCAAGATAGTCAAGGCCTTTACTCTGGGTGAAATATCTACAGGTACAACCGTCACCGCAGAAATGCTACCCGATTTACTGGGTGTGAGGAAATTCAACTACGGTATTGCTGAGGAAACCAACAAGATAGGTCAGGTCACCGGACTGGCATGGACCTCAGTAGGCGGAGAATTACTTACTATTGAGGCGGTAGCTGTTCCAGGCAAGGGGCGCCATGTGCAGACAGGCTCGCTCGGTGATGTCATGCAGGAGTCTATTCAAGCTGCTACAACTGTTGTTCGCAGTCGTTCGCAGATGTTGGGTATTCCGGCTAACTACCACGAAAATCATGATGTGCACATACATGTACCCGAGGGGGCGACGCCAAAGGACGGCCCCAGTGCAGGGGTTGCCATGTGCACTGCACTGGTTTCAGTGCTGACCAGTATTCCCGTTCGCTCAGATGTAGCTATGACTGGTGAAATAACACTACGTGGCGAGGTGTTACCTATCGGTGGTCTCAAGGAAAAGCTATTGGCGGCCCGTCGAGGAGGTATCAAGACGGTGATTGTTCCAAAGGAAAATGAGCGAGACCTGAAAGAAGTGCCCGCTAATATTAAGGAGCATCTCAATATTCGTCCGGTGAAATGGATTGATGAAGTGCTGGCGTTGGCTTTGGAATCAATGCCCGAGCCACTTAGCGATGAAGAGTTTCTCGCGGATACCATGGCAGCCACTGCTGAAAAGAATAAGGACGAAAAAAATCGGATAAATACGCACTAACAGGCGTGAAGAATATTGACCCGCATTCCCGCTCTAGTATAAAGTCTTGCGGCCACATGCGTGGAGTTTTTTTGGGCTGACGACCGCACCCAAGACACCATGCAACATTTTAACTGAAAACCGGGGGAATGGACGATTCATAGCCCGGTTACATGTTTCTTACGAGACAACATACAACTTCTGCAGAGATAAATTTCGAGGGGATAATTATGAATAAAACCGAACTGATTGACGCGATTGCAATGGCAGCAGATCTACCAAAAGCTTCTGCTGGGCGTGCACTGGACGCCGTACTGGATAGCATAACTAACGAACTGAAGAATGGTGAACAGGTTGCCCTTGTAGGCTTCGGTACTTTTTCTGTGAAGGTGCGTAACGCACGCAATGGCCGCAATCCACAGACGGGCGCTACGATACAAATCAAAGCTTCCAAAGTGGCTGGATTCAAGCCGGGTAAGGCTTTGAAAGACGCCCTTAATTCTTGAATCAATGGTGTCTGCAAGCGCAGGTACCACATTGCGATATCATCTGGAATCAACTTGCAGGTGATTAATAGATCCCGTTGAAAAGGCGCACGATTTTGTGCGCTTTTTTTTTATTTTTTGTGAGTATTATTCATGCTGCAAAACATACGTAAATACACACAGGGCACCACCGCTAAGATCGTGGTGGGTTTAATCGTCATCTCGTTTGCATTTTTTGGCATTGAGTCCATTCTACTCAATGGTGGGGGAAATGAGATCGCGGAGATTAATGGTGAGCCAATCTATCCGGAAGAACTGCAACAGGTGTTGGATACGCAAAAGCGTCGCTTGGTTGCGATGATGGGGGAAAAGCTTGATCCGGCTATACTTGACGATGATCGCCTTCGTCCACAGGCCCTTGAAGCGTTGATTAACCGCAAACTTCTCATGCAATCGGCAGCAGCAATGAAACTAGCAATATCAGAGCATGAAATTGGAACTGTAGTTGGAAGTATGGAGCAGTTCCAGGTCGATGGAGTATTTTCACCCGAGTTATACAAGAGTGTTCTATCTAGTGCCGGTTATACCCCCGGCTATTTTAAGCAAAGCCTGCGCGATGATATGTTGCTGAGTCAACTGCGCAGCGGGCTTGCCGGCAGCGAGTTTATAACGCCCTGGGAACTGGAGCTGAACACACGCGTGATATGGGAACAACGCGATCTGCGCTATTTTACTATACCAATAGAAAAATTTACTTCCACTAAGCCTGTAACTGAAGCTCAGATAGAGACCTATTACAGTGCCCATCAGGAAGATTATCGTACTCCGGAGTCAGTTGACATCGATTATCTTGAGCTGACGCTCGATGATTTTCGTCAACCGGTAGACGAGAGTGCTATTCAGGAAGCGTACGAACTTGCTAAGCAGGAAGCCCAGTTCAAAACGCAAAACCGCGTATCCCATATCCTGTTTGAGTCTGGGGATGAGACCAATGTGAAGCAGCGTATAGAAGAGGCCCAGGCGAGACTCTCAGCAGGCGTGCCATTTGCCGATGTCGCAAAGGAATTCTCCCAGGATGTGGGCTCTGCCGACAAGGGTGGCGACTTGGGTTATTCCAGCGGAGATACATTTCCCGAACCAATGGAATCGGCGATAGCAAAGTTACAGCCAGGCGTTGTCTCAGGCCCGGTTGAAACAGAAGCAGGAACACATTTGATTATGGTGACGGAACAGAAAAATGGCGAGCAACCGAGCCTGGAGGACCTGCGCCAACAATTGCAGGAGAAAATTCAAACAGATGAAGCGCGTATCGTTCTTTTACGAACGGCGGAGTCTTTGAAAGATCTCGCATTTAATGCGGAGGATCTGGGCTATCCCGCCAAGGAACTGAACCTGGTTGTCAAGCAGGCGGATGCAGTGACACGAACGCAAAATCAGGGATTGTTTTCTAATCCTGTTTTGCTCGAGGCCGCCTTTTCTGAGGAGGTAAAGGATTCCGGCAACAATAGTGAGGTGATCGAACTAGAGGGAGACAAATTTGTCGTCTTGCGCGTGCGCAACCACAATGTCCCCGAGGTAAAACCGCTGTTATCTGTTAGGGATGATGTGGTGGCTGCAATTGCCGGTGAAACGGCGCGCGCAGCGGTCGCAGCTGAATCCGATGGCGCCCTGAAGCAACTACGCTCAGGCCTTGCAATTGACCAGTTTGCAAGTTCCCAGGGTTATCCATTACAGGTTGAACTGGGCGTTGACCGACGCAATATCAAAGTTCCCCCGGAGGTCTTGCAACGTATTTTTGAATTACCACCGCCGGAGCCAGATAGCACTGCTACAGACTTTATAATAACGCCAAACGGAGACGCCATCATTCTTGAATTGCAGCGGGTCAGTATGGGAGAGTATAAGTCTCTGACAGACGAGAAGAGAAAGCAATTGCAACAAATGTTGGCTGGCGATTCCGCCAGTCTCATAAACAACGAATTCCAGAGGGCTTTGCGCGAACGTGCAGAAATATCAACACTCTAATGTTTTTCAATTTGAGGCGGACATGGCGAAAAAAATACTGACTCTAAACCAGATCTCGCTCAAGGGCTTGGAGCGCCTGCCGCGCGATCGTTACGAGATCGCCAGTGAGTTCTCGCAGCCCGATGCTATTTTGTTACGGAGTTACAAGCTACAGGAAGAACATATCCCTGAGTCCGTCCTGGCGATCGCGCGCGCTGGCGCAGGCGTAAATAATATCCCCGTTGCAACATGCACTGCTCGCGGAATTCCCGTATTCAACTCCCCCGGTGCAAATGCCAACGCGGTTAAGGAATTAGTTGCTACAGGCCTGTTGCTAGGCTCTCGAGGTGTCATCGAAGGTATCGATTATGTCCGTACGCTCGGTAATATTCAGGATGAAAGTGAACTGAACAAGACACTCGAGTTACAAAAGAAGCAATTCAAAGGAAGAGAGTTAGTCGGCAAAGTCTTGGGTGTTGTTGGTCTTGGTGCTATAGGGTCTCTGGTCGCAGAGATGGCACTGACTTTGGGGATGGAGGTTATAGGTTTCGATCCAGCCCTGTCGGTTGAGGCAGCGTGGAGGCTTTCTAGCCAAGTGCGCAAGGCAGACACCCTTTCGGCGCTATTTGCGCGGAGTGACTATATCAGTCTGCATTTGCCTGTACTGGATTCGACGCGTGGTTTGATCAATACAGAATTACTGAGCGTCATGCGTCCTGGTACCTGTCTTCTTAACTTTGCGCGGCAGGAAATCGTCAACCAGGATGCATTGCTGCAAGCCCTAGATGCTGGTCAACTTCGAAAATATATAGCCGATTTTCCAACCCCGCCCCTAATAGGCCGTGATGACGTGATATTGATGCCTCATATTGGTGCGAGCACAGACGAGGCGGAGGATAATTGCGCCATTATGGCTGCCGAGCAACTGCGGGATTTTCTCGAAAACGGCAACATTCGCAATGCCGTTAATTTCCCAAGCTTGCAGCTGGATCGTGTCAGTGGTTGTCGCCTGTCAGTAACGAATGAGAATGTCCCCAAAATTCTAGGAAGCGTGCTTGCAATTTTGGCGGATGAAAATATCAACGTTATCGACATGCTCAATAAGAGTCGCGATGAGGTTGCTTACAATCTTATTGATATCGGTACGCGACCTGAACATGATGTATTGGAGAGAATGCAGGCAATACATGGCGTCATCAACGTCCGCTTGATTGGCGACTGCGCGTAGTAGTCCACATCGGACAAGTTACTGGGTATCGTTCCGTAGCGAGTTTAGATCCTGGTCTGCGCTAATATACATTCCGTTTTCCTGTGCACTCAGGCCAGAAGCTCGCTGGCAGGGCGATTAGGCGCTTGTCTGTCGGCATGGTGATGAAAATACAGGAAGGGATATTTGATAAGATCAAAGTACGGTGAGTAGTCCGGTTAATCATATGATCTATTGCGGCGATGATTGTAACTTTTATAACGCATCCAGGAAACGGAAACCAGAGGCATGAAGATGAAAGTCCCTCTTGAATCTCTGGCGGGGCAAGTCGCAGCTCGCCGGAATTTTGACTCACCACCATTGCATTTGTGGCATCCAGCACTCAGTGGTGACATTCCTATACGCATCAATACTCAGGGCACTTGGTACCACGATGGAGTTAAAATAGAAAGGGAGGCACTGGTACGGTTGTTTGCCAGTATCTTGCGTCGAGAAGACGACGACGAATATTATCTCGTGACACCTAGGGAAAAGTGGCGCGTTGTGGTTGAATCGCATCCATTGCTTGTTACCGATATCCATGTGTTGGAAGTGGCTGGTGTGCAAATGCTCGAGGCGACACTCAATACTGGGAGGCAAATTGTGGTGAGCGAGCAACATCCACTGTTTCTCGACTCAGCAGCGGATAATATTGCTGCATTAAGTCTCCCCTATGGTTTGACAGCAATATGTACACGGTCTGCGTGGTACAGGTTGGTGGATTTGGCGGAACCTCGGGATGGCAGCATGATCCTGAAGTCAGGCGCGTTTGAATTCAGACTGCCAACTACGTAGGTGGCACCGGTGATGGCATCTACATATTGGGGTAATTAGGTCCACCAAAGCCCTCCGGTGTAACCCAGACAATGTTTTGTGACGGATCCTTGATGTCACAGGTCTTGCAATGCACACAATTCTGGGCGTTTATCTGGAAGCGCTGACCAGCTGCATCCTCTACAATCTCATAGACACCCGCCGGGCAATAGCGTTGTGCAGGTTCATCGTAAAGCGGGAGATTTTTGGCTATTGGAACACTGGGATCGATCAGCGTGAGATGACAGGGCTGGTCCTCCTCATGATTGGTATTTGACAGAAACACCGAGGACAAGCGGTCGAAGCTTAAGGTGTTATCCGGCTTCGGATAGTGAATTTTCTTACACTGCGCGGCTGGTTTCAGGGCTGCGTAGTCTGGCTTGTCGTCGTTCAGAGTAAAGGGCAGTTTGCCGCCGAATATATTCTGGTCAATCCACACCATGGCGGCTCCCAGCAGGAAGCCAAATTTATGCATGAAACCGGAAAAGTTGCGAGTAGTATAAAGCTCATCGTATAACCAGGAGGAATCCATCTTGCGTGCATAGGATCCCAAATCGGCTGGAGCAGATTCGCCCTGTGCAAGCGCTTCAACGACGGCCTCCGCCGCCAGCAGGCCACTTTTCATGGCAGTGTGGTTGCCCTTGATTTTGACGCTATTTAACGTGCCAGCATCGCAACCAATCAGCAAACCTCCGGGAAAGTGCATTTTGGGCAGTGAGTTAAATCCCCCTTTGGCGATTGCACGGGCGCCGTAAACAAGCCGGGTGCCCCCTTCGAGATATTTGAGGGTCTCGGAGTGATGCTTCCAGCGCTGAAACTCCTCAAACGGGCTCATGTGCGGGTTGCTGTAATTGAGGTCGGCAATCAGGCCGATGTAGAGCTGGTTGTTCTCAGCGTGATACATGAATGCCCCGCCGCCGGAATTACTCTCGCTCAAGGGCCAGCCAAGTCCGTGAATAACCAGTCCCTCTATGTGTCTTTCTGGTGGAATTTCCCAGATTTCCTTGATACCGATACCATAGTGCTGAGGGTCTTTGCCGGCATCCAGTGAAAACTTCTTGATCAACTGCTTTCCGAGGTGTCCGCGGCACCCCTCGGCGAATAGGGTATATTTTGCATGTAATTCCATGCCTTGCATGTAGCTATCCTTGTGCTCGCCAGTGGCACTAATACCCATATCACCCGTGGCGATTCCTTTGACTCGTCCATCCGCATGATAGAGAACCTCCGCTGCCGCGAAGCCAGGGTAGATCTCAACTCCCAGCCCCTCCGCCTGTTGGGCCAGCCAGCGGCAAACATTGCCCATGGAGACAATATAATTGCCTTCGTTATGCGTGGGTTTGGGAATCATGAAGTTCGGAAGTTTAATAGCAGTTTTTTGGTTGAGGTAAAAGAAAAACCGGTCACTTGTAACCCGCGTCCTGACCGGTGCTTCCAACTCCTGCCAGTTGGGAAAGAGCTCGTTCAGTGCGCGCGGTTCAAGTACCGCGCCAGACAGGATGTGAGCTCCGACCTCTGAACTCTTCTCCACAACACAAACCGTGATTTCCTGGCCTTTATCGCGTGCCAGTTGCATGATGCGACAGGCCGCGGACAAGCCTGAGGGACCGGCGCCGACGATCACAACATCAAACTCCATAGATTCACGTTCCACTGCACTGTTCTCCTGCTCTGGTTTCTGGTCCGGGTCTCGGCCCCATCTCTGGAAGGGGCGCAAGTATATAATTTTTAACGATTAAAAACTATAAATCCACCACAGAGATAATCCTTGGTAGGGGAAAAAAGGCCAGCTTCAAGGGCCGTTATGACGCTTGACCCCGCGCATTTTTGTGGGCAACATACCCCGCCATGTTCACCGGCCTGTAGCTGTTGATTGTTACTACAGCCACTTCTAACCCACCTGAAAAAGTCTATGGAGAATCCATGAAGGTTCTTGTTGCTGTTAAGCGCGTCGTTGATTACAACGTCAAGGTACGCGCCAAAGCCGATGGCAGTGATGTTGATCTCAATAACGTCAAGATGGCTATCAACCCATTCTGCGAAATTGCTGTTGAAGAAGCTATCCGCCTCAAGGAAGCCGGTATCGCGACTGAGGTTATCGCGGTTTCTGTTGGCGACAAAAGTTGTCAGGAGCAGATCCGCACAGCACTGGCCCTGGGGGCTGACCGGGGTATTCAGGTGGAGACACAGGGAAATGTAGAACCTCTGGTCGTCGCTAAATTGCTCAAGGCCGTGGTCGATAGGGAAAAGCCGCAATTGGTCATTCTGGGTAAGCAGTCTATTGACGGTGACAATAACCAGACTGGACAAATGCTTGGTGCCCTGGCAAACATGGGACAGGGTACTTTTGCCTCCAAGGTGGTTGTGTCTGGTGACACGGTCAATGTCACCCGCGAAATCGATGGTGGTCTGCAAACCCTGAGCCTCAAGCTTCCTGCCATCATAACCACTGATCTGCGTCTCAACGAGCCGCGTTATGCGTCTCTTCCCAACATTATGAAAGCAAAGAAGAAGCCGTTGGACGTATTTACTCCGGAGGATCTCGGTGTGGCGGTAACGTCCCACCTGTCCCGGGTAAAAGTCCAGCCTCCCGCTGCGCGCCAGGCTGGTATCAAGGTCAAGGATGTTGCGGAGTTGGTCGATAAACTGAAGAACGAGGCGAAGGTAATATCATGAGTACTCTGGTTATTGCGGAACACGACAACAAGAACCTGAAGGTATCCACACTTAACACGGTTGCCGCAGCCCAGGCGATGGGCGGCGCGATCGATATACTGGTAGCCGGCGCCAATTGTGGCGAGGTGGCTGCAGCTGCCGTGACCGTGCCCGGCGTCGGTAAGGTATTGGTGGCTGACCATGCAGTCTACGAGCACCAGTTGGCGGAGAATGTCAGCCTGTTGATCGCGGAAGTCGCCGCTGGCTACGACAACATACTGGCTCCAGCTACACCCAACTGTAAGAACTTTATGCCACGCGTGGCCGCGCTATTGGATGTCGCACAGATTTCGGAAGTGAGCTTGGTTGTATCCGCTGACACCTTCCAACGTCCTATCTACGCCGGCAACGTGATCGCAACGGTACAGAGCACAGACGCCAAAAAAGTTATCACCGTGCGCACCACGGCCTATGACGCCGCTCCCGCCACTGGAGGCTCAGCTATAATCGAAGCGTTAACTGCCGTACACGATGCTGGCATCTCTTCCTTCGTGAATGAGGAAGTAGCTGTATCGGAACGTCCGGAGCTGACATCTGCCTCAGTGGTGATTTCCGGCGGCAGAGGCATGCAAAACGGAGAAAACTTCAAACTGCTAGACGGTATTGCTGACAAGCTGGGCGCCGCAATTGGCGCCTCGCGAGCAGCTGTTGACGCCGGTTTTGTGCCCAATGACATGCAGGTTGGCCAGACAGGCAAAATCGTCGCTCCTGACCTGTACATTGCCGTCGGTATATCCGGTGCGATTCAGCATCTGGCAGGCATGAAGGACTCCAAGGTAATTGTTGCCATCAACAAAGACGAAGACGCACCGATTTTTCAGGTTGCTGATTACGGTTTGGTAGCCGATTTGTTTGTCGCGCTTCCCGAGTTTGAAGCAATGTTGTAGGCGTTGAATCCGCTGTGAAGAAACCGGTCCTTTTGGCCGGTTTTTTTTGATCCCGATTCAATCCCGGCGCAAATGATCCGAAATAGCGATGGGAGTCGGATAGTTGAGCACCACAATGTACGAAGATACCACCAATGTGATAATCGTAGTGGCCTGGATCAACAGGGAGGCCTGCTCCGATATGAGTGCTCCGCCAATGGCAACGTAGGCGATGAGCAGGGAGAACTCGCTCGCCTGACCGAGCCGGAATCCCAAATCCCAGCCCAGGCTGCGCTTTACACTGACCCCTTTGAGTAAATAGCGGTAAACGACAGGTTTAAGGCACAGTATCAGCACCGCCAGAAGTAGGGCAGGGGCCAGTACCTGGTGGAGTACCGCCAGATCAAAGCGCGCGCCCACCGAGAAGAAGAACAGAATCAGGAAAAAATCACGCAGCGGTTTCAGGCTTACTGCGATGTACTGGGATATCGGACTGGTCGCAATCGTGATCCCGGCAATGAAGGCACCGATTTCTCCTGAAAGCCCCAGCGCGTTGGCTGCTTCGGCCATGCCAAGACACCAACCTATGGCCAGCAGAAAGATGTATTCGTGAAAGCGATCAAAGCGCGTGATAAGTGGTAGTAAGACAAAACGCACACACAGCAGTGCGGTCCCGGCGAGCAGAGGCAGGCTGAGTAACGATACTGCAACTTCGCTTGCCATGCTGTCACTGGAACTCGATGCAGCGCTCAGCAGCATCATGAGCACGACAATAGCTAACAAATCCTGCAGCAAGAGCAGGCCAATCATCAACTCACCAATATGGCGGTGGTGTAGAACTGTGGTTGGTAAGAGTTTGATACCGATGATGGTTGAGGAAAACATCATCGCTACGCCTATTACCAGGCTGTCCAGGGTCGTGTAGCCAAACAGGAGCGCTACACCGTACCCCGCAGCCAGGAAGATCACAGAGCTAAATACAGCGACCACGGTGGATTTACGCAGTGTCGCCCACAATGCCTGGGGTTGCATGTCCAGACCGAGCAAAAACAACAGGAAAATAATACCGACATGGCCAATATCCGTCAGCAGGGTCAGGTCTGTGACCATGGACAGGCCGTAGGGGCCAATGCAGGCACCCAGCGCAATATAGGCAATGATGAGGGGTTGGCGAGTATATAGGGCGAGGGACGCAAATACAGCCGCCCCGCTAAAGATCATGAAAAAGGAAAAGGTAATACTACTAAAGTCCATGTGCCGCTCTTTACCGCCAGACCGGTCTGGAGTGTAAACAAACCTCTGGCGGATAGGAACTCAGTGGGTTGTTTGCGCCCGACGACGGAACAAAGGCAGTGGCTGGTCGATGGACGCCTGGTAGTATTCGCTAAAATCCGTAAGGCTCGCCAGTGCTGCGTCCAGGCCTGACTCGTCGGCCATTTGAAAGGCATCGAAGCCACAGCGGTGCAGGTAGGTCATCTGATCACGGATAAAATGACCGCATGCTCGCAGTTCTCCGCGGTAGCCTCGTTCGCGCAAGTCGCGGGCGTAAGAGAAACCGCGCCCGTCAGTGAACACAGGAAAATTGATGCCAATAAGCTGAATTTCCCGCAGAAATGGGAACAGGGGAACGGGCTCCTGACCGGAGTCCAATTGCACGGCGCTGCCGTTTTTGTCCACAAGTTGTTGCCACTGTAGCAGGTTGCATATTTGGCCCGATACCGGTAAAGCGATTGCCGCGTTTAAGGGTAACCAAGCGTCTTCTATGATATGGCCTTGTTTAATCAGCCGGGGCATATACGCGCTCCTTGAATGGCTCGATGCCGACCCGGCGATATGTCTCCAGAAAGCTCTCTTCCTCACAGCGCAACGTCACGTAGGTTGACAGGATATTGTCAATAACGTCGGGCATATCCTCCTGTTTGAAGGAGGGTCCGAGAATATTGCCTATCGAGGCTTCCTTGGACTGGCTGCCGCCCAGGCACACTTGGTAAAACTCCTGGCCCTTTTTGTCCACTCCCAGAATGCCGATATGCCCGATGTGATGATGGCCGCAGGCGTTCATACAGCCGCTGATATTAAGTTCCAGCGGCCCCAGATCGTACATATAATCGAGGTCATCAAAGCGCGTCTGGATGGCCTCTGCCACGGGCAGTGATTTGGCATTTGCCAGGGAGCAATAGTCACCACCAGGACAGCAAATGATATCCGTAAGATATCCGATATTCGGAGTTGCCAACCCAGCAGCCTGCAGGTTCTGCCAAAGTTCGTACAAGCGAGAAGTTTGCACATCACCCAGTACCAGATTTTGTTGATGCGTACTGCGAATTTCGCCGAAGGCGTAAGTATCTGATAATGCCGCAAGCAGCTCGAGTTGCTCGGCGGTCACATCGCCGGGAGCAAAGCCTGTGGCCTTGAGCGAAATTGTCACTATCCGATAGCCCGGTATGCGGTGCGTTTGCGTATTGCGCCTAACCCAGTTTCCAAAGATACCGTCCCGGGTGCATTGCGCGTCCAGTTCGGAACTGGCAACAGTGCCATCCAGTATCTGGTAATCAGGGGCGTCGAAGTATAACCGAGCACGGTTTAACTCCTCGTCAGTCAGGGTCGAAGGTCCGTCCTTGAGTGCTTTCCACTCGTGTTCGACGGCCTCCCGAAATGCGTCGATACCTATGGCCTTGACCAGAATCTTGATACGAGCTTTGTATTTGTTGTCCCGGCGACCATGCTTGTTGTAAACCCGCAGAATGGATTCCAGATAGGTCAACAGGTGTTTTTTGTTTAGCCACTCACATACTACGGAACCGATTACAGGTGTACGACCGAGGCCGCCACCAACCATTATTTTCAGGCCAACCTCGCCCAGATCATTGGCTATTAACTCAATACCGATATCGTGAAAGTGTATAGCGGCGCGATCCCGAGTTGATCCGCAGACTGCAATTTTAAACTTGCGCGGAAGAAAGGCAAATTCCGGATGCAATGTCGACCACTGTCGAATGATTTCGCAGTAGGGGCGGGGATCTTCAAGTTCATCACTGGCCACGCCAGCGAGTTGGTCAGTGGTGGTATTGCGGATGCAGTTGCCGCTGGTCTGAATGGCGTGCATCTGCACTGTGGCAAGTTCTGCCAGGATATCAGGCACCTCGGCCAATCTGGGCCAGTTAAACTGTACGTTCTGTCGGGTGCTGATATGCGCATAGCCTTTATCGTAAGACCTGGAAATCTCCGCCAGCTTGCGCAGTTGAGTACTGTTCATGAGTCCATAGGGCACAGCAATGCGCAACATCGGCGCCAGACGCTGGACGTACAGCCCGTTTTGCAACCGCAGTGGCCTGAATTCCTCTTCGGATAGTTCTCCGGCCAGAAAACGGCGGGTCTGATCGCGGTATTGGGCGACCCGCTCATCGATAATTTTCTGATCGTACTGGTCGTAGACGTACATTTACAATTCCTGATCTTGTACCGGGCTCAAATCGCACCGGGTATAAAGCTTCGCTACCTTACCAGAAAAATGTCACTGACAAATAGTCATGATATTCATAAGCTTAGACTCATCCAGTGCGGAATCACAGGTATGTTCGAAAGGTGCCCTAACTGCTTGGGATTGCAGCCATTGTTGGTATAATGCCCCGCCAATTCATCCTCATATTCTGGAGCATACAATGTCTGACAAATTGAACCAGGAGCGCAACGCTGACGGCGTTGCCGACTCAGTTGCCGTTACCGCCATCATTGCCATCGTGGTGTTCACGATGTACATCTGGTTATCCGGTATGCCTACCTGAGCTGTTCGGAGGAAGTGGCTTATTTACCAGCTCCGCTAAGTACCATCTGAACCACAAATATCACGATACCGATAAATAGCAGGGTGAAAACAATGCCTGCGGCAATAAATACGCCCAGACGGCCCTGCTTAAAATCTCTCTCCCGGTTTTTGCTACTTTGCACGCCCAGGCCAGCGGCTAGTACACTGCCTACAACCTGCAGCGGGTTCAGTTTGCCACGGTTCTCTCGTGCATTTGAGCTGTCATCTTCTTTTTCGTTCATCCCTTTCTCCTTCGCTCAGTAGTCCAGGTTAGGGCGCAGCCAGCGCTCAATTACCTCGATGGATTCCCCCTTGCGCTGTGCCAGATTCTCGATCTGGTCTCGACCGATTTTTCCTACTGCAAAATAGCGCGACTCCGGATGCGAAAAGTAGAACCCGCTGACGGACGACGCGGGGGTCATGGCGAAATTTTCAGACAGCCGGATATCACAGGCCTTGGTAGCATCAAGCAGCCGGAAAAGAGTGGCCTTTTCCGTGTGGTCCGGACAGGCGGGATAACCTGGCGCGGGGCGAATACCACGGTAGCGTTCCTTGATCAATTCTTCAGTACTCAGGGATTCGCTCGTCGTCATAAGCCCACAACTCCTTGCGCACCAATCTGTGCAGGTACTCGGCAAAGGACTCTGCGAGTCGGTCAGCAAGGGATTTCAATAGAATGCTGTTGTAGTCGTCATGCTGTGCCTCAAACTCGGCCACCAGTTTATCGACGCCATGACCGGTGGTGACGCAGAATCCGCCGATGTAGTCCCTGACTCCGGCATCAAGCGGCGCAATAAAGTCGGCCAGACTGGCATTACGTTTACCATCCGGCTTCTCAGTCTGCTGTCGCAGGTGATGAAGCGTAGCAACTACTTCGCTGCGGGAATCGTCGGCGTAGATCGCAATGTCGTCTGCGCCGCTGCGGGACGCGGGCCAAAATCCGACTGCGGCCTTAGCAGTTAACAGCTTTTCATCGACAATACGCTTCAACATAACCTGGGCATCGCGATAGAGTTCACTGGCTTGCGCTCCGACGACATTGTCTTCCAGAATCGCTGGAAATTTTCCTGCGAGCTCCCATGTAATGAAAAATGGGGTCCAATCGATGGTGTCCAGCAGCTTCGCCAGTGGAAAGTCATCAAATACCCGAGTGCCGAGAAACGTAGGGCAGGGCGGCTGATAGGATTGCCAATCAAATTGCGGAGCATTCGCTATAGCTTCGACATAGCTGAGCTGTCTTTTCGCGTGGCTTACGGTTAGCCACACGCTCGCGCACGGCAACGTATTCCTCCTGTAGTTCGCGCACGAAGTTTTCCTTGCCCAACCCCAAAAGCTGCGTCGCTACCGCAACACTGCGTGAGGCATCTGGTACATAGACGACAACGTCCCGGTTGTATCGCGGCTCAATTTTGACTGCAGTATGCGCCTTTGAAGTGGTCGCTCCGCCTATCATCAAGGGTACGCTGAACTCCAGTCGCTGCATTTCGCTTGCGACATGGACCATTTCGTCCAACGAGGGAGTAATCAGGCCGCTGAGACCAATGATATCAACCTGCTGATCCTTGGCGACCTGAAGAATTTTTTCGCAGGACACCATTACGCCCAGATCGATGACCTCAAAGTTATTACACTGCAGCACAATGCCGACAATATTCTTACCAATATCGTGCACATCGCCCTTAACTGTCGCCATCAGGATTTTGCCGTTGGTGGAATTGCCACCCTCTTTTTCCAGTTCAATATAGGGCTGCAAATGCGCCACAGCCTGTTTCATCACGCGGGCGCTTTTTACCACCTGTGGCAGGAACATCTTACCTGTGCCAAAAAGGTCACCGACGATGTTCATGCCATCCATCAAGGGTCCCTCAATGACCTCAATAGGACGCTTAAACTTCTGCCTGGCTTCTTCGGCATCTTCAACAATCCAGGTGTTAAGTCCCTTGACCAGTGCATGGGCCAAGCGTTTTTCCACGTCCTGTTCGCGCCAACTGAGATCCTCTACCCGACCTTCGCCACCGCCTGTGTCACGGTAGCGTTCAGCCAGTTCCAGCAGTCGTTCAGTCGCGTCATTACTGCGGTTGAGGATGACGTCCTCAACCACTTCGCGCAAATCGTTTGGCAATTCGTCATAGACTGCCAATTGGCCCGCGTTGACGATGCCCATATCCATGCCGGCCTGTATTGCGTGGTACAGGAACACCGAGTGAATGGCCTCGCGCACGGCGTCGTTGCCGCGGAAGGAGAACGACACGTTTGACACGCCGCCGGACACTAGCGCTCCGGGCAATTCTGCCTTGATGTAACGCGTTGCCTCAATGAACTCCACCGCATAGTTGTTGTGTTCTTCTATGCCGGTCGCGATGGCAAAAATATTGGGGTCGAAGATGATGTCATTCGGGTTGAATTCAAGTTCTCCTACGAGCAAGTCGTAACAGCGTTTGCATATATCCTTACGTCGCTGCAGGTTATCAGCCTGGCCATTTTCATCGAACGCCATGACCACCACTGCCGCACCATAGCGCTGGCATAACCTGGCCTGGGCGAGAAATTCCTGTTCTCCCGCCTTAAGACTGATGGAGTTCACTATCGCCTTGCCCTGAATACACTTCAGCCCGGCCTCGATGACATTCCATTTTGAGGAATCCACCATGATAGGAATCCGACAAATATCAGGTTCCGAGGCAATCAGGTTGAGAAAGGTAACCATGGCCGCCTGGGAATCCAGCATTCCTTCGTCCATGTTGATATCAAGTATCTGTGCGCCGTCTTCCACCTGTGTGCGAGCCACTGCCAGAGCCTCATCGTAGCGTCCATCCAGAATCAAGCGCTTGAACTTGGCAGAGCCGGTAACGTTGCATCGTTCCCCAACGTTTACAAATAAACTGTCGTTCGTGATATTGAATGGTTCCAGGCCACTCAGGCGGCAGGCTTGCTCATGCTGTGGCAAGGGTCGGGGTGCCACGCCCTCGCATGCATGGGCAATCGCCCTGATATGGGCAGGAGTCGTCCCGCAACAACCACCGGCCAGATTAAGAAAACCGCGGCGCGCGAATTCGCTGAACTCTTGCTCCATGATTTCCGGGGTTTCGTCGAATTCGCCGAAGGCGTTGGGTAAGCCCGCATTGAGATGCGCGCTGAAGTAGCAGTCAGCCGCATTCGACAAATCTTCTATAAAGGGCCGGATCTCCCGATAGGGTCGACCGCAGTTGCTGCCGACTATCAATGGCTTTGCGTGGGCCACGGCGTTCCAGAATGCCTCCGGATTCTGTCCGGACAGCACGCGCCCGCTGATATCCGGGAAGGTTACTGAAATCATAAGTGGCAATTCACGACCCAGTTCCTCGTAGACTTCCTTAACGGCGAATATCGCGGCCTTCGCATTGAGCGTGTCAAAAATTGTCTCGATCATTATCAGGTCGACACCACCGGCCATAAGTGCCCGCGTCGCATTGGCATAATCGAGACGCAATTCATCAAAGCTGATACTGCGAGCGCCGGGATCGTTGACATCAGGTGAAATTGAGGCAGTTTTCGGCGTTGGTCCCAGAACGCCTGCGACAAAGCGGGGCTTATCCGGCGTTTTGGCGGTAATTTCATCCGCCACTTTTCGAGCGATTCTCGCGGCAGTGAGGTTTTGTTCCGGCGCCAGTGCGGCCAGGCCATAGTCGCCCTGGGCAATGGCTGTGCTGCCGAATGTATTGGTTTCTATGATGTCAGCACCGGCTTCCAGGTACTGGCGGTGTATTTTCGCGATAATGTCGGGACGGGTCAGGCTGAGAAGCTCATTGTTGCCTTTAAGATCCGAGCCGTGGTCGGCAAAGCGTTCCCCGCGGAAGTCGGCTTCCACGAGGTTTTCCGCCTGAATCATTGTGCCCATGGCACCATCGATTATCAGGATACGCTGTTGCAGGGCTTGCTCCAGCAGCCCTGGAGTGGGTTTGTCGCTTGCCATGAGGATGCCTTATGCCGGTGAGCGGAGTAGATTCTCCGCCGTCAAAAAGTTGGCAATATTAACAGATTGTCGACTCCATTGAAGATCGGTATCAAGTAGAACTCACACTTTGTGCACAAGTTTGGTATATTAACCTAGTAAATTACTCGGAATGGATCAATCGATGGTTACCATTACTGAATCAGCGCAGGATTACCTGGCTGAACTGTTGTCCAAACAGGACGACGCCCTGGGTGTTCGAGTCTTCATCAACCAACCCGGTACCCCCCGGGCCGAAACCTGTATAGCCTACTGCCGTGAAGGTGACCTGCAGGAAGGGGATGAAGTCAAGGAACTGGCAAAGTTTACGGTCTGGTATGAAGCGAAAAGTCTCCCGTTCCTGGAAGATGCCCTGGTCGACTATTCCAAGGATCGCATGGGGGGGCAACTGACCATCAAGGCTCCCAATGCCAAATTGCCCCGGGTCGATGACAATAGCTCCCTGGAAGATCGTGTCAATTATGTACTCTATAACGAGGTCAATCCTGCGTTGGCCGCTCATGGCGGCGAAGTGAGTCTGGTGGAAATTACAGAGAAGATGATCGCTATACTGCAGTTTGGTGGCGGTTGCCAGGGTTGCAGTGCGGTGGACCAAACCCTCAAGGGCGGTGTGGAGAAAACGTTGATGGAGCAAATTCCGCAACTGCAGGGCGTGCGGGATACAACTGACCACAGCGACACATCACAGGCCTATTACTAAGCAATTAACTTAGGGAGGAGCTGCGGCTGGTAGGTTGCTCAACTGGATATGGAGCGGCGCAGTAGCAGCGTATTTTTCAGCTTGTCATGCATGGTTCGAAGGCAAAGCTCAGTGGTTTCCCAATCGATACAACCATCCGTGACCGATACCCCGTACTCCAGTTCGTCCAGATTCGCCGGGATGGCCTGGTTACCGGCGCGCAAATTGCTTTCGATCATCAGTCCGATGATCGATGTGTTGCCCTCGAGAATCTGATTAGCCACATTTTCCACGACCAACGGCTGTAGCTCCGGTTGCTTATTGGAATTCGCGTGACTGCAGTCGACCATGATGTTGCGAGCAACGCCAGCCTTGTCGAGTACATCTTCACACAGTTTTATATGGACAGAATCGTAGTTTGGCCCCATCGTTCCCCCGCGCAGTACTATGTGACCGTAGGGGTTACCTTTCGTCGTAAACACCGACACCTGACCCTGGCTATTGATACCCAGAAAGCGATGGGGCTTGGCCACGGAATTGAGTGCGTTGGTCGCCACGGTAAGACCACCATCGGTCCCATTCTTGAAGCCGACCGGGCTGGACAGTCCGCTGGCCATTTCCCGGTGAGTCTGTGACTCAGTGGTACGGGCGCCAATGGCGGTCCAACTTATCAGGTCCTGCAAATACTGCGGAGAAATCGGATCCAGCGCTTCGGTAGAGGTGGGCAAGCCCAGATCCAGAATGTCCAGTAGCAATTTACGGGCAATATGCAGTCCCTCCTCTATCTTGAAGGAGTCATCCAGATAGGGGTCGTTCACGAGACCCTTCCACCCGATCGTGGTACGCGGCTTTTCAAAATAGACGCGCATTACGATATACAGCGTATCTGCCAGTTCATCGGCCAGAGCCTTCAAGCGACGAGCATAATCCATAGCCGCAGTCGGATCGTGGATAGAGCAGGGGCCTACCACCACAAAAATTCGATTGTCGCGTCGATCAAGTATATTCTCGATCACCTGTCGACTGTCCGCTAGCGTGTCGTGGATGGATGCCGACATCGGCAATGATGTCTTCAACTGCTCTGGCGTAATCAGTGTGTACTGTGAGTCGACATTGACGTTGTGCACTTCGATGTTGCTCATCGTTGGTTACCTGATAAAGTATTTCCAGTCTTTTTCCAGTGAACGCGCATGCGTAGCTATCAGACTACTGAGACGTGAACCGGGCGCGGAATTTTATAGTAGTCCCACTGCTTTGTGTAGGCGTTGCAGTCTCAATACCCAGCGCAGGAGTTAAAATTGGCCCAGTGCCTGTACGACATCACACCGCTTGAGCCCCTGATAGAGGAAGGCTACCTCCTGCTAACCCCAAACGTCCGCTTGGCCGGCGCATTAAGGTCGAGTGGGATGCGCGGCGCATGGCAGCAGGGGATCGGGTGTGGGAACCGCTGCCGGTGCAGCCGCTTGAAAATTGGCTGCTCGGGCAGTGGGAGTGGGCTGTCAGCAACCACCTTCTGCCACCTGTGACACCCCTTGGTTCTGCACAGGCGCTTGAGCTCTGGCGGCAGGTCATTGTCCAGCAGGAGATGCAGTCACCGGATTACCACCTGCTGCGACCGGCGGCGGCAGCCGAGCTTGCCAGTCAGGCTCGCGATACCCTGCGACGTTGGCAGGTTGATATGCATATTCCTGGTATTCGACAGTCATTCGAACTGGAACAGGATTGTGGCACTTTCCTGCAGTGGCTGACGCTGTTTGAACAGCATCTGGCAGCGTCAGGGCAGTGCACCACAGTGGACTGTCTGGAGCAATTGCCAGCTCTCTCGGGACAGTATCCGGGTGCTCGGATTGCGCTGCTGGAGTTTGTAGACATTGCGCCATTGGTGCGCGCCGCCTTACGGGCGCTCTGTACGCGAGGTGCTGGAGATCAACGTGCAGGCAGCGCCTGCTGAGCGCCTGCTCCATTCCTTTAGTGACAAGCGCGCGGAGCTGCAGGCGGTGGCCGCCTGGGCCGCTGGACTGCACCGCGCAACACCGACCGAAACTATTGGTATCGTGCTGAACAACCTGGAAAGCGACAGGGTTTGCCTGGAGTACCTGCTGCGTCGGGAGTTCGATTGTCTCGGCGAGAACTACAATAGTCTTCCGGTCAACTTTTCAACAGGGATTACACTGGCACAGGCCCCGTTGATACGCGATGCCCTGGCGGTTCTGGCCATGGGCCTGCAACACACGACTGTGCCGGCCATTATCGCCCTGTTGCATTCGCGTTTTTTACATCTGCCGGATGCCCAAAGTGCACTCTCGCAATAATTCATCCAGCGCCTCTATGCAGAGGGAAGGGAGATTGTGGCAATCTCCGATTTGCGTAACACCGCCATTGGAATCAGGCTGGGGGAGGAAAAGGGTCTCGAACTGGGACGGTATCTGCTAGCCCTGCATAAAATGCGGGATTTGCGCCGTGCCGCGCAACCTTCGATATGGGCTGCGCGCTTCAGTGAGGTATTGTCCGTGTGGGGTTGGCCCGGCACCGAGGCGCTGGATTCACTGGAATACCAGCAGCTGGAACTGTGGTACCAGACACTGGATGAATTCAGGGCTTATGATGCCGTCTGTCAGCGTATCGATTTCGGTGACGCCTTACAGCTGTTGCGTGAGTGTTGTAGTCGCCAGATATCCCAGCCTCAAACGGCTGACAGCCCGGTTCAGGTGCTGGGTCCACTGGAAGCTGCGGGTCTGACTTTTGAGCATCTCTGGTTGTGCGACATGCAGGGCGCAAGTTGGCCTGCATCGCCTCGCCCGAATCCCTTCATACCACGTCTCTTTACAGTTGCAGTTAGGAATGCCCCATGCCAGCCCCGAGCGCGAATGGGCATTTTGTGAAGCACTTCTGGAGCAGTACGCTCGCTGCAGCGGAACCCTGCACGCCAGCTTTTGTCGACAGGTTGATGGAGTGCCGGAACTGCCCAGTGCATTGCTGCAAAATTTTACGCCTCAGGCAATGCCTGAGCCCCCAATGGTCGCGCGGCAATGGACCAGCATCTACACAGTAGGGATGATGGAGGACGTGCCGGATCATCAAGCGCCGCTCCTCGACCCCGAGCAACAATCCACCCTGAGCGGCGGCAGCAGTCTGTTGGAAGACCAGTCGCAGTGTCCCTTTCGGGCCTTTGCTCGACATCGCCTACGGGTCGAGCCCCTTGGCGCTTTCAGCGTTGCTGCCTCAGCAGCGGATCGCGGTTCACTATTACATGCTGCACTGTTCGCTCTCTGGGGTGAAATTTGCGATTCCAACGCTCTACATCAGCCTGAGCGATATCCAGCAGGAGCAGACCATCGGCAGAGCGGTAGAGGCCGCTATGTCCGCAATTCCGGATAACAGGCGTCGCCAACTGGGTACAGCGTACTGGCAATTGGAACGGCAGAGGCTGGCGTCACTGCTCACCGAATGGCTGGCGGTGGAGCGGCAGCGCAGCGCTTTCTCGGTCGTGCAACGGGAGCAGGATATTACGCTGGAGTTAGCGACAATTACACATCAAGCTGCGCGTGGACCGTAGTTGACCAATTGCCGGATGGTTCCCGCATGATCATCGATTACAAGTCGGGTACCTGCACAGTGCAGGACTGGCTCGGCGACAGACCCGCCCGGCCGCAGCTTTTATTATATGGCTGTGCTGAACCGGACGCTGCGGCAGCCCTGGCTTTCGCCCAGGTACAACCCCGCAACTGTCGCTATGTCGGCCTTGGGCGGATTGCGCCGGCAAGTGGCATTAGTACCGATATTTCGCGCGCCGCGAAATCACGGATGAAGGCTCATGGATTGGCCCACCCTCAATGAGCGATGGCGGGAAACCCTGGAGCGATTAGCCACGGCTTTTGTGGCCGGTGAAGCGCGGGTCGATCCACTTGCGCCATCTACTTGCACCTGGTGCGGCTTGCAGTCCCTGTGCCGTGTAGATATGGCCGCGATGATACTGGAGGAAGGAGCAGTATGACCGGGGTTATCGACGCCACCGCCCGCGCGGCGGCCGTAGATCCTTACGCAAGTTTCTGTGTCAGTGCCCCTGCCGGTTCCGGCAAAACCGAGTTACTCATCCAGCGGTACCTGTGTCTGTTGTCGCAGGTTAAGCGTCCGGAACAGGTTCTGGCGATTACCTTTACGCGTAAGGCAGCAGCCGAAATGCACCAGCGCGTGATGCATGCGTTGCAGTCAGTACTGGTTGGCGATCCCTGCACCAGCCCTCACCAACAGGCGACGCGGCATTTGGCGGAAATGGCGCTCGCCGCCGACGAGCGCGAGGGTTGGTTCCTCCTACGAAACAGCTCGCGGTTTAATATCAAGACGATTGACAGTTTCTGTGCCGGACTGACCCGGCAAATGCCGGTGCTGAGCCAATTTGGCGGCCAGGCCAGACTGCAGGACGACGCTACGCCGCTCTACGCTGAAGCCGTGCTGGAGCTTTACAAACTGGTGGATGAGGACCACCCCGTAGCATCTGATGTGGCGGCGTTGATGCTGCACTTTGATAACAACTGGCAGCGGCTGCAGGAGCTGCTCGTCTCGATGCTGGCGCGCCGGGACCAGTGGCGCGGCTATGTCGGAGTCCACTTTACGCCGGAGGAGTCAGAGGCCTATCTTATAGCGACGGTTAAATCGCTGGTGCGCGATGAACTCAGCGAACTGGCGACGCTTGCTGGCACCCTATGCAGCAGAGCTGCTGAAATTATTGCAGTTCGCCGCCGCCAATCTGGCACTCAACATTCCAACGCAATTCCCCGGCAGCGAGCCGGGAGACCTGCCCGGCTGGCGCAGCGTCCGGCATCTGCTGCTCACCAGGGCAGGGGATTGGCGTAAGCTATTGACCGTGCGAGAGGGCTTTCCCAGTGGCAGGGGTGAGCCACAGCAGCGCAAGGATCAGTTGCATACTATATTGTCCCGGCTCCAGCAAGTCCCGGGGTTGCAGGCCAAACTCGCGGCAGTGCAGACATTGCCGGAGATCGAAGCGGCCAGCGTATCGTGGCAAGTGGTGTTGCACCTGTCACGCCTGTTGCCGACGCTGGCCGCACAGTTATTGCTGGTGTTCCAGAAGCGCGGTGTAGTCGATCACAACCAGGTGGCACAGTCTGCCCTGTTTGCGTTGGGTGACGATGATGCGCCCACGGACTTGGCCCTGCGCCTGGATTATCAGATCGAACACATACTGGTGGACGAGTTTCAGGACACTGCAATTACCCAGTACGAACTGCTATACAAACTGACCCGTGGCTGGGGCGAATACAACGAGCAGTATCCCACGGACACCCCGAACCCTGATGATCGTCGGGGATGCCATGCAGTCCATATACGGTTTTCGAGGTGCTAATGTCGGCTTGTTCCTGAAGGCACGACGCGAGGGATTCAACGGTGTCACGCTCCACCATCTGGAACTGCGTTGCAACTTTCGCTCGGACGGGAGTGTGGTGGACTGGGTCAACCAGACTTTTATGCAGGCCTTTCCCGCACAAAATGATGTACAGCGCGCACAGGTTCGCTACAACCCTGCTACGGCGATTCACCCATCGACTCGCGATCGGCCCGTGAGAAATGCATGCCTTCGAAGGAAAGCAGGGGAGGACTCAGGAAGTGGCGTTTATCTGCGCCCAGATTGCAGACTGTGTCGCAGAGGGCAGGGAAACGCTTGCGGTGCTGGGTCGCAGCCGCAGTCATCTGCAACCCATCATCAGGCGCCTGAAACAATTAAAAATACCCTATAACGCTCCGGATCTGGACAGCCTTGCCCAGTCCCCTGTGGTTGCAGACCTCATGACCTTGTGTCGAGCACTGGCCAACCATGGGGATCGTCTGGCCTGGTTGGCCCTGTTGCGCGCACCGTGGTGCGGCCTGCACCTGGCTGATCTGTTGTCCGTTGCCCGATTCGGGGAAGTACCACCTTACACCGCGGTATGGTCCAGTTTACAGAGCGCGGACCTACACAATGCGCTAACTGACGATGGCAGAGTACGATTGCAGCACATTCTGCCGGTACTGCGCCAGGCCTGCCAGAAGCGCGATAGGCTGAGTTTGCGGGTTTGGGTCGAGCAGGCATGGATTGGGCTTGGAGGTCCTTTGTGTGCGCCCGATGTGAACGGTTTGCTGGACGCGGAAAAGTTCCTGCAGCTACTCGAGCAGGCCGAGGTAGAGGGCGTGGGACTTGAACTGGATTGGCTGTCGCGGCGCCTGCAGAAGCTTTACATGAGTGCGGGCAATCCCGACTGTAATGTACACCTGATGACATTGCATAAGGCCAAAGGTCTGGAATTCGACCGGGTCATCATACCGCAGCTTGACAGATTGCCGCGCAGCGACGGGCGCGAAATACTGCTTTGGGACGAACACAGCAACGCGCTGGGTCAGCGCTCATTTTTATTGGCAGCCGATGATCTAGGCCCCGCTGATGCCCCGACTCTCTACAACTATCTCAAGGCGCAGCGCCGGCAAAAAATGTTATTGGAAGCCACCCGACTGTTGTACGTTGGTGCTACCCGTGCGATTAGTCATCTACTACTAACTGCCAGTGTCTCGAGGGACGAGAAAACGGCGATACCACGCGAGCCTTCCGTGCATAGCCTGCTCAGTCCAATATGGCAGACGTTTGCGCAACAAATGACAATACATCCGCCCTGTGCGGCAATGGAGCTGGCGATTCCGGTACGACCCCCACCGCTGTTGACTCGCTTGCCGCACCACGCTTTACGCGTGTTAACAAACGCATCCGAGGAGCGGACTTTACCACGGGTTTTGCGTCAAGTTACTGCGCGTCCCGACAACCACGTCGAGCGCAGCGTTGGAGCCGTCGTGCATCTGGCCATGGAGGAGTTGTCACGTCGCCCCCAGCTACCTGGAAAGCCGGGCGCGCGCGATCGACTGCGCTGGCGCATGGCGCTGCAGCAGCAGGGCCTCTGGGGGAGTGTCCTCCATGATGCCCTGAAGGTTGTCGTCAGCTCAATCACTCAGTTACTGCATTCTGATCACATCGGGCGCTGGGTTTTGTCCTCCGGGCATGCAGCCGCCCATAGCGAATGGGCCCTGACCACTGTTAATTCACAGGGTGTAGTCGACGACATCGTCATAGATCGCAGCTTTATCGACAGGGAGACAGGACAGCGCTGGGTGATCGATTATAAAAACAGCCGTCCGGCTCGAGGTGTGTCGTTGGACGACTTCATTGCGCGGGAAACCATCAATTACCTGCCTCAGTTGCGTCTTTACTGTGACACGGTACGCCAGCTCGGTCAGGAGCCACTGCGCTGTGCCTTGTTTTTTACATCTCTGGGTCGCTTGCATAGAGTGCCCGAACTGGACTTGCCGGCCGCGGGGAACTGGACCAAACCATGCGACGATTAGATGGAAATAAATTAAAACGCATTGTCATCCTGACCGGCGCTGGTGTCTCGGCAGAGTCGGGTCTGGCCACTTTCAGGGACTCCAATGGACTATGGGAAAAACATGATCCCATGCAGATTGCTACGCCCGAGGCCTTTCGGCGCGACCCTGATCTGGTATACCGTTTTTACAATGCGCGCCGAAACCAGCTGCAGGACGTGCATCCCAACGATGCCCATAGGGCACTGTCCAGGTTGCAAAAGGAATTTTCAGGTGAAGTGTTTCTGGTTACCCAGAACGTGGATGATTTGCATGAACGTGGTGGCAGCGATCAGGTCTGTCACATGCACGGCGAGTTAAGCAGTGTGTTGTGCCAGGCCTGCAACAGGACTGCGCGCGTGTATGAAGATTACGATGCCCGGTGCACGTGCCCGCTGTGTGGGAAGGCCGGCACGCTGCGACCGGATATTGTGTGGTTCGGTGAGATTCCCTACCACATGGATGCCATTGGGATGCAGCTGCGCGACTGCGACCTGTTCATTGCCGTAGGCACCTCCGGGGTGGTGTACCCAGCGGCCGGATTTGTACAACAAGCGCTGTTGAACGGCGCCTGGACCATAGAAATCAACCGGGAACTCAGCGAGGTGACGGGTTATTTTCACCAGCAGCGGCGCGGTGCGGCGACTATAGAGGTGGTAGCCCTGGTGGAAGAGCTATTGGCTGGCTGAAGTCTCGACTTCAGCCAGCCGGGATAGACTACTGCGCGGCCTGGGCCTTTTTCTCCAGCGTCAGCGCCATGGCCTCTGTAAAGACGACAACAGCAGTCTGGCCGACTTTCACACCAACCATCTTCTCGGGCTCCACGTCGCCAATCATGTGTACTTTGCCGCGCGAATCCTTGATAACCACGGTGCCTGCTTCGGCATTCAATTCCTCAATGGTAACAACCGCGCGAATGACGCGAGCGCCCTCAACACCAGGTGCCGCGGCGTCTGCTGAGACAGACTTGCCTTGCATCTCCACCCAGGGTTCAGCCAACTCTTCGGCGGTGGGCGTACGAATCTCTCCCTCCAGGGCAGCGAAAAAGGTGCCCACCACCCGGTCACCCACACTGACGTCTTCCAGCTTTACCAACTTTTCGGGTGCGTGGAAGGTAGTCTCTACTCCGTCAGGACCGCGCAGAGTAACCTCCCGCGTCTTTAGATCAATGGCGGTAACTTCGGCCTCCATCTCAACGGCTACGGCGCGGCCTTTGGTTTCCGCAGTCTCATGGTGTGCTGCCTGGGAAAACATTGGCAGGGTCAGCGCCACCAGGGCTAGCAGGCCAGCGCGCGTCATATGGACAAGCGATGTCGTCATTTTACTCATTTGTAATCTCCTTAGTTAGTCGGGGTGTGCCGTTACACCGATCAATATCGATGGGGCGCGGTAACATACGCCCAAGAGCTGCCGCAGTGCAACCGCTCAATACCAATTAGCATATCGAGGCCTTGCGCGCGAGCAGGATGTTGAATTTCGAGTTGCCTGCCAATTTTTCCACGCGCTGAAATCCCGACCGGAGGACGGGCGCGTAGTCCAGATGCCTGTTGGCCACGAGACACAGGTAACCGCCTGGCTGGATATGCCGGCTACACTGCGCGATCAGGCGCCGACCAACATACTCGTCCACAGTGTGCTCCTGATGAAAGGGTGGATTGCACAGGATAAGTTGCACCGCCTCACCTGTGTAGTCCACAAGTCCATCACCGTGATGAAAACTGACGTTGTGCGTTGCCCGAGGCAACACCCCGCTCGCATTGCGCTGTGCGGAGGCGACGGCCATGGCTGACTCATCACAAAAAACCACTTTCTGAGCCAGGCCTCGTTTCATAGCCACCAGCCCCAGGACACCGTTACCACAGGCCAGATCCATCACAGTTTCAGAAGGCGCTAAACGGTGCAATTGTTCTAGCAGGAAACGGGTTCCAATGTCCAATTTCTCGCTGCTAAAAACGTTGGGTAAGGCGTGCAGTTCTTCACCCAGGGGCTCACAGAAGTAGGTCGCCGTGCCGTTGCTTTCCGGTACTGGCCGATCATCCCTGATCGCGCTGAAGAGGCGCGCCTTGCGTTGCCCGGGGTAACGCTGCGTAGGCCCTATAATGCGTTCGAGAATTTCCGCGGTATGCGGGGACAGGTGTTTGTCCATACCGGCGGCCAGTACCGTAGTCCCCGCTGGCACCCGGCAGGCGAGTTGCGCTAACTGATACTCGAAGTAGGGTAGTTGTTTGGGAATGCGCAGGACCACGAGATTCGGCGTCAAATCGGGCGTCTGTGTGCTCCAGACAACCGGTGTCTCAGTTCGGTTATTAGCGCGCGCGTTGTGCCTGAGAGCCAACAACAGCAAGTGCCGAATCTGTCCACAAAGCCTGCGGTTGCAGGGCGACACACAGAGCACCGTGCGCGTCATTGACGACAAGTATTGCCGAACCGGAGGTGCCCTTTTGGTAGACTTCCTCCAACAACAGTGTATCGGCTGCACACCAGGCAAGCAGCGATTCGTCAGGCCAGCTTGGATAACGTGCGAGATCAAACGTACCGTAAGGTGATTGCAACAAGGCTGTTGAATTCGATGCCGCAGTCATGGGCCACTGTATTGTGCGCCAGGATCAGCCATCTTTAGTGAACACGGTGAGCTTTTGTCCGGGGTGTATATAGGCGTCCCCTTGCAGTGCGTTCCAGGCGAGAATGTCACTGACAGACACATTGAACTTGCGGGCAATGCGGGTCAGTGTGTCGCCGTCGCGCACAAGGTACACCTGTGCGGTGCGCACCGTTCGGTCGGCTTCCGGCTTCTGGCTGGAATCCACATTGCCATCGCCGGGAATCCTGAGAGTGTCACCCGCGTGAATATTGCTGCCATGGATACCGTTGACCTCCTGCAACAGTGCCACCTCCGTATCGAACTTGCTGGCGATGGCGCCCAGGCTGTCCCCGGCTTTGATGCGATAGGTTCTAGACTGCACCAGTTCCTCGGGGCTGAGTCGGGCTATGTTGTACTCAAAGCGATTGCGGGTGCCGACAGGCAGCAGTAACTCCCCTGACTGGTTCGGTGCAATGGATTTACCCAACTGCCCGGGATTAAGCGCGCGAAGTGTGTCGATATCCACGCCCGCCAGTTTAGCTGCTTGCGCCATTTCCAGAGGTTTGTCAGTGTCGACGACCTCGAAAGAGGGTGCGTTCTCTACTGATGGAATGTCCACGTCGAATCGTTCGGGATCAGCCAATATCTGGGCAAGCGCAATTACCTTGGGTACATATTCGCGGGTGTGACCAGGTAGATTGAGCGACCAGAAATCTGTGTCCAATCCTTTTGCTTCGTTGGCCTCGCGGGCTCGTGTAACGTTGCCGGCACCGGAATTGTATGCAGCAAGGGCCAGTAACCAATCCTCATCGAACTCCTCGTACAGTGACTCCAGGTAATCCAGGGCCATCGTGGTCGAGTCCTGCAGGTCCTTGCGGCCGTCGTACACTGCGTTTCGCTCCAGGCCGAGGTGGATGCCTGTAGCGGGCATAATCTGCCACAGTCCCGCCGCACCGGCAGGGCCGGAAGCGAAGGGGTTCAGGCTGCTCTCAACCAGGGGAATCAGGGCGATTTCCATGGGCATATCCCGTCTCTTTACCTCTTCTACGATGTAGTAGAGGTAGTAATCCGCCCTGTTGGAGACATCAGGGAGGTAGTTGGGCTGGCGCAGGAACTGCTTGCGTGCGCTGTCTACCTGGGGGCTCTGCATGTTCTGCCAGCTCAGATCAAGGCGAATACGCTCCCAGAGGTCATCTGGCTGCTCTTTAGCCGACACTGGCGGTATCGGCGGTACGCTTAACCCTTCCTTTTCGGCTTCTGTCTGGTGAGTTGGCGGGTCCTGCAGGGACTGCTGTGGAGAGTCCGCATTTGCAGATTGTGCGCGACAGAGTAGCAGGGTTACTAAACTAGAAAAAACTATAACTAAGAATATTAACTTATTGAATATTAATAGTTTTATGGTCCTTCATATTTCGCCATACGACTATTTTATGACGGTTTGAGGAGGTTGCCAGCTATCTCCGGATAATGAGCTTAAAAACGGTCTTTCCAGCCTCGGACCAGGGTAAACACCTCCACTGTACTATCTCCCTCAAGTTTTCCCTGCTGGCGCAGCGATCCTTGCAACTCCGCAACATTACAGCGTAGGAACGGGTTGGTGGCAAGTTCCAGTGCGATATCCGAGGGTACAGTGGGCTCGCCTCGTTGCCGCATGGCAGCAGCCGCTGCGCTGCGCTGCGCGAGGGCGACATTATCCGGCTCAACTTCCCTGGCAAAGGCCAGATTGGCCAGTGTGTACTCATGGGCGCAGTAGACCCTGGTCGAGGGCGGCAACGCTGCCAGCGATTGTAATGACCGCAACATCATCGAAGGGTTCCCTTCGAAGAGTCGGCCACAGCCGCCGGCAAACAGGGTGTCGCCACAAAATACCAGTGGTGTATGACTGCGGTGTACGTAAGCAATATGGTCCAATGTGTGGCCGGGAACTTCCAGTACCTCAAAGCTCATACCCAGCACGTCCACGCGGTCACCGGCTGCCAATCTTCGGGTAATCCCGTTGATAGCGGGATTGAGCGGACCGTAAACCACTGGCTCGTAGTGGGCACAGAGCGCGTGCACACCTCCCACATGGTCAAAATGGTGATGTGTAATCAGGATGCCGGCGAGTTCAAGTTGTAAAGACTGCAAGGCGTCCAGCACCGGCTGGGCATCTCCCGGGATCGACCACGAAGGCCTGCCGTGACGACGGGTCATAGAGCAGCCAGATATAGTTATCGGTGAAAGCGGCGATGGGGTGGATGTTCAGCATGGGGTAGCGTTCCAAACAGGTGAAAATACAGTAGTATTAGCACATTGGGTAAGGGGCTACAGGTCGGCGCGACCCACAGCGCGATGCGCGGGGAAACAAACTCGTAATGCGGGTAGATTGTATCGATATTTTGTCGGAACTGGAATCCTGGTATACCCGTGACAACGGCCAGTACCTGCTGGAAGCAACCCGTGCTGCCATGCAGGACCAGCTCGATACCTCGTTTGGCTATCATATATTGCAACTGGGAGTCAGTGGCGGACGTCCCTTATGCCAGGGTAGTCCCATCAATCATCGCCTCTACTGCGCGGGGCATCTGGCGGAGGGCGTGGGGCTGGTAGCCGAACCCGACGAGTTGCCACTGGACAGCGACAGTGTCGATGCCATTATCGCTCACCACTGCCTGGAGTTTGCCGCCAACCCGCATCAGGTACTGCGCGAAATTCAGCGCGTACTCACACCGCAGGGGCAACTGCTGGTAGTCGGGTTCAACCCCTATAGCCTGCTGGGGTGCAAGACGCGTTTGCGGGGGGTATTGCGCGACCCTTTGTGGTCCCGGCACCAGCCGGTAAGTGAGCATCGCCTTACGGATTGGCTGCATCTGCTGGGCTGTGAAGTGCTGGATACACTCAGGCTTTATAGCCTGCCTCCGGTGGGCAGTGGTCGGCTGCGCCAGTTGATCGTCCGTGGCGACGCCTGGACCGCCCGGCATAACTTGCCCATAGGTGGCTTGTATATCCTGCACGCCACCAAACAGGTTGCCGGTCTGCACCGACCCCGGCGAGCCCTGGTCTCCCGCAGGGGTCGTCTCATAGGGTTGGTGCCCAAGCCCGCACCTACGCCAGCGCCACGTTCACCCTCTGCACAAAGGAATAATCCTCCTGAGAATGGAAACGTAGCTGCTTGAAAAATGTGGAAATCTTTACCGATGGGGCTTGTCGTGGTAACCCTGGACCTGGCGGGTGGGGAGTCCTGCTGCGCTACGGGGATGTGGAACGGGAGTTGTTCGGTGGCGAACTCAATACCACAAATAATCGCATGGAGCTGCAGGCGGCCATCGAGGCTTTAAAAGCCCTGTCCCGTCCCTGCAGCGTCGATCTCACCACGGATTCGGTGTATGTGAGGAATGGCATCACTACCTGGATGGATAACTGGAAAAAAAAGGGTTGGAGGACCGCTGCACGCAAGCCGGTTAAAAATGTTGACCTGTGGCAGGCCCTGGACACTGAAAGTCAACGCCACCAGGTGCGCTGGCATTGGGTGAAGGGGCACAGCGGTCATGCAGAGAATGAACGCGCGGATCAGTTGGCCAACCGAGGTATTGATGAATTACAGCAATGAGCGGTGCATCAACCCGTCGCAAAGGATTGAACTGACGTGAGGCAAATCGTACTTGATACCGAAACTACCGGACTGGAAGTCTCCCAGGGTCACCGCATCATAGAAATCGGCTGCGTGGAGCTGGTTAACCGCAAGCCGACTGGCAATCATTATCACCAGTACATCAATCCCCAGCGTGAGATCGACCAGGGGGCCATCGAAGTTCACGGGATTACCAACGACTTTCTCGCCGATAAGCCTGCTTTTGCAGCTATCGCGGGGAGTTTCATCGAATTTATTCGGGGCGCCGAATTGGTTATCCACAACGCGCCGTTTGACGTCGGATTCCTGAACAGTGAGCTGCAGCGTCTGCCGGCTGGTGGCGGATGTGTGGAAGACTTGTGTACCGTAACTGACACTCTGGTGATGGCGCGTTCCAAACATCCTGGGCAACGCAATAGCCTCGATGCGCTCTGCCAGCGGTATCAGGTCGACAACGCACAACGCGATTTGCACGGTGCTCTGCTGGATGCAGAGATTCTCGCAGACGTGTATCTGGCCATGACGGGTGGTCAGACAGCATTGCAGTTATCTGATTCGGGAAACGACAACGACGGTCATGCCCGCGCCGAACAAATCATCAGGTTGCCCGCCAACCGGGCTAAGTTGCCGGTGATTAAAGCCACGGCTGAAGAACTCGCTGCCCACGAGATCCAGCTCCAGGCTATCGCCGCAGCCAGCGGTGGCAGAGTGGTGTGGCGAGGCATCACCAACGGAGAGAGGCCCGATGTTTCGACCTGACAACAAGCCACCCGTAACCACTGGACGATGAGTTGCACATCGTATTCCAGGGGGGACAAATGCTGAGTGATATGCGCTCCCGAACGGGATGCCTGATAGCCCGGGAGCAAGTGCTACGCAGTGGGTGGACAGAACTGCGGCGCCAGTTTCTGGGTTACTGGGGTGATCAACCCTGCTACGTTCTGGAAATAGACACAGTGGACCAGACCGACCCGATGCAGTACCAGAAGGGTAGTCTTTATCATATTCTGGGCAGGGTGGATGAACAGTTGTTTGCCCTGGCGGGGCGGGCCGCGCAACTGCTGGACTGGGAACGCGATCACCAATATTGCGGTCGCTGCGGCTGCCCGATGCGAGTGGATGTCCAGGAAAGAGCAATGCGCTGTGACCCCTGCCGGACCATAAATTTCCCGCGTATCGCGCCCTGCGTTATCGTGTTGGTCACCCGTGGCGAGGAGCTGTTGCTGGCGCGCAATGCCAACTTTCCCCAACCTATGTACAGCACACTGGCCGGCTTTATCGAAGCGGGAGAGACCGCCGAGCAGACACTACAGCGTGAGGTGCGCGAGGAGGTGGGGGTTGAGATTGCCAACGTGCGTTACTTCCAGTCACAGTCATGGCCTTTCCCCAATCAGCTCATGTTGGGCTTTTTTGCCGAGTACGCCGGAGGCGAAATTGTCTGTGACCTCACCGAGATTGCCGACGCGCGCTGGTTCCACTACAGTGACTTGCCCATGATTCCACCGATATCCTCGATTTCCGGGCAACTGATACAACATTACATCGAATCCTTGAAGTAAGCATCTGGAGTACACCTTTGGAATTTATTTATGAATACGGGCTGTTTCTGGCCCAGGCAATCACTTTTGTCGCAGCAATCCTGATTCTGGTTGCCGGACTGGTATCGCTCGGTCACCGGCACCGCGTAGACCAACACGAGGGCCATATCGAGATACGGGATCTCAATGAGAAATATCGCCACATCAGTGAAGCCATCCACGATGTCATCGATGACCACAAGGTTGTGAAGGAGCAAAAGAAGGCCGCCAAAAAGGAGGAGAAAGCAAAGGCCAAAAGTGCCAAGAAGAAGCTCAAGAAGGGCGCAGACACGCCAGCTGAGGATCGTCGCAAGCGCCTGTATGTGCTTCATTTCAATGGGGATATTAGAGCCAGCGCCACGGAGAATCTGCGCGAAGAAATCTCCGCCATTATTCCCCAGATCGTGACAGGCGATGAAGTGTTGGTGACGCTGGAAAGCGCGGGAGGAATGGTACACAGCTATGGACTAGCGGCTAGTCAACTGCAGCGAATCAAAAATGCCGGGGTTCCGCTGATCATTGCAGTAGACAAGGTGGCTGCGAGTGGCGGTTACATGATGGCCTGCGTCGCCGACCGCATCATTGCGGCACCTTTTGCAGTGCTCGGCTCCATCGGCGTGGTCGCCCAGTTGCCCAACTTTCACCGATTATTGCAAAAAAACAGCGTCGATTTCGAACTACTCACCGCCGGAGAGTATAAACGTACTCTCACTATGTTCGGCGAGAACACCGAAAAGGGCCGGGAAAAATTTGTTGAAGAGCTGGAGGAGACGCACAGCCTGTTCAAGAGTTTCGTCAGCGCCAACCGTCCTGCGCTTGATATTGCCAAAGTCGCTACAGGCGAAGTCTGGTATGGGCAAAACGCCCTGGCCCAGGGCTTGATCGATGAACTACAGACCAGCGATGCCCTGGTGCAGTCAAGGCTTGCCGACTGGGATGTGTTTGAAGTGCGATTTGTGCACAAGAAGAACTGGCAGGAAAAGCTGGGCCTTGCGGCCGAGAGTGCTCTGGAAAGGAGCTTCCTGAAGATCTGGCAGCGGGGGCAGGGCGGCAGTAACTACTAGACGTAATAGGGTTCGGATCGGAGGATCCAAGCAGGGAATCACCCGTGCCCCACACCTGAAATCAACGAACTTACTTACAATTGCGACAACTACTTCCACCCTTCGTTGTACAACTCGTTCAGCGGTCCATTTCCCGGCAAGTGCGCATCCATGATGCGACGGATTCAAGATGAAAACGTTTGCGCGGCAGGGCAAAGTAAAACGTACGGCGCATATTGCGACGGGGCAGTGTCAGGGGCACTAGATCGCCATTGGCAAAATTCTTATGCAATACGATCCGCGACAGGCAGCCAATGCCCAGACCCGACTCCACGGCATTCTTTATCGCCTCGTTGTGCTTGAATTCCAGATAAATATTAATATCGGGCAAAAGGCCGGCAAGAGCCCTGTCAAAAGTCTGTCGTGCGCCGGAATCCGGTTCGCGCAGAATCCATAACGCTTCCCTGATGTCCTTGTTCGTCAGTGTCCTTTTTCGGGCTAGCGGGTGATCGGCGGCGCAGAAAACGATCAGTTCATCTTCTCGCCACGGAATCAGTTCGAGTTCCCCATGGTGCACCTCACCTTCTATCATGCCGATGTCTACATCGAAATTGAGCACCCGCGCCACCACATCCGGCGTATTCGCGATGTCCAGTTGTACTTCCGCTTCGGGATAACTGGCCAAATAGCCGGCGAGGTAGCGAGTGGCAAGATGATTGCCGATAGTAAAACTTGCCCCTACCTTGATGTGGCCCACATCGGTGTGATCCATCAGCTTCTCTTCAAAACTGTGACAGTGGGCCAGCAGGGTTTCCGCCTCCTTACGCAATGTATGCCCGATGGCATTTAGCGCCAGTTTGTTACTGACCCGGTCAAAAAGAGTGACGGCGTAGGTGTGCTCCAGGTTCAGGAGGGCTTCGCTAGCGGCGGACTGCGACATGTGTAGGCTCTGGGCAGCCTTTGAAATGTTCTGGTATTTTGCCACTGCGAGAAAAATTTGCAGTTGCCTGAGAGTGAATTTCATACGCTTGCCCCTGGTGCCGGAAAAACCGGTAAGCGTATCCATAATATCCTGTTTTACATGGAGGATCCCATGGTCCTATCGTCGCGTTTCGAATCAATCGTCAGGCAGCCCCCATGAGGCAGCCAGTAGTGACAAACCATTGGGGAGTTCAGACATGGCCGAACAAAAAGCAACGAACGTACACTGGCACGAGGGCGATATCACCCGGGAGCATCGCAGCAAGCTGTTGGGTCACAAGGGCGCAACGCTGTGGTTCACGGGCTTGTCAGGCAGTGGCAAGAGCACCGTGGCGGTGGAACTCGAAGGCACCCTGAATGAAATGGGCGTTCTGTCCTACCGGCTGGACGGCGACAATGTGCGCATGGGCATCAACAAGAACCTGGGTTTTTCCGCCGAGGATCGTACCGAGAACATTCGCCGCATCGGCGAGGTTGCCAAACTGTTTGTCGACAGCGGCGTGATCGCCCTGAGCAGCTTTATCAGCCCTTACAAGGCCGACCGCGACCAGGTGCGCGCTCTGCACGAGGCTGCCGGCATGGATTTTATTGAAGTTTACGTCGACTGTTCGCTGGCGGCGGCCGAGGGTCGCGACCCGAAGGGCCTGTACAAAAAGGCCCGGGCTGGTGAAATCAAGAATTTTACCGGGATCGATGATCCCTACGAGGCCCCATCGCAGCCGGAAATTCACCTGCACTCTGACCAGCAGAGTCTGCAGGAGGAAGTGCAGGAAATACTCAGTGTGCTGCGTGACTCGCGGCATCATCAGCAAAATAGCCAGGGAGAACAGGATGATCAAGCCACACGGTTCCGATGAGCTCAATCCGCTTTTCGTCTACGACAGCAAAAAACGCAACGATCTGCTGGCCGAAGCAGAGCAGCTGCCCTCTCTGTTACTCAATTCAGCGGCCGCGGCCAATGCGGTCATGCTCGGCGGAGGCTACTTCAACCCGCTGACCGGCTATATGAATCTAGCCGACGCCCTGAGTGTCGCAGAGAACATGCACACGGTAGATGGCCTGTTTTTCCCGGTGCCTATCGTCAACCTGACCACGGAGACCGGCGTAGAGGCCGGTACTCGTATCGCCCTGCGCGACCCGAATGTCAACGGTCACCCGGTACTTGCGGTGATGGACGTGGTCGCGGTGGAACAGGTCAGCGACGAGCAGATGGCCTTCATGGTCCAGAAGATCTTTCGTACGCGCGATGACAAACACCCCGGCGTAGCGACCTTCACCAGTTTGGGGCGTACCCTGTTGTCAGGCCCGATCCAGGTGCTGAACTTTTCCTACTTCCAGACCGATTTTCCCGATACCTTCCGCACCGCTGTGGAAATACGCAATGAAATCGCCGAGCACGGCTGGAAAAAAGTCGTCGCCTTCCAGACCCGCAACCCCATGCACCGAGCCCATGAGGAATTGTGCCGTATGGCGATGGAGAAGTTGAATGCCGATGGCGTACTGATTCACATGCTGCTGGGCCAGCTCAAACCAGGCGATATTCCCGCTGACGTGCGCGATGCCTCCATTCGCAAAATGGTCGAGCTCTACTTTCCGCCCAATACCGTGATGGTGACCGGCTATGGCTTTGACATGCTCTACGCCGGCCCGCGCGAGGCTGTGCTGCACGCCGTATTCCGCCAGAACTGCGGTTGCAGCCATCTGATAGTGGGCCGCGACCACGCCGGCGTCGGTGACTACTATGGCGGCTTCGACGCCCAGACTATCTTCGACGAGGAGGTTCCCGAGGGTGCTCTGGAACTGCAGATATTCAAGGCCGACCACACCGCGTACAGCAAGAAGCTGAACAAGGTGGTGATGATGTGCGATGTGCCGGATCACACCAATGAGGATTTCGTACTGCTCTCGGGTACTGCTGTGCGCGAAATGCTCGGCAAAGGGATAGCGCCACCGCCCGAGTTTTCCCGTCCGGAAGTCGCAAAAATCCTGTCGGACTACTATCAGTCGCTGGATAAGTAATCACTACCAGGCGCCCGACACTTACACACTTGGTGATGCTATGAATTACGACGTTTTTAACGGTGACGCGGATGGCATCTGCGCCCTGATCCAGTTGCGCAAGGCGGAACCCGCTTGACGCAACCCTGGTCACCGGCGTAAAGCGCGATATCAACCTGCTGGCCAAGGTGGATGCCGCGTCAGGGGACCGCATAACGGTTCTGGATGTGTCTATGGATACCAACAAGGCAGCCCTGGACCGGGCCTTGGCCAGCGACGCGACCGTGTTGTATGTTGATCATCATTTTTCGGGGGACATCCCCCGGCATCCCAAGCTGACAGCGATCATCAACGAAGCGGCGGACGTGTGTACTGCCGTACTGGTGAATGGACACCTCAAAGGCCGTCATCTCGACTGGGCTGTGACCGGAGCCTTTGGCGATAACCTCAAGGATACAGCACAGTCACTGGCGAAGGGGCTGGACATTTCGCCGGCGGATCTGGCCTCGCTGGAAGCTCTTGGCACCTATATCAATTACAACGGCTATGGGCCTGCACTGGCGGATTTACACTTCGACCCCAAAGAGCTGTACCTGCGACTCTATGCCGCGGCGGATCCCCTGGATTTCGTGCACCACTCACCGGATTTTATAAAACTCAGCACCGGCTACCAGGAAGATATGGCACTGGCAGAAGGGCTACAGCCACTGCACAGCAAGCCGGGCAGCGCCGTATTTCTGCTGCCCGACCAGGCCTGGGCACGCCGCGTCAGCGGTGTCTACAGTAACGATCTGGCCACCGGCAATCCGGGCCGGGCTCACGCGGTCCTCACCGAAAAGGACAATGGTAACTACCTGGTCAGTGTACGCGCACCCATGAACAACAAACGAGGAGCCGCCGAGCTATGCCTGCAATTTCCAACGGGCGGGGGTAGAGCCGGAGCGGCAGGCATCAACGACCTGCCTGCGGACCGATTGCAGGCATTTGTCGATGCGTTTGAGAAGACCTACGTGGGCTGATTTTTTCTGTCACACCCATCCCGAAAGGGAATCGCTGTCCCCTCGTTTTTATCATAAGCTAGCGCGGGTTGAAGCAGCGGAGGAATGTGATGGCCAGAATCAGAATGGGTATGGTGGGTGGAGGAGAGGGCGCCTTTATCGGCGCTGTCCATCGCAGGGCGGCGGCGCTGGATGGGGAAATAGAGCTGGTCTGCGGCGCCTTCAGCAGCGACGCCGAGCGCTCCCTCCGCTTCGGGCAGGCGCTGCACTTACCGCACGACAGGGTGTACGGCGATTATCGCACGATGATGGCAGCAGAGGCGGCGCGCCCTGCCGCTGAGCGTATGCAGTTTGTGGCCATCGTCACCCCCAACCATCTGCATTTTCCGGTGGCGGAAGCGGCCCTGCGCAGCGGCTTCCATGTGTTGTCGGACAAGCCTGCGACCTTGAATCTGGACGAGGCACTGCGTCTGCGGGATATCCTGCAGGATTCAGGGCTGCTCTACGGCCTCACGCACACCTATACCGGCTATCCGCTGGTGAAAGAGGCCAGGGCCCGGGTGACTGCAGGCGAACTGGGCAGTATCCGCAAAATCGTGGTTGAGTATCCGCAGGGCTGGCTGGCGGACCGCCAGGAAGACAAAGACAACAAGCAGGCCGCGTGGCGGCTCGACCCGGCCCGGGCCGGTGCCAGCAGTTGTATGGGCGATATCGGGGTACACGCCGCCAACCTGGCAGAATATGTCAGCGGACTGAAGATCACCGCCATCTGCTCGGACCTTACAGCGTTTGTCCCAGGCAGGACACTGGATGACGATGGTGCGGTCCTGTTGCGCTTTGATAACGGCGCGCGCGGCGTACTGCACGCCAGCCAGGTCAGCGTCGGGGAGGAGAATGCACTCAGCATTCGAATCTACGGTGAACACGGTGGACTGGAGTGGCGGCAGCAGGAACCCAATACGCTGTGGCTGAAGTGGGCTGACCGGCCCACTGAAATGCTTCGCAGCGGCGGTAGCTATCTGGGCGCGCTGGCTGCGGCAAACACGCGCACACCCATGGGCCATCCCGAGGGCTACCTGGAGGCTTTTGCCAATATCTACATGGCCTTTGCCGCGACAGATTCGCGCGCAGGAAGCGGGGCAGATACCGTCTGCGCGCGCTGCAGATTGTCCTGGAATCGACGAGGCGATTCGCGGTATGACGTTTATCGAACTCGCTGTCGCTGCCAGCGCCAGCGATGTCAAATGGCACGCATTTCCACAACATTAATGAAAGAGAGGTAACCCACATGTCCAGGATGAAAGGCCCCGGCATTTTTCTTGCGCAGTTTGCCGGCCAGGAGGCGCCCTTTGACACCCTGGCGCACATCACCCGCTGGGCCGGCGAGCTCGGCTACAAGGGCGTACAGATCCCCACCTGGGAGGGCGGACTGATCGACCTCGCCAAAGCGGCAGACAGCAAGGCTTATTGTGACGACTTGCGGGGTATCTGTGCGCAGAATGGCGTGGAGATCAGCGAACTGTCCACGCACCTGCAGGGCCAACTGGTGGCCGTACACCCGGCCTATGACCAGCAGTTTGACGGCTTTGCTCCCGCCTGCAGTACACGGCAACCCACAGGCGCGTCAGGAATGGGCCGTGCAGCAATTGCTGCTGGCCGCCCGTGCCAGTGAGAATCTCGGCCTCAACGCCCACGCCACATTTTCCGGTGCTCTGCTGTGGCACACCTTGTACCCGTGGCCGCAACGACCACCGGGCCTGGTGGAAACGGGATTCAGGGAACTCGCCGCGCGCTGGTTGCCCATTCTCGACGCCTTCGACGCCGCCGGAGTAGACCTGTGCTATGAGATTCACCCAGGGGAGGACCTGCACGACGGGGTGACGTTCGAGCGTTTTCTCGCAGCCACCGGCAATCACCGGCGCTGCCATATCCTGTATGACCCCAGCCATTTCATGCTGCAGCAGCTGGATTACATCCAGTTTATTGACTTCTACCACGAGCGTATCAAGATGTTCCATGTGAAGGATGCGGAGTTCAATCCCACTGGCCGCAGCGGTGTCTACGGTGGCTACCAGGGCTGGACCGATCGCGCCGGACGGTTCCGCTCGCTCGGCGACGGGCAGATAGACTTCAGCGCTATCTTCAGCCAGTTCGCGCGCTACGGCTTTGAGGGCTGGGCGGTGTTGGAATGGGAATGCTGCCTGAAGCACCCGCAGGACGGTGCGCGAGAGGGCGTGGACTTTATCAACCAGCACATTATTCGTACCACCGACAGGGCGTTCGATGACTTTGCCGGCGGCAGTGCCGATGAAGCCAGCAATCGGCGTATTCTGGGCCTCGATTGACCAAGCACTACAAAACTATAACAAGGAGAACGCAACATGACCGATAAACCGCTGGATCGCAAGCGCCTCTATCACGTGGGCAACCTGTCGATTTTCATGATCGGCCTGGGGTTTGCCGTGCGCGCAAACATTGCACCCAACCTGCAGGCAGAAATCTACGACAAGATTGACCTCGCTAATTCTGCCGCCATGGTGGGAGCGGCGCTTGGCGCTACCTTCACCGGCTTCGCGCTGACCCTGTTGTTCGGCAGTGCCCTGGTCGACCTGATCGGCATGAAGCGGATGCTGCTGCTGTCTGCGCTGGGCTACATCGCCGGAGCAGTCGGTCTGCTGGCAGCGACCACCATGCCGGTCAATGCTACGGTTGAAACGGTAATACTGTTAAGCCTGTTGTTGACCGGTCTCGGCTGGGGCGCGGTGGAAGCGGCCTCCAACCCCATGGTAGCGGCGTTGTATCCGGAGGAAAAAACTCACCGCCTCAACATCCTGCACGCCTGGTGGCCTGCGGGTATTGTGGTGGGCGGGCTTATGGGTGTGGCGATTACCGCCCTGGGGCTCCCCTGGGAATTAAATATGCTGGTGCTGATGCTGCCTGCTGTGGCGCTCGCGTGGATGGTGGCGACTTCGATCTTTCCCGTCACCGAACGCGTTGCCGCCGGTGTCAGCTACGGCGACATGTTGGCGGAACTGGTAAAGCGCCCGCTGTTCTGGGTATTCTGGGTCTGCATGTACCTTACTGCGGCGGCAGAACTGGCGCCGGGTTCGTGGGTAAATATCTCGCTGTCCAATATCGTCGGTATGCAGGGTATTCTGCTGCTGGTCTATGTCAGCGCGCTGATGTTTGTGATGCGACACTTTGCCGGGCCCATCGTGGCGCGCATCTCGTCTGTCGGCCTGATGTTTGTCAGCTGCCTGGCCGCAGGCATCGGCCTGTATCTGCTCAGTCTTGCTGATTCTCCTGTGCTGGCCTTCGCCGCTGCTACTGTGTGGGGTATCGGGGTGTGTTACATGTGGCCTACCATGCTGGCCATTGTGTCCGAGCGTTTCCCGCGCGGCGGCGCCATGGCCATGGGCCTGATGGGTTTTGCTGGCGGCATGTCCATTCAATTCGTGCTGCCGCAGATGGGCGCCATCTTTGATTCCGCCAAGGCGCAGGCAGCGGGGGGCGCAGACAAGCTGGCGACCCTGTCGCCGCAAGCGATGGAGGATGCGGTGCGCTACGCCTCGGTGGAATCTTTCCAGTCTGTCGCCATCGTGCCGCTGCTACTGTTACCGGTGTTCGGGCTCATCTGGTGGGCGGATCGCAGGAAGGGTGGTCGCGCGCCAGAAGCAATGGGGGCACCCGGAGCTACAACTCAGCGTTGATGGAAGCCGCTACATGCAGGTGAAAATTGGTATGAATATGCTGCTGTGGGGCATTCACATAACCCCGGAGCACATCCCGGTCTTTGCGGGTCTCGCCGCCGCTGGCTACGACGGTGTGGAAATTCCCGTCGTCGGGCAGTCGACAGCAGAACTCAAAACCATGGCCAGCTGCCTGCGATGACCTGGGACTGGCGCGCACCGCCGTTGCCTTCGTGGGCGCAGACGTCAACCCGATCTCTCCTGACCGGGCCATCCGCGCCGCCGCTGTGGACAGTCTGAAGAAAGGTATCGATGACGCAAAACTTATCGGTGCTGATATTCTCGGCGGCGGCATTTACCAGGCGCACAAGTATTTTACCGGCCGTGGCCCGACGCAGGACGAGTGGCACTGGTCGGCCGACTACCTGCGCACCTGTGGCGAGTACGCGCAGCAGGTCGGCGTGCGCCTGGGCCTGGAATTCCTCAATCGCTTTGAAGTGTTCCTGATCAATACCTCGGCCGAGTGCCGACGTATGGTGGAACAGGTAGGGCTGGACAATGTCGGTGTGCACTACGACACGCACCACGCCAACATCGAAGACCCGGATCCCCGCGCAGCACTGGTCGGCATCAAGGGCGCGATCAATCATGTGCACCTGAGTGAGAGCCATCGCGGCACACTGGGTACCGGGCAGGTGGACTGGGACGCTAATTTTGCCGCCCTGCATGACATCAACTATAGCGGGTGGCTGGTAATCGAGGCGTTTGGTACTGCCGATCCGGATCTGGCCGCTGCGGCCAATGTCTGGCGCAACGCCTTCACCTCGGCGGAAGAGGTGTATCGCAAGGGCATCGATTTTATACGAGAGCGCCTGTAAGACTATGCGAAGCCCTGTGTATGATGCTGGCAAGACAAAAGTGAGAGTCATCTGATGCCCATCGCCAAACGCCGCTGGATCATTGCCATAGCCGTTGCTCTCTACTTGTACTTCCTGTTGCCCGCCACGGCGGACATGTTCTTTGCACTGTATCATCTGACGCACATCGGTCCCCTCTACTGGGGTTACAGCGGCTTCAAAGCGGCGGGCTACTATTTTGGTATCTATGAATACCGTCTGCTTGCCTGCCTGGTCCTGGCCGCGGCCATCATCGTTATTCCTGCATTGTTCAAAAAGCTCCGCGGAGCCTGAGAGGTCGCCATGAATCGACGCGAGTTCCTGCAGTGTGCCGCCATCCTGGTATCCGGCCTTGGCGCCAGCCAGCTCGGGTTCAGCCTGAGTGAGGAACAAATGGCGTTCCTGGCGAATGCGCCCGACTTTAACACGCGCCCTGTGGATTACTTCACGTCCCGCGCAGCGCGAGATTGTCGCCGCGATGGCAGAAGTCGATTATTCCGCGCACCGAAACGCCCGGCGCCATCGACGCGCGCGTGCCCGCCTTCCTCGAACTGATGGTGGCAAACTGGCTGAACGAGGACGAGAGGGCCATCTTCGATGCCGGATTGCAGGACATCGAAACACGTATTCCTGTGGAGTACGGCAAGCCATTCCAGCAACTGACTGCGCCGGAGCAATTACAGATACTGCAGGCCCTGGAAGATGCGGCGTCAGATTCCCCGTGGTATGAATTTGGCAACGTGCAACGCGAGTACATCAGCGATGCGCCGTTCATCTGCCAGTTAAAGGAACTGACGGTGTGGGGATTCTTTACCTCGAAAGAGGGCGGCTCGCAGGTCCTGCGTTACAATCCCATGCCCATGTATTTTGACGGCGATATACCGCTGGCGCCCGAAGACAGTTCCTGGTCATCCCCCTTCCTGTTATGAACAGATGACGAATAACGATGATTGAAAACAAGCAATATGATTTCGACGCCATAGTCGTCGGCTCCGGCATTTCCGGCGGTTGGGCGGCCAAGGAGCTGACGGAAAAAGGCCTTAAGGTGCTGGTGCTGGAACGCGGCAAACCGCTGGCCGCCGGTACCGGATACCTCGGCGAACACGCACCCAACTGGAAACTCCCCTACCAGGGCAAGCGGCCCCGCGAGCTCTACAAGGAGGAGTATCCGGTGCAGAGCAAGGTGTGGTTTTCCTTCGGTGAAGCGAACCGGCAATTCTGGAACAACGACAAGCAGAATCCCTACGCCATGGATGAGGGCAAACCGTTCCTGTGGGCCCGCGCGGACGTGGTCGGCGGTCGCTCGCTCATCTGGGGTCGGCAGACCTACCGTTGGAGCGAGATGGATTTCAAGGCGAACGCGACGGATGGCCACGGCATTCCCTGGCCCGTGGGTTACAAGGATATCGAACCCTGGTACAGCTACGTCGAGAAGTTCGTCGGGATCAATGGCAAGAAGGAAGGACTGCCGCAGCTGCCAGACAGCGAGTTTCAAAAACCCATGCCGTGGTTCGCGCTGGAGGAGACCATCCACGCCCGGCTCAAGAAGAACGCCCCGGATGTCACCCTCACCAATGGCCGCTGCGCGATCCTCACGGAGGATCTTCCCGGGCGCAGTGCCTGCCACTACTGCGGGCCTTGTGAGCGCGGCTGCTCTACCGGCAGCTACTTCAGTTCCCAAGCCTCAACGCTGCCGGCCGCAGCAGCCACAGGCAACCTGACCCTCAGGGCCAATGCCGTCGTCGAGCGGCTCGAGTACGATCAGGAATCAGGCAAGATTTCCCGCGTGCATGTGATCGATACGCTAAGCGGTGCTCGCTCCGCCTATTCCGCAAAAATCTTTTTTCTTTGCGCGTCCACCGTGGGCAGCACCCAGATCCTGCTCAATTCGGCCAGCGAGGCTTTCCCCAACGGACTGGCCAATCGCAGTGGCGTGCTGGGCCGCTATATGATGGATCACACCCTGGGAGTCAGTGGTATGGGTGTTTTCCTTGATAATATGGACAGCTATTATCACGGTAACAGGCCCACCGGCCTGTATATTCCACGCTTTCGGAATCTCAACGGCCAGGACGAGGACGCCGATTTTGTGCGCGGCTACGGCTACCAAACGGCAACGCTGCGCATGGACTGGAGCATGCGCTTTAACGCCAAAGGCTTCGGCGCGGACCTGAAGAACTCCCTGCGCAAACCGGGTCCGTGGATCTTTGCGCTGGCCGGTTTCAGTGAATGCCTGCCGCGTGAAACCAACCGCATGTACCTGAGCAGGGACAAGGTGGACCGCTTCGGTATACCGCAGGTGGTATTTGATTTCCAGTGGAGTGAAAACGAGATCAACGCGCGCCGGGATGCCAGAGAGCACGCCGATCGTCTGCTCAAGGCTGCAGGTGCAGTACTGACTGTTCCCGGCGAAGAGAAAATGTCCCTGCCCGGCGAGGGTATCCACGAGATGGGTACGGCGCGCATGGGCGCTGATCCGGCGACATCCGTACTGAATGCCCATAACCAGGCGCACGATGTGCCCAACCTGTTTATCACGGACGGCTCATTCATGACCTCGGCGTCCTGTGTGAATCCGTCGCTGACCTATATGGCCTTCACCGCCAGGGCCTGCGATTACGCTGTGAAACAAATTGCACAAGGGTGTTGTGACGGCGTCAAAGGGCGTTCAGGAGCGTGTGGACGGTCTGCTGCAGGCCCTGACCCTCGATGAAAAGTTGTCCCTGTGTGCCGGACAGGGTTTGTGGAAGACCAAGCCCGTCCCGCGACTGGGCATCACGCCCTTTCAAGCTGACCGACGGTCCGCGTGGCGTCGGCTTCCATTCCAGCGGCAAGCGTTGCACCGCATTCCCCAGCGGCATTGCGCAGGCCGCCAGTTGGGACGAAGACCTGATGGCGCGCTTCGGACAGGCGCTGGGACTGGAGTGCAGGGCGGTAGGCGGGCGCACTATTCTCGGGCCGGCCATCAACATCGCACGCACACCCCTGAACGGGCGCACCTTCGAATACTTCAGCGAAGACCCCTACCTCAACAGTCGCTTGGTCGTGCCCATCGTCAAGGGCGTGCAGCAACAGGGCGTCGCTGCCTGCATCAAGCACTTTGCGGCCAATAACCAGGAGACCAACCGCATGCGCATCAGCAGTGAGGTCAGTGAGCGTGCGCTGCAGGAAATTTATTTACCGGCATTCAGGGCTGCGGTGGAGCAGGGCGATGCCTGGTCGGTGATGGCGGCGTACAACTCCGTCAACGGTGTACCGGCCTGTCAGAACGGAGACTTGCTCAAACGCAAATTGCGCGAGCAGTGGGGCTTTCGCGGCTTTGTGGTCACCGACTGGTTTGCAGCGCGTGGCACCACCAGCAGCGCGGCCTGTGTCAAAGGCGGGCTCAGCCTGGAAATGCCGGGCAAGGGTTCGCGCTACCGCACCAAAAACCTCAAGGCCAGTTATGAGCAGGGCCAGTTCAGCGAAGCGGAACTGGATGACAACCTGCGCGGGCTGCTCAATGCCATGGTGCTTACCGGCCATCTGGATGGCACCGGACAGCACGGGCGGCGCAATACCCCGGAACATCAGGCCCTGGCGCGGGAAATGGCCGAGGCCGGGATGACCCTGTTGAAAAATGAGCGCGCATTACTGCCACTGGATCCGTCCAGAACTCGCAAGATTGCAGTGTTGGGGCCGAAACTGAAAAAACGCAATTGCCTGCCCTTGTGGGGCGGAAGCGCTGGCGTCTGGCCGCCCTATGAAATTACGCCCTGGCAGGGCTTGCAGCAGGAAAATCGCGAGCGCTTCGAGTGGGTGTCAGATCCGGCACAGGCTGATGCGGTACTGTTATTTGTCGGCCTCAGCCACCGCCCCGGTCTGGACTCTGAAGTCAGGGACCGCAAGAAGCCTCGAGTTGCCGGAAAAGCAGAATCGGCTTGATTCGGGAAACAGTGGCGGCCAATGCCAATACGATTGTGGTGCTGATCAACGGCAGTCCGATCGCCATGCCCTGGGTCGAATGCAGTGCCCGCTATTCTGGAGTGCTGGTATCCCGGCATGGAAGGGGGGGCAGCCATCGCGCGGACCCTGTTCGGCGACAGCAATCCCGCCGGCAAACTACCGATGACGTTTCCCCGCTCGCTGGCGGACAGTCCTGCGCATGCTTCCGCACGCACATTTCCCGGAGACCGGCGCACCGTGCATTACGATGAGGAATTGCTGGTCGGCTATCGGCACTTCGACAAATTGGGTATTGAACCACTGTTTCCTTTCGGCCATGGTCTCTCCTATACACAGTTTGAGTACCGTGATGTGCAACTTGGCGGCGACAGTTTCTATCACGCAGGACACACTCACAGTGTCGCTGACGGTGATAAATACCGGTGATGTCGCAGGTGCCGAAGTGGTGCAGTTATATATTGCCGATCAGCAGCCAGGTGACGACCGACCACCGCAGAGTCTCAAAGGGCTTTAAAAAGCTGTGGCTTGAAGCCGGTGAAGCCAGGTCGCTATCTCTGGAACTGCCCCTGGTGCAGCTGAACATTTTCTGCCCGCAGCAGCAATACATGGCAACCCAAGCCCGGCGTCTACACTGCCCGCCTGGGCAGTTCCTCCCGGGATATTCGCCTGGAGGCCAATTTTTCCATTTTGGCCGCAACATGAAGGCAGGCACCGTAGGACTCTGATGCGAACGTCGGGTCGTTAGCACTGGTTCAATGGCGTAGACCCTTCACGGCCGAAGCGAGCCGGGTGGCGCGCCATGGCGTGCTGCGCTTGATTCGGATCAAGCCGTTTGGTATCACTGTCGCCCACAAAAACCCTTATAGCCACGAAAGAGAAATCGTATGTCGATGACAGATAGCGAAAAGAGAGTACTCGATGGAACGACCTGGGATCAGTTCTGCGATGCACTGAAGGAAGCGGGCAAGATTGTGCGCAGCGATAAGGCACCCAGGGACGCTGTTCAACCAGGCTGAGGGCTACCGCTACCTGTCGCGGCTGCTGCGCGGTGGACTGGAAAGCTTTCTCGAGTTCCGCGACCCGTTGTTTCCGCAGTTGCGCTGCGGCGCCCACGAAACCATCAAGCTGGGCGCAGACAATCCCGACAACCGCTACGAGAGCGCACCCTTAAGCCCCAAGCACGACTATCGCATCACCGGCAATCGCGGCAGTGTGAATTACCTGGGCTTCAGCACCATCATCAACAAGTATGCCTCCGGCGGCACCATGGAAGTGACCGGCCATATTGATACGCGGCAGATGGAGATCGGTCCCAACGGCGAACTGGAAATCATCATCAGCCGCAACAAACACCCCGGCAACTGGCTGCCGATGGGTGCGGAGACCAACTCCATCAACGTGCGCCAGACCTTCCAGGATCGCATCAATGAAATGCCCGCGGACCTGAAGATCGAGCGCATCGGTGCGAAGGATGATCGCCCGGAACCGCTGACCGCAGAGAAACTCGAACGCGGGCTGCAGGGCGCGGTCGGCTTTGTGCGGGGCTCCGCGACCCTGTTCGAGAACTGGTCCGAGAGTTTCCTGCCAACCCTGAACCAACTGCCACCGGCAGACCAGGCCTACTGCCAGTTGATCGGCGGCGATCCCAATATCTTCTACTTCCACAGCGCCTGGCAACTGGCGGACGATGAGGTCTTCATCATTGAGGCGCCCGAAATCCCCGAATGCCAGACCTGGAACTTCCAGCTGGACAACTGGTGGATGGAGTCGCTGGACTATCGCCATCACACGATTCACGTCAACAAGCACACCGCCCACTACGAGAGCGATGGCAGCGTGCGCGTCGTCGTGTCCCACACTGATCCCGGCGTGCCCAACTGGATCGAAACCGCAGGTCACCGCATGGGTACGATGTGCTGGCGCTGGATCGGCGCCCAGCAGCATCCCGCTGCTGAAAACCCGGGTGGCAAAGCTGGCGGAGTTCAAATGACCGACCAACCCGTGAGCTTTGTCGCCGATGAACTGATAGCTGAAGCGCGTGCCCAGTCCGGCTTCGACGATTTTGGTGAGCCGCCTTATCGCGAGGGGCTGGAGGTACTGCTGCAAACCTATGATCGCAATGTGCGCGATCCGGAAGGTCGCCAGCGCTGCCGGGACAAGGTCGTGATGCAACTGGCCACGCGACTCAAGTGCGAGAACGCATTCAAGACGATTCCCGGAGATTGCCGAGCAGGAGATCAAGGCGCCGATCTTCGTCACTGGCCTGCCGCGCTCCGGCACGTCGGCCCTGCTCAACCTGCTGGTGGCCGCACCGGAGAATCGCGGCATTCTGCAGTGGGAGGTGCAGTTCCCCGACACCTTGGCCGGGCAGCCAGCCCGGCCAGCAAGATCCGCGCTATCCCTACCTGGTAAAAGCGCTGGAAAAAAACCGTGATTCCGAATTCGCCAAGATTCACTATATCGACGCTGACACTCCGGAGGAGTGTGTCCTGTTGCACGCGTTCGGGTTCCATGGCGTACAGCTGGGCTTCGAGATCATGCTGGAGCCCTATCGCAGCTGGCTGCTGCAACAGGATCTCACCGCGTGTACGCCTACCAGAAACGCCAGATGCAAATGCTGAACTGGCGCAATCCCGGCAAGCAGTGGATGTTGAAGGCGCCGGCGCATATGTGGGGGATCGATGCCATTCTCAAGGTTTTCCCCGACGCGCGTTTTATCTGGTGTCACCGGGATCCCGTGCTGGTGGTGCCCAGCATCAACAGCATGAACAAGGTGGTAATGGGCATGTACGCGGGCGACTTCAGCCACCTCGATGCCGGTGTCATCGGCCGCGCTGTGATGGAGTGGTATGCCATGTCGCTGGAGCAGGGCTTGGCACAGCGATGCCAAACTGCCGCCGGAACTGTTCGTGGACTGCTCCCAGCGCGAGTTTGTCGACCAACCCATGGCCGTGGTCGAAAAAATCTACCAGTCCTTCGGACTGCCGTTAAGCGAGGCATCACGCGCTGCCCTGCAGGCACATGTGGACGCTAATCCCAAAGGCAAGCACGGCAAGCACGAGTACAACCTGGCGGAATACGGCCTCACCCGCGAAATGATTGAGCAGCGATTCGCGTTCTATACAAGCGACAAACGCTGGCCGATATCTGATTGAAGTGTGGTCTGGTGTGATCCCGGCGAACGCAGAAGATACCGGGGAGTTGATATCACAGCCAGCGTACTTTCTTGAACAATATGACCATGGCGACGGCGATGGTCACAATCGCGCCAATGACATAATAGTAGCCGTATTCATGGTGCAGCTCCGGCATGTTGTCAAAATTCATACCGTATATGCCGGCGATAAACGTGATGGGAACAAATATCGCTGTAATGATGGTCAAGACTTTCATCGTGTTGTTGAGGTGGTGGGAGGTCAGTGAAATATACCCGTCAACCAGATCGCCGCACAGTTCATAGTACAGGGTACACAAGCTGAGCAGGCGTTCACAGCGGTCGTACAGATCGCGCCTGATATGGTAGGAAGCGTCATTTCCAGTACCAAGAAACGCACTGCCATCGTGCAGTATTGTGTCGGCAATACGCTGATGATAGTTGAATATGCGACGTAATTTACGCAGTCGGCTGCGATAGGTCACCAGTTCTTTCAGAACATCCTCAGAATTGGTGTCCAGCAGTTGATCTTCAAGGACAGTAATTCTCTCCTCGGCGGCCATAAGCTTTTCCAGGTAGCGACCCGAGGCAAAATGGAGAAGGCGCAGCGCAAGAATATTGGGCGAGCTCAATAGGTTTTCTGCGAAAGCGCTGCCAAATAACTGATCGATGCTGACAGAGATGACCCTGGTGGACAGTGATCAGGAAATTCCTGGCCAACCCATATTCCCAATTGCTGGGGCACCAGATGTTAATGCGTCGTCGAGCTGTGCGATACCGCGAAACAGGATAAAACAATTTTCCTCAAAGTTTTCCACCTTTGGCGGGTGACGCGTTCTGGAACAATCGCTGATGACAAGGTCGTTGCAGCCAAAGCTTTGCAGAAGTGCGCGAACATCGGGAGTAACCTCACTCTGGATATCGAGCCATAGAAAGCCACCGGGTGTCTCGCGCCATTGATGCACAAGCTGATCGTTGCCGACGCTGTGTTGGCCATCTCGCGATAGTAATTGCGCCCTGATCATGTGTTATATTTCCTGAAGTCATTTGTGCAGGTGAATCGGTTTGAACTCAAACAGGTGACCTTCCTAGCCTAGTTAGATGGCGGGTGACACGCAAGGATTTCGTCCCGAACATTGGTTGCTGAGCGTATGACCGGCTCTGCCGTGTAATTTTTTCAGCACCGTGACATAAAGTACAACGGCAGGTAAAGGATTTTATGGTTGTTCCGATCATACGAGTAGGCATGAGGTTTAGGCTATGTCTGTAATACTGGAGTTGACCCGCATTGTGCAGGCCGCTGCGGAAGCGGACACTGCGTCGGCCCAGGTCTCGGTCATTGTCGATTCTATACAGCACTACATGGGCCTGGATGTGTGCAGCCTCTACCTTGCTGACGAACATGGCGATATGGCGCTACTGGCCAGTCGGGGGCTTGATCCTGACGCCGTTGGCAAGGTGAGAATTCCCGCCGGCAAGGGCCTGGTAGGACTGGTCGCACAATCTCGACATCCCATCAACATTGCCAATCCTGCCCAGCATCCGGCCTTTTACGGTGTTGCGCAAACGCACGAGGAAAATTTCAACAGCTTTTTTGGTGTCCCGATCGTCAGATCCGGCGTGGTGATTGGTGTGCTGGTGGTACAGAGCAGGGAAGCTCGTGTCCTGTCCGAAGACGAGGCGGCTGTGCTGGTCACTCTCGGCAGTCAACTGGCGCTTGTCGTAGCGACCGAGTCGATTTGGCAGGATATCAATAAGAGCAACACCCGCACCCTGTCAGGAATCAAAGGCGCAACAGGAGTCGGTATCGGGCAGGTCAAGCTGTGTGATGATGTGGGCCTGTCTTCTGTAACCGATGGACCCTGTGAGGATATTGTCGAGGCGCTGGCTGACTGGCATGGACTGGTAAAAACCGTACTCCAGGATGTCAAACGCGAACAGGCGGGCCTCGGCGACCTGCTGTCGCAGGATGTCGCCGCCGTCTTTGATGCGTATTGTCTACTTTTGTCTGACCCGGCTCTGGTTAACGGCGTAGCGCAGCTGATAGAGGATGGTCACCATCTGCCCGGCGCCCTGAAGCGGGTAATCAATCACCACGCCGACGTTTTCCTTGCCATGGATGACCCTTACCTCAGAGCTAGGCATGAAGATATCAGGCATCTGGGAAACAAACTCTACAGCACCTGGCGAGGTCTTAGAACTGCCAGCGACGACAAGAAACCCAAGGCACAAACGGTACTGGTTGGAGAGCAGGTCAGTGTTTCCGACATAGCCCAGGTTCCCACCGAATTCCTGGTGGGCATCGTCTGCTTTCAGGGATCAAACCTCTCTCATACCGCGGTACTCGCTAATGCGCTGGGCATACCCGCAGTGATGGGCGTGGGGGAAATAAAAGGGCTTTTCAACGATGACCTGCTGGTCGTTGACGGAAACTCTGCCCAGGTTATCGTGCGGCCCAACAACTCTGTGCTGGAAGAATACAAACGGTGTTTGAAAGCTGAACAACAGCTTAAAAGTGATTTGCAAGCATTGCGCGAACTTCCAGCGATAACCACGGACGGAACCAGAATCCAGTTGTATGCCAATAGTGGCCTGTTGGCCGATATTTCCCCTGGACTGCAGGCCGGCGCTGAAGGGCTGGGTCTTTATCGGACCGAGATCCCCTTCATGGTGAGCGATACCTTCCCCTCCGAGGAAGAGCAGGTCAATGTCTACCGCCAGATACTGCAAGCGTACCAAAACAAACCAGTATACATGCGCGTCCTTGATATTGGTGGCGACAAGCCCCTGCCATACTTTCCAATCGAGGAAGACAATCCCGCCCTCGGCTGGCGCGGAATCCGCTTTTGCCTGGACAACAGCTCACTGTTCATGAGCCAGATCCGCGCGATGCTGCGCGCGGCAGAAGGCAGCGAGAATTTGCGTATCATGTTGCCCATGGTAGGCAGTACCTCTGAACTGATCGAATTTAATAAGTTGCTGATTGACGCACTGCAGCAACTTGAGGAGGAGGGCGTACGGGTTAAGAAGCCGCCGGTCGGTATCATGGTGGAGGTGCCGGCGGCAATATCACAGCTTGCGTCATGGCGCGACCAGCTGGACTTTATTTCAATTGGCTCCAATGACCTGAGTCAGTACTTGCTAGCCCTTGATCGCAATAACCCCAGGGTCGCAGCGTCCTATGATCATGTACATCCAGCCGTCCTGCACGAGATAGCGAGGGTGATTGATATCGCGCAAAAAGCGGATCTTCCCGTCAGTCTATGCGGCGAAATGTCCTCCGACCCAATAGCAGTCGTACTGCTGGTCGGCATGGGCATCCGTACACTAAGTATGAGCGCGGCGCAGTTGCCCAAGATCAAATGGCTACTCAGGCATATCTCTGTCCAGAATGCCAAGGAAATGGTTGAAGCGACGCTAGCACTCAATGATGCTCGGCTGATTCGAAAGTTAGTCGCAGACAGACTTTATGTACTGGGGGCCGGGGAGATAGTCTGGTGAGGCAGAACCGGGAGACTGTCAGGACCAAGTCGCAATGATTGATAGAAAACCTCTTGGATGGCGCGAGTGGATCAGCTTTCCAGACCTCAACATACACAAAATCAAGGCCAAGATAGATACCGGCGCTCGCACCAGTGCCCTGCATGCGTTTATGGTCGAACCCTTCTCACGCGACTCAAAACTGTGGGTTCGTTTTGCCATTCACCCCATTCAGGGTGACACCGACACAGTGGTAGAGTGTGAGGCTCCGGTTAAAGACCAGCGCATTGTCCGTGACTCCGGGGGACACGATGAACTGCGCTATGTCATCGATGCTCACATCGCAATTGGTGATGACCTGATTCACACCGAGGTCACTCTAACCGACCGCGATACCATGATGTTCAGGGTGCTCCTGGGGCGCACAGCACTGCGCACCCGGTATGTCATCTACCCTGGCAGGTCGTATATGCAGGGCAAACCCTCTGGCCCAAAAAAATAGGGGCTAGCACTGTGCATTAAATAGTTGCTGATGTTCTGTCACTATCGCGTGATAGTGTCGACAGCAGTCGCTATAATGCGCCCGCTCGCCGTGTCGCTGCCGATGAGCCCCAGAGGAAATTTGAAATGAAGCTTGCCATACTTTCATGCGCGCCACACTCGTACAGCACCCGTCGCCTGAAAGAAGCGGCGTTACAACGTAACCAACACGTCGATGTACTCAACACCTTGAAGTTCGCTATCGATCTCGATCGGGGGTCGCCCGATCTCTACTATCGTCAGAAGCACTTGAGCCACTACGATGCCGTACTGCCGCGTATCGGCGCTTCGATTACCTATTACGGCACAGCCGTGGTACGCCAGTTCCAGGAAATGGATGTGTTTTGCGCAAATACGGCGCACGGCATTATGAATTCCCGCGACAAGTTGCGCAGCCTGCAAATTCTTAGCCGTCACCACGTAGGCATTCCACGCACGACCTTCGTACGCGACAGGAAGGATGTACTGCCTGCAATAGACCGGGTCGGTGGCGCCCCCGTCGTCATCAAGCTGATCGAGGGCACACAGGGCATAGGCGTATTGCTGGCGGAATCCGTGAAGACGGCCGAAGGTATTGTCGAATTGCTGCAGAGCCAGAAGCAGAACGTGCTGATCCAGAAGTTCGTGGCAGAGAGTAAGGGTCGCGACATACGCGCCTTCGTCGTCGGTGACCGGGTCGTAGCGGCTATGCGACGGGTAGCCCAGGGCCAGGAGTTTCGCAGCAATGTGCATCGCGGTGGCGTCGGTGAACCGGTGGAATTGAGTGAGGAATATCGCGAGACCGCCGTACGCTGCACGCAGATACTGGGCTTGCAGGTTGCCGGTGTCGATATGTTGGAGGGTAAGAACGGCCCACAGGTCATGGAGGTAAATTCCTCACCTGGACTGGAGGCCATTGAAACCTGTACTGGTCTGGACGTGGCCGGCGCAGTCATCGAATACATAGCCGCGCAGGTCGACTTTCCAGAAATCGACGTCAGGCAGCGCCTCACTGTCAGTAAGGGCTATGGTGTGAGTGAGATCTATGTTCCTGACGGATCGAAGTTCGTGGGACAGCGGATCAATGAGACCGGTCTCGCGGAGAGCGATATCAATGTGCTCACCTTGTATCGGGGCGCCAAGGTCATCCCCAATCCCCGCGCCGACAGGGTGCTGGAGGCGGGCGACAAATTGCTCTGCTTCGGCAAGCTCGAAGCCATGCGTGGCATGATTCCGGCGAGAACCAGGAGCAGGCGGCGACCCGAGGTGCAGGAACTCGATTTGTCATTACACCACGGTTGAGAGCGACACTTGAGGCTGTTCCCGGCGCTATCCATGTCGAAATGAACTTTTCGCAGTGCAGCGTTACTGTGACAGGCAAGGCCGAACGGTAAGCGCAGATCAGGGAGATTGAAAAAACCTGGATACAGCTTGTGGGCTGATTTTGGCTGTACAAAGCGAAGGAGGCGGGTCGGGTCCGCTTACAGTCGGATGAGTAGGGTTCAGACTCGCGGTTCGTCCTATGAAGTCTTTTGCAAGCCAGGGCACAGTCGTCTCTATTTAACATAAATATGTCGGAATATTGCGGGAATTGAGAACCCATTGTCACACGCTGGATTGGTTCGGCTGGAAACACTGGGAAATCCGCAAAAGGCATTCTGTACTACAAGCAACTGAGTTACCGGTATTACTGGACACCAGTCAAACTGGTACTGCCGTTGTACGGCATCAGGGACTCGCATTTACCCTGGACTGGGACTGACTGACAATCTGTCATCGTTAGAGGACGCCCGGGATGCCCGCAAATCGACCTAAAACCCCTAAAACACAGCCTCGCCGTCAATCCGCCTAACTTATCCAATATGCGTATAATATATATTATGTTAAATTATACAGTTGTATACACAGTCAACCACGGCTGAATGGAGCTAAGGGAAAATGGCTACCCTGCCCGGCTCGCTGTATCAGTGTCGATATGTGTCGTTAGTGTGTTGTGTATCGAGATTCCTGGTCTCTCGGTCCTGAGAAGAAGTAAGGCAATACATCGAGTTCTACAGATCTTGATGTATGTTCCTACTCCTTCCAATGAAGAAATTCAGCCCAGTGTTGGTTGGGAGATATTGTTCATTGCTATCCCTTGTTTCCAGTTTTCATCACGGTATAATCGCGGGCGCTTCATGCGCTAGAACATAAATGTAAAGAGAGAAGTTTCCGGTGGGCTGGCTGAGTGGTCGAAAGCGGCGGTCTTGAAAACCGTTGAGGGTTTATCCCCTCCTAAGGTTCGAATCCTTAGCCCACCGCCATTTCATGGCATTTCAGCCCACTTCACCAAAGCCCTTTGCAAACCTTTTCTAAGATACTCGTCAAGGGCAGCAGATCTTTCGAAGTGCCGTTTGCTTTTAACGCCTTAATGCCATGGGCCAGCGGTACAACGTCACACTTGAGCAACTTTCACAGCAAGAAATGAGACTCGCTTCACCGTATCTCAGATCATTCAATGGTGGCACGCTTCACGTTGATCTATTCTGAAAGTGCCGAGTCCTTGCTGTGACCTGGCATCTCCTAAGTGGTCTTGCCCGCCTTGTGCGGGCTTTTTATTCCCTAGGCATTCACATGCTGATGCCCTGTCCCGCCTACCTAATTGTGGCCTGAATGATCTTGACGATTACCAATAAGTCGGATTTTTCAATGGGTAACGAAATGCGCTGTAATAACCAGTTCTTAATTGGTGCGAATGGCGGGACTTGAACCCGCATGGCCGTGAAGCCGTCAGATTTTAAGTCTGATGTGTATACCAATTCCACCACACTCGCGCAGCTATGTTGAAAAACCCAAAGCCCTGGATATTTGCTTTGACGTGGCAACTAGTCCAGACAGGTAGGAAACAAACAACGTTAGAAGTTGTTTAGCCCGTGCAGTCCTTGATGCGACCGAAACTTTTTGCCTCCCCATGATTGGGCCGCGATAATATCACAATCTACCCAAGTTGAGACTGCGACCCGCCTCCACCCTTTACGCATACGCCGAAGCTTTAGTTCAAGGTGATCTCTCCGCTCTCTTCAAGTCGCTGTGTCGGTATAAAGCCATTAAAATCGATTTTTGCAGAGAACCGGTATAGCAAAGGCTCAGAACGAGAGGTTCCCAGACTAGCCATTATGCGCAGTAGCTCAATCAATTGCAGTCTTGCATCCAGTGTGACTACGCTTTCTCCATAACCGGCAATAGGAGGAACGTCATTGACAACTCCAGCGATAAACTCGCGGCCAAGCAGTTCGACGGAGTAACTGATGCCAGCAATATCCAATGTCTCCTCATTGGGATTAATCACTCGAAGCCGAATCTCAAATCGCGGCGAGCCCCCTCTCCCGGGAGACTGCGCAAGCTTAAGAAACTTATTTTGGGAGGATCCATCTCCGGCTTAAAACTGACACAGCCCACAAGCAAGGCCAGCCACAGAACAAGAAGTATCGCATGACGCAAGTGCATCAGATTCAAGAGTTTTCCAATTGCCTTTTAATGTATCAGAGGTAAACAAAACTACCCACAGCGGCCAAATCCGCTATGCAGCAAACTGTTTTGCGCGCGCATGGTTAGGTCAGTTAACGATATACGACTCGATGATCCTGCACCTGAGGGTGCCCAAATACCACTGCCAGGGCTGCGGGCGCTATTTTCGCCATACCTTTCCCGGTCTCAGGCCCCGGTATCGCTCCTCGGATACATACCGGATGGAGGTGTATGAGGCCCACGATGGTGGTGTGACGCAGAGCAAGCTGTCGCGCACCCACTTGATCAGTGGCGCTACAGTGGAGCGCTGGTATCGGGATCATCTGGGTATCAAACGCTCGGAGATGGATAGGAGGCTCTGTCCACGTGTGCTGGGCATTGATGAGCATTTCTTTACCCGCAAGAAAGGCTTTGCCACCACGTTTGTGGATCTCAGGAACCACACCGTATTTGACGTAAAGCTGGGCCGCTCAGAACCCAGCTTACGCGCGTATTTACAGGGTCTGCAGGGCCGAGGTAATGTGCAGGTAGTCGTCATGGATTTGTCGGAAACCTACCGCAGTATTGCCCGGCAGTACTTCCCCAGCGCCACCATCGTGGCAGACCGCTTTCATGTGGTTCGCCTGATCAATCAGCACTTTTTGAAGGTCTGGCAACAGCACGATCCTGAAGGCCGAAAGAACCGGGGGTTGATCAGTCTGATGCGCCGCCACCAATGGCACCTGAACGACGAGCAGCATGCCAATCTGATGAGTTATCTAACCGGCTATCCTGTGTTACAGCAGCTCTATGTGGCCAAGCAGAAACTGGTGAGTCTCATGCTGCTGAAGACGCTTACAGCGCGTCGCGCGAGGGCGAAGCTGCCGCAATTATTCGAGTTGCTGGACCAGCTGCGCGATAGCCCGTTACGGGTCCTGGCCAGGACGCTGAACAGCTGGCTGCAGCCCATTGTTGCCATGTGGCGATTCAGCAAAAGTAACGGCATCACGGAGGGCTTCCACAACAAGATGGAAATGATCTCGAGAAGGGCCTATGGTTTCAGAAACTTTGAGAATTACCGATTGAGAGTACTGACCCACTGTGGGTGGGATGGGATAATCAATCGGGTACGTATGAAGGTCTGGGGGTATGCACTGTTCGGTACAACAATTAGGTCTCCGAGTGAAGTGCTTGAAAATTATGAACTTTTATCCCTAACAAACAAAAAAATGGAGGCTCGGGTCGGAATCGAACCGGCGTACACGGAGTTGCAGTCCGCTACATGACCACTCTGCCACCGAGCCTTATTGGGGAGTTGGAGCGGGAAACCGGGTTCGAACCGGCGACCTCAACCTTGGCAAGGTTGCGCTCTACCAACTGAGCTATTCCCGCACTATTAACGATTATCCACCGCCGTGGTCGCTTGAACCGATGAGGTTGCTTGCCCCATCACAACCTGTCAAAGGCTGCGCTCAACCAGCTGAGCTATTCCTGCACACATCAATCAGCCGCGTCAAAAGCCCACGTCCGAGTGGCGCCTATTGTATTCACCGTGTCTACATAGTCAAGAAAATACAAGGAGATTACTGCAACTTATTGAATTAAGTAGGGTTATCCTGCTCCTTTACAATTACCCAGGCAGCTTTAAGGTAGACGGCCATTGACCAGAGTGTAAGCACGGCAGCGGCATAGAGCACGAGATAGCAGATGGCTACCTGCCAATCCTTGTCAGTAGCTGGATCGATTGCCAATAGTGCTGTAATAGCAACCATCTGGAAGGCAGTTTTGACCTTGCCGATAAAGGAGACCGCGACCGATGTACGTTCACCGAGTTCCGCCATCCACTCCCGCAGGGCAGACACCACAATCTCGCGTCCAATGATCACACAAGCGGGCAGCGTGAAGAGCAGTGTGTCGTGACGCTCTACCAATAGTACCAGGGCAATGGCTACCATCAATTTATCCGCCACCGGATCCAGAAACGCACCTAGCGCTGTCATCTGACCGAGCCGCCGTGCAAGGTAGCCATCGAACCAATCGGTTATTGCGGCAAGGCCAAAAATTACTGCAGCAACCAGCAGGTGATTCTGGAACGGCAGGTAAAAAACGACCACCAGCACGGGAACAAGCATAATCCGCAAAATGGTCAGGGCATTAGGAATTGTGATAGGCAAATTAATCGATGTCCGTCAGAGAATGTTAATTTAAGTACCATCGAGCGGATACAAAGGCTTCCATTTACCGTGGTAACCTATGCGAGCAATACCTTCGTGGGTATACGCTGGCAGGCACAGTAGCTGTCTGTATGTTAACTAACACGTGCTGGTTATGGTAGGCTCCAGGTGAATATAAAGAGCAAGCTGTAGCGCGATAGTTGCTCTGCTCTGCCTGTGGATTGGTGGGCCCTGCTACTGCGACAACTATTGGTTCCAGCGATACTTCCACACTGCTTGAACCGCTCGCCATGTCATCGCAGGACAGACGTTTCTTGACCGCACTGCTATTTGATTTCTCCCCCTATACCGCCAACAACCAAACAGTTGTAGCAGGCTTCGCCGATCCACTGGGTATAGGAACTGACCCCGCGTTGAGAATCTTTGACGGAAAGGTATATTTCATGGATTTGCTCGGCAATTTTACAGTCTCAACGCTTGGTGATGCCGAGGATTTTGAACTGCCCCCCGGTACCCTGCATGGCATCAACTTGCTGGATGATATTGACGTCCATGTATCTGTCTTACGAAGGGAGAGCTTTTGATAAGTCCCTGTGGAATTTGGAGACTGCCGAGGTAATCGAACGGAACGGTCTGCCCGTCACCTCTGAAACCAGTCCTCTTTCCCTGTCGGGCTTTGGTTCGGTGTCCGAAAAGTTCAATCCATTCAACGTGCTGTGGAATCGCTGCCCGTCACAAGATAAGAGAGAACAGGCGATGACCAAGTCTATGAAGCAGGGTCGTGCGCCCTGCAGTACACCGGGTGCCTGTCAGTGCTATGGTCTCTAGGGCCAAGACGGAACCGCCGAACACTGGCAGGTCTGTCCATACCACATGACTGTCACTGGGTTTAGACAGTTATATTGGTTATGACTGTCGACATCGAATACTTGTACAGCCGATCCGTTCTTCAGTCTTGGGGCATAGCTGATTGTGGCTATTTACTTGCGTGCAGGTGATCGTATATCCGTTGTGCGATGGTAGCGTCAATGCCAGATATTTTCTTCAACTCAGCAACATTCGCGTTCTGTACCCCCTGCGCACTGCCAAAATGCCGCAACAGTAAGCGCCTGCGCTTACTTCCCACGCCAGGTATATCTTCCAGCGCAGAGCGCTGGCGGGCTTTATCGCGCCGACCCCTGTGACCAGTAATAGCGAAACGGTGTGCCTCGTCGCGGATTTGCTGGATTAAATGCAGGGCACCATGGTCAGGGGGCAACTGAGTCTCTTTTCCAGTGGCGCCGCTAATAAGCGTTTCAAGTCCCGCTCTACGCGTCGCTCCCTTTGCCACCCCGATAACCTCAATCCCACTGACTTGTAATTCCTGCAGTACCGACATGGCCTGAGTGACCTGGCCTTTACCACCGTCGATAAAAAGCACATCAGGCATAGTAGTCCCTGCGGACTTCAGTCGGCTGAAGCGACGCTGCAGTGCCTGATGCATGGCCCCGTAGTCATCGCCAGGAATAATGTCCTCTATATTGAACTTGCGATAGTCCGACTTGCGTGGGCCATGCTGGTCAAACACGACACACGATGCGACGGTTGCTTCACCGGAGCTGTGGCTGATATCAAAGCACTCCATGCGTTCGGGCAACTCAGGCAATCCCAATAGATCCTGCAGGGCTTGCAGACGCTCCAACATAGTCTGCCGTCCAGCCAGATGCGCTACAAGATTGGTTTGCGCCGTCTGCTGCGCCAGTTCTAACCATTGTGCCCTGGAGTCACGTACGCGACTGCGCAACTTGACTCGCCTTCCCGCCTGGACGGACAGTGCCTGCGCCAGAATGCCCAATCCCTCTGGTGCCGCGTTGACGATCACCTCTGAGGGCACAACCCTATCTACACCCAGATAAAACTGGGGAATAAATGCTGCCAAAACCTGGGCGCTCGATTCCTGCAATTTGAGAGGCGGATAGTAGGTCTTGCTGCCCAGTACTCGGGCTCCGCGCACAAACAGCACCTGTACGCAGGCTCGCCCATGGGAAGTCGCGGCGGCAAGAATATCGAGATCACCACTCACGCCTTCAATTCCTTGACTCGCCTGCACGTGCTGCAACTGGCTGATCTGATCGCGGTATATCGCCGCTTTTTCATAGGCAAGTTCGGCCGCAGCCTTTTCCATGTCGTCCGCCAGTCGCACCATGAGTTGCTGGGATTTACCACGCAAAAACAAACTGGTACTTTCCACCTGGTTGGCGTAATCCTCTTCGCTCACAAGGTTTACACATGGCCCGCTGCATCGGTCTATTTGATATTGCAGGCAGGGCCGCGAACGATTATTAAAGTAGCTATCCTCACACTGGCGCACTTTGAATACCTTTTGCAGAAAGTGCATTGACTCACGCACCGCACCGGCACTGGGATAGGGGCCAAAGTACTTGCCCTTGCGCCGTTTCGCACCTCGGTGCATCGAGATTCGCGGAAATCTGTCTTCACTGGAAAGGAATATGTATGGATAGGATTTATCATCGCGCAGCAGGATGTTGTAGGCAGGCTGCTGCGTCTTAATCAAATTGTGTTCCAGTAGTAGTGCGTCAACCTCGGTAGAGGTGACTGTGACCTGAATATCGTGAATTCGGGCCACGAGGGCCATTGTCTTTTCAGTAAGCCCACTCGCGCGAAAGTAGCTTCCCACGCGACTTTTCAGGTTTTTGGCCTTCCCGACATAGAGCAAATGGCCGTCCGCACCGTACATTTGATAGACGCCGGGTCTCGTGGTCAGCGTATTCAAAAATTCCTTATGGTCAAATTTATTCATGCACTGGCGCCATACAACCTGGGCTCGATCTCCAGACGAATGCCGAAATTTTCATATACCGACCCGGCTATATCGTTAGCCAGGGACAACAGTTGCGCACCACTGCTGCTTCCATAGTTGACCAGCACCAGGGCATGTTCGGCATGAACACCCACATCGTGGTGCCGATAACCCTTCCAACCACAGTGATCAATCATCCAGGCGGCGGCCACTTTAACCCGGCCATCGCCTTGCATGTAGCAGGGAAGAGCAGGATATTTTTCCACCAGCGTTTTTGGCTATCTCTGGTGACACCAGGGGGTTTTTGAAAAAACTGCCTGCGTTCGGTTCTGAGGAAGGCTCAGGCAGTTTGCTACGGCGGATACTGACGACCGCATCAAAAACTGCATGCGGTGTCGGTTCTTCGAGGTGATGTTGTTCGAAATACTGTGCCAGGTCGGGATAACTGGTTTTCACGCTGGGGCACAGAGAAAGCTGTAAATCTACCGCGGTAATGACAAGCTCATCCTTGAGATCGCTCTTGAAAATGCTATCGCGATAGCCGAACGCACATGCCTCGTTGTCGAGCACTATCTGTGCGTCATCCGCTATTTTTCGGGCGTGTACCTGCAGCAGGACAGACTGCAACTCGACGCCGTAGGCGCCTATGTTCTGGATGGGAGCCGCGCCCACTGTTCCCGGAATCAATGCTAGATTTTCCAGCCCGTAATATCCCTTTTGCAGGCTCCACTGCACGAATTCGTGCCAGTTCTCCCCGGCTGCTACCCGCAGGGCAACACTACTGGCACCCCTTTCAAGTATCTGGATACCGCGTGTTTTTTGCCGTAACACCAGTGCATTAAGGTCTCCGGCAAAAACGACATTACTGCCTTGTCCCAGGGGCACTACCGGCAAATGCCGTTCCCTCGCCCACTGCAGTGCCGACACCAGTTCTGCGTCGTTGGTTACTGTGACGAAGGCCTCCGCGTACGCCTGCAGGGCGAGCGTGTTATATGGGCGCAGCGCCTGATTCCGGTAAAACTTCATCCCCTCTGCTCCGTTAGCGGCACTGTGGTGCGACACACCCTCTGCGAGTGGGTGAGCAGTGGATTTGACACAGACAGACAAAGAGCACGCGAGTAAATTTCCCCATGCGCCCTCTCAGGTGCTGCCCTGGAAGATACGTCGCACATAGTTGCAGGTCGTCTTCAGTATCGACCCCGCCCGGCACGCGCAACACTGCTGTGTCGACATGGATACCGACACCGTTATGCAGGGCGCGTAACTGCTCCAGGTTTTCAAGTTGTTCCTGGGGTGCAGGCGGCCAGGACACAAATTGGTGCAGGAACCCTGCGCGGTAGGCATAGATACCAATATGTCGATACCAGGTTCCGGCCAGGGGCATGGTCCCCTGCCCCTGCATAAACGCGTCGCGCGGCCACGGAATGGGAGCACGACTGAAGTACAAGGCCATACCCCTGGGCATCGCTCACCACCTTGACCACATTTGGATTGGTCAGGTCTTCGATAGTGCGTATTTCTTCGCACAACGTAGCAATGCCTGCGTGCGCGTGGTTGCCGAGATTTGCTGCTACCTGATTGATCACTTGCGGCGGAATAAGTGGTTCATCGCCTTGTACGTTCACCACAATGTGATCAGGTGCTAATACAAGCTCTTCCACGACTTGCTGCAAGCGGTCAGTACCCGAGGGATGCTCTGTAGATGTCATGCAAGCGTCTGCGCCAAACGCCCGAGCGACGTCAAATATGCGCACATCGTCTGTAGCGATCACAACTCGTTCAGCGTCACTGCGACGCGCCTGCTCCCATACTCGCTGCACCATGGGTTTGCCATGAATCTGCAGCAGCGGCTTGCCCGGCAATCTGGTGGAGCCGTAGCGCGCAGGTATTACAACTGTGTACGCCATGGACGGCTCCGTGACAGTGAAATAGAGTTAACCAACGTCTTACCAGCGATACAACCGCGTCAATTTTCGCGTTCGGTAGGCGTCGCAGTGCATGTGATATGGCTACCTAATTATTTCCAGACACAGCCGACTGGCTCGCCGGTTGCCTGGTGGTAATACTCAGGTGCACAAAACCCATCTGGCCAGCAGCATCCATAGCCTGTACAACGTCCTGATGGGCGGCCTGGGCATCGGCAGAGATGGTCATTGGCATGGTCGTATCCCCGGCAGAAATCTTGTAGATTGCCGCTTGTAATGTGCGCATACGCTTGTCAACCAGCGCCTCCCCATTAACGCGGTAGTTCCCGGACTCATCCACCAGTATCTCGATTTGCTCCTCGACTGTCTCTTTCAGCTGCCCCTGCGCCTCTGGCAAGTCAATGGTCAACTGGGTCTCGCGGGTGAAGGTAGTAGAGACCATAAAGAAAATCAGCAGCAGAAAAACGACGTCTATGAGTGGCGTCAGGTTAATGGCGAGCTCGTCACGATGCTGGCGTCGGAATTTCAAGCAGTGGCTACCGTATTCTCTTCACTGTGCAGGGCATCAACCAGCTTTATTGTCTCCTGCTCGAGTTCGACCACAATGCCCTCAATTTTGCCAACAAAGTAACGGTGCATCACCAGCGCCGGAATCGCTACGGTCAGGCCGGCAGCAGTGGTGATCAGGGCTTGCGAAATACCGCCAGCCAGCGCACTGGAATTGCCCGAACCCTGGACCATAATCTCTGCAAACACCTGGATCATACCGAACACCGTGCCCAACAAGCCCAGCAAGGGTGCCACGGCAGCTATAGTTCCTAACGTGTTTAGATAACGCTCCAGATCGTGTATGACGTGTGAAGCCGCATCCTGGATACTTTCTTTCATGACCTCACGGCCATGATAGGCATTGCCCAATCCTGCGGCCAGAATTCGGCCCAAGTGAGAGGATTGCCGCAGTGTGCGCAGTTTGGCGGCGTCCAATTCGCCGCTCTTCAGCTGCTTCCAGACGGTTGCCAGCAAGTGCGGTGGTGCTATCCTTTTGGGATTCAGGACATAGAAGCGTTCGATACAGATGGCCAGACCCAGGATGGAGCTCAATACAATCGGCACCATTAACCATCCACCAGCCACTAACAGTTCAAGCACAGTCATGCCCCGTTCAGGTTGAATAATGTGCGCCATTATACGCACACGAGCCGTGGAGGGTGAAGCAGCAGGCGTCACATCCAGTAACGTTGCTCTCAGCTCTCTGAAGGCATCAATATGGAGCGGCTGTCCGGGCACCACTTCGAATTCCAGTGCGCCGTCCGAGGCGGTGGAGAATATCTTCACGCCCCGTTCGCGAAGTCGCTGGATCACAAGTGGATGCGGATGCCCGAACCGATTGGCATAGCCGCTACTGATTACCGCCGCCTTTGGTCGTGCTCGCTTGAGCAAGGCCAGGGAGGATGAGGTTCGGCTGCCATGATGGGCTGCCAGCAGCCAGTCACTTCTGAGTTCCTCGCCCCAGTACTGCACCAAAGTTCGCTCGCGCTCCTCTTCAACATCTCCTGGTAACAGTATTCGGTAATCACCCACCTGTACCTGTAACACGCAGGAACTGTCATTGCTGCTGTAGGGGGTTTCCAACGCCGGGGAGAGAAACTGAAAAACCTGTCCTCCGGGCCAGCGCCAGGATTCGCCCGCGATGCAGGGGCGTCCCTCGCCTACTCCCGGACCGTCTCCCCCGTAGCGAAATCGCTCAACCTTCATGGCCCCCAGAATGGCTGCAGTGCCAGCACTGTGATCCAGATCCGGATGGCTGATGACCAGGGTATTCAGGGAGTCTATGCCCTGCCGCTGCAAATAGGGCAGGACGGCCATCGATCCCATATTCAAGCCCTTGGGATCACCGCCTCCGGTATCATAAACCAGCGCACGCTCCCCGGAGCGCACCACCACCGCAGTCCCCTGCCCCACGTCCAGAACTGTGACCTTGGTATTGAGGTACGCTACTGGCGACGATAACACGGGAGGCAAAGCCAATGGCAGAGCCAGCACTATTGCGAGCAATTTTAGTCGCATTCCACCGGGTAAAATTAGCAACCCGACTGCCAGCAAGGCGAGCAGGGCATGCGCCAGATCTGCGCTCAATGGAAGAAACAACCACTCACGGCCCATGTCCGCCAGCGCGTAGGCAGCGGGCAGAAGTTGCTGTAACGGCCACCCTGCCAGGTACCAGAGTCCCGACGCTACAGGCCAACCGCCCAGGAAGCTAACGACAGCCAACAGGCTGAGCGGAACCACCACCAGGCCGACCAGAGGTATCATCAACAGGTTAGCCACCATTGCGACTACACTGCCGCCGCCGAAAAACAGGGCCCCCAGGGGTAGCATTACCAGCGACATGAAGCCATGGGTACTTACCAGGCGGGCAAAGCCACCGAGACCGTGCTGCCAGCGCGCCAACCACAGGAGGACGAACACAGCACCGAAGGATAGCCAGAATCCACTGCCCAGCGCCGCCAAGGGGTTGACACTCAACACTGCAATTGCCGCCAGCAACAGGCTATATTGCGGTTCACTCCTGCGCCCTGCCAGGCTGGCCACAACAAAACAACCGAGCATGCACAGGGCTCGTTGCACCGGGATAGAGAAGCCTGCCAGACCGCCGTAAAGACATGCCAGAATCAACGCAAGTACCTGTGGAATCCAAACGCTACTGATTCCTGATCCAGGCGTGATTCGGGTGACTAAACCACCCAGCAGAAACCCCGCTCCCGCGACAAAAGCAATGTGGGAACCGGAGATCACCAGCAAGTGGTTGATGCCAAGCTGCTGGCCCAGCTGCCAAAGGGGTGGATCAATTGCGCTATTGTCGGCTACGGTCAATGCCTGCAGCATCGCGGTAACATCGCGGTCCAGTCCAAGTTCGCCGATACGCTCACTGATCTGCTGGCGCAAGCGATGATGTATCGCGTATACACCTCCTGTCGATGGCAACAGCTTGGTGAGACCAGACTCCCGGACGCTGCCCACTGCGTCGATCGCCTCCTGGGCGAACCACACCTGCATGTTAAAGGAGCCTGGATTCGCCAGCCCCCAGGGCTTTTTGAGTTTTACTTCAAACTGCCACGACTCGCCGGGATGTATTTTGTGGTGTCCGTAGTAGGACAATATGATTTTTGTCGGACCTTTGCATCGCGTCGGCGCCAGCTCATCCACCCTGAACTCGAAGCGCTGGCGACGTTCTCCGCCGAATACCTGCTCGTCGCTGGGTAAGGAGGACACCTTGCCAGTAACGGTCAAGGGTACGCCTACACAGCCAACCTGCAGGCGGTGTTGCAACAACACGGTTCCGTAGGCAAGTCCCAGTGCACAACCACAGGCGAGTCCACAGACAAGTTTCGCTCCCGCCGACTTCCGGCGCAGTACGACCAAGGCAAAGCCAGCCAACAGCAGGGACAGGGGCCAAGGGGGCAAATCACTCCATGTGCCAATGAAAATAACGCCCGAGACCGTGCCAATCATCCATGATTGCATTGGGCCATTCCCTTGAAGGTGAAGAAATGCCGCGACAAATTTTTGGGTATCTAACCCGGAGTTAATAACGGATAATACGTGTGAGCGCAGAATAAAGTTTCGGTTGGTTACCGGCTACATCAGTTGTGCCCAGAAGTCAGTCAAACACATAGTTTCTCGAAACAACAGGTCAATTCCGTCCACGTCAGATATGCCAAGAAAATTCTTCAAGAAGATCGTCCCCAGTCCTGCCAGAATTCGGAACGTGAAAGCACTGCGGATCCTTGGGGATTGGATTCACGACGGTAACCTCTGGCATATCAACCGCTATTCAGCGTCTATGGCTTTTTTCGTCGGGCTGTTCGTGGCGTTTATCCCTACACCGGGTCAGACACTTATTGCAGCGGTTCTGGCAGTGTTATTGCGCTGCAATTTGCCCTTGTCCGTCGGTCTTGTTTTTCTCACCAACCCGGTTACGATGCCACCCATCTTCTACATGGCCTACAAGATCGGCGCGCTCATCATCGATGTGCCTGTCTCAGACATGGAATTTGAACTCAGCTCTCACTGGCTGAGCAATAGCCTGGGCGCGATATGGCAACCCTTTCTTCTGGGTTGCCTGATTTGCGGTCTGTTTGCGGGATCTCTGGGTTATGTGGTTGTCAGCCAACTGTGGCGCTGGAATGTTGCGCGCCAGTGGCACGCCCGCAAACGCAAAAGAGCTGCACGAAAGCTCAACGATCCTGGTTAAGGATCAGGGCCGGTGCCATTTTCGCTGCGCGTCGAGCCGGGTAGATGGCCGCAATCACACACATGCCAAGAGCGATCCCGCCCACTGTAATCACGTCCCGTACCAATAGATCCACTGGGAGGAAGGATACCGGATATACGTCCGTATTGAGGAATCGCATACCCAGCAGTTGCTCCAGCCAGCTAACAAGGCCAGGCACAGCCAGACTGCCCAACGTACCGGCAACACTTCCCAGCACCACACCCACCAGGCCAATCATGGCGCCCTGCAATACGAAAACCCAGGCGATATCAGCTCCGGTCGCGCCCAGTGTACGCAGAATGGCGATGTTGCCCTGTTTGTCCAGCACTACCAAAACCAGCGAAGACACAACATTGAAGGCCGCCACCCCGATAATTGAAAAGAGCAGTATGGAGATCAGATCGCGAGATAATTGAATCGCGGAATACAAATTACCATGAGTCATCATCCAATTTGTGCTGTAAAAACCAGGTGGCAGGAGATCCTGCAATTCCCGGGCGATTCGCTGCACATCAAAAAGTTGGCGCGTCGTCACCCGAAAACCGCTGATATGGCCGTGCAGCCCCGCCAGATCGGACGCTACGGCCAGATGTACCAGCGCTATAGCCTGGTCCAATTCCGTTCCGGTGTTGAGTATGGCGCTCAACTGTACGGTTTTAAAACGTGTGGGTGCCGTCTGACCTTCCCTGTCCGTGCGTGGAACAATCAGATTTAAATGCTCGCCAACCTTCACGCCAAGGTGTTGCGCTACACCGGCACCCAGGATAAGACCATCCTCCTGGTCTCGAAAATGCGCGGCATTATTCGCATCGAGGTAGGGTAAAAGCGGTGCAAAGGACCCCTCCTCGTCCGCATCCAGACCGATTCCGCGTACCGTTTCGATGTCTGTACCGCGCGTGATGAGCGCGTCGAACTGCGCGAAGGGCGCGACCGCTGACACCTCAGGATGACCCTTTAGCAGCGCAACATCCTTGTGCCAGTCGGTAATGGGCGAATCGGAGTAGAGAGTGATATGCGGCACCAGCGCGAGAATTCGTTCGCGCATTTCCTTATCGAAGCCATTCATAACAGACAACACAATGATTAGCAGACTGATGGCCAGTACCAGTCCCAACATCGACAGGGAAGACAAAAAAGCAGAGAGGTGCCCCTGGCCAAACGCGAAGGTATAACGTACCGCGATGCGTAAGCGCTCTGTGCGAGTCACTTAAGCTCCTGCAGCATACCATCACGCAATTCCAGCGTGCGATTCATATGCGCGGCAATCGCCGGATCATGCGTTACGACGATAAAGGACGCGAGATCCTGTCCGAGTTCATCTATCAAATCCAGCACCTGGGACGCGGAATGCGGGTCCAGGTTGCCCGTGGGTTCATCAAGCAAGACACAGTCCGGCCGCGCGACGAGCGCCCTGGCAATCGCCACCCGCTGCCGCTCACCGCCAGACAGCTGTGCCGGCCTATGAACGAGGCGATGCGCCATACCCACGCGTTCCAGCATTTGCTCCGCCGCGAGCCAGGCCTCCTTGCGCAAAGTGCCGCCAATCAATAGCGGCATGGCCACATTTTCCCGCGCGTCGAATTCGGGCAACAAATGATGGAACTGATAGACAAAGCCCAACTGCTTATTGCGTAGCTCACACAGGGCTCGCTCGGTGAGTTCAGCTAAATCCCTCCCGCGCATCAGGACCCTGCCACTCGTAGGATAATCCAGGCCGCCCAGCAGATTAAGCAGCGTTGACTTGCCGGAGCCAGAACCTCCTACCACCGCGATCTTTTCGCCGGCAAGCAGAGTCAGATCGACACTGCGCAATACGGTGACGGACTTATCACCATCATCATAGATACGCGATAGCCCCTCGCATTGCAGCACCACCTCATTCATAACGTAATACCTCGGCCGGCGCGATACGGGACGCGCGCCAGGCCGGATACAGGGTGGCGAGCAAACTCAGAATAAATGAAGCAAGCACGACGATGGCCACGTCCAATCCCTGCAGATCGGCAGGAAGCTCACTGATAAAATAAACGGATGGATCGAATAGTTTCATGCCCAGTGTATGCTCCACGGTGGACGTGATGGCCGCAATATTGTTTGCCAGCAACACGCCGACCAGCGCACCCACTGTAATGCCGACGGTGGCAAGTGCTAATCCGTGGGCGACGAAAATCGCCACAATACCCCCTGCACGAGCCCCCATGGTGCGCAACACTGCGATGTCCCGGCGCTTCTCCGCGACCGACATGAACAATGTAGATACGATATTGAAAGCCGCCACGGCTACCACACTGAGTAGCAACAGACTCACCATCAGTTTTTCCATCTTGACCGCGCGAAACAGCGAACCCTGAGTCTGGCTCCAGTCCTTCACAGAATAGGAAGCAGGCAGTTGCCTTGCCAGCTCACGCATGATTTCCGGTGCGGCAAACAGCTCGCGGGTTTTGATCTGCAGACCATCCACCCTGCCCTTACTGCCGAGCAACTTCTGCCCTGTCTGCAGTGATACGTAGGCCTGGTTGGCATCGGGTTGGGCGCCAATTTTAAACAATCCGGTGACCAGCAGTCGCTTACTGCGCGGGAATAAGCCCAGCGGAGTGACCGTCAGGCGGGGCACAGTGACGTCGACATAATCCCCTGGGACTACGCTCAGGATACTGGCCAGTGAAACGCCTAGCACGACGTTGAAGCCGTCACCCTGTAAACTCTTCAGGTCTCCTGCAATCATCGCACCGGCGAGGCCTGACACGCTGCGTCTCCAACTGCGGATCAATGGCTGTGATTAAGGCACCGCGCTGCATGCGCCCACTGCCCAGTATGGCCTTTTCCTCGATATAGGGTGAAACCGCTACTACACCGGCAGCGCCCTGTATCTGTGCCAGAAGGTCTTGCCATTGCCCAATGCCACTGTCATTGCTTTCCACGAAACCATGTGGCACAAGAGACAGAATTCGACCGCGCAGTTCACCGGCGAAGCCATTCATTACGGCAAGCACCACAATGAGGCTGGCAACCCCAAGGACCATTCCGAGCATTGAGACCGTGGCAATAACCGAGGTAAATCGATTACGTTTTTGACTAAAGCTGTAACGCACTCCGATAAAGGGCGCGTAATTGGCAATAGCGCTCAGAGGCGACTTCAAGCGTTGCACAAGCTGCGCTATTTCTCGGCCGGATAGTAGAGCGTGGGATTGCTCTTGGGCGCTGCGCCACTGCGCGTTTCCTCGTCACAACGCTGTGGATTGCCGCCGCAAATGACACAGGCCGAGTCGACACCCAGTGCCCCCATGCCCCCGCAGGAGCCCTTTATCGGAGGCCGTCCGGCGAGAACACCGATGGCCATACCGGCAATCACCAAACCGATCACCGCTGTACTGATAAGAAAAAGTTCCATGTGTCTACTCTTCCGATTTGGTGGAATCCTGAGCCTGCATTGGTTTTAGATAGGCGGAAAACAACGGCGTATGGCTGTGTACAAATTTATCATCCACCCTGCGTATGAAATATACCGCCAATCCCTGCTCCTGCGCTACCGCCATGGCGCGCTCAGCCCCTAGCACAGTCAGGGCTGTTGCCCATGCATCAGCGATCATACAGCTCGCGTGCACCACCGTCACCGACACCAGGTCGTGCGCCACCGGGTAGCCGGTACGCGGATCAATTATATGGGAATAGCGACGACCTTCGGCCTCAAAGTAGTTGCGGTAATCGCCGGACGTCGCTACGCCAACATCCGACAGGCTAATGGTGACCGCCACGGAGCGCCCACTACTTTCAGGTTTTTCAATGGCGATGCGCCACGGGTCGCTCCGGCCACTGAGCCCGGACAGGCGCATCTCGCCGCCCACTTCGACCATAAACCGGTGAATGCCCTGTGCTGTCAACCACTCTGCAACTCTGTCCACACCATAACCCTTGGCCAGGGAGGAGAAATCAAGCGACAAGTCACGCAACTTCATGACACGGATATTCTCGCTATCCAGGCGAATGTTGTTCTGCCCCACTTGTTCCAGCAGCTTCGCAATATCGCGTGCGTCCGGAGCCGTATCAGTTATCCCCTTGGGACCGAAACCCCATAGGTTCACCAGTGGCATCACCGTCACATCGTAAGCACCCTCACTTTTCTGACCGACATCAAGAGCCGCAGTAAGCACCGTGAAAAATTCCGGGGAAGATTTGAACCAGTTGTGCGGGGCGAGTGCATTGAAACGGCTGATTTCTGAATCATTGATGTAGGTAGACATGGCGCGATTGACCTGTTCCAGCTGAGCCTCAATCCCCTGCTGAAGTTGCGCTTGCGTGACGCCGGGTAAATCGCTGACATAGCTGACATGCCAGGTTGTGCCCATGGTGTCGCCGGCGAGCTGCACAGGTTCCGGCTGGCGTTGGCAGCCCGCCAGGAAAAACACCAACAATAAACAAAAAAGCCACTCGCGCGAGTGGCTTATGCAGCTGCGCCGCAGCAAACCTAACCGCCAAAGTCATCAAGCATTATATTCTCAGGTTCAACACCCAGATCGGTGAGCATCTGGATCACGGCGGCGTTCATCATGGGAGGACCGCACATGTAGTACTCGCAATCCTCGGGTGCCGGGTGATCTTTCAGGTATTCTTCATAGAGTACATTGTGGATAAAACCCGTATACCCCTGCCAATTGTCCTCCGGCTGGGGGTCAGAAAGGGCCACATGCCATTGAAAATTCTCATTTTCAGCCGCGAGTTGGTCATATTCTTCGTTGTAGAACATCTCGCGCAGTGAACGCGCACCGTACCAGAAGGAGATCTTGCGCTTGGTATGGAGTCGATTGAACTGGTCGAAGAGATGCGAGCGCATCGGGGCCATTCCCGCACCACCCCCAATAAACACCATCTCGGCGTCGGTTTCCTTGGCAAAAAACTCGCCGAAGGGTCCATAAACCATTAACTTTATCGCCAGGTTTAAGGTTGAATGTCCAGGACGACATCTGCCCACAGGGAATCCCATGACTGCCAGGGGGTGGGGTAGCGATCCGGATATTGAACTTCACCACCCCCTTCTCCTGTGGATAGTTCGCCATGGAATAAGCGCGGATAACAGTTTCATTGACGATCGACTCCAGCTTGAAGAAACCGAAGCGTTCCCAGTCGCCACGATACTCGTCCCCGATATCAAAGTCAGAATATTTGACATGGTGCGGCGGGCATTCGAGCTGCACGTAGCCACCCGCCCTGAAATCCACGTTTTCTCCCTCGGGCAGTCGCAGCGTCAGTTCCTTGATGAAGGTCGCCACATTGGGATTGGATACCACCGTACACTCCCACTGCTTGACGCCGAAAACCTCGTGCGGAACCTCGATCTTCATATCCTGTTTGACCGCAGTCTGGCAGCTCAGGCGCCAGCCTTCTGCGGCCTCCCGGCGATTAAAATGTGCTTCTTCGGTGGGCAGCATCGAACCCCCGCCCTCGGTGATGATGCACTTGCACTGGGCGCAGGTGCCGCCACCGCCGCACGCTGAAGGTAGAAAAAGTTTCGCTTCAGACAGCGTCTGCAACAATTTTCCACCAGCAGGGACGGTAATGGTCTTCTCGCCATTGATAAGAATGTGCACGTCCCCGGTACTGACCAGGTGCGAGCGCGCATAGAGAATCAGAACCACAAGCAATAGCACGATCAGAGTGAACATGCCGACGCCAAAAACAATAGTCATATCCATGTCAGCTAGTTCCGCCTCAAAGCACTATGCCGCCAAATGACATAAACCCCAATGCCATCAGGCCAGCTGTAATGAACGTGATACCCAGACCCTGTAAGCCTTCAGGCACATCGGAATATTTCAGCTTTTCGCGAATACCCGCCAGGGCAACGATTGCCAGAGTCCAGCCGACACCGGAACCGAATCCGAAGACCACGCTCTCGGCAAAATGGTAATCCCTTTCCACCATGAACAGGACCGCACCCATAATCGCGCAGTTCACGGTAATCAGCGGCAGAAACACACCCAGCGCGTGATAGAGAGCAGGCATAAATTTATCAAGGAACATTTCCAGAATCTGCACGATGGCGGCTATCACGCCGATGTAGGACAGGAGTCCGAGGAAACTGAGGTTCAAATCGGGCAATCCCGCCCATGCCAATGCGCCGTCTGCGAGCAGATAGTGAAAAATCAGATTATTGGCAGGTACTGTAATTGCCAGCACGACCGTAACGGCGATGCCCAGACTCAGTGCGGCCTCGACCTTTTTGGATAATGCCAGGAAGGTGCACATTCCAAGGAAGAAAGACAAGGCCATATTCTCGATGAATATGGAGCGAACAAACAAACTCAGCAGGGCCTCCATTTAAACGGTCTCCCCGACTGCTGTATGTTTAGCAATTTTGTAGTCAGGCGCTTCGACCTGCTCCTTGCGGACACTGCGCAGTGCCCAGATAAACAGGCCGATGATAAAAAACGCGCTCGGAGGTAGCAGCAGCAACCCGTTGGGGACATACCAACCCCCATCTGTTACCAGCGGCAATACCTCAAATCCCAGCAACTTGCCGGCACCTAAAATCTCCCGCACCACTGCAACGGCGACCAGCATAGTGCTGTAGCCCAAGCCATTGCCGATGCCATCTACAAAACTCGCCACTGGCGGATTCGTCATGGCGTAGGCCTCGGCGCGACCCATAACGATACAGTTGGTAATAATCAGCCCGACAAAAACAGAGAGCTGTTTACTGATGGCAAACGCATACGCCTTGAGGAACTGGTCCACCACAATAACCAGCGATGCGATGATCACCATCTGCACAATTATACGGATACTGCCTGGAATATGATTGCGGATCGCCGAGATAAACATACTCGAAAATGCTGTCACCAGTGTCAGCGCAACACACATTACAAGTGTCACCTTCATCGACGAGGTCACTGCAAGAGCTGAGCAGATTCCCAGAATCTGGAACGCAATGGGATTATTTTTGAAAACGGGCCCGGTCAGAGTGTCTTTCATGGATTGCATAATCAGGCCTCCCCGGCGCGAAAATTGTTGAGGAACGGTTCAAAACCATTTTCACCCAACCAGAAATGGACCAGGTTGGTTACCCCTCGACTGGTGAGCGTGGCGCCAGCCAACCCATCCACCTGCCATGCGGCGTTGGCAGCGGATGGGTCCACTGTGCCTTTACTGACAGTAAGTTGCACCTCGCCATCGCGGTAAACCTGTTTCCCGGGCCAGATCGCCTTCCACCGGGGGTTATCAACTTCACCGCCCAATCCGGGAGTTTCTCCGTGCTCATAGAAGCCAATACCCACTACCGTGTTGGTATCGGATTTAAGTGCAATGAAACCGTAGAGAGTAGACCACAGTCCATACCCGCGAATCGGCAACACTATTTTTTCTATCGCGCCCTGAGCGTCCTGAATAAGGTACACCAGGGAATATTGCTCGCGACGGTAAATCTTTCCCAGATCCTGCTCAGGCGTTAACGCATCCGACCTGGCCGGGTCCTTGGCTGCCTTGCGCTGGTCATATTTGGCCGGGTCCACGCCTTCGTCGGCAAACTTACCCGTACGCAAATCCACCACACGCGTCTGCACGCGCGCGAACTGTTCCTCGACGCTTTTGCCTTCCACCAGCATGCCCGCGGCGGCGAGAATATTGCGCTTGCGATCAAGGGTCTTGTTGGCCTCCTGGACGGGCTTGAGCAGCACCACAGCCATAGACAGAATCACTGCGCACACCAGGGAGAGAGCTATCGCGACAAACAGTGTTTTTCCTATGCTGTCGTTACTGGACACGAGCAAGCCTCCTTCGAATATTGGCCCGAACCACAAAATGATCCATCAGCGGCGCGAAGAGGTTGGAAAACAAAATCGCCAGCATGATGCCCTCAGGGTAGGCCGGATTCACCACCCGTATCAGGACAGTCATCAGGCCTATGAGAATGCCGTAGGCCCATTTGCCGGTGTCGGTCATCGCCGCGGACACAGGATCAGTGGCCATGAACACCATACCAAAGGCGAATCCACCGGTGACCAGATGCCAGTACCATGGCATGGCGAACGCCGGATTGGTGTCAGACTCTATCAAATTGAACAATGAGGAAAGCACTACCATACCGAGAAAAACGCCAGCGATAATTCGCCAGGACGCGACCCGGGTAACGAGGAGTAGCACCCCGCCCAGGAAGATCGCCAGTTTGGAGGTTTCACCGATGGAGCCCGGAATGGCTCCTATAAACGCCTGCATCCAGCTCCACTGCTGCTGCACAGCTTCCATGCCGCCGGAGGCGACCACCGAGAGCGGCGTTGCACCGGTCACACCATCGACAGCGATCCATACGGAATCGCCAGACATTTGCGCAGGGTAGGCGAAGTACAGGAACGCACGTCCGGCCAAGGCCGGGTTAAGAAAGTTTTTGCCGGTGCCACCGAACACTTCCTTGCCGATCACCACACCAAAACTGATACCCAGTGCCACCTGCCACAAAGGGATATCAGGAGGACAGGTCAGGGCAAACAGGATGGAAGTGACGAAGAACCCCTCATTCACCTCGTGACCGCGCTTCATCGCAAATAAAATTTCCCAGCTGATCCCCACCAGGAAGGTGACAACATAGATGGGTATAAAGAACACTGCGCCATACCAGAAGCAATCCCAGAGACTGCCAGCGTCATAGCCGCCCAACAGCGCAATGAGCCAGCCGTGCCAGCCCGCCACCTCCTGTCCGGCAGGCATCACGCTGTTTGCCTGGAACCCAAGATTGTACATGCCGTAAAACATAGCGGGGAAAGCAGCCAGCCACACCGTGATCATTATGCGCTTGAGGTCTACACCATCGCGCACGTGGGCAGTGGATTTCGTTACGGAAGCCGGGGCGTAAAGAAAGGTGTCAAACACTTCATAGAGGGCGAACCACTTCTGGAAACGACCGCCATCCTGAAAGTGGTGCTCCATGTCATCAAGAATTTTTCGCAGTCCCACGGCTTAACCCTCCTTCTCGATGCGCGTCAGGTTATCCCGCAGTATAGGGCCATACTCATATTTCCCTGGGCAGACATAGCTGCACAGGGCAAGATCCTCTTCCTCCAACTCCAGGCAACCCAACGCCTGGGCCATGGTGGTATCACCGACCACCAGTGCGCGGAGCAATTGCGTTGGCAATATATCCAGAGGCATGACTTTTTCATAAGTGCCGACAGGCACCATGGCGCGTTCACTGCCATTGGTATTCGTAGTCATTGGCAGTGGTTTGGTACCGAAGAAACTGGTGAAATAGATGCCCAGCGTGGAATGTTTCTTAAAGCCGGGTGAAAACCACCCCATGAACTCGCGGTGCCGCCCCTCCAGCAGCACTGATACCTGGTTATGGTAGCGGCCCAGATAAGCCGTGCCGCCCTGCACCTGGCGCCCACCGAGCACCGAACCGGAGATGATGCGATTGTCGCCGTTTTTCAGTTGCCCGGCGCACAGGGCTTGCAGGTCAGCACCGAGGCGAGTGCGCAGCAGGCGGGGGTTTTCGACCTGGGGACCGCTCAGAGCGACTACCCGCTCGCTATACAGTCGCCCGTCCAGGAACAGGCGGCCGATAGCGATGACATCCTGGTAGCCGACAGTCCACACCGTCTTCTGCGCGCTGACACCCTCCAGGAAATGTACATGGGTTCCTGCCAGCCCCGCAGGATGGGGGCCATCAAACTGGGCCACTTCGATATTGGCGGCACTGCCCGTGGGCACCTGGGCTCCGGCTGCGGTGCACAGGTACAGTTTGCCAGCAGTCAGCCTGGCCAGCAGGTCCTGGCCGAGACAGAATGCCTGGGCCTGCTCTGCGATAATCAACGCCGGGTCGGCCGCCAGCGGGTGGGTATCGATCGCGGTCACAAAGATCGCCGCCGCCTCGGATTGCGGCGCCGGCACCTTACTGTAAGGCCGGCTGCGCAGGGCGGTCCACTGACCGCTGTGCAGCAACTGTTCGCGAATAACGGCTGCTTCCGGCAGGGACTGGCTGGTACAGGTCTGGAAGACCTCGGCGTCATCTCCGTCGACATCAATTACCACCGACTGTAGTACCCGCTTGGCACCGCGATTAATAGCTGCGACAACACCGCTGGCAGGCGCGGTATAGCACACGCCTGCAGTCTTCTTGTCGGTGAAGAGCAATTGCCCCAGCTTGACGCGCTCACCCTCTCGCACCGCCATAGTGGGTTTCATTCCGACGTAATCGAATCCCACCAGGGCCACCGCTCGTGCTGCAGGTGCGTCTTCTATAACTTGTCGGGGCGCGCCCTGAATTGGAATGTCCAGGCCCCGTTTGATCTTGATCATGCGATCCGCCTACAGCATCTAAACAAATATTCTTGGACCGAAAACACCTCGGGGAGAATTCCCTGCCAATCAGGAAAGACGGGACGTGTTTACCACTGAAATCTGTCGATGAGAACGCCCGATTCTGACAGGTGAATTTCGACCGCGGGAATTATAGCCGACGGGTTCTACAAAAAACTACTCAATCAGAACGGTTGTTTGGCTCTTGACTTTCTTTGCAGAAATGATCAAACACCGAGCCATTAAGCCAGGACAGACGAAACGGCCCGTGCGGACGGAAACGCTACCGAGTCAAACCTGCCTGGGATAGACCGCGTAGTGGATTCCTGCCATTTGCTCCAATATGCGGTGCACCTGACAGCTGTACCCGTATTCATTGTCATACCACAGGTAAAGCACGGCGTGTATGCCATTTACAATGGTTGCCTTGGCGTCAAAAATACAGGCATGCCGGGAGCCAACGAAATCACTGGAGACGACCTCCGGGGATGCAGAATAGTCGATCTGGTTGCGCAGAGGCGAGTGCAGCGCCTGATGGCGCATGAACTCATTCACTTCCTCCGCAGTCGTTTCCCGCCTGAGTGTCAGGTTGAGGATAGCCATGGATACATTGGGCGTGGGTACTCGAATGGCGTTGCCTGTAAGCTTTCCAGCAAGTTGCGGCAGAACCTTGCCTACGGCCACCGCCGCGCCGGTTTCCGTCATAGACCATGTTCAGGGGCGCGCTGCGCCCGCGACGGGATGCCTTGTGGTAGTTATCAATCAAATTCTGGTCATTGGTATAGGCGTGTACTGTCTCTACATGACCGGCAACAATACCGAATTCATCGTCCATCGCCTTCAGGGGCGGCGCGATCGCATTGGTGGTGCAGGATGCGGCAGAGATAATGGTGTCGGAAGGGTTCAATGATATGGCTGTTGATGCCGGCCACCACGTTCTTGAGGGCGCCTTTTCCAGGTGCCGTAAGGATCACCTTGCTGACTCCCTTGCTTTTGAGGTGCCTGGAGAGCCCGGCTTCATCACGCCAGGCACCCGTATTGTCTATGATGATGGCGTTGTCGATGCCGTACTGGGTGTAGTCGATGGTGTCCGGTGCGTCCGCGTAAATCACCTTGATCTCGTTGCCGTTGGCGACAAAGGACTGGTGCTCCTCATCCATGCGAATCGTGCCTTCAAAAGCACCGTGCACGGAGTCGCGTCGCAACAGGCTGGCTCGCTTCTCCAGGTCGTTGGCGGCCTTGCCTTTGCGCACCACGATAGCGCGTAATCGCAGGCCATCTCCGCCACCCGTCTTATCAATCAGGATACGGGCCATGAGGCGGCCTATCCGCCCGAAACCGTAAAGCACGACATCCTGGGGTTTTTCGAGAGGTTTGCCCTTGGACCCGATGAGGGAGCCCAATTCGCGGTCGATGTACTGCTCCAGACTCAGGCCTTCAGCGACCCCATGCACGGAATAGCCTACCGCCAGACCGACCGACATCAATATGGGCGGGGCCCAGATCCAGCTGGGCCAACCGGTTGAACACGGGAAATGTCTCCTTCTCGGACAGCTCATTCCCTTCTACCTGGCGCACATAACGGTGGTCTTTCATGATCTCGAACACCGAGCGATTGACCAGAGGCTTGCCATAGATATAGCACTTGACGTTCTTCTCGCGGGACAGCTGACCCACCAGAGGGATCATGGCCTCAGCGAGCGCCTCGCGCTGTTTCCAATCCTTGAAGTAGTCGTCGGGACGTGCGCGTTTGCGTTTATTCGCCATTGGATAACTTTGCTCTGCCCAGTAGAGATTAGGGCGGCTATTATTATCCGATGGGCAAAGGCGCGCAAGCCAGTATCCGGCAAATTTACGGTCTAGTAGGAAGCCGTGCTGGCGATCGTTGATAGCTCCGTTATAATTGCGCAGTTCATACCCACCCTGACCCGCCGCACAAGCGATTCACTACCTATGTTCAGCAAGTTGGTCGAAACAACGCCTTGGCCGCAGCAGGCAGCTTCGCGCACCGCAATAGGTCCTTTCAGCGGTTGCGCCGATGCGCGCTGCATCGCGGAACTTGCCGTTTTGGGGCGACTGCTGGTAGTAATTACTACGGACACCAGCGCCTCACTCGCGCTGGAGCGTGAACTACCTTTTTTTCTTGATCTGGATTGCGAGATTCTGGTTTTCCCTGACTGGGAGACCCTGCCCTACGACAATTTTTCGCCCCACCAGGACATCATCTCGGAGCGCCTTAACACGCTGTACCGATTGGCAGGTTTGACCCAAGGCATACTCATCGTGCCAATGCCGACCCTGATGCACCGACTTGCTCCAACCGAATACATCGCGGGCTGCAGCCTGGTACTACAGCAAGGCCAAACGCTGGATGTAGACCGCTTCAGGATCAACCTGCAACGCAATGGTTACACCAACGTGGAAACAGTCTATGAACACGGCGAGTTCGCGCTGCGCGGCTCACTGGTAGACGTCTATCCCATGGGCAGTGAGCTGCCCTTCCGTATCGACCTGCTGGATAATGAAATCGACTCCCTGCGCACCTTTGAGCCGGAAAGCCAGCGCACCGTCGCCAAGGTAGAAGGAATTAACCTTTTACCCGCGCGGGAGTACCCACTGGAACAGACTGCAGTGCGGCGCTTCCAACTGAACTGGTACGACAGTTTTGACGTCGACCACGATCTCTGCCCCACGTATGTCGACGTGAGCGCAGGACGCAGCCCAGGGGGGTGCGAGTATTACCTGCCACTGTTCTTTGAGCATTGCGCAACATTGTTCGACTACTTGCCGGACAACAGCGCCATTATCACTACCGGGGATCATCACGGCGCGGCGCAGCGTTTCTGGGAAGAGGTCAACACTCGTTTCGAGGAGTACGGTATTGACCCCCGGCGCCCACTGCTGCCGCCGCGCCGCTGTTTCACACCGATAGAGGAACTTTATCAGCAATTCAAACGGTTTCCCGTACTGGAGCTGCGCCACAATCCCGATGCGGTCGTACACCAGCGAACTGCGGTCCAACCGCCACCCAATCTGGCCAGTAATCGCCACAACGAGTCGCCCACCGACAATCTGGTGCGATTTCTGAGGGAGCACCATGGCCCCGTGCTGCTGTGCGCTGAATCCGCCGGGCGGCGGGAAGTTCTGCTGGAGTCCTTGCGCGAACACCAGTTGGCACCACCCGCCGTGGCCAACTGGCGGGCATTTCTCGAATCGGGGCTGAACTTTGCCATCGCCACTGCTCCCCTTGACCGCGGACTGTATTTCGGCCCCGATCAGGCGACCCTGGTGTGCGAGGCACAACTATTTGGCAACCGCGTAGCCCAGCGCCGCCGACGCAAGAGTAGCGATGACAACGCCCAGGCCAACGCTTTCAAGGCCCTCAATGAACTCCGCGAGGGAGTCCCTGTTGTACACCTGGAGCACGGCGTCGGGCGATACATCGGCCTACAAAAGTTGGCTGTGGATGAGCAGGAATACGAGTTCCTGGCGCTGGAGTACGCACTGGGCGCCCGTCTGTACGTTCCGGTGGCTTCCCTGCACCTGATCAGTCGCTATGCGGGCAGCGATCCGGACATGGCGCCCCTGCATAAACTGGGCTCAGACCAATGGGAGAAAGCGCGCCGCAAGGCCAGCGAAAAGGCCAACGATATCGCCTCGCAGTTGTTGGAAGTCTATGCCCGGCGGGAGGCGCGCGAAGGCTTCAGATTCGAGCCACGGGACCACGCCTATGCACAGTTCTGTGCCGCTTTTCCGTTTGAGGAGACACCCGACCAGGAAGCCGCGATTCGCGCCGTCCTGGAAGACATGCACAGCCCCCGGGTTATGGACAGACTGGTCTGCGGTGATGTCGGTTTTGGCAAAACCGAGGTCGCTCTGCGTGCGGCATTTGTCGCTACCAGCAACCACAAACAGGTGGCAGTACTGGTACCGACCACGCTGCTGGCGCAGCAGCACTACAACTCCTTCAGCGACCGCTTCGCCGACTTACCCGTAACTGTAGAAGTTGTATCGCGCTTCAAATCGAACAAACAGCTCAATGATGTGACGCGCAGGGCGAGCTCCGGCGCAGTCGATATTGTGATCGGAACGCACAAATTACTGCAAAGTGACTTTCGTTTTCACGACCTGGGACTGCTCATTATCGATGAGGAACACCGCTTCGGCGTCAAACAGAAAGAAGTGATCAAGGCCCTGCGCTCTGAAGTCGATATTCTGACGCTCACCGCCACTCCGATTCCGCGTACGCTGAACATGGCATTGGGTGGTATGCGGGACCTGTCTATTATTGCCACTCCTCCTGCGCGTCGCCTGTCTATCAAGACCTTCGTACGCGAGCACAATATCGCCCTGATCAAGGAAGCGATACTGCGGGAAACGCTGCGGGGTGGTCAGGTTTACTACCTGCATAACGAGGTGAAAACCATCGAGGAAACAGCGCGCAAGCTGCGTGAGTTACTGCCCGACATCAGTATCGCCGTGGCCCACGGCCAGATGCGTGAAACGCTACTGGAACAGATAATGTCCAGCTTTTACCACCGTCACCACCATGTACTGCTGTGCACGACAATCATCGAGACCGGCATCGATATTCCCAATGCCAACACCATCATAATCGAGCGCGCGGACAAGTTCGGGCTGGCACAGCTGCACCAGTTGCGCGGCCGCGTCGGACGGTCTCACCATCAGGCCTATGCTTACCTGCTTACTCCACCTCGCTCGGCCATTACCCCGGACGCTGGAAAACGCCTTGAAGCGATCGAGGCTGCCGGTGACCTTGGCGCTGGCTACCTGTTGGCCACGCATGACCTGGAAATCCGGGGCGCTGGGGAGTTGCTCGGCGATGAACAGAGCGGGCAGATACACAGCGTCGGCTTCTCCATGTACATGGATATGTTACAAAGGGCCGTTGAATCGCTGAGGCGGGGAGAGATACCGAATGTTGACGCACCGCTGGACCAGGGCACCGAGGTCAACCTGCACGTGCCAGCGCTTATTCCCGATGACTATTTACCTGACGTCAACAGCCGCCTGATTTTGTACAAACGGATTGCCGCTGCTGCCAACAATGCTGAACTGAGAAGCTTACAGGTGGAGATGATTGACCGATTCGGTCTATTGCCGCCCCAGGTCAACAATCTGTTTCAGGTATCCCGACTGCGCCTCAGGGCCCAGGATCTGGGTATCCGTAGTATTGAAGCGGGGCCGGAGGGTGGTAGTATCGATTTCAAGGAAACGACACCGGTGAATCCAATGAGCCTGGTCAAGCTGGTCCAGTCAGACCCACGTTCCTACAAACTGGCCGGAGCCACGCGCCTGCGCTTTGAGCACAGTTCATCCGACATCCATGAGCGACACCGCTTATCTGGAGCAGCTGCTGGATACATTCACCACTGACCGCAAGAAGAGCACAACCGATGCCTGACCGATACTCTGCGCAGTTTGCCCTTATTCTTGTTTGCACCGCACTGTTACTGCCGTCTGTCGCGCTGGCACAGGCAGACAGTTGGTATCGGGTTGAACTTATGGTATTCAGTTACCCAGCGGGAGGCGCTGCCGAACAGTGGGACGCCACCCCGGATCTTGCCTACCCGGAAATGGCGCGCTTCCTGACCTCGCCGGGGGACCGCTCTGCCCCGCCGGGCGCGGCGCCAAACGGAAGTACCACTAGCGTCGAGCCTTCGGCAGCAGCCTCCTTGCAAGCCTACGCCCTTTGCCACCCTCCCCTCAACGCAACGGGAATTTGCCAGTAAAGCAGATTCCATGCAACGCAGTGGCCGCTACCGGATACTGTTCCACGAAGCGTGGATACAACCGATGATGGGGCAGTCAGCGGCATTACCCATAGTGCTGGACCGATCGGGAGATGGCGGGCAATGGCCTGAACTACAGGGAACAATAAAACTGTACTTGTCGAACGACATTAATCTGGAAACCAACCTGTGGCTGAACACACAGGGGGAATATTTGCACAGCGTCTGGCGCATGCCGCCGCCTCCGCTGGGACCCCCTTCTGTTGCACCCCAGCCCCAGTCAGCTGTATCTGGACCAAAAGACCGAACCTATCCCTATCGGCATGCCGTACTGCTGAAGCAGACACGCCTCCTGCGCAGCGGCGAAGCAAACTACATAGACCACCCGATGCTGGGGGTTTTAGTAAAAGTATCGCCTCTCAGTGAGACAGATGCGGGGGCACCAGCACAGCCCGCGACAACGACAGAGCCCAAGCCCGGACTGGAAACTAACCCCCCGACCTAGGCGCCGTGTCGATTTCGCACTAGTTCACTGAGCAGTTGCCTGACCACAGCGGCCTCTCGTACCAGTATTTCACGCATCATGGCAGTGGTGAGCGGCAGATCCCCGAGACCCGCGGCGGGATTCACCACCATACAGATCGAGGCGTAGGGAAGATCGAGTTCACGGGCGAGCGAAGCCTCGGGCATGCCGGTCATGCCGACCACATCACAACCGTCGCGTGCCATGCGCTTGATCTCCGCCGACGTCTCCAGGCGTGGGCCTTGGGTGACCCCGTGCACGCCGGCTGCCTCATGCGGAATTCCGGCGCGGGCTGCTGCAGCCAATAACGCCATGCGCAGCCCGCGTTCATAGGGTTCGGTGAAGTCGATATGCATCAAATCACCATCGCGCCCATCATCGAAGCTGTGTTCGCGTCCCCAGGTGTAATCAATGACCTGATGCGGAATCACCAGCCGTCCGGGCCGCATCGATTCCGTGATGCCGCCGACAGCATTGATGGCGACAATGCCACCGACACCCAAGTGTTTTAGTGCCCATAGATTGGCGCGGTAGTTAATCCGGTGTGGCGGGATCGCGCCAGGACTGCCATGGCGCTGCAGGAAAAAAAGCGTGGCGTCACCCAGTCGTCCCTCCTGAATGGCCCGCGAGGGCTCGCCAAAAGGCGTTTGCAGGTGGTGTTCCCGGAGAACTTCGAGCCCTTCCAGTTCAGCAACACCGGTCCCTCCGATGATGGCCAGTGGCTTCAAGCGGTCTGCTCCCGCACAGTCTGCACCACATACACCGTCGGGCTCGCGAGTACTGCATCGATGTTCGTGGCGTGTGGCGTCGCGAATCTATTCAATGACCTATCCTCTGCGATTCGATGTTACAGGGCCGTAGACGACAGCATGATCCAACGCAGCAAAAAGCAGACATTTTTTTCTTCTTGCACTGACCGATAATGATTATACAGTTTTTAGACAAATTGTTTATGTCGATACCGTCAAGCGAGACAGTACGGCTATATAAAAGCCAGTTGAGACTTAAGTCAACTCTTGAAAGCAGGCGCAAGCAGTTGATCTAATTTGGAAAGAATTTTGAAACTGATCACGAAGCAATTTATGGCGCACTTCGTCAGTTAGTGATTAGCGTAGTGGACACGCTTCGCCAGCGTGATATGTTGATGTACGGAAGATGTTGCCGGCAGCAGGAGAAAGCCAAATGAAAATGTTAAGTCCGGTGGTAGGTGCCTGGTACAAGGACATGCAAACACAGGAAGTATTCGAGGTTATTGACTGGGATCCGACCAACTTGAGCATTGAAACCCAGTACCTCGACGGTGAGGTGTCAGAGTATGATCTGGATGCATGGCGAGAAATGCAGCTGGAGGCAGTTGAGGCCCAGGAGGACTGGCGCGCCGCCTTCGAGCTTGACGACGATGACCTGCTCGACCCGGATCTGCCCATGCACCCCCAGGACTGGACCTCTCCAGTGAACACCATCGAACCCGATGCCATGTACGGCGTCGAGGACAGCTGACGTCGCGCCAGAGCATAAAGCCCGCCAATTTCGCCGTCGTGGCAGGCAACGTGCGCCTGTCTTGAATTATACTGACAATACTGTATATAATTACAGCACCTGTATAAATACACAGAAGGTGCCCGTAATGGAAAAGCTTACTCAGCGGCAACAGCAGGTGCTGGACATTGTCCGTCAGCACATAGACGACACAGGCTATCCCCCGACCAGAGCCGACATAGCACTAAAACTTGGTTTCAAATCCGCCAACGCCGCTGAGGAGCACCTCAAGGCCCTGGCGCGCAAGGGCGCCATTGAAATGATCGCTGGTGCGTCCCGCGGCATCCGGCTGCCCGAGAGTGCGGGCATCCCAATTATTGGGCGGGTCGCCGCAGGGAACCCGATACTGGCCGAGGCGCATATCGAGGACTACTGCAATTTGCCGGCCAGTTTCTTCAAGCCACATGCCGACTTTTTCCTGACAGTACAGGGCGATAGCATGATGGATGCAGGAATTCTGGACGGAGATCTGCTGGCAGTGCACAGCACTCCCATCGCAAAAAACTGGCGATATTGTGGTGGCGCGCATTGACGACGAAGTCACGGTCAAACGGCTGCACCGGACCAGCCAGAAACACCTGCTGCAACTGCTGCCGGAAAATCGCGACTACCAGCCGATCAATGTCGATCTGCGGGAACAGGCTTTCACTATCGAAGGTCTCAGCGTGGGAGTGTTACGTCGGGGCACTTAACAGCTAGTGCAAAATGCGCTGTGTATCATCCTGTGCCGGCACTACCTCAACGTCGCCCCGTTCTGAAATAACAGCGGCGGCCTGCATACCTGCCTGAATCATCGCCTTGGCCACTTCGAGTCCATTGTCCATCATGTAAGCACGCGCTTCGTCGGAAAACCGGATAGTTACCAATGGCTCAGAGTCATCATCCGCACGCTGTACGACGATTTCTCCGTTTCCACGATCAACAATCTCCAGCAAGGATGCAGCCACTCAATAACCCTTATTCATTAGCGCTTGATTTTAAGTCTAACAGCGGGGACTGGCAGCAACCAGCGAAAATATTGAGAACTGCGAGCAGCTACACAGCCATCAGGGACCACGCTCCTGTGCCACAGGTCCTGCGTAGACCGAGCCCCTGGAGCAAGTCACCCCTTTTTTGCAGAACGGCCCGTGCTGGCCGAGCTGGCTTCTTCATGCCACCGGCCCTGGTGATAAAAAGCCTTCCAGCCAGTGGGCTTGCCATCGATTTCCGTCATCACATACTGCTCCTTGGTCTTGCGACTGAACCGAACTTGCGCCGGGTTGCCGTCCTTGTCTGTTGTCGGCGCACTGAACAGAAAGCTGTACTTGGGATCAATCTCCAACTGGTGCGCCAACAACTCAGTTACCAGCGGTGCTCGAGTTTCGCGATTGCGGGGAAATTGGCTGGCGGCGAGGAACAGGCCAGCGGCACCATCGCGCAATATATAGTGATCCTCCACCTTCTGGCATCGTAGTTCCGGCATGGGCACCGGAGCCATCTTCGGTGGCGCTGCCTCGCCATTGCGCAGCAGCTTGCGCGTATTCTTGCAGTCTGGCGCCATACAGCCGAAGTACTTGCCGAAGCGGCCATTCTTGAGCTGCATCTGCGCACCACATTTGTCGCACTCCAGCGAGGGTCCGTCATAACCCTTGATCTTGAACTTACCCTCTTCTACCTCAAAACCAGCGCAGTCAGGATTGTTGCCACACACATGTAGCTTGCGCCGCTCATCAATCAGATAGCTGTCCATTGCAGTGTTACACAATTTACAACGGTGCTTGCTGCGCAGCAGGCGGGACTCCGCTTCATCATCCGCGTCCTCCATGATGGCTTCATCACCGGCAGTCAGGTTGAGCGTATTCTTGCAACGCTCCTTGGGCGGTAGGGCGTATCCGGAGCAACCCAGAAATACGCCGGTACTGGCAGTGCGCACCTGCATCGGCCGGCCACAGGTACTGCAGGGAATATCGGTCATGGTCGGCTGGTTGGGCTGCATCCCGGCTGGCTCCTGCCTCCTCGGCCTTTTCCAGCAAAGTGCTGAATTCAGCATAAAAACTGTCCAGCAACTCGTGCCATTCCAGCTTGCCCTGGGCGACCTCATCCAGGTGCTTTTCCATGGATGCGGTGAATCCGTAGTCGAGCAACTCCGCAAAACTGGTCTGCAACCGCTGGGTGACGATATCTCCCATCTTCTCGGCGTAGAAACGCTTGTTCTCCAGGCGCACATATCCGCGCTCCTGGATTGTGGAAATGATAGACGGCATAGGTTGAAGGACGCCCGATACCACGTTTTTCCATCTCCCGTACCAGACTCGCCTCACCGTAGCGGGAAGCGGGTTTGGTAAAGTGCTGGGCCGGATGGAGTTTGATCAAATTGAGCGACTCCCCTTCCTGCACATCCGGCAGGACAGCATCTTCATTCTTGCGACCCGCAGGCGCCAGCACACGGGTATAGCCGTCAAAGCGGATGATGCGCCCCTTGGCATTGAGTTCGTAATCACCCGCCGTGCCGGTCACTACCGTCGAGGTGTATTCCGCATCGGGCATCTGTCCGGCTACAAACTGGCGCCAGATCAACTCATAGAGGCGCTCTGCATCTCTCTCCATACCATTGAGGGCGGTCTGTAGTACCGTCACGTCCGATGGCCGTATGGCCTCGTGGGCCTCCTGGGCGCCCTCCCTGGACGAAAAAAGCCTGGGTTCTTCAGGCAGGTAGCGCGGCGGAAAGTTCTCACCAATGTAGGAGCGACAGGCCGCCACCGCATCAATGCTCAAATTGGTTGAATCCGTACGCATGTAGGTGATGTAGCCGGCCTCATACAGTCTCTGCGCCATCATCATGGTCTTTTTTACGCTGAAACCGAGCCGGGTGCTGGCCGCTTGCTGCAGGGTAGATGTGATGAAGGGTGCCGGCGCTTTGGACCGGGTCGGTTTGTCTTCCCGCTTGCTGACGAGATAAGGCAGTTTCTCCAGATCTGCAGCAGCGGCCTTGGCTATACCCTCCTCCGACGGCCTGAACTCCTGGCCATTGTGCTTGCGCACCTGGAAGCGGATCTCCTCGCCCTTTGCGGTGGCCAGGTCCGCATGAATCTCCCAGTATTCCTCCGGGACAAAAGCGCGTATTTCGCGTTCGCGTTCGACGATCAGGCGCACCGCAACCGACTGCACCCTCCCGGCGGACAGACCGCGCGCAACCTTGGACCACAACAGCGGTGACACCATAAAGCCGACGACCCTGTCCAGGAAGCGACGTGCCTGCTGCGCATAGACCCGGTCCATATCCAGTGTCGCAGGATGCTCAAAGGCTTCAGTGATGGCCTTCTTGGTGATTTCATTGAATACCACCCGCTGGTAGCGGGACGGGTCACCGCCAATCGCCTCCTTCAAATGCCAGGCAATGGCCTCTCCTTCGCGGTCGAGGTCGGTGGCGAGATAGATGGCATCTGAATTGGCCGCGAGTTTGGCCAGTTCATTGACGACTTTTTCCTTGCCGGGCAGGATCTGGTAAGTTGCCGCCCAGCCGTGCTCCGGATCGATGCCCATGCGCCGGATAAGTTGCTGGCGCGCGTTCTTCTTCTTGTAGGCGGCTTTCTGCTTGGGGGCCATTTTGCGGGTGCGGGCAGCCTGGGCCGCGCGCTCCTTCGGATCGGCTTTGTTGGTGCCATCACCGGAAGTGGGCAGGTCGCGGATGTGGCCAATGCTCGACTTTACGATGAAGTCGGGACCCAGGTACTTGTTAATGGTCTTGGCCTTCGCCGGTGACTCCACAATAACCAGTGATTTACCCATAAACTCCTTTCTGTACACACAAAATACCGCTAGACGCCCAGCCAGGCTGCGCAAAAAAGGGGCATATATAAGTCGCTAGGTCGCTTGGGTCAAGAGAAAATACCAACTGTCAGTGGATCAGGGCCTCGCACCAGCGCTCCAGAATCTGCCGTATTTGCTCTACCCCCGCCTCCCCGGCAGACTCCGTCCAATACACGCCACAACTCGATTGATCTACGCTGGCTGCGATGATTTCCGGGGACAATTCCTGCACCGGTGCGGGCACAGGTAGCCGACGACCCACGCTATGCCAGCCTTCCTGGGAGCGCAGCCAGGCAGCGGATTCTACAGGGCTGGCCCGCTTGTTTGGCAGTCGCTTGCCATAATAGATGACGTCCCGCACGGAGACCGGCGCACCACCAGTGGCGGGCAGGTCACGAAACTCGACAAACAAGCCATGCACCGCCGCATATTCGCGCATACGGGCTATGTCACGCTGCCGCTTACTCGGAAGAAAATGTCCCAAGGGTGCCAGCGCCAGGGCAATGACAAATATGATAAGCAAGTACGTCAGCATCTGTTTACCCGATTCAGATCAATCTCCTGCGTTTCTTTACGACAACCTGATCCAAACCCGGTTGTTCGCTTGATATTCTATGCTATAAAGAACAACGGAGTTTATTCTTGATGGAGTGTAATAATGTCTCAATACCAAAAAATCCTGGTTGCCGTCGACCTGAGTGAGGATTCGACTGCCGTAGTGCAGCGCGGACGCGCCATTGCCGACGCCAATGGTGCAGAATTACATCTCATTCACGTTATCGAGCCGCTCAGCTTTGCTTATGGGGGCGACATCCCGATGGATTTTTCCGGCATCCAGGCAGAGATTCATCAACAGGCCACCCAGCAAATGCGCCGCTTCGCTGAAAGCAACAAGGTCGATGAGCAACACCAGCATATTGTAATGGGCAAACCCGAGGTAGAAATACACGCCATGGCGGAGGAACTGGGGGCTGACCTGATTGTAGTGGGTAGCCATGGACGTCACGGTCTTGCACTGTTAATGGGTTCCACGGCAAACGGCGTACTGCATGGCGCCAACTGCGATGTGCTCGCAGTCCGGGTGGGTAAACTCAAATAGCCGACCGATTGCGCGGCTCAGGAGGCCAGAAAGTCGCGCAATTGTTGTGCCGAGAAGGGCCAATTCAATTCGCTCCCGTCAGGGTGTCGTAAGACCGGTATAGTGACTCCGTAACGTTCAAACAAGACATCCGACTCACTGATATCCACCACATCCAGGTCGAATCCTCCAACGGAAGACCGCTGTGCTTTTAACATGTCCTGCGCGATCTCGCACAGATGGCAGCCGCTGGTGCCGTAGAGTTTGAACGTTTTCAATAAATGCCTCCTGGCGACACCTGGTCAACTACCTCTGATGCGCAGTCCACTACCGAGCAACAATGGAGCAGCAGTAAGACTTGAACTACAACAGTGGCAGGCTGTAAGATTGCCCGTCAAGTACAACAAAATGAACTATATACCGCAGCAGTATCCTCGGGATAGAGCGATCCTGACAAGACCCCTGGAGTTAAAGAGTGGCACTTTTTTCCCAACCCACCGCGCGCGCGCTGGCCATACTGGATCTGCTGATGGCCAACCCGCACCAGGCCTTCGGGCTGACGGAAATGACCCGGCGGCTGAATCTGAACAAAGCGACCTGCCATGCCATTCTCACCACCATGGCCAACTATGGCTTCCTCGTGCAGCACCCCAAAACCAAGGCCTATCGCCTTGGACCATCAATTATTGCGGCCGGCAACGCCGCTTTTGCCCAGTTTCCTGTGCTGGAATATGCACGACCTGAGCTGGAGGCCCTGCAGAATGATCTGGGTATCGGCTTCGCGGTTACCGGACGTTCCAAGTTACACCAGGTGTTGCTGGCCCTGTACGGCCGCGCCACTCCACTGATTGACTCCTTTCAACTTGGCTTACGCCTGCCCAATACGGCTCCCGTGGCGGCCTGTTTTACTGCTTTTTCCGATGCAAAATACCTGGAGGCCTGGCTGACCAGAGCACACGATTCCCGCGGGGGCTACAACGAGAAACTCGACCAGAAACTGCGGGTGTCACTCATCGCCATCCGCGCTCGTGGTTATGAAGTCACTCTCAAAACCAGGGCAGAAGCGGAATTACGCGCAGATCTGGGACGGATTCACAACGCCTGGAGCCTGACCGAACTGGAGGATGCCGCCAACAAATACCAGCATGATCTGTGCGACGAACACTACCACCTCGACCGGGTAGAACCTAAGGCGCGCCATGAAATCAGTACTATCACGGTGCCAGTTTTTGCCTACAAGGAGGTTCCGGTCATGTGCTTTGTCGCCGGGTCTATTGAAAAACCCATTACGGGCACGCAGGTCGAGGAGATTGCCGCCCGCATGAAAGAATCTGCCGATCGGGTCACCTCCCTGGCCAGCGGCCGGGACCATGTCAGCTAAGCCAGCGCAATCGCCTGGTACTGAATCTACCCACCCTCCAGCTTGCCCATGCCCGAACACCCCGACTACCTTGAGAAAAAATCCTTTTTTGATCGGGTGTTGACGGTCTATGGTCGTAAACCCGTACTGGAAACCCTGCAAGATACAACGTTGCTATGCCATGCCGTGCATCTGGCGCACAGTAATCGGGAAGCGGGCATCGTCTCTGAAATAAGACTGCGCGCACAAATGCTGGGGGTGCCCGTCAAACTCCATAGTCGCGAGGAACTGGCGCGGATTTCCAAAAATGGCAAGCAGGATCAGGGGGTGGCCGTTGATGTCATCTGCCCTGCCTTTCGCAGCCTGGAGGACTACCTTGCCGGGATAACAGCCCGGCCCCGGCGATTACTGGCACTGGACGGGATCAACAATCCGCAAAACCTGGGCATGATCATCCGCTCCGCGGCGGCCGGAGAAATTGATGGCGTTGTTCTGCCGCGCAAGGGTACAGCAGCGCTGGGTCCGCTGGTGATCAAGGCCAGTGCCGGGACTGTGTATCGTGCGCCGCTGTTGCTGTGCCAATCACTGCCTGAAGCACTCAGGCTTTGTCAGGAACGGGGTGCACAGATTTGCACTCTGGAAGCGGATGCCGCGCTCTCACTGTTCGACTACAAGGAACCGGGTTTTTGTGTGTACGTAGCTGGGGAATGAGACCGAAGGAGTGTGCGCACAGGTCCGGGCACTGGCGGATGAGCACTTGTCCATTCCCATGCGCAATGGCGTGGAATCGCTCAATGTGGCGGTGACAGCTAGCCTGATTGCCTTTGCGTCCTATTTGGACAGATAGGCCATGCCCTGTTCCAGCCCCCTGAGGGTCAGCGGATACATATGCCCCTCCATGAGCTGGTGTGTGATGGCCACCGACTGGGTGTACTGCCAATCGTCCTCAGGCACCGGGTTGAGCCAGATCACCTTGTCATAAACTTCCCGCAGCCGCCGCAGCCACATCTCGCCCGACTCCTCGTTCCAGTGTTCCACTGAGCCACCGGGCTGGACGATTTCGTAGGGCGACATGGAAGCGTCTCCGACAAACACAACTTTGTAGTCGTGGCTGTATTTGTGCAGGATGTCCAATACCTGAGTGCGCTCATTGTGGCGCCGGATATTGTTGCTCCACACGCTTTCATACAGAAAATTATGAAAGTAGAAATTCTTCATATGTTTGAACTCGGTGCGCGCCGCCGAGAACAGCTCCTCACATACCCTCACATGGGGATCCATGGAGCCGCCGACATCAAAGAACAGCAACACCTTCACCGCATTGTGTCTCTCCGGCACCATCTTGATATCCAGCAAACCCGCATTGCGTGCAGTAGAACTGATGGTGTCATCCAGATCCAGCTCGTCGGCTGCGCCGGTGCGGGCAAACTTGCGCAGGCGCCGCATCGCCACTTTGATGTTGCGCGTGCCCAGTTGCACACTGTCGTCGAGATTTTTGAACTCGCGCTTATCCCAGACTTTCACCGCCTTCTTGTTGCGACCATTGGGACCCACCCGTATACCTTCAGGGTGATACCCTTCCTGTCCAAAAGGTGAGGTGCCACCTGTGCCCACCCATTTGTTGCCGCCCTCGTGTCTCTCCTTTTGTTCTTCCAGACGCTTCTTGAATTCCTCGATCAGTTTTTCCAGCCCACCCAGGGATTCAATCTTGGCTTTCTCTTCATCGGTGAGGTTTTTCATAAACTCGGAGCGCAACCAATCGTCCGGAATCAGCGCCTCGATAATGTCGTCGAGACCCTCCAGCTCCTTGAAGTGCAATCCGAAGGCGCGGTCAAAGCGATCGAAGTATTTCTCATCCTTGACCATGCAGGTGCGACTGAAGTAATAAAACTCATCCATGTCGGCGAATACGACATGCCGTTTGAGACCTTCCAGCAGGTCGAGCAACTCCCGCGTAGTCACGGGAACACCGGCATCCCTGAGTCCGTGAAAGAAATTTATCAGCATGCTAGCTCCAACATGGGGCTGCCCGTAATTGTTAGCGAGATTCGCGACGATGCATGAACGCCAAGCGCTCCAGCAGGTGGACGTCCTGCTCATTTTTCAGCAGAGCACCATACAGCGGAGGAATCGCCTTGCTGTGATCCCTGTTTTTGAGAATCTCATCAGGGATATCATCGGCCATCAATAACTTCAACCAGTCAATCAACTCGGAAGTTGATGGCTTTTTCTTGAGTCCTGGAATAGAGCGCACATCGAAAAAGACCTCCATCGCCTCTTGTACCAGGGTATTGGCAATATCGGGATAGTGCACGCCGACGATTTCACGCATGGTGTTACGATCGGGGAAGTTGATGAAGTGGAAAAAACAGCGGCGCAGAAAGGCGTCGGGCAATTCCTTTTCGTTGTTACTGGTAATGATAATAATCGGACGCTTCTTGGCTTTAATTGTCTCTCCCGTCTCGTAGACAAAGAACTCCATGCGGTCCAGTTCCACCAGCAAATCGTTGGGGAATTCGATATCGGCCTTGTCGACTTCGTCAATCAGCAGGACCACCTGCTCATCGGAATCGAATGCCTCCCACAATTTACCGCGCTTGATGTAATTGGCAATGTCATTAACTTTTTTATCCCCCAACTGCGAATCCCTGCAGGCGCGAAACTGCGTCATATTCATAAAGGCCCTGCTGCGCCTTGGTAGTCGACTTGATATGCCACTGGATCAGGCGCTTGCCCAGACCCAACGCCACCTCCTCCGCCAACATGGTTTTACCGGTACCAGGCTCGCCCTTGATCAGCAGAGGCCGCTCCAGCGTTACCGCGGCATTGACCGCCATGCGCAAATCGTCGGTGGCGACGTACCGTTCTGTGCCTTTGAATTTCATATTACTTATCACTCAGTCATATTTCGAAAGTCGAACAGGTTACAGATTGACGGCCGGCATATCAATACTGTGCGGCATCCACAACCCTGGCGGCTGGCCGATTGAGACGGTCGCTGCCACATTTCTCAGGCTCTTTTTGCGCGCGACCGGGGTGTAGGTGTAGGTCTTGACCTCGGTTTCTGTCTGGCAGGTCGTGCCTTATGCACCCTGCGCCGGCGAAAAACCGTCATGCTCAGTAGCAGTGCAATGATGACTGCAGCTCCCGACATAAAAATCAGCGGACGCAGGGCGTGCCTCGCGCCCTCTACCCCTGCAGTCATAAATTGGAAGGCCGCCACTATCAAGGCAGGCGCCATGGTATGTACACCCGCTTTGGGATAGGCGGGTGTCAACAATAGTGCGGCAAGCAGCAACACCACCAGGGTCACCCAACCGGCGCGCCAATGGCGACCCAGCCACCAGCCGATATACATAATTAACACGGCCGCAGAACCAACATAGATACAGATCGCTGTGAAGTAGGAATTGTCGTTTAACACGTGGTTTCTCCTATTCCACCCAATGCACGATATGTTCATCATAACCGTCGGGATGCACATATTCATCCGAAATAGCGCGGTGGCGTATCGACACGCCCTCCCGATGTACAGAATCCCTGGTGCCGCTCACCAGCGGGTGCCACTGGGGCAGTGGCTGGTTATGGGCGCGCAGCCGATAGGCACAGGTACTCGGCAACCAATCAAGTTCCTTCCAGTCCGCCGAGCGCAAATCAATGCAGTTGGCCACCAGGGTCGAGCGATTGGCGTAATCTGTACAGCGGCAGGTCTGCTCATGCAGGAAACGACAGCGGACCTTGGTGTAAAAAACCTCGCCACTGTCTTCATCCTCCAACTTGTGCAGACAGCATTTGGCGCAACCGTCACACAAGGCCTCCCATTCGACACTGCTGAGTTCGGCCAGCGATTTTTCTTGCCACCACTCAGCCACGCGCGCTGTCCCGCACCAGCAGTTCGGCTGTCGTCGGCGGCATCTGCAGATAAAAGCCCTGCGTCTCAATGCTGGCTAGCACCAGTGCCGCATCGGCCCTGGCCAGTTTGTGCTGTGGTGTTAGGTGCAGGAGCATAACGGGAGCCGGGTCACCAAATTGGGCCAGCAGCGTATCCGGCACATCCTGCAAGCCGCGGGCCTTGTCGACATACAGGTACATTTCCTGTTTGCGCGAGCTCCTGAAAACCTGGCACAGCAGGCTCATCCGCTACCTTCCCGAAGAGAATGTCGCAACGGTGCCAGGACTGCCTCCTTGCGCCATCCCAGCCAGTGAGCCGGGGGTTGAATGTCCTCCCCGGACGCCTCGCGCAACAACAGTTCATAGTCCTTGCCAGGCACCAGCACTTCCGGTGCCACCGCCAGTTGCCCGGCAATATCACGGACCTGCGCCTTAAGCTTTTTCACTTGCTCGCGCTGCGCCGCATCGAGGGGAGCGGGAAGCGTGGGAGGCAATTGCGCCTCGGGCACCTCGCGCTGCGCTGCCAACAAGTCCAGCAATTCCTCTCCATGGCGACGTACCACCGGTGCTGGCAATGCTGCAATGTCGCGCAGTTCCGCCAGGGTCTGTGGCTCACACAGGGCCAACTGTAAACAGGCCTGGTCGTCAATGATCCAGGAGCGCGGTTTGTCCCGGCTTCTGGCGGTGTCCTCTCGCCACCGGCATACAGCCACCAGATTGCCGAGTTGCCTGCGGTTCAATTTCCAGGCCGTTTTGATGCGCTTGTGGAAGCCATCAACCTCGGTACCCAGCGCACGGGTCGCGTCCCGACCATCGGCCAACACCCACTGCAGCTTGTTCTGGCGCACACACCGCTCGTGCAGTTCGCGCCACACACGCTGCAACCAGGTGACGTCCAGCCCGGCGTACTCGCACTGGGACGCAGTGAGTGGGCGTTGCAACCAATCGGAGCACGTCTCTCCTTTGGGCAGGTCAATAGCACAAATTTCCTGCACCAGAGCGCGATAGCCCAGCCCAAATCCGAGGTTGAGTAATGCGGCTGCGCGCTGCGTATCGAACAGCGGCTGCGGCAGCACACCCAGCCAGCGCTGGAACACCTCCAGATCTTCGCTGCCGGAATGCAGGACCTTGAGCACGGCGGGGTTCACCAACAGTGCCGCCAGCGGCGCCGGGTCCTTGATGCGCAGGGGATCAACCAACCAGGCCATCTCCCCCGCCGAGTCGCCCGTCACGAAACACAGTTGTACCAGGGCAACCTCGGGATAAAATGTGTTGCGTCGCATAAACTCGGTATCGACGATCACCGCCTCACAGCCGGCTTCCCGCGCCATTAAGTCCTGCAGTGCCTCGTCTGACTCGATCAGTTGCCAGTGCATGGTCACTCGACCGGTCGTCGCCCGGACAGGGCGTGCGCGAGGGTGGAGCCATCGACAAATTCCAGTTCGCCGCCCAGCGGCACTCCGTGGGCGATACGCGACACCCTGACGCCGACCGGTTGCAGCATGTCGGAAAGATAATAGGCGGTAGCCTCACCTTCCACCGTAGGATTGGTGGCCAGAATCACTTCCTCAATGCCCTCGTCTATGACGCGCTGGTGAAAATCCTCCAGACCGATCTCGGCAGGGCCGATCCCATCGATAGGCGACAGGTGCCCCATCAGGACAAAGTACAGGCCGCGGAAACTCGCACTCTGCTCAATGGCCAGGACATCGGCAGGGGTCTCGACCACGCAGACCATGCTGCTATCACGTTTTGGGTCAGAACAGATCTCACACACTTCCAGTTCGGTAAAATTGCGACAGAGCCGACAATGACCCACCTTTTCCACAGCATCGCGCAGCGCAGACGCCAGTGCCAATGCGCCCTGCCGGTCGCGCTCCAGCAGGTGCAGGGTCATACGCTGTGCAGACTTCGGACCAACACTCGGCAGGCAGCGCAGGGCATCGATCAGATTCTGGAGTGAGGGACTAAACGTCATGGTGCGGGTAGCCGCCCTTCAAAACGGCATTTTAAAGCCCGGGGGAAGGTTAAACCCCGAGGCCAGGCCTGACATTGCGTCCCGATTGCGTGCTTCGACCTTGCGCACTGCATCGTTAACAGCTGCTGCCAATAAATCTTCCAATACTTCTTTATTCTCAGAGAACACCGCATCGTCGATGGACACACGCTTGACATCGTGGCGACCCGTCATAACGACCGTAACCAGCCCCGCGCCCGCTTCCCCGCGCACCTCTGCCTTGGCCATTTCTTCCTGCGCCTTCTGGAGCTCGGCCTGCATGTTCTGTGCCTGCTGCATCAGATCGGTAATGCTACCCTTCATCGGTCGTCCTCTCCTTATTCAAACATCCGTCGGAACAATGGATGAACGATCCAGTTCACCATCGAAACGCTTTATCAAGGCCTGCAACTGCGGATCGCCCTCTATCGCAATAACCGCTTCCGCCTGCCGCTTCTGGGCCAGTCGTGCCAGACGCATGGCGGGCGTTTCTGCACGCACCTCACCCGGGACGATCGACACCGACACCGCATGCCCGAAATAATTTTGCAGAGCCAGGCGCAATCTTTCGCTGTGTCCCTCATTGAACAGCACCGCATGGGCATGATCCAGCACAAAATGCAGCGCATCTCCCGCGCGATGACGCAACTCGCAGTGTGCGGCAATGTTATACACAATGCCCTTCAAGGCCGAGGCAATTCCAGTAGCTGATGCCAGCTGCCTGGAGTGAGCGAGTCCAGCGCAAACTGTCCTGTATCACCTGTTGTTGAACCAACAGTGGATGGCTTTCCCCCCGTCGGTGGTTGTACTACAGGCATGGAGGCTTTCCCGGGCAAACGCCCCGGTACCTCAGGGGGCTTTTTTACGGGAGCGCTGCCCTCCCACGCAGCGACCGGGGGCGACACCACAGTCTGTAAATCTTCCGCTCGCAGGCTGTCGTCGATCACCGCGGCCGGACGAAAAGCGATCATGCGCAGCAGTATCATTTCAAAACCCCTGCGCGCATCGGGCGACAGCGCGATATCGCGCTTGCCATTGAGGGCCATCTGGTAAAAGAGTTGCGCGTCCTCCGCAGTAATGGAACGGGCTATCTGCGCCACCCTCTCGGCATCACCCCAACTGTTGTCTATGGCATCGGGGACGATCTGCGCTGTGGCCACGCGGTGAATAAGGGAAATCAGCTCATCCAGGCTGCCTTCGAAGTCCGGCGCATATTCCGCCATGCGTTGCACAGTGCCTAGCACCGTCGCGGGCGCGCTCGGCACAGACCGCCTCCAGCAGTTCGTAGACATAGCCCAGGTCGACGCTGCCAAGCATGCTGCGCACGTCCTTTTCACTGACCTTCCCGGAACCGTGGGCAATCGCCTGATCGGTCAGGCTGAGGGCGTCGCGCATACTGCCTGCGCCAGCCCGGGCCAACAGCCATAGCGCAGGCTCCTCGAACGCCACCATCTCCTGTTCCAGTACCATCGCCAGATGTCCGACGATCTGCTCGGGCGGCATGTGCTTGAGATTGAACTGCAGACAGCGGGACAGCACGGTCGCCGGAAGCTTCTGCGGGTCCGTAGTGGCGAGCAGAAATTTCACGTGCGGCGGCGGTTCTTCCAGGGTCTTGAGCAGGGCGTTAAAACTGTGGCTGGACAACATGTGCACTTCGTCGATCAGGTAAATCTTGTAGCGCGAGCGGGTCGGCGCGTACTGCACGTTATCCAGCAGTTCGCGCGTATCCTCCACCTTGGTGCGCGAGGCGGCATCCACTTCCAGAAGATCGATGCTGCGCCCTTCGGCGATCTCCAGGCAGGAAGAACAGGTGCCGCACGGCTCGGAACTCACACCAGCGTCGCAATTGAGGCACTTGGCGAGTATGCGAGCTATGGTGGTCTTGCCGACGCCCCGCGTACCGGTGAACAGATAGGCGTGATGCAGTCGATCGTGGTCCAGCGCGTTGACCAGTGCCTTGAGCACGTGCTCCTGGCCGACCATCTCCCGGAAGGTCTTCGGTCGCCATTTGCGCGCTAATACCTGGTACGACATCCCTGAATTTGCCCTATAGTCTTGAAAGGATGACAGGATACACCAGCACCGGTAGTGACAGAAACAGCGGAAGCTACGATTTCCCCGTTGTGCGGGGGTTGGCATCTGCTTTCAGGGCCGCGCGGAATCCAATAAGCTTTACCGGGTAGGCTGTGGCATCGCCGTAGTCGAGAAAGCTTTCATAGCGCGTATGGGCATCGAGTACTTTGCGTGCGTGCTTGATGGGACACCAGTATTGCTCGGTGCGCGAGGTGATCTCCCTGGCGTAACTGATTACGCCGTTACCGTAACCGCAGTAGATGCAATTTAGCTTCTCGAACACGTTGAGATAAGCCAGATGATGCCGGTCAATAACAATATAATCAGAGCGCACAACCCGCGGGATGTCGTACAAGCGAAAACAAATCATCTGATAAACAGTGAGCGACAGATCGAATAATGCAATCGGGAAAATCATTCCGTAGACAAACGGCGCGGAGAAAATGCTTTGTGGACGGCTGTTGCGCAGCCAGGTGAAAAGACCGGTTTTGACACGTTTGTGTGCGGACTTGACCGCCTTGTCGAACCGAATCCGCGAGCCTTCGATCTGATAGGAAAGTTTGGCCTCTTGCTCCTGCAGGTTATTCTTTAATTCATCCTCCAGTTCGCGGATCTGGTTGAGTATTTCCTGCACTCGTTTATTCATCGCCTGATCCGCCTATGTTGTGGTGCCAGTCGGTGCATTGGAGTCACTAGGCCTGGCCACTGGGTCAAGCTATAGATTACGTTTTGAAAGATTTGAGCAGGAAATGGAGGCGACCCAGACAGCCACACCCCGGCACACGAGTCGGTAATTACCGTTGCTCCCTTCCGGGCCTGGCGGGGTTCACTACCTATCATTGCGAGGGGACCGCCTGGATCACCACAAAATCTGCCTGGAGGTTGTATCCCGCATGCAGAGGGTGGGTATTCTGCGTCAAAGCCAGCCACCGCTGCAAGAGAGCTTCCCAAATATCGCTTCTTGGCGCGCCCAGCAGGAATCGAACCTGCGACCCGCAGCTTAGAAGGCTGCTGCTCTATCCAACTGAGCTATGGGCGCGTGGTGCGCATGCTAACACTGGATAGGTCGGCGTTTCTACAAGTACGCGTTTGCGGACATGAGACTTCTATGGCTTGCCGGACAGAGGCAACTTCAGCCGCAGTGAGGTGACGATACTCTCCCGCGCCAAGACATCTGTCGAGCTTGATGTTTCCCACTGACAACCTGTGCAAGGAGATCACTTCGTTGTCAAAAAAGCCGAACATGCGTTTTATCTGGTGGTAGCGACCCTCGTGAATCGTAAGTTCCGCAGTGGTCGCACAGAGCAATTTGAGTTGTGCTGGCCGGGTGATGAGATTCTCAAATCCAAAATAGACTCCCTCTGCGAATTTTTGTACATAGTCGGAAGTGATTTCGTTGCTGCATTCCACAAGGTATGTCTTGGGGAGTTTGTGCTGTGGATCCATTATTTTGCTGGACCAGTTGCCGTCGTTGGTCAGCAGCAGGAGGCCCGTGGTATTAAAGTCCAGACGTCCAGCCAGATGTAGTTGTTCTTTTCCTGGCATGTCAATCAGACTCAATACCGTGGGGTTCTTGCTGTCCCTGGTTGCGCTGACGCAACCGCGTGGCTTATGCATCATGACGTACACGGGCTCGCGGTCATGCAGGAGCTTGCCCTCTGCTTCGACGCGACAAAACTTCGTGATCTGCTGCACTCCGTCATCGGTGGCCACGCCATTCAAAAGAATCTTTCGCTCGGCAAACAGGTAACGCACACTGCGCGCCGAACGCGAAAGTCGCTTCTGTACAAATCGATCGAGTCGCATCGGTTGATCGAGTCCCGACTCAGTGTCCGGTTCAGAAAAAGTTCATCCCCAGTTTAGTCCAGCTCTGACTGTCTGGCTTGTCCAAACCAGTGGACGGGAGATTAACCATAGGGAACGAGGTGGGGTGGCCGACGGGTCTTGAACCCGCTACCTCCGGAATCACAATCCAGTGCTCTACCTGTTGAGCTACGGCCACCATTGAGCGGTACTGAACGCGGTGCGACCATACTGACCGATAGCCCCGGGAGACTGCTGGAAAGGCCGTTTTAAACGGCTGCAGAACCCTTCCGAAACAGCCAGACACCACTGTTCACGCGGCGCGCATGGTAGCTTTAGCTGTCCATGGGTGTCAAGTTGAGCACGAACACCAGTAGTCGGTCGCAGGTCCCGGCACCCGGGCCACAATGGCCTGATGCCCGATCTCCTTGTGCAGGTGACTACAGCGTGCTTATGATGCAACCTGCACGCAGGATCGATGTGAAACTCGCTTATGCTTAAGTACAGAAATATGTTATCGCGGAAATCTACCCTGTGCACTGCTCGTGGTCCTGCTGTCCGGCTGCCAGCCAGGGGAGGTGACAGTGCAAATACACCCCGCAGCCGCCAATAGCCCACGCCTGACCAAAATTGTCTTTCTGGCTGGACCGGACAGCCACCTCCCCGGTGCGCACGAGCACAAAGCTGGTTCAGAGCTGCTCTCGAGTGCCCTGCGCCAGCGCCAGCCCTCTATCGAGACCATCAACGTCTACGGTGGCTGGCCCGCAGATGAGAGCCTTTTTGACGAAGTCGCCGCAGTAGTGATGTATTGCGACGGCGGTGACTCGCACCTGATCAACGATCACCTGCAGACATTCAACCGCCTGCTGGACAAGGGTGTGGGTATCGTCGCCCTGCATTACTGCGTGGAGGTGCCCAAAGGCAGCCCCGCAGCGCAATCCATGCTTACTGCCATCGGCGGCTATTTCGAAACGGATTGGTCGGTCAATCCAGAGTGGACCGCCAACTATACGGAGCTGCCGAACCATCCTGTCACCCGGGGGCTGCTCCCATTCAGGTTGCAGGATGAGTGGTATTTCAATATGCGCTTTGTGGAGCGGGGTATCACACCCATCCTGAGTGCCATTGCACCGCCCTCTACAATGGCGCGATGGAACGGCCCGCACAGCGGCAACGATGCAGTGCGCCAGCTGGTGGCAGATGGCGTGCCCCAGGTCACTGCCTGGGCCTACGAGCGGCCCGGAGGCGGTCGTGGGTTCGGCTACACCGGCGGTCATTATCACGCCAACTGGGACAATGCCAATGCGCGTGAGTTGGTGCTCAACGCCATCGAGTGGGTGGCGATCAGGCCCTGACCCCGTCTATCCAGCTGGCACGTATCTGGCGCTGACTATCCAGCGCCAAGAGATTAGCGCGATAACCGGGCCTGACAGCGCCTAATTCGCCGCTCCAGTCCAAGCGCTCTGGCAGGATACAGGGTCGCCATGCGCACTGCCTCGAACCAGTCGATACGGGCGAATTCAGCGGCGTTGTTCACCGCCGATAACATGTCCAGGTCGGAGCCCGCCAGGGTGCCGGTTGCATTGGTGACGCGACCGTCCCGGGCGACGATGGTTGCACCATCGAGCACAAAGGACTTGTCTGGCGATCCTACGGTTGGCATGGCATCGGTGACCAGCACTGCGCCACCCGTTTTCTTGGCCGCCACTGCAATTCGAAATGCCGCCGGATGCATGTGGAAACCATCGGCGATGATACCGAACCAACTCTCGTCGTCTTCCAGAGCGGCGCCGACCATACCCGGTTCACGGCTCTGCAACGGCGTCATGGCATTGTACAAATGCGTGAAGCCGCTCACTCCCGCCGCCAGCGCCTCGCGGGTCTGGGCATAGTTGGCGGCGCTGTGGCCGGCACAGACGACCACGCCCGCTTGCACCAGGCGGCGTATCATCGCCGGGCTGGTCAACTCCGGCGCCAGGGTGACAAGGGTCGTGCCCGCCTCCAGTGAAGTAACAATCTCGAAGCCTTCCTCATCAAGTGGACAAAATTTATGTGCGTCGTGTATGCCCTTGCGCTGTGCATTCAGGAATGGACCTTCCAGATGGATGCCGAGGATGCCGGGCACGCCCTCGGCGATGGCCTGATTGACCGCAGCCATTGCCTGGCGCATCACTTCAAAACTTGTTGAAATCAGGGTCGGTAAAAAACCGGTGGTGCCGTAGTGTCGGTGGGCAGCACCTATCGTGCGCAGGCTGTCCACGGTAGGCGCTGCCGTAAACAGTACCCCGCCACCGCCATTAACCTGCAAGTCGATAAATCCCGGGACAAGGGTGCCGCCCTGCAGGTCATACACCGCACTGATATCTGAGGGTAATTGCGCGGTCTCTACCACAGAGTGGATGCGTGTATCCTGGATGAGTACCGCCAGTCCTTGCCGGAGTGACTCGCCATCGAACACTTGCCCATTGATGATCGCCTGAATCATGGCTGCGCGCCCCAATTGCACATCAATGCATAGCTGATTCCGGGGGCTCTTGCTGGACTCCATGCAGGTACAGGCCCCACCACAAAGGTACGGCCTGGACTAAGTTTAGTGAAAGTTTGCTCTGCCATGTGCGGTCCAGTCTACCCTGCGCTTGCGACTCGCGCACCGACAGATTTTGACGGACCACGGCGCCATTGTTCAGTGTCTACAGCTCGGTTATTTCCGTCCAGCTCTCGCTCAAGGCAGGCCCGGTATTCGCTGCCATCGCCCAGACATGCAGCTGTGCTCAGGAAAGTGACGTTTACATGATCGGCCGTACTGGAAACCGTATGGAACAATCCCACATTGGGTGCCAGTGGGCCAAAACCCAGGTAATCGATCAGTTTGGCACCGGCGAGGTACGCGTCCGTGGAAAGTCCAGGAACATTGGTCACGACGGTATTGACCATTGTAGGCAGATCATCCATGTGTCCGGACGAGATCAGCCACTGACCCAGCCAGAGTATAACGGCCGGATGGATGTCATCGACCAGTTTGAGGATGGCGTGGGAATCAGTCTTCTTACTGTGTTGCTTGCCGTGGGTGGAATCTTTGCTGATTGCGTGCAAACGCTTTTTGACATCGTCGATAGTCGTGTAGAGGCATACCTTCGCCACACTGACCTGATTACCAATAGTGCCGTCCCGGTCAGGGCGGCGTAGTATCAATGGGCATCAGCGTCTGCAGGTTCTCTTCGGGTAATTCCTTGTGCTCAAGCAAGAACTCACGCAGGGCACCGGCGACAACGCACAGTGCAATATCGTTGATGGTGCAGTGCAGCTTTTTCTCTATTTTTCGAACGAGCCGCATGTCCATACGGATGTGACCCACTACGCGGTCCGCAGACACCGGTCGATTGAAGCGAACGTGCGGGATAGTTTGTTTTTGCGACTTGGGTGCTGGAGCTTCCTTGTCCAGCAACTGCGGCAGTAATTTCACCAGCGTGGTAGCCATGTCGATAGGCCGTTCGACACTGTGCCACCAGGCCCTGCCGTATTTCTCCCACCAGGAAGGCGCCCGAAAGTCCTTGTCGATAGGTTTCTCATCGGGGAGAGAGTCTGCAAACGTGGGAGACCCCGGCTCGGGACCAAGGCTGTGCAAACTGGTCATCAGGCGCAGGGCACTCTTGCCATCCATCACAGCGTGGTGAATTTTTAGAAACAATGCCGTACTGCCGCGCGGGACTCCTTCGACCCGGTCAAGGCCTTCTACCACCATCACCTGCCACAGCGGCCTCGCACGATCGAGGGGCTGTGCATGAAATTCACCAAACAGGCGATAGATTTCCCGCCAGTTCTGCGGCTTGGGGAGCGCCACTCTGGAAACGTGGTAGCTCGCACTAAAATGCGGATCCTCTACCCAATAAGCCTTATCCATTTGCAGGAGCACTTCTTCGAGGCGACAGCGCAGTATCGGGAAATGACTATCAATAAGATCGGTAAAGTTCTCCTGCAGCGCTTTAAAAAAGGCGTTTGTTCCCCGTTTGCCCCCCGTTGCATACATCATCAACGCCGACATATGCATGGGAACGTTGGGAATTTCACCTTCGATCATCAGATTGTCGAGTGCACCAAGCTGTCGCATTGTTGATTTGTCCTTTATGTAAACTGCCGCTGCGGAGCTATCTACTCTAGATCAGTTCCAGCGTGCTGGCCAATCTCGTAGTCCCGGAGGCTAATGTATTGATCCAGTCGATACCACCAAAGAGGGCGCGCCACGAGAGCCATGGCGGGCTACAACCGTTAATCAATGGGGTTTTGACGTGTGTAGAGAGGTAACTTGGAAACGACCCTATAAGAATGGTCGGGGTAGAGAGATTCGAACTCCCGACATCCTGCTCCCAAAGCAGGCGCGCTACCAGACTGCGCTATACCCCGTTGTAATCACTGTGGCGCTCGCGCCAAGCCCTGATTTCAAGTGGGGCATAATACTCAGCCCTCTACCGAGCGTCAACGCTAAAATGGCGCATTAAATGCGGCAAACGGACTCTGCGTCCTGCACTTGCACAAGTTCCCCGTTGACGGCAGTATACCGCCGCCATACCCTCAAGGATTACACCGTATGTCTGCACTCGTCCTGGACGGCAAAGCCCTGGCAGCAAAAACTGAGGCTGAGTTACTGGCCCGGGTGGAGCGCCTGAAAGCCAAATCGGGCGGCAAAACGCCAATTCTGGCTACCATCCTGGTGGGCGATGATCCGGCCTCAGCCACTTACGTCAAAATGAAGGGCAATGCCTGTCGGCGGGTGGGCATGGCATCGCTGGCAGTTGAAATGCCCACCTCGACCACTACCGCAGAACTATTGGAAAAGATCGGCGAGTTGAACAACGACCCCGATGTGCACGGCATACTGCTACAGCACCCGGTACCGGCGCAAATTGACGAACGAGCCTGCTTCGATGCCATCGCCTTACATAAGGATGTGGACGGCGTGACCTGCCTGGGCTTCGGCCGCATGGCCATGGGCGAGGAAGCTTACGGCTGTGCCACGCCCCAGGGCATCATGCGCATTCTGGAACACTACGGCATTGCGATAGAAGGTAAGCATGCAGTGGTAGTCGGACGCAGTCCCATACTCGGCAAGCCAATGGCCATGATGTTGCTGCAGAAAAATGCCACCGTAACCATCTGCCACTCGCGTACCAGGGATCTTCCCGGCATTGTCGCCCAGGCGGATATTCTCGTAGGAGCAGTGGGCAAGCCGGAGTTCATCAAGGCTGCCTGGGTGAAAGAAGGCGCTGTTGTGATCGATGCTGGCTACCACCCGGGCGGGGTTGGCGATATCGAGCTCGGAGCGCTGCTGGACAAGGTCTCTGCTTATACGCCTGTGCCAGGCGGTGTGGGGCCGATGACCATCAATACATTGATCATGCAGAGTGTTATGTCGGGTGAGAGAAGTCTGGAATAGATTTAGCTTGTTCGAGCCGGCACGAGTGGGAGAATCCACGACCTGCCCCTAAATGCATCAGCTAGCCAGGCCGAACTGCAAAACACGAAACGTCTATTTCGAAAGAATAGAACTCAATCTGACTTGCGCTTCCACTGGGTTCCTTCACGAGAGTCCTCAAGCACCACACCCTGTGCGAGTAAGGCTGCGCGCACCTCGTCTGCACGGGCGTAATTCTTTGCCAGCTTGGCGTCGTGCCTCTCCTTGATCAGCGCTTCGATAGCTACCGCTGAAATGGCATCAGCAGAAGCGGCTTCCTGCAGCCACTGCGCAGGGTCCTGCTCCAGAATACCCAGCATGTTACCTGCCGCGAGAATGCGCGCCTTCAGGGTCGCCTTGTCATCCGGCCGCGCTTTGTGCAATTGCTTGGCCAGCGCATGCAGCTCGGCGATGGCAATCGGCGTATTAAGATCATCGTTGAGCGCCTGGTAAAAAGGCTCATCTGCGAGGCAGACTTCCCTATCGACCTTGATATCCTGCACATCGCGCAAGGTACTGTATAAGCTGTCCAGTGTAGCTTGCGCCTGCTCCAGCAGTTCTGCAGAGAAATTGAGCGGGGTGCGATAATGTGCCGACAGCAATGCGAAGCGCAGCACCTCGCCACGATAACTTTGCAGCAGGTCGCGCACCGTACGAAAGTTACCCAGGGACTTGGACATTTTTTCGCCGTCGATATCCAGATAGGCGTTGTGCATCCAGTAGCGCACGTAGTCGCCGCCGTGGGCACAGCGACTCTGCGCGATTTCGTTCTCGTGGTGGGGAAAAATAAGGTCGCGACCGCCGCCGTGTATGTCGATTGTGTCACCAAGATGCGCGCGGATCATGGCCGAACACTCCAGATGCCAGCCGGGACGACCGCGGCCCCATGGGCTGTCCCAGCCGGGATCTTCAGCGGCGGCGGGTTTCCACAGCACGAAATCCCCAGGATGGCGTTTATAGTCGGCCACCTCCACCCGAGCGCCGGCCAGCATGTCGTCCAGTGCACGTTTCGACAACTTGCCGTAGTCCGCCATGGACTCGACCGCAAACAGCACATGGCCCTGGGACTCATAGGCATGACCTTTTTCAATCAGGGTGCGAGTGAGCGCGATCATGGCGTCGATGTTGTGGGTCGCGTGGGGTTCCAGCGTCGGCGGCAGCGCGTTGAGTTGGGCCATGTCCTCGCGGTATTTGGCAGTGTATTCGTCGGTGATCGACTCGATACTGCGCTGCCCTTCCCGCGCGGCAATGATTATCTTGTCATCGATGTCAGTAATATTGCGAGCGTAGATTACTCTCGCATAGTGGGTCTGCAGCAGGCGAAACAGTGTGTCGAATACCACAACCGGCCTGGCGTTGCCGATGTGCGCCAGGTTGTACACGGTTGGGCCACAGACATACATGGTAACGGTATCGGCAACAAGTGGCTCGAAGGTCTCCTTGCTGGCACTCATGGTGTTGTACAGCTTGAGGCTCATCGTTGTGTGCTCAACCTTCATTCCAGTTATCGCGCAGACCTATGGTCCTGTTAAATACCGGCTTATCATGGCTGTGGTCGTAGCGGTCCGCCACGAAGTAACCCTCGCGCTCGAACTGGAAAACCTGTTCCGGCAGCGCGGCCGCCAGGGAGGGTTCGATCCAGGCGCTTTTGACCACCTTGAGCGAGTCCGGGTTTATGTGATCCATGAAGGCATTATCGCCCTTGTCCGGCGCCTCGTGATTGAACAGTCGCTCGTAGAGGCGTACTTCCGCGTTTTTCCCGCGTGACGCCGACACCCAATGGATAACGCCCTTGGGCTTGCCACCGTCAGCGGGATCCTCACCGAGCGTATTGGGTATGGTGTGGGCATGAACCTCGGCAATATTGCCCTGCTCATCCCTGAGCACCGCGTCTGCCTCGATCACATACGCGTGGCGCAGGCGTACACGCTTGCCGAGCACCAGGCGTTTGTATTTCTTGTTCGCGTCCTCGCGAAAATCCTCCATATCGATGTACAGCTCCCGGGTGAATGGCAGTAGTCGCTCACCCAGATCAGTTCGACTGGGGTGGCCAGGCGCACTGAGTTCCTCGATCGTGTCCGGAGCGTAATCCGTGAGCACGACTTTGAGCGGATTGAGCACGCACATGCCACGCACGGCGTTGTCATTCAGATCCTCGCGGATCGCGAATTCCAGCATGGCGACGTCCACGACACCATCGCTGCGGGTAGTACCTATCATGTCACAGAACTTGCGGATCGCCGCCGGGGTATAACCACGTCTGCGCATTCCGGAAATGGTAGGCATACGCGGATCGTCCCAACCCGACACGACACCCTCGTCCACCAGTTGCTTGAGTTTTCGCTTGCTCGTCACCGTGTAGCTGGGATTCAGTCTGCCGAATTCGTACTGCCTGGGCCGACTGGGCACGGGCAGATGCTCGATAAACCAATCGTACAGTGGGCGGTGGTCCTCGAACTCAAGCGTGCAGATGGAGTGCGTAATGCCCTCGATGGCATCCTCCTGGCCGTGGGCAAAATCGTAAGTCGGGTAGATCACCCATTCGCTACCAGTCTGGTGGTGTACCGCTTTGCGAATACGGTACATGATCGGGTCACGCATATTCATATTGGGGGAACTCATGTCAATTTTCGCACGCAGCACCCTGGCACCGTCGTCGAACTCCCCCGCTTTCATGCGTGACAGCAGATCGAGATTTTCCGCGACAGTGCGGTCCCGGTAAGGGCTATTGCGTCCCGGCTCAGTCAGTGTGCCGCGGTACTCCCTGGCTTCATCTGCACTGAGGTCGCATACATAGGCATCCCCCTGCTCCACCAGATAAACGGCCCAGTCGTAGAGTTGCTGGAAGTAGGCAGAGGCATAGCGCACCTCCCCGTCCCAGCTCGTAACCCAGCCAGCGCACATCCGCCTCGATGGCATCTATATACTCCTGGCTTTCCTTTTCCGGGTTAGTGTCGTCAAAGCGCAGATTGCAGCGCCCGCCATTAGCCTGGGCAAGCCCGAAATTGACACTGATGGACTTGGCGTGACCGATATGTAAATAGCCGTTGGGCTCAGGTGGAAAGCGGGTCACAATCTCGGTGACCCGACCACTGGCGAGGTCCTCGCTGATGATGCTTTGCAGGAAATTACTGGCTGGTGTGTCTTCCATAATCGTATGCAATGAGCTCTTAAAAAAGTCGCGTATTATAACGACTCAGGCGCTGGGCTTATAGCCAATTCATAGACCATTAGTCCGGCAATGCGTATTTCTGCGCATCTTTTCCACCCTAAATGTTTTACTGCGGGTCAAAAGTCCGTATTATTATCGCGCTCGATTACAGACACCCCCAAGGAAGAACCCATGGTCATCATTCGCACAACATTCGGCGAAATCAAACTCGAACTGGATGCTGAGAACGCGCCAAAAACGGTCGCCAATTTTCTCAATTACGCACGTGATGGCTTTTACGACGGCACCATTTTTCACCGGGTGATCGACAACTTCATGATACAGGGCGGCGGCTTCGACACCGACATGCAGCAAAAAGCACCGGGAGAGCCGATCGAGAACGAAGCAGACAATGGCCTGAAAAATGATTTTGGCACTATCGCCATGGCCCGCACCACGGATCCTCATTCCGCCACCGCCCAATTCTTTATCAACGTGAAGGACAACGATTTCCTCAACCACAGCGGCAAAAGCATGCAGGGCTGGGGCTACACCGTATTCGGCAAAGTCACTGAGGGCACCGAGGTGCTGGACAAAATCCGCAGCGTACGCACGTCCAGCCGCAAGGGGCACCAGGATGTACCCACCGAGCCGGTTATCATTGAGTCGGTGTTAATCGTCGAAGGATAAACTTCACCTTTGGCCAGCGATATTTCCGGCAGCTGAAACCTTACCGGGTTTCATCCCAAGCGCCTTCGGGCCCGCAGTTACGACACGTTAAAGGCTTATATATTCTTATTAAATAACAGTAAGTTATAACTTATTTTTTATGTTATTTAGTAACAGATGGCACGCCGCTGTGGAAACGAAACTCCGCATCAGGTGCTTCGATCAAGCCGCGCTCAAACTGCAGCAACACGGGAAGACGCGCTTCAACCTCCCCCTCCGAGCCAACATCCACTGCCAGTTTGAGATAGTCACTGAAGTGCCGCGCTTCTGATTTGAGCAGGGATCGATAAAACTGGCCGAGTTCCTCATCCAGTTCCGGTGCTAGCACAGCAAAGCGCTCACAGGAGCGGGCCTCTATGATAGCGCCGATCAACAGGGTGTCTACCAGGCGGGCGGGTTCATGAGAGCGCACCTGCTGGCGCAATGCTGCCGCATAGCGAGAGGCGGATAACTGGGGGTAGCGCACCCCCCTCGCTTTCATGATTGCAATCACCTGCTCAAAGTGACGCAACTCCTCGCGCGCCAGCCGCGAGAGCTTGTTCAACAGCCTGTGATGCTCGACATACCGATACATCAGGTTTATCGCTGTGGCAGCCGCTTTTTTTTCGCAGTTGGCGTGATCAACCAACATGATTTCCTGGTTTGCAAGCGCACATGCCACCCACGCACGAGGAGTCGGGCAGAGCAGAAAGGACTGCACCGAGGCCAATTCACCTGCGTCGCTCATTCAGCTCTCTCGCGGAACAGGTCAGGGCTCAGCATGTAACGCTCGTAATGTGCTTCCGAGAGGATATAAAACTCCTGGTCAATTTTATCGCGCAATTCAGGCAAAGGCATTTCGCGATAGCGCAAGTCCACCTCAAAGCCGTAATCGCGCGAGTTAGCTATCTGGCCCGCTCCCGCTTTGAGCAAACTGAATACCCAGCAGTACTCGTCGTGTTGTTCGACAAACCGTATCTGCTGAACCACCAACTGCCACTTCAGCAGAGCGCTATCCAGCACGCGCAGTTTATTGCTAACACACTGGGACAGGAAACCCGACAGTCGCCCATCGACGGCCTGTTTTTGCGCCGTTGTATAACTATTCCAGTCAATTACTTCGTGACTGAAACGCTTGCACCCACGACATACACTGTCACCGATACCGGTCGAACAGACGCCGATACAGGGCGTTTTGACGGGGCTATCCAGCATTGCGTCAGAATTTTCCGGGGTCCAGGAAATCATTGCGAGTGTACGTTATCAGCCAAGTGAATGCGAGATATAAGCGCTTGATTCGTTTATCTTATTTGTACTCTAAGCTATACTCCCGAGCCTGTTTCACCACCACTGGAGACGCGCACCCACATTACTGTGGGGCGACGTCGGCAATGTAAAGGAGTTCTTCCGTGTTAGAAGCCTACCGCAAACACGTGGCCGAACGGGCCGCCCAGAATATCCCGCCACAGGCGCTCAAGGCCGAGCAGGTGGCGGCGCTGGTTGAGCTGCTGAAAAACCCGCCAGCGGGTGAAGAAGACTTCCTGGTGGATCTGATCAGCAACCGCGTGCCGCCGGGTGTGGACGAGGCGGCATACGTCAAGGCAGGATTTCTGTCGGCCATTGCGACCGGCGAAGCGGTAAGCCCACTGATCGATAAAGCCATCGCAGTAAAATTGCTGGGTAATATGCACGGCGGCTACAACATCGAGACACTGGTGGCACTGCTGACTGACCCGGATCTCGGCCCTGCAGCCGCGACCGAACTGAAGCATACTCTGCTGGTGTTTGAGGCCTTCCACGACGTGGCCGAACTGGCCAGAGTCGGGCAACAAGAACGCCATCAGCCGTAATGCAGTCCTGGGCTGCTGGCGAGTGGTTCACCAATCAACCAGAAGTGCCAACGTCCATTAAAGCCTCCGTTTTCAAAGTCACCGGTGAAACCAACACCGACGATCTCTCCCCCGCACCCGATGCGTGGTCCCGACCGGATATTCCCCTGCACGCGCTGGCCATGTACAAGATGACCCGGGATGGCCTTGAGCCGCAGGAGCACGGAGTCACTGGCCCGATGAAACAGATTCAGGCACTCCAGGCAAAAGGTCTTCCGGTCGCCTTCGTGGGTGATGTGGTGGGCACCGGCTCCTCGCGTAAGTCTGCTACCAATTCAGTACTGTGGTACTTCGGTAACGATATCAAGGGTGTACCCAACAAGAAGAACGGCGGCATTTGTATCGGCGCCAATGTAGCGCCAATTTTTTACAACACCATGGAAGACGCTGGTGCCCTGGTATTTGAGGCCCCTGTTGAGAAGCTTGCCATGGGCGATGTAATCGAAATTCGCCCCTACGACGGGAAAATACTCAGCGAGACCGGCACACTATTGAGCGAGTTCCAACTCAAGTCTGAGGTACTGCTTGACGAGGTGCGCGCCGGTGGCCGGATCAACCTGATCATCGGACGCGGCCTCACCACGCGCGCGCGCGAAGCGCTGAACCTTCCCGAGTCAACCCTGTTTCGCAAGCCCCAGCAGCCCGACGATACCGGGAAGGGCTTCACCCTCGCCCAGAAAATGGTCGGCAGGGCCTGTGGTACAGACGGTATTCGCCCCGGCACTTACTGTGAACCCCGCATGACTACCGTGGGCTCACAGGACACGACCGGGCCCATGACCCGTGATGAATTGAAAGACCTGGCGTGCCTCGGATTCTCCGCTGACCTTACCATGCAGTCCTTCTGCCATACCGCCGCCTATCCTAAACCGGTAGATATCGAAACCCAACACTCCCTGCCCGACTTCATCATGACCCGAGGCGGCGTCTCATTGCGCCCAGGAGACGGGATCATTCACTCCTGGCTCAACCGTATGCTGCTGCCGGATACCGTAGGAACCGGTGGCGATTCCCACACGCGGTTTCCGATGGGCATTTCGTTCCCTGCCGGGTCTGGACTGGTGGCTTTTGCAGCCGCGACCGGCGTAATGCCGCTGGATATGCCGGAGTCGGTATTGGTACGCTTCAAGGGCAAGATGCAACCAGGAATAACACTGCGCGACCTGGTGCATGCCATCCCTTATTACGCCATTGCGCAGGGATTACTGACAGTGGAGAAGAAGGGTAAGAAGAACATATTCTCCGGTCGCATTCTTGAGATTGAGGGGTTGAGCGACCTCACCGTAGAACAGGCATTTGAGTTATCTGATGCTTCTGCGGAACGATCTGCCGCCGGTTGTACGATCGCATTGGATGAGGACACTGTCGCAGAATACCTGCGTTCCAATATCGTGCTGCTGCGCTCCATGATCGCTGAGGGTTATGGCGACAGGAGAACTCTGGAGCGGCGCGCACGAAAAATGGAAGACTGGCTGGCGAATCCCAGCCTGATGAAGGCCGACAAAGATGCCGAGTATGCAGCGGTCATCGAAATCGACCTTGCCAATATCCGTGAACCCATTGTCTGCGCACCCAACGATCCGGATGACGCGCGCTTGCTGTCCGCGGTGGCCGGTGACAAGGTGGATGAGGTATTCATCGGTAGCTGTATGACTAACATCGGGCATTTTCGTGCCGCAGGCAAGCTGCTGCAACAGCACAAAGGCACGATATCGACCCGCATGTGGATCGTGCCGCCTACCCGTATGGATGAGCACCAGCTGATGGAGGAAGGTTACTACAATATCTTTGGCGCGGCAGGTGCGCGCACGGAGATGCCAGGCTGTTCATTGTGCATGGGCAACCAGGCTCGGGTGGCTGCCAACTCGACTGTGCTCTCAACCTCGACGCGCAACTTCCCCAATCGGCTCGGAGATGGCGCCAACGTCTACCTCACGTCCGCTGAACTGGCGTCGGTAGGCGCGATTCTCGGCAGGCTGCCCAGTCCTGCGGAGTACATGGAATATGCCAGCAACATCGACTCGATGGCTGACGACATCTATCGCTATCTCAACTTTGACCAGATCGCAGAGTTCCAGAAGAGCGCCCAGGAAGGGGCGAGAATCGCCGCGGTGGAGATTCAGGAAGTACGAATCTGACGGTTATCGTGGCTCACACCACTCTGGACCCCGCCACTGCGGGGTCTTTATTTTTGGAGACTGGTAGTTTCCTCTACCAGCTCCGTGCGTTTGTCTGGCTTGAAGCCGGCAACAGCACGGATAAATTTGCGCAGCACCTCTGCGCTGCTGGCATTTGATGATGTTGCGTCTGCATAGGCCAGATCATTGTACATCCCTGTAATTCGCCTCAGCTGATCCGAGAAGCGCGGCTGTGCCGCCATTGCCCGCAGCGCAAATTGACCGGGAGTTTCCCCAGGTTTTCGTATCAGGCCCAGACGAGCCAACCGCTCACAAAACACCCGGTAGTGCTTGTCCAGCGGGCTCCCCGGGTAGGTATCCCGCTTGCGCAACAATGAAATGGCTACTGGTGTCAGCACCAGCGCCCAGCTACCGAGCAACACTGTGGCAAACACCCGCCCACTGATTTCGCCAAAAAAGCTATGTAGCAAATTAAGCTGTTGTTGACTGTCGAAACCCACTACCCAGGTCTGCCAGCGGTAAGTCAGGGCGTCATAGCGCAGGCGCATCAGGTTAAGCAGGGGAATACTGCGATAGCGCAGAGGGGACAGGGGGGCCGCATCCAGAAAGCTGCCCTCAGACTCCATGGCCGCTTCCAAACCATCTTCAATACGCAGTGGTGATACGGCGGCGGTAGGGTCTACCTGCACCCATCCCTTTTCTTCTATCCAAACTTCAGCCCAGGCATGGGCGTCGAACTGGTGCACGATCACTGTCTTGTTTACCGGGTTGATTTCACCACCCTGGTAGCCGGCCACTACCCTGGCGGGCACGCCCGCTGCGCGCATCATAAAGACAAAGGCGGAGGCATAGTGTTCACAAAATCCGCGGCGGGACTGGAACATAAACTCATCTATCGGATGCCGCCCCGACGACGTTCCAGGTCGCAGGGTGTAGACAAAGCCTTCCCGGTTAAATGTGTCGAGCACCAGAGCGACATAATCCTCATCGCTATTCGCAGTTGCTCTCAAATCAAGGGCCATCTGCCGTGTTTCTGGATTATCCACAGGCGGTAGCTTCGTTTCTGTCTTGCGCCGCCAATCGGACAGCACTGCATCAACCTCAACATCTGTCCAGGTATTGACCGTATACATAAACTCCACCTCCAGCGGCACTGGAGAAAACAAACGGTAGTCAGATGTATGCATCACCCCGGGGGTAGTGGAGCGAGCATAGTGCAAGCCGTACAACCAGTTCTGCTGCGTGGGCTCGATGATAATGCTGTAACTTAAGGGTTCCCCTACAGTGGCGACATCCTGTGGGCGCTGCTCCTTTACCGGCACGTCATAATAGCCCAGGGTTGACCAGATACCCTGTTCAAGGCGGCTGAATACCAGGCCGCGCCAGTAGAGCGTCGACCGCGGAGGAATCTCGCCATCGAATTTCACCCTGAAAGCGACATCAGCGGACTGGCTGACGCTGGCGACATCGCCAGGGTTCATGAAGTCGCTCATGCCAGTTTTGGCGGTGTGGCTCTTGATCGGGACCGTCCACAGGGGTGCAAAGCGGGGAAACAGGAAAAACAGGACGATCATCAGTGGCATGGCCTGCAACAACATTATGCTGGCGAGGCGCAATGTGCCGCGATTAAACTGATGCTCGCCAGGTTGGTGCAGCGCCACCAGCGCGGTGGTAATCAGTGTCACGTTGACCAGCGAGTACAGCGTGATTAACAGAGTCCTGGCTGAACAGAAATTCGGTAATGCAAATAAAATAGCCCAGGAACAGCAGGACGTAAGCATCCTTGCGCTGGGACAGTTCGATCAACTTGAGTGCGAAGGCTGTCAGCAGCAGGGCGACCGTCGGCTCAAGACCAATCAGGGAACCGTAGCTGGCATAAACTCCAATAAAGCTGCTGACAGTCAGCGCCACTTTCACCCAGCGGCCCGGGAATGACCATCGACCACGGTGGACCTGCAAACGCCACGACGACAGCTGCCACATACACCGCCAGCACCCACACCGGCAGGCGGCCCGCGTGTGGCGCCACCAGCGCAAATTGGCAGATGATGATCCACACCAGAGCGTTGCGCGGCACCTGTTGCAGAATGTTCACCGGCTCCGATCCTCCTTGCCATACAGGGCAAGCTCCTTCAGCACCCGGTCACGATGCTTCTCTCCAACGGCGGGCTCAATCACCACGCCTGGCAAACGCAATCCGTATTCCTCCCTGCGACGGTCAAATTCCAGTACCCAGTAACATAAATGGGATAGTCGCTGTTCCGTACCCGTGCCGGGAAAAAGATCCCAATCCAACCAGACGCTGCGGTCTGCGTAGGCGGTGTACTGCTTGGTCAGCACGCCCTGCCCTTTGGCCAGTCCTTTCCAGTGGACCTGGCGCAGCGAATCGCCCTTGCGATATTTCCTGAATCCGTAAAAATCGTCATTGCCGACAACCATTGCTGCGGCGCCATCAGGGGTGTCCGTGGCCAGACCGGGCAGGTCGGCCGAGGCCAGTGGACGCGGATAAACCATGGCGCGCAAATCCAGATCAATCCAGGTCCAGCAACGCAACAAGCCCAGTGGATAGGTCGACTCCAGCAGCAGTCGCCCAGGATTGAACCAACCCCGTTTGTCGACCGCCATATGCAGTTGAATGTTGACGCTATCGTCAGCAACCAGACTCACCAGCGTCTCGCTGCTGGTGGGCCATTTAAGGTACAGCGCGTAGTGATGGCGCTGCTTACTGCGCTCGACCATGAGCTGAAATGCAGTCTGCTGTCCGGCAAATGCGGGCTCTGCCCGCAGCGCACGAATGGTCAATCCCGACAGGTTGGCATAGGTATGCAGCGTCGCAACTATAAACAGGGTGGCCAGCAAAAAGGTCAGGCCGTAACTCAGGTTGTTCTGAAAATTGATCGCCGCTATCAGCATCACCAGCAGGCAGCAGCCAAAGAAAAAACCGACGCGACTGGGAAATATAAAGATGCGGCGCTGGTCCAGTGTCACTTCGCGTGCAGGCGGGATGCGCCGGTTAACCCATTGCCGAAACCGCATGCGAAACCGTGCCCGGATGCCTTTGCCATACTGTTCGGTACTGGAATCTACGTTGTCCACTGAGTCTTGCGCTCAGGGTCCTATGACGTCCACATTGCGCTGCAGCAGATCCACCAGCGCGTTGCCGTCGCCAGCATAATCGCCACTGGGTAACAGGCGATGGGCCGCCACGGCAGGCAATACCAATTGCACGTCCTCTGGCACCACGTGACCTCGATTGTGCATCAGCCGCCCAGGTCTTGGCGCTATCCAGCAAGGCCAGCGCGCCGCGCGGAGAAAGGCCGACTTCAAACTCGGCAGACTGACGTGTATAGGCCACCAGACGTTGCAGGTAGTCCAGCAAATGGTCGGAGGCGTGCACCTTACTGACCGCAACGCGAATCGTATCGAGTTGCTCCATGTTGATGCACTGACGCGGGGTTCTTGATTTCCAGTGCCGCGCTGTGCCGTCGCTCGAACATTTCCCGCTCGGCGCGCGGATGGGGATAGCCCAACTCCAGTCGCATGAGAAAACGGTCCAATTGTGACTCAGGTAGAGGATAGGTGCCGGATTGGTGGACGGGGTTCTGGGTAGCGATGACGAAGAACGGCTGTGGCAGGGGTCGTGTTTCTCCTTCGACTGTAACCTGCCCCTCGGCCATGGCTTCCAGCAGTGCACTCTGGGTGCGTGGAGTCGATCTGTTGATTTCGTCTGCCAGCAGCAACTGAGTGAATATGGGGCCGGGGCGAAACGTAAAGCTCGCATCGTTGGCATCGAATACCGAGACGCCCAGAATATCCGCAGGCAGTAAATCACTGGTGAATTGCACACGCTTCCAGGACAGGCCGAACACGGCAGCCAGTGCATGTGACAGAGTGGTTTTGCCCATCCCTGGCAAGTCTTCGATCAACAGGTGCCCGCGGGCAAACAGGCAACACAGCGCCAACCTGATCTGGGGTTCTTTACCCAAAAGGATGCGCCCTACCTCCTGTACCGCAGCATCGATAACACCCTGTAATTGCATTTGAAGTGCCCCGAGAATACTACTTTATTATTCAGCGAATTCCGGCAAAGCCCCGCTGCATATCTATTTTCAAATCGTCGACATGTTCCAATCCCACCGCAATGCGAATAAGGTTGTCGCGGATGCCGGCCTGCTCCCTCTGTTGTGGGCTCAGCCGCCCATGAGTCGTCGTTGCCGGGTGCACAATGGTGGTCTTGGCATCACCCAGATTCGCGGTGAGCGACATCAGCCTGGTAGCATCGATGAACTGCCAGGCCTGTTCCCGGCCACCTCTGACCAGAAATGACAGTACACCGCCATAGGCGGTTTGCTGACGCGCAGCCAGCGCGTGGCCAGGATGCTCCGTGAGTCCAGCGTAATAGACTCTTTCCACTGCCGGTTGTTGCTGCAGCCACTGGGCCAGTTCCAGCGCCGCACGGCTGTGGGCCTCCATACGCAAGCGCAGTGTCTCCAGGCCCTTTAAAAAGATCCAGGCGTTAAAGGCGCTCATCGTGGGCCCACAGGTGCGCAGGAATGTCAGCACCTCAGCCATGTGTTGGGCGCGGCCCAGCACCGCCCCGCCCACGCAGCGACCTTGGCCATCCAGATATTTGGTCGCGGAGTGCACGACGATATCTGCTCCCAGAGACAGTGGCAGTTGCAGCGCGGGAGTGCAAAAACAGTTGTCCACTACCAGCAGAGCGCTCGTTTTCGCGAGCCAGTTGGGAAATGGCCGCCAGGTCAGCGATCTCACACAGGGGATTGGACGGAGTCTCCAGAAAAAACATGGCGGTAGTGGGACGCACAGCCCTGCGCCATGCGGCGAGATCCAGCAGGGGTACGAAGGTAACCTCGACACCAAACTTGCCCAGGTATTTGCTGAACAAATTAACAGTGGTACCAAAAACATCGCGTGAACATACCACGTGATCTCCGGACTTCAGCAACGCCATGCATGTACTCAGAATAGCTGCCATGCCCGAAGCAGTGGCTACACAGGCCTCTGCCCCCTCAAGTGCTGCCAGACGCTGTTCGAACGCACGCACCGTGGGGTTGGTGTAGCGTGAGTAGACATTGCCGGGAGATTCTCCGGAAAAACGCGCCGCTGCCTGAGCGGCATTTTCAAAAACATAGCTGGAGGTGGCGAAGATGGGTTCAGCGTGCTCCCCTTCGTGTGTCCGGTGAATGCCGCTGCGCACTGCAAGCGTATCAAGGTGTGCGCCGGCGAGCGGATCGTGTTCATCGTGATCTGTCATGAATAGTTCCTAGACGTCGTTGTAAAGACCGACAACTGCGCCTTCCGTCCACATTTCTACCCGCCGCTCATTTTGCGCCTCATCGTTACGCAGTAATTCCACTCGATCAAGGTAATTTTGATCGATATCACCAGTAATATATTCACCATTGAATACTGAGCAATCGAAGCCATCTACCTGGGGATTGCCTTCGCGGGAGCAGCGAATCAGGTCTTCCAGATCCTGGTACACGAGCCAGTCAGCGCCGATCAATTCACAGACCTCTTCCACGCTGCGATTGTGTGCTATCAGTTCAGATGCCGATGGCATATCGATCCCATATACATTGGGATAGCGTACGGGGGGCGCAGCGGAGGCGAAGTAGACATTGGCTGCCCCTGCCTCCCTGGCCATTTCTATAATCTGGCGACAAGTAGTGCCGCGCACGATCGAGTCATCCACCAGCATGACGTTCTTACCGGAAAACTCCAGCGGTACCGGGTTGAGCTTTTGTCGCACGGATTTCTTGCGGTGACTCTGCCCCGGCATGATAAAAGTGCGCCCGATGTAGCGGTTTTTCATCAGGCCTTCGCGAAACTTGATATTCAATTCGTAAGCCATGGACTGTGCGGCAATACGGCTGGTATCAGGGATGGGAATAATGACATCGATATCCAGTTCCGGCCGCAAGCGGCGAATTTTTCTGGCCAGTGTCTCGCCCTGGCGCATCCGCGTTTTATAGATCGAGATACCATCCATCAACGAGTCCGGCCGCGCAAAATAGACGTGCTCGAAAATACAGGGGCGCAGACGCGCGTGTGGCGCGCAGCGGCGTCGATGCAAATGACCTTGCTGATCAATGAAGACAGCTTCCCCGGGGGCCACGTCATCCAGCAGGGTGAATCCGAGCACATCCAGCGCCACGCTCTCGGAGGCGATCATGTACTCCCTCCCCGTAACTGACTTGCGGGTGCCAATCACGAGCGGACGAATACCCCAGGGGTCACGAAATCCGAACACCCCGTAGTTCACCAATAGCCCCACCACGGCGTAGCCACCACGACAGCGCCTGTGCACCGCCTCTACCGCCGTGAAAATATCGTCTGCACAGGGGTTGAGTTTGCCCAGCGTCTGCAATTCGTGGGCGAATACGTTGAGCAACACTTCCGAGTCGGAGTCAGTATTCAGGTGGCGCAGGTCATCCTGAAATAACTCCCGGGTTAGTTGCTCGGAGTTGGTCAGATTCCCGTTGTGCGCCAAAGCGATACCGTAGGGGGAGTTGACATAGAAAGGCTGCGCCAGGGCAGTTCCGGAACTGCCGGCGGTAGGGTAGCGCACGTGGCCAATACCCATGGGACCGCCGAGGCGCTGCATGTCGTGCTGTCGAAAGACATCCCGAACCAGTCCTTCGCCCTTGCGCTGGCTAAACTTGCCACCACCACATGTGACAATCCCCGCCGCATCCTGACCGCGATGTTGCAGAACCGTCAGGGCATCGTAGATCTCCGGGGCGACATCTGATTTCGCAACCAACCCTACCAGCCCACACATTCAGTACCTACCTCACTACAAAAGAAATTAGCCAGATATAACCAGACCCTGTCCGAATTTATATCTTGAGAACAAGAGTTGCACCCACTGCCCCAACATATCCACATGCGGCATCAATTGGGCTTGATCTAACCATTTGAGATTCTGTGGCGGCGCCAACTGTCGGAGCAAATACACCAGCACCAGTACGACAATTATACCGCGTGCGAATCCGAATACTGTTCCAAGCAACCTGTCTAACAGCGTCAAGCCAGTTACATGCACCAGCTGTGTTCCCAACTTACCCAGCAGGCCCGCCATAAGCAATGTGCCTACAAACAAGATTGCATAAGCAGCCACGTAGCGGCCAGTGACATTAGCGATCCACCGCGCCAGGACCGTGGCCATTTCAACAACAAACATATTGGCAATAAAAAATGCTGCAACCCAACCCGCCAGCGACACAGCCTCCAGGACAAAACCTCGCCACAGGCTGAGCAGTATGGAAAGTCCCAGCACAACGATGATTGCCCAGTCCACCGCGTTAAACTGTACCCAATCGACCACCCCGGGGTTACCCCGCCATCCCGAGTATCAAGGTGTGTACCGGGCAACGATGGAGGTGACGCCAAATTCCGCATTAATGCCCGCCTGTAGCTTCTCCAGTTCGACCCGCTCGAATTTGGGGCCAATGCAAATCCGGTAAAGGCTCTTGCCGCCACTGGACACCCTCGAAATGTACGCCTTGTGGTGCAGCTCCAGCAGTCGCTTGCGCAATATCTCGGCCTTTTCAGCACTGCTGACGGTGGCGACCTGAAGAGTCCATGCTACCGGCACCCCGTTGGTGTCCATTGCCAGTCGCTGCGGTGCCTCGGGACGAACCTCGCCGCCAAGGGAATCGGCAGGAGAACTCACGGCTGACTGCCCCGCCGTTGCCACTGTCGGCGCCGAGGGCGGTGGCGCTGCCTCTCTTGCATTGCTGCCTTCACTGCCACGACCATCGGAGTCAAGCGGTGCATCCAATAGCGGACCATCGTCATCCGTCACCAACTCTGGCGAACCCCTCAACCCGCCCTGCTCCGGGGCTGCAATTGAAGCGGTGGATACCCCGGGTGGCGGCGGGATAGATTGGAGCTCTGCCGCCTTTTGCTCATCGGGCCCAACGAAAATGATGGGCCAGAAAACAACTCCCAGTGCCAACAGGATAAGCGCTCCGACCAAACGTTGCTTGAGGATATCGTTCACTTACGGTGCCTCACGCGTGTTATTGACCTTATCAAGTAACGGGAGTACTGCCGCCACGGTATAAAACGAGCCAAACACAACCAGCCGGTCACCTGCGGCCATGATACCCTGTGCACGTCGCAACGCCTGTCGCAGGTTTTTGCTGATACTGATCATGGTCTCCCCTGCCTCGCTGAGCAATGCGGCAATGTCCGCCGCCCCGGCAGCCCGTTTGTTGTCCGGTTGGTCCGCCAGAAACCAGGCATCGAAATATCCGGCAGCGACATCAACAATGGCCTCGATATCTTTATCCGACATTACAGAAAAAAGACATAATGTCTTTCCATTACAATTAGTTGTGCTTAAATATTCAAGTAATTTTTTAACTGAAGCAGGGTTGTGTGCCACATCCAATACATAATCTCGCCCCGCTACCTGCCGCATCCTGGCGACGCCCCACCGGGGCTGCCGTGGCCAAGCGCGCGGGATAAACAATCATCGCTGAATTCAATACCCAGTAACAGCGCTGCCTGCACTGCAGCACAAATATTTTCCGGCAACAGCGAACCGCTTGGCTGCGGGACCAACTGCCGTGACCCGCCGTCAGCCTGCTGCAAGACAGCCTGCCATGCTCCTTGTGCAACTGCTACCGTGAATTCTCGCCCCAGGTAGAGCGCTGGACTGGCCGCCACTTCGGCGACACAGTGCAGTAAGTCGGCGGTGGGTCCGGGTCGGCAATCACCACCGGTATGCCGCTGCGCATTATACCGGCCTTTTCGCGGGCAATTTCCCCGCGGGTCTCACCTAGCCAAACCTGATGATCGAGGTCGATGCTGGTGATCACCGCGACCGATGGGTTGCACGATGTTCACCGCGTCCAGACGCCCTCCCAAACCCACTTCCAGAACGACAATATCGGGCGCCCTAAGCTTGAAAATAAGCAGAGCAGCCAGCGTGGCGAATTCGAAATAGGTAAGTGAAACGGCACCCCTGGCCTCATCAATGACTACAAAAGCTTCGGTAATTTCTGTATCGGAGACATCGACACCGGCTACCCGAATCCTTTCGTTAAAGCGCAGCAAATGGGGAGAAGTAAAAACGCCTGTGCAGTATCCGGCTTCATTTAGTAAGGCCTCCAGTACGGCCACCGTCGACCCTTTTCCATTGGTGCCGCCAACAGTAACAACGGGTTGAGCTACCGGCAATAGTTGAAGCCTGTTGGCCACATCTGCAACCCGCTCCAGCCCCAGTTCCACTGCACTGGGATGAAGGGTCTCGAGCCTCTGCAGCCACTGCTCAAGCGACGCCTTATTCATCTCCTGCCGCGACCACTAAAGGCGCATGTTCACGATCTTCCGACTCGCCGGATACCTCAACTTCCTCCGGGATCAGCGGAACTCCAGTCAGTTTCGACAGCAACCGCGCGATGGTGTCACGCATTTCGGTACGGTGCACAATCATGTCGATGGCGCCGTGTTCGAGCAGGAATTCACTGCGTTGAAATCCCTTGGGAAGTTTCTGTCGAATAGTCTGTTCGATTATGTTGGGGCCAGCGAATCCCGCCCGGGCATCCGGCTCGGCAATGTTGATATCACCCAGTAGAGCCAGTGACGCAGATACACCGCCATAGATCGGGTCTGTCATTACAGAGATATAAGGCACACCCGCAAGTTTCATCCGCTCAATGACCGCGCTGGTCTTGGCCATCTGCATCAGAGAGATCAGAGCCTCCTGCATGCGTGCGCCACCGGAAGCGGAAAAGCAGACCAGAGGGATGTCTTCGTTCGAGCGCGAGTTGGGCCGCGCGAGTGAATTTTTCGCCCACCGCATAGCCCATGGATCCGCCGTGAAATTCGAACTCAAAGGCCACCGCGATGAGCGGAAGACCTTGCAGGGTACCGCGCATCGCTATCAGCGCATCCTTCTCCCCGGTAGATTTCTGCGCGGTGCTCAAGCGGTCCCGATAGCGCTTCTTGTCTTTAAACTTGAGTCGATCCACGGGCTCAATCTCGGACAAAATCTCGGCACTGCCCGATTTATCGAGAAAACGTGCCAAGCGCTTGCGCGCACCGATGCGCATGTGGTGATCGCATTTGGGGCAGACGTCGTCATTGCGTTCTACATCGGGCCGGTAAAGCACTGCGTCGCACTTGACGCACTTCTTCCACAACCCTTCCGGCACACTGCTGGAGCTCTTGCCAACCGCTTCACTGCGCACACCGGACGGCAGAATTTTGTCTATCCAGCTCATGGTCTTCCTCGCCACCACTAGAGGGTGTAATTATAAACGGGGTGCGGCTCAACTAGGAAGCCGCGCTGTCGATTCCCTTGCGTATCCGGCCTAGCAACTCGGCTGCGGCTATCACTGCTCCCTCCGCGCCGTCGCCATCCTCTATAGCCTGAGCCATGGCATTTACCAGCGCGCTGCCAACAACCACACCATCCGCCACCGCCGCAACCGCCCGGGCAGAATCGGCATCCTTGATACCAAACCCGACTGCAATCGGCAGATGGCTATGACTGCGAATCGCATCGAGTCGGCGCGCGACATCCGCAGTATCAAGGTGGCCGGCACCAGTGACACCTTTTAACGATACATAATAGATGAAGCCACTGGCACGTGCAGCAATACGCGCGATGCGCTCGTCAGGCGTAGTCGGAGCCACCAGGAATATATTGTCTATGCCGACGCGCTGGAGTTCGGCATTGATGCCATCGACTTCCTCTGGCGGTATGTCCACCGTAAGCAGAGCATCCAGACCAACCGCTGCTGCGGCGTCGGCAAACGCAGCATAACCCATGTGCATTACCGGGTTGGCATAGCCCATCAACAGTACCGGAGTAGTGCTGTCAGACTTGCGAAAGTCCCGCACCATGCCCAACACTGCGGCCAGTGTTGTGCCATTTGCCAGGGCTCGTTCATGCGCCTGCTGAATTACCGGCCCTTCTGCCATGGGGTCGGAAAAGGGCACGCCGAGCTCAATAATGTCTGCACCACGGTCGACCAGTCGGTGCATTAGTTGCACTGTGACATCCTGCCCCGGGTCGCCCGCCACGATATAAGGAATCAACGCGGTGCGGCACTGCTGTGCCAGTTGTTGGAAACGTCCCGCAATACGACTCACTACTCGTTCTCCAAAAAGTGTCCGTTAGAATTCGATGCCATCGATCTGGGCGACGGTATGAATGTCCTTGTCGCCACGGCCCGACAAATTGACAATGATCGTCTGCTGCGGTGTCATCTGGGCCGCCAGTTTTTCTGCGTAGGCCAGCGCATGACTGCTTTCCAGCGCCGGCATGATGCCCTCTACCCGGGTCAGTATATGGAATGATCGCAATGCCTCGTCGTCATTCGCCACGACATAACTAACCCTGCCGATATCCTTTAACCAGGCGTGTTCGGGACCCACACCGGGATAATCCAGCCCGGCCGAGATCGAATGGGTGTGCATGATCTGGCCATCGCTGTCCTGCATCAGATAGGTCCGGTTACCGTGGAGCACACCCGGAGTACCTGCGGTCAGCGGTGCCGCGTGCTGATTCGTGGAAATACCGTGGCCGCCAGCCTCCACTCCATACATAGCTACAGACTCATCTTCCAGAAAGGGATGAAACAGGCCAATCGCATTGGATCCTCCGCCGACACAAGCGACCAACGCATCTGGCAAGCGCCCTGTTTGTTGCAACGACTGCACCCGCGCCTCGCGCCCTATAACGCACTGAAAGTCACGCACCAGCATGGGATAAGGGTGGGGACCGGCGACGGTACCTATAATGTAGAAAGTATCATCGACGTTGGTTACCCAGTCACGCATTGCCTCGTTCATGGCATCCTTGAGAGTACGGGAACCGGAGGTGACCGGAATAACTTCAGCGCCCAGCAACTTCATACGATAAACATTCAGTGCCTGGCGATGAACGTCCTCCTCTCCCATGAATACCTGGCATTCCAGTCCAAGACGCGCCGCAATAGTCGCTGTAGCGACACCATGCTGACCTGCGCCAGTCTCGGCAATTATCCGCTTCTTCCCCATATGCTTGGCCAACAGGGCCTGCCCGATGGTGTTATTAATCTTATGCGCTCCGGTGTGGTTGAGGTCCTCTCGCTTGAGGTAGATACGGCCACCGCCAATACTGTCGGACCATCGCCTGGCCTCATACAATGGAGAAGGCCGGCCCACGTAATGTGCCAGATCTTCATCAAGCTCGCGCTGGAATTGTGCATCTGCCGACAGCTGGCGATAGACTGCCTCTAACTCGGCTAGCGCAGCCATCAAGGTTTCCGAGACAAATTTGCCGCCGTACTCGCCAAAGCGCCCGTGTTCGTCTGGAACCGAGGCGAATAAGTCCTTGTGTGTGCTAATCGTCATTTTTTAATCCGTCCAACTGCTGATCTGCGGCGCGAACAGCCGCAATAAATTGCCGTATCTTGTACACATCCTTTATGCCAGGCGAGCGCTCTACTCCACCGCTGACATCGACTGCCGCTGGATGCAGCGCCGCGATAGCATTACCCACATTACCCTCGTGCAACCCCCCCGCCAGCACCACCGGCAGAGACAGATCCCCCAGGGCAAGTTGCCAGTCGAATGATTTGCCGGTGCCCCCGGGCACGCCTTCCTGCCAGCTATCCAGAAGTACACCGCGCGCACCGTGGTACTGACGGCAGGCGCTGGCGAGATCCAGACCCGGCCTGACCCGCAGCGCCTTGATCCAGGGACGGCCAAACTGCTGGCAAAACTGCGGCTGATTCGTCGCCGTGAAACTGGATAAGATCAATGGGTACTCTGCTTAGAATACGCTCGATACTCGCTGCTGGTTCATCGACAAACAACGCCACTACACTCACAAACGGCGGAACGATTGCCGCGATCTGCTGCAGCTTGGTCAATGGTAACGGCGCGAGGGCTATTCGCATAAAACACCAGACCAATCGCATCAGCGCCACAGGAGATTGCCGCCCGCGCATCTTCCTTGGTGGTAATGCCGCATATTTTGATACGCGTGGAGGCCATGTCGCCTGAGAACCTGTAAAAAAAGAGGGTCGCATGATAGCAGATGACGCTCGACGGTGTCTTTACAGGGCAGGGTGAGATTAGATAGTTGTCCCTAGCAACATCGGTCCGTAGGGTGTCTGCGGCAAGCCGAAATGGGCGGGGTACTCGACATCGACCAGATACAATCCACCGGCGGGAGCTGTTTCGGCCCCCACGCTACGATCCCTTCCGGCCAGTAGCTCTGCTATCCAGCCTATCTGCTTGCGTCCGTCACCGACGGCCAGCAGCGCTCCTGCAATATTCCTTACCATGTGGTGCAAAAACGCATTGGCAAGAATTTCCAGTATTACCAGATCTCCCCGTCTCTTTACCTCGATGAATTGCACGTTGCGCATGGGTGTACTCGACTGGCAGGACGCGGCGCGAAATGAACTGAAATCGCGCTCCCCCAGCAGCGCCTGTGCAGCAGTGTGCATCGCCATTGCATCAAGCCGCCGACGGTGCCAGGTAAGCTGCGCGTGCAATAACGCGGGCCGTATAGGTGTATTGGCGATCACATAGCGGTAACGCCGGGCGCGCGCAGAAAAGCGAGCGTGGAAGTCGCTGGCAAGCGGCACAGCCCAGTGTATGCGGATATCGCGTGGCAGGTTGGTATTGCCACCAATCACCCAGGCCTTGCAACTGCGAATGACTGGAGTATCAAAGTGAACGATCTGCGCGAACAGCATGGACACCGGCATCGGTGCGCCCGGCGCAGTGCAGCCGAATAGGTGCGCTGGCGACTTCGCCCAGTGCCTGTTGGAGTTTGTCCTGGACGGTAACCGCACCGGCGTGTAATTGTGACTGCCAGCCGTTGTAATGACTGCCATCGTACTCGATACGGCAGGCTATTCGGGTACCGGCAGGGACTGGATCAGGAGAAAAAAAACTATCCGCCAATGCGATCCAGGAGCGCTCGTGCTTCAGCTTTCAGTTCCTCGGAACCCTCCACGACGACCTCATCCAGTATTTGACGCGCGCCGTCATCGTCTCCCATATCCAGGTAGGCTCGGGCAAGATCCAACTTGGTCGACAATCCATTGCTGTCCGCGGCAATAACCAGTTCCTCGTCCTCAAAGCGATCAGCAACTGCAACGCCAAAATCGCCAGACAAATCCAGGTCGTCATCATCACCTGATGTATCTGCCCCTTCAATCTCCAGTCCGCTGAAATCTGCCTCCAGTGCATCGTTGGAGTCATCCATCATCGTTAGCGGATTGGGTGCAAGCCCGGGACCGTAGCCCGCTGACTTGCTGACATTTTCCATTGGCGGTTCCGGCTGGTCCTCGTCATGTAGACGTTGTATCAGTGACTCGGCCCGCGCAATGCTGTCGGGATCACCGTTGGCTTGTATTTTCGTCAATTGCGAAGTCGCAGCAGCATGGTTGTTTAGCTCAGTGTAAATCTCCAGCAATTTGAGTCGGTATACCGGATTACCAGGTTCAACGGTGATGGCATTGTTGAGCAGGTCAATCGCCTGCTGGTGGCGACCATAGGCGATGTAAATATCCGCTTCGGCCAGCGCATCGGCCGCGTCAATATCGGAAGCGTACTCATCATGCTTACGTTCACCATAACCACGGTTGTCGCGTACGGACTTGGGAGTCTCATGTATATCCAGATCATTTTCCGGCGCATCTTGTTTAATGCGCTGATCTCTCAATTGGACATCATGGAATACGTCTACTTTCGGAGCTGCATGACGTGCTGGCACTGCCTCCGGCTCCTCGCCTCCCCGGCGTTTTGAAAAAACAAAACCCGCAACACCAAGCGCCAGGGCACCAAGCACGTAAAGTAGATAGTTCATCCAGCCGCTTTCGGTAGCTGTCTCGGCAGCTGGGGGTGGAACAGTTTTGGGAAGTTCAGGGGACGCTGGTGCTTGAACCTCCGCCGTTTGGCGCTGCCTCGGACACCCCTTCAGACACAATTGCCCCAGCGGCGTTCTCGGCGGCCGCAACGTTTTCGTCAGATACATCAGTGGCGACTGCCTGGAGATTCACCAACGTTCGCCGTAACTGCGGTAGCGCCTTTATCAGCAGTGGCAACGCCGGCTTCTGCCAAGGCGCCCTGCAGCGCGGCGATCTGGTCATCCTTGAGACTGACAATACGTTGCAGAGTCGCTAGCTGCTCCTCGATCGCGGCGAGACGCTCCTGCGCATCGTTGCCGTCCAGTGGAGCCGTTTTAACGGAGCTCTGCTGCAGCACTGCCGGCCGGTGTGGACGTCCATGACCCGCTGCCAGCGGCTTGTCGGTTCCCGATGTAGTGACTTTCGCGCTGTCGATCGCAGTACTCTCTTCGGGTTCCGCAGAAATTCTTAGGGATGGGCGCTTGGTTGCGTTTAATTGGGCATCCCGTCCTTCGCGCCACGCGGCGTTCTGCTCACGCACCTCTGCCAACGTCGCCGACACATCAGCCGAGGCTAATATCGCCAGCATCGGGAAGGTAGATAATATACCCCGCCTTGATCCTGTTGATGTTGCCATTTATGAAGGCATCGGGGTTGAGACGCTGGATCTCCAGCATGGTCTGGTGTACGGTTGCTCCGGCAGGCTTTGCCCGGCTGGCAATTTCCCAGAGGGTCTGGTCTCTGCTGATCATGTAGCGACTGCCGGGCGCCGGAGAGCGGTGATGTCGCCGCATTGTAGCCTCGTTGCGGCATCGCCCCGGGGGCCAGGTTAGAGTCGCGCACGTCTACACGAGTGCCGCTGCTGCCGCCCTGTTCGCTTCCCCACGCCCCAATAGTGGCGTCATCCTGGTACTTTGTGGTTTCGCTAGTAGCGACCTCTCATTTTTTTTTGCGGGTGCCGCAATACCCTCTACTTCCTCGACGCGCTGACTGGCGGAAACGACCTGCGTGCCCTGAGAGAATACCGGCGGGTCTACCAGTACTGTGTACTCCCGCAACAGACGACCTGAGGGCCAGCGTGCTTCAACAACAAAATCCAGGTAAGGCTCCAGGACAGGTTCTTCGGAAGACATGACGATCCGGGCTCCGCCATTACCATTGTCAGACACTTCAAACTTGATACTGGTAAGAAAATAGGCGCGGTCGATTCCCAATTTATCAAAATCATCGCTGGTGCCGAGTCGAACCTTGATGTCGTCGGCGTTCAGTCCGCCCATGTTGAGCAGATCGACGCTGGCCTTCAACGGCTGATTAAGAAAAGACTCCAGCTTTATTTCGCCGAGTCCAAGCGCCATCAAAGACCCCGCATGGAGACACCCCAGCGAGAACGCTACAGCCACTAACTTACGAGCCATACCAGCCCCTTATTATTGTACCCGCGAATTTAAAACCGACCCCCCTTGGGTCGACCCCGGCCGCGGTGTGCCTGTTCGGCAGCGCCTGCTACGTTCAGCCATTACAGACGCCCTACCCACCATTCAGGAGTCGCACCACAAGCGCTTCCCTACGTCTTCTATCTACCCAAATAACGGCTCAAGTATCAGTGAATTACAAGCATTAATCAAGGTAGGTTGACACCAAGCTCTCGGCAATTTGCACACTATTTAGAGCGGCTCCCTTCCTGACATTGTCCGCGACAATCCACATATTCAGCCCCCTGGGATGAGAGATATCGTCACGAATCCTGCCCACGAAGACAGAGTCCACGCCGGCCGACTCCGTCACCGCTGTAGGATAGCCACCGTCAGCCCGCGCATCCATGACGGTTACTCCCGGGGCTTTTTCGAGCAAAGACCGGGCCTGTTCTGCGGAAATTTTATCCACAGTTTCGATGTGCACCGCTTCGGAGTGACCGAAAAATACCGGCACCCTGACACAGGTTGGATTGACCTGTATAGCGGGATCGCCGAATATTTTCCGGGTCTCCCATACCATTTTCATTTCCTCGCGTGTATACCCATTGTCCTGGAATGTATCAATGTGCGGCAGAACATTGAATGCAATCTGCTTGGGATACACTTCGCACACAATTTCCTGGCCACTGAGCAGCTTTGCTGTCTGTGACGCCAGTTCCTCTATCGCCTCCTTACCGGTACCAGAAACGGCCTGGTAGGTAGCCACGTTGATGCGCTGGATACCCACCGCATCGTATATTGGCTTTAATGCCACCACCATTTGAATAGTCGAACAATTAGGGTTGGCGATGATATTGCGCGCGCGGTAGCCCGCTAGCGCATTGATATTGACCTCGGGCACAATCAGAGGAATATCATCATCCTGGCGAAAATGCGAGGTATTGTCGATAACCACACAGCCAGCAGCGGCAGCGATCGGCGCGAACTGCTCCGAGATGCTGCCACCGGCCGAAAACAGGCCAATTTGCACCTGGCTAAAGTCAAACTCCGCCAGATCAGTCACCCGGACCGACTTGCCTCTGAACATGACGCTCTTGCCCGCAGAACGACTGCTGGCCAACGCATAAAGCGTGCGTACCGGAAAATTGCGCTCCTCCAGAATACTGATCATGGCCTCGCCCACCGCTCCGGTAGCGCCAACAACCGCTACATCGTACTCACTACTCATTTTTCATCTTCCTCCAGACCTTATGGGGTGTCTTTGCAAAGCCCGCTATCTGAACACGTCAAACAGCCACGGCGATTGGCTACGCCAGTTCTGCTCATAGGCTCGAATGGCATCCGCGCTCTCCAGGGTCAGTGCGATATCGTCAAGACCGTTAAGCAGACAATGCTTGCGAAATGCATCCACCTCGAAGCTGATCTCCTCACCCGAAGGGGTTTTCACCACTTGGCGCGCCAGATCAATCTTAAGTTGATAGCCCTCGGTGCTATACATCTCGTCAAACAGGCGATCAACCAGATGCGCATCAAGCACGATAGGCAGAATGCCGTTCTTAAAACAGTTGTTGTAGAAAATATCGGCGAAGCTCGGCGCAATAATGCAGCGCAAGCCGTAGTCGTCAAGCGCCCATGGAGCGTGCTCGCGACTTGAGCCACAGCCAAAGTTCTCGCGGGCAAGCAGTACACAAGCACCCTGATAACGCGCCTGATTCAGGGGAAAATCCATATTCAGTGGACGCCCACTACAATCCTGCCCCGGCTCCCCCTGGTCCAGGTAACGAACTTCATCAAACAGGTTGGGGCCAAAACCGCTGCGCTTGATGGATTTCAGAAACTGCTTGGGGATGATCAGATCGGTATCCACATTAGCGCGATCCATGGGGGCTACAATGCCCTGTAACACAGTAAAACTTTTCATTGTTCCTGACTCCTACCAGTCCCGTACATCGACAAAATGCCCAGCCACTGCCGCGGCTGCTGCCATGGCGGGACTCACCAGATGTGTGCGGCCGCCAAAACCCTGTCGCCCTTCAAAGTTACGATTGGAAGTAGAGGCGCAGTGCTCCCCTGCTCCGAGTTTGTCCGAGTTCATGGCCAGGCACATGGAACACCCCGGCTCGCGCCACTGCATCCCCGCCTCGATAAAAATTTTGTCCAGGCCTTCCTCCTCAGCCTGCTTCTTTATCTGCCCTGAACCGGGCACCACCAGCGCACGCTTTACAGAGGCGAGCAACCCTCTTACCTTTCACTATCGCAGCGGCAGCGCGCAGATCCTCTATCCGCGAGTTGGTACAGGATCCGATGAATACCGTATCCAATTTGATGTCGGTAATCGCCATGCCCGCCTTCAACCCCATATATTGCAGGGCACGCTCTGTCGACTCACGCTGCGCTGCATTGGTCATGCGTGCCGGATCAGGTATGACACCGTCCACAGGCAGCACCATTTCCGGCGAAGTCCCCCAGGTAACCTGGGGCTTGATATCCGCGCCGCGCAATTCAACGATGCGGTCAAAATGTGCATCAGCGTCGCTATGCAATTCTCGCCATGCTGCCACTGCCTGGTTCCACTGCTCGCCGCGCGGCGCATAGGGCCTGCCCCTGACGTAGTCGAGAGTCGTCTCATCCACGGCAATCAAGCCAGCGCGCGCACCCGCTTCAATGGCCATATTGCAGATCGTCATGCGCCCTTCCATGCTTAAAGCGCGCACCACTTCACCACCGAATTCAATGGCATAGCCCGTGCCGCCTGCGGTACCGATCTGTCCAATGATTGCCAGCACCACATCCTTGGCGGTAACGCCAGCCTGCAAGTGGCCGTCGACACTTACCAGCATATTCTTCATTTTTTGCTGGACGAGGCACTGGGTGGCCATCACGTGTTCCACCTCGGATGTCCCTATGCCGTGCGCGAGGGCACCCAGTGCGCCATGGGTAGACGTGTGTGAATCGCCGCAGACGATCGTCATCCCCGGCAGAGTCACACCCTGCTCTGGTCCCACCACGTGGACAATACCCTGACGAACATCGTTGATCTGGAACTCGAGGATTTTGAAATCGCGACAATTATCGTCCAGCGTCTGTACCTGTAACCGGGAGACCGGATCAGCAATGCCGGCCACGCCGCCGCTGCGCTCAGCACGCTCGGTAGGTACATTGTGGTCAGGTACGGCAAAGTTGGCATCGACGCGCCATGGCTGACGGCCCGAAAGGCGCAGCCCCTCGAAGGCCTGAGGTGAAGTCACCTCATGAATCAACTGGCGATCGATGTAGATCAGCGCGCTACCATCATCGCGCTGCTGCACCAGGTGGCTCTGCCATAATTTGTCGTAAAGCGTCTGTCCGCTCATGAATCACCTCGAATATTTGCAAGTACGCGCATTCAATCGCCGCAGTAAGAATTATGAGCTTGATTTTATGATAACTCAAATTTATTATTTTTATTATATGGATTCCTAATAGGAATATTTAAAATGGATGCGCAGAACCTCAAGGCATTTTTACTGGTAGCTGAAACCGGCTCATTCTCCATGGCCGCACATAAATTGCACTTGACTCAACCCGCCGTCAGCAAACGGGTGGCGCAGCTTGAGGAACAGTTAAACGCCGCCTTGTTCGACCGCATTGGCAGGACCATCAGCATGACGGAAGCCGGCGCGGCCCTGCTGCCCCATGCCAGGGCAGTACTACTGGAATTACAGGCAGCACAACAGTCGGTGCGCGACCTGGCCGGGGAAGTGCAGGGCACGCTGCGACTGGCTACCAGCCACCACATCGGATTGCATCGCCTGCCACCGGTGTTAAGTTATTTCAGTAAGGCGTACCCGGCCGTGCGGCTGGACATCGACTTCATGGATTCTGAGCAGGCCTACGAACTGACGCTGCGCGGGGAAGTGGAACTGGCCGTCGTCACGCTGGCCCCCAGTCCGGTAGGCAACATCATCGCGCGTCCGATCTGGCCTGATCCGCTGGATTTTATGGTGCAGCAAGGGCACGAGCTGGCACAACGGAAAAACCTGGACCTCAGGGAGCTGAGCAAGCATCCGGCCATCCTGCCTGGACTCAACACTTACACAGGGCAAATCGTAAAAAGTCTTTTTGACCGGCGCAGTCTAAAGATGCAAATAGCCATTTCCACCAACTATCTGGAAACCATCCGTATGATGGCATCCGTAGGACTCGGCTGGACTGTCCTGCCGCGCAGCATGCTCGATACATCTTTGGCGACACTGCCGATTCGCGATGCGCGCCTTGCGCGAACCCTTGGGGCAGTCCACCACGAAAGCCGCAGTCTTTCGCGCGCTGCCAGGGCTTTTGTCGATGCGCTGGAATCCTTCGAGGATACGAAAGTGGTCTAGCTCTCCCACTTTTGGAGCACGCCGTCGCCTCGGCGCCCGTCTTTCCACATACCGTCGTGGTCGGGGAAATAAAAGGTGCCACTGAACCGCGCCACGACGCCAGCGCTGTTATAGATCCCTCCACTGCAGAAACCGAAGCGCCGTTTTACGTTGACCTGCTCCACTTTAGCCTGTATCCACTGTCCCAGGCGAGCATAGGAGATGTAATCGATACTGAGGTGTACCGTGGGGCTGCCCGCGCTCACGCCACGCGCCAGATTGGCGCCGGTAGCCGCAGAAATATCTGCCAGTGTCATCAGTACTCCTCCGTGGCAAATACCCATGGTGTTACTGTGCTGCGCCTCAACCACCAGACCAAAACTTCCACCCTCTCCCGATAGTTGGCGATAGATCGGTTGCAAACTGTCGGTGTAACCAAGCCCAGCGGGAAGACGCTCAAAACCTGACGGCACAACCTCTACGGTGATCTTACTCACACTCCGTCCTCTGCTAATAAATGCCCATCGACAAACCGGCAGCGAATGCCTGACCCAATTCCAAGCTGGCATCCGCGTGCTCCGGACACCAAGCTCCGCGTAGTATCAGAGGCTCCGCAGCAGGCGGAAACGGGTAACCCCTCAGAATGCGCTCGGCCTGTCGCTGGGCGCCGCGCCCATCATTGCCTGCGCTGATAAGCAATGCATAAGGCAATACCACGCCCCGGGCAATCGCCGGGTAAAACGTACGGTCCAGAAAATCTTTCATGACGCCGCAGAGTGTGCCCGAGTTCTCTGCCATTACCAGTAATAACCCGTCGGCCTGAGCGAGGTCCAGCGTACCTGCATCCCAGGCGCGTATCACTGACACGTTGATTTCCGTCTCCACTTGCGCGCCGCGCCAGGCTGCCCTGGCCAGCTGCGCACTGGTGCCACTCTGGCTGTGATAGATAATCAGCAGTGATTTCATGCGCGTTCCGCTACTAACAATCATTCGTAGGATTGGAACATTGTTCAATACCTGGCTCAAGTGCTCCAATAATGAGTTCGATATGGTTGCAACCCCATCTCCCACAACACCCCTCACAAGAAAGATTCATGGCGACAGCGAACAGACAATTGGACTTTATTACCTGGATCTAGCAAACAAGGCCATTGCTGCGGTGACCGATTGGGTAATGGACGGCCAATTCGCCCGGCGCGAGGATATTCAGGGGAATGTTGACAATATACCAGCCACGCTACAGCGCCTGTTCAATGGCAGCAATATTGGCAATTATCTGTTGAAACTGGAAGGCTCGATCTAGTTATCCACAGAATATTCTGTGGATAACTATGGGGACAGCTGGCCAATTATTCAGGTTTTGTCAACCAATGGATTCACGGTGAACTGTAGCATCTCGTGGAATCTGGAGAGCTTTTAATCTGTAAAATCAGACAGATAGTGCTTTTTTGTAGTGTAATGTTACGCAAATTATTTGAAGATCAATGGGTTATAGGACTTTTGTGGATATCGTCTACAGAAAAAAGTTGGCATGCGCTAGCGCCACAAGCCTTTAATTATGTCTTATCGACCAACAACAGTGAATCTTGCGGTTGCGCTGAAAGTCCGGGGGCAGCGTTTGCGCAGTGATGTCTTCACACAGAAACTCCTCCTGTAACGAAACATCCAGAGTGAACCCGCGCCTGTTATTAGAGAAATACAAGCGGCCCTCTTTGCGCAATACAGCCATTGCCAGGCGGACCAATTGTGGGTGATCGCGTTGCACATCAAAGCTCGCTGTCATGGCCTTTGAGTTGGAGAAGGACGGCGGATCCAGCAGAACCAGGTCAAAACGGCTGGGCGTCCGCGCCAACCAGGATTGGCAGTCCTCCCGGATGACTGAATTGCGACCTGCTTCCAGTTTGTTGGCGGTCAGGTTTTTACTCAACCAGTTGAGATAGGTGTTAGAAAGATCAATGCTGGTAGTGGATTGCGCACCTCCAAGTGCAGCGTGTACCGTGGCGCTGCCTGTGTAACAAAAGAGATTGAGAAAATCTTTACCAATGGCTTCCTGCCCTATGCGCAAACGCAGCGGGCGATGATCGAGGAACAATCCGGTATCGATGTAATCGCGCAGGTTCACCAACAGCTGCGCACGGCCCTCTTTCACGATCAGCAACTCACCCCGACTATTCTGTTTTGTGTACTGCTCGGTGCCGCGCTGGCGGCTGCGCTGTTTGTACACAATGTTCTCTGCAGGGATACCAAGGGCCACGGGCAGCGCACTACGCACTTCTTCCAGTCGGCGCTGTGCCGCCTCGGCAGAAACCTCCTTCGGTGCCTGGTATTCAGCGACATGTGCATGATCACCGTAAACATCCACCGCCACGGCATATTCTGGCATGTCCGCATCGTACAGACGGTAGCAGTCGACCTGCTCCCGCTTTACCCAGGAGGAGAGACGCTTGCGATTCTTGAGAATGCGATTAGCGAACATGGTCGCGCCCTCGGAGAGGACTGGTGGGGCCAACGCGCTACCTGCGCTATCGCGCAATTCGTTTTTACCCAGATCAAACAACAAAAGCGATGTGGCAATGGCGCCATTGAAAAGGGCATAGCGTTTGTGGCTGCGCAATCCGGTTGCTTTGCCCAGGTCGACATCCGCGGTCAGTATGGCGGCCTGCCAACCGGGAAACTCCGCCAGCATGACTTCACCCAACTGCCGATAGAGTGTAACGAGACCCTCTTTCTCGCCCAGGCGCTCGCCGTAGGGGGGATTGCACACCAGCAGGCCAAATGGCAACGGCCGATGGCTGGGCTTTTGCAATTGTGCGACGGGCTTGCAACTCACCCGTACGATTTTTTCAAGACCAATCCGCGCGATGTTGTCCTGGGCGCGACGGATCACCGCCGGATCCCAGTCGTATCCGCGAAACTCCGGCAACTGCGCCGCCCTGCCCCGCTCCGCTCGACTCGCGGCATCACTAAGTATTGTCTGCCACTGCACCGCATCATGCATCAGGAGGTGCTCAAAGCCGAAGCGCTTGCGACCCAGGCCCGGTGCTATATCGGCCGCCATCATGGCACCCTCCAATAACAGCGTCGCCGATCCACACATCGGATCGATGAGGCCGCCACCGCGAGCAGCGATGCCCGGCCAGTCCGCCCGCAGCAATACTGCCGCGGCCAGGTTCTCCTTCAACGGGGCGACACCAGCCTGTAGTCGATAACCGCGCTGGTGCAGGCTGCCTCCGGAGAGATCAATGGCAAGGTGTGCGCGATCGCGAACCAGGCGCACATTCAAGCGGACATCAGGACTTGCTCGATCAACCGAGGGCCGCTGGGCCATCGTTGTCACAAACCAGTCCACAATGGCATCCTTGCAGCGCTGGGCCCCGAACTGCGTATTGCGGATGCCGCGATTCTCGCCGGAAAAATCGATGGCGATGCTCTGCTGGACACCGAACAAGCGTCCCCAGTCGATCTCTCTCATGCAGCGATAAAGGATGTTGGCATCCGCGGCGTCCAGCTGCGCCAGGGGCCACAGAATCCGGTTGGCCAGTCGCGACCACAGGCAGGCACGGTACGCCAGCGCGCGAGGCCCGGTGAAATGCACTCCCGCCACCGTCTCTCGCGTACTTGCAGCGCCCAGCGTTGCCAATTCAGCTGCCAGGAGTGATTCCACGCCCTTGGGGCAGGTTGCAAACCAGGCGTTACTGTCTGAGTTGTTCACCAGCAACTGGTCAGTCCTTTTAAAAAAGGTGAATAATCTCTTTTTGGTAGTTACAGGTATATCACCAAGTTAAATCACTATGGTTTACAGGGGTTTTTGCCGCTTTACGGCGGCGCGTTTGCGCACTCGGGAGGTCGCTTTCTTACCAGGAGTTGCGGGCTTTCGTTTCTGTTGTGGTCTGACGCTTGCGCCTGTAGAGGTCACCACCTTCGGGGCGTTAGCCTGTTTCTCTTTTTGCATGACATCCAGCACAAGATTGCTGGAACTTTCCATGTAGTGGATAAACCGATCATATTCGGTATCTGAGAGACGCCGCAGTACATCGTGCTTGCGCATCAGATTGACGAAACGACGCTCCCGCTCGTACTGCTTGGGTAGCGCGAGAACACCCCACTTGTCCAGCGCCTTTTCCAGTGCCGGATTGTAGGTACGCATAAATTTGATTAAAAAGGGTATGGGGTCATGTCGCGCCAGCAGGGCGGCGCTACGCAGCATCAATTCCAGCGGCATGATGGTTTCGCCGCTCTCAATATCTTCCAGCACGCCTCTGTCGGAGATACCAAGACTTTCCGCGAGATCCTTGAGTGACATGCCCGCTGTTTCCCGTGCGTCACGCAGGAAATGGCCGGCATCGGCCATCGCCTCGAGGCGCTCGGGTTCCAACTTGTTTAACAGGGCGCTGCGCAACCAGGTCTCACCGAACATGGCGGACATGGTCGCAGTATTGCGGGCGAAATCAAATGTGCCGCCCGCTATCTGTTCGGTCAGTTTCCTGAGCGAGTCCAGAAGGGATTCGTTGTCTTTTTCTTTGCGAGCCATGGCCGCAGCATAGCAGAATTCATGGCGCTGGCGCCAAGCCTGTCTCCAATGCAAAGATCCGTTGCAGTATCGTGCGCCACTCGGCGTACTGTTTATCCAGCGTGCCGCTGAGTTTAACGACTGTGCCACTCACGTCCATGACAGTGGGTGCTACCTCATTATTGAATCCCAGCGCCAGCTCATCGAGGTCCTGTTCGTGAATCTTTGACATCTTATAGACATTGTAGGTCTGCTCCAGTGCCGTAAAGGAGCCACGAGGACCCTGACTGCCCCTGTTGCTCACGCGACCCTGGAATTCTTCTCTGTAAAGGGCCTGTTCTGCGCCAAACTGGCGCCACAGATTATAAGTAGGTGCCATCTCCTCACTGAGTCTTGCATACTGCTCATCGACCGTATCGATAAATAGATACTCCTGTTCTCTGATGCGGTTCACGCGGATTAACATCGGATCGTCCTCAGCCGGCAAACGCAGCAGCTCATACTGTCCAGTTGGCACTAGTGCCAGATAGGACGCGAAGACCTCAGGCGCCAAACCGCTGGCATAACGTAGTAGCGCGACGTGTCGTATATCTGCAAGCTGCTTTGCACTCTTCTGCCGGCGCATGGCCAGGAGATCGCCGGCAATTTGCACGTACACATCCAGATAGGGATCACCGGGAACCTTAACGGGATAATCAGCAGGCGAGGTGGTGCCTGTATAGACCTTATCCAACCACTGGGCGCCGGTGGCGTCGCGGGCATTTATTTGTAGTTCCAAACGCTGGCCGTCCGAGTGCAGTATGGTGCCGGCAACCAGCAATTCCGAGGACTCCAATGCTTCAGGTAATACGCGAACCACACCCCATTCTCCGGAATTGACCAATGCCTGGCGCAACATCACAGGCATGTACTTGGCCTCGGCCTTGCGAATTTCAGGAAAAATACCCAGTTTGCTGTGTGTCGATGCATCTGCGGGAATACCTGGGTCGAAGATCGGCAGTCCCACATCCAACTGCACTCCTTCCACCAGCTGGCCCGCGTTATTACCACTGGTAGCCAACGCGGGCTGTCCATGCACCACGAACGCCACGCAGGCAACAAAGCACAGCACTAAACCGGCAAGGCGCTCGCGCAACATAGTCAACGGGATCCAGTCGTACATACCCTGCCTCTGGTCAGTGTCTCTTGGCAATGAAAGCCGCTATCGCCTGGTTCGAAACGGTTGTACACGCGATTGAGCGTAAAGGGAAAAGACACCTGATCGGAAACCACTGTGGTGGCAATGTTGAGTTTCTGACCCGCTGCGCCGATGGTCATCACATGCTGAATGCTGAGCCCCTCGGGCAGCAGTAACTTGAATACGAGCTGATGCGCATCCCAGCCGCAAGCTTCGATGCCGAAAGGCGTCTCCACCTTGCGGTACTGGCCAGGATAGAATTCACAGCTCAGGGCAAAGTCTGCCTCCCGCTTGACCAGGATTTTATGTTCATCCTGCACAATCTCCAGCAGGGGCGATTGCGTAATCAGATCCGCCATCCGTGCCAGTCCCAGGATAGACGATCCACTATTAGCACCTGATCCGCCCATGATGATACCGCCACCAACAGGGCCCTGTTGCATATTTCCCTGGGCGCGTCGTTCAGCTGCTCGATTCAATTCACCCACCACTGAATCGAGCTTCTGCTGGGTATTGTCACTCTGACTGTAATCCAACTCCCAGGAGCCGCTGAAGTTCACCGCTTTCGAATTGTCGCCCTGCAGCCCAGCTCGTTTTGCCGGGGGACTGCCGCATGCGCACAGCAACAGACATACCAGCAGCAGAGAGGTCGCTGAACGCGGGATTTGTTGGGGTCGTTTCATATGGGCAGCGAGTGTACCCCAAGGCGTTCCAGAGGGGCGAGTGTCGTGAAAATATTTCTCCAACGAATACAGTATGGCGCTTGCCCGTGCCCTGCCAGCGCAGCGGACGGTCGTGTGCCAGAGTCAGCCGGCCTTGAGCCCGGCAATGATGGAAGACCACATGGCATCCGGGGCAGCATAGGGTGCGTAGATGGCCAACCGGTCAGCATGTGCGCCATATTTCTGCCGCAGCTTACCGGCGATCTCCTCAGGTCTGCCGCGGGTGGCAAACGCGTCCAGGAATGTCTCGTCGATGTAGGAACCCAATTCCTCCCAGCGGCCCTCCTTGGACAGGCGGTTCAACTCGGGCTGAATATCGCCGTACCCCACTGCATCCATAGGCGGGCGGTAGGCCGGTGTCGATGCGTAGAAGCCGAGCAGGCTTTTGACACTGGCAGTGGCAGCGGCGCGTGCCTCATCGGTCTCCCCGGTAACAATGATGGCATTAATCTGCAGTATGAAGTCACTGCGCGCGCGGCCCGACTTCGCCAAACCTCTATGCACCGCTGGCAGTGCATGATCGGTAAGGAACGGCATGCTGTTAAAAGGATGAACAATCAGGCCGTCGGCGACCTCGCCCGCCACTTCGGTCATCAATGGACCCAGAGCACCCAGCAGCACAGGCGGTGGCTTGCAGTCCAGTGGGCCCGGATTGAACATGGGTGTCATCAGGGTGTGGCGAAAATACTCACCCTGGAAATTGAGTTTCGTGCCGTTCTGCCAGCAGTCAAAAATCGCTTTGAGGGCCAGAATATATTCTCGCATGCGCAGGGCCACAGGACTGAAGCCCACGCCGAAACGCTTTTCAATATGCGCCTTCACCTGTGAGCCGATACCCAGCAGAAATTTGCCCTTGCTGAATTTTTGCAGATCCCAGGCCTGATAGGCGAGGTGCATGGGGTTACGCGGAAACGCCACTGCGATGCCGGTGGCGATATCCAGCTCAGGCGCATGCTCCGCCGCCATGACCAGGGGAAAGAACGGGTCCCAGCTGCCCTCGAGACTATAAATACCGTCGTAGCCGATGGCCGCCAGGCGCCGCGCCTCCTGCGCTGCCCCGTCCAGTTTCGCATAGAAAGGTCCGTCAATTTTCATCGTTATATCTCGCTTGCAGATTGGCTTCAGGACAGGTAATCAAGCCAAGTTACACTAGCAAAAGGCCAAGACCAACCGGCGGCGCCTGCAGTACTCCGCAATACGGCGGCAGTTCAGAATACTGAACACCAGCAGCAGCGAAGTGGGCTAAGATAGTCACAATTCAGCATCGGTTATCGGCAAACGGGGAACTACAGCAATGTCATCCAGAATGAAAATCGGCGTCTGCCTGCCCTACATGAAAGCTGGCCTCACTCGAGAGGATTACCTGGCCTGGTTCAGGGCCATAGACCAGGGCCCGTTTCATGCTCTCTCCTGCGGCGAACGCATTCATGGGCCAACGTATGACATGCGCGTGGTACTGGCCGCGGCAGCGATGGTCACTACCCGCGTAGAGATTACGCCAACACTTTACGTGCTGCCCATGCACAGCGCTACCCGTGTTGCCAAGGAAGTGGCCACCCTGGACATACTCTCTGGTGGACGCGTGAAAAGTATCGCAGTCGGCTACGGCGGCCGCGAAAAGGACTACGAAGCACTGGGTGCACGCTTCGCGGGGCGTTATGGAAAAATGGATCGCCAGATCGAGGAAATGCGCACGGTGTGGAGCGGTGCAGAAGTGGTGGCAGGTGGTGGTATGATCGGGCCGACACCCACCTGGCCTTGCGAGCCGCGCCTGTTGGCCGGCGCCATGGGACCCAAGAGCATCGAACGCTGCGCGCAGTGGGCCGATGGCCTGTATGCCTGGTCCGGCAATGGTGAAGAACAGGAACTCCGCCGCACGTTTGCCATGGCCGATGCCGCCTGGGCGCGCGCTGGGCGCGCACAAGCGCCGTACCGCATGGGCGGATTCTGGTACACCCTGGCCGATAATGGCCAGCAAAGACTTTACGACTATGTGTATGAATATCTGGCGATTGCCGGGCCGGAAATTGCCACCATGATGGCTGAGTCGGTGCACCGCAGCTCAGCGGAGTCTGTTCTGACCGCACTGGACAATGCCGAGGCCGCGGGTTGCGAGGAACTCTTTATGGTCCCGGCCACGGCAGATCTCTCAGAAATTGAGCGCCTGAGCGAGTTGCTGGCGCGGCGCTGAGACAACCAGCACCGCGGAATCGGACTCCGTGTTGTACCGGTGAAGCGTTATACTCGCCGCTTTGTGATCTAAGGGAAGAGGCACACTACTATGGCCAAGCGCGTATACCTGTTCAACGAAGGCGGCAAGGACGACCGGGATCTGCTCGGGGGCAAGGGCGCCAACCTCTGCGAGATGACCAGCCTGGGATTGCCAGTGCCGTTCGGCTTTATCATCACCACCGGTACCTGTCGGGAATTTTTCCAGGCCGGCAACAAACTGCCTTCGCTGCTGGAGCAGGAGTACCGCGTCGCGCTGGATCTGGTAGAGAAAAAAATGGGCGCACGTTTCGGCGATCCGGAAAATCCGCTGCTGTTTTCTGTCCGCTCCGGCGCGCCGGTTTCCATGCCAGGCATGATGAACACGATTCTCAACCTCGGCCTCAATGATGAGATTGCCGAGGGACTGGCCCGCAAGACCGGCAATCCCCGTTTTGCCTATGATTCATACCGCCGGTTTATCCAGATGTTCGCCGATGTTGTGCTGGATGTGGACGGGAACAAATTCGAGCACGCATTGCAGAGCTACAAGCTCGCCAATAGCAGGGCGCTGGATGTCGACATGAGCGCTGATGACTGGCGCGAAATTATCAAGATTTACAAGACACTGGTGGAACTCCCGGAGGACCCTTTCGAGCAACTCAAATTGGCGGTGGAGGCCGTGTTCAGGTCCTGGCACACACCGCGCGCCATCGTGTACAGGGAAATGAACAATATTGATGACAGCCTGGGTACGGCAGTTACCGTGCAAGCGATGGTTTTCGGCAATTTCGGCGATGATTCCGGTTCCGGTGTGGCCTTTACGCGCAATCCTGCGACAGGCGAGAATCAGTTTTTTGGTGAGTATTTGTTCAATGCCGCGGGCGAGGACGTAGTCTCGGGTATTCGCACTCCCCTGCCGGTTGCTGCTTTGGCAGAACGCATGCCGGCGGTTTATGACCAGTTGTACAAAACCCAGGCTCTGCTGGAAAAACACTACCGTGATATGCAGGACATCGAATTCACGGTGCAGGACGGCGTGTTCTTCATGCTACAGACCCGCAGTGGCAAACGCACCGGGAGGGCATCGATAAAAATTGCCGTTGATATGGTCAGAGAGGGCCTGATTACCGAGCGGGAAGCACTCATGCGCGTCTCACCCGAACATGTGTTGGCCTTTTACCACCCAACGGTTGACCCCGCTGCCAAGCGCGACATTATCGCTACAGGTCTTGCTGCCAGTCCCGGCGGTGCGACCGGTCGCGTGGTATTTTCGGCGGAGGAAGCTGAGGTGGAGTATGCCGCCGGACACAGTGTCATTCTGGTGCGGAGGGAGACCACACCCGAAGACATACACGGCATGAAAGTGGCAGCCGGTGTGCTGACTGAACTAGGGGGCATGACATCCCATGCTGCAGTTGTGGCGCGCGGTATGGGCGTTTGCGCTATCACCGGTTGCGGCGCGCTCAGCATAGACTACACAGCAGGGACAGCGACCACGGCGGCAGGGATCACCGTGCGACGCGGAGACATCATCACACTCGATGGCACATCCGGGGAAGTCATGCTGGGTGATATTGCCAAAATCGAAGCGAGTTCCAGCGATGACTTTCAGGTATTGCTGGGCTGGGCGGATAAATATCGACGACTCAGGGTAAGAGCCAATGCGGACACACCAGAGGATGCTGCGAAAGCGCTGGAACTGGGTGCAGAAGGTATTGGCTTGTGCCGCACCGAGCACATGTTTTTCGCGGCAGAGCGCATCGACGTCATGCGTGCGATGATACTCTCTGAGACCACTGAAGAACGACAGAATTTCCTTGACCAGTTACTGGTATTCCAACACGACGACATTCTCGGTCTATTTAAAGTCATGGACGGACTTCCCGTCACCATCCGCCTGCTGGACCCTCCCCTGCACGAGTTCCTTCCGCAGACCAGTGCGGACATAGACGCGCTGTCCACCAAAATCGGCAAGCCTGTTAAACAGATCCGGGAAATTACCGCGCGGCTATCGGAAGTCAATCCGATGTTAGGATTTCGTGGCTGTCGCCTGTCTGTCGTCTTTCCGGAAATCACGGAAATGCAGGTCAAAGCTATTATGAGCGCCGCCGCCGATGCTGTCGAAGCAGGATACCGACCGCACCCGGAAATCATGATTCCGCTGGTCATCAATGTACGCGAAATTCGACTGGTCACCGCGCTCATCGATAAGTGTATCCGTGAGATGGCCAAGGCCAGGACTGTCTCCATCCCCTACAAGATTGGCACCATGATGGAGACGCCGCGCGCCACACTTGGTGCTGATCGCCTGGCTCCTGAGGTGGAATTCATGAGCTTTGGCACCAATGACCTGACGCAAATGACCTATGGATTTTCCCGGGATGACGCAGGCAAATTTATACCGAAATACCTCAAGGAAAAACTGATAGACGTGGACCCCTTCGTCTCTCTTGATCAACGCGCGGTGGGACGCCTGATGGAGATGGCGATCAATGAGAGTCGCAGTAAAAAGAAAGGGATCAAATACGGCATCTGCGGTGAGCACGGAGGGGATCCGCGCTCCATCCAGTTCTGCCACGACATCGGCCTGGATTACGTATCCTGCAGTCCGTTTCGCGTGCCGATTGCGCGCATCGCGGCGGCGCAGGCCAATGTGGGCGGGGAAAAGCCCAATTAACGCGTAGTTGGCGCGGCACTACGCAGTAATAACGCGGCTGGAACTGCCACCAGGGCCATGATCATAATGAGTTGGAAGTCATCGATATAGGCAATTTGTAACGCCTGCCGTGCCACCTCACCCTCCAGCAATGCCAGACCCTGCGGGGTATTGACGTCCCAAATACCGGCTGATGCCGTGTTTTGCAGTAACGGGTTGAATGCCGTAATGTGCTCCGTGAGCACGGCGTGCTCACGCTGTATGCCGCTGGCCAGTTGACTGACCACAATTGAAATGCCAAGGCTGCTGCCTATCGTTCGCATCAGGCCAAAAATGGAGCTGCCCTCCGTGCGCAGTTCAGGCTCCAACGTGGCGAACGCCAGTGTGCTCAGCGGCACAAAAATAAATCCCAGGCCGAAACCCTGTATAAATCCCGTCCAGGTAATCATGCTTTGGGTAACATTGGTGGTGAACCCCGTCATTTGCCACAGGGAACCTATGATGAACACCAGGCCAGTTACGATCAAATATCGTGGCGGCACTACCGATCGCTCCATGAAGCGCGTTGACAGCATCATTGCAACCATGGTCCCAATTCCCCTGGGGGCCAGTATCAGGCCCGCATCGAAAACCGGATAGCCTAACAAGTTCTGCAGATAGGGGGGAAGCAGCGCCATTGTTGCCAGCATGATTACCCCCAGGAGAAACATGAAGACCAAACCCAAAGAGAAATTTCTATCGGCAAACATTCGCGGATCCACGTAACTGTGCTTGTGCGTAAACATATGGACGGTAAACAGATAAAAGGCCAGCAGGCAAACAATAAGCTCGAAGACAATTTCAGTGGATTCAAACCAGTATTTAGACTGGCCGCGATCAAGCATTAACTGCAGGCTGACTATGGCGATACTTAGCAGCATAAAACCGAACAGGTCAAAGGGACGATCCCTGTCGGTGGACGACTCCTTCACCAATGCAATGATGCCAAGTAGCGAAAGGATCCCGAAGGGAACATTGATATAAAAAACCCAGCGCCAGCTAAAGTATTCGGTCAGCCATCCACCCGCCGTTGGCCCAAGGATGGGCGCCACCATGATTCCTATACCCCAGATACCATTTGCCTGGGCTTGCTTGTGGATGGGAAAGGAATCCAGCAGGAGCGCATTCGAAAGGGGTACAAGGCTGGCACCAAACACACCCTGCAGGACGCGAAATAGCGATAATCTGGTCCAGGGTCTGTGCGGCGCCGCAGGCCATTGATGCCAGGGTGAAGCCCAGCACGGATATCAGTAGAAGTCGCTTGCGTCCGATACGCCCGGCTAGCCAGCCGGTAAGTGGCATGGTGATAGCGGCTGCCATGATATACGAGGTGAGTACCCAGGATATTTTATCCTGGGTAACCGACAGGCTGCCCTGCATGTGCGGCAGTGCGACATTGGCAATCGTGGTATCGATGATCTGGATAATCGCCGCCATCATCACAGCAGTAATCAACAGGAAGTGCTGAGTCTCCTCGGATAAATCCTGCAATCTGCGAATCAGGGTATTCAATGGCGTTCAGGATTACAGGGTAGAAGAGCGTGTATCAATCTGGATGTTGGCACTCATTCCGGCGCGCAACACCGGGTCCTGTTGATTGCGCTGTAGTTTGATCCGAATCGGGACGCGCTGTACGACTTTGATCCAGTTGCCGGTCGCGTTCTGCGGCGGTAGCAATGAATACTCCGCCCCGGTTGCGGCACTGAGGCTTTCCACGGTCCCCTTCCAGCGCAGATCCGGATAGGCATCAATAGTAATATCCACCGGCTGATCGATATGCCACACCAACCAGATCAGTTTCCTTGAAATTCGCCTCAATCCAGGCATTCTTGTCGGAAACAAGACTCAGGATCGGACTGCCAGGATCGATGTGCTGCCCCAGTTTCGGCAGATGACTGACAAATCCGTCGAAAGGGGCTACGATTTTTGTGTGCTCCAGATTGATTCTCGCCAGATCCAGATCCGCCTGCGCCTCCATCACCTCTGAGTACTCTGTTATGGGAGCATCAGCCCGGCCATTCAAATTTGCCAGCAATTGGGCGAGTTCTTTTTCGATAATAGTCCTGTGCTCATTGGCCATGTCGAGATTGTGCTTCCTGTCATCAATCAGTGCCTCTGAAGTCAGTTTTTTCTGGGACAGATTCAATTCACGTCGATACTCCTTGTCGGCGAAATCGAGGTTGCTAACGGCCAGTGCCAGTTCCGCCTGTTTGGTCTGATAGCTGGCCCGTAGAGATTGAATGAAGGATTCGGCCTTCAGCAGCCTGGCCTGGGCCTTTTCCAGCGCAACTTTATAGGTGTCATCGTCTACGGTGAGCAACAATTCGCCCTGTTTCACCTTCTGGTTCTCCCTAACAAGCAGGGACGTAATTTCCCCGGAGACTTCAGCGCTTAACGTGACCTTGTCAAATTTCAGGTAGGCGTTGTCTGTCTCCACAAAATGATCACCGGTGAAATACAAATACGCGCCGACACCAGAGGCAACCACTATGCCGAGAATAAAAAGGAGCGAGCGATAGTTCATCTTAGTAGGTCGTTTGGCTATTTTCTGAGGTCGTAAAGTTGATTTTCTTCGGCGTCGATGAGGTTGGTCTTCAAGCGGGATAAGACAGAAAACATCTTCTCGAGATCAGCACGGGAAACCTTTCTATTCGCATCCGCACGCGTGGCAGCCCCAAGTGACAAAATCTTTTCCAGTACGGTATGGGCAGCGCGCGTGAGGTGCAGGCGAAACGCTCTCCTGTCATCGGGATTTCGGCGTCGTTCGATCAAGCCATTTTCCTGCAACTTGTCCAATAGACGGGCCAAGGTAATCGGCTTGATTTCAAGTAATTCTGCCAGATCGACCTGCTGTATTCCCTCGCATCGTGACAAGTGCAAAATGACCCGGCATTGCTCCTGGGTCAGGCCGAAACTCTGTACGCGGCGATTAAAATTCTTGCGCAGGAGGCGCGCCACATCGTGGATCAGGAATCCGAAGGTATCCAGTGGTTCCTTGGAGCTCGGCATGTGATTAAGGTCACCATAAAAATATAGTACGTAATGCGTATTATATGTTGTACTTACTAATTCGGTACAGAGCAATAATTGCTGCGCGCGTGTTGAACGGTATATTTTTTCAGGCCAACCCTGATCAAATAGATTCAGGAGCGGAAAGCGAGAGGAGATTACAGGGAAAACCGGGGATGGGTGCGCACACCCCTGTTGCGCTTATTTTTGCAAATCGTCTTTCAACACAAACTTCAGTACCTTACCCGCGGGGTTGCGCGGCAAGGCATCAACGAGATGCAGGCGTAGCGGTAGTTTATAACGCGCCAGCAGCGGCTGGGCAAATTCCCGCAATTCCTCCAGGGTCAGGTGATGGCCGTCATGCAGTGCGACCACAGCAGTCACCGCCTCCCCCCATTTCTCGTCTGGCAAACCTATCACTGCGACTTCGGCGATGGACGCGTGCTTGTACAGGGCGCCCTCCACCTCCGCCGGATACACGTTCTCGCCACCTGAAATCACCATGTCCTTGAGGCGATCGCAGATAAACAAAAAGCCGTCCTCATCAAAATACCCGACATCGCCGGAGTGAAACCAGCCCTGCTCGTCAATCGCCGCAGCAGTGGCCTCCGGGCGATTCCAGTAGCCTTTCATGATATTAGGGCCGCGCAGGCAAATCTCACCGCGTTCTCCGGCCGGAACGGGCTGGTTATGGTTATCCACGATTCGCGTATCACTGTAAATGGGCGACTGGCCTGCCGACCCGAGCTTGCTGCTCGCCCACTCTGGAGTCAGGAAGGACGAGAATGGCGAAGTCTCCGTCAGGCCGTAGCCCTGGCAAAAATCGATTCCACGAGCGGCGTATAATTCTATCAGCGATTCCGGTACCGGCGCGGCGCCGCATATCAGGTTCCGGACTGATGCCAGGTCCGTCGTAGCGAACGCGGGATGCTGGGCCATAAAGAGGAACATGGCCGGCGCACCGAACATGTGTGAAACCTTGTAGCGCTCAATATCCGCCAATACGCGCCCCGCATCAAAATTGCGTAACAGCACCACCGTGGATCCGACGTGGAAAGAGTTAAGCGTCATGACGTTCAGGCCGCCGATATGAAATAGCGGTGCCGCGGTGAGTATTACATCATCCCGGGAACCGCCAAAGGCCAGCATGGCATTGATGTTGTTCCACAGGATGTTGCCATGGGTCAACATGGCGCCCTTGGGCAAGCCTGTAGTGCCGGAGGTATACATAATGACGGCCACATCGTGCTGGTCGACCGAAACAGCAGCAGACAGGGGTTCTGCGGCAGCTCGCTCAGACGGCAGGTGATGCCACCCTATCGCTTCACTTTCACTCGAAAAATAACGTGTGCAGCACAGATTGGGTATGGCCGGTTCCAGCACCGAGCGCAGCGCATCATCCACTACCAGCGTGTGAATCCCGGCGTCATTGATGATAAACGTCAGCTCCTGCGCGGTCAGGCGAAAATTAAGGGGTACAAAGATAGCGCCCAGCGCCTGGGCTGCGAACATCGTTTCCAGCAGTGCCGGATGATTAAACCCCAGGTAGCCGACCCGGTCGCCCACACAGACACCGGCTGTTCGGAACAGGCTGGCCTGACGGCGCACCCGATCGCCGAATTCGCCGAAACGTGATCTCCCGCTCCTCGAATATCAAGGCAGTTCGCTCGGGGTTGAGCTCGGCCCGCCGTAACATGGTTGCAGCGAGGTTGGGTTCAATTCCGGGTCTGTTCACGGCGGGCTCCTCGGCGGCTCTCTTGTCGGACGTTACTCAGGCGTGCACGCTATTCGCGGCTGGCAAAGTGATACTAGCATGCGACAATACGCGGTAAAATGCTTCCTGCCACGGTAAGACTGGTACAGCCGGCGATTTTTTAATACAACTCCATCGCAACACAACTGACCCTGCGCTGAAAATCTGCTAACGTTGCGCCAAATTTCTAACAGCGTCGGAGCAACCCTGCAATGATCCGCAGCTTTTATCCGCCCCACCGCACCCTGATGGGCCCCGGTCCGTCCGATGTTTCTCCGCGAGTGCTGGGAGCGCTGGCCCGTCCCACCATTGGGCATCTCGACCCGATGTTCCTGCAGCTGATGGATGAAATCAAAGTCCTGCTGCAATTTGCCTTCCAGACAAAAAACGCGCTCACCCTGCCGATCTCCGCGCCGGGTTCCGCTGGCATGGAGGCCTGTTTTGTCAATCTGGTGTCCCCGGGTGACAAGGTCATCGTGTGCCAGAACGGGGTGTTCGGCGGGCGGATGAAAGAAAATGTAGAGCGCTGCGGTGGCATCGCTGTGCTGGTTGAAGACGCCTGGGGTGAACCGGTCAGCCTGCACAAGGTGGAGGCGGCCTTCGATGCGCACCCGGACGCCGCCATCCTGGCCTTTGTTCACGCCGAAACCTCCACCGGTGTGCGCAGCGACGTCGCTGCACTGTGTGCACTGGCCACACGGCGCGGCGCGCTATCCATTGTCGATGCAGTAACCTCCCTGGGCGGCATTGAAGTGTCAGTGGATAAATGGGGCGTTGATGCCATGTACTCCGGCACGCAAAAATGCCTGTCCTGCGTACCTGGCATTTCCCCGGTGACGTTTAGCGACAGGGCCGTGGAGCGCATTAACAGGCGCCAACACAAGGTTCAGAGCTGGTTTCTCGATATGCAGCTGGTGATGGGCTACTGGGGTGGCGCCAGCAAACGCGCCTATCACCATACGGCCCCGATCAACAATCTCTATGCCCTGCATGAAGCGCTCGTCATGCTCGAGGAAGAAGGTCTGGCAGGCCGCGCAGGCACGCCACTTGCGCAATCACGTGCACTGGTAGCAGGCCTGGAAGCCATGGGCCTCACCATGGCAGTAGCACCCCAATTCCGCTTGCCGCAGCTGAATTCCGTGCTGATTCCCCAGGGAGTTGACGATGCAGCACTGCGCACCGCACTGCTCAACGAATTCGACCTGGAGATTGGCGCAGGGCTGGGCGCCCTTGCGGGCAAGACCTGGCGTATCGGCCTGATGGGCTTCGCCAGCAACGCGCGCAACGTGGTGTATTGCCTGAACTGCGCTGGAGACGATTCTGCAGCGTCAGGGCGCCGCCATTATCACTGGCAAAGCTTTATCGGCCGCCCGCGCTGTGTTAGATGGAAAGTAATAAGGCCTGCGCGGCCTGGACACGCCGAAGCCATCAACGTACCCGGCGCAGCGTATTCACATCTTTGTGGTCGTAGGATTTTTTCCCGTAAATGTCAAGAATGGTGCTTTCGCTGTACCTCATCTCGTCTCCAGTTACGGTGACTGTGTGCGTGAACGCCGTGGTTTTGGCCTGTTTGAACATAAAGGGTGCCTGCACAATGCCGAACTGTGCTGAATTGGCATCCGCCGCCACCTCAAACACCAGTTCCTGCGCCGGATCGGCGGCGGGGGCGAGAGTGCCTCCTGCAACCACCGCCACTCCCCGGGGGATAGTAAAGGTTTCCACGATGGTGTTATCGGCGGGATCCCATAACCAGTAGCCGACCTGATCGTGAAACACCTTGTTATTCGATTTGCGACTGACCACCTGGTGATAGCGGACCACTGACAGGGTTTGCTTCTCCGCATTCGTCACATCTCCGGCGGCCTCGAACACAATCGTCTCGTAATAGGGGTTGCGCTCCTCCCCGTCCGGTTGCGGCGCCCTGTCGACGCCCTTGTCACCCTCCCAGGTACCGATAAGGGCCACCAGTGGGCCGTAATTGATACCGTCGATAATGGTATGTTCACTCATCCTGATAAAGCTCCCCACAGTCATAATGTCCGCCAAATGCAAATAAATCCGACCCACGTCACCACCGCTGGATACGACCGATATTGTGCAGGTTATGTATAAGCGCCCGAGACTGCTGCCGGGGTCAGTCGAGCGCTACCCCAGTAGTTGTAGCCGGCGATTCTCGGGGTGCTGGGCAGGTAGCTGGTCTGCATGTCGGCAATCGAGAAGCCACCCTGTTGCAGCAATCCAGGTATAGCGCGATTAAGATTACAACCGCCGGCAATACGTCGCCACAGCGGATTGATCCTGTTCTGCCATTGACGGACGTGCGTCATCAGGCGCCGCGCCGTGTTCGCAAAATAGCAGGCTGCCACCGGGTCGCAACACCCTGGCCATACCCTGCAGCGCGGTGACCGGATCCGGAATGGTGCACAGGGCAAAGGTCACCAATACGGTATCCACGCTGGCATCCGCCAGGGGAATCTGCTCGCCGGGCAGACCGATGAACTCAACCTCGAAAGCAAGGTGCGCGGCCCGGTCCCGGGCCAGTTTCCAGGAGGCTTGCGATGGATCGAGGCCGATTACACGATCCACCCGGTTCGCATCATAGTACGGCAGGTTGAGTCCCGTCCCTATGCCGATCTCCAGTACAGTACCCGTGGCCAGCGGCACCACTTTTTCGCGCTGCTTCATAATGGGTTTACTGGCGCAGGCGCAATTGATAAACCGTGGCAGGATATGTGTATCGTAAAAACCCATGTGCAGTTCTCCTGTATTGACTGCTATCGATTGTAATCCGATGCCAGATGCAAAAATACGATAAAGTACTGTGGTGCGAAAAGAATCGCGGATGACTTTTGTGCTCTCGTCCATTCGAATCGCACTCAGGGCTGGCACCCACAGGAGAGATCGATGCGAGCGATGGTGCTGCATGAACAACAACGTCCATTGGCACTGTGCGAATTGCCGCGGCCCAGCGCGGGACCGGGACAGCTTTTGTTGCAAGTGAAAGCCTGCGGTATCTGCCGCACAGATCTGCACGTAGTAGACGGCGACCTCAAGCACCCTACCCTGCCCCTGATTCCCGGCCACCAGATTGTTGGCGAAGTCCGCAGTGTGGGTGTCGGGGTAACGGGTTTTAGTACCGGGCAGCGCGTGGGCGTGCCCTGGCTGGGAGGTAGCTGCGGTCACTGCTGGTACTGCCGCCACGACAAGGAAAATCTGTGTGACGAGGCGCGCTACACCGGCTATCAGATCAACGGCGGATTTGCTGAATATACCTTGGCCGATCCGGCCTACTGCTTTCCCATTCCTGCGCTCTACAGCGACCAGCAGGCGGCGCCGCTGCTGTGCGCAGGCCTGATCGGCTATCGCGCCTATCGGCTGCTGCAATCGTGCCAAACCATCGGTTTATACGGTTTCGGCGCTGCAGCCCACATACTGATACAGCTGGCGCGTTATCGCGAACAGGCTATCTACGCCTTCACCCGCGAGGGGGACGCGGCGGCACAGGATTTCGCCCGCGAGTTGGGTGCATGCTGGGCTGGTGCCTCGGGACAACCACCTCCCACGACCCTTGACGGTGCAATTATCTTTGCCCCCGCCGGGGAATTGGTGCCGCTGGCCCTGCGCTCAGTGCGCAAGGGTGGGCGCGTGGTCTGCGCCGGTATCCATATGTCCGACATTCCGTCATTTCCCTACGACATTTTATGGGGCGAGCGGGAATTGTGCTCGGTGGCAAACCTGACCCGCAGGGACGGCGAGGAGTTCCTGCCGCTGGCGACCCAGGTTCCGATTACCACAACCGTGCATGCCTACCCGCTGGAGCAGGCCAATGAAGCGCTGGACGATTTACGCCACGGGCGTTTCAGTGGCGCTGCGGTGCTGGTGCCGTGAACAACGCTTAGGGGCTGCCGTGTAAACGATTATGCCATCTGTGGTTCAGGCCCACTCAAAGAACAGTGTCTACCCGTTCAACGATCGTACCATTGGCTGTTCCACCACCCTCACAGATAGCGAGCAGTCCGTAGCGTTTACCGCTGCGGTGCAATTCATGCACCAGGGTGGTCATGAGTTTGGCACCGGTACCGCCCAGGGGATGACCCAAAGCCTGTGCACCACCATTGACATTGAGCTTGTGTAGATCTGCACCCAGTGCCTTGGCCCAGGCCAGCGGTACGGAACCGAACGCCTCATTCACTTCAAACAGATCGATATCACCCAGACTTAGACCAGCCTTCTCCAGCACTTTTCTGGTCGCCGGTATGGGGCCCTCCAGCATGATCACCGGATCAGAGCCAATAACGCTCATGGCCACAATACGGGCCAGCGGCTGCAGGCCCAGTCGCTTGCAGGTGGCGCCATTGGCAATCATGACTGCGGCCGCTCCATCGCAAATCTGGGAGGCATTGGCCGCTGTCAACAGGCCATTCTCCTGCAGAGGCTGGAGACCAGCGATCGCGCCCAGCGTAGCTTCCATGCGAATGCCCTCATCCTGGAGATGCAGTTCACGGGAGCCATCCTCTAACTCGATTTCAATCGGCACAATCTCATTTTTGAAGCGCCCCTGCTCCACCGCACGCTTTGCCTTGACATGACTGTCAAGCGCAAAGGCGTTCAACTCGTCTTGCGTCAGCTCATATTTACGCGCCAGCATTTCCGCACCCGCGAACTGGTTGAACTGCACGCCGGGATAGCGCTCGGACAGCTTTTTGCCGTAAGGCACGCCATGGTCAGCCTTGAACCCGTCGATAATGCTGGCACCGATGGGCACCTGGCTCATGCTTTCCACGCCGCCTGCGATAACCAGATTCTGAGTGCCGGACAAGACACCCTGGGCGGCAAAATGCATCGCCTGCTGGCCCGATCCACACTGTCGATCGACGGTTGTTCCGGGCACGGCTTCTCCGAGCACCGAAGAGAGGCAGACATTGCGCGCGATATTGCTCGATTGCGCGCCCACCTGGGATACACAACCGAATATGAGGTCGTCAATTTCCGCAATGGGGACGCCGGTTTTTTTGATCAGAGCATCTACCACCTCTGCACCGAGATCTATCGGGTGAATCTTCGACAAGCGTCCGTTCTTCTTGCCGCCGGCACTGCGCACAGCGCCCACAATGTATGCATCTGTCACCCTGTTCTCTCCTTTGAATAACAATATTTGTTGTACTTCTTCGCCAACTCTCCGGGCCCCAATTAACGCTTGACCTGCGCCGTCTTTATCTCGTTCACATGCAGCACACCGAACAGGAAAACGCTCAGCAAATGACCGGGTAGCGAGCCAGCTGCTGCTTTGCAGAGCTTGAAATAAGCAAGCGTTTCTATGACATGTACTACTGCCAGAATGCCAAGAATACGCAGCGCCCAGACGCCTGTCGTACTGTCGCCCTGCGTCAGCGCAAGCCCTGCCAGAACGGCATAAATAACCAGTAATACGATTTTCGCTGCGGACATATCATTCTCCTTATGATTTAACTTGATACGCTTGCGGATCGAGCCGATGCATCTCGGCCTCAATCCATCGTTCCACTTCGTCCATCAGTTCCCCCGGGTCACGTCCCTCGGCGCACACCGGTTGCCCAATGGACACATCAATGGTTCCGGGAACCAGGGAAAACGAGCGCCGCGGCCAACAGCGGGCTGACGTCACGGCGATGGGTACGATATACGCTCCGGTGGCGACTGCCAAGCGGGTAGCGCCGGATTTATAGTTGCCTTTCTTGCCACGTTCGGTACGCGTCCCTTCAGGAAACATAATAATCCACTTGCCGCGATCCATCAGCACCCGTCCCTGCTCGGCCACTTTAGCCCAGGCGTTCATGCGTTGCTTGCGGTCGATATGGATCATGCCCAACCGGCCAATACACCAGCCGAATACAGGAATGCGCAACAGCTCCTTCTTGAACACGTAGGCCAGTGGATGGGATGTGAAACTGGCAAAGAAAAATGTCTCCCAGGTCGACTGGTGTTTGGGACACAGTATGATTCTGCGCATGTCGTCGGCGGTCGGCAGATTGTCCTCGCCCTGCACACGGTAACGTACGCCACCGACAATGCGCGCCGCTGCAATCACGCCCCTGAGCCAGGGTGCAGCAAACCACCACCAGAGCTTTTCATCGCTGAGAAAAAGCGAGCAAAACACCAGGGTTAAGCCCACAGGTATCACTGACACAACGATCCAGGTGAAGACGAGGAACGATCGAATGGCGTTCATACTTGGGCTCCTCAGGTTGACTGTGGTGCATTAAACCAGATTGTTGGCCTGGACGAAAACCCGTCGCCTGCTTTCTGCCTGGAATCGCGCTAATATCAACGATTCAACAGTATCAGGATCACACTGCATGACCACAAGGCAACACCCCGGCCTACACCCGCTGGCACGAGGTGCCTATGCCTGGCTGGCACCGCAGGGTGGCTGGGGATGGAGTAACGCGGGTCTGATCGTCGATGGCGAAGAAGCGCTGCTGATCGATACCCTCTACGATCTGCAGTTGACCGCAGAAATGCTGCGCAAGATGCGCGCCGCTGAGCCAGTAGCAAACACCATCGGTACGCTCGTCAATACCCACGCCAATGGCGATCACTGTCACGGCAATGAACTGATCGCGGGTGCCCAAATCATTGCATCGACGGCCTCGGCAATGGAAATGGGCGAACTGCCACCCGACGTAATGGCAGCTATCATGCACAGCACCCGAGAGTTGGGCCCGGTGGGCGAGTATCTTCTGCACTGCTTTGGCCAGTTTCGCTTTGACGGCATTCAATTCACCCCGCCAACGCGCACCTTTGACGGCACACTGGACCTGCGGGTGGGTGACAAGCTGGTGCATCTCATTGAGGTTGGTCCTGCCCATACACGTGGTGACGTGCTGGTGCACTGCCCGTCTGATCGCGTGGTATTTACCGGTGACATCCTGTTTATCGACAGCACTCCGGTGATGTGGCAGGGTCCGGTCGCAAATTGGATCAAGGCATGTCTCCTCATCGAAGACATGGACACGGAACTCATCGTACCCGGACATGGCCCTATCACGGACAAGCATGGTGTCGCGAAAGTCCGCCGTTACCTGCAGTATGTACATGATCAGGCCCGCTCCCGTTATGACGCGGGCTTGAGCGCATTCGAAGCAGCAAAGGATATCGAATTGTCTGAATATTCCGCATGGTCTGACCCAGAGCGAATCGCGGTCAATGTGGACAGCCTGTATCGGGAATTTTCCGGGCAGGCGGCGCATACCGAGTTGCTGGAGTTACTGCGCAGAATGGCTGAGCTGGCAGGATTTGGTGGGACCACTTGAATGCGGCTGGAACCGGCCTAAAGTGGCGCCAAAACCACAATGTACTTCATCGAACACATCGTTATACTGATAAGTTCGCATACCGCGTCGCGTCGGCAACAGGAACACTTGAAAAAACCCGTTTCAAAAGCAGATATTCGAGACGAACTGCTACAGGAAACCGAACGCTTCCTTGAGCAGGGCGGCAGCGTGAATGAGATTCCGCGCGGCATCTCCGGCAAGGATCCGGGAGACCCGCCGCTGTTCCTCAATCGCCGGCTCTTCGTTGAACCCAGGAGCCCGCGCACCCCGATTCCTGAAGTAGTTGCCGCCATCGAGGCACGACGCCTGCAAAAATTTCGCCACAAACCGCAACAGAAACGCCGACTACCGTCCCCTCGACGCAAAATACTCTACGACGATTTTGGCGAACCCCTGCGGCGGATCTGGTCGGAAGACTAAAACATCCCAGCCATTTCCCCTAATGCTTGCATCGCTGGAACGCACTGGCTATTTTACCAGGTCCAACCAAAAGGAGCCTACCCGTGACGACCGATATCCTTCCATTTAAAGTCGCTATACCTTCCTCTGAACTGGAAGATCTCAAGCAACGACTGACGCGCACACGCTGGCCCGAGAAGGAAACCTGTGACGACTGGAGCCAGGGCATACCGCTGGACTACACCAGACAACTGGCACACTACTGGGCGACAGACTACGACTGGCGGCGCTTTGAGAAAAAGCTCAACAACTGGTCGCAGTATGTGACCAATATTGAAGGCATAGACATTCACTTCATTCACCATAGAAGTCCACACGAAGATGCCCTGCCCCTGATCATCTCCCATGGCTGGCCCGGTTCAATCGTTGAATTCCACAAGATTATCGACGCGCTGGCCGACCCCGTCGCACACGGCGGTGCAGCAAGTGACGCGTTTCACGTGGTGGCTCCTTGCCTGCCCGGCTACGGTTTCTCAGGAAAACCCACCAGCACCGGCACTTCCGTGGAAAAAATTGGCCGTATGTGGGGCCAACTGATGGAGCGCCTGGGTTACTCTCGTTATGTCGCACAGGGTGGCGACTGGGGCAGCATGGTCACGCAGAGCATGGGCATGACCGAGACGGAGCACTGCGCTGGCATCCACATCAACATGCCAATCGTGGCTCCGGACCCGGACACTATGGGCGACCTCTCCGCACAGGAGCAGGCAGCTCTGGTGGACATGGGTGCTTACGTAGAAAAAGGCTCCGGCTATTCCAAACAACAGTCCACCTATCCCCAAACACTGGGCTATGGTCTGGCGGACTCCCCCGTTGGGCAGATGGCATGGGTGGTGGAAAAGTTCTACATGTGGACGGACTGTGAAGCCAACGGTACGCGCCACCCGGAGAACATCCTGACGAAAGACGAACTACTGGATAACGTGATGATGTACTGGCTCAATAATGCCGCCGCCAGTTCCGCCCGCCTGTACTGGGAAAGTTTCAATAGCCCCAATATGGATCCAATTGCCATGCCAGTCGGCTGCTCCATATTTCCCAGGGAAATATTTCGCTGTAGCCGCCGCTGGGCGGAAAAACGCTTTTCAAACCTTGTTCATTGGAACGAACTGGAACGCGGCGGCCACTTCGCTGCTCTGGAGCAACCGGATCTTTTTCTGGGAGAGTTGCGCACCTGCTTCAGGTCACTGCGCTAGTTAGCCTATCAATCGTCGAATACTTCGCTGGTAATCAGGCTACTGCTGAAACTACTCGCGACGGGGCTATCCTCATCAGGATCTGCCTTCGTTCGAGCTGGATTTGTCTGCGGAAGCCCCGTGTCCAGAAGCCCAGCACGGTCGCCAGTCGCCACCGCTGCCCGTTTCAATGCGGGAGCCAGGGACGGGGCCGGAGCGCTGTCCATATCTATCACAGAAGGCGCGCTGAATTTGAATAGTTCGCTGTGAAGCGGATCAATTTCCAGTCGCTGGGGAGGTGCCTTAACGCCGGATGTATTATCCGGGGGCAGGAAGAGCGGCGCCCGCGGCTCCAGATCGGGCAGGTGCGCGGGACTTGATTTAACCATTGGGTCGCTGATACGCGCCTCTTGCATCGGAGCCTCACGCAGGTTTGGCGCCGGCGGCGGACTTGTTGCGTCTCCCATCAGGGATAAGGGAGCGTCACCGATAACATTCTCAGTAGCGCTACTGCCAATAAACTCCAGATTCTGCAAGGCTGCATCGGAGCTGCGCCGATTATGTTGCGCCTCCCGCTCGTCAGGCACCACCGCAACGGGTCGCAGGCGCCCAATACGGGCCAGGTTGGGCGTATGGCCGGGTGCTACGCCATTGCGGTAGCGATCAGGAGCAAGCAGCCGCGCCTGCTCAGCGAGTGTCTGGCCGGGTTCGCCGGAATGAGTCGACCTGGCTTCCTGCAAAGCAGATCTGATGGTATTTTCCTGAACTAAGCCATGTTGGAGAGCTACATCCCTATCAGAGTGGGAGGCCGTCGTCACCGATCCGCTGGCGACCCGCAATTGCGGTATTTCAAATATCTTCTTCGTTCAGGTTGTCTCAGCCTGTTGCTCTTCAGCCTGCTGCTCTCGCAACGCTCGCTGCTTGAGTACCTCACTGGCGCAGTCTGACCAGCGACCGAAGTGAGATGACTCTGCGGGATCCGGCATGCGGTGCTTACGGAAATTGTTCATGGCGTGCTCAAAACGTTGCTGCACAGCCCGATAGTAATAAATATAATCCTCGGTCTGCAGCGGAACGACATCTGCACCGTCGCTTATGATCAGCATCTGGGGAGGTAATTGTCCCTGTAGACTGGTGCAGGAGATCAGCAAAAAAAGACAGTCGAAACGCCGATTGCAAATCGGTGCTGGCCTGAGTTTCGCAGGGGATATATAGAAAATCCCCCAATTGTGAATAGCCGCTGGTACGCATCAACAGATTGACGCCACCTGACAGGGTGCCAACTGCCAGTTGGCCGTTGACGATAAAATCTGCGCCCGCTCGCATCGCAGCCATCGTGGCCGTGCGGCGATCGGATTCATCCATATCCCGGTCGATCAGGGCAACATTTCTGCCCTCAGCGCGCAGGGTTGCGACAATGTAATCCTGTGACTCCTGTGTGTCTTTTGGCTGCGTAATGTGAATATCGGGCAGAATGCCGTGATCCGGATTTTCAAGGGTCAGACGCTCCATCCAGATCGCGAAGGGAGATTCCCTGAAGAGCACGATGTCGTCCGGGGTGTACGTTACGGTGTTATCGACATTGTAGCGATACATATATTACGGCCTGCTTTCCCAACTGACTGAAAACCGCGTAAGCCCGAATGCACTTAAGCCGTTCGCATATTTATATCCGAATGCCTCGCAGCTGTCCACGTCATCGCTGAGAAAGTCACATTAATGCACTACGAATGCACTACGCAAAAATGCACTTCGCGCCGGTGCCTGAGGAGTAAAGACCGGGGCAAGCTTGTGCACCAAATGATCAATAATGAGCACCGGTGACCTTAGTGTTTTTGGTAAATGGTCGCGCCGCCGATGACAGTACGTTCGACCACCAGATCGCGCATCGCCATGGGGTTGTCCAGCGGATTGCCAGACAGCACGACGAGGTCCGCGTACTTACCCGGCTCCAGCGAACCCCGGTTGTCCTCCTGAAACACCTGCCAGGCCGCATCAATGGTCACCGCGCGCAGTGCGTCCAGTACACTGATGCGCTGCTCTGGTCCCAGCACCTCTCCGCCATAGGTGATACGGTACACCTGGCTCCACACCGCCTGCAGCGGCAGCATGGGTGTAACCGGCGTATCGAGGTGAGAACTGAAGCGCAGCCCTTGATCCAACGCCCATTTGGATGGACTTATCTGGGCCGCTCGTTGTGGTCCGAGGAAGATATCCCGGTGCCGATCACCCCAGTACCAGGTATGTGCAGTAAAAAAGCTGGGGGTAACGCCCAGCTGTCGCATTCTTGCTATCTGGTCTTCCCGCGCCATCTGGGAGTGGATGAGTATCATGCGCGGATCGTCGACAGGGTGTCCTTTCTGCGCCGCTTCGAAGGCGTCAAGAATATCCTCAATGGCCTGATCGCCGTTGCCATGAATGGCGATCTGGTAACCCGCCCTGTGCAGTGCCGCCACTTTCTCAAACAGCTTGTCGCGCGCGATCGCCGGATAGCCCCGGTAGTTCTCATCGCCATGATAGGGCGAGTAATAGGGCGCACTGAGATAGCCGGTGAAGCCCTGAATGCTGCCATCTGCCACCAGCTTGACGGCTCCCATGTCCACCCTGTCGCTACTGTAGTCTGCGGGGTCGTAGTTGCCGTTGAGCAAATCTTCGCCAAATTCAGTTTCAAAGGGAAACAGTATCAGGCGCTGTGGAATAACACCGAATTTACTGAACCAGGACAAGCCGGTTGCCAGTTTTCTGCTGACACCCCCGGATTGCGCCGTCGTAACCCCGACCGCCGCATACTCGTTAGCGGCCGACTTTATGAGGCGATAGGTGTTGACGAGGCCTATATCCTGCATCTGGCGCATGACGTCCAGCCGTGCGGTCTCTTCCAGCAAGCCATTGGGCTCTTGGGAGCCGGGAACACGGCCAATGACACCCCCCTCGGGATCGGGCGTGCTGGCGTCGATACCGACGCTGGCCAGCGCCATGCTATTGGCGACGAACAGATGACCGGAGATATGCATCGCCACCACGGGGTGTTCGGTGGAGACCTGGTCCAGTTCTTCCCGGGTCGGGTGGCGGCCCTCTTCCAGCCGGGTATCGTCATACCCGAAGCCACTCACCCACTCTCCCGGCGGCGTTTTGGCGGCCTGCTCCCCGAGGGCGGCAAGCACGTCGGCCATGGTTTTCCTGGTGCCAATAGGCGGACTGTTCAAGTCTGCCGCTACCACACGCATGCCCGAGCCGGGAAAATGACTGTGGGCGTCGACAAATCCGGGCAACAGTGTGCGTCCGCGCAGGTCCACCACCTCGGTATCATCTCCAACCAGCGCCATTATCTCCTCGGTTGAGCCAACTGCCTCAATCCTCTCTCGCCTGGTGGACAGGGCCTGCGCGATCGAGTTATTGGAATCCATGGTCAGTATGTTGCCGTTGATGAACACCTGGTGCAGCGGCGGCTGCGGCGTGCGGATGGCAATCTTCAGCAGGACGCCAACGCCAAAACCCAGTGCGAGCAATACCAGCAGTAGTGTTTTCCATTTCACAGCAGCGTTGTCTCGTCCAAGGTGCTCGCGAGTGAGCTCCTGCGAGGAAGACTCATCGCCACATAATCAGGCAACTGCGCCGATGAGTATGTTGGCCAGTTGGGCGCGGTGCCAGGCTGCGTCCCCCCACAGCAGTTGGCTGTGCTTCTGCCGTTTGAAGTACAGGTGCACATAACACTCCCAGGTAAATCCGATCCCGCCGTGGTATTGCACTGAGCGACCGGAAGCAAATGCCGCCGTTTCACTGGCCGAGGCCTTCGCCATATGTGCGAATTCAGCAGCCCGCGATGGCTCCGTATCGATGGCACAGGCGGCGTTGTACACCAGCGACTTGCATTGATCGATGAGTATCATGACATCCACCAGCGGATGCTTTACCGCCTGGAAATAGCCCAGGGGATGATCGAACTGCTGGCGTGTCCCCACGTATGCCACCGTGGTCTGCAACTGCCATTCGGCGGCGCCGGTAATATCCGCCGCCAGTAGCGTCCAGATCGCAGGCATTGCCTGTTGCAGGGCCGCCAGCCCACTCGCTGTCACTTCCTGGGCGGGGACATTATCGAACCTGACGTGCGCCTGATCGCGGGTCAGGTCTACGATGGCATCGGGCACAACGGTGACGCCGGCGGCATCTGTCGCCACCCAGTACAACGCCAGTCCCGCGCTGGTCTGCGCACTGACCAGCAGGCGGTCAACCTTGCGCGCGTCCTGCACAAACCAGGCGGTACCGTTCAATCTGCCCTGCGACACATTGTACGTCGGTGTCCGCCGCTGACCAGGAGGCCTGTCGGTTGGTGATGGCCAGGCTGGCCGTGACGCCCTCGGCGATTTCGGCCAGGGCCACCTCACCACCACTGCCGCAGGCGGCAAGTACATAGGTGACATTGAGCGTCGACAGCAGGGGGCAGGGAAAAGCCGCGCGCCCCACTTCCTCCACCAGTCCGGCTACCGCCACCACGGGCATACCAAGTCCGCCGACGGACTCGGGCACCGCCAGCGAGGTCCAGCCGAGATCGACCATCTGTTGCCATAGTGTGTGATCCCAGGCACAGGCAGTCATGCGCTCCGGGTTGTGATCCGAGGCAACCATTTTGTGCAGCTTGTCGGTGGTAAAATTATCGGCAAAAAACTTGCGTGCAGAGTTCTTTAACAGCGCCGCATCCTCGCCAAAACCAAAATTGTCCGGTTGTGCCATGTCTCCTCCTTATTTTGATTTGGCCAGGCCGAGCACACGCTCGCCGAGAATATTGCGCTGCACCTCGCTGGTTCCCGCGGCAATCGTCATGCCATAGGAATTCATATACGCCATGGGCCACTGGCCACCCGGCCGGCGCGTTGTCATCCCCCAGATACAGAGACGCATTGGCGCCCTCTACTTCGAGTGCCACTGCCGCCACATCCTGGTGGATTTCGCTGGACAGTAACTTGTTCTGCAAGCAACAGGCGCGATGGATGATCCTGCAGGGCAGAAACCCTGGCCCGACGCTGGTTTTGCCCCAGACCCACTTCGCGAATGACCAGCTGCATGATGCGATCCCGCAACAGGGGATCATCCGCGGCAGGTCTGCCGTTGCGCAACGTAGTCGCGCGCCAGTTCGATGAGGTTAGCCGTGTTGGTAGCATGGGTCGTCTTGCTCTTCATCCCCCCGGCGTGCGGCGTCTTGAGGTCCCCGGCGCCACGCTCGTGCAACAGTGTCGTCATGGCCACCTGCCAGCCCTTGCCCACTTCATCGAGTCGGTAACTGTCGTCGACCTCGAGGTCTTCAAAAATGACTTCATTGAACCCGGTTTCACCGGTGATCTTGATCAGCGGCCGCACCGTGACGCCCTTACCCAGGGCACTGCGTATAGGCACCACGAAATAGGACAGGCCGTCATATTTGTGCGAGCGGTCGGTGCGCAGCAGCAGGATCATCCACTCGGCAAAATGCGCCAGTGAGGTCCAGACCTTGTGACCATTGATCACCCATTTGTCACCCTTACGCTCGGCAAAGGTCTGCACGCTGGCCAGGTCAGAACCGGCCCCCGGTTCGCTAAAGCCCTGGCACCAGATGTCCTCTCCCGAAAACAAGCGCGGCAGCAAGCGCTCCTTGAGTGCCGCCTGGCCGTGATAGAACACCGTGGGGGCCGCCATGCCCAAGCCGATAACATTGGGCAAAAACGGCGTTCGCGCACCGATCATTTCCTCGTTAGCGACGCGCTGGCAATCACTGCGCCCCCTGCCCCCGACCGCGAGCGGGTAATCGCAGCCGACCAGGCCTGCGTCGTAGGCCGATTTCTGCCAGGCTTGTAAATAGGCAAGTTGTTCCCTGGTCATAATCTCCAGCGGGGACAGTGGCAACCTGACGGGTGGCTCCCCCGGCTTGTTGTTCTTTAACCACTCTCGACAGTAGTGGCGGAACTCCGCCTGTTCCGGGGTATCCTGACGGGCACTTTCTGACATGGTTAACGCTCTCGCTATAACTGTTAATAGTGTGGTGGTTTGTCATTCGCGGGTACGCCCGCCGAACCCGCTTCATTTAGGGCTGTACTATCCTGCTGGCGTTGCTGCAGCAATTCCAGTTGTCGCCGCAGCAATAATAGCTCCTGTTGCTGGTGCGCCAGCGCCTCGTCAAGGCTCCTGACAGCATCCTCCTGAAATGCCAGCTGGCTCTGCAACTCCATCATTTGTTGTTTTAACACGTCGACATCTGCAGACATTCCACCCTGTCTCCTGACAATCCCGGTTTGCGCAAGCACAGCGGCCTAATATACTGCCCACCTTGCCATAAATACACGGTCTCGCCATGAGTAAGCAAAAAAACACCGTCAGCCGCCTGGTGTATTCCACCGACGGTGGCCGACTCTGCCCGCAGTGCCTGCGCACAGTAGTGCACTGCATCTGTGGCAACAGCAAACCCGCCGCGACCGGCGATGGCATCGTGCGCTTGCACCGCGAAACCAAAGGTCGCGGTGGCAAGGCCGTTACACTTATAAAAGGACTGCCCCTGTCAAGTGATGCGTTGAAGGTTCTGGCCAGCCAGCTAAAGAAAAAATGTGGTGTCGGTGGTTCGCTGAAGGACGACATCATCGAAATTCAAGGCGATCAACGCGAATTGCTAAAAGGAGAATTAGAAAAACTCGGCTACCCGGTCAAAATTTCCGGCGGTTGAGCATATTACCGACTTTTGCGGTATCGTTTTTGACTTTTAGCGGCTGTTTCATAGATGTTTAGTCGTCTCGCAAAACGGAAAAATCACTCATTCCACATCAATTCAGGTCAAGTTAGCCTGCTTTCGCAAATTTTTTGTGAATTAACACCTACAACCCTTTATTTTTATTGGATTTAATTTTTCTTTGTGTTAAAAACTTGCTCGTGAGCCTGGAAAAGACGCGAACTGGGTACCTGCTCCCGGGACGTGTCAAGATAACCGGGCCACAGAGAACCATAAGAATGAAACAGCAGTATCTGACGGATTAGTCATCCCTGCGAGGAGTTGCGTTATGTACGTTACCGCAGAACACCTGAGAGATCAGGTTATTCGACCAACCCTGGAGTATATGGGCGCATTGACGCCTGCTAGCGAAGCGTTCCTCCTCAACACCGCCATCAACCCCCCTGACGTGGGGCTTGTTCCGCACGAGAAATGATGGCCTGGGCCTGTTCAACATCACGGCTGCCCAGCACCGCGACCTGTGGGACCGGTACCTGGCCTTCAATCCGGATCTGGCCAGCAGGGTTAGGGGTTTGGCCAGCCAGCGGGCGTTCCTGAGCGATCCTGACAGCGAATTGCAAACCAACCTCAGCTATTGCACCGCGATAGCCTGGCTGATGCAAAAGCGCGCGGGGGGTATCCTGGAGCAGCCAGACGCTGCGGTCGTCGCAAACGCCTGACATCGAATTAGGAGAACGGGTTACTCGAGGTCGGCACCGATTTCGACAAGCGTAGTGGCGTGAGCAGCGCCAGCCTCAGGTGCTCGTGACGTCGGTGGTTGCCTTGTGTTTCAATGCTTCCCAGACCTGAAGGTCATTGGGTGTGTCGATATCCGTAAGCCAGGGCAACTCTACCCAGGCAAGTTCTGATCTGGTCAGGGCAACACGCGTTCTAGCATAGACCTGATCGGTACCCCAGGGTATCTCCTGGAAGATGTCCCGAGTTATTACGCGTGCACCGAGTAGTACATAGCCGCCATCGGTGGCCGGCCCCACAACAACCGGGGCAGTGTGCAACGCCGCAACCGCCTGCCCGAGATAGCCCGGGTCAATGCCCGGACAGTCGCTGCCGACGAGAATGACACTGGCATAGTGCGCCAGAGCGCGCTGCATGGCGTTGTACATTCTCTGGCCGAGGTCAGTGCCCTGTTGCTGTGAGACCCGACTGACGCCCATTGCAACACAACGGCGGAACAGTGCGTGCTGTGCATCGCCCGCCACAGACAACTCCACATCACCAAAGCCGCTATCGAGCAACTGGCGGCAAGTCCACAGCGTCAACTCACAATGCAATTCGCAGGCCTGGACTGCGGAGAGATGCGTCAACATACGGGTTTTAACCCGCCCCTCCTGTGGCGCACGGGTAAACTGTATCAGCAGTAGCGACTCCCTGTCAGCGCCCATGGTAGTAACGCCACAGCGTGGCCGGAGCCACCCCCAGAAAGTAGGCCAGTCGCAACAGCCACATGCGCACCACCGTTTTGATTACCCCACCCTCTTCCCAGCGACGACTGGAGGTCAGCACTGGCTCTGAGATGATCAGCGGCTGTGCGCAGGCGCCGCAGGCGTTTGCAGTAGGCGACATCTTCCATCAGCGGTATGGCATCAAAACCGCCAGTTTCATCGAACAGGGACTTTTGTACAAACAGCATCTGGTCACCCGTGGCAACAGAGGTCAGGCGCGAGCGCTGGTTCATAAACCACTCGATAACGCGAAAGGCAAGGCTCGCGGACCACTCAAGCGTACCCGACAAAAGCCCCATCGGGGCCGCTTCGCGAGACGAGCGTCCAGCTGTGCCGCGCTAATGCTGGGGCGACTGTCCGCATGCAGGAAAAACAGGTACTCAGAGGATGCCACCTGTCCGCCCATGTTCATCTGGTAGGCCCTGCCGCGCGCGCTCAGCAACACCAGGTCGCACAAGGGCAGAGCCAACGCCACTGTCCGGTCGCAACTACCACCATCCACCACAATCAGTTGGCTGCAAGGGATACCGCTGACGCAGGTCACGCAGCAGAGGAGCCACCGTGTCCTGTTCGTTGAGGACCGGAATGACAAAACTCACGCTGGCTTGCATCAGGCGTCCAGTGCTCCACCACAGCTGCTGCCCTGGCCTGCAGTGCAGCCATAACAATGCTCGCCTGTGACAATCGGATTGCCCTCGAGGCTGGCTGCGGACAGCAGTTCGCGAATATGGCGGCGCCGATCACTTGCGAGCAGGGGCAGGTCCAGCATCTGGTTGAAGTCACAATCATATAAGTAGCCGCGCCAGTCAACACTTACCAGGCGGCGACACATGAGGGTCTCCATGTTGGTGCGACTGAAGTTGTCCCGCAGCAAACTCATGTACTGGACGTACTGGCCCTGGGCCAGCAGCACTGAACCAAATCGACTGATGGGCATATTCGTGATGGTGAACAGCTGGTTAAACCGAATACCAAAGCGTGCCCCCAGTTCGCGCCGGTAATCTGCTTCCAGCGTCTCCTGCGGTGGCGGCAGCACCGGCCCCACTGGGTTATACACCAGGTTCAGTATCAGTTCGTCGCCATAGCCCAGGGCGTTGAGCTGGCGCAACGCCTTTATACTGGTCTCGTAAACGCCCTTGCCGCGCTGCGCTTCGACGTTGTCCTGCAGATAACACGGCAGCGATGCGCTGATCTCCACCTGCTGCTCGGCCAGGAAAGCAGCCAGTTCCTCCTGTCCAGGCTCCAGCAACACGGTGAGGTTACAACGGTCGATGACCCGCACGCCCAAAGCTACGTGCTGAGCGCACCAGATAACGGAAGTGTGGATTCAGTTCTGGTGCGCCGCCGGTCAGGTCCAGGGTTTGCAGACCATGGGTGTCCAGCAGTGCCAGCACCTGGTCGACCGTCTCCAAATCCATTTGTTCAGTGCGCTGAGGCCCCGCATTGACGTGGCAGTGCACACAACTGAGGTTGCACAGATAGCCGAGATTAACCTGCAGGGTGTCCAGCGGCGCCCTGTGAACCGGCGGAAAATCACTGTGCAACAAAAGTGAACGCGTATCGCGCATAGTTGAGCAGGCAACCTATGTGACAAAGAAAAAGTTTAGTCCCTGGACCGCGCCCCAGAGCACAGCGACTCAGTAACTGGCCTGTCGCTCCAGAGGCGTCAACAGGCGCTGAGTATCCCCCAGCAGATACTGGAACACCACATTATAGGCCAGCACGGCCTGTACATAGTTGCGGGTTTCCAGATACGGAATGGTTTCGATCCACACTTCAACCGGTACCCCCTCCCCCGCGACGTGGCGCCAGCGCTCCACCCGATGGGGCCCAGCATTGTAGGCGCTCAAGGCAAATACACGATTGCCGCTGAAACGATCCAGCAACTGGCGATAATAGGCACTGCCCAACGACACATTGTGGTCCACATCAAACAGGTCAGAATGCCCGGTGTGGCTGTCGCAGCGAGGTAGCTACCGATGCGCCGGTGGCGGGCATGATCTGCATCAGGCCGCGCGCCCCGACCGGGGATTGTGCGCCGGGAAAAAAGGCGCTTTCCCGGCGCGCAATGGCCAGCAGTTCGGTGCTCGGCACCTGCTGCGCCGCCGCATGCTGCTTGAAGATACTCTGGTAGGGTGTGGGGAAACGCTGGTCCAGCGCGTCCCACGCTTCGGCCCGCGCGGCCGCGTCGATCGCCATGCGGTACCAGCCCTTCTGTGAGGCAAGCAGTGCCAGGTCCTGCAGTTGGCCACGGTCTGCCGTATCCTGTAACACCTTGAACCACTCGGACTGCGCCAGCATATCGTTGTTGTGAAAGTTCAGTTCCTCTATGCGTTGCACCGCCGGCAGCCGCGTCACGGGTGACGCTGCAGTCATCTGCCAGGTAATCGTGGTTGAATGAATAAGGACGCCCTAATTTGTCCGCTGCGAGGAAGCCGTAGTAATCCCGCTCGCCAGCCAATTGCTCCAGCGCGGCTTTGGCTGCAGCAGTGGCGCCGCCTCGCTCCTGTACGATGGCTTGCCAGTAGCGCCACACATTTTCTTCGCGCGCTGACGCAGACAACAGCGGCAAGTTGTGTTCCACAGCAGCCCAGTCCTGCTCGGACAGCGCCCACCGCAGGCGCATGCCCACTAATCTGTCATCGTTAAGCCGTGCCAGCGCACCGTCCAGCCAGTCGCGATGTTCCGCTATACGCGAGAACAGGCTCTGCTCGGCAATGGCGTACTCCACGTTGCGCACCTGCTCGGCAGTGAACTGCAATTTCTGCCGGTAATCCATCCAGTAGGACAGGGCGTTCTGCGGGCTGTAAGCGGCCAGATGGACCAGGCCGTGGCTGGCGATGTCCGGCGAATAAGGGCTGTCTGCGGGCAATGCAAGTTCGGGGAGCGCCTCCGGACGATCGTAAACGGCCAGCAAATTCTTTGCCCAGGGAGCCAGTTGAGCACTGCTGTTTGTGGCCACGCGTTGCAGCAGCGAGCGTTGGCGCGCCTTGAAAGAGTTGAGCAGCCGCATCCATACCATATCGTCAGTCAACCCGCCTGAGGACTGCCAGAGGTCGAACAGTGGGTCACATTCCCGGGGCAGGGAATTGCCCTGCACCCAGAGTCTGCTGGCTCCCTCCCAGGCCACGTCCTTGTTGCCCTGCGCCAGTTGCGCCCTGAAGTAATAGCACTTCAATGCGACACTATTGGGTTCGATCGCCATCACTTGTAGAAAATCCTGCCAGCGCTGCGCTTTTCCGGCCTCGCGCAGGTACACCGACAAAAACCGGTTGGGCAATGGTGTATCAGTACTGCGACTGAGGAAACGTTGGGCTGCAGCAGGCCGCACCTTGTCGGGCTGGCCAATGAGTTGAAAAAAATCCAGATAGATGGCCAGCGGGTAGTCATCCAGGCCAGGACGCAACTTCGCATATTCCGTCCAATGCCCACGGTCGATCGCCTGGACAGCATCGGTGTAGTCCCGGCGTTCTCGGTCCAGCTCCCGGGTCAGACCAGAGGTGGACAGAGTAGTGGCAGCGCCCACCGCGCAAAGCAACAAACAGCTGAGCAGACTCTGTCTGGGGCGGTACTGCACAGGACACTTCCTCATTCACGCATCAGAATAACAAGCCCAGCGTCGGCAACTCGATATTGGCGTAATCCAGCACCACTTCACGGCGACCTATACGAAATCCCTCGGGTGTTGCCAATAACGTGTCCCGGCGCTGCCCGCTGTACATAACATTCTCATTGCCGGGACGGGTGTAATACAGGTGAAAATTACTGAGCACCGACAGTGTGTCACCCTGTCGCGCCATCAACTCGATATTACCCACCATGCGACGGGTGCGGGCGGGAGGATGCTCCGACCATGAGTTAATCTTGTAGGCTCGTTCCGCGCGCAACATCAGGAGAATGTAATTTTCCTCGCGGTGTGGACAACCCATGGAGTCCTCTCCTTCGAGTTCACGCTCGACACTGATCATGTCCTCTTCTCCACGTTCGCGGTTATTCACCTGCACATTGACGCGGGCAGGAATGAGGTACCGAATATCCTTGCTGAGCAGCGCCAGCCATTGCCGGTACTGGCGATTGTCCAGCAGGCGGGCCTCGTGGAAATAGAATCGCTCCAGCTCACGCTGCTGCTCTGGTGCGACCTCCACTGACAACATGCTCATAGCGCATCCTCCACAGCCTGCAGTTCATCCCGCCAGCGCATAAAAAAGTGCCGCGCATAAAACTCGTTGGCGGTCACGCTGACCAGGCCGGGCATATCGGGGTGGGATTTTTCCTCTCCCAGGCCTAGCCCGTAATAGTAGGGACGATCATCGGCAAAATCGATATTGCTGCCCAGAAACTGCTGGCTCCACACCTCTGAGTCCTCCTGCTCCAGGATGCCAGCCGGGCCAAAGAAGGAACTGTAATTGGTGCGTAACACCCTCTTGATATGATCCGGGGCATCGGCGGGCACCACGGCCCAGGACCAGTACTCCACCTTTCCCGGGCCGCGCGGATGCGAGACCTTGAAAGACGTGTTGGACCAGAGAAAGGACAGGTTGGGATAGATACCGTAGGTCAGTCCCTTCATACGCGAACGCAAATTCCCTACCCGCTCGGCCGCCTTGGCCTGTATCTCTCGCAGGTAATTCTGTACTTCATCACCACCGAATATTGAGCCTACCGCCTCCATCCCCCAGGCGACATCGTCCACGGGGGCGTCCTCTGGCATCAAGCGAAACGTAGCGCCGTGGCCCGGCGTTGTGACCACGCTGTAGCCGAGCTTCTCGATGATGTCCTGGGCCTCCCTGGGGATGATCGCGCTGTGCAGAAATGCGCCGTGGTTGACATCGCCCAACTGGTTCTCCATCGGGAGTTTCCAGTTGGCGTTGATCACCCAGCGATGCGGTGCCCCCATGAATTCTATGCCGGCCGGAAAACGGTCGAAGAAGGCATCCAGGTAAAAGCGCATGTCTCCCAGGTATTCTTCCAGCGGGATAATATTTTCATTGAAGCTGCCGAAAATCATGCCGCGCCACACCTCAACACGCGGCACACGCTTGAGGCCGAGCTGGCTTTTATCCGGCTTGTGAGAGACCTCGCTCTCCTGGGGTATGGTCTCCAGATTGCCTTCTACTGAGTACGACCAGTTGTGATAAGGGCAAACGAAACGTTTCGTATTGCCGTGGTCTGCCCGGCATACGGGTAAGCCGCGATGGGTACAGCTGTTGATGTTGGCGTAGAAGGCGCCATCCAGGCCCCGGGACAGGATGATTGGTGTCTCGCACATGTAGGCCTGGACAAAGTCACCCGGCAACCTGATCTGGGATTCATGCCCGAGGAATAGCCAGGATTTGGCAAATATACCGCGCTTTTCCAGCACATAAACTCCCGCATCCGACCAGCAGCGCCGGCTTATCAGCGAGGCATCCTCATTGACCAGATCCCTGATACGCAGCTGCACTAGTACCTCAATATAATATTAATCGCTAATTTTTTAACGTGCATAAATGACCCCTTTCTGCGCCAGATTGCCGAGCGCGCAGGAATCAAAGAACCAGGATTGTACAAGCACATTACCGGCAAACGGGCATTGTACGAAGCCGTGCTACTGCTGGCCCTCAATCCAATGGCGCAAGCACTGACAGGATACATGGAAAACGCCTCGGGGCTCAGAGTATACATAGCCCTGCCGGCTATCATTATCGGCCTGCTACAGAGCACCCGCAGAAGGCAGCGTTATTATAGCGGGCGCTGCAGGGCGACAGCACCTCTGTAGGTAATCAACTGGCCGCAAACCTGATCGCCATGTTTTACCTGACCAAGGGTTATTGCCTCACGCAGCGTGCATTTGCCCCCCCCTTGCGGAGGGCGAATGACTAAACCCGGACAACATTGCCAGACAAGAGCACCTGCCGCACAAAGTCATCCGGGCGACGTTAATCAGTTAGTCGACGTCGATGCGCCGACGTTCCTGCACTTTTTCAACAATCTTGGGTGCTTGCAACGTCAGCACTCCATCCTTGAACGTCGCCTTGATATCCGCCTCCTGCACGTCAACCCCGAGATTGAAGCTGCGAATAAACTTGCCGTAGCGCCTTTCCTGACGAATGATTCTGCCCTTTTTCTTTTCCTGCTCTTCTTTCATGGTTTCCGCTTCCAGGGTCAGAATGCCGTCCTTGACATGCACGTGAATGTCCTTTTTGTCTACACCGGGCAGCTCAGCAGTAATCTCGTAGTGATCTCCCGCTTCCTTGATGTCCACGCGCGGCGCGAAAATTGTAGCCGCCTGGGATTCCATCATCTGCGGCCAGGAATCGTTAAAGAATCGATCGATATCGAATAAATTGTTACGCGGTACCAAGTTCATAATAATTCTCCTTTGAAAATGGGCATATCTGCCCTTGTGTCAGTAAGTAGGGTCGCAGCATGACTTTTTCAAGCGCAGGACAAAAGAAAATATCCAGTGTTGACCCAGATCAATGCCTGACACCGCGGGTCAACAAAGCCGCCGAATGTTGCGCGCAGCTTGACAAACTCCACGTCGAGTTTGGTCTTTCCTTCACCAGATTCCTCGCCCGTCGCGTTAGAATTGCTGGCCGATTATTGCCATAACCGATACTCTACTCCTCTGTGGCCTGACCTTAACTCCATCCAAATTGAGAGTTCCCTGCATGACTGAAACAGACCATCGCGACGCCATGCTAGCCACCCAACCCTGGGCACGGGCGGGGCGCCAACCGCGTATTGCAATCATCGGCGCAGGGATGTCCGGCATTGCCGCTGTGGTGAAATTACAACGCGCGGGTTATTCGGATCTCACTGTCTATGAGAAAACCGACAGAGTTGGAGGCACCTGGCGGGAAAATACCTACCCTGGCCTCTCTTGCGATGTGCCGTCACGCTGGTACTCATTCAGCTTTGCCCTGAAAGCCGACTGGCCACACCGCTACTCCTACGGCCCTGACATCCAGGCCTACATGGAATCTGTTGCCAAAGAATTCGGCGTGACCGAAAAAGTGCGATTCAACAGCGCCGTAACAGCCCTGGTATATGAGGCTCCGCGCTGGCGCCTGACCACCACCAACGAAGAGCGGGAAGTCTTTGATGTCGTCATCTCCGCTACCGGGATCCTGCATCAACCGGTTTATCCAGACATAGACGGTCTGGAAAGTTTTGCCGGCGCGTCTTTCCACTCTGCCCGGTGGGATCACTCGGTGCCCCTGGAAGGAAAACGTGTGGGCATCGTCGGTACCGGCTCCACAGCTTGCCAGATCGTCGGTGCGATCACGGGCAGAGTCGCTGAAATGCATGTATTTCAGCGCACGCCTCATTGGGTGGCCCCTCTGCCGCAAAAGGAATACTCAGCCCGGTGGAACCAGTTTCTTGCCATGTTTCCCTTTATGCAGCGCCTGGTCTATCACTACTACTTCCAGATTCTGGTGCGCACCTTCAGCGCGGCCACCGTCGGCAATAAGCTCATGCAGCGCTGGATGACCCAGATTTGCCGTAAAAACCTGGAGGACAATGTTCCCAACCCGGTACTGCGAGCCAAGCTCACACCGGACTACCAGGCCACCTGCAAGCGGCTGATCTTTTGTTCCGACTACTACCCTGCACTCAGTCGCCCGAATGCGTACCTGATCACAGAAGGAATTGCCAGGGTGGAACCGGCGGGTGTACGAACCACAGACGGCAAGCTGCACGAACTGGATGTACTGATACTGGCCACAGGCTTCGATGCAGCCGCCTTCATTTTGCCCGCCCGCGTTACTGGCGAGGACGGCGCGGATCTCGCGCAGCGCTGGGACGGCTCACCCCGTGCCCATCGCGCGGTCGCGGTGCCCGGATTTCCCAACTTCTGGATGCTGGAAGGCCCGACCGGCCCCGTGGGCAACCTGTCGCTCATCGCCATATCCGAGCATCAGGTCGACTACATCATCAGCATGCTGGATCGGATGAAGAAGGATGGACTCGCCGCCATCGCCCCCAAGCAGTCTGCCTTCGAGGATTACAATGCAGCAATGGGTGAAGCAATCAAGACCACCACCTGGGCGACCGGAGGCTGCAAGAGCTGGTACTTGGATAAGAGCGGCGTACCTAACCTCTACCCCTGGTTTCCCACGCGTTACCTGAAGGAAATGCATAATCCGGTTTACTCGGAGTACCGGCTGATCAAATAGCGGCTTGCCATTTGGCAGTTGACGCGAAATAATTCGCAACTTCAGATTTTCCGCCCTTAGCTCAGCTGGATAGAGCGTCCCCCTCCTAAGGGGAAGGTCGCATGTTCAAATCTTGCAGGGCGGACCATTAACCTACTGAGATATAAAAACTCGACAAAAAGCCAATAGATACAATTTTATAACTTTGTTGCGTATTTGTTGCAGCGGGCAACACTTCGCGCAGCTTAGGCGCGGACCCGAAACAGCAACCGCAAATTAGCCGCCATTTCTCGAGCATTACAGTGCAATCACCCTCGCACAGTGGTTAGCAGCCGGGACCCGCACTGACTACCGGCGCGGCCATCGCCGCTGCGCTACGCTCACTGCAGGGATGACTTCGACAAGCAGGTAAGGCGTTCGGGCCTCAAGATGTAGTCACTAACACTTGGAAATGAGAAAAGCTATGAAGCTGAATGAAACGGTAGTCGCGCTGCTTACGTTAATGTTGCTGGGTGGATGTAATGACAGTAAGCAACCACAAAGCAAAGCCATTGAACTCGAGCAACTGGAGGAAAGGAATGGTTTTGCTTATAAAGTTGATGACCCAGACCCCTACACTGGAAAGGTGGTTGAGTTCTATGAGGATGGCCAGAAGCGGTCTGAGTTGAACTATGTAGATGGGAAACAGCTCGGTAAGCAGGAAGGCTGGCTTCGGAATGGCCATAAGACTCATGAAGCGAACTTTGTAATTGCAAATGGGAAACTGCACGAGAAGTATGAAACTTGGTACAAGAATGGCCAGAAGCGGTCTGAGAAGAACTTTGTAGATAGGAAACCGCATGGGAAGTTGGAAAAGTGGTATGAGAATGGCCAGAAGATGCTTGAGGAGAACTATGTAGATGGTAAGCCGCACGGGAAGAAAATTGTTTGGGCTGAAAATGGCAATATTTTGAAGGATGTTAATTATGTTGATGGTGTGCAAGTGGCAAGGTGAGTAGGTGCGATCCCGGCTGAATCCTTAACTGTTGCGCCAAATCAAGTGCCGCGCTCAGGTCTACCGCACTGGATACCTGCGCGGGTCGGATAGCCAATCCCCATTGTTATTGTTCACGGCAGGTTACTGTGCCGTAATTGTTAGTACTGGTTGTTACCCTTGGCTGGGCTGGAAGCTGGTGGGTAGGCAGCGGCCGAGGCTCTGGAAAAGGTGTTGTTCGCTCTGGCATTTGCATCAGGAATCCCGTGTAGCGCTGGTACTCCGGAACCGTCTATGTGATAGGTGCCTTCAGCTTCCACCTCGCGATGGACACCCTTACCGTCCGGCTTATCGTTCCCCTTGCCCGGTCGATAGAGGACTTGCTCCGCCAAGGCATCCGGCCACCACCACGTGTAACGGGACAGCGCCCGTCAAGGCGCTACGCCCATGCCTGGCGCACCAATAAAAAGCCCGCACAGGGCGGGCAAGCTACCTTAGGAGATGCCAGGTCGTAGTCAGCGACCCGGCACCCTCACAGTAGGTCAGCGTGAAGCGCGCCGCCACTGGATAACCGGGATAGGGTGAAGTGCGTCACTGTGAGAGTTGCTAAGGTGTGATGTTGTTCATAGTGGCACATGAAAACCCGCCTTAGCGGGTCAGTGTCGGAAATTAATTTTCAGCCAGCCTCGATCCAGTCGCCGTTACCGTCCTGCACGACTTCGATCAGGGTATTAATTGCCGCTGGCACTCTTGGCTTCCAACTCCGGAACCTTTTTCAGCAACTCCGCATTTCCAATCCTGGGCTTACTCAAGGATGTCTGCAGTACCATAGCCGCGCGCTGGCTTTCCCTGCCAACTGGCGCAAGCACAGTGACTTCTACCGCTCTTTCCGGCTGATGTGAAGTTTGGTATTCGCTACTCTCGGGCTTGTCTTTCTGAAGGTTGGTATTTTCTTCAATGCGTAATCGCTCAGGAGCGATGCCACGATTGATGAGATAGCCAGCGACCTCCTTTGCGCGTTGGATGGATATACTACGCTTGTAATCGCTGCTCCCTTTCCCTCTGTTGTCAATAATGCCAACTATCCGTGCTCCTGCGTACTGGGAATCCTTGAGTTCATCGGCCACCTCATCAAGAAGCTCCTTAAACTGTGGCAGTATTTCCATGCTTTTGTAGGGAAATAGTACTAGCCGAGCTTGGACTCTGTTGAGTGTGGTCTCGTTCCCTGTGGTTGCTATTGCAGCGGGCGTTTCTGCTGAATCAATCCCGCTTGATTCTGGCGCATGGTTATCAATAGGGTGCTCTGCTGTAGCCAACCCGACCGTGTCGACCATTAGTGTGGTGGTGCTCAGATCATCCGTGGTCTCAATGTTATCGGCATACCTGGTCTGCTCAACAGGATGGGCCGCCTTTTCCGAAATCATCTCGTCTTGCTGGTCTTGGTCGCTTGCGACGGGATCACTTACCGTCGGCGTTTCAATTGGTTTAAGTAGTTCTGTGTGAGCGGCTGGTACAGGCGTTGGAGCGGTCCATTTCTGGTTTGTATCATGACTTACTTCTGGTTGGGTCAATGAAAGTTTATTGCTCGTTATGGCAGGCTTTTGAGGGCTTACTTTGTCGAATATATAGGCCTTAAGCTGGCGAGCTTGTTGTACCAGTGGCCTGAAATCAAATGAGGTTCTATTTATGACATAGAATGCCGCGCCTATAGCCAACAAACCTACCAATGATAAAGTGAGAAGCCAGTATCTCCTGTTGCGTGTGGTGCGAGCGAGATCAGTTGGCGCTGCGATGGAAATCTGCGGTATCTCGCTGTAATCAGGTGGCGCTCTTTCGGGTGGGGAATCGTCATTTTCCGAGGCAGCCGGACCTGGGTCTAATTTTGGTACGGGTATTGGATCGGGCATTTCAGATGGTATTGGTCCAGGTTTCTCCGGCGTTACCGGGACTTTATCGGGCGAGATGAAATGGCTGTCGACGTGTTGCCCAGGATCAATTCCTTTATCAACTTGTATTGCATTTTTTTCCGGCATGGGCTGATCGGCCGGGGCAAGAGCCGCCGTGAGCTCTGCCTGCGTCACATTCTCAGGTGTAAGCAGTCGGGTGGGTGCTGTTGTATAGGTGACCGGCTCGATAGGATCGGGGCCTGTGGGCAATTCATTAACAGGAATGTCGGGGGATAGCGGGACTTCCAATTCAGGAATAGGGACGGTTGGACTGCGTATCTCTTTGGCTGTGGCCTCTGATTTCGGAGACTGTTCCACCTCATCCGTGTAATCGTCCTCCAACTCGAAAAAATCAACCGCCTCTAACATGGGGTAGCCTGCCTGATTTGATGGTATCAGCTGCTCCTGCTGAAGCTCGGTCAGGACAATCCGAATATCATTCACGCCAATTTTTTGAAGTTTCTCCACAAAGGCGTGAAGGAATAACCGGCTGCAAATCAGATTGATCTTGCGAGGTATACCGAGGCTGAATTTATGGATGATTGGAAAGATAGTCGTACTGATTTGCGGGTTTCCATCCCAACCAACCTTACATAAGCGGTGTCTGATATAGGCGGCGGTCTCTTCTTCTTTAAGAGGTTCAAGGTGGCATGCGGCTACGATCCGCTGATGACCCTGCTCCATCTTTGGCCCTTGCATTAAATCCCGTAGTTCTTCCTGGCCAAGGAGAAAAATCTGCAATAGTGGCTGATTATTGATTTGCAGGTTTGTTAGCAGCCTCAATTCTTCCATTGCCGAAATCGATAAATCTTGCGCCTCATCAACGATCAACAGTGCATGTCGACCTTCCTGACAGTGTCGAGTCAGGAACACTGTAAGTTTCTGAATGATCGTGGCTTTATCGGAGAAATCCCCATTTAGGCCGAAGGAAAATGCCACCATTCGCAGTAGGTCGTCGGCCTCTAGCTGAGTACTCACCAACATTGCCACTGTGATCTTTGCTAGGGAAAGATCATCAAGGAGGTCATTTACCAGCGTGGTCTTCCCAGTACCAGGTTTGCCGGTAATCATGACAAAGCCTTCTGCCCGATGCAGGGCATAATGCATGTAGGCTTTTGCTTTTCCATAGCTACTATGGGTGAAGCAAAAGCGGTGATCTGGGCTTAAGCGAAACGGGTCGGCCTGCAGTTGGTAGAAATCTTCGTACATAGACGTTATAACCGGATCTGGTGTGTTAGCGGCTTAAAAAAGCGGCTCGTCGGTTTGATCGAATGTCGCGGGGCAGGCAAACAAACTGCGGAGATGCACCACTGTGTTTAAGAATACCGTTGTTACGCTTGCAGGTCGAGACATGATCCAGGCCCATGCCCGACTGAAAAGTAGTCTGGCTCATTTCAAACTTCACGTCACTTCCGCAGTGCCAATAGTCACCTAATCAGGGCTTGCGGCGGAGCGGTATGGATACAACTCGGCGGTCAACCGATAGAGGGCGTTGTCAAAGCTATCTTCCGGGTGTACCTGGCAATAGTTTTCCAGCCATACCATCAGAGTTTTAGTATTTTTCTTGCCCGCAATGTCGTAGGTGTTCGGGGCCAACCTGTTGATGCCTGTTAGGTAGCCCATTGTGTAGAGCGAATAGCCGTACAGATCGCCCCAATCGTCCTGCGTCTTGGCCCTTTTTACAGCTTTATTGAGTCCCCCACAACTTTCTACCGCATCGATCGCTCGCACCCGATAATGTCTATCCGTATCCGCTGCAAAGACTGCTATAGACGCAACAGAGCACATTAAAGTCAGTAGAACTACAGAACGACAATGGCGCGGCGACATTGTAATTTTCAAGGTCAGCGATTGCGGGAGAGCTGGGCCTCAAGTTTCGCCTTCATCGGCAACACCCACTGCGCCTTGAGCTGGGCGGACAACAGCCCGGCATCTTCGAGGTCGTCGCACAGTTTCATCTGGTGCGTGAGATCGAACATGTCGAACTGGCGGCAAATCCGGGCCTGGTCATTCAGGGTCAGGAAGGAAATTCCGGGTGTTTCAAACCAGGAACCATCAGCACGCGTACCCGGTCCCCGGTTCATCCAGTGGGTGACCAGTTTGTTGCCCACGCCGGTATAAACGCCGATGTAGGGAAAGGTCCAGCCCTCCCAGCCTACCTTCATATCGCGCCCGTAATGGGTGGCTTTAATCTCGTCGATGCCGCTGGCAGTAACTTCCATGACGCCGGCATACTGGCAGGTATAGATACAGTCCTGGGCATACAGTTCATCTACAAAGAAAAGCCAGTCGTTGGTGCGTGAGGCTTCCTCATGCGCGGCAATCAGTTTATCCGCGGTGGCGCGCAGTACCTCGTCACTCAATATGCCCATTGTTTGCTCCCTATTTTCCCTCTGTAGAACTTGCAACTGCTGACTTATGCTAAAGATAAGCCTGTACCAGTGCGGCCACAGTAGCACGCACATTATTGCGGCTGTAGCCCAATTCACCGTTATCCGGCTCATAGCTGATCACGGCATTGCGCCCGGCATACAGGATAACATCGGGTAACAGGGGATGCTCCTCGGTTGAAACATCGAGCGTCACCGGATTGCCGACAGCCTCGAAGTACATCTCCAGATACGCCTTCCAGCTGAGATTCTCATCCCCCACCAGATAGGCCTTGCCGCCGATGCCCCGCGCCAGTGCGCCGGCGATGGCTTCGGACATGGATTTACTGGAGATATGGTTCACCCCGCCGGCGGGCGCCACCACTGGCATGCCTGGCAGTCGCCCCGCGGCGTACTGCACCAGCACCTGCAGATGTGGCAGGACCAGACCGGGCACATGACCAAGGATAAACGGTGCGTTGAGGCTGCACACGGTGAAGGAGGCGCTGTTCAGCGCGCGCAGGCCCTCGTCCGCCAGGTGGCGCGAACGTACGTAGGGATTGCTGTGGATTTTCTCCGGCACCACCTGGGGATAGTAGGTGCCGACATAAACAGCGCGTCGAATCCCCGCGTCCCTGGCCCGCTGAAAGAAGCGCGGTATCGCTATGTGTATTTACGCGCTCGAAAAATTCGGCCTCGTCCGCACCCGGCGGTAACTGACGAATATCGGCGCCAGCGGCAAATACCATCTGGTCGAAATCCGCGAGCGCCTCGAAGGGCAGGTCATCGTCGACGTAGTTGCCGGCAAGGTGTGCAAAGCCGCCCAGGCACTCCAGCGCAGGGGCCGAGCGCGACAGAAGCGTCACTTCGTGGCCCGCATCGCGTAAATACAACGCAGCATGTGCGCCCGTCAGGCCAGTGCCGCCAACTATAAGAGTTTTCAAGCTGTTACCACCGATCTAGGAGGCGATACCCAACAGGTCATCCCGCTGTCCCATCATAATCTCCGCGCAGTAGCCGAAATCCACCGGAAGGTTGTTCCCGCTGATAAAGCCCGCGAGTGCACTGTTGAGCAATACCAATGGACCGGCCATATCAGCGCCCACCGCGTAGCGGCCGTTGGAGGGCAGGAACAGCGCGACTGCCTCCTCCGGAATCTGTCCCTCTCCTGTCAGCTTCTTCATGAAGCCACTGTCGGTCGGAGACGGCGCGATGCAGTTGATGCGTATGCCCCGCTGCGCGAGGTCCTTCGCCCTGGTCATGGTGTACACGATGATGCACTGCTTGGAAAATCCGTAGCCGTCCGGTACCGACTTGCCGTGCTCACGCAGCCACTGGGCCGCCGTTTCCAGTTGATTGTCCAGGGCGAGAAATTCACGCACCCGCGCCAGATTGGGTTTCCAGCCCATACCCGCAGTCGATGCGATGGAGGCGATAGCACCGCCAGCGGGAATGCGCGGCAGCAGTTGTTCGGTCAGGTAGCGCAGGCCGGAAAAATTGATCAGCACCGCATCGGCGGCGGAAAACGGCGGGTTCGGCACACCGGCACAGTTGAACAGCGCGTACACGTCAGCAGGGAGCGACTTAAGCGCCTTGTCGAGGCTGGCCTGGTCCTTCATGTCGACCTGTAAGCTATGCGCCACCGGTACCGATATTTCGGCGATGTCCAGCGCATACACTTGTGCGCCGACATCTACCAGCAGCTGCGCTGCCGCCTGCCCCATCCCGGAGGCGGCGCCGGTAATGACCACGTTCTTGCCCTTGTAACCGAGTATATCGCTCATGCATGTTACCTTCTGTCTGTTAGCCGAAAAGGTCCTTCTTGGACATGGGAATGTTGGGCCGGATTTCCAGCAGGTCCACTGCCACGCCCGGGGGTTGTGACAGGGAGAAGCGCACCGCCTCGCTCACATGGGTGACTTCCATGCCGGTATCCATATAAGCGCCGACGTCCTTCCAGGCCGCTATCCCCGCCTCGGTCGCGCCCTTGTCCCAGCCGTCGGCGAAACTTGTCCACGCGCCGCCGGGGCGGATGCAGGTTACCCCGATACCATCGACTTGCAACTCCTGTCGTAAATCGCGGGTGAAGCGCTCCACCGCGGCCTTGGTGGCGGCGTAGATGGACAGGTGGCACATCTCGTCGTAGTGCCAGGCGCTCGCGGAGGAAATATTGATGATGCGGGGATTGTCACCGCCGCGCAGCAGCGGGATAGCTGCCTGGGAACAGAATACCGTACCCAGGAAATTGGTCTGGACCTGGGTTATCACTTCGTCTTCGATGAGGTTTTCTACCGTATTGGGCATGGCGAGGCCAGCATTGTTGACCAGCCCATCCAGGCGTTGGAAATGGGTTTTGATCGCTGCGAAGGCCGCCTGGATACTGCTGCGCGAACCCACATCGGCAACCGCGCCGAAGGCATGATCCGCGCCGATTTCAGCCACGGCCTGGTCCAGCCCCGACAGGTTGCGGCCTAGCAGTCCGACCCGCGCACCGTGCTCGACCAGGTTTTTGGCGATGGCCAGGCCAAAACCCCTGGAACCGCCGGTGACGATATAGACCCGGTTCTGCAAATCCGTACTCATACGGCGATGCCCATCGTCTTGGTTTCCAGATACTCCTCGAAGCCTTCGCGGCCCATTTCGCGGCCGATTCCGCTCTGCTTGTAGCCGCCAAAGGGTGCGTCCGGTGCGAAGAACAGGCCGCCGTTGACATTGACGGTGCCGGTACGCAGGCGTCGCGCCACCGCCAGCGCGCGCTCTTCACTCGCGGACCACACACCGCCCGACAGACCGTAGTCGGAATCATTGGCGATGCGCACTGCATCATCCTCGTCGTCATAGGCAATCACGACTAACACCGGGCCAAAAATTTCCTCACGGGCGATGGTCATTTCATTGGTCACATCCACGAACACCGTGGGTTCGACGTAGTAGCCTTTTTCCAGATGCGCGGGCACGCCACCGCCCATCAGCAGGCGGGCGCCCTCGGCTTTTCCCTTCTCGATGTAGGCGAGCACCCGGGCGCGCTGGCGCGCATTGATCAGTGTGCCCATGATCTGGCTGTCGGATTGCGGGTCGCCGTACTGAATATAACCGAAATAGGTTGGGAGCAACGCTTCCACTTCCGCCTGCCGTGACCGCGGAACCAACAAGCGAGTGAGAATGGCGCAGCCCTGCCCGGCGTGGAAACAAACCCCGATGCAACTGAACAGGCTGGATTTCACATTCGCGTCGTCCAGTATGATGTTGGCTGATTTGCCGCCCAATTCCAGAAACACTTTTTTAACGGTCTGGGCCGCGCGCGCCATGATGTGCTTGCCGACCGCGGTGGAGCCGGTGAAGGACACCATGTCCACGCGCGGATCGCTCACCAGTTGGTCACCCACCGTCTTGGGATCCTCGGAGGTGATCACGTTGAATACCCCCGCCGGTATATCCGTGTATTCCTTGACCACGCGGCCCAGCATGGTGGCCGTCCACGGTGTATCGGGCGCTGCTTTCAGTACCACCGTGCAGCCTGCGGCGAGCGCGGGCACACACTTGGCAAGATTGATCTGCAGGGGCACGTTCCAGGGCGTGATGCAGGCCACCACGCCGACGGCCTCTTTTTCCACCAGACGCCGGCTCCTGATGCCCATCAACTCCGCGATACCGATATCGCGGCTCCACTCGTAGCCGGGCAGGCTTTGCAGCGTGTAGTCCATAAAATTGATGGGCATTTCGCACTGCGGCCCCATCGTGCCGCACAACGCGATCGGCGAGCCGGTCTCGGCGGCGATCTGTTGTTTGAACTCTTCCTGCACCGCCCGCAATCCCTGCTGTAGCTGCTGCAGGCACTTGAGTCGAAAGGCGTGGTTGGTGGACCAGTCGGTTTCATCAAAGGCGCGGCGCGCGGCGGCGATCGCCCTGTCCATATCTGCCGGGCCAGCGTCAGCCACCTGCCCCATCACTTCCTCCGTCGCGGGATTGATATTGGCGTAGGTCTTGCCGGAGGCGGCCGCGCAGAGCTCGCCGTCAATAAAAAGTCGGGTTTCGGGATTCATGTTTATTGCTTCCTGGCGGTGGGTGGGGCGGACTCATCCCGGCCCAGAAAGACATCGAGAATGCGATCGCGGATGAATTGGCAGGTGGGCATGACGACCCCCTTTTCGGCGGCGGTGCCGATGGCGCAATCGAGATCCTTGCGCGCCAGTTCACCCATCGCGGTGAAATATCCGATGATACCGGGATCGTCGGTCGGCAGAAGTACCGCGTTGCGGCCGGTGGCAAACTGGAACATCTGCGGGTTGACGACGCCATTGCTCATGCCGACTTCGCGCAGGACTTCCGCCTTGAGACCGCAGGATTCGGCGAGGCGCAGCGCCTCCGCCATGGCGACGAACTCCGCGTACTGCATAAAATTGTTGCAGAGCTTCAACGCTATGCCGGAGCCTATGCCTCCCGCATGCACGATTTTTTCCGCCGAGGTCTTGAATACCGGCGAACACAGGGCCAGGTCTTCCCCGCTGCAGCCGACCATGTAACAGAGCGTACCCGCCGCGGCCCGGTCGGCCCCGCCGGTTATCGGCGCATCGATCAGCTTCAGGCCCAGGGCCGCGGCCTCCTGCGCCCAGCGCAGCAGGCCTGCCTGGGTCACCGTGCTGTGGATGGCAATGAGGGTACCTTTCGCGGCATGGGCGAAAATGCCATCCTCACCCTTCAGCAGGGCCTCTACCTGGGCATCATCGCGCACACAAATGCCAATATGCGAACAGGCACTGGCGAGTTCGGCGACCGAGGCGCAGCCCACGGCACCCGCTGCCACCAATTCTTCCACGGCAGGTGCATAGACATCGTAAACATGCGCGTTGAACGCATCGCCGATCAGGCGCAGCGCCGATGGCTTGCCGATATTGCCCAAGCCTATATAGCCGACATTCGTTTTCCCGCTCATGCGGTTTCCCCTCCCATTTATGTTTTTGGTGGTGTAGCAGTACACGGCCGACAGCGCGGCAGTGTAGCCGCACAAAAACTATACTGTCAATATAAATTGACTAGTCGTCAATTAGAGTTTACTATTTCCTTCATGAGCACAATGAGCCCAAAAAGTATCGACGCCGGCATGGTCTGGAATCGATACCGCCACAACTTCTCCAGGCACCTGCTCGGGGTTGCACGCTATCTCCAAACCAGCATGATGTACACACTGCAGGAACAGTGTGGGCATGACAATCTGCGCCTGGGATTCTCCCCCTATATGACGCTGATTGGCGACGGCGACAAACGACTGACGGATCTGGCGGAAATATTGGGCATCTCCCGCCAGGCCTGTAACCAGGCAGTCAAACAGGTAGAAGCAGCCGGCTACATCGAGCGGGCGGCTGATCCAGTGGACGGTCGCGCCAAGCGACTGACACTGTCGCCCCGGGGGATAAAGCTGCGCCGCGACGGCCTGCGTATCGTCGCGCAACTGGACAAGCAATTCGCTGACATTGTCGGCGAGGCCCCGATTGCCGATACCAGCAGGTCGCTGTGGAAGATATACCAGGCGCTTTCCCTGGGACTCACCCCACAGGACAATGCGCCAACCGGGCACGTGGTCATGGGCGGATTACTGCCCAGGCTGTCCGACTATATCCTGCAGCGACTCATGGAACTGACCCGCGCGAAAGGTCATCCCGGACTCAAGCTGTGCTTCGGTCAGGTACTGACACTTATCGGCCCGGCCGGCGGGCGTATCCAGCAAATTGCAGCTACCCACGACGTCAGCAAGCAGGCCATCAGCGTTATCGCCACTGAACTGGAGGAACTGGGCTACCTGCGGCGCCATGCGGACCCCCTGGATGCACGCCAGGTGGTGCTGCAGTTTACCGCTCGCGGTGAGGCTCTCATCGCGGACTCGGTGGCCAGCGTTGAGGAACTGGAACAGGAATTTGCCGCGATCATCGGCCAGGCGGCGCTCAAACGCATGAATGCCACGCTGCACGAGCTGTATCGCGGCCTGCGGCTGGAACAGGACATTTTTGAAAAAAACGGCACAGCCGACATCAGTCTGCTGGCGCAACAACTTCAGCAACAACTGGGAGATCACGGCAGCCAGGCACTGGCCAGGCTGCTGCTGAGCCCTTCCGGGAACACGAGGTAAATGACGATGAACAACGAGTGGCTGTCTTACGTGTGGCAACACTACAACATACTGGGTTCACTAGCTGGCCCTGGCGGGCATCGCGGCCATTACCATAGTGGGCAAGCGGCTGGCGTTCAGCGTACCCGCCCTGGGGAAAATGCGCGCACTCAACAAGGAGAAGGATAAGAGAGATGGGCCCAGGAAAAATACCCGCCGGTGGTACGCGCCACGCAGAAGGTCGGGCATGTACTGCAATCTCACGTTCTTTACCCTGTTACTTCCGTTCTGTATTACGTGTTTCGCCACAGCCGGTGTGGGAAATCCTGCTGGACATCTTCATCATCCTGATGTTCTATGACTTTTTCTACTATGTGTCGCACCGCTTCTGGTTTCATGGGCAGGGGCCCATGCGCAAGATACACGCCGTGCATCACCAGGCGCGCAATCCCAGCTACCTGGATGCCCATTATGTGCACCCGCTTGAGACCTTTATCGGGCTGGCGCTCTACATGGCTTCGATCGTCGTATTGGCGGCACTGCTCGGACCATTTCATATCGCCACCATTATCCCGACGTATCGTGATCTTCACGCTGATCAACCAGATCAATCACGTCTATCTTTGATCTGCCCTATTTCCCCTACAAGACCCTGAACTGGATTGTCGCGAAGCATCATGTGCATCACGAAAACATGCACAAGGGCAACTACGCCACCATTACACTGTTTCTACGACAAAATCTTCGGCACACTCGACTAGACCGACAGGAGACACATGTATGAACGACAAGGAACGCCGCGCCCTGGGCGAGGAAACCATCAAGGATGTCTACGCCGGTGATGTGGTGGTGCCCCCCGAGGGCTACGCGTTTAGCGATATCATGCTCAAGCAATTGTTCGCCGAACTGTGGACACGCGAGACGCTGTCCATGCGCGACAAGCGTATCCTGCTGCTGGGTATCATCGCGGAAAAAGGTGAGGCCGCGACGTTCAAGATCCAGATCAAGGCGTCACTCAAGCGCGGCGAAATCAATCCGGCAGAAGCGCGGGAGTTCCTGCTGTTTATTGCCCAGTACGCGGGTTACCCCCGCGCCGCCGCCATGCTGGGCCCGGTGGAACAGGCCATCGCGGAGTTCGAAAAAGAAACCGCTGGCGGCAACTGAGAGCGCAACTGCTTGCGGCCTTTCAATCTGCAAAGACGCCATGACAAATTATGGCCAAGTTGTTGTTATATGTACGATAGATGTGCACGATTCACAAAAATAGAACTCTGATTCAAAGCCCAATGAACTTTATGCTATATAGGTAGCCTAACTTCTGGTATTTAAATCCACTTAGCGCTATGCCAAGCTAGACGCAATGCCGCCTACTTCAGGTAAGACGATTTTGAGTCCATTACGTTACATCAAGGGTGCCGTCACCCTCGCCTTTTCCACAGCCCTGATGTGGGCTCTGTCATTACCTGCATGGAGCCTCATTGAAGCGACGGAAGCCCAGCGGGATACCATCGTGGAGATGATCGAACAACTCCAGGAACGCCATTACGCCGGACTGGCCTATGCCGATGATCTCTCGTCACAACACCTGGACAACTATATCAAGAGCCTGGACAGCGGCAAAATGTTCTTCACCGCAGCCGATATCGCCGAGTTCGAGCAATATCGCTCAGTCATGGATGACCAGCTCCAGGAAGGCAAGCTGGATGCGGGATTCGCAATATTCAACCGTTATCACCAGCGACTGCAGGATCGGCTGGACAATTTGATCAAGACTCTACCGGAAGCGGTGGCCGCCCTGGACTTCAGCGTCGATGAGAGCGTCCCACTTGATGCGGAGGATATCCAGTGGGCCAAAGATCAGGCGGAATTGGACGACCGCTGGCGCAAGCAACTCAAGAACCAGGTGCTGAGCCTGAAACTGGCTGACAAGCCCAAGGATGAAATCGTCCCCACCCTGCAAAAACGTTACACCAGCCAGCTCAAGAGCGTGAAGCAATACAACAGTCAGGATGTGTTCCAGATTTATGCCAACGCCCTGACTGAACTGTACGATCCGCATACCAACTATTTGTCTCCACGAAGCACAGAGAATTTCAACATCAACATGAGCCTGTCCCTGGAGGGAATCGGCGCAGTCCTGCAAATGGACGATGAATACACCAAAGTATCCAGCCTGGTGGCCAAAGGACCCGCAGACAAGCAGGGAGATTTGCAACCCGCCGATCGCATAGTGGCGGTCGGTCAGGGTGTGGATAGCCCTCTGGAAGACGTGATCGGCTGGAGGTTGGATGAAGTTGTGGAACTGATTCGCGGCCCCAAGGATACCACCGTACGCCTGGAAGTTATTCCGGCAAAGTCAAAATCCGCCGACGAACGCAGGATCATCACGATTGTCAGAAACAAGGTGAAACTGGAAGAGCAATCCGCGCAGAAGAAAGTGATCGAAATACCAGAGGGTAACAAGATCATCAAGGTTGGGGTAATCGATATACCGGCGTTTTATATCGACTTCGACGCCATGCGCCGGGGCGACGAGGATTACAAGAGCACCACGCGGGATGTAAAAAATCTGCTGCAGGAATTAGAGGCCGAAGGGGTGGACGGTATCATTGTCGACCTGCGTAACAATGGCGGCGGTTCCCTGCAGGAGGCCAATGAACTCACGGGGCTGTTTATCGAATATGGCCCTACCGTACAGATCCGTCATTCATCACGCCGGGTCTGGCGAGACGGCAAGCGACTGAAAGGTCCGTACTACAAAGGCCCGCTGGTCGTAATGGTAAATCGCCTGAGCGCCTCCGCCTCCGAAATTTTTGCCGGCGCCATACAGGACTATGAGCGCGGTATTATTGTCGGAGACCGCTCTTTCGGTAAAGGTACGGTGCAAACGCTCATTCCTCTCACCGAAGGTCAACTGAAAATCACTGAAAGCAAGTTTTATCGCATCTCCGGTGAAAGCACACAGCATAGAGGTGTTGTACCTGATGTGGAATTCCCAACAATCTTTGACACGGAAGAAATAGGCGAAAGCGCACTTGACCACGCCCTTAACTGGGACCAGATCAGCCCTATCCGCCACAGCAATTATGGTGAATTGTCTACCGTGTTGCCGGCCATCCAGTCGCAATTCCTGAAGCGCAGCGCCCACAATCCTGACTTCATTTTTCTGGAAGACCAGGTTGAGCTGGCGCAGGAAACACGCCAAATTACCAATCTGCCACTGAATGAAAAGGCGCGGATCGCACTGCGCGACTCGCCAGGAACAAAAAGCCCTCAACATCGAGAACAAACGGCGCAAGGCACGCGGGCGAGGAACTGCTGACCGCGCTGGAGCACGACGAAGAAGAGGCCGATGACCTGGACCAGCAGATTGCCGTTGATGCCGAAGGCGACGACGATGACAGCGACAACGAGGGCGAGAAAGAGGACGACGACGTACTGCTCATTGAAGCTGGTCGTGTGCTGGTCGATGTCCTCCTGTTAAAACAGCAGAGCTATGCCGTGCACAGTGGGAAAGCGCTGGTGCACTAACCGTCAGTCTGGCCAAACCACGACAGGGTCTCATGCAGGCGCACGACATCGCCTACGATGATTAGCGTAGGCCCTCTGGGTTGCGCGCGGGCGACCACATCCACCATGGTCGCCAAAGTACCCACGAGTACGCGTTGTTCCAATTGTGTGCCCCGCTCCACCAGTGCCACCGGCGTATCAGGCGACCTGCCATGGGCCTGTAACTGCTCGCAGATCACTGGCAATCCCATCAGCCCCATGTAGAACACCAGCGTCTCAGTCGTCGACTGGAACGTACTCCAGTCGTGCTCCACGGAATCTCCCTTGAGGTATCCGGCCACAAACCGCACCGATTGGGCATAGTCCCGGTGGGTGAGCGGAATACCGGCGTAGCAGGCAGCACCATTGGCAGCGGTGATGCCCGGCACCACCTGGAACGGAATACGGTGTCTGGCCAGCAGTTCAATCTCCTCCCCGCCCCGACCGAACACAAAGGGGTCGCCTCCCTTGAGGCGGACCACACGCTTACCCTGAAGTGCCAGATCCACCAGCAATTGATTGATTTCAGTCTGTGGCAGTGCTGTGGTCGGAGCGACGCTTGCCGACATAGATGCGCTGTGCATCGCGCCTGGCCATATCGACGATGGCCGGAGACACCAGCCGGTCGTACAACACGACATCGGCGTTCTGCAGCAACCGCGCCGCCTTGAACGTCAGCAAGTCCGGGTCACCGGGTCCGGCGCCAACGAGGTAAACTTCACCCACGCACAGATCTCTGGTGTCTTGCAGGCGCTCACGCAGTTGTTGTTCCGCCTGGCTTTCCCTGCCCGAGAGCACCTGCTCCGCTACTGTCCCTTCCAGAACCTGCTCCCAGAACAGTCGACGAAGGCTGTCCTGGGGAATGTGGTCTTTCACCAGCTGGCGAAAACGCCCGGCAAATGCCCCCAGTCGCCCATAGGCAGCAGGCACCAGCGCTTCGATCTTGCGGCGCAGAATTCTCGCCAACACCGGACTGCGACCGCTGCTACTGATGGCAATCACCAGTGGGTCGCGATCAACGATGGACGGAAAAATAAAAGTACAGAGTTCCGGTGTGTCGACCACATTTACCAGGATCGATAGCGCAGTGGCATCGCGAAAGATCTGTTCATTCGTCGCCCTGTCGGGCGTCGCCGCCACCACGAGTTTCTTGCCGTGCAGATCAATCGTCGCGGTAGCGTGCCTGTTGCCACACGCCGCCGTGTTCAGCCAGCAGGGCCTCCAGCTCCTTGCTGATGGTCGGTGACACCACGGTGAGGTTGGCACCCGCACGCAGCAACAGCCGCGCTTTTCGCGTGGCCACCGTGCCGCCGCCCACCAATACCACCGGGGCATCGGTGAGTTTCAGGCAGACAGGAAGAAATTCCAAAATTCTATACCCTGAGTTCGCTCACGCCGCCCATATAGGGCTGTAGTACAGCAGGGACGGCGATACTGCCGTCGGCGTGCTGATAATTTTCCATGATGGCTACCAGGGTGCGCCCCACCGCCAAGCCGGAGCCGTTCAGGGTATGTAGCAGCTCTGGCTTACCGGTAGCCGGGTTGCGCCACCGCGCCTGCATCCTGCGCGCCTGATAGTCGCCAAAACTGCTGCAGGAGGAAATCTCGCGGTAGGTATCCTGTGCCGGGAGCCACACCTCGAGGTCGTAGGTTTTTCTGGCGCCAAAGCCCATATCTCCAGCGCACAGAACCATCTTGCGGTAGGGCAGATGCAAGCAGTTGCAAAACCTTCTCTGCGTGTGCTGTCAGTTGTTCAAGCGCAGCGGCAGACTGCTGCGCGCGCACCAGTTGCACCAGCTCGACCTTCTCGAACTGATGCTGGCGGATCATACCCCGCGTATCACGGCCATAACTGCCCGCTTCACTGCGAAAACACGGCGTATGGCAGACAAACCGGAGGCCAGCCTCGCCCAGCTCGGCGTCCTCAAATATTCTGTCGCGTGCAATATTGGTCACCGGTACTTCTGCCGTCGGAATCAGGTACAAATCCTGCTCAGAGCGCAGCTTGAACAAATCCTCTTCAAACTTGGGCAGTTGCCCGGTGCCCAGCAGTGACTCCCGGTTGACAATGTAAGGTACGTAAACTTCTGAGTATCCGTGTTCCTCAATATGCAGATTGAGCATGAACTGGATCAGTGCGCGGTGCAGCCTTGCCAGGTTACCGTACATCACGGTAAAGCGCGACCCGGTTATCTTCACCGGCTGTCTCGCTGTCCAGTAGCTGCAGGGCCTCGCCCAGTGCCACGTGGTCCTTGACCTGAAACTCAAACTTCTGTTGGCTGCGCCCCAGCGCAGAATTTCAACGTTGTCTGCTTCGCTTCTCCCCGCTGGCACGTCCTCGGCGGGAATATTGGGTGTACGCAGTAGTAGGTCTTCCAATTCACCCTGGGCTTGCCTGGCTTGCTCGGTCAGGGCATCGAGTTGCGCTGCGATTTTTTCCAGAGATTCATTCACCTGTGCCTTGGCATCGTCGACGTTCATGCCCTGGCCCACCAGCAGACCGATTTTTTTGGACGCACTCTTGCGCTCAGCCAACAAATTCTGGCTATCTATGTCGGCCTGCTTACGCCGCGCGTCCAGCGCATTGAAATGGGCCACATCAAAGGAAAAACCACGGGCAGCGAGCGCCGTCGCGATGCGCTGGGGGTCCTGCCTGACCACCTTGATATCCAACATGCTGCTAGTTCCTGTGACAAGATTCGCAAAAAATTCGGGGCTACCAGCCCGACCGCCTAGATCAGTACCCGCGTCAGATGCATGGCAACCCCTGCCACCACTACACAGATGATGGCACTGCCAAACATGTACGCCAAAGCGTGGATGGAGTGTCCAGCTTCAAACAGGTTAATTGTCTCCAGGGAGAAGGTCGAGAACGTGGTAAACGCACCCAGAAAACCAACCATCAACACGCCACGCCAATCCGCGTGAATGAACTGTCGCTCCACCACCATCACGTAGACAATGCCGATGGCAAAGGAGCCAAGCACATTCACCAGCAGGGTTCCCATGGGCAATTTTCCCTCCCATAAACCATGCACCCAGTTCGCCAACAGATAACGCGATACGGTGCCGGAGGCTCCTCCGATGGCGATGAAAATCAGGTATTTCATATTTGCAATACCGGCTTAATCGTAGCGGCGTATTGTACTGATTTTGTCTCTTTCACGCAGGTATTTGAGTTTTTCCCGGATCTTCTGCTCCAGCCCCCGCTCCACCGGGAAATAGTACTGGCGATCACGCAGCATTTCAGGAAAGTAGTTTTCCCCGGCCGCGTAGGCTTCCGCTTCGTCATGGGCGTAACGGTACTCGGCCCCATGCTCCATGTCTTTCATCAATGCGGTCGGCGCATTGCGCAGATGCAGCGGCACCTCTTCCGTACCACCTTGCGCCACGTCGGCCCGGGCGGCCTTGTACGCGGTGTAGACCGCGTTGCTCTTGGCGGCACACGCCAGGTAGATAATGGCCTGGGCAATAGCCAGTTCGCCCTCGGGGCTACCAAGGCGTTCCTGCACCTGCCAGGCCTCCAGGGACAGGGTCAGTGCCCGCGGATCAGCATTACCTATGTCCTCGCTGGCCATGCGCACAACGCGACGCGCGATGTACAGCGGATCACAACCGCCATCCAGCATGCGACAAAACCAGTACAACGCCGCATCCGGAGAGCTGCCCCGGACAGCCTTATGCAGCGCACTGATCTGGTCGTAAAACAGATCGCCGCCTTTGTCGAAACGCCGCAGCGATGCCTGCAGTACCTCCTCCAGCGTGTTGGCGGTGATCCTGCCCTCCTCCGCCAGGTCCGCGGCCAGCTCCAACAGATTGAGCGCCCGGCGTGCGTCACCATCGGCCTGTGCCGCGATCAGTGCCAGGCAACCCTCGACTGCCGTCACACCTGTCGCCGAGCGCCAGCCATGCCACGGGCCAACACCGGCTCAATTTCAGCGGCATCAAGCGGACGCAACTTATAGACGCGTGCGCGCGATAACAATGCGTTGTTCAGTTCAAAGGACGGATTTTCAGTGGTGGCACCAATAAAAATGACTGTGCCATCCTCGACATAAGGCAGGAACGCGTCCTGCTGGGATTTGTTGAAACGGTGTACCTCATCAACAAACAAAACCGTATCGCGACCCTGGACCTTGTGCTGCCTGGCCTGGGCTACGGCCTCGCGTATGTCCTTGACACCGCTGAGCACGGCGGATAACTGCAGGAAATGTGCATTGGCGTGACCGGCGGCGATCCTGGCCAGCGTCGTTTTGCCAACCCCCGGGGGACCCCAGAAAATCATGGAGTGCAATTGACCGCTGTCTATGGCCTGCCGCAGGGGTTTACCCGCAGCGAGCATATGAGGCTGTCCGGCAAACTCTGCCAGGGTACGCGGACGTAAGCGCGCAGCAAGCGGCTGATAACCTGCGTCGACTGCTTCCGCGCTTTGTGGGGAACTTGTGTCGGGTTCTGTGAACAGGTCACTCGTCATAGTAAAAGAGGTCAGCTCCCGTCAGGTGGCGTAAACGCAAAGTCAGCGCTGCTCAACGTAGTGCTGGCTGTCCAGGTCAGCAAATTTGATCACCACGCTCTGGTCCAGATTGTCCTGGATATCCATCCCCGTAAGCTGCGTCTTGTTCATATACAGTGTGAGCTGTTTGAACCCGACATCTGCCGACCGTGGGGTGAGCAGAAAGTGCACCCTCGGCCTTGCGTACGACCTGGAATTTCTCGCGCAGCGCAGATTCGTCACCGCCGAGAATTTGCAAGGGTGTCATCTCGGCGTTACTGGTGACCGGGCGACGGGTCACCGTTTCAAGATCGCGATCGTAATGCCAGATGAACTCCGGCCCAGCGATAATCAATTGCTCATCGGGGTTGAGTATTTCCCAGGAGAAATAGCCGGGCCGAAGCAGTCTAAACTTGCCACTGGACTCGGCCAGCAGCAGATTGTCCTGCCCGTACTGTTGTTGCGAAAAACTGCCCTGCAGGTGCTTGATTGGCGCCAAAGACGCCAGCAAATCATCGACATCACTCTCGGCCTGGGCGAGTGACAACAGCGGCGCGAGACCCAGCCAGATGGTGAGTAAATATTTTGTCATAGAATGTCCGGTTGTCAGCTTAGGCTTCGCGCGGGGGTGGCGCCAATACTTCGCGCTGACCATTGGTGCCCATATCGGAGACAACGCCCGCCATTTCCATCGCCTCTATCAGTCGCGCCGCGCGATTGTAGCCAATACGCAGCTTGCGCTGTACAGAAGATATTGAGGCGCGACGACTCTGGGTTACGTAGTACACGGCCTCATCGTACAGGGTATCGCTTTCGTCATCCTGGTCCGCTGCATCCGACTGCAGTTCTCCGGGAGTTACCGGTGTATTGCTACCCTCGTCGAGCAGGCCCTCGATATACAGGGGTGCACCGCGGCGCTTCCAGTCGGCGACGACGCGATGCACCTCCTCGTCACTGCAAAATGCACCGTGCACGCGATTCGGTACGCCGCTACCCGGGGGCAGGTAAAGCATATCCCCATGCCCCAGCAGTTGCTCTGCGCCACCCTGATCCAGAATGGTGCGCGAATCAATCTTGGAGGACACCTGGAAGGCGATTCGGGTAGGCACGTTGGCCTTGATCAGCCCGGTGATGACATCCACGGAGGGGCGTTGGGTCGCGAGTATCAGGTGGATTCCGGCAGCCCGTGCTTTCTGGGCGATACGGGCGATCAGCTGCTCAACCTTCTTGCCGACAACCATGATCATGTCGGCAAACTCGTCGATCACCACTACGATATTTGGCAGCTTCTCCAGGTTAGGGGGAGCTTGCTCCTCATTGGTCGCCGCGAACCTGGGATCGGGCTTCCACAGGGGGTCAGTGAGCGGGGCTCCTGCTTTATGCGCGTCCTCGATTTTGCGATTGTAGCCAGAAAGATTGCGCACCCCCAGGGCAGCCATCAGCTTGTAGCGCCGCTCCATCTCCGCCACGCACCAACGCAGGCCGTTGGCCGCGTCCTTCATATCGGTAATCACCGGGGTCAGCAGATGCGGTATGCCATCGTATACCGACAGTTCAAGCATCTTGGGATCTACGAGGATCATTCGCACATCTGCTGGCCCGGATTTGAACAACAAACTCAACAACATGGAGTTGACGCCGACGGATTTACCGGACCCTGTGGTACCGGCGACCAGCAGGTGCGGCATCTTTGCCAGGTCGGCGACGACTGGCTGGCCGGAAATATCGTGCCCCAGCGCCAGGGTCAAGGGGGATTTTGATTGTTCAAAGGCCTTGGATGACAGGACTTCCCTGAAGTTGACGATTTCTCTGTCTTCGTTGGGAATCTCAACTCCTACCACCGATTTGCCGGGAATCACCTCCACCACCCGTACGCTGATGACCGCCAGGGAGCGAGCCAGATCCTTGGCCAGGTTGGAGATGCGCGATACCTTGACCCCCGGCGCTGGCTGGATTTCAAACCGGGTGACTACCGGGCCAGGGTAGACCGCCACCACTTCCGCAGTGACACCGAAATCCAGCAGCTTCAGTTCCAGTAATTTCGAGAGGCCTTCCAGAGCCTCTTTTGAATAGCCTCTGGAGGGGTCCTTTACCAACTCATCGAGCAGTTCAAGATGCGGCAGGTCGCCGGTCGCCGGCGCCTCAAACAAGGTTTGTTGTCTTTCCCGCTCGATTCGGTCACTTTTCTCTATCGGCGTGTTGAGGGATTTGATCTTGGGCGGCTGGCGCTTGCGGGCTTTCTCCACGTGTTCAGTAATGACCAGCTTACGCGCTTCCACGGCCTTCTCGCGCCTGCGCGTGTCGCGAAAGTCGCCCATTCCGCGGGCCAGTCGCTCCCGACTGATGTGGAACGTCGCGATACTCCACGCCCCCACCTTTTCCAACAGGATCAACCAGCTGAGATCGGTGAATATTGTTATCCCGAACAGGAAAATAGCCAGTAAAATCAAACGACTACCTACTGCACTAAAAGCCACGGTAAAGCCACTGCTGATCGCCTGACCCAGAATACCCCCGGTTCCCTGGGGCAGCGCAGACCGACCCGTGTCGTTCATGGCAGCAAGCGCAGTGCCCGCGACCATCACCAATACCAGGCCCAGGGCCCGGATGCCAAAAGTAGTCCAGTCAAAGGCTTTAACCTGCTGCCGTTGCAATAACAGGACCAGCGCCCGGTAGGCCAGCAACAGTGGAAACAGATAGGCTGCGTAGCCCACCAGCGAAAAAAACACATCCGCCAGCCAGGCGCCTGTCGGGCCGCCCAGATTGTGAATGGGGGCACCACTGCCCGTCGCCGACCAGCCGGGATCACGTGCGCTGTAAGTTAACCAGTGCCATCAACAGGTACAGGCACATGGCCGTCACGCCAATAAAAGCCCCCTCGCGCAATCGAGAGCCAAGAAAGCTGTCTGCGTTAGTACTATTGGGCACGGTACTGATTGTCCTTGCAGGTGGCGAACGGTAAAGAAATCTTCAAACGCGAGGCCACTATCGTGTTCATAGCAAGAAGTAATTGTGAACTCATTTATTTTTTATTTCAAAGGGTTATAGAATTGATCTAACGTGGCATCGCTCTTTGTAGCGAGTCCGCCTTTAAAGTACCATAGTCGGCCCCAATACAGAACGGATTGGCTGGTCCCCCGACCGACTATTTAGCGGTGGCCAGGCCGCGCGTGGTACGTGCCGGTGTTCATGTAGCGGGTAGGCAGCCCGGTCCCAATGTAGACAGTGTAGTCAATGACAACAGTGAGCAGGAAGCGACTCTATGAGTGATGTTAAGCACCACCGCCTGATTATCCTGGGCAGCGGCCCCGCCGGGTATACCGCTGCCGTGTACGCCGCGCGGGCCAACCTCAAACCGGTAGTCATCACCGGAATTCAGCAGGGAGGGCAGCTTACTACCACTACCGAAGTAGAAAACTGGCCCGGCGGTGCTGCCGACCTGCAGGGTCCTCAATTGATGCAGCAGATGCAGGAGCATGTAGAGCGCTTTGATGCGCAGTTGGTGTTCGATCATATCGAGAAGGTGGATCTCAGCGTGCGTCCGTTCTTGCTCAATGGCTCGTCAAGCTACAGCTGCGATGCCCTCATTATCGCCACCGGCGCCTCCGCCCAGTATCTTGGCCTGCCCAGCGAAGAGGCGTTTGCGGGAAAAGGTGTTAGCGCCTGTGCCACCTGTGACGGTTTTTTTTACCGCAACCAGAAGGTGGCGGTCATTGGGGGTGGCAACACGGCCGTCGAAGAGGCCCTTTATCTCGCCAATATCGCTTCCGAGGTGGTTTTGGTCCACCGGCGTGATGCCCTGCGCTCAGAGAAGGTCCTGCAGGATCGACTGTTCGCCCGGGAAAAAGAGGGCAAGATCAAAATCCTGTGGAATCATACCCTGGAGGAAATCGTCGGTGACAAGAGTGGCGTTACCGGTATGCGCGTGAAGGCCGTACAAGGCAATAACATCAGTCTGGTAGACCTTGCCGGCGTTTTTATCGCCATAGGTCACAAGCCAAATACCGATATCTTCGCGGGACAACTACAAATGAAGGACGGCTACCTCACAATACACAGCGGTACCAATGGCAACGCCACTGCGACCAGCGTCCCCGGCGTATTCGCCGCCGGCGACGTGGCGGACCACATCTATCGCCAGGCAGTTACCTCTGCGGGGTTTGGCTGCATGGCGGCGCTGGATGCGGAAAAATACCTCGACGCGCTCTGAGTTGGAATTGACATGCGACGAATCCCGAGACTGGATAGCGATACCGCCTTCCCGTCTTCCTGTGAGGCATTGGATTATCCCAACGGCCTGCTGGCCTTCGGGGGAGGACTCTCTGTACAGCGACTACTGGACGCCTATCGCCGCGGCTTCTTTCCCTGGTATCAGGCGCCACAACCGGTGTTGTGGTGGACCCCCGATCCGCGTTCGGTGCTGTTTCCAGGCGACTTACATATCTCCCGATCCCTACGTAAAACTCTCAGGTCGAACGTTTTCCATCTTGGCGTAGACAGGCATTTCCTCCAGGTCATGCGCGAATGCGCGAGGGTGCGTCGCGAGGGGATCGGGACATGGATAGACGACGACATGCTGGCGGCATACTGGCAGCTGCACAGGCTCGGGTTCGCCCACTCGGTGGAGGTAATGGACGAAACGGGGACGCTGGTCGGAGGGCTTTACGGTGTGTCACTGGGGCGAGTGTTTTTCGGCGAATCCATGTTCAGTGCGGCCTCCGACGCCTCTAAAGTGGCGCTGGTAGCGCTGGTAGATATTCTGCATCGCGGTGGCTTCCATATGATCGATTGTCAGGTGGAGAATGAGCACCTGAACTCCCTGGGGGCGCGCAACATCAGCAGGCTGGACTTCGAGCGGCGTCTTGCGCAAACTGTCGATGTCGAAACCGATGACGCTATTTGGCACCTACCCACCATTTGTGGAGACTTGCTGTGACTTCATCCCTGCGGGATCTCAAGGTATACACCACCTACCCCCACAGCTGCAGCTACCTGCGCGACCAGGAAGCGACCACCTTGTTTGTCGACCCGCGTCAACCGGTGGATCAGAAACTTTACAGTAAGCTGTCGGTGCTGGGCTTTCGCCGCAGTGGCAACCACATCTATCGACCTCACTGTGCCCATTGCAATGCCTGCACACCCGCCCGCATACCGGTAGCAGGGTTCGAACCGAGGCGTGGACAACGACGTATTTGGCAGCGCAATCAAGACCTGAGGGTCATAAGTACGGATGATATTAACGACGATGCTGCGTTTGATCTCTACTTCCGCTATATAAGCCTGCGGCACTCGGACGGGGATATGTATCCCCCTGACCGCGAGCAGTACCAGGCCTTCCTGAACAGCGTGTGGGACTGTACCCGTTACTTCCGCTTCTACGATAAGGGCCGACTGATTGCGGTCGCAGTGGTGGATAAACTCGAGGACGGACTTTCGGCCATTTATACTTTTTTCGATCCGGCGGCGGACAAACGCAGCCTCGGTGCATATGCCATCCTCTGGGAAGTTGAACAGGCGCGTGAAATGGGCCTCGCCTATCTCTATCTGGGCTACTGGATTCGTGACTGCCAGAAAATGTCCTACAAAGCTGACTATCGCCCGCTACAGGTTTATATCAATAGCCGCTGGACGGAGTTGATCTAGATTCCACGCCGCAGGAGTTCCGCTTCAGCGTTGAAGCTGGACTTACTGCATTTTACGCTAGCACTGTCGCCCGGATTCAGGCAAAATGCGCCCTCTTTTTAACCGAGGATTGCCGCCTGATGGCAAAAGAAGACCAAATTGAAATGGAAGGGGAGGTGATTGACACCCTGCCCAATACCACTTTCAGAGTACAGCTGGAAAACGGTCACGTGGTGACCGCGCACATTTCCGGAAAGATGCGCAAGAACTATATCCGCATCCTGACCGGCGACAAGGTACGTGTGGAATTGACCCCCTACGACCTGACTAAAGGACGTATCACCTACCGCGAAAGGTAAGCCCCGGCTAGCTCTTCTGGAGCTCAGCCTCCTCCTCTTCTACCGTCACCTCCAGTTTATTCTCTGCCGCATTGAGACGGACCAGCGCCGTACCACCGGACTGCGACAGCGACCCGAACAACACCAGTTCTGCCAGCGGCTTCTTGATATGCTCCTGGATGACTCTCTCCATGGGGCGCGCTCCCATATGAATGTCGTAGCCTTTCTCCACCAGCCATAGCCGAGCATCTTCGTCCACATCAAGAGTCACACGCTTCTCATCCAACTGGCACTGCAGTTCGGTGAGGAATTTGTCCACCACAGTCAGTATCACGTCCTCTCGCCAGCGGCTGGAATTGCACAATGCTGTCAAGCCGATTGCGGAATTCCGGGGTAAACATGCGGTTAATCGCTTCCATGCCGTCAGAGCTGTGATCCTGGCTGGTAAAGCCAATCGTGCGGCGACTGATACTCTCCGCCCCCGCGTTCGTGGTCATCACCAGGATGACATGGCGAAAATCGGCTTTGCGCCCATTGTTGTCAGTCAGGGTCCCGTGGTCCATCACCTGCAGCAGCAGATTAAACACATCCGGATGTGCTTTCTCGATCTCATCGAGTAACACCACCGCATGCGGGTGCTGCGTAACCGCATCCGTTAGCAGCCCGCCCTGATCAAATCCAACATAACCGGGGGGCGCACCAATCAGGCGCGAGACCGTGTGCCGTTCCATATACTCCGACATATCGAAGCGGATGAGTTCCAGTCCCAGCAGGCGGGCCAATTGCCGCGTAACCTCAGTCTTGCCGACGCCGGTCGGCCCAGCCAGCAGGAAGGACCCGATCGGCTTTTCACCAGCCCTGAGGCCCGCGCGCGCCAGCTTGATCGAGGTCGCCAGACTGCTGATGGCCTGGTCCTGTCCGAACACGACCATTTGCAGATTACTCTCGAGTTTCTGCAGGGTTTCCCGGTCGTCGCTACTCACGGCTTTGGGCGGTATGCGCGCAATCTTGGCTATGACCGCCTCAATGTCACTCACGCCGATGACCTTTTTGCGTTTGGACGCCGGCAGTAGTTGCTGATATGCACCTGCCTCGTCGATCACATCAATGGCCTTGTCGGGCAGGAACCGGTCCGTGATATAGCGGTCGGAGAGATCCGTTGCGACGCGCAGGGCCTTGTCGGTATAGCGCAAGCCATGATGTTCTTCAAACCGTGACTTCAAGCCCTTCAGTATCTTGTAGGCGTCATCGGGGCTTGGCTCCATTACGTCGATTTTCTGGAAGCGCCGGCTCAGGGCCTTATCCTTGTCGAAAATACCGCGGTATTCCTGAAAAGTAGTTGAACCGATGCAACGCAATTTTCCCGAACTGAGCAGCGGCTTGAGCAAGTTACTGGCGTCCATGACGCCGCCCGAAGCAGCCCCGGCACCTATAATGGTATGTACCTCATCGATAAACAAAATCGCATTGTCGCGTTTTTTCAGCTCGTTCAGCAGGCCCTTGAAGCGCTTCTCAAAATCACCGCGGTATTTAGTGCCCGCGAGCAGCGCGCCAAGATCCAGCGAGTACACCACGCTGTCCTTTAGCATATCGGGCACTTCACCATCCACGATTTTCTTGGCCAGTCCTTCCACAATCGCGGTCTTGCCCACACCGGACTCGCCTACCAGCAACGGATTATTCTTGCGTCGGCGTGCCAGAATCTGCGCGACCCGCTCCACTTCATCAATACGCCCAATCAGTGGATCGATATGCCCGGCCAGTGCTTCCAGGTTCAGATTGGTTGCAAAGCTATCCAGCGGATTGGACTCGCCCTCCTCCGCACGGTTTTCGTCACTGCCAACCTGCCCGGGTTCTGCCGCATCGCCGTCATTGGCAACCTTGGAGATGCCGTGGGTCATATAATTCACCACGTCCAACCGCGCGATACTCTGTGTTTTGAGGAAAAATACCGCCTGACTCTCCTGTTCACTGAAAATGGCAACCAGCACGTTCGCCCCGGTAACCTCGCTTTTTCCTGAGGACTGTACGTGAAACACGGCACGCTGCAGGACGCGCTGAAAGCCCAAGGTCGGCTGGGTATCGCGCTGGTCCTCATCCTCCGGTATAAGCGGCGTAGTGGCATCGACAAATTCCACCAGATCGCCACGTAGACTGCCAATATCAGCACCACAGGCTTTTAGAACCCGGATGGCATCGTTGTTGTCCAACAACGCCAACAGCAGGTGCTCTACTGTCATAAACTCATGACGTTTTGCCCTGGCGCCCCTGAAGGCATCATTCAGTGTATGTTCCAGGTCTTTGCTCAGCATAGTTGACGCTCCGGGGGCCTACCCCTCTAAGGCCTCGATTTCACACAACAAGGGATGCTCGTTTTCACGGGCGTACTGGTTGACCTGGGCTGCTTTCGTTTCGGCAATATCCCGCGTGAAAATCCCGCAAACCCCCTTCCCCTGTGTGTGCACTGTCAGCATAACATGGGTGGCCTGCTCCCGGTTCATGCGGAAAAAAATTTCAAGTACCTCCACCACGAATTCCATGGGGGTATAGTCATCGTTGATCAGTACAACTTTGAACAGCGGTGGACGCTTTAGTTCCGGCCTGGACTCCTCCAGAGCAAGTCCACCCGCAGAATCTTCTTTCTCCTTGCTCATACGCCACTGACCGGCCTGGTGGATCAATTTCACTTAAATTCTCTCGTTACAGACTATCTGCACAAGTACACCCTATAGTTTCTATTATACGAGTTTTCAAGGGTGGCGAAAGATGAAGCTCACAGTCCGTGGAAACGCCGTAGCAAATTAAACAAAAAAGGCCCGTGTCGCCACGAGCCCTGTCGAATAACTCCCGGAATTCCTACATGGAATCTATAATCGCCTGGCCAAATTCTGAACAGCTAAGAAGCGTCGCCCCCTCCATCAGTCGCTCAAAGTCATAGGTGACCGTACGATTCTGGATTGCACCGTTCATGCCGTCAATGATCAAGTCGGCGGCCTCATTCCAACCCATATGACGAAGCATCATCTCCGCTGAAAGTATGATAGAGCCGGGATTCACCTTATCTTGCCCTGCGTACTTGGGCGCAGTGCCGTGGGTAGCCTCAAACAGGGCAATGGTGTCCGAGAGGTTGGCACCGGGAGCAATACCAATGCCACCAACCTGCGCGGCCAGTGCATCCGACAGGTAATCGCCATTCAGGTTCAGGGTTGCAACCACACTGTAGTCTTTTGGACGGGTCAGAATCTGCTGCAACATAGCGTCGGCAATCACGTCTTTGATGACGATTTCCTTGCCATTATTGGGGTTCTTCAAAGAAACCCAGGGACCGCCATCGATCAAGTTTCCACCAAACTCCTGCTGCGCGAGTTCGTAGCCCCAATCGCGGAAGGCGCCCTCGGTAAATTTCATGATATTGCCCTTGTGCACCAGCGTGACGGAGGGCAGATCCTGGTCAATCGCATACTGAATGGCCTTACGCACCAGGCGTTTCGTTCCCTCTTCGGACACAGGCTTGATACCTATACCAACATTCTGGGTGAAACGGATCTTGGTAACCCCCATCTCATTGATGAGGAAATCGACTACCTTCTGGGCTTCAGGAGTCCCGGCCTGATACTCAATGCCGGCGTAGATGTCTTCAGCGTTCTCACGGAAGATAACCATGTTACAGTCACCCGGATTTTTGACCGGTGACGGTACGCCCTCAAACCAGCGCACGGGTCGCAAACAGGTATACAGATCCAATTCCTGTCGCAGGGCTACATTCAGTGAACGGAAACCACCGCCCACCGGCGTGGTCAGTGGACCCTTGATGCCAACCAGGTATTCCTTGATCGCATCCAGAGTCTCCTCTGGAAACCAGTCGCCGTCGTACAACTCAGCGGCTTTTTCGCCGGTGTAGATTTCCATCCAGGAAATTTTCTTGTTGCCGCCATAGGCTTTGTCGACGGCGGCATTAACCACATCGATCATGACGGGAGTAATATCGGCACCGATGCCGTCGCCCTCAATATAGGGAATGATAGGATTGTTGGGGACGTTCAGGCTGTAATCTTCATTGACGGTAATTTTTTCGCCTTCTGAAGGAACCTGAATATGCTTGTAGCCCATAATATACTCCGATGCTGCGGGGTTTCTGGAAATCAGGGGGATGCTATGCTGAACCTCCTGAGAAAGCGGCGGGGATTGTAACATGGTTGATTGCCACAGCTCCCGCATCACCGCGCGATTTTTTTAAACTACTGACTACTTTTCAAATGGCCAGACTCATCCTGTTCAATAAGCCCTTTAACGTGCTGAGTCAATTCAGCGACGACCAGGGACGAGCGACTCTCGCCGACTTTCTGTCCGCACCATCCTGCCGAGTCGCCGGACGCCTCGATTACGACTCTGAAGGATTGTTATTACTGACGGATGACGGTCGCCTGCAACAACAGATCGCCAACCCGTCGAACAAACAGTGGAAGACCTATCTGGTACAAGTGGAAGGTACAGTGGACGAGGACGCAGTGGCACGACTGACTGAAGGTGTCAGCCTGAATGATGGCCCCACCCTGCCCGCCCGCGCCAGGCGAGTACCGCCACCCCGCCTTTGGGATAGAAATCCCCCCATTCGCACACGCAAGACTGTGCCCGACAGTTGGCTGGAACTTTCCATCCGGGAGGGACGCAATCGCCAGATTCGTCGTATGACAGCACTCGTTGGCTTTCCAACGCTGCGGCTGGTGCGCACCACAATTGGGCAATGGTCCCTTGAAGATCTGCAGCCGGGACAGTACCGTGAACTGACTCTGGACATGCCCGGCGTTTTTACACAGCGCAAACAACCATGGAGTAATCAATAAATGCACCAGTGGACACCCCACGTCACCGTTGCCTGTGTCATCGAAAAAGACGGTAAATACCTGATGGTGGAGGAACGCGATAAAACCAGTGGAGAACTGGTGTTCAATCAACCCGCTGGCCACCTTGAGCAAGGCGAGTCGATGACTGCGGCCGCGCTGCGTGAAACACTGGAGGAGACAGGCTGGAACGTTGAATTAAAAGGTGTGCTTGGTATAGCGCTGCACCTTGCACCAAAAACTGGCATAACCTATTTCCGCACCACGTTTTTAGCCACGCCACTGCAGCGCGTAGAAAATACTGAACTCGACCCTGACATCCATGCTGTGCATTGGCTCGATTATGACGCAATTCTCGCCCGGTCTGCGAGAATGCGCAGCCCCCTGGCTCTGGCCGTGATCGAGCGGCATCGGCAGGGCGTTTGTTTCCCTCTGGATGTAATACTCAGCCCATGAGCCTGAACCGCGCCAGCAAGGTCATCGTCGGCATGTCCGGCGGTGTCGACTCGTCGGTAGCCGCCCTGCTGTTAAAAGCGCAGGGCTACCGGGTGGAAGGCTTGTTCATGAAAAACTGGGAAGAAGACGACGGCACTGAATACTGCACGGCCAAAGAGGATTTTGCCGATGCCCAGGCGGTCGCTGACAAACTGGATATCACCTTACATGGTGCGAATTTTGCCGCAGAGTACTGGGATAATGTGTTCGAACATTTCCTGGCGGAATATCAGGCCGGTCGCACCCCCAACCCCGACATCCTGTGCAACCGGGAAATCAAATTCAAGGCATTTCTCGACTACGCCATGCTACTGGAAGCGGACTATATCGCTACCGGACACTACGCGCGCCGCGGCGAGGCAGATGGCAAGAGCACGCTGCTGAAAGGATTGGATGACAACAAGGACCAGAGTTACTTCCTGCACGCGGTGGGCCATGCAGAGCTGGAAAAAACGTTGTTTCCGCTCGGTGAAATGGTGAAGCCCGAGGTGCGGCGGCTGGCGCTGGAATATGGACTTGCCACAGCCAAGAAAAAGGACTCGACCGGTATCTGCTTTATCGGAGAACGCCGTTTCAAGGATTTTCTGCAACAGTACCTGCCGGCGCAGCCCGGCGAAATCCGCAGTCTTGACGGCGCAATACTGGGCAGCCACCAGGGCTTGATGTACCACACGATCGGCCAGCGTCAGGGTCTGGGTATTGGCGGCCTGGCGCAGCGTCAGGAAGCGCCGTGGTACGTCGTGGAGAAGGATCTGGCGCGCAATGTATTACTGGTAGCACAGGGCAATGATCATCCTGCCCTGTTCAAATCCAGTCTGTACGCTGCGCATATCTACTGGGTGGCAGGTGTACCGCCACAACTGCCACTGCATTGCGCTGCCAAAGTGCGTTACCGCCAGCAGGACCAGTCCTGCACCCTTAGTCACTCGACCGGACAAGGTTACCGCGTGGACTTCGAGATACCTCAGCGGGCGATAACGCCAGGCCAGTCCGTGGTGTTTTACCAGGATGAACGCTGCCTTGGCGGCGGTGTTATTGAGAGAACAGGATCCTAGATGAGCGATACTACTCTCTCAAATCTGGAACAACAGGCCATCGCCCTGGCTGGCGTGGCGCAGGCGGCTCGCCTGGTCGACCAGATATCCAAAACCGGTAGTTACCCGCTGGATTTTCTTGAGACATCCATTCACAGCCTGTTCGTGTTCAATCCCGACAACGCTGCGGACATCTTTGGCGGTGTTCCCGGAGTCAAACTGGGCCTCGCATAATCTAAGCAACTTGCTGGCGGATAAAAATGCCCGGGAGAACCATGATCTGGTTCGCTACGTATTCAGTTTGATCTATCTGGAGCGCAAGTTTGCGGCTAACGCGGACATGATGGCAATTGTTCGCGCGCGACTTGAACACACCAGTTTTCGCGCGGAGCATTTTTCCAGACAATGTCGGCGAACTGTGCCACAGCATTTCCGGCATCTACCAGGACACCCTGAGCCACCAGCGATTTCGCATCAAGGTCACCGGCAGCGCGCAGCACCTGCAAAACTCCAGGAACGCCGACATCATCCGCGCGCTGCTACTGGCGGGCATTCGCGCCGCCTTCCTGTGGCGCCAACTCGGTGGGCATCGCTGGCGACTGTTGCTGCAGCGCAAGAAGTTGTTGCAGGCTTCCCAGAACCTGTCCCGCGGACTGGGGGTGGTGTAAGATCACTTCTTTCAAAGAGGGAGAAATGCATGGACCTGTCAGCACTCACCGCTGTCTCGCCTATCGACGGACGCTACGGGAGCAAAACAGCGGAGCTGCGCGAGGTTTTCAGTGAATTCGGGCTGATCAAGCGCCGGATTCTGGTGGAGATACGCTGGCTGCAGAGCCTGGCTGCCCATGAGGATATTATCGAAGTGCCTCCCCTGTCGGTCACAGCCAACCGCCAGCTTGAACATATCCTGGATGGTTTCAGCGAGGTGGACGCACGCCGCATCAAGGATATTGAGAGAACCACCAACCACGACGTCAAGGCGGTCGAGTATTTTATCAAGGAACGGTTCGCGGGTAACAAGGAGCTGGAGTCCATTGCAGAGTTTGTACACTTCGCCTGCACCTCGGAAGACATCAACAACCTGTCCCATGCCCTGATGCTGCGCGACGGCATCCGCGCAGGTGCTGGCGCCGGCGATGCTGCAGATCGTTGCGGCGCTGAGTGCTCTTGCACACGATACGGCGAGCGCACCGATGCTCTCACGCACCCACGGCCAGACCGCGAGCCCAACCACCATGGGCAAGGAACTCGCCAATGTCGTCGCCCGCCTCAGAAGGCAACTCAGCCAGCTGGAACACGTGCAGTACCTGGGCAAGATCAACGGCGCGGTCGGCAACTATAACGCTCACCTTGTCGCGTATCCGCAGGTGGACTGGCAGGCCAACGCGCAGCACTTCGTAGAAGGCCTTGGCCTGACCTGGAATGGCTACACTACCCAGATTGAGCCCCACGACTACATGGCGGAGTTGTTCGATGCTATCGCCCGCTTCAACACCATCCTGATCGACTTTAACCGCGATATCTGGGGCTATATTTCACTGGGTTATTTCAAGCAGCAGGCGGTAGCGGGTGAAGTCGGCTCCTCCACCATGCCGCACAAGGTCAATCCCATCGATTTTGAAAACTCGGAGGGCAACCTGGGCCTGGCCAATGCCGTGCTGGGTCATCTGGCCGCCAAATTGCCGATCAGTCGCTGGCAGCGCGACCTCACCGACAGCACCGTGCTGCGCAACATGGGCGTCGGTTTCGGCTACAGCCTGATCGCCTACCAGTCCAGCCTCAAGGGCATCGGTAAATTGCAACTCAATGAAAGCCGCCTGGCCCAGGACCTCGATGACAGCTGGGAGGTACTGGCAGAACCGATACAGACCGTCATGCGCCGCTACGGCATCGAAAAGCCCTATGAAAAGCTCAAGGAGCTGACCCGGGGACAGGACATGAGCAGGGAGGTGATCCAGGCGTTCGTGGCGACACTGGACTTGCCCGAACATGCGCGCAAGGAGCTACTCGCGCTGACACCCGCGAGCTATATCGGTAACGCCGTGGCCCAGGCGAAGGCCATCGAGTAGTTACAGTGACGAGCAGCCGTTGGGAACTGAATCTGGATAGAGAGATATTCCTCGCGCAGTACTGGCAGCGCAAGCCACTGCTGATCAGGAATGCCATTGCCGACTTCAAGCCGCCAGTGAGCAGTGATGAACTGGCGGGGCTGGCGCTGGAGCAGAGCGTCGAATCCCGCCTCATCGAACGCTGCGGTAACAATTGGCAAGTACACCATGGCCCCTTCATCGAGTCCGATTTTGTGCGCGAACAGCCATGGACACTGCTGGTGCAGGCGGTGGACCACTATATCCCCGCGGTTGCGGCATTGCGCAGGATGATCGATTTTATTCCCCAGTGGCGCCTGGATGACGTTATGGTCAGTTATGCGACCGACGGCGGCAGCGTGGGACCGCATTTCGACAACTACGACGTCTTTCTGTTACAGGGCGAAGGTGAAAGGCTGTGGCAGATGGGGCCGTATTGCGATGAATCCTCACCGCTGCTGCCCCACGAAGAGCTGCGCATCCTGAGTTCCTTTGCATCTTCTGAAGAACACCTGCTGCAGCAGGGCGACATGCTGTATGTCCCGCCGGGTTATGCCCACTGGGGAATCGCCCGGGGCGAGTGCACGACATTTTCCATTGGCTTCCGGGCCCCCCGTATCATCGACATGGTCTCACGCTGGGTGGACCAACTGCTGGCGCAACTGGAACCGGATGAATTCTATCGCGACGCCGGGCGCTCACCGGTGACGCGCCCCGGGGAAATTCATCCGCGCGATCTGGAACGGGCGCTGGCCCAGTTGCAGGGAGCTCTCGACCAGGCCAGCGGCAACCAGTGGTTTGGCGAGCTGATTACCGAGCCGCGTTACACGCCGTTACAGGATGACGACGATCTGGCCGAAGCGCGCGCCCTGCTCGCGGACGGCGCGCAATTTCTTGAACTCTCGCCCGCTGCCAAGCTGGCGTGGCAGCACGAGGCTGAAGGCATACTGGTGTTCGCCAACGGCGAGTGCCGTGTCTTCGATGAGGCTGTACTGCCGAGCCTGCTTATCCTGTGCGAAAGCTGGCGCCTGGGCGCAGCGGACCTGGAACATGCGCTGGCCAATCCCGGCACCGTCGCTCTGCTAGACTATCTGCTGGAAAGCGGAGTTATTTATGTCCAATAACGACTATGTCACCGGTATTAAATATCCCAAGCCATTTGACGAGTATGCTGTCTCGCTCTGCCAGAGCGCCTCGCGCTACATTTGCATACTCAGCCCGCAACTGGATCACGCGGCCTTTGACAACAGCGCGCTGGTGGACGCACTCAGCGCCCTGGCCCGACGCAGCCGACAGACCCAGGTGCGCATCCTGATCAGTGATTCGCGCCCACTGGTAAATTACGGTCACCGGCTGCTGCAACTGGCGCGCCGATTACCCAGCACCGTACACATCCGCAAGCTCGAAGAACATCCACAGTGGAACAATGAAACGGTGGTGATCAGGGACCGGGACGGCGTGCTGTACAAACCGGGTGACAGCGATCACGACGCGTTTTACGAGCCCAATTCACGCGCCTCGACACTCAGGCACCTGGAACTGTTTGACGAACTGTGGCGTTTCAGCGTGGAGGATGCCGAACTGCGCTCCCTCACACTTTGACCGCACCCAATAAGGGACATTCGAGGGCTTGTAGGTGGAATTTCCGCCTTCGCCTACGAACGGCCCTTAGCGCTTGAGTCAGATACCACTAACCTAACAAAAACAAGGTCAGGCAAAGTAGATAGAACATTAATTCAACCTCAAGGGTCTACTATAATCCCTCGAGTGACTCCACACGAAAAACTGAATAGAGCATCAGAATATTTCCGCAAACCTGGGCGATATCAATATCTCGACCCGGCCCTCGCGGAGTGTGCCAGCTTACCAGGTATAGGCGGCTTCGACGCCGTAGGTGCGCGGCTGGTTGTAGATGTTGCCCCCGGTCGAGGTGACATCCACCAGCGGCGTGCCGCCCTCCGAATAGCGCTCGTCGGTGAGGTTGTTGCCGAAAGCCGTCACCCGCCAGTTCATGTCCGGTGAGTTCCAGGTCAGGCGAGCAGTGAAGTCCTCCTGGTCCACCTTGTAGATGCCGGAGAGGCAACTGGAGGCGTCGAAACAGTTGTCCAGGTTGGTGCGGTAGGACCAGGACAGCATCGGCACCACGGAGCCGTACTCGAACTCGTAGGTATATTGCGCAGCCAGGTAGAATACGCTGTCGGGCAGGCGCGGCATGTTCTCGTTGGAGCGATCGATCGGGCAGTTGTCCACGAATCCCGCCCCGGACACGCTGATGCGCTCACATCCTGGCGGCGGATTCGGGCCCGATGCGGCAGAGACCTGGAAGTCATCGTACTCTTCAATATCGCTCTCGTTGAAAGTGATGTTGGCGGTGAGCTGCAGGTTGTCGACCGGCAGCACGATGGCTTCGAATTCGATGCCGGAGATGTAGGAGGACTTGGCGTTGATCAGGGCGCCGGCGATCCGGCCTTCCGGGCTGATGCGGACGGTGGTGAGCTGCCGGTCCTTGTAATCGGTGTAGAACACGGCGGTGTTCAGTCGCAGCTTCTGTTCCCAGGCGTCCATCTTGAAGCCCAGTTCATAGTTCCAGACCTCTTCCGGGTCGAACTCATAGACCCTGCCGGTGGCCAGGTCGACCGTATCGGAAATACCGCCCGAGAGAAAGCCATTCGCCACGGTGAAATACGCGTTGCCGAAATCCATGAATCCCATGCTGTCGAAGGTGCGCTGGATGCTGGCCATCGGGGTGACCTTGGAGTCATCCGTGTGCATGGTCTGCCTGCTATTGGGATCCGTCACGCCGTTCGTCGTCTGGTAGATGTACAGGTGGTTCGGATTGAAGGTCTCAGGCCCGCTGGGGAAAGTGTAGAACGTGTTGAACAGCAGGGCCGCATCGCCGGTGGTGGCCAGCGTGGCCACGTCGGGCACCTTTAAGTCGCGCGTCAGCCTTCTCTCCTCCCAGGTGTAGCGAGCGCCCAGGGTCGCCGTCCAGTACTCGTCGAAGTGCCAGTCCGCCTGGCTGAACGCGGATGCCGACGTATTTTTGGCCAGCAGTTCGGTCAGGTTGCTGAGGTAGAAGGCGGTCTTGGGCTGGCCCAGGGCGTTGAAAAACAGCGTCGGCGACGCGGCCGCGCCCTTGTTCGTTTCCTCCTGGAAGCCGAATACGCCCACGACATAGTCCAGCTTTTCATCAAATGCGTTGCCGATGAGCTGGAATTCCTGGCTGTAGGCATCGGTGTCGCGCTCAGCGGTGCCGTTCCCCTGGTAGTTGGAGCGGCCCAGCAGCGCGATGCCCATCGCGTCGAGTTCATTCACTTCACCGCCCACGGTGTTGCGCCCGGCGGTGATGCTCTTGAAATTCAGCGCGTCGCTGATCTCCCAGTCCGCGGTCAGCGCCAGGGTGTTCACCTCTGCCCGGTACACGTTGGGATCCATGTTGGCCATGATTTTGTCCATGCCCAGATCCTGGTTGGCGCGGCACCAGTCTTCAATGCTCTGTCCGGTGGAGGGAATGACAATCGCGCCGTCCTGCAGGTCGGCCTGCCAGCCAGTACCGGGTATGCCGGTGACCACTTCACAATTCTGGCCGCGCGCCTTCTGGTCGGTTTTGCCGTAGTTGTAGTTCAGGTCCAGCGTCAGGTCGTCCGCCGCCAACCAGCGCAACTGGCCCTGGCCGCCCCAGCGGTCGGTATCGTTGAACTCGTCCTCGATAAAGGGGAAGTTGCCCGCGGCCTGTGGCGGCAGGTTGTCGGGGATTTCGCTGTGCACATAGCCGTCCTGCTTGGTTTCATACAGCGAGAAGCGCGACAGCAACTTCTCGGCCACCAGCGGCACATTCACCGTCACCTGGCTGTCGAGCTGGTTGTAGTTGCCGACGCGCACCTGTGCGTGACCGCCGTACTCCTCATCCGGCCGATTGGTGGTGTAGAGGATCGCGCCGCCGGTGGTGTTCTTGCCGAACAGCGTGCCCTGCGGGCCGCGCAGCACCTGTACGCTCTGCACGTCGACGTTGTCCAGTACCGCGCCGTCCGCCCGCGAGACGTAGACGCCATCCACGTAAATACCCACGCCGGAGTCGAAGTTGACCCCGGTATTGCGGGCGCCGATGCCGCGAATGAACACGTTGCCGTTGCCGGCGGTGCCGTTGCCGGAGTACATGTCGACGTTGGGCACCGCCCTGGTCAAGTCGGAGATATTGCTCAATCCCAGCTCCTCGAGGCTCTGGCCGGTAAAGGCGGATACCGCGACGGGGGTTTCCTGCAGCGACTCCTCGCGTTTACGGGCGGTGACCACCACCTCTTCCAGCGTGTCCTGTCCAAGCGCCACGGTGGGAATAAAACCTACGGAGGTGACCACCAGCGCGGCGGAAAGTTGCGATACGATGATGCGGTGTTTTATTGACATTGTGGTGCCTCTCAGGATTTAGGGCAGCTCTAAAAAACTCGTGAATCTGTGTGATAGCAGTGTTCCACCTTGGGCCTGACACTGGCCGTTCGATCTCATCAATGCCAATACCGTTCGGGGTGTAAATGCCTGCCAAGGGCAATGCACTCATAGGGCAAGCCTCGTGGGCACAGCAATCTGTTGGTGTGAATATAGCCTCCGCACACGGGGATTGCAACGACTTACAACTATAGTATTAAGTATATCGCGGGGACTGTGCTGGGGCAGCTCTGAAAAAAGCGTAAAAACGTACACTTTGCCGTGCAAGGCTTAAGACAGCTTCAGGTTTTGCTGCAGGTACTCCTTCATGTACAGGTTTATCTTCCACTGGTCAGATATAGGGACACCTGTAAAGGGTAGCCGCACCATATAATCGGGTGGTCCGAACTCAGTGCAAATGCTCAAGATTTCAGTACCCGCCCGTGAGCGAATATCGACGATCTCCTGCCACCATGCGAGATGAGTATTCAAGGCAACCTGCCATTCGGGCACACGCGGGTCAGGTACTTGCGGCCCCTCGGCATGCCCGACTCGTGCATGGATGTAGTGAGCATGCTCACTGGCTCGCTGTACACGTCCGGTCTGATCCTGCAGAAGGGATTCGTGAACACAGCACCAGTGGGAGAAGTCCGCTGTCAGGGCAATATGCGGTCTCGCGTCCAGCAAAGCCATGGTTGACGGCGCCGAAAAGGTCGGACGGCCACGATGTGTTTCATGCAGCACCGTGACCCCGTGACGCTCAGCCAGCAAGCGGGCGTGATCAAAGATCGGAAGATTCTCCGCAAGTGTGTAGTGATCTACTCCGGTATGTGAGTTGATAAAACCTGGCTGCAGCTCAATGTTCCGTAAAAACTGCTCCTCGAAGCTGGCTATGTGCTCTTCGGCTGAGTTGCCGAATGTCCACTGCTGTGACACCAGATCCAGCCCCAGATCATCGAGGATTGAACGCAACTCCCGCCGCTGTGTCGCGTCGCCCGGCGCCCACGTTTCGACGCCGTCGTACCCTGCTGATTTTATCGCTTCCAGGTTTGCCTTGAGTGTGGGTCGATTCATGCCCCACATGGAACAAATGTATTTGATCTGCATGTCTTTTCGCCTGGCTATCAGGCAACACGCAAGTGCAGGTGCTGCAACCTGCGCACGAAGATACTCGGCGCAAAGGCGGGCGGGCGCCCAGGGTCAAGATCGATCCGCTGAGTGCCCGCCAGCAATTCCTCCAGTGCGACGCGCACTTCAAGCCGCGCCAGCGGTGCCCCGATACAAAAATGAATGCCGTAGCCGAAGCCGAGATGGCGCTCTGGTTTTGCGCGATCGAGCTTGAGCTGGTCGGGATACTCCCAGGCTTGCGGGTCGCGATTTGCCGCGGCCCATCCCAGTAGCAGCAGGTCGCCCGCCTGCAGGGACGTGCCGCACAAACTGGTTGCGTCGTTCACCACACGGTAATGAAACTTGAACGGCGTTTCGAGCCGTACCACCTCTTCGATGAAGTTCGGGATCAATGCTGGTGCGGAACGCAGTTGGGCCTGCAGTGACTGATCCATGGCCAGCAGGCGGATAGCCGAACCGAGCAGACTCGCGGTCGATTCACCGGCAGCGCCAAAAAGAATGACCAGAATGCCGATAGCCTGTTCGCGCGTAATCAGGTCTTCATCGACACCGCCTGCGAGAGTGGCTGTCAGTGATGCACCGCGCTCGCCTTTCCCACGCGCTTGCACGGCGTCAAAATGGGCAGACAGGTATTTGTACTGTTCGACTGACTCGGTAAATACATGCTTCATTTCAGCTGCGCCGATTCGGCCAGCAAGGAAGTCGCCACCCATCATGGCCCAGCGCCTCACCGCTTCCAGGGCGTCATCGCCCAGGTCGAGCAGGCGTATGACGACGTAGGCCGGCAGCGTCTCGGCGAGGGCAGCACAGATATCGCCGCCGCGGTCCTGCGTGAATGCTGCCACCCGCGCGCGCGCGAAGGCGCGCAACTCCGGTTCAAGATCTGCAATGCGCGACGCCTTCAGGGGTGGCAGCATCAATTTTCTATGGACGGCATGTTCAGGCTCATCTGCATTGGAAATGACATTGCTGGTCGTACCCGCCGCAGCCAGGTCAAATATATAGGGACGTTCGTCTTCAGCGCACACCAACATGCCCTTGAGTTGGGCCGAGAACTCTTCATGGCGCCTCACAGCTTCCTCGACTGCAGCGTGGCTGCTAACCAGGAACGCCCGGGTATCGCCAATCTGGCACACGGGAGCTATGGCACGCATACGCTCATACAGCGCGTGCGGATTCTCAATCGCGGTCGTGGTAAAAAACTCCTTGGCGTCGATGCTAGTCATAACAAGTCCTCTTGAATCGTCCAGTCAGGTGTTGTGCAGGTAGCCACCGTCCACGATCAGGGTTTCCCCCGTGATAAATGAAGCGCGATCCGAAGAGAGGAACAGCACGGCATCGGCAATTTCCTCAGGCCTGCCCCAGCGCTTCATGGCGGTGCGATGCAGGATGCCCTTGCTGAACGCGTCAGATTCAACCACTGGCGCGGTCATGCGGGTGGCGATATTGCCTGCTGCCACACAGTTGCTGCGGACACCGCGTTCCCCCCAGAGACTGGCCTGGGTTTTCGCCAGTTGCACCATGCCGGCCTTGCCGGCGCCATAACCGGGAACAAAGGGGTTGGCCATGAAGGATGTGAGTGACGCGATGCCCACTACACTGGCGCCGCCCGGCAGAGTGCTGGCCGTGAGCATCTCGAGGCAGGCCTGTGTAAGGTGATGCCCCGAGAGCAGGTGTACCCGCACCATCTCCTCGAAGACATCAACAGCATCATGATTCGAATCGGCAAATTTGACGTTCCCCGCATTGTTCACCAGCACATCCAAACCATCCAGGCTAGCGGCGACAGACTTGATTTCATCGTTGTCGATCACACGCAGTTGACGGTAGCTGAAACGGGATAAGTCTTCGTCATAGTCACGCAGGCCAGGGCGAGTGCCGGTGATCGTCACCGCAGCTCCCGCATCGACGAAAGCGCTGGCAGTGGCCAGACCGATGCCACTGGTGCCGCCGGTGACCAGGACTTTAGCGCCTGCAAAATTATACGTGGCTGTGCCTGTGCTCAATTGGAAAGTCTCCGCCCTGGAATGTGACTTACTGCTTTAATTGGTCTCCGGTCTTCACCGGAAATGCGTCGAAATAGAACTGGAAGCGCTCGCGCAGAGCGGCCGGGTCGATACCAAAATCTTCCTTCAGGTTATAAACGACCGTGCCGTGCTTACCACGAGGATGCGCTTCGATAAATTCTCGCATCTCGGCGCGCGCGTATTCCGTGAGTGCCAGTCCTGCCTTGTCGTAAATTTTCTCCACCTTACCCATGTCATCCGCCATGAACTCATGGAACGGTACATCGATGCTGCGCGATGCCGGCAACAGGTGCCGGGTCTCGACACAGCGCCGCAGCAGTCGCTCGATACGCCCCGACCAGTATTCGGCCAGTTCCTCGATGAGAATGCGCTTGCGGTTCATGCGCTGGCCGTAGGCGAGCATGGTGATGGTGGATTGGATAACAGCAACCGGGTCCCGGTGGGTGACCACGAAGCTGGCATCAGGAAACACCCGCTGCAGTTCCGGGAGGTTTTCCAGATGCATGGGGGACTTAAGCACCCATCGTTTCGGCCAGTGTGCGGGCTGCTGGAACTGCATGATCCTGAGTACCGTCTTCATGTACTCGTAATGGGGCAACTGGTCCATCTGCAGGTAATAATCCCTGTAGCGGGGCGAGTGAGTGAACCACTCGAAGTTGTACGAGGCGAAATTGGGCAGCATCAACTCGATCTCTTCGTTGATGTGGTCCGGGTCCATTGGATGCATGGCGGCAAGGTACGGCACCGTCTTCTGCATCATTTTCCACGCATCGGCACAGCGCTTGTAGCGAGGGTCGGTACCATCCGGGAGCAGCACTTCGCCGGGTGTTGGGATCGGTTCGTAGCTTTCCCACAGCGGCATGGAGCGCAAGCGTGAATCTGACGCCAGCAAGTTGAGCATGTGCGTTGTGCCGGTGCGCGGCAGGCCCAACGACTATGATCGGCTGCGTGATCTCGACGTCGTGAATTTCCGGGTGGCGATTCAGCGTATCCTGGATCAACAGGCGATTTCTGGCATAGCCAAGCAGGCGCTGGCGCAGGCCGTAGCGGCCGAGGCCGTTCAAGCCTTCGTCGTTGTCCCATTCTTCGCAGATCAGGTTGAGCCGCTCGCGAAAGTCGTCCGGGCCGAAGTCGGTGAGACCCAGTAGTTGACTCGCTTCCAGCAGGATGCCCTGCGGATCGAAACTGGTTTCAAGGGTCTCACCAAATTCCAGTGCGCTTTTCTGGAACTCACTGAGTACGGGCTTTGCCAGATCGGTAATACGCAACTCACTCATCAAAGTGGTCTCTACTTGAACGACAGGGGAGCAGTTTGGCCACCTTTGAGCAATTTAATCTGGTTTTGGAGCCAACCCACTAACCAGAAATTACCGGTGGTACAAAAGGTCTGCGCATCAGCCAACAGGGTCTCATGTACTTGTACGGCCAGTGCTTTCGCGCCGGCATGATCAGGCTGCGCATTGAGCACGATGTCCAGCAGGTGCAAGGCTTCCTCATTGCGGCCTGTCGATGCTTTGCGCCCGGCACGCTCCACCAGGTTGTCGACTCCCGCCAGTTCCACCAGATCGGCGTGAATGGCCTTTTGCGGCACGCTGTAAAGTTCTGTGGTGGACTCGTGTTTGAACCAGCCGGCGTAGTTCTCCCAGATGGCGCGAATACCCCAGCTCAACTTGCCGTAACCCTGGCCCACTTCACATACCGGGGGCAGCTCGATTTCCTGTTGCAATGTGCACAGGTCCTTGCCCTCGTTCATGCCCTTTACAACTTCGTCGTGTACATGGAGGATGGCGTCGCGATACGCGGTGACTTCCGAGCGGATCAGGTCGGCACCCTGAATGGGCTCATGGTGGCCGTAAAGCAGCAGCTGTGCGTCCAGGTCGAGCACAGTTTGTGCCGCCGCAGCGCAGGTCAGGGCATCCCGATAGCGATCGCCACGGATTGTTACCAGATTGGGGAAATGGCCGAAAGGGCAGCCGAACAGATTGCCGGTAAAGACGATTTTGTGTTGTGGCAACCACACCACCAGGGAATCATTGGTCTCTGCGCCAGGTGCGGCGATCAGCACGATATCAAGGCCACCCATTGAAAACCCGTATTGATCCTTGAAGGTGATATCCGCCACAGGGCGATCCTGGGGATTGATATCCGTGTATCCGGCTTCAGCATAGCCTTTGAATACCCGGATGAAGTCGTCCTGGAAGCGGAATGCAGAGCGGGCTGCCCGAAATTTCTGCAGGCGCGCATCGTAGGTCTGGTGCTCCTCGTTTCCTGAAGTGGCGATATACTGCAAATCCGGGTACAGGTTACGAAAATACTGTACTCCGCCAACGTGATCCACATGCCCTTGCGTGGTTATGATGAACCTGATTGGGACCTGCGTAAATTTTCTCAGGTTGTGGTTAACAACGGGGGTCTCGAATCCCATGCCGGTGTTGAGCAGTATGCCACCTTCGGCTGTCTCTATCAGGTAGACATTGGAATTGGCTTCTGTCATCACGATGAAATCATTGATGCGTGCGCAGTGCTGGTCGAACTGCGCTGCTGCGGGCCCGATGCGACGGTGTTTGTAAATGGGGTCTCTCATGCTGTGGTCTCGTTTGGCGTGCAGGTCATGTTGCGGGTTGTCAGGCCTGGCAATCCACCAGTACTTTCAGAGCCTCATTCTGCCGTTGGGCTTGTGCAAAGGCCTCCCCGAACCGGGATAGCGGGAAGTGGTGGCTGATCAAGGGGCGGACGTTCACTTTGCCCGAAGTCAGCATCTCAATCACAGCGGGGAACTCGACGGGATACTCGGTAGCACCAGTAATTAACAATTCCTTCATCAGCAAATTGATCATGTTCAGCTCTACCGGCACAAAATGTACCCCAACCACAACGATTCGGGCGCCTTTGCGGGCGGTCTCGCAGATCTGATTAAACACGGCACCCACGCCGGTAGCCTCAATAAATACGTCAGTACCGGCTTGCTTGCCCAACAGCGGATCGTTAGTCACGGTGCCATGCTGTTCCCTCAGGAACGCTTTAAGGTTTCCCTCATCCGCCCTGAAGGTGATCAGGCCCAGTTCCCGTGCAACGCTCCAGGCGCTTTTCAGACAGGTCGACCACGATGACCTTTTCTGCCCCGAAGTAGTCAGCGGCAATGGCAGCCGCCAGACCAACCGGTCCGGCACCGAACACCACCACTTTATCACCGGCAACGACTTTGCCCTGGTTTACACCGTGCATGCCCACGGAGAGCGGTTCCACCAGGGCGCCGAGATCAAAATCCAGGGCCTGGGGGAGTTTCAATATGCCTTCAGGGTGATCGACGGCATTGTTATAGAGAATGTACGGTGCAAAGGCACCCTTGATACCGGAGCTACCGATGGCGTTGCCGCCAGCGGTGGGGTTGACCACCACGCGATCGCCCACCTGCACGTGGCGTACATTCTGACCCACCTCGGCGACGACGCCGGCGAACTCATGACCGAGCGCAAATGGGCTCGCTGCACCCGGTATGCCACCAATCTTGGCGTAACTGAGATCCGAGCCGCAGATACCGCACCGTTCAACTCGTACCAATACATCATGCGGTCCTGGCATTGGCCGTTCGATCTCATCAAGGCGGATATCGTTGGGGGCGTATATGCGGGCCAGGGGCATCGTATTCATGGGGTCATTCTCGTGAGCACAGGAGTCTGTTGTTGGGAATATAGCGTCCGCGCATGGGGATTGCAACGACTTACAACTATAGTATTAAGTATAGCGCGGGGACTGTGCTAGTCTACCTGCCCATGAAAGATGCCAAACCTGACAAACGCCCCCGCAAAGACACGCTGGCAACCCGGGGACATATCGTGGATGCCGCCGAAGCCCTGTTTGCGGAGCACGGCGTGGACAACGTCACCCTGCTGGATATCGCGCGGGCCGCCGGCCAGAGTAACCGCAATGCCCCGCAGTACCATTTCGGCGACAAAATGGGGCTGATCAATGCGGTGCTGAACAAGCACAGCGATCTCATTTCAGTGCGACGCAAGGCGATTATGGACGCGCTGGCACAAAAAAAAGCTCCCACCCTGCGGGAACTGGTGGAAGCTTACGTGCTGCCAGTGGCGTGGCATGTTGACAGCACGGAGAACAGTCTGGCCTACCTCCTGATCAACTGCCAGCTGATGACTTCGGGTACTTTTGCTGAATTAACCGCGCAGCGTACCGGCAATTATCCGGAAGTTCGCCAGTTGATGAAAATGATCAACGGCTTGATCAATGCGGAGAATCGCACACAGCGGGAATTCAAGAAGCAACTCATCCAGACCATGGTATTCCATGGTCTGGCCAGCTTTTACTCCACGGGCGACACGCGACATAGCAAAGCTTTTATTGAGACCTTGTGCTCCAGCGTAGAGGCGGTGCTGCAAGTCGGATCGTAACACGCAAGATAAATCGACAGTCTCAGGGATCGAAGAACACCCGCAATTCAATCGAGTCGTGCTGACCAAGTCCGAGGGCTCGGAAGAACTGCACAAAGAAACAGTAATTTAATTGGGGGAACCCGGTTCATGCTAGATCCGCGTCAGGGTGCTCGCCTGTGTAAGAAAAGTGAATCGCGGGAGCAAAGAGACCTACTTCCGCAACGAGGTGTTCAGGGTCTAAAATCAACCCTCGAAAACTCACCATTTTGATGACCGCTATAGGGAAATGTAGAAATACAGCCTGGATAATTAGAGATTAACCAAGCCGCGCAATCGCCGCCGCCAGCGCCAGCTGTCGCTGCGCCTCTTCCACGTGCAAATTCTCCACCAGACGGCCGTTCACCACTACCACGCCCTTGCCCTGTGCCTTGGCCTGCTCGAAGGCCGCGATAATCTCATGGGCGGCGGCGATTTCCGCCGCATCGGGTGCAAAGGCGGCATTGGCGGCGGCGACCTGGTTGGGATGAATCAGGCTCTTGCCATCGAAGCCCAGGTCCCGGCCCTGCACACAGGACGCGCGCAACAGCTCCTCGTTCTGCAGGTCGAGCTGCACACCGTCAATGATCGTCAGGCCGTGGGCCCGGGCGGCGTAGACACAAAGGTTGAGCGCGGTGATGAAGCCCAGGCGATCCGGTGTATGCCGCACCCGCGTATCCTTGGACAGGTCCGAGGTTCCCATCACCATGCCCTTGAGGCGCGGATGCGCGGCGGCCACCTCGGCGATATTCAGAATACACAGGGGCGTTTCGGCCATGATCCACATCGCGACACTGTCCGGACAGCCGGCGCTCTCGAACGCGGATATGGCCTCGACCACATCGCTGGCGGTATCAATCTTGGGAATGAGCACGGCATCCGGCGCGGTGGCAAAGCGGCTGATCGCCTGGATGTCCTGGGCGCCCCACTCCGTCGATAACGCGTTGATACGCACAATCAGTTCGCGATGGCCGTAGCCGCCCGCGGCCAGCGCCGCGCCAATCTGCTCCCGCGCCAGTTGCTTGGCGTCCGGGGCCACGGAATCTTCCATGTCGAGAATCAGGCCGTCGGCAGGCAGGGTGCGCGCCTTGTCCAGGGCCCGGGGGTTGGAACCGGGCATATACAGCAGTGAGCGACGTGGCCTGATGTTCATGGTGCGATTCCTCTGGGGTGTTGCCGGATGAGTCGGAGTGCTGAGAAGGCCACCAAGGATACAGAAGGCCATAGCGACCGGGCAAGCGTACGAATCCTGATCCACTGGTCACTGTGTGCGTATACGTGTTGAAGGCTCACGCGGCGGTTGTCTAAAACAGGGCGAGGCTCTAATATCTGCGGTCTGCATGGTTAAACCGTTTTGGGGCCTCCTGAAACCGGTGAAATCCCGTCGCGTAACACGTAGTTACCCTGAATAGTATCAATGAGCAGGATCAATCATGTCTGATGTTTCCCACCCTGACGGGCAACAACTCCAGCTAGCTGGTACCGTGCTGGCTGCTACGACGCAGTTAATCGACCGGGCGCTGTCCGCGCTGAAAGTTCAGGTAACGGAAGGCGAACGGGTTACTCCGGCCAGACTGGACGAGCACCAGTTGGCCTCCTACGACCTGGCCCTCAGCTGGTCTGAATGCACCGCGGCACGCTTCCTGCTGGCGCACGCCACACGCCTCGCCGCACAGTCTTCCGCTGCGAATGTCTTCACTGCGCAGCTGGCCGCCCTGTTTTGCGCCGAGGCGATTACCAACACGCTGCACCGCCTGCGCACCCGACCGGCCGATTTCGGACTTACGCACGCACATAATCAGCGCAATCGACACCGATCCCGCCGCAGCGGATTTTCTGTCGCAACAACTCGCGGCGCAGCATATCGCCGCCATCGGCCAGGCGGTGCTGGATCGGGATGGCGACCTGGGACCCGATCTGCTCAGTGAACATCACACCATGATGCGCGATACATTTCGCCGCTTTTCTGACGATGTCGTGGCGCCGCTGGCGGAAGAGATCCATCGCGAGGACCTCATCATTCCCGATGCGATCCTGCAGCCACTGCGGGAGATGGGCATGTTCGGCCTGTCGATTCCGGCCAGCTACGGCGGGCTACAGGAAGACGACAAGGAAGATACGCTGGGCATGATCGTGGTCACCGAAGAATTGTCGCGCGGCTCACTGGGCGCCGCCGGCAGCCTGATTACCCGCCCGGAAATTCTCGCCCGCGCGCTGCTCAAGGGCGGCACTGAAGAACAGAAGCAACTCTGGTTACCACAACTGGCGGTGGGCGAACCGCTGTGCGCGGTCGCCGTCACCGAACCCAACTACGGCTCTGATGTTGCCGGCGTACGGCTGAAGGCCACCGCCACCGATGGCGGCTGGCTGCTCAACGGCGCCAAGACCTGGTGTACCTTCGGCGGCAAGGCCGGTTTGCTACTGGTGCTGGCCCGCACCGATCCCGACATGGCTCTGGGGCATCGCGGGCTTTCCATGTTCCTGGTGGAGAAGCCGTCCAGTGACGGCCATCACTTTGAAGTGTCACCCGAGTCGGGCGGCAAACTCACCGGCCGCGCCATTGCCACCATCGGCTACCGCGGCATGCACTCCTTCGAACTCTTCTTCGACGATTTTTTTGTGCCTGCGGCTAATATGCTGGGAGGCACTGATGGCGAGGGCAATGGCTTCTATTACGCCATGGCCGGGTTCGCCGGCGGGCGCATCCAGACCGCGGCGCGGGCGGTTGGCGTGATGCGCGCCGCGTTCGAGAAAGCCATCTCCTACGCCAAGCAGCGCATCGTGTTCGGCAAGCCGATCGCCCACTACCAGCTCACCCAGGTCAAGCTGGCCCGCATGGCGGCCCTGCTGCTGGCCTGTCGCCAGATCACCTACGATGTGGCGCAGCTGATGGATGCCGGCTCCGGCGATATGGAAGCCAGCGCGGCCAAGTTGTTCGCCAGCAAGACCGCCGAATGGCTGACGCGCGAGGCGCTGCAGATTCACGGCGGTATGGGTTACGCTGAAGAGATATCGGTCAGTCGCTATTTTGCCGATGCCCGGGTGTTGTCCATCTTTGAAGGCGCGGAAGAAACCCTGGCCCTGAAAGTGATCGCCCGTGCACTGGTGGAAAAGGCCGACTGAGGAGTTAGTGCATGAGTGTGACTATTCAACTGACGCCGCAGGCTGAACTGTCTGCAGGCATTCCCGTTGCGCTGGAAAAGACGCGCCAGCCCCAGTACGGCCGCTACCTGGATGAACTGGAGCCCGGACAGGTGTTCGAGCACCCGCGCGGCTTTACCTTCACCACCAGCAATATGCTCAGTTTCGCACGCACCTTCATGCAGGCTAACCCTCTCTACCTTAATGCACAGTACGCGCGCGCCCACGGCTTTAGCGATCTGCCCGCCAGCGCGCAAATGGTATTCAATGTCACGCTGTCGCTGGGCGTGCAAAATGATTCCGAAAAGGCGATAGCCAATCTCGGTTACTACCAGGTGCAGTTCCTGCGGCCGGTGTACCCGGGCGATACCCTGCGCGCATTCACCAAAGTACTGGAGCGCAAGGACCGGGGGCCGGACAAGCCGGGCATCACCCGCATCCGCACGGTCTCCGTCAACCAGCATGATGAGGTTGTACTGCAGTATGAGCGCAAGATCATGGTCGGCTGGCGCGGCGCACGGCCCCCTACCACGCCGGCCCCGGATGTCGCGGTGGCCTTTCCCGGCGAGGACACGCCGCTGCTGCAACTGCCGCTGAGCGGCAAGCCCTCGTCAGCAGCGGCCTTACCGGCCCCAATACCTATTTTGAAGACTTTGCGCCGGGGGACATTATCGTGCATGCCAATGGCCGCACCATTACTGAAGAGCACATGGCGCTCACCTACCTGGTCGGCAACAGTCATCCCCTGCACTTCGACCGCCTGTTCTCCACAGCGCAGTCCGGCAAGATGAGCGGCGAGCCTATCGTGTACGGCGGACTGGTGTTTGCCTGGCTCGAGGGCCTCGCCAGCCGCGATGTCAGCGAAAACGCGGTGTGGGAGCTGGGCTTTACCGAGGGTTACCACACGCAGCCCGCCTTTGCCGGGGATACGGTTGGCGCCCTGTCGCGCATCCTGGCAGTTGAGGATGTAGCAGGAGCCGACGCCTACGGTCTGGTCAGCATGCAATTAATTGGCGTGAAGAATATCACCGCGGCCGCGGCCCTGGAAAAATATGGCGCAGACCTGTTTATTAAAGAAGACACCAAACGCGATGTCGGCAAAGACAAGATCGCCGACAAAATTTTTGAAATCGAGCGGCGCCTGCTGATCAAGCGCCGCCCCCGCTGAGGACTGTCACTGTGAGCCAGGAAACTGTAAAACGTGATCCGCCCTGGTTGATGCGCACCTATTCGGGACATTCGTCGGCGCGGGCCTCCAATGAGCTGTATCGCACCAATCTGGGCCGGGGCCAGACCGGACTTTCCGTGGCCTTCGACCTGCCCACACAGACCGGCTATGACTCGGACCATCCGCTGGCCCGCGGCGAAGTCGGCAAAGTCGGGGTTCCGATCAACCACATCGGCGACATGGAAGCCCTGTTTGACCAGATACCGCTGGGGCAAATGAACACCTCCATGACCATCAACGCCACCGCGCCCTGGCTGCTCGCCCTGTACGTGGCGGTTGCCGAGCGCCAGGGCGTGGATCCCGCGCAACTGCAGGGCACCACCCAGAACGATGTGCTCAAGGAGTACCTGTCGCGGGGCACCTACATCTTCCCCCCGCGCCCTCGGTGCGCCTGACCACGGACCTGATCGCCTATACGGTGCGAGCATATTCCCAAGTGGAATCCCACCAACATCTGCAGCTACCACCTGCAGGAGGCCGGCGCCACACCCACCCAGGAACTGGCCTATGCCCTGTGCACGGCGATGGCCATTCTGGACGCGGTGCAGGCCTCTGGACAGATCTCCCCGGAACGCTTTGCGGAGGTGGTCGGGCGCATCTCGTTTTTCGTGAATGCCGGTATCCGCTTTGTGGAAGAGACCTGCAAATTGCGCGCGTTTGGCCGCATGTGGGACACGCTGGTGCAGCAGCGCTACGGCGTGGAGAACCCCAAACAGCGCCTCTTCCGCTACGGCGTGCAGGTGAATTCGCTGGGACTCACCGAATCACAGCCGGAAAACAACGTGCAGCGCATCGTACTGGAGATGCTGGCGGTCACCCTGTCGAAGAACGCCAGGGCCAGCGCCATACAACTACCGGCCTGGAACGAGGCCCTGGGCCTGCCGCGCCCCTGGGACCAGCAGTGGGCCCTGCGCATGCAACAGGTGCTGGCACTGGAAACCGACCTGCTGGAATACGGTGATCTGCTGGACGGCTCGCCAGTGGTAGAGGCCAAGGTGCAGGAGTTGATCGCCGGCGCCACAGAGGAAATGGCGCGCGTCGAAGCGCACGGCGGCATGGTCGCGTGTATTGAAAGCGGTTATGTCAAACGGGAACTGGTGCAGAGCCACACCCGGCGTATGCGCGCTATCGAAAGTGGCGCGCTGCAAATCGTCGGCGTCAACTGCTACCAGGAGACGGCAGAATCACCCCTGACCGCCGCTGGTGAATCCGGCATCATGAAAGTTGACGCACAGGCGGAGCGCGAGCAGATCAAAGCACTGCACGCCTTTCGCGCAAGCCGTGAGCAGGACAAGGTCGACACGGCGCTGGCGCAACTGCATGACGCCGCGACCAGTGGCAGCAATATCATGCCCTCCTCTATCGCCTGCGCCAGGGCCGGGGTCACCACCGGTGAGTGGAGTGAGGTGTTGCGTCAGGTGTTCGGCGAATACCGGGCGCCCACCGGCGTGGATGTTTCCCCTTCCGGCCCTGGCGATTCGGCGGCACTGCTGGCAGTGCGCGAGCGCGTGCGGCGCACCGGCGAGCAACTGGGACGCCCACTGCGCCTGCTGATCGGCAAACCGGGACTGGACGGCCACAGCAACGGCGCGGAGCAGATCGCGGTGAAGGGCCGCGACGCGGCTTCGAGATTGTCTACGAGGGCATTCGCCTGACGCCCGTCGCAGATCGCCCGCGCCGCGCAGGAGGAAGGCGCACACCTGATCGGTCTCTCGGTCCTCTCCGGCAGTCACCTGGAACTGGTGGCAGACATCTGCCTCGAGCTGGAGAAAATCGGCGCCGCCGGGATACCACTGGTCATTGGCGGCATCATCCCTGAAGAGGATGCGCGACGCTTGCAGGCCATGGGTGTAAAGGCGGTATTTACGCCCAAGGATGTCGACATGAACGCCATCATGGACACGATGGTGACGATCATCCGAGAGGCCAACGGTCTGGAGCCTGCGGCCTGAGCCCGTGCATGAACCCGCCGACGCCAACTGATAGCGCCGCGCTCGCCGCTGCCATTGGCAGGCGGCGAACGCGCGGCTGTGGCCGAGGCGCTCAACCTGCTGGATGACCGGCGCCAGAGCGCCCGCGAGCAGGCCGCTGCACTTCTTGCGCACTTGCAACATGCGCGTCGATGACACCACCGGGCATCTCATCGGCATCACCGGCCCGCCAGGCGCCGGAAAATCCACACTGAGCGCAGCGTTGATTGCCGTCTGGCGGCAGCGCGGGCAGCGTGTTGGCGTGTTAGCGGTGGATCCATCCAGCCCGCATCAGCGGCGGCGCTTTGCTGGGCGATCGGCTGCGCATGCAGACCAGCGCGGCACGACGACGGCGTCTTCGTGCGCTCCCTGGCCAGTCGCGGCCAGTTCGGCGGACTCAGCGCCGAGGTCTGGCCCATGAGCCTGGTCATGCTGGCCGGCTTCGATATCGTGCTTATCGAAACGGTGGGGGTCGGCCAGCGGGAAGTGGATATTTCCCGCATGTGCGACACGACCTGTTATGTGGCCCAACCCGGCTCCGGCGACAGCGTGCAGTTCCTGAAGGCGGGCATCCTGGAAGTCCCGCATATCCTGGTCGTCAACAAGGCGGATATGGGTGCCGTGGCCCGCCGCACACTCGCCGAACTCGGCGCGGCGCTGCACCGGGAACACCCGGACGGCCACTGGCAGGTACCGGTGCTCGCCACCAGTGCCACCACTACACCGGTATTGAAGCACTGGCCGACGTGCATGCGAACAACACCACAACGAGCTTCGATCGCGCAACCAGCTGGCATCCAGAAGACGCAGCTATCAGGCCTACTGGATACACAAGCGTCTGCAGGAGGAGTTTGGCAGTTTTGGCATTGACCAACTCGGCGGCGAAAACAGCCCTGCTGGCGCAATTGCAGGTGCAGGACTGCCAACCTGCTCGAATATTATGAAGCGCTGCGCACAGCGTTTGTACCAGCGCTTCGGCGGCAGCAAGCAATGAGAAAGCAACTCAGGAGGTAAGCATGCGTAGTCCCCGTGATTTTTTCCGCCCGTTGGCGCTGGGAGCCCCGGCGCCGCTGCGCGACATTCCCGTGCGACCCTCGCGCATGATCCATTTCTTTGATCCCAGCAACGCCAAAATGGTGGAGAAGGCGCCGGGCATCGCGAAACAGGTCGATATCCTGCTGGGCAACCTGGAAGACGCCATCGCCATCGACAATAAAGCAGGCGGCGCGGGAAGGCTTTATCCAGATCGCCCGCAACAATGATTTCGGCGACACGCAGCTGTGGACCCGGATCAACAGCCTCGACAGTCCGTGGTTCCTCGACGACATCACCCGCATCGTTACTGGAAGCGGGCGACAAGGTCGACGTCATCATGCTGCCAAAGATCCAGGGCGCATGGGATATCCACTTCGCCGACCAACTGCTCGCCCAACTGGAAGCAAAGGCCGGACTGAAAAAACCCATCCAGCTGCACTGCCTGCTGGAGACCGCGCTCGGCGTGGCCAATGTGGAAGAGATCGCCAACGCGAGTCCGCGCATCCAGGGAATGAGCCTCGGCCCTGCTGATCTCGCCGCATCGCGCCGCATGAAGACCACACGCATTGGCGGCGGCCATCCCGGCTACCTGGTGCGCGATGATCCCGACCCGCGCAACCCGGAAGCGGAGCGTGCCACCCACCAGCAGGACCTGTGGCACTACACGCTGGGGCGCATGGTAGATGCCTGCGTCAGCGTCGGCGCCCTGCCCTTTTACGGCCCCTTTGGCGCCATCGACGATCCGCTGGCCTGTGAAGACCAGTTCCGCAATGCCTTTCTCATGGGCTGTGTCGGCGCCTGGTCACTGCATCCCAGCCAGATCGAGATTGCCAAACGGGTATTCACGCCCCCGGCTGACGAAGTCGCCTGGGCCAGACGCGTACTGGCGGCGCTGCCGGATGGCAGTGGCGCCGTCATGGTCGAGGGCAAAATGCAGGACGATGCGTCGTGGAAGCAGTGCAAGGTCATGGTGGACCTGGCGCGCCTGATCGCCGACAAGGACCCTGAATTGAAAGCGCTATACGGGTTTTAGTTGCCCGAAAGTTTTCTGCTGGACCCCTCGCAGTGCGCGATGTGTGTGTTGCCCCAAAGTCCACCATCGGTAGAAAAGCTCACGCCCTCAAGCGGACTTGGGGGCACCACACAGTTGGCCCAGTGACAGGTCATCTGCTCACCTCGAACTGACCTAGTTTAGCGTGGTGATATTCATCTCGTCGATATACACCGTGTCCAAAGCGGTGCTGCCGGCCGTCCGGTTGCTGTCGCGCACCCGGATCCGGACACTGCCGGCGGTCGCCCCCGGCAGGGCTGCCGAAGAGCTTCCCTTCACGGTACCCAGGCTGATCGGCAGGTTCTGGTAGCTCGCGCCGCCATTGACGGAGTAGGCAAACACCATGGTGTCGCCATCGGTCGAGGCCGTGCGGCGGCCGGTTACATTGAAAGTGACGCTGCTGCCCGCCTGGACGCTGAACAGCCAGGTGTGCTCCAGATAACTGTAGCGCGATGATTTGCTGCCACTGGAGAGGCGCTCGCGAATCGATTCCTCGCTGCCATCGACGGCCTGCGTTGCTACATAGGTTCCGGTCTTGGTGCCCGCGCCGCTCACTTCACCCGTGGCATGCTGCACCAGCACTGGTGGCGCCGTGATCGTGATTGCGACGCTATCTGTACCCGTGGCGCCCTTGTCGTCCGTGACCGTCAGTGTCGCTGTGAAATTACCCGCGGTGGAGTAAGTGTGGCCAGGGTTTGCGGTAGTGGCTGCGCCACCGTCGCCAAAATTCCATGCGTAGGCGGCGATCGAACCGTCCTGATCGTTGGAACCGCTGCTGTTGAAGGCGACCACCAGCGGCGCTGTACCACTGGTCTTGTCGGCATTCGCTGCGGCAACGGGCGCCTGGTTCAGCACCGTGATCGCGAGACTCGAATTGGCCGTCAGTCCGTCGTCGTCGGTGACCGTCAGATTGGCAGTATAGTTGCCGGGGGCATTGTAGGTGTGGTTGACCAATGCTCCGCTGGCGCTGGTTCCATCGCCAAAATTCCAGTTCCACGCAACGATTCCGCCATCGGCATCGCTCGATCCTGCTCCGTCAAAACCCACATACAAGGGAGCATTGCCCGGTGTGTAATCCGGTGCTGACGCTACCGCAATCGGAGCGATCAGGCTGCCCGATCCCGGCACCGTACCGGTGACAGTGTAACGGCCGAGGCTGCCGTAGTCGGAGTAACCCGCGGTCAATGGGTCACCCTTGCCGATCCCCTCTACCGCGAAATAGTAGGTGCCGGCCGCGAGGTTGCCGCTCAGCGCGACGGGCAGCGTATCGGCAGGGTTGGAACTTGCGATCAGCGTCCCCGCGCTATTGTAGAGCTTAGCCTGGATGTCGAGGTCGGGGCTGTATGGCGCCGGGTTCACCGCGAGGCTGTAGCTGCCCGCGCCGCTGGTAAAGCTGAAGTAGTCAATGTCCTCCCTGAGGCGGATCAGACCTCTGCCGCTCAGCGTGCTGGTAACGCCATTCGCGGTGACATCGAGGACCGATGCGCCGGTCGTGGTATCGCTGTGGTCATCGACCATCAGCGTCGCGCCGTAGCTGGGTATCTTCGCGATATCATCCTCGGTGTTATTCGCGCCGCTGTATTCGCCCTTGCTCCACTGCACCAGCTTCTGGTAGTAACCCGCGCCCATGATCGGCGCCCAGCCGGTGGCGCCGCTGCCGTGGCCCTGATAATACGCGGCACCGCCCACGACGCCATCGTGATTCAGGCCGAGGTTGTGTCCGACTTCGTGGCTGATGGCTTCGCCGGCGCCAATCAGTGACGTATTGAAGACGAACGCCGGCTTGTAATAATCGCCAGTGTCGTTGAATGCAGTCAGGTAGGCAAAACCACCACATCCACAGTTATCAAAATTGTCCTGGGTGATCACGACGCGCGTGCCGTAGTACTCATCGCTCGTGCTGCTGCGTGTGATGGCGGCGAGGCCCGGATCCTGAGTCGTGACGTTCACATCGAAAGGTGCATAGTCCTCGGCTACCTGCTTCCACATATTCTGGATATTCTGCAGTTCCGAATTCGAAAACGCCGAACTGCCGTCGGTGGTGTAGGGCGGGGAGGTGATCAGGCTTGGAGCGGGCGGAGCGTTCCACGCGGTGCCACTGGTCTGGTGGCCATCGAAATCCAGGTAAATGACCCGTTTGGAGCCGGGACGGCTGTTGAGCGTGAAGGTTTCGCTCAGAGGAAACAGCGCCGGCTGGAGCGGGTCAGTCGGATTTACGGGTTCCGCCGCTTGCGGAAACTGTTCGATGTAGAACAGGCGGCCGCGGCGATCGATCCAGGCCGTGGAATCCTCCCGGAGCGTCCGCGCGAAGTCAGCGGTGCTCATACCGTACCACGCAGCCACCGCAGGCAGGCGGTTGCCAAGTGCGGCAATTGCCTGTTCACCGTAAACACGGTCGGGCAATGTCAGCGTGGGAAAGGAACGGTGCGCGGCGGAAATGGTTGCGCCCGGCGCAGTTTCGGGAGGACCGGCGAATACCAGGTCAGTGCTGATGCAGAGCGCAAGCAACAGCGTGATTCTGCTCGGTAGGCTGTTCATTTCGCGGGTAACATTTTGGGAAACCATGGGGTATTCCTTCGCTTGTGTAGCGCGCAAGTATTGATCGTAGCACTATACCAATAGACAATGTATTTCGAACTGCAGAAAAACAATCATGTGCCTTGCATCACAAAATTTACAAACTCGAGGGCGAAAACATTCGCTGTCCAGAATAGAAATCCGTCAAAAGCGACGTCTCTGATCAACCAGTCGGCCAGAGAGTCATCAAGCGCAGCGACTCATTCGGGGGCCATTATCCTCTGCTCCAAAAGCCGATGAATTCTTTCTACTGCATAGGACGGTAGTCAGGCGATAAGCGAAGTTCACCTCGACTGATCCTGCCCACTAACGGCCGCGGATCGCAAGAGCCAATACGACCAAAACAAATTCGCCTATTCATCCAACATCACACCCACCTCATTCCCCGCATACACCACAGCAAACACACGCAACGCGCGACAGGGCTCCTCCATGGCTCGCAGCAAGCGGCCATCCGCCAGCGCGAATTGATACTGATGCAGGGAACATTGAATAACGCCAGCTGTAATTGACGACGCGGCCAGCGGATGGCCGCGATGAGGACAGTGCGCCTCCAGCAAGAACAACTCACCGAGTCGCTGGATCAGCAATAGCTGCAGGTTGTCGATTTTAAACTGGCGCACGTAATCATCGTGCAGGTTGATCAGCTTTTCCAGTGGATAGAAACGCATCAGGCCGGAGCCGGTTACAGTTGATCCATAATTTGTCGGACAGCGGCAAACGCTGTAATTTCCTGCCGCTGTACCGCCTGTTCCAGCGCGGGTAGCAGCGCTTTGACTTTGGTGTTCTGGGACAAGCTTCAACAAGAGCATCTCATGCAGCAACTGGTGCATCCAGTCCAGGTTCTGCCGGGTGCGCTTGCTGGCAAACGCCTGTCGCTCCAGGGCCTCGACGTGGTACTCGAGCACCATGCTCCACACCGCGTCTATATTCGTCGTGGTCAGTGCCGAGCAGGTCATCACCCGAGGCGTCCAGAAGCTGTTATGGCGCAGCAGGCTCATGGCGCTGCTGTACTGGCGCTGGGTCATGCGTCGCCAGCTTTTCACTGTCGCCATCGGCTTTGTTAATCACCAGCGCATCAGCCAGCTCCATGATACCTTTCTTGATGCCCTGCAATTCGTCACCGCCCCCAGGCAGCATCAACACCATGAAGAAGTCCACCATACCGGCAACCTGGTACTCAGACTGGCCCACACCGACGGTCTCCACCAGGATTACATCGTAGCCGGCGGCTTCACACAGCAACATGGTTTCGCGGGTTTTTTGCGCCACGCCGCCCAGCGCGCCGGCCGCCGGGGTGGGCCGGATAAAGGCTTCCTCGCGGCGCGACAATTCTTCCATACGCGTCTTGTCGCCCAGATATGGAGCCACCGGCGATCGGTGAACTGGGGTCGACTGCGAGCACTGCCACACGCTTGCCCTGCTCTATCAGGTACAGGCCAAAAGCTTCGATAAATGTGGATTTACCAACACCGGGTACACCGGTAATACCGATGCGGATGCTGTTGCCGCTGTGGGGCAACACCTGCTCCAGGATGTCCTGCGCCTGTTCGCGGTGCGTATCGAGTTTGCTTTCAACCAGGGTGATGGCCTTGGCGAGGGCGCGGCGGTTACCGCTTAGCAGTTCCTGCAGATTGAAGCTGGTCATTTCAGGACTGGGCTGCTTGCACCGCATCCAGCACTTCACGTGCACACTGTGGAATCGGCGTACCCGGCCCAAAAATGCACTTCACGCCAGCCTTATAGAGAAAGTCATAATCCCGCCGGGGAATCACCCCGCCGGCAATCACGATAATATCGTCAGCGCCCTGCTTTTTGAGCTCTGCCACCAACTGCGGCACCAGCGTTTTGTGTCCGGCCGCCAGTGAAGATGCGCCAACGACGTGCACGTCATTCTCGATGGCCTGGCGCGCCACCTCCTCCGGTGTGGAAAACATGGGTGACAGATCGATATCAAAACCAACATCGGCAAACGCTGTCGCTACCACCTTGGCGCCGCGGTCGTGACCGTCCTGACCCATTTTGCACACCAGCATACGCGGCCGACGGCCATACTGCTTGACGAAAGCGTCGATATCATGGCTGATGCCCTGCCAGTTTTGATCCTGCTCAAAAGCAGCACCGTAGACGCCGGAGACCGTTTGCGCCTGGGCTTTAAATCGACCGAATTCACGTTCCATGGCGAAAGATATCTCCCCGATTGTGGCGCGGCGCCGGGCGGCTTCAATGGCGAGTGCCAGCAAATTACCCTCACCACTGACCGCACACTGATATATATCTTCCAGTATAGCCGCTACCGCACTCTCATCACGCCCGCTGCGCAGTTTGGCCAGGCGCGCCAGTTGGGATTTGCGCACGGCTTCATTGTCGATCTCGAGAATATCGACGTGATCCTCCTGATCCAGAAGGTATTTATTGACGCCGACAATTACGTCCTCGCCGCGATCGATTCGCGCCTGCTTCCTGGCGGCGGCCTCCTCGATGCGCATTTTCGGCATGCCGGTTTCAATGGCCCTGGCCATACCGCCGGCGGCCTCAACTTCCTCGATCAACTCCCATGCCTTGTCGGCGATGTCCTGGGTAAGATTTTCCATCATGTAGGAACCGCCCCACGGATCGACGACCCTGGTGATGCCGGTCTCTTCCTGGATGATCAGCTGGGTGTTGCGCGCAATCCGGGCGGAGAATTCTGTCGGCAAGGCTATGGCTTCGTCCAGGGCATTGGTGTGCAATGACTGTGTCCCGCCAAACACTGCTGCCATCGCTTCGATGGTCGTACGCACGACATTATTGTAGGGATCCTGCTCGGTCAGGGACCAGCCGGAGGTCTGGCTATGGGTGCGCAACATGGAGCTTTTGGGGTTCTGTCGGATTGAATTCGGCAACAATACGCGCCCACAGCAGGCGCGCCGCGCGCAGCTTGGCGATCTCCATGTAGAAGTTCATGCCGATGCCCCAGAAGAACGACAGGCGCGGGGCGAAATCGTCAATACCCAATCCGGCGGCAATCGCGGTGCGGATGTACTCCTTGCCATCGGCCAGCGTGTAGGCCAGTTCCAGTGCGGCGTTGGCACCCGCCTCCTGGATATGATAGCCGGAGATTGAAATGGTGTTGAACCGCGGCATATTGGTGGAGCAGTAGGCGATGATATCGCCGATGATTTTCATGCTGGGTGTGGGCGGATAGATATAGGTGTTGCGCACCATGAACTCTTTGAGAATATCATTCTGGATGGTGCCTGTGAGTTGCTTCTGCGCTACGCCCTGCTCTTCTGCTGCCACGATGTAGCCAGCAAGTACCGGCAGTACGGCGCCGTTCATGGTCATGGATACCGAAACCTTGTCCAGCGGAATGCCGTCGAAGAGGATTTTCATATCCTCGACGGAGTCTATGGCTACGCCTGCCTTACCCACATCACCGGCAACGCGCGGATGGTCGGAGTCATAGCCACGGTGCGTGGCCAGATCGAAGGCCACGGAAACTCCCTGGCCCCCCGCTGCCAGGGCCTTGCGATAGAAAGCGTTGGATTCTTCTGCGGTAGAAAACCCGGCGTACTGCCGAATGGTCCACGGGCGACCGGTATACATGGTGGCCTGCGGGCCGCGCACATAGGGTGATATGCCAGGCATGGTATCGGCGTACGCGAGGGGCGCCATATCGGCGGCGGTATACAGCGGCTTTACCGCGATATCTTCTGCCGTGTGCCAGACCAGGGCATCCGGACTCTTGCCATTGGATTGCTCACTGGCCAGAGTCGCCCAGTGGTCGGGTGTCGCCGTGGCCTTATCGTAAATCTTGTCAGTCATGGGCAAAAAACCTCAATGGTCCGCGGCAGGCTGGCTGAGCTCGATCAACACCCCGTCGCAGCTCTTCGGATGGATAAAAATGACCCGCGAGCCGTGCGCGCCCGGCGTGGGTGCATCGGCAAGGAACTGGTAGCCCTTGTCCCTGAGTCTCGCGACATCCGCGTCTATATCGTCGGAGCGAAAACACAGGTGATGCAAACCGCCGCCCTTTTTTTCCAGGTAGGTCGCCACCGGGCCTTCGCCGTTTAGCGGATACACCAACTCGATGTTGGTGGGCGGCAGTGGCAGAAAGGCGGCGGTAGTTTTGGCCTCCTTTACGTCCTCCCTGCCACCCAATGGCAGACCGAAATCCGCCACAAAACGTTGTATGGCTTTTTCCAGGTCCGGCACGGCGATAGCAATATGGTCCAGGGCGGTAATCATGTGTCGTCCTCTCTACAGCTGCTGCAAAAACTCGTGGGTGACGGAGAGCCGTCGCGCGGCAACATCCTCGGCGCAGACTGCCACCGAAATATCATCCGGAACAATCTTGAAGATCGGCTGCCCCTTGCTGATGATACTGCCATCGGTATGCACCAGCACTTTGGCAATAGTGCCGGAAAATGGCGCGTAAACCTTATTGAACATTTTCATCACTTCCACGATAAACAAGGGATCGCCGGCGTCAAAATGATCGCCTTCCCTGACATAGACATCGTGCGCCGGTGTCTCGCGCGAGTAAAACATGCCGCCACTTTCTGCCAGGATTTCATCGGACCGGGCTACCGGCGGTGGCACCAGCACTTTTGACATGGCTGCCTGATGTTTTTCGTCGGTAAGGCGCTGTGGTATATGAATACTCAGGTCGGGATTTACAGTCAGCTCAAAAAAGCGGGTCGCCTCGGCGATGCTAGGCAGAATGGCCAAGATATCCGCACCGGACTGATAACCCAGATGCGCACCGCGCACCTGCGCCCAGAGCTCAGCGTCAAACCCCTGTGGCGGCTCAGTGCCCGTCATAATCGCACAGAGCTCAATCCAGTTGTCCGCGGCCACGCGCTCGCTGAGTTCACTGTAAAATGCCATTGCGTCCTGCAAAATCGTATTGTCGTGATCCCAGATCATCACCGCCGCCGGGGGCCTGTCCCCAGGCACAAAGTCCATATTCAGAAAGTGGTAGGTATCAGCCAGCAACTCGATCGGATTTTCGTTCCAACAGATCTTGCCCTCGATGAGAGTGTAGCAATCGCGATTGACACTCAACCAGCCGCTGAGCATATGTGGTTCATCGAGTAGTTTTGCCAGCGGCCGCAGTAACAACGACTCCTTCAACTGTAGGGTTTCCGCCAAGGCATTCCGAGCTTCGCCCTCTTGCTCCTCCGCCAACGCCGCTTTGCAAAGATGGTCATAGGCCTGCTCCAGGTCCAGGTCATTGGCGCGCTGCTTCAATTCTCCTACAGCCGTGAGGTAGGGAACAACAAAACGGGTGGTAGGCCGGGCGTTGATGTTCTGACCGATAAACCAGTTCACCAGACCGTAGTGGAATTCCAGGTTGGTTGCCAGGTCCTGCCCCCGCATCCGGGTCTGGCGAATCGTTTCCGCCATCCTTTGGTAGGTTTCAAGACGCGTCTCGCCCACCGTCAGCAACAGCGCGATGTTCGAATCATACGCACCTGCCAGGGTGTACTTCATGAACACGTCCGTGTCGGGATTGTGCAGGCTGATGCCCTGGTCATCGCGAATTTCGCCTTCAATGGCATCACTCCAGGATTCGATCACTCCACCGGCATGCGGCTGCAGCGCCTGGTTGGTCGCATTTAGCCTGGCCTCCACACTGTCGTTCATCCGTACCAGACGCTGCGGTCTGGGCAACTTCTCACCGTGCGCGGCCAGCAACACCATGGCTTCCACCAGGGACTCCACGACAAAATATTCATCCGCGTTATCGGGATTGGTAAATTTGAGTGCGTAACACAACTCGGTGACCCGGTGTTCCACCTGGATTCGTGTGTTCATCTCCATAAAGAAATGCTTGTCGCGATCGACTATGCACTCGAAGGTTGATACGGAATCCAGCCCTACGGCGGCACCGAAGTTCTCAGCTTGCTCTTCCATGGCCTTCAGGGTAACCAGGTCCTGCCTGAGTACTCGCGCCTCTTCGGCCTGGCCGCTCGCCTCAGCCTGGGCCAGGGCGCGTTGCAGCGACTCAACAGTCACCGAGACCTCCAGCAATTTCTGTTCGTGCATCTGCAGCGAACAATCACGACCGCCCATGGATATGCACCAGTGACCATTGCCGATGACCTGTATCTCCTGGTGCCGCGTCGTCTCGATATTCAGTTCTACCAACACATTCTTGTTATCGCCAACGCCGGTCGTTTTCACCTCGTTGAGAATTTCACGCACCATTTCTGCGGTGCGGGCAGAATCGCCGATACCGAGTATGCGCTGGCCCTTACCGCCACCCCCGCTGATCGCTTTCAGGCGCACGCGGTTCTGCGGAAAATCTGCGGCCATCCTCTCTACCGCCTCGGTAAGAGTCGCGCACAATTCATCGACGGTATACAGGTCTATGCCACTTTTGTACGAGGCGGCCAATACCATGTCCGCTTTGTCTTCCAGGCTGATCGACGTGTCGGCGAGACTTGCGCCGTCGACGAGAAGCGAGTGTTCTGTCACCAGCGTCTGCAGTGCGGCAACATCAGGATACTTTTTGAGCAGGGTTAGCGCTGTGCCATTGTCGATACCCGGCGTGATGGAAACGCCGCATTTCAAGGCAGTGCGCTTGGCCTCGTCCTTCAATCCAGCATCGTGCACGGTACGCGAGCAGGGTCCGATAAAGTTCAGCCCCGCCTGCTCCATCGCCGCGACCATGGTCTCATCTTCCGCCATAAAACCGTAACCGGCAAAGATGGCGTTGTAATTATTGTCACGCGCAATACTGATTATCTGCTGGATGCGCTGCTCGCGCTCCTCTTTGTTGGCGCCACTGTAATCAGGCACGCGATGAACACGGTCCGGATTGGTCAGTGAACGCAGCTCAGGTGCGATGGCATTGCGGTACACGATCGAATCTTTCTCCGAGAGCAGAATGCCGTAGTGTGTAATACCCATCTCACAGAACACGTCCATTGCTTCTTTTCTGATCGGGCCGCGACAGATAATAAGCGGCCGGATATGCGTACAGTCAAACTGCTGCTCCCACGTGGTATCCCGGCAGCCCAACCTGCGATCGCGATGAATTAACGGGTTGCTCAGGTAAAATTCGTTGGACACGCCTGTCTTCCTCAAAAGTGATAGTGTCGGGGAAACTGTCTAGTGGAATTCGCGCTGCACAGACTGCAGCGGTTCGGGCTGATACCGGCGCAAGTAAAATGCCATGTTCTCCGCCAGTACCTGACGCAGGTCTGAGGGCATAACGATTTGAGAGATCGAGCCGAGACTCAGGGCCTCATTCGGGTTCATCAATTCGCGGGTGTAACGCTGTGCCAGCAGGGCTTCTTCGGACTTGACCCAATCTGTAACCAACTGCTGCGCAGCTGCCATAGCCTGCTCCGCGGACAATCCAGCCTTGACCTGGGCCTCGTACTCGGCCTTCAGCATAGTTGGAACCGAAGCCGCGAATCTTGCGCAATTCGTCCTTGTAAACATACTCCACTCCCGCTGGGCCCATCACGGCCACCCGGGTAGTGGGTAGGGCGACGACAAAATCGGCCCCCACGGGAAAACTGTTGAACGAGGCATAGGCGCCGCCAAAGGCATTACGCACCAACACCAGAAAGCGCGGCGTTCGAAGGTCCACGATGGCATCCAGCATGGCGCGTCCGGCCTGCACGATACCGCCAGCCTCCTGCTCCTTGCCCGGCAGGAACCCGGTGGTGTCTTCCAGGAAGATGACCGGGATGTTGTACAGGTTGCAAAAGCGAATGAAGCGAGCGTTCTTGTAGGCCGCTGCGATATCGACCTGTCCTGATGCGACGGCCGAGTTATTGGCGACAAAGCCGATGACGTTGCCGCCCATACGTCCCAGGGCAGTGACTGTGTTGCGGGCTCGATCAGCTTGAATTTCAAGGAAATCGCCGTGATCACACAATTGTTGAATCAAAATAGTGATGTCGATGGGCGTATTGAAACCAGTGGGTGAGTTGAAGGCCTTTTTCAGCAATATATCTATGTCCCAGGTTTTGCGTTCCACCGGGTCGGAGCTGGCCTGGTAGGGAGCGAGTTCGCCGTTGTAGCTGGGCAGGTAATTTAGCAGCGCGCGCACTTTGCGCAGCGCCGCAACCTCGTCCTTGACCACGAAATCTGTCACTCCACTCTGGCTGTGCACGCCGGGCCCACCCAGCTCATCGGGTGTGACGTCCTCGCCGAGCACGGATTTGACCACGCCGGGGCCGGTCAGGCCGAAAAAGGTGTCGTTGGGCTGGATCAGGAAACTTCCCTGGCGCGGCAGGTACGACCCGCCACCCGCGTTGAACCCGAACATGCACATGATACTGGGAACGATACCGCTGATGCGACGCAGAGCGGCGAACGCCTCGGCATAGCCATCGAGCCCCCCGACACCGGCCGGTATATAGGCACCCGCGCTGTCGTTTATTCCCACGACCGGAATACGCTGCTTCGCCGCCAGCTGGAACAGGCGGGCCAACTTGGCGCCGTTGGTCGCGTCCATGGAACCCGCCCGAACTGTAAAATCATGGCCGTAGAGCGCCACATCCCGGCCATTGACCTTGATGATCGCCGTGACCAGCGAAGCCCCGTCCAGATTGGGCCCCCAGTTCTGGTACAACACGGTGGGTTTTTCGTCACTGAGGTAGCGAATGCGCTCCCAGATGGTCATGCGGTTTTTCTGGTGCTGGCGCTGTATATTTTTGACACCCGCAGCCTGGTAGGGCCGCTGCTGTAGCTGCCAGCCCGCCTTCAGGGATTCTTCGTAGAGACCCGGTGCAGAGGCGATCTGACCGGGTACACGGAACTCGAGTTCGGCGTTTTCTGCAAACGGATTATCCAGCGATGCGATCAGAGTACTACTGTTCTTTGTCGTCATATTCCTTGATCCACGAGCTATCCCCAAAGGGGCGATGGAGGGTCCGCATGACGTCCGCTGGAGGCATGCTGGTTGCAAGTCATGGCAGTCGGGCTTAGGATGCAAACCTGCCAAAAATTCGGCTTGATACAGTAATTTGCCAGGCCTGCAAAGTCAATTCAGCCGTCGCCACAATTCTGGTCTTTTCAACGCAGATGCTTGTTATTTCAATGCAGATCAAGGCCTTAAACTACCGGCCTGGCACTGTCCCCGCGGTGCAATTGCAAGCGCCATGCAACGCCACTCCAATACGGGGAAACATGTCATGATCAACACCGGCGCGGCACGGTGAACAAGTCCGTCCATTTGGAGGAGATTACCTATTGTCCCGATAGCTGCGAGCTGTTTGCGCGTATCCGGGATTTACCGCGGGCCGCCTTCCTCGACAGCAGCTTTCCCTACGCGACCCGAGGCCGCTACGATATTCTTACCGCGCAGCCGTGGACCACGGAGGTGCCCAGCCTCAATTACGGCGCCACCGAACAGCAGTGCCGGGCGTTTTTCGCTGCACTGGACCAATTCCACAGGGACCACTACGCTGGCACTCAGCCGGTGTCTCCGGACATTCCCTTCTGTGGTGGTCTGCTGGGTTACCTGGGATACGACGTCGGCAAAGCACTGCACAATATCCCGTCCTCGGCAGCCGTGGCACCCTTTCCCGCCGTGCAACTGTGCGCCTACGACTGGTGTATCGTGCAGGACCACCTGCTGCAGCGGGCGACACTGGTATCACAGCCCCGGGTGACTAGCGCCCAGCGCCGCGACCTGCTGGCTCGATTGCGCCAACCCGCTGCGCACTCCGCGACTGACTTCAGGCTGGACAGTGACTTCGCTTCCAACTGCAGCCCCGCCCAATACCAGGCGGCCTTCGAACGTATCCAGGCCTATATCCGTGCCGGAGATTGCTACCAGGTGAACCTGACGCAGTGCTTCCGCGCGGGCTTCAGTGGCGATCCCTGGCATGCGTACACTCAACTGCGTGCGGTGGCGGCCGCACCCTTTGCCGCATATCTGTCGCTGGCGGATGGCGCATCGCTCATGTGCCTGTCGCCGGAGCGCTTTCTTTCCCTGCATGGCCACCGTGTGGAAACCTCACCCATCAAGGGTACCCGGCCGCGCTACGCTGACCCGCAGGCGGACGACGTGGCGCGCAGGGAATTGCATAGCTCACACAAGGATCGGGCCGAAAACCTGATGATAGTGGACCTGCTGCGCAATGACCTCGGACGCAGCTGTGTGCCCGGCAGTATCCATGTCGACCGGCTGTTCGAGGTGCAGAGCTTTCCCACTGTGCACCATCTGGTCAGCACCATCAGTGGCGAGTTGCGCTCCGATCGCAATGCGTGGGACCTGCTGCGAGACAGCTTTCCCGGCGGCTCGATAACAGGCGCACCGAAACGGCGCGCCATGGAGATCATCGCGGAGCTGGAAACCCATGAACGCCAGGTCTACTGCGGCTCGGTGCTGTATGTCAGCGCGGACGGCCGCATGGACAGCAACATTGCCATCCGCAGCTTGTTATGTCGACCAGGGCGAAGTGTGCTGCTGGGGCGGCGGCGGGATTGTCGCCGATTCCGATTGGCAACAGGAGTACCAGGAATCCTATGACAAGGTGGGTAGATTTCTCAAAGCCCTGGAGTCGATTGGCCGCACCTGAGCGACGACCGGAAGACGGCCGCTGGCATGTCCTGCACACAATTTTCTCAGAGCGCCAGGGGACGCTCACTGGCCTCCAGGAAAGCAACTTTCAGTTCAGCGAGCGTATCCACCGACTGGAACTGCGGAAATTCGTCAATCACGTTCTGCGGCGCGTGAATCAAAAACCCGACATCGGCCTCGGCCAGCATGGAGGTGTCGTTGTAGGAGTCACCCGCGGCGAGCACGCGGTAATTGAGGCTGTGCAGCGCCTGCACCGATGCTCGCTTGGGATCCTCCTGGCGCAACTTATAGTCCACAACCCGCCCGGCTTCATCGGTAATCAGGCGATGGCAAAACAGGGTAGGCCAGTGCAATTGTCGCATCAGTGGCTGCGAGAACTCATAGAATGTGTCTGACAGGATGATCACCTGAAAGCGTTCGCGCATCCAGTCAACAAACTCGATGGCGCCCGGCAGGGGCTCCAGCGTCGCGATGACGTCCTGGATATCATTGATCTTTAAACCATGCTGCTCCAGCAGACCCAGGCGCTGTTTCATCAGCACGTTGTAATCGGGTATGTCTCTGGTGGTGGCGCGCAGCTCCTGTATACCGGTGCGCTCGGAAAAGGCTATCCAGATCTCCGGCACTAGCACTCCTTCCAGGTCCAGGCACGCCAGTTCCACGTTGTGATCTCCTATGGTCGGAAGCAGTTGATTTTTCAGCGCGCCAATCTAAACACTGTGGGACAGGCGACACAAGTCCCGCGCATGCATTTCGCACTGGCAGCCGTCAGTAGACCGGCAGCTCCAGATGTGCAAACAAGTCCACCAGCTCGGTCCTGGTTTGAGACTTGAAGGCGGCGGTTACCAGATCACGGGACAGATGGGGTGCGAAGTCTTCAATAAACTCATACATGTAACCGCGTAGAAACGTGTCCCGCCGGCAGCCGATCTGGGTGACACTGCTGGCAAACAGGTGACTGGCATCGAGGGCCACGAGGTCGCTGTCGATTGTCTCATCGTAGGCCATAGCGGCAATGATGCCGATTCCCAGTCCCAGGCGCACATAGGTCTTGATCACATCCGCATCCGTTGCGGTGAACACCACCCTGGGTGACAGCCCCTTGGCAGCGAAGGCATCGTCAAGCCTGGAACGCCCGGTAAAACCAAACACATAGGTGACAATCGGTTGCGCGGCGACATCCTCCAGGGTCAATTCCGACAGCCGGGTCAAAGCATGGCCCCGGGGGACAAGAATGCAGCGGTTCCAGCGATAGCAGGGCATCATTATCAGATTGGAGAACAGTTCCATGGCCTCAGTGGCAATGGCAAAATCCACTGTGCCATCGGCGGCCATCTCGGCAATCTGCATGGGTGTTCCCTGGTGCATGTGCAGGGAGACATTGGGGTATCGCTCTATAAAGGCCTTGATCGTTGGGGGCAGCGCATAACGCGCCTGGGTATGCGTGGTGGCGATGGAAAGACTACCCTTCTTTTCGTCGGCATACTCCTCAGCCATCTGGCGGATGCTCTTCACTTTGAACAGCACTTCCTCCGCAGCCTTCAGGATGGCCTCCCCGGCTGGCGTCACATGGGTAAGATGTTTGCCGCTGCGTGCAAAAATCTCGACGCCCAGTTCATCCTCCAGCAGGCGAATCTGCTTGCTGATGCCGGGCTGCGATGTGTATAAACTCTGGGCGGTGGCCGATACGTTGAGATCATGATGTGCCACCTCCCAGATATAGCGTAACTGCTGAAGCTTCATGCCAACCTCCAGATGAACAGGGGCAGTCCCGTGACCGCACCTTTCCCTTTCTTATGCAGAATAGCCACTAAGAGCGCCGGTTTGCCAAATTAAACGGGTATAAACCTCGTTCAAATGTCAGTCAGGAATTGGCCACACCGTGGGGCACATGGCCGGTGGCAATATGCGGACTGGCGGATACGCAGTGTGTCTGCTGGTCATCAAAGAAAACATCTGCCTGGTACGCCCTCAGGAAGTCGGTTTTGTTCAGTCCACCAAGGAAAATGGACTCGTCGATACGGATATTCCAGGCGCGCAGGGTACGGATCACGCGCTCGTGCGCTGGCGCAGACCGGGCGGTAACCAGCGCTGTTCTGATGGGTGCTTCAGTCGGGGGAAAGGCCTGCTGCAAGCGATGCAGGGCAGACAGGAAGGGTTTAAAGGGCCCTCCACCGAGCGGTTCCCTGGCGGCCGCCTTCTCACTGGCGGTAAAAGCCTCCAGGCCATCGCGCTTGTAGACCTGCTCCGCCTCATCAGAAAACAGGACGGCGTCACCATCGAAGGCAAAGCGCAGCTGTTCACTGTCGGTACCACCACCGCTGCGCGACATCAAGGTGGCAGCAGCAACACCACACTCCAGGGCGTGGCGCACATCCTGCGCTTCGTTGGACAGGAACAGTTTGCACCCGAAGGCATTAATGTACCGCCAGGGACTCTCCCCACCGCAAAAAGCAGCCCGGCTGATGTCAAGTTCGTAGTGCTGGATGGAATTGAAAACCCGCAGTCCGGTGTCGGCGCTGTTGCGCGACAACAATACAACCTCGACCTGCGTATCCTCCGGCAGCCTGTCGTTCAGCCTGAGAAGTTTATGTACCAGAGGGAATGCCTCCCCGGGAAGCAATGGCTCCTCCTCCCTGGCGACCTGGTACTTTGAGTAGGCCTGCAGGCCCTCCTTCTCGTAGACCTGGTGGCTCTCGTCGAGGTTGAACAACGCCCGGGAAGATATGGCGATGACAAGCTTGTCATTCAGATTGTTGGGCATGTTCGTAGCATACTCACATGTTGTTCTGTCTACCAGTAGCAGCACATGTTCTACAGTGATAGATCAGCTGACCTTCAACAATCCCCGTTCTTCAAGCTCCAGTAACAACAGCTGTTGGATGAGAAAATCTCTAGTGGTCTCGGGGTGCTCCAGTTGCATGCGCTCCAGGAAGGGTTTGGCGGCATCCGGGTCTGCTCTATGCAACAGGGCTTTAAACGCCGCAGAGATAAAATGTCCCGGCTCCTCACTCAGCGACTTGATTTTGCGCAGGCTGGCAGCCAGTGCAATTTCCTGCTCTGTAAGTTCCGTGCCAAATGGATAGTCCGGCAGCAAACCATCGTGCTGGTATGGCGCCAGAACAGCATGCAGGCGTTCGGGCGTATTGTGCCGCGCTGCTTCGGGAATACAGTAATCGTGCGCTACCTTGCCGTGGTCTTTGGCGAATTCCAGCAGCTCATTCTGAAAGCGCGAGTCGGCAATATTGATCAACCGTTTGATTACATCCGAGTCACTCTGCCCGCGCAGGTCGGCCACACCGTATTCAGTGACAATCACATCGCGCAAATGTTTGGGGATGGTGGTATAGCCATAAAAGGGCACGATATTGGACTGCAACTGCTTGCCATGGCCACGGGTACTGCGAATACACAGGACAGACCGCGCGCCGGGCAAATCGTGGGCCATGGCCACAAAATTGTACTGACCCCCTACCCCGCTGATCACTGTGCCATCCTCCAGCGCATCGGACGCCACTGCGCCATTCAGGGCGACGATCATACCGGTATTGATAAAACGCGCGTTGCGCCGCTGCGCGCAATAGAGCGGGTAATCCAGTAGCAACTGGTTGGTACGGCGCACACCAGTCATGCAGATCTGTGTCCTGCCGACAGCATCGAGCCGACGTAATTTGTCGTAGAAATCCCGGGGGCCCAGGAAGAAACCGCCGTGCAGCAGGCGACCATTGCGCAGCTCATCGCCCTGCACGGCGCGCAACAGGGCCGTCGCGAACCTGCGGGTCGTCCACGTCGTTGGCCAGGGTCTGCCCGTCGACCCGCAATGCATCGCCATCGAGGGAGACACCCGCTCCTATAATGCCCCAGTACTGCAATGCCTGCAGGGATGGCGCGTCCAGTCGCCTGGGCATGAGACCGCTCAGGCGAGCATAGTCAAACAGCTGGCCGTCGACCCGGGACGATATTCTGCCGGCGTTGATACCCTGCTGTAGCTGGAGATTGTCGTAGACCTTGCGTTTGACGATACCCTGTTCGATGAGGTGCATCATGCCGTTGACGAACATCTCGGTAGAGACGTAGAGGCCCTCGGCAAAGGGCCCATCATCGTCTGCCAGGGGGGTCGCCTGGTGAGTGAGTTGCCGGAGTATTGCCCGGTACTCGTGCGTTGTGCCGATGACGCAGGATACAGGCGTGCGCCACCGCATCGCCCAGCGAGCCAATACCAATTTGCAGTGTACCCCCGTCGGCAATCAGGCTGCTGGCGTGCAGCGCGGTGGCATAATCCTGCAAGGGCACCGCCGCATTGGGTACGGCAAACAGTGTCCTGTTGTACTGTGGGTTGCGGACTATCAGGTCGAACGCAGCGGGAGACACCTGGGCGTCCAGCTCCATAAACGGCATATCATCGTGAATCTGGGCCAGCAGCATGATGGGGTAGTCCTGCTCACGGACCCTGTCCATCATCTCCAGGGTGAGGTCCGGATTACTGGACAGACTGAGTGACAAGCCCGTCGTCAGTGTCACGGGCCGCTACCATCTGCACCATGATATTGATCCCCAGGCCAGCCATATCGCGCACTATATGGGTGTAATTGCTCGAGACATAGTTCTGCTGGGCGCTCGGATGGTTCTTCATCGACCCGGCTTTGAAATAGAGTTCAGTGACCCTGATGTTGTGTGGCAGGCTGTCATTGCGATACGGCGCGAGAAACGCCAGTTCCTCATAATCGCCGAACAGGCGCTGCATGATTGGACCAGCCAGATTCGCCTCTATGTGACTGCCCGGTCTGGGCACCTCCAGGCACAGCGCGGTGACGATATGCAAGGACAGCGAGGGGTCGGCGGCAACCCGATGGTAAAACGCGTTCATCAGCTGCACCGGCTTACCCAGACCCAGCGGTGCGGCCATAACCAGTGCCCTGCCCACCGTGGCGATGGCTTTGTCGACGCACTGTTCGACGTCTGGTCAGAATTTCACTCACTGATCGGTCTCCAGGGAATTCCTCTGCTAATGCGATTGTTTCGCGTGGCCACCTGCGACCATGCCTGCGAACCCGGCCCGCTGTGGAAACAACACCGAAGATCCCGCCGGTATGCACAAACACTATGTCACGGCATCCTTCAAATCGGCCACTGGCGATCTCTGCCACCATGCCGGCAAAGGCCTTGCCAGTGTAAACCGGATCGAGCACCAACCCTTCCATGCGGCCCAACTCAGCAATGAGTCCAAAGACAGCTGGTCCGGCGATGGCGTAGCCCTGGCCGACATAACCATCGAGGACGCGCGGTTCGACTGCGACAGCAGGCGCCTCGGGATAGCGCCGCCGCCAGTCCGCTACATCGCTGGCGACCTTGTTGAGGAAATACTTTTCATCATCACAAACATTGATGCCCCATACCGTCGCCGGCAAACCGTGCAGGGCCACGCCGAGGGTCAATCCCGTCTGGGTTCCACCCGACCCCGTGGCGGTAACGATATGCGCTTGCTCGATGCCGGCGGCGTGAAAATCCCGCGCCAGTTCCTCGCAGGCGGCTATATAGCCCCAGGCTCCTATACCATCGCTGCCGCCGGTGGGCACAGCGAGGGCCTTGCGTCCCTGCGCAGCGTAGTGTGACTGCCACTGCTCGAAGAGTGCGTCTATTTCGCTCACATATTGCTGCAAGGGGTAGCAATTGACTTCCGCCCCGGCCAGGTGGTCAAGTAGTAGATTGCCCTCCCACTCCAGTGGTTGTGCGCCACGCAACAGCAGATGTACGCCCAGCCCCAACTGTGCGCCGGCAAATGCCGTGGCACGACAGTGGTTACTCTGCAATCCACCGCAGGTAATGATCGTGTCATAGCCGTTGTCGATGGCGTGGGCGGTAATGAACTCCAGCTTGCGCACCTTGTTGCCACTGAGAGTGCAACCGGTAAGATCATCGCGCTTGACCCACAGCCGGTGGCCGCAACCCCACTTCGCGGAGGCGCGCTCAAGGTATTGCAGGGGCGTTGGCGTTTGCGCCAGATCTATCTTGCGGGGGTAGACCAGTGCCATCGTCAACCGATGGATTTCAACGTGCCTTTGGGCAGCACAGCGTGCAGGTGTACACGCTGGAACTTCATTTCGACGTTATTGGCCACATTGAGCACCATGTAATTGTCATCCAGCGCCGTAACCTTGCCCAGGATGCCGGAGCTGGTGACAACTTCATCTCCCTTGTTCAGCTTCGACACCATATCGGCGTGTTCCTTTTGGCGTTTGCGTTGTGGGCGTATGGCGATAAAGTAAAATACGACAAACAGCCCGACTAAAAACAGGATCTGGAACATTTCACCACCCGGAGCACTTTTTCCCGCTTCTTGTGCATGGGCACTGGCAATAAACAGACTCATCATTGAATTCTCTTGTGGGTGAGCTCGTGCAAGAGCATGGAAAACGCGGGCTAATTTACAGGGTTTCGCCCTATCCCGCAATTAAGCTGCACGCGGCGCTCGCTCAGGCTGCGATGTCCAGATCGTATTCCATGATCAGCGGCGCGTGGTCGGAAAATCGCTGCTCTTTATAGATAGTCGCTGTCCGCACCTTATCGACCAGTCCAGGGGAGATTACCTGGTAGTCCAGGCGCCAACCCACGTTCCTGGCCCAGGCCTGCCCGCGATTGGACCACCAGGTGTACTGCTCAGGCTCGCTGTTGACCAGCCGAAAGGAATCAACAAAGCCGACCTCGTCGTACACCTGATCAAGCCAGGCCCGCTCCTCGGGCAGGAAGCCGGAGTTTTTCTGGTTGGCTCGCCAGTTTTTCAGGTCGATGGGCTGGTGACAGATATTCCAGTCAGCACAGATAATCACCTCGCGGTGCGCGCGGCGCAGCGCTCGCATATGCTCCATAAACACGTCCATGAAGCGGAGCTTCTTCTGCAGGGCCTCCTCACTGCTGGAGCCTGAAGGCATGTACAGCGAGATGACACTGAGCCCCCTGAAATCGGCTTGTGTGTAGCGTCCCTCGGAATCTACCGGATCCCAACCCAGGCGTGTAATGACCCGTTGTGGCTTGACCTTGCAGTACAACGCGGTGCCGCTATAGCCCTTCTTTACTGCATCGTTGTAAAAGCAGTGGTAACCCGCTGGAGAAAACACCGGGTCGGTCAGTTGCTCCAACTGTGCTTTGGTTTCCTGGATACAGACCACATCGGCCTGCTGCGCATGTAGCCAATCGAAAAACCCTTTTGCGGCGGCCGACCGGATACCATTGGTATTGCAGGTGATTATCCTCGCCATTATCCAGTTCCTGTCAGTGGCAAAAGCGCTGCAGTGTACCGGAGGCGGCTCGGAGGGAGCAATTAGCCGCACAAGTCGTAGCGCACCCGCATGACAGTAGGCCAACTTTCGTCTACACTAATCTACATGCGCCAACATAATAAAAAACACTGGAGGATCCCTTGAACAAGTCTGTAGCGGAAAAGAACAAGGCCATTGCCTACCTGCTGTCCAACAATCTATCACGTCTGCTGCGGGAGTTCGCCCGCGACTTCGAGCGACGTATCTGGCAGGGCCTGGCGGCACGCGGCTACCCTGACATTCGGCCCTCACATAGCGCCGTATTTGCCAATCTCGGCATGGGCGCAGTGCGCGTTACGGAATTGGCGGAACGCGCCCAGGTCACCCAGCAGGCGATGGGGAAAATGCTGAAGGAACTGGAGCGCATGGGCTACGTGGCGCGGGATATTGATGGTGGCGACAAGCGTGCCAAGGAGATTCGCCTGACACAGCGTGGTGTAGCTCTGGCAGAGGACAGCCTGGAGGTTTTCAGTCAGGTGCGCTCCTACTATGCGAACAAGATCGGGGCGCGGCAACTGGATGCCCTGGAAGATGGCCTGCGCAACGCTGTGCGCAAGCTAGAGCTGGAGTACCTTCCAGAATCCTGGATTGACCAGTAGCACTCCTGACGCAGCCATCAGGACTATTTGAAATTTATTTTCTATTATTATCAATTAGTTATATTTTATATCTAAGAAATTACCTAGATATTGCAGGCCAGCGCTACCGGCTCTGTGCGCGGCATAATGTTTAATCTTTCGGGTTGCTACCCTACTGCCTAGAAATTCATAAAATCGGGCGTGTTGAAGACCCAGCTTTTCACTTCCTCGCGCCGACAGATGCGCCAGCCCTTATCGGTGCGGCGATACTCGTCCACGTACCACAAGCCAAGGAAAAAGGTGTGGGTCTTGCCCTCGGAAATCTGCATTTCCATGGGATTAAAACACATCACCCTGCCCGTGGCCGTATCACCTTGCAATTGCACCTGGACATTGGCGTTGAGGTGCTGGCTGTTAGGAAACAGCTCACTGGTGAGCGAAGCCTTGAGGAAGGCGATAGTCTCATCCAGACCGCCCACGCTGCCACCAAAGACACTGTAGTCGATATGCACATCTGCCGTGAAGATGTCCGCGCGCAGGCGATCAATCTGTTTGGTGTCGATGAGGTGGGCATAGTGAAAGACCAGATCCTGAATTTCAAAACGGTCAGACAGTTCCTGTTGCGATAGCATGATTTATATCTCCTGTTAGAAATCCAATGGCAGTGCAATGTGACGTTCGTACATCCTGTCCCGGTGTGCTTCCAGCCGTGGCGTCAGGCAGGCGAGAGTGGCCGCATCGCCCGACTCATAGCTGGCGCGCATGTAGTCCGGCATCGGATTTACCTCCGGTCCCAGCGGCTTCAGCATGCCGGCAAAATTAGCCCAGTAAAAATCCGCAGCCGACACGGTAGCTTCCCACCAGGTAATCGCTCCCCACCGCCGCTTGCCGCGCCAAGCGGCTGTCCAGCTCTGCGCTGATCGCCTGCAGGCGCGCGGTGCTGGCGGCCAGTGCCGGCTCGGACCAGCCGTACTTGCGCCCCAGGCGAACGGCGAATTCCGGCGGCTCGGCCAGCGTCAGCATCGGAGCCAGCATCTGCAGACGGCGGTGCCAGCCAAAACCGTCCATGCCGACTATCAGTGCCGACAGGCCCAGTACGCACCTGAATTCTATCGCTACAGTCCAGCGGCACCAGCGGTGGCTCCGGGGCCAGACGCTCCGCCAGCATCAGCAGGTCAAGCCAGTGACAGGCAGGCGGCAGGTCTTCGTAGACGGCGACGGGGGCCGAGGTTTGCCCGGTCCACTGCCGCAGCGCTGCATTCTCTCCACCGCCCTGCTGGTACACCGGTGTGTATGTCGAGTTGCTTGTAAGCCAGGATAGCCTTGGCGGATTCGCCCCAGGGACCGGGCACGCCCGCAGTCAGCACGAGCCGCAAGCCGGGCATGTCGATGGCTTCTTCTACCGACAAATATTTCATTGTGGTTCTCTTACACGTCCAGTTTAAAAACCTTTATGGCGTTTTCCCGCAGGAATTTCGGCCAAACCTCATCACGAAAGGGTACATCCGGCATTTCACTGAAGATACGGTCCAGGGACAGACCCATGGGGAAATACCCCGCGTACATGACCTGGCCGGAACCGCGCTTATTGGCAAAATCGATGATATCCGGCGGATAGTGCTTCGGTGCAAAAGCGCTGGTCATGTAGTACAGGTTGGGGTACTTCAGCATCATCTTCCATGCCACATCGGTCCATGGCTCACAGCCGTGGCGGGTGACCACGCGCAATTCCGGAAAAAACCACAGCACCTCGTCCAGCAACTCGACTTTTTGCGGCCCGAAGGGAACCCGTGGGCCCGGCACGCCCATGCAGGGACAGAAGGGAATATCCAACTCCACCAGTTTGGCGTAGATGGGATACCATTTTTTGTCGTTGACCGGCACCGGCGGGCAGATCATGGCCGGCGCTGCCGTCACCGCCTTGATATCAAACTCCTCGTGCATCGCGACAATCTTGCGCACCTCGTCCATACCCCGATTGGCATTGGCCTCATAGGAGGCAAAAAATCGATCGGGATGCGCCCGCAACGCCTTTTCCTGCAGCTCGCTAAAGCCCAGGCCAAGCATGGCGCGCTCTATGCCGTGCTTGTCCATCTGTGCCAATGTGTAGGCGATACAATCCGCCTCCTTGCTGGTATCAGGTATATCCTTGAACATGTACTGGGCGGGCATGGTGAACTGATCATGGCTTTCACGGTCCATCAACAGCGGTTTGATCCAGTCATAGAAGCTGCTGCTGTCATCGCCGGGTATGGCGAGCATGAGATCAATCACACCGATATCAGTTGGCATGGGCATATTGCTGACTCCTTTTATACCTGCATGGGTGGCAGATCTTCTGCGGCATGGCGCTGTTTTCGCAGGCGCATGGGCAGCGTGGCATCCGCGGATTGGTAGCGGTAACAGTCCTGTGCATCGACCGACCGCTCAACCTGCCCCCGCTGATGCAGGTAGTTCAGGTGGGCAATGCATTCTCCCAAGGCCAGACTAAGGTTATGCCCTTCCAGCGGACGCTTGAACAATACCGGTAAAAGTTCCATAGCCGAGAGCGGCGCGGCCACGCAGGCCTCCTCCAGCGCCAGCAAGTGCTCTTCGTGATGCTCAATCAAATAGCGCAGCCGTTCATGCAAGCCGTAGAAGGGCGTGTTGTGCGCCGGCAGCACCAGGGTATCGGCCGGCAACAGGTCCAGGAACCGCTCGTGCGACATGAGCCACTCCCGGAGTGGGTTGCCCTCGGGCTCTGCGCCCGACACACTGATATTGGACGTGATTCGTGGAATCACCTGATCGCCAGAGATCAGAATATTCAATGCACTGCAGTACAGGCAGGCGTGTTCCGGCGAGTGTCCCCGTCCCACTATCACCTGCCAGCGATTGCCATTGATCGACAGGAACAAGCCGTCAACCAGACGCCTGTATGCAGTCGGCATGGGGGTGATGATGCCGCCAAATCCACCGAAATGCTGCCGCGCCTGATCGACCTGCTGGCGTGTGTAGCCGGAGCGCAACAGCTGCTGCTCGGTGGTCCAGCTGTAATGCTCCTTCAGTGTTCTGCTAAAGGCCAGCCCGGTGAAATACTCGGCCTCGGTAATATAAAAGGGCACCCGCCACCGCTCACACAACCAGCCTGCCATACCGGTATGGTCAGGATGGTGGTGTGTGGACAGCACGGCTTTGACCGGCTTGCCCTCCAGATGCCGCGCAAATACCTGCTCCCACAGCTCCCGGGTGGGGTCTATGGCGATACCGGTATCGACGATCCACCAACCGTCGGTATCTTCCAACAGGTAGAGATTGATATGGTCCAGCGCCATCGGCAGTGGCATACGCAACCACAGGACACCCGGCACGATCTCCCGCAACTGCCCCGATCCGGGCGCATCGTCAAACAGGTATTTAAGCATGGCGCCGGGCCTAGAGCCCCAACTGTGCAATCAGTGCCATGACGTCCTCATGATGCGACTTGGTATTCACCTTATCCATGACATGCTTGATGCGACCGTCCTTGCCAATTATATACGTGGTGCGCAACACGCCCATGAACTCGCGCCCCATAAACTTCTTCAACCCCCAGGCACCGTATTGCTCTGTTACCGCGTGGTCCGGATCCGAAAGCAGAGTGAAGTTGAGATCCTGCTTTTCGATGAATCGACCCAGTTTTGCTACCGGGTCGGGACTCACGCCCAGCACCACGGTATCAAGTTTGGCCAAGCGCCTTCTTGCTGTCGCGGATACCACAGGCCTGCACGGTGCACCCGGGAGTCATCGCCTTGGGGTAAAAATACAGCACAACATTTTTTTTACCCTTGAATTGCTTGAGGCTGACCTTGTTGCCATCCTGGTCCAGCAGGGTGAATGCCGGTGCCACGCTGCCGATTTTCACAAATGCCATGCGTTGCTTCTCCTTGATTGTCAGTAATGCCAAAGGCGGACCACACGCGACAGTTGCGGGCGTATTAGTAAGGTATTACCCGCGCCGTGGACGATGATCTATGGCCGATACACGCACCGGAAATTGTCCCGAAGCGGCATCAGCAAAATATTCCCTGAGCGTCTCGGACACGACCGGGAAGGCGATCTTGTCCCACGGGACATCGTGCTCTGCATACAGGCCGGTCTCCAGGCTCTCCGGACCCGCTGCGTGCTCTCCGTTGTCGAGGTCGCAACGATAGAACATGTAAATCTGGCTGATATACGGCACATCGAAAACACGGTAGAGGTCAATATTGCTGACCCGCGCCCTGGCTTCTTCCCAGGTCTCACGGGCTGCACCCTGTACGGAGGTCTCGCCATTTTCCATAAATCCAGCGGGCAGGGTCCAGTAGTTTTTCCGCGGTTCGATAGCCCGCTTGCACAGCAGCACCCTGCCCTCATAGATTGGCAAACAGCCGACGATGACGCGAGGATTGGTGTAGTGGATCAGGTCGCAGCTGCTACACACGAAACGCTCGCGATCGTCCCCCACAGGAATCTGTAGTATGACCGTGCTGCCACAATGGGTACAAAACTTCATGAGGACCTGACTCGTGCAATAAGCAGTCCAGTATAAAGGCTTACTGGAACATTAGAATAGCCTCTGCCCTCTGGAAATTGCCCTGAAGATTAAAGCGCGCTAGTGCAGCTCGCGGTAACCGCCGCAATAGAACAACAATGGCTCGCCAGTGGGCCGCTGGTGCATCTCCTTGACCCGACCAACAATGATGAGATGGTCTCCCCCATCGTGGGTCGCATGCAGTTCACACTCGAAAGTCACCAGAGCGTGGCGAATAACAGGTGCGCCATATTTGCCCAGCCGGTAGTGCGCCGGATCCAGCTCATGCTGGCCTTTCCTGGCGTACTGGTTGGCATAGGCCTGCTGCTGAGTGGTAAGGATATTGATAGCGAAATGCCGCGGCCGTGCGAAAACATCGTAGGCATCAGAATTATTCTGCAGGGACCACAGCACGAGTGGAGGCTCCAGGGAGACCGACGAAAACGAGTTGGCTGTCATACCCATCGCCTGTTGCGTGTCCGACACAGCGGTAATGACACACACGCCTGTCGCGAAACGCCCCAGGGCGTTCCTCAATTCCCGACCATCAAAGCTCATTGCTCAACCTCTCCCAGCTTGCAACCCAATCTCATTTACAGCGCGTGCCATTGGAGCCCGATCAGCCACGAGACACATCCCCTATTCAGGCTATAGCCCATTGTCATCCTGCCACCGAGCGGCCCTGCTGCTATCGTGCTGCCGCGCTGACACCCAGTGCTCGCCCTCAGGACCGAGTTCCTTCTTCCAGAAGGGTGCCCGGGTTTTCAGGTAATCCATGATAAATTCACAGGCGCTGAAGGCGGCCTCACGGTGTGCAGATGCCACACCCACCCACACGATCTGGTCACCCGCGGAAAGCTTTCCCACTCTGTGCACGACAGTAGCGGCGAGCAGCGGCCAGCGTTGTGCGGCCTGGTTGACGATATCCTTGATGCTGGTTTCAGTCATTCCCGGGTAGTGTTCCAGTTCCAGCGTATAGACCTGTCGCTCATCATTGGCAGCTCGGACGTAACCAGTGAATGTGGCGACCGCGCCCTCTTCTTGAGCACCCATCAGCAGCGAGGATTGCAGTTGGGCCACGTCGAAGTCAGCCTCCTGCACGTTGACGCTGATGAGTGTCAGCCCCGCCACCTCAGCCGCCGGTCACCGGGGGAAAAAAGGCGACCTCATCCCCATCGTGCAACGCACAATTGCCCGGCATGACAACCTGATTGACAGCGCGAATCATATTCACCTGCGCGAGAACGTCGCGCCACTCGTCACCGTGCTCGCGACACAGTTGCTCCTGCAGTCCATCCAGATCGGAACCGGTTTCAGGCCAGTGCAATTCGAGCGAGGAACAGCCCAACTGTTCCCGCACGCGGGCAAAGAACAGCACTTTCAGCATCAGGCAGAGCCCTCCACATCGCGCCGCCACAGGCCTGACTTGCCACCTTCCTTACGCAACAGCGTGATAGTGCGAATTTCCATACCCCGATCCACCGCCTTGCACATATCGTAAATGGTCAGCGCGGCGACGGATGCGGCTGTCAGCGCTTCCATTTCCACGCCCGTCTTACCGGAAACCTTACAACACGCCTCAATGTGAACCTGGCCCGCTGCCCGGTCCAGCTCAAAGCTGACATCTACCGAAGTCAGCAGCAGAGGATGGCACAGGGGAATCAGGTCCGCACATTTCTTGGCAGCCTGAATGCCGGCGATGCGAGCAACCGCCAGTACATCACCTTTCTGGTGCGCGCCCTGCTCCAGCAGGGCCAATGTCTGCGCTTGCATGCACACTACGGCACACGCCACAGCGGTCCGCTCGGTGACTGCCTTGTTCCCGATATCAACCATACGGGCGGCGCCCTGGTCATCGATGTGGGTGAGTTGGCTCATGAGTGCTCCGCCGGGCGAGGCCTTTCAGGTTGGCAGAGTCTATCCAATGCCGCCGTGGATTGAAAATACAATTGAGCGGCGAAGTCAGCGAATTTGGCCTTAAAGCACTTTCTGTGCGGACGGGGTATGGCGTACAGTTACGCGCTAATCACAGGAGACTTACCATGGCAAAACTTTCACTCGGCCTGCAACTGGGCTACTGGGGCGCGCTGGCGCCGGGCAACACTCACGTGGAAATGGCACAGGAGGCCGAGCGCCTGGGTTTCGACTCGGTGTGGAGTGCGGAGTCCTGGGGCAATGATTGCTTTACGCCGCTGGCCTGGATAGGCGCTCACACCAAAACCATCCGCCTGGGCACCGGCGTGGCACAATTGTCAGCGCGCACGCCGACTGCCTGCGCCATGGCGACGCTGGCCCTGGACCACCTGTCCGGCGGTCGCATGATCCTCGGCCTGGGCGTCTCCGGCCCGCAAGTCGTGGAGGGCTGGTACGGGCAACCCTACAGCAAGCCGGTATCCCGCACGCGTGAGTACGTGGAGATCATCCGCAAAGTGCTGGCCCGCAAGGAACCGGTGACCAATGACGGAGAACACTATCCCCTGCCCTACCACGGCCCGGGCGCCTGGGGCCTGGGCAAACCGCTCAAGTCCATTACGCACCCGCTGCGCGCCGACGTCCCGATTTTTATCGGTGCCGAGGGCCCGAAGAACGTAACCCAGACCGCGGAGATAGCCGACGGCTGGCTGCCCCTGTACTACTCCCCCTACCGGCAGGAAGTCTACGCCGAGCAATTGGTGGCCGCCAAACCTGGCTTCGAGGTGGCGCCCATCGTTATGGTCAACATCAACGACGACATGGAGCAGGCACTGTATCCCGTCAAGGCAATGCTGGGTTTCTATATCGGCGGCATGGGCGCCGCGAAGCACAATTTCCACAAGGAATTGATGGCGCGCATGGGTTTCCCTGATGAAGCGGATAACATCCAGCAACTGTTTTTCGAGGGCAAACGCGACGAGGCCATCGCCGCAGTCCCCAACCAGTTCGCCGATGAGATCTCCCTCTCCGGGCCGCGCGATCGCATCAGGGAGAAACTCAAGGACTGGGAAAATTCTCCGGTGACCACGCTGCTGATTAACGGTGATATCAACCTGCTAAGGGCGATGGCGGAGCTGACGCTTTAACGACTCAGAACCTGCCGAGCACGCGGCAGCAGTGCCAATTCCCCGCTACACCAAAACACGATATGCTGGCCGCTAATAATAAATCGGCCAATTCGTGCGGCCGCCCTGTGAGGGCCCTACTGCATGACCAGGAACCTTTCACGTGCCTGCCTGCTCGTCTTCCTGACCGCCACGCTGCTCGCTTGCGACCGCCCCACTACAACTGACACGCCTGCACGCGCAAGCAAGGTAGCACCCGCTCGCAACACCAACGGCGACCGCCGCGGTAAACGCCCAGCGCCTGCTGCAGGCGGACAAGGAACCTGGCAACTGGATGTCCCACGGACGCACCTACAGCGAGCAACGCTACAGTCCCGCTGGCACAGGTAAATGTCCGAGAACGTCGGCAAGCTGGGCCTGGCCTGGTCTTACGACCTCAAAACCGAACGCGGCATTGAAGCCACGTCCCTGGTCGTCGATGGTGTGATGTATACCACCTCGGCGTGGAGCATCGTCCATGCCATTGATGCGCGCACCGGCAACAGCGCTGTGGACCTTCGATCCCAGAGTGGCAAAGGATAAGGCCAGGCACGCCTGCTGCGATGCAGTAAACAGGGGCGTGGCGGTGTGGAAAGGACAGGTTTTTGTCGGCGCGCTGGACGGACGACTGATCGCGCTGGATGCAGCCACCGGCAAGGTGAACTGGGAGGTGGCGACTGTCGATCCGAACCTGCCCTACACCATCACCGGCGCGCCGCGCGTGGTCAAGGACAAGGTTCTCATCGGCAATGGCGGCGCCGAGTATGGCGTGCGCGGATTTATCAGCGCCTACAATGTCGCGGACGGCTCGCTGGCCTGGCGCTTCTACACCGTGCCAGGCGACCCCGCACTCGGTTTTGAAAACGATGCCATGAAGATGGCAGCCGCGACGTGGAAAGGCGAGTGGTGGAAACTGGGCGGCGGTGGCGGCACGGTGTGGGATTCGATGGCCTATGACCCGGAACTCGACCTGCTCTATTTTGGCGTGGGCAATGGCACACCCTGGAACCAGGAAATTCGCTCCCCCGGCGGCGGCGACAACCTGTTCCTGTCGTCCATCGTCGCCGTGCGCCCCGACACCGGCGACTACGTCTGGCATTACCAGACCACGCCCGGGGAAACCTGGGACTACACGGCGGCGCAGCACATCATTCTGGCCGATATAGAACTGGACGGCGCCGTGCGCAAGGTGTTGATGCAGGCGCCCAAAAACGGCTTCTTCTATGTGCTCGATCGCCAGACCGGAGAACTGCTGTCCGCCAATAACTACATCAATATCACCTGGGCGACCCATGTCGACATGGAAACCGGCAGACCGGTGGAGGTGCCCGAGGCACGCTACAAAGATGCGCCATTTATCGTGTTCCCCTCCTACCTCGGTGGTCACAACTGGCACCCCATGTCGTACAGCCCACAAACCGGACTGGTGTATATACCCGTGCTGGACATGCCTGCTGTGTACGGCCAGCCGGCACAGTTCAAGTACAATCCCGGCATAGCCAATACTGGCACGGACGGCGTCGTTGGCTCACTGCCCGACCCGCAGGCCGAACGTGACGCCTATCGGCGCATTGGTCAAGGGCCGCCTGCTGGCCTGGGACCCGGTGAAACAACAGGAAGCCTGGCATGTTGAGCACAACGGCCCATGGAACGGCGGCACCCTGAGCACCGCAGGAAACCTGGTATTCCAGGGCACCGCAGATGGCAAGCTGGTTGCCTATCGCGCTGACACCGGTGAAAAACTCTGGGACTTCACCACCCAGACCGGCGTGGTCGCGCCGCCTATTACCTACGAAATCGACGGCGAGCAATATGTTTCCGTAAATGTGGGCTGGGGCGGCGCTTTCGCGCTGGTATTCGGTGAATATGTGCAGGCAGAAAGCCTGCCGAATGTCAGCCGCGTGCTGACCTTCAAACTCGACGGCAAGGCCACGCTGCCTGCGGTGTCCTGGACACCTGCCGTGGTGTTCAATCCACCGCAACTCACGGCCAGTCCAGAGACATTGGCACTGGGTTTCGCGACCTACCAGGACGTTTGTATGGGCTGTCATGGCCTCAATGCCGTCTCCGGCCTGCTAATACCCGATCTGCGCGGCTCAGGCTATCTCTGGGATGAGAAGGCGTGGGAGGCTGTGGTACGCGGTGGCCAGTTGAAAGACCGGGGCATGGCATCCTTTGCCGAAAATATCAGTGCGGAACAAAGCCGAGGCGGTGCGCGCCTATGTCATCCAGCAGGCGCAGCGCGGACAGGCACTGCAAAAAACGGCAGGTCGCGAACCCGTATCAAACTAGTGTCGCGCCATTTCCTGAGGCGCGGTGGCCGTAACCGACTCTACCGCCCTGCGCGCCATTCTGGATATCAACACCATGACAATAACGGCCACTACCAGCCCGGCAACCATTGTTGCGTCGTGCAGCGCTGTCGCGTGCCCGGGTTGACTGGTGACCCCGACCATGTGCTTGCCGGCATAGCCAAAATAGACTTCCAGACATAATGTCGGCAGAAATCCGACGCATGCGGCAACGAAACGTAGAAATCCCACTCCGGCAGCACCGAGCATATAGTTGGTCAGAGTGCGATTGAGTGGTGTCAACCTGATCAGCAATTGCAGCCTGAACTCCTGCTGCAACACCGCTGTCTGCAGCGCGGCCAGCGCAGGTTTCGAGAGGATAAACCGTTCGACAGTCGGCCTGAGCATGCGATGCGCTAATGCATACTGCAGGACTGCACCAAGCAGGCTGCCTAGCAGGGCAGCAGCCAGACCCTGCGTAAATCCGAAAATCGTCCCCGCCGCGATACCTAGCACCGTATCCGGTACAAAGAATGTGCCAAGGACGGCATAGAGGAGCACGAATATCACCAGGGCCCACGGACCCGAATCCCTGATCCAATTTTCAATGTCTTGGAAATGGCGCACGAGTTCCTCACCAAGGACGAACACACCCGCTGCAACCAGTGCTGCGACAACAATATAGAGCGATACCGTGGCGACTCTCGACAGAGTCCACAGCCTCCTTTCTTCGGGTGTTTCGATATGATCAGTGGTGTTCACTGAATTGCCTCAACAGGAGAGCAAAATAGCAGCGCTTCATAGCGACCGCAGCGGCAGCTCTGGCACCCAATTGACGCCGTTGATGTGGCTACCGCCGTCAACGAACAAGGTATTGCCAGTCAGATACCGGGCATCTTCACTCGCCAGAAAGGATACAACAGGGGCAATGTCCGTAAAGGGATCGCCCAATCGTCCCATCGGATTGGAGGCGTCAGCAGCCGCTTCGAGCTCGGGATAGCGCGCAAACACGCTGCGTGATGCGGCAGTTTTGGCGCCGGGACAAATAGCGTTCACCACAATGCCGGTATCCGCCCACTCACGCGCCGCGCTTCGGGTAAGCGTACGCAGCGCTTCTTTTGCAACGTTGTATTCGAGCGTTCCGACATGGGCGTTCACGCCGTTGAGCGAACACATGTTAATAACGCGGCCATAACCGGCCCTGCACATATGGGGAAACGACTCCTGCATCGCCCATAAGGGCCCATAGAATCCGACACCGAAACCGTGTGACAGCTCCGCGTTGGTTTTCGCTTCGACGCGCCCCAACTGCCCCCCGCCCCATGCGTTGTTGACGAGGATGTCAATGCCGCCGAACGCGTCAATGGCTGATTGCACCATTGCCCTGACAGCCGACTCATCGCTGACATCCACTGCAAGGCTTAAAGTTTTGATCTGCGAAAATCCGGCAATTTCAGCAGCCACACGTTGGGCAGACGCAAGATCGATATCGGCCAGCACAAGTGCGGCAGCACCATCGGCAGCGAATCTGGCTGCTACTGCAGCGCCAATACCATCGCCTGCACCGGTAATGATGGCGACCCTGTGCTTCAAGCTTGCCATGGTCAGGCTCTCTGCTACTGGAGCAAAACTACACGCGTGCCACTGGTCACAACTGCTCAGGAGTCGCTTTCGCTATCCACAATTTCCCAGGAACCATCGGGATCGAAGACCTGGATAGTTTCCGCAACCGCCGCAGTATCCTCACCCAGATCCTTCTGGTAGACGACACCCTCCTCGTTGACCATGAAACTCATCACACCGCTAGCGGCGTAATCTGCGGGCCATGCAAGCAACGCAATTCCCTGCGTCAGCTGGCCATCGACAAAATACTCGACAGCACCGCCATTCGCATTGGGACCCTGCGCAAACAGCATGCGATAGTAATAGCCGTGGTAGGGTTTGCGTTTGCCGGTTACAGCCTTATAACCTTCTGCCGCTGCACGGGCAACCGCCTCCCCTGCCGGACTCTGGGGTTCACCCTCGGCAGTGGGCCAGTAGAGCCCATTTTGCCGACCCGGATCGCTGCGCAATTTTGCGGCAAAGACCCCCGGCTCATTGCCGTCGTGCCCCGCGGAGGCGTACTCCAGTTGCGCATCAATAAAACCACGACAAACGGCAATCGCACCCAGCTCATTGTGCCCAATGCGGCGGTAGATTAGCTCGTCGGCGCCGGCGGCGCCGTCGAGATACCATTTCCCGTCTTTCGCGACGATAGGAATAGGCAAGGGCCAATCATCATCCCCAACGACCAGTGTCATGCTGGAGCTGCCTTCGGGCACCAGCGCATGCTTGGTCTTAAAGCTCGCGACAAAATCGGTGCGGGCATTGGCGTCGGCTACTTCATCACCCGAAGACACCACGTCCTCGCTGTCCGGACCAAGCAAGGTCGCGAGTGTAGTCACATCATTCTTTTCCAGTGCCGCGATGAGTGCGGCAACGGCCTCCTCCGGAGAAGCGAACGACGCCTGTTGCACGGTACTGGCGCGCACTGCGCCGTGCAGCAGTAGCAGAGCCAATACCGGTAGGACAAGGGCTTTCTTCAAGAGCTTTTTCATCGATTTCTCCCCCGTTGTTGACCGGACCGGGATTTGTCCGGATCGGTTCGCACTATGGGACTTGCTGGCACGCCCGCGCTGGCTGGCCGCGCGCTCCTGCTTGCCGCTGTTGCGTGCTCCCTCGAAACCGCTGGTCCGTTTTGGCGCGGCTTTTCTTGTTGCGGTAGCCGGCGCTGAAGGCTTGGAAGCTCGCTGCTGACTTACTGCAGGTTTCGCCGCAGGGGCAGCTGTGCGACCCCGATCACGCGCACCGGCGGTCTGGGGATTCAATTTCTGCCGGGCGGCGGGATTTGCCGCCCCGGCATAGGTGCCCTTGGGAACCTTGCTGGTCGCAGCGGGACGCTGCGCGCCGGTGTTTGGTCTGGCGCCAGGCTTGGCACCTGCATAAGACCCGCTCGGAACCTTATTGCCGACACTGGGCCGCTGCGCAGGCATGTCCGGCCTGGCACCTGGCTTGGCGCCTGCATAGTCACCCTGCACCTTGCGGCCGTCGCCCTGCCCGAGCGTCGCGGGCCGCGGGCCACTTTGCGCCCGTTGATTCAGTTCACCGAGCTCCGGCCTGTTCGGGCGCGCGGTACTGATCGGGCTATTGGCATTTTTCCGGTAGTTGTTCCTGCCGCCCTCGAACTGGTTGAAATAGTCTTTGCCGTCCGCGTCGACATAGATATTGTTGTTGTTGAAACCGCGCTGGTAATCGGCTGACCGGTTGTACCGGTTGGAGGGTCGATAGCCATTGCCATAGCGCGGCTGATACGGTGGTGGGTAATAGCCAGAGCCGCCATAGCCCCAGTTCGGCGAGTAATAGTCGTCGTCATCATCGTCGCTGAACACCTCGTTGACCAGCATGCCCGCGCCGAAGGCGAGCAGGCCGGTCGCCACCATTTCTCCGCCGCTGTAGTCATCGCCATCATCTTCGACGACGGTTGTAGTTGTAGTGGCGGGTGCCGCCGCCACAGGTGCTGGCGTGGTGTAGACGGCAGTCGGATTATACTGCGGTACGTACACCACCTCCGGGTTGGCAGGCTGCACCACGATCACCTGTTGGTCATTTTGCTTCTCGGTAGTCACCTTCATCTGTTCGGAACTTTGCAGATTGCCCATGTCTGCAGCTTGCTTACGCAGGCGTTGCACCGCTGCGAGAACACCCGGCTCATCGGCCTGGAACGCAGCGCCCAGTTCAGTGGTCCAGTCCATTTTCATGCACATCATGTCGACGACGGACGGAAAGTGCATCAGCGCCATCATCGGCGCGGTGAACCCAACCGCCGTTGCAGCAGTATCCAGTTCCTTGCCCTTCGTATCGGGATTGGCTATCAGCCAGTTGCCGGCGTCCAGCACCTCCTGCGGATTGGTGGAACTGGCAAGCACCTGAGCCAACACCGCATCCGGATATAACGCAACGGGCGCGAGCAGGGTTTCCAGTGCCTCTGGGCTTAAACTTGGGGCTGTTGCGCTGATTGGCGCCACCGCTGATGCGGTCAACGGCGCGGCACTCTCGCTCACAGGTGCTGTTGTAGCAGTCACCGGCGCAGCTGGCGGTTGCACATTCTGAACTGCCGGTGGCTGCTCCTCGCTGCAAGCCGCGAGCGCCACGCCAAAAACGAGCAGAGCTGCGACTGAAACATGGGTGAATGTTGATTTTCTCATTGCCTCTATTCCTCCTGCGCGGGCGAATCTCAAAACCCTTGGCATTGCCCTATTTATCGTATTGACACCAACAGTGACCGTACTGAAGAAGCACAATTCCTCGCCAAACACGATAAACCAATATCGGATATGACGCCACCATTTAAGCCACCCGGCTGCACGCAACGTCGAGGTGTTTTACGGGAACCTCCGGAATTAGCGCAGACTTCAACAAACCCTCGCGAATGGCTCACGGAGCACGTAGGCGGGGATGTTGAGTGAGAGCCGAGATCGATGCGGGGCAGAGCCGGGTGGGATAATCAATCGTGTACGTATGAATGCCCATCCCCCGTTAATGGGGTAGAGCCGCTGGAGAGCCGGATATTGGCGGTGAGGGAGGGATTTGAACCCTCGATACGTTGCCGTATACACACTTTCCAGGCGTGCGCCTTCGACCACTCGGCCACCTCACCATGAGGGCGCGCATCATAACACAAGAGCAGATGCTTGCCAGTCCCCGACGGGTCGAATTTCGTCTTTGGATCGTGCCCGGTTGGTTGCCTACTGCCTGTTGAGCCGGGGCAGCGGCCGCGCGTGCGCGTCGGTACTGCGAAAGGGATTGATATCCAGGCCTCCGCGACGGGTGTAGAACGCCTGCAGGTGCAGGAATTGCGGCGCACAACGTTGTGCAATGTCACAGAACATGCGCTCCACACACTGCTCGTGAAACTCCTGGTGCTCACGGTAGGCGATAATGTATTGCAACAATGAACTGTGCTCCACAGCCGCACCGCGATAGTGCAGCCACACCGTTGCCCAGTCCGGTTGCCCGGTCACGGGACACAGTGAACGCAGCAGGTGGCTATACAGCACCTCCTCCACCATGTGCCCAGGCTGTACCTGCAGTTGCTCGGCTTGCGGCTCACCGGACCAGGACTCAACCGGCACATCATCCAGACATTTGCCGATCAGCGCCGCTCCGGCCAGCGACGGATCACCGACACGACAGCAACTGCAGGTCGACGGCCTCTCCCGCAGCGCTGCTAATATCTTTGATAATGGTTGCACGCGCCGCTTCCAGCGTTGCAAAGCGGGTGCTGTTCAGTGAGTTCAGATACAACTTGAAGGATTTTGATTCAACGATATGGGGCGAACTCGCAGGCACCGTGAAGCGACCCACGCGCACCACAGGCTTTCCGTCATTATCCAGCCAGGACATTTCATAGGCATGCCACAGATCTGCGCCATGAAAAGGCAGAGCCGTACCGATACCCAGATGCTGTCGTGCGGTTGCGCGAGGTATGGAGTGGAGAATGTCGGGCGCGTATTCCTGCAGGACCGGGGTATGGCGTCCTAACAACATGCTGCCCTCATCACCTTGCATCACCGCGCTACTGCCTGAGTCGCTTGCCGGAGTTGAGCAGGTGCATGCTGTAAATAAATGCCACGGCGGTAAAAAAGGTAATCATACCGAAGGCCAGCGGCAGGCTGACATCTGACACACCGAGCACTCCGTAGCGGAAGGCATTCACCACGTAGACCAAAGGGTTGAGTTTGGAGACATTGGCCCAGAACGGGGGCAGCAGATCCATGGAATAAAACACACCGCCCAGGTAGGTCAGCGGCGTGAGCACAAAGTTTGGAATAATGGAAATATCATCAAAGCTGTTGGCATACACCGCATTGATAAAACCTGCCAGGCGAAAACAGGGTGGATGTCAGCAGGACAACGGCCACCACGACGACATAACTGTGAATCTGAAGATGAGTAAAAAACAGTGATACGAGCGTGACCACCACCGCGACCAGCAGTCCACGGGATACTCCGCCGACTACATAGCCCATCAGATATCACAACATTGGAAACCGGTGAAACCAGCAGTTCCTCGACACTGCGACCGAACTTGGAGCCATAAAAGGACGACACCACATTTGAATAGGAATTGGTCACAATGGCCATCATGATCAGTCCGGGCACCACGAACTGCATATAGGTAAATCCACCCATCTCTCCGATACGGGAGCCGATCAGTGAGCCAAAAATTACAAAATACAGCGACATGGTAATCGCCGATGGCAGTAGTGTCTGCGTCCAGATGCGCAGGTAACGCTTGATCTCTTTCCTGACGATGGTGAGGAACGCAACATATTGTTCGCGCAGGTTCATGCCGCACCCTCGACCAGGTTGACAAACATTTCCTCCAGGCGATTCGCTCGATTACGCATGCTACTGACATGAATGCCCGCTGCGCCCAGTGCTGTAAAGACCTGGTTGAGATGCTGCCCTTTCTCTACTTCCACCTCCAGTGTGTGGTCATCTGTACGGCGCGTCGCGAAACCTTCAATGGCTACGGACTCGGGTAGTTGCTCCACACAATCCAGAATAAACGTCTCGCGGCGCAACTGACGCAGGAGTGTCTTGATCGAGGTATTCTCGACAATCTTGCCATGGTTGATGATGGCGATATTGACGGCACAGCGCTTCCGCCTCTTCCAGATAGTGCGTAGTCAGTATAATCGTTGTGCCCTGCGCATTGATCCGTCGTGAGGAAGTCCCACATGGAGCGGCGCATCTCAATGTCCACGCCGGCGCTGGGCTCATCCAGTATCAGCAGGCGCGGCTCATGGACCAGTGACCGGGCAATCATCAAACGACGCTTCATACCCCCGGACAGCATTCGCGTTGGTATATCGCGCTGCTCCCACAGTCCGAGTTCGCGCAGATACTTTTCTGCTCGCTGTCTCGCGCCAGGACCGGCGGCAAGACCATAATAGCCGGCCTGGTTAACGACGATATCGATGGCCTTTTCAAACTGGTTGAAATTGAACTCCTGCGGAACGATACCAATATGCCTTTTGGCGGCGGGAAAATCCTGATCAATATCGATGTCAAAAACAGCTCACCTTGCCAGCGGACTTCGACACCAGCGAACAGATGATACCAATGGTGGTCGACTTGCCGGCACCATTGGGACCCAGCAGGGCAAAAAAATCGCCCTGCTCGACCTTCAGGCTGATCCCTTTCAAGGCTTCAAAACCGTTGTCGTAGACCTTGCGAAGGTTTTCAATTGTCAGTGCTGGGATCATTGCGACGGGGACTGCTGCGTGACCAGACAAGCGCGCAATTGTAACCGCATTTCAGCTGGCAAACGACACCGCTCATGAACTAAGCTGCTGAAGTTACAGTAGAAAATTCAACGGATTTTGGGTCCGGCAGGACTTGACGCAACCGCCCTGTGTTCCTACAATGCGCGCCTCTTGATGGAGACCATTGTGTCCCCTTCGTCTAGTGGCCTAGGACACTGCCCTTTCACGGCGGTAACAGGGGTTCGAACCCCCTAGGGGACGCCATTCATCAAGGGCGGACGTCACTCATCAAGTGCTTGATCTGCGGGAATAGCTCAGTTGGTAGAGCGCAACCTTGCCAAGGTTGAGGTCGCCGGTTCGAACCCGGTTTCCCGCTCCAGTCCCTATTCCTGATCCTGCTGCAGCCTGATCGACAAACTGTTGATGCAATAGCGCAAACCGGTGGGTGCGGGTCCATCCTCGAACACATGTCCCAGATGCGCCCCGCAGGCCTTGCACATCACTTCGGTGCGCAGCATACCGTGACTGCGATCCTGCACTTCCTGAATCACCTCATTGTCCGCCGGCTGAAAGAAACTGGGCCAACCACAACCTGCGTCAAATTTAGCTGTCCGACAGAAACAGACGCTCGCCACAACATCGACACTGGTAAACACCGTCCTTCGTACAATCCCAGTATTCACCGCTAAAGGGCCGCTCCGTGCCCTTTTTCGCGACAGACGTGAAATTCCTGTGGGGTCAGTTTGTCACGCCAGATTTCATCATCGTTCATAGCTCGGTTCTCGCTGGAATTCACTAAAACCATAGCCTACACCCTACATCGTGCTGACGCGATAGAGCACATGATCGTCATAGCCGGTAGTGATCTTACGCAAGCCACACATTTCCATATCCAGTTCCGTATCGTTCGTATCCACCAGCAAGGGTCGGCCCTCCAGTCCTGCGATTTTGGATTTCGCAGCCACAATCGTTATATTGTCCAATCCCACTGCTCGAATCACCGCGGGCGAAAACTGCTGGTTGCCGCGGCCAAAGAGATGACCCTGGCCGCCGATGGCCGTCACCAGGATATGCGCGGGGCCCGGAGCATCTGCCAGCAGTTGCAGCAGGCGCTGCTCGTCTGCATCCGCCGCCAACAGCTTGCCATCACGCACCACATCGACGCCCAGCAGCGTATTGGGCAGGTTCAGTTCCTGCATGATGGCCGCGGTGGTCGAACCCGGACCGATCAGGTAAGTGTGTCCCGACTCCATGGCTTCCACCTGCCATGCCGCGATATCAGCGGCGGCCAGTTGCGGATCCTCCCGCCCACCGACCTTGGTGTGTTGCAGGAAATGTCCTGCGCTGGGCACCAGCAACTCACCGTAGAAGCGGCTGCGTACCACATCGTGGCGAAACGCTTCCTCATCAATGTCACGGACTTGCTGGGCTCTGACACCTACCAGCCCACCCATCTGCAAGCTGCCGCAGCAGTTCTCCTGCCGCCTCCGGAGACACAGCAAAGACACCGGAATGCATTTTTACCCCTGCGGGAATGCCGAGCACGGGACAGCGTGTGCCCACGACATCGTAAATGTCGCGAGCCGTGCCATCGCCCCCGGCAAAAAGAATGATATCGACACCCGTTGCACACAACTGTTCAGCCGCCATCCGCGTATCCAGGGCGGTAGTCAGCTCAGCGCCCGCACTACCGAGTACCTGCGTATAGAAATCCAGTTGCTGCAGCGTTGATTCTCCCATGTCGCCCGCCCAACAGGTAAAGCGAACCGCGCGTGGAGTCATTGAGCATTCGCAGTGCACGTAAGCTGCGCTCATGGGCGCGCTGCCTTTGCGCGGCAGGTAATTGCTTTACCACATCGCGCATCTGCTCGCCATCACTGCCCTTTAGCGCAAGACTACCCCCGATCCCCGCCAGCGGGTTGACCACCAGGCCAATGTGCAGCACAGCACTCATGCAGGCTTTTCCTGAAGAGCGCGGACACAACCCAGGGCAGACACCAAGCCGATGTGTTCCGGCTGCAATGCCCCGCACACCGCCGAGCCGGCCAACTCACGGCGCTCACGGTAAGATTTGCGCAGCAGGTCAAAACGCTGCCCCCGACCCACAGAAGGCTGGTCAACCAGCATAGCCTGGCGCAACAGTGCATCATCCCGGTGGATGTCATAGCGCGACTGCACCAGAGACCTGACCAGTCCAGCATCAGACAAGCCAGCGGGAACTGACAGTGCAGTGGCCTTTATCGCCGGACTTTCCGTGGGTAGTGGCGGCAGTTGCAGGCTTGCTGACATCGCCTCGACCAACATGCGCGTGGCCAGCAATTTACCGTCCAGACTGTAGCCGGCGATGTGGGCTGTACCCAGCGTCACCCGCTGCAGCAAGGCGGTACTGATGTCTGGCTCGCCTTCCCACACATCCAGGACCGTGTGGAGCCCTTGCCCGAAGTCTATTTGCTCCAGCAGCGCCGCGTTGTCTACCACCGAGCCACGACTGGCATTAATGAGCAGTGCATCCGGACGCAGGCGCTGTAACTGTGCAGTTCCCAGCAGGTGATAACTTGGCCATGGCTGTTGCCTGACCAATTGTGGATGCAGGGTGACCACATCACAGTCGAGGACGGCGTCGAGCCGGGCGGCATCCGGTATTGAGTTCTGGTCCAGCCATGGATCGTAAATCCGGTAACGGATTCCCAGTGCAGCGAGACGCGCGGCCATTGCCTTGCCGATAAACCCATACCCGACAATGCCGACGACGCCCCCCGCCAACAATTGCTCCAATTTGTCGCCAACGGCGGCGATGGCGGCCAGCACATATTCAACCACTGAATTGGCATTGGAGCCGGGCGCGTAGGCAAAGGCGATCCCGCGCTCGTCCAGATATTCCCGGTCGATATGATCAAAGCCACTTGTTGCTGTGCCCACAAATTTGACCGGGCAACCATCAAGCAGGGCTGCATCCACACGGGTCACCGATCTGACCAGCAGGATATCCACATCCTCCAATTGCGCCGCTCCAGCGTTCGCCCGTTGACACGCTTCACGCGCCCAAGGCCACCCAAATAGTGTTCGACCTGCGGGGATATTTTCATCGGCCAGAATAGTGAGACTCATGTTGCTGGCCGCTCTACCGCGCTGCTCATCACGCCAGCTGTGCCAGCGTAAAGCTCAGTTGAGCGGCCGGAATGGCTGTGCCAAATTCACGGCACAGTGCGAGTAGAACACACCGGCCCTGGCCGGTAAGCCCGCCCTCTGCCAGGCCAGGGCCTGCGTCCAGTACTCGACGTTGAAAGGCCGTTGTGTCGAGCATGCCTGCGCTGGCGAGATCGGGATTATCCGGACTCACCTGAAAGCGGTAAGCGCAGGCCTGTGAGAAAAACCATTCGAGAGCCTGTGGCTTGTACTCCACAGATTCAAAGGCATTTTGCTGTTCGACACTGCGACCTTCAGGTGTATACCAGTAGCCAAAATCGGGTTGGTGCCTGCGCTGCACTCCGGCGATGCACCAGTGAGCAACTTCGTGCAGTGCGCTGGCAAAGAAATCAGCCCGGTAGTAGAGGACATGCAACCCGCCGGACACCACCGCCGGCTGGTAAAACGGTTCGGCGGCACCGCCGAGCAGTCGCGTGTTGCAGCCGTCAGCAAAGCAGTCGTTAAATACCCGCTCCACACGCGCAGGATGAAACGACTGCGGCGCGCACAAGGGCTCCATCGCTGCAGAGCCCATCAACGAGACTCCTGTTTGCGCAGTAAATAGTGGTACTGGTCACCAACCCGATCCTGTTGCAATAGTTCATGTCCCAGAAAAGTGCAAAAACGCGGGATATCCCGCTCCGTGGAAGGATCCGTCGCCATTACCTGCAGGGTTTCGCCTGCGGCAATATCGCGAATTCGATTGTGCAGCAACATCACCGGCTCTGGACACAGCAGACCGGTAGCGTCCAGTACATGATCGGGTATTATCGACATAGATAGATAATATCAGCTGTTGAGCAACAGTTCTGCCTGTGCGCGTGGCACCAGGTCCCACTGTTCACAGTCGACATCGTACAAAATATGCAGATCGCCCGCGCGCAGCTGGCGCTGTAACCGGTCGACTTTCTCGTTCAAGATTCAGCTCCCGCTCACCGTAATCGGTCCCATCCCTGGTGGCGAACTCTTCCAGCAGGGCCTGCAGTACGTCGGCCTGCAAACGCTGTGGGGGCACCGCGACAAATTGTGCCATGATCTGGCTCTGCTCCTTCTGGTAACGGCTGTTGCGCGCTAATATACGGTTTGAGTCTGCGAATGTGGAGTGAAAATAATGGCAACTTCCTACATCGTCACCTTTATCGGTGATGACCGCCCGGGACTGGTTGAACAACTATCCCGCGCTATTGAAAACAACGGAGGCAACTGGCATGAAAGCAGGCTGTCGCAACTCGGCGGTAAATTCGCCGGATTGATCCGGGTCTCCCTGCCAGCGGATGGCGGGCCGTCCCTGGAAGCCGACCTCAGCGCATTGGCCGCTAGCGGTCTCAGCGTTCGAGTTACCGCCACCGGTGAGAAGAAAGCAGCAGTTCCCGGTCGCGACATCACACTCACTGTACTCGGGCCGGATCGTCCGGGCATTGTGCGGGAGATCTCCCACGCCCTGGCGCAAAGCGCAGATCAATGTGCTTGAAATGGACAGCCAGGTGACCAGTGCCCCCATGAGTGCTGAATTGATTTTCAGTGCGCGTATTGACGCATGGATACCCGAAACGACTGACATGGATGATCTCGCCGACACGCTGGACGAGATCGCCAATCACATGACACTGGAAATCGATCTGGATTAAGACGGGTCTCTGACGCTAGTCTGTCGGCGCTGCTGCCGGCAGCACCGGCGTATCGCACTGCACATCCATATTCTGGGCCCGGTGACGCATCACGTGATCCATCAATACGATGGCGAGCATCGCCTCGGCAATGGGTGTGGCCCGAATACCCACACAGGGGTCGTGTCGACCATGGGTTGCGATCTGCGTCGCCTTACCGTTGACATCGATGGTAGCACCCGGCAGGCGTATGCTCGACGTGGGTTTAAGGGCCAGGCTGACCGTAATACCCTGGCCACTGCTAATTCCACCCAGGATGCCTCCGGCGTTGTTGCCGACAAACCCTTCGGGAGTCAGTAGATCCCGGTGTTCGCTGCCATACTGTTCGACAACAGCAAATCCTGCACCTATTTCCACGCCCTTGACGGCATTGATACCCATCATCGCGCTGGCGATATCCGCGTCAAGGCGATCAAAGACCGGCTCGCCCAGCCCGGGCATGACACCAGTGGCAACCACGTTGATGCGGGCGCCGATGGAATCTCCGCTCTTGATAAGGGCTGCCATGAAGGCTTCCATTTCAGAGACTTTGTCCGGGTCAGGGCAAAAAAAAGGATTAGTCTCCACCACATCCCAGTCCACGCGTTGCGCCACGATGGGTCCCAGCTGCGCTAGATAGCCGCGAATCTCTATCCCGTAGCGCCAGGACAGGTACTTTTTCGCGATAGCACCAGCGGCGACCCGCATCGCAGGTCTCCCGGGCCGAGGAGCGACCACCGCCACGGTAATCCCGAAAGCCGTATTTCTGGTTATAGGTATAGTCTGCGTGAGCGGGACGAAAGCGGTCCTTGATGTCGGAATAATCCCTGGAACGCTGATCAGTATTCTCAATGATCAAGCCAATAGGCGTCCCGGTTGTCACACCCTCAAAAACGCCGGACAGAATACGCACTTCATCTGCCTCCCGCCGCTGCGTGGTAAACCGGGAAGTGCCGGGTTTGCGCCGGTCCAGGTCGTGCTGCATATCGGAGGCATCCAGTGCCAGACCCGGCGGACATCCGTCGACGATGCAGCCCAGGGCCGGACCATGGCTCTCTCCAAAGCTGGTCACCGTGAATAATTTGCCAATTGAATTGCCCGCCATAGCGTCCCCGCGTGCCCTCGTACTATCGTATTAAAGCGGCCTATTATAGGCTTATTCGCTCCAGCTTGTGCTGTATTCTTGTAACTCCTGCGCGGTAAGAGTAAACACACCTTCGCCGCCGTGCTCGAACTCTACCCAGGTAAATGGCACCAGTGGATAGGCTTCCTCAAGCGCGGTCCAACTGTTCCCGACCTCTACGATGAGCAAGCCGCTGTCGCGCAGAAATGCTCGCGCTGAGTACAATATGCGGCGGGTCAAATCCAGGCCATCTGCGCCGCTGCCGAGTGCGCGTTCCGGTTCATGGCGAAACTCTGCGGGCATGAGCGCGAGATCCGCGGCGTCGACGTAGGGCGGGTTGCTAAGAATCAGGTCATACCGGACGTCAGCCAACGCTTCGAAGAGATTTGATTCGATGATGGTGGTCCGGTCTTCAAGGCCGAGCAACTGTGCATTTTCCCGCGCCAGATCGAGCGCCGCGCTGTCTATATCCAGCAAGTCGACGTGGGCATCGGGAAAATAATGGGCAGCCGCCAGGCCGATACATCCGCCGCCACAGCACAAATCCAGTATACGCGACGGGCCTACGCCCCTGTACCAGGGCTGAAACTCAGCCAGGATGAGTTCCGCGATGGGAGATCGCGGAATGATAGCGCGCTGGTCGCAGCGAAATTCCAAACCGGCGAACCATGCCCGGCCCAATAAATAGGGCAGAGGCAGGTGTTCACTGATGCGCCGGCGCAACATATCCTGCAATCGCACCAGTGCCTTATCACCCAAAGGCCGGGGCAACACACCGTCGTCAGAATCAGGGGGCAAATCTGCGATAGCCAGCACCATTTGCGCGGCCTCATCCCAGGCATTATCGGTGCCATGACCAAAGAACACATCACTTGTTTCCAACGCATCACTACAGTACTGCAGGGCTTGCCCGACTGTTTGAGGGTAATTGTTAAAGGATTTATTCAGACTCATAATATAAGTGTAACCGATTCTACGCGCAGGGTTACAGCTACCAGGCCAGTCTCACCAGTACGTTTGCCTTGCCTTCAGCGGGTTGTTACTATCACTGACCCCTGACTGCTGCGTCAGGACCGCGAAGGAGTCGTTCTTTTGGAAGAATACTGGGCAAAAATAATCGAGACGATAGGCGAAGACCTCAGCCGACCTGGGCTATTGGACACACCCAAGCGCGCAGCCAAGGCATTTGAATTCCTGACGCAGGGTTACGCGCAGTCCGTTGATGATGTTGTCAATGACGCCCTCTTCCCCTCCGACTCCAGCGAGATGATCCTGGTGCAGAATATAGAGTTGTACTCACTGTGCGAACACCATTTGCTGCCGTTTATCGGCAAGTGCCATGTGGCCTACATTCCTACCGGCAAAGTACTCGGGCTTTCCAAGGTGGCACGCATAGTCGATGTTTTCGCAAGGCGCTTGCAAATACAGGAGTCACTCACCGCGCAGATCGCCGAAACCATAATGACAGTAACCCACGCTGAGGGTGTGGGTGTGATAATTGAAGCTCAGCATATGTGTATGATGATGCGTGGTGTGGCGAAACAAAACTCATTGATGAAAACTTCCGCAATGCTCGGTACATTTCGCAGCGAGCAAAAAACCCGTGACGAATTTCTCTCACTGTTGCAGATGTAACGCACTGTTAGGACGGTTCGGTACTGCTGCGCTACTTCGCAATCTGTAACAATTCCACATGCAGGTATTGCCGATCTTCGGTGCGTTTAGCACTGTAGACAACGAGACGGTGAGTTTGCTCACCTTCTATGGCATACACCCTATAACGCTGTAAATCCTCCCGGCCGTAAAGTACCTGCTCGTGGAACACGCGATTGGCCCATTGCACTCCCTGACCGCAGGCCCGTCCCTGGCAGGTGAACAGCAGACTGGCGCCCTCCTCCTTTGCCAAGACGTCCAGCAAGTCTTCCATCACCCGAGCTGAGTCGAACCCGTCGAGTATTTGCCACGTATAGCTCACCAGTGTGCCGCTGAGCCGTTCACTGTGTTTAAAGCGCCATTCCCCACGCACTTTCTGTATAGCTCCCAGCCCTATCTCATGGTCAAGCACCTCCTGTTTCGAGAAGGCAATTTGTTTCGTGTACGGGTAGGTGTCCAGCCGTTCCAAAAGTGCCAGGGGCTCTGGCGGCGCGCCACTGGCGAAACTGCTCAGGAACGTGAATAATCCTAATACCCAGATAAGAATAACCCTGACGAGATTACGTAATATCATGCGTCTTCACGTGTTTCTACTCCCGCCAAGAAACGTTGCACTCGTAGCGCTACTTCACTCACGCAGGATTCCATGTGAAAATGGTGCTCCCCGTTTATAGTATGCACGGTAAGTCCTTCGATACAACGTTGTGCATGCTCAAGCATTTGTGGAACGCTGCGGGATGTAGTCCGGGTCAGCATCAGCAGGGTGGGCATGCTTAGCGCATTCAATACGGCTCGACTCTGGTCTTCAGTCAACTTGACTGCAGATGCGCCGCGCAGCCTCGGATCGGTAGTCCAGGTTACACCTTGCGAACAGTCACGCAGATTGCGTTCCACCAGTAATCTGGCAGCGGCTGCACTTAAACCCCGATCACTTCTGGAAGCTACTGCTTCGTCGACACTGGCAAAAACGCGATTGGGGCGGTTTAACAGAGACGCCTTATCCAGCAGCGCTCTGCGCAGCTGCGTCGGGAAGTCCGCCTGGGCGACCGCCTCCGGCGAGACCGCGTCCAGCAACACCAGATGATGCACTCGCTCAGGGAACGTACTGGCAAGCAATGTGGCTATGATGGCGCCACGCGAATGTCCTATAAGATCAAATTTGTCCCAACCCAGTGCTTCAAGCACTCCGAGAATTTCAGGCAGATCATCCCAAATCTGGTAGCTGGCATCAGCTGAACGACGATCGCTCTGGCCATGCCCGGTCAGGTCCAGCGCGACCACACGATAGCCTGTTAATAGCGGGGCCAGACAGGCAAAACTGGCGGCGTTATCCAGCCAACCGTGGAGTGCAAGCAGTGGTCTTCTCTCCAGGTTCGCCCCAGGACAAGCCCGCCAGTTGCAGATTGTTCACCTGCCATCGCAATGGCACGGCCGGGCGCAGCGTGCCCTGTCCACTCATTACGCCACCGTCTCGTAAGCCGGCGGCATGGCCCAGAACTGCACCGCACCGCAGTGCGGTGCGAGAAGTTCCAGGGACAAGGTCACCAGACCGCCCGGTGCGAGGAACGGCACGCTGCTACCTCCGCCGAGATAGTAATCGACCAATTCCGACACCAGAGGCTGATGAGATACCAACAGCGTATGCTGTTTATCAGAGTCGGACTTATTGAAATCGCAGACTAACGCATCAACCGCGGCCACATCACTGCCGGGCTGTAAAGCCGCTACGGCTGTCACAGTCGCATGCGTAAAAGTGGCGGCAATAATCTCTGCCGTCTGAGCCGTTCGCACCAGAGGACTGTGGAGTATCCTGTGCGGGCGTGGGATATTCCAGGCTATACAGGCTTCGTGAAAGCGATGACCGCCAAATCTTACATCGTCGCGACCAGAACTGGTCAACTCGCGCAGGCGGTCATTCACCCCCTTTTCGGCTGCGCCATGTCTCCAGATGGTCAAAATCATTGCGGTCCGCAATCCACAGCCTACCCGGCAGCCATCGTATCATTGAACACAGTTCCCCACCGGCTGTGCTCGTGGAGTATTCGATAATCGCCCTGGGACATTGGCATGCTAGCCATCCGGTAACTAGCAGGCCTGCCTCATCTCTACCAACAGTTTATTCAACCTGGAAACATAGCCAGCCGGGTCCTCCAATTGGCCACCCTCCGCGAGAGTCGCCTGGTCAAAGACAATATGGGCCAGACTCTCGAACCGGTCCTCGTCCGATTCCTGGTCCAGCATCACGGCCAATGGGTGCGCGGGATTGATTTCCAGAATCGGTTTGCTTTCGGGCAGTGCCTGTCCCGCGGCCTCCATGATGCGGCGCATCTGGGAACCCATGTCATAGTCTCCGACTACCAGGCAGGCCACTGAATCTGTGAGACGGGCAGTCGCGCGCACTTCACTGACCTTTCCGTTCAACGCTTTGGCAATACGCGTTACCAATGCTTCGGATTCTTTGGCCAGTTTCTCCTGCTGTTCTTTTTCCTCATCCGATGCGCCAGCGAGATCCAGTGCGCCGCGCGCCACATCCTGGAACTGCTTGCCGTCGAACTCCCGCAGAGTGGTTCATCAGCCAGTCGTCAACACGATCCGACAAGAGCAGGACCTCAATACCCTTTTTGCGAAACACTTCCAGGTGCGGACTCTTTTTGGCCGTGTTGAAATTCTCGGCCACGACATAGTAGATCTTGTCCTGCTTCTCTTGCATGCGCGATACGTAGTCTTCCAGAGACTGGTCCTGCACCTCAGCATCGGTGTGAGTTGTGCTAAAACGCAGCAGTTTGGCGATTTTCTCCTGGTTCGCCATGTCCTCCGCAGGGCCTTCCTTGAGCACGGTCCCGAATTGCTTCCAGAACGTCGCGTACTTATCGCCCTTTTTCTCCTTGGCCATCTTGCCAGCATATCCAGTACTCGCTTTGGTCAGCGCATTGCGCATCGCATCTACTGCGGGATCTTTCTGCAATATTTCCCGGGACACGTTCAGGGACAGGTCATTGGAATCGACAACTCCCTTTACAAAGCGCAGATACAGCGGCAGGAACTGTTCAGCGTCATCCATGATGAATGTACGCTGTACATATAGTTTGAGCACCCCGGGACATCTCGCGATTCCACAGGTCAAAGGGCGCCCGTGCCGGTATATACAGCAGGCTGGTGTATTCAAGCTTGCCCTCCACCTTGTTGTGGCTCCAGGTGAGCGGATCCTCAAAATCGTGGGAGACGTGCTTGTAGAATGCCTTGTATTCCTCGTCGCTGACGTCAGTGCGGGGACGCATCCAAAGGGCAGTGGCCTCGTTGACGGCCTCAAACTCGACTTGCAGCGTTCTTGGCCGCCTTTTCGCCTTCGGCCGGGGCCGGTACTGGTTTGGCCATCAGCACCGGAACCGATATGTGATCGGAGTACTTCCTGATTACGCTGCGCACGCGCCAGTCGTCGGCGAATTCCTTGCAGTCCTTTTTGAGGAACAGGGTGATACTGGTACCGCGCGAATCCCGGGATCGAGGCTCGATGGAGAACTCGGCTTCACCGTGGGATTCCCACAATACGCCCGCCTCCGCCGGCTCACCGGCTTTTCGCGTATGCACTTCAACGCGATCGGCGACAATGAAACCGGAGTAAAACCCGACGCCGAACTGCCCGATCAGTTGCGAGTCCTTGCGCTCGTCGCCGGTAAGGCTCTCCAGAAAGGAGGCAGTACCGGACTTGGCGATAGTACCGAGGTTTTCGATCACTTCATCCGCGGTTCATGCCAATGCCATTGTCACTGATGGTGATGGTATTGGCCTTCTTGTCCAGTTCCACGCGTATCTGCATAATCACCCTGGCCCTCCAGCAGTGCTTCATCTGCCAGGGAAGCGAAGCGCAGCTTGTCGATGGCATCGCTGGCATTGGAGATCAGTTCTCGCAGGAAAATTTCCTTGTTGCTGTACAGGGAGTGGATCATCAGGTGAAGCAGCTGCTTCGCCTCGGTCTGAAAGCCCAGCGTCTCTTTTTTTACCTCAGCGGTCATGGCAACCTCATAATATAACTTGTTGATATTTAGGGATTTGTTTACTCCGTCCGATATGGGGATGCGGACGAGCTATTTCAAGTAACAAAGTAGAAATTCATTGGACGGTGCCGGTCACACGGCTAATGGTGAGGGCGCGCCTCGCTTGCTCAAAAAATGAGGTCATTCACCGCGAGGCGCGCCCTCACCAATAGCCTGCGATTCGGAGCACATCCGGATTTCGGACTGGCTCCGGATAGAGTCCACTTGGGGAAACAGCCTGAGAGGGAATGAACTTTTTGACCGAACAGGCTGTTTCCCCAAGGGGACGGCTAGCAGAGTCAGACTCCACGAACAAAAAAAAGGCCCATCCAACGATGAGCCCTTCTTATCAGAACACGCTGATAAAAGCTTACCAGCCGGTAACCTCCGCCAGCGCTGAACCGATGTCCGCCAGGCTGCGCACCGTCTTCACTCCGGCGTCCTCCAACGCGGCAAACTTCTCATCAGCTGTACCCTTGCCACCGGAGATAATCGCGCCCGCATGACCCATGCGTTTGCCCTTCGGCGCGGTAACACCGGCAATGTAAGAAACCACCGGCTTGGTTACATTGGCCTTGATATAAGCCGCCGCTTCTTCTTCGGCGGTACCGCCGATTTCGCCAATCATCACAATCGCCTCGGTAGCAGGGTCGTTCTGGAACAGCTTCAGGATATCGATGAAATTGGAGCCCGGAATCGGATCGCCACCGATACCGACACAGGTAGACTGGCCGAAACCGGCATCCGTGGTCTGCTTGACGGCTTCATACGTGAGGGTACCGGAGCGCGACACAATGCCGACCTTACCAGGCAGATGAATATGGCCGGGCATAATGCCGATCTTGCACTCCCCGGGAGTAATCACGCCGGGACAGTTGGGGCCGATGAGACGTACGCCCAGTTCATCACACTTCACCTTGACGTCGAGCATATCCAGAGTCGGAATGCCTTCCGTGATGCACACAATCAGCTTGATGCCGCTGTTGGCCGCTTCAAGAATGGAGTCCTTGCAAAAAGGCGCAGGTACATAGATCACCGACGCCTCTGCGCCAGTCGCCGCTACCGCGTCGGCCACGGTGTTGAATACCGGCAGCCCCAGGTGTTCCTGACCGCCTTTACCCGGGGTTACGCCACCGACCATCTTAGTACCGTAGGCAATCGCCTGTTCTGAATGAAAAGTGCCCTGGGAACCGGTGAAACCCTGGCAAATAACCTTGGTGTTCCTGTCGATAAGAATGCTCATTACGCGGCTCCTCCCGCTGCTTTCACCGCCTGTTGGGCAGCGTCCGTGAGGCTGGTAGGCAGCGATAATATTCAGGCCACTGTCAGCCAACACTTTCTGTCCCAGTTCCGCGTTGTTGCCTTCAAGGCGCACGACCACGGGTACTTTGACCCCGATTTCTTCTACCGCGCCGATGACCCCCTCCGCAATGAGGTCACAGCGCACGATGCCACCGAAAATATTAATCAGCACCGCCTTTACCTTGTCGTCGGACAGGATAATTTTGAACGCCTCCGAGACACGCTCCTTGGTAGCACCGCCACCCACGTCGAGGAAGTTGGCCGGGAAGCCTCCATGCAGGGCTACGATATCCATGGTTCCCATAGCCAGTCCGGCGCCATTGACCATACAGCCAATATTGCCGTCAAGAGCCACGTAGTTCAGCTCCCACTTGGCCGCATGTACCTCGCGCTCGTCTTCCTGGCTAGGATCGTGCATCGCACGCAGGGCGGGTTGGCGGTAAAGTGCATTGCTATCTACCCCTATCTTGGCATCAAGGCAATGCAGGTTACCCTGTTCGGTAATAACCAGCGGGTTGACTTCAATCAGTGCCAGGTCCTTATCGATGAATAACTGTCCCAGCCCCATAAAGATCTTTACAAACTGTTTGATCTGGTCGCCTGAAAGGCCCAGCTTGAAGGCCAATTCGCGGCCCTGGTAGGGCTGGGGACCCACCAGCGGATCAATAGTAGCCCGCAGAATTTTCTCGGGAGTCTCTTCTGCCACTTTCTCGATCTCTACGCCACCTTCGGTCGACGCCATGAACACGATGCGGCGTGAAGCGCGATCCACTACCGCGCCAAGATACAGTTCCTCGGCGATATCGGTACAAGTTTCTACCAGTATCTTGCTGACAGGCTGGCCACTTTCATCGGTCTGGTAGGTCACCAGTCTTTTGCCCAGCCACTGCCTGGCAAATGCCTCTATCTCAGCTTTGCTCTTGACCAGTTTGACGCCACCGGCCTTGCCTCTTCCGCCCGCGTGTACCTGTGCCTTGACCACCCACATCTCGCCGCCAATTTTGTCAGCAGCGGCAGCTGCCTCCTCCGGGGTATCCACAGCAAATCCTTTGGACACCGGCAAACCATATTCGGCAAACAGCTGCTTGCCCTGATACTCATGAAGATTCATGTTCTATCCTGTTGTCATTTCCTAACTGCCATTAATTAAGGCTATTTAGCACCTACTGCCACACCAAAAGAGCCCGTGAATATCCACACGCGTCGGCAATTTATTCTGTTGTACGCGTCCGGACGAATTTTGCTATCGCTTCTTCCGATTGGCGATATGGATAGCATGACCTTCCACCGCCAATGCTGCTTCGTGCACTGCCTCGGACAAGGTTGGATGACCGAATACCGTCAAGGCCAGGTCCTCAGCGCTAGATCCAAACTCCATGGCAATGACTACCTGCTGGACCAAATCGGCCGCTGAGGCGCCTATAATATGACAGCCCAGAATACGGTCCGTCTCGGCATCAACAATCAGTTTTACCATCCCATCCGGATCATTGGCTGCCAGCGCCCTGCCACTGGCTGCGAACGGGAACACCCCGGTCTTGTATTCAACGCCATCTGCTTTCAGTTCCTGCTCCGTTTTCCCCACAGCCGCGATTTCCGGATGGGTGTAGATAACCGAAGGGATACAATCGTAATTCAACTGGGCCTGCTTACCCGCAATCCGCTCGACTACCATGATGCCTTCCTCGGAGCCCTTGTGTGCCAACATCGGGCCGCGCACTATATCACCTACCGCGTAAACATGGGGTGCTTCAGTTTCACAATTATCGTTGACATAGATGAAGCCGCGCTCGTCCAGAGTTATGCCGCTGTCGGATGTAAACAAACCCTGGGAGTTTGGTCTGCGGCCCACTGCCACGATCAACCTGTCGAAGGACTCCGAGTGTTCCCCATCGGCACTTGAGTACGTCACTTGCACACTGCCATTGTGGACTTCCGCCCTGGTTACCCGGGCACCGAGTCGAATATCCAGGCCCTGCTTCCTGAAAATATTGCCCGCCTCTTTTGCGATCTGGATATCAATCATCGGTAAGAACTCGTCCAGCGCCTCCAGCATCACAACCTCTGAACCGAGACGACGCCACACACTACCCAATTCAAGTCCAATAACACCGGCACCAATGACACCCAGTCGACGGGGCACTTCGGCCAGTTTAAGGGCGCCGGTGGAGTCGATAATGTATTCATTGTCTATTGGTGCGGGAGGGATATTAACGGGCAATGAACCGGTGGCGATGATGACATTACCTGCCTCCAGCAACTGTACAGCGCCATTGTGGTCGGTCACTTCAACCTTCGCACCGACCAGCACCTTGCCCTTGCCTGAAATGGCGGTGACACCATTGTGTTTGAACAGGCCGGCAATACCGCCAGTCAATTGCTGGATTATCTTGTCTTTGCGAGCCAACATGGCGGGCACATTGATCCGGGCGTCTTTTACCGATATACCATGAACAGCCAAACTGTCCCGCACCTCGGCAAATTTGTAACTGCTATCGAGTAGTGCCTTGGAGGGAATACAACCGACATTGAGGCAGGTGCCACCCAATTGAACCTTGTCCTTGCCATCCAGCCACTGCTCTACACAGGCCGTCTTGAAACCGAGTTGCGCGGCCTTGATCGCTGCAACATAACCGGCGGGACCCGATCCAATTACCACTACATCATATTTGTCAGCCATCGTCATTCCCAATAAAAATTGCTTCACAATAGAAGCGCTGCACTATCGAAGCGTGTAGCTTTGCCAGCATTGTCTGTGCCTACAGCTGCAAAAGTATCCGGGCGGGATCCTCAATCAGGTCTTTGATCGCCACCAGAAACTGTACCGCTGTCTTCCCGTCAATGAGGCGGTGATCATAGGTCAGCGCCAGATACATCATGGGCAAAATCACTACCTGGCCATCAACGGCCATGGGACGGTCCTGAATCTTGTGCATACCAAGAATACCCGTCTGCGGCGGATTGAGGATGGGTGTGGATAACAGCGAGCCGAATACACCTCCATTGGTCACGGTAAAGGTACCGCCGGTCATATCCTCAATACTCAATTTATTGTCTTTGGCCCGTAGTCCCATGTCCCTGATAGCGGCCTCAATGTCTGCCAGGCTCATAAAGTCAGCATCGCGCAATACGGGGACCACGAGACCAGCATCGGTAGAAACTGCGACGCCGATATCCTGATAGCCGTGGTAGACGACATCGTTGCCATCAATAGAAGCGTTTACCGCGGGAAATCGCTTCAGGGCCTCACACGCAGCCTTGACAAAAAATCCCATGAATCCAAGACGGGTTCCGTTATGTGTTTTCTCAAACTGGTCCTTATACTTGCTGCGCAGCGCCAACACAGGCGCCATATTAACCTCGTTAAAGGTGCTGAGCATGGCCGTTTCGCGCGTTGCGTTGAGCAGGCGCTCAGCGATTCTGGCGCGCATGCGTGTCATGGGGACTCGCCTCTCCACCCGCTCACTGGATGGACCAACCGGCATTTTCTCCACAACGGCTGCAGCGACGGATGGCGGCATCGCGACTGCAGTCGGAGACGCATCACGCGCATTCATATAGTTGCGAATATCTTCCTTGCTGATGCGTCCGCCCTTTCCGCTACCCTTGATTGCGCTGATATCCAGCTTGTGCTTTTCAACCAATTGCCGGGCAGCGGGCCCCATCAGTTCAGCCGTCGCAGTGTCGCTAACCATCGTAGCAGTTGCTTCTGCGGCAGCATTGGATGCCGGAGGTGCAACTGCAACCGGCCCCTGCTCCATTACGGCTAGCAATTGTTCACTTTGTACGGTGTCCCCTTGCCGGGCATGGATCCGGGTAAGGACGCCATCTACTGGCGCCACCACTTCCAAAACAACCTTGTCAGTTTCGATCTCGACGATCAGTTCATCTCGAGCCACTGCCTCGCCCTCCGACTTGTGCCAGACGGCCACCTCACCATCAGCGATGGATTCGGGAAAGGCAGGTGCCTTTATTTCTATACCCATTTCAATTCCTTTAAAAAATTTCTGGTCGTACCTAATTACCCCAGGGCATTTCACCAAGGGCTTCATCAATAAATTTTTGCATCTGCGCAATATGCAGCGCCATATAGCCTGCAGCCGGAGCTGCGGACGAGTCGCGCCCCACGTAGCGCAAATACACATCCACCTTGTGACGTTGGATCACGCGTCGCATATGGTGTTGACTGGCATACCAGGCTCCCTGGTTCATGGGCTCTTCCTGGCACCATATTGCATCGACGATGTTGGCATACGAACGGGTCAATATTTCCTGAAGTTCCGCCTCGGGAAAGGGGTACAGCTGCTCCAGGCGCAGAATCGCGATATGTTCTAGCCCGCGCTCGCGTCGCGCGGCACGCAAGTCGTAAAATACCTTGCCGCTACAAATAATAATGCGCTGCACTTTTGACTTGTCCAGATCATCTGTTTCATCCAGAACATTGTAAAAGCGTCCCTCGGCAAGCTCCTCTATAGTAGACGTGGCTTCCTTGTGCCGCAGTAAACTCTTGGGCGACATCACCACTAAGGGCTTGCGCAGCGGACGTATGGCCTGACGCCGGAGCAAGTGGAATATCTGGGCCGGCGTTGTGGGTACGCAGACCTGGATGTTGTGCTCTGCAGACAACTGCAAGAACCGTTCGAGCCGTGCGGACGAGTGCTCTGGTCCCTGGCCTTCATAGCCGTGTGGGAGCAGCATCGTTAAACCACACAAGCGTGACCATTTATGTTCGCCGCTGGTAATAAACTGATCAATGACCACCTGGGCGCCGTTGGCGAAATCGCCAAACTGGGCCTCCCAGATGACCAGTCCCTGAGGCAGCGTAGTGGAATAACCATACTCAAATGCCAATACCGCTTCCTCAGACAAGAGGGAGTCGTAAATACCAAATTCTGCCTGCTCACCCGCTATATGCTGCAGGGGAATATAATCACTGCCATCCTTCTGGTTGTGCAGCACGGCATGCCGGTGGGAGAACGTCCCCCGTCCGACATCCTGGCCGGTCAGGCGAATGGGAAATCCTGCCTGCAGCAGGGACGCGTAGGCCAAATTTTCGGCGAAACCCCAATTTAGTGGCATAGCGCCAGCCGCCATCTTGCGGCGGTCTTCCAGAATTTTTGCTACCTGACGCTGCAACGGAAAACTGTCCGGAGGCATATTGGTAGTATGGGCCAGTGCCTGCAGCGAGTGCAGATCCATGCGCGTATCACACTGCAGCGTCCAGTGGTGCCCCAGATAAGGCGACCAATCTACAAACAGGGATTTATTAGGCTCGGATACCAGACTGCTGACCAATGGAGCATTGCGGTCAAGCGCTGCCCTGTAGCGATCCACCAGTGTCTGAACCTCACTCTCGCTGATCAGCCCTTCGCTGACGAGTTTTTCAGCATACAACTCCTGGGTGGTCTTATGTTTGGCGATTTTTTTGTACATCACCGGTTGTGTCACGGTCGGCTCATCTGCTTCATTGTGGCCACGACGCCGATAACAGATCAGGTCTATTACCACGTCTTTTTTGAACTCAGTGCGGTAATCAACGGCCAACTGCGTGACAAAAAGTACCGCCTCCGGGTCATCCGCATTAACGTGAAATATCGGAGCCTGCACCATCTTCGCTACATCAGTGCAATACTCGGTTGAGCGGGCATCCTCGCGCTTACTGGTGGTGAAGCCCACCTGGTTGTTCAGCACGATGTGGATGGTGCCACCGGTCTTATAGGCGCGTGTCTGGGACATCTGGAAGGTTTCCATCACCACGCCCTGGCCGGCAAACGCCGCATCGCCGTGCAGCACGATAGGCACCACAAGGTCGCCATTTTTATCCTGGCGTCGCTCCTGCCGCGCGCGCACAGACCCCTCCACCACCGGAGCCACAATCTCCAGATGAGATGGGTTAAAGGACAGGGCCAGATGCACCTCTCCACCTGCGGTCATTACATTGGAGGAAAAGCCCTGATGGTATTTTACGTCGCCGGAGCTTTCATACTGGGCCCTGCCTTCAAACTCAGCAAATAACTCGGAGGGATTTTTCCCCAGGATATTGATCAGCACATTGAGGCGGCCCCGATGCGCCATACCCATAACAATTTCCTTGGCCCGATAAGAGCCACAGCGCTGCACCATCTCCGACAACATGGGAATAAGGCTCTCTCCCCCTTCCAGCCCGAAACGCTTGGTTCCTGGGTATTTGGACGCCAGGGATTTTTCCAGTCCCTCGGCATTGATCAGCTGGTTCAGCAAGTGCAGCCGAACATCTTTTCCGTAGTCTGGTGCCGCGCGCACCGCCTCCATCCGCTGCATGATCCAGTGCCGTTCGGTGGTATCGACGATATGCATGAACTCAGCACCAATCGAGTTGCAATAGGTGCTTTCCAGGGCCTTGTAGATTTCACCAAGGGTGGCATCCGCCTTGCCGATATGGAGAGTGCCCGTTTGGAAGACCGTATCGAAATCGGCAGATGAAAGCTGGTGGAACCCCAGGTCAAGGTCGGCTACTGGCTTGCGCTCGGCCAAACCCAATGGGTCCAGTTGCGCTTTCTGATGACCGCGCTGTCGATAGGCGGAAATCAGTTGCACCACGCGGACCTGCTTGCGTTCGTACTCGGTTGCCTGGGAGTCGTGCCGCACGGTCGCATCCGTGCGCACGCGCATTTTGCTGATCTGGGCGAAGCGCTCACGAAGCACCGAATGGGGAACATCTTCAATCTGGACAATGTCGGACGCCACCAGAGGGAGCTTGTCAAAATAGTCGCGCCACTGCTCCGGTACCGCGTTGGGGTCTTTCAGGTAAGACTCGTACAAATTTTCCACATAGGTGGCGTTGCCGCCAGCAATATGGGAGCTTTGCCAAAGCGATTCCATGGAGCTATGTTGCATCAGGACCCCTCCCGGGGCTCAATCGACAAATCCTGCGCTTCCCCCCAGACACGTGGTCGGTGGCTTGGAAGCACGGTGAGTTAGGCAGCGCTTGCAGGTTAGACTTTTCGCTACCGGAAACACGCCATACAGCCGGACTGAACATGCGAAAAAACACTATTTAATACTCTATATTCAATAGGTTACAACAATAATCTAATGTCAGGTCGCGCGCGATAATAGCATGTTGCGGATATGGCCAATCGCCCGGGTGGGGTTAAGGCCCTTGGGGCACACATTGACACAGTTCTGAATACCATGACAGCGAAAAACGCTGAACGGATCATCCAGCCGGTCCAGGCGTTCTTCGGTAGCTGTGTCGCGTGAGTCCGCCAGAAAGCGATACGCTTGCAACAAGCCGGCGGGACCGATAAAGCGGTCAGGATTCCACCAGAACGACGGACAGGCGGTGGAACAACACGCGCAAAGAATGCACTCGTATAACCCATCCAGCTTCTCCCTCTCCTCAGGAGATTGCAGGCGCTCAATGGCAGGCGCCGGAGTATCGTTTTGCAAATAGGGCTGTACCTTTTCGTACTGCGCGTAGAACAGGCTCATGTCGACTACCAGGTCGCGAATCACCGGCAATCCTGGCAGCGGTCGAAGTACCAGTTTGTTGTTCCTGACGGTCTTGGACAACGGTGTAATACAGGCCAGGCCATTGACGCCATTCATGTTGACGCCATCGGAGCCGCACACACCCTCGCGACAGGAACGGCGATAAGCCACAGTGGTGTCCTGTGCCTTGATCAATTCCATCACGTCCAGAACCATCAGGTCCTTGCCGCCGGTATCGACCTGCACGTCCTGCATGTAGGGTTCGGCGTCTATTTCCGGGTTGTAGCGATAAATACTGACTTGCAACATGTTTCCTACCCCTTAATAGTTACGGGCTGTCGGCTTGAAGGTGGCAACCGTTTTTGGTTCAAAGTTCACTGCCCGCTTGCCCACACGCTTGTCGGTGGGAAAGTACAGGGAATGGCACAACCAGTTTTCATCATCCCGGGAATCGAAGTCGTTGCGGGCATGCGCTCCACGGCTCTCCTTGCGCGCTTCGGCGGTAATGGCGGTTGCTTCCGCCACCTCGAAGAGGTTATGTAGTTCCAGCGCCTCAATACGAGCGGTATTGTAGGCCATGCTCTTGTCAGACAATTGCGCATTCTCAATCCGCGCGCGCAGCCCGGCCAATTTGTTGATGCCCTCCTGCATGAACGGACCATCGCGGAAAACACCAAAATAGTTCTGCATGGTGTTTTGCAGTTCCTTGCGCAGGTCTGCCACGTTCTCTCCACCGCTGGAGTTATTGAGTTTGTCCAGGCGCGACATCGCCTGCGCCACATCACTCTCGGAAGCATCGCGCATATTGATGCCTTCGCGCAGCGCTTTTTCGATAAACAAGCCTGAAGCACGGCCAAAAACCACCAGGTCCAGCAACGAGTTTCCACCCAGGCGGTTGGCGCCATGCACAGATACGCAGGCAACCTCACCACAGGCGTACAGTCCCGGAATCACTGAATCCTGGCCATTGGCATCAACATGAAGAGCCTGGCCGTGCACATTGGTCGGAATACCGCCCATCATGTAGTGACAGGTGGGCACGACCGGCACGGGCTCCTTCACGGGGTCCGCATGGGCGAACGTCCGCGACAACTCGCAAATACCCGGTAGTCGGCTTTCCAGAACCTCCTCACCCAGATGATCCAGTTTCAGATAGACATAATCACCATTGGGACCACAGCCCCGCCCTTCCAGTATCTCCAACACCATGGAACGCGCGACAACGTCACGTCCCGCCAGGTCCTTGGCGTTGGGCGCATAACGCTCCATGAAGCGTTCACCGTCCTTATTGATGAGATAGCCGCCCTCGCCCCGGCAACCCTCGGTGACCAATACGCCGGCGCCGGCTATACCGGTGGGGTGAAACTGCCACATCTCGATGTCCTGCACCGGAAAGCCAGCGCGCAACGCCATGCCGATGCCATCTCCGGTATTGATATGGGCGTTGGTAGTAGAGGCGTAGATACGACCCGCGCCGCCCGTGGCAAGCACAGTAGCCTTTGATTTCACATAGACGGTTTCACCGGTTTCCATGCAAATGGCGATGACGCCAACGACGGCGCCGTCCTGGTTCTTGACCAGGTCGGTGGCATACCACTCGTTGAAAAAAACGGTCTTGCTCTTGATATTGCCCTGATAGAGCGTGTGCAGTAGTGCGTGACCGGTGCGGTCCGCTGCAGCGCAGGTGCGCGCCGCCTGGCCACCCTCGCCGTAGTTCTTGGACTGTCCACCAAATGGCCGCTGGTAGATACGTCCCTCCTCGGTGCGGGAAAATGGCAGGCCCATATGCTCCAGTTCAAACACCGCCTCGGGGCCGACACTGCACATGTATTCGATGGCGTCCTGGTCCCCGATATAGTCAGAGCCCTTGACGGTGTCGTACATATGCCAGCGCCAATCGTCATTGGGATCTGCCGAGGCGATTGCACAGGTGATACCGCCCTGTGCGGATACAGTGTGGGAGCGAGTCGGGAAACACCTTGGAGATCACCGCTGTCTTGAAACCGGACTGGGCCAGTTGCAGGGCCGCGCGCATGCCCGCGCCGCCGCCACCCACGATGACACCATCGAATGAAATAGTACGAAGAGCCGCCATTTTTACAAACCCCACAAAATCTGGATGCCCCAGACAACATACGTAAACATAATGATCCCACACACGACCTGCGCCATCAGGCGCAGCACGTTTCCGGCAGCTGCCCATCATGCGTTCAGTGAGGTAGTCGGTAAACACTGCCCACAAGCCCACCCAGGCGTGAACGCCCAGCGACACCAGCGCCAGCATGCTAAAGACCCGCATCCAGGTCTGGGAGAACAATTCTTTCCATGCGCCGTAGTCGACTCCGCAGGCCAAAACTCCGCCCACATAGAGAAAGTAGGCCAACAGGATCACAGCACTGACTCGCTGCATCAGCCAATCATAGAGCCCGGACCGTCCCATACTGGTTACTGCAGTTACCATATCCAGATCCCCGCAACGAGTATGAATACCACCGAGAGAGCGATGACAATACGGGCACCAAGTATGCCACCAGCCATGGTTTCACCTATGCCCATATCCATGATCAGGTGCTTGACCCCGGCCAGTGTGTGGTAAATCAGGCCCGCGAGCACCGCCCAGATCACCAATTTGAGCAAGGGATTGTTCAAGACTCTCCTGCAACGCAGCAAAACTTTCCGGGCTGGCCAGGCTAGCATCCAGCGCCCACAGGAACACCGCGATACCGGCAAACAGGAACACGCCTGTGGCGCGATGGGTTATAGATGCCCATGCGGTGATCGGCATCCGAATGGAGAGCATGTCCAGGTTTACAGGGCGTTTGTCTTTCACAATTGGGTACCGTCTTCATTGCGCCCCAGCGGGCGATTAATTGGTTTGGCGAGATGCCAGATATAACGTCAACCGCAAGCTTTGGGCAGACAGATAAAACGCGTGGGATTATAGGCATTTACGGCAGCAAATACAAACCTGCCCTCTCGAATGTCAGGCAAACTTCTCCCGGTCATGAATTGCGTTGATCTACTTCAGCCAGGATCAACGAAGCTCTATGCAGTTGCGGATGTTTCAGCGTCAGTACATGCCGCTTCAATTGACAAAAATTTGCGAGACTTTATAGTGGACACGCTTAGCAGACTCTATCCAGGACCCTTCATGAGCGACAGAAAAGCTACTCTCAAAATCGATGGAATCGACGATCCTATCGAACTCCCGGTTTACTCCGGCACCTTGGGACCGGATGTCGTAGATGTAGGCGGCTTGACAGAGAAAGGGCTGTTTACCTACGACCCCGGATTTGTTTCCACCGCCTCCTGTGAGTCCCGGATTACCTTCATCGATGGTGACAAAGGCATTCTCCTGCACAGAGGTTACCCCATCGACCAATTGGCCGAGCGATCCGACTATCTGGAGACCTGCTACCTGCTGCTGTATGGTGAGCTACCCACCGCAGCGCAAAAACAGAAGTTTGTGGGCACGGTTCACAGGCACACTATGGTCCATGAGCAAATCCGTACCTTCTTCAACGGCTTTCGCCGCGATGCCCATCCAATGGCCATCATGTGCGGCGTGGTAGGCGCACTCTCTGCCTTCTATCACGACTCCCTGGAAATATCCGACGAACATCACCGACAGATTGCCGCCTTTCGACTGATCGCCAAGATGCCCACCCTGGCGGCCATGAGCTATAAGTATTCCACCGGCCAACCGTTTATGTACCCGGACAACCGCCTCAGCTACGCTGAGAACTTCCTGCATATGATGTTTGGCAATCCCTGCGAGCCAAGCAAGATCAGTCCGGTGCTGGCCAATGCCATGGATCGTATCTTCCTGCTGCATGCTGACCATGAGCAGAATGCTTCCACTTCGACCGTGCGCCTCGCTGGCTCCTCCGGCGCCAATCCCTTTGCCTGCATCGCCGCCGGTATTGCTGCGCTGTGGGGGCCCTCGCACGGCGGTGCCAATGAAGCCGTGCTGCAGATGCTGGAACAAATTGGCGATGTATCCAGGATCGACGAGTTTGTTGCGCGCGCCAAGGATAAGAACGATCCTTTCCGACTGATGGGTTTCGGCCACCGGGTGTATAAAAACTTCGACCCGCGCGCCAAAGTGCTGAAGCAGGCCGCAGACGAGGTACTGGCTGAGTTGGGTATCAAACATGACCCGATGCTGGAGATTGCGCAACGTCTGGAGGAGATCGCCCTGTCTGATGAGTATTTCATTGAGAAGAAACTGTATCCCAACGTCGACTTCTACTCCGGCATCATTCTCAAGGCAATTGGTATTCCGACCAGCATGTTCACAGTGATTTTCGCTGTGGGCCGCACAGTGGGCTGGATTGCGCACTGGAACGAGATGATTAGCGGCAGCTACAAGATCGGGCGACCCCGGCAACTCTATACAGGCTATGCGCAGCGCGACTTCGTGCCGCTGGACCAACGTTAGATAATAGCGTGGCTTGCTTAAGTAAGGCGTCAGGGTAGCCCTTTTTATGCTGGGCGCCAGAGGCCTGCCGCGGTTAATTACTGGAATGATCCACCATGCCTGACATCGTCATCAGCGGAACTGGCCTTTACACCCCACCTGAGTCCGTCAGCAATGAGGAACTGGTCGAATCATTCAATGCCTACGTCGAGATCTTTAACGCCGAACACGCCGATCAGATCGCTGCGGGCGAGATGGCTCCTATGCAGCCGTCCTCAGCAGAGTTTGTGGAAAAGGCTTCGGGAATCAAATCGCGCTATGTCATGAACAAGGGCGGAATCCTGGATCCCGGAAGATTGATGCCAAGTCTCCCCGAGCGACCCAACGAGGTGCAGTCTATCCAGTGCGAGATGGCCGTGGCTGCGGCCCGCGAAGCCATGCAGCAGGCAGGCAAAAATGCCGCGGATATCGATGCAGTCATTGTTGCCGCATCCAATTTGCAGCGCCCCTACCCGGCCATGGCTATCGAAATCCAGGATGCCCTGGGTATCAAGGGATACGGGTTTGACATGAATGTGGCCTGCTCGTCCGCTACCTTCGGTATCCAGCAGGCCCGAGACGCCGTAAGTACCGGCAGCGCCAGATGCGTGCTGATGGTTAACCCGGAGATCTGTAGCGGCCACCTGAACTTCCGCGATCGGGACTCACACTTTATTTTCGGCGATGTGTGTACTGCGGTGATTGTAGAGAGTGCCACAACTGCCACCAGTAGCGAGCAATACGTGATTGTTGACTGCAAGTTACAAACGATTTATTCCAACAATATCCGCAATAACTTCGGCTTCCTCAACCGCGCGGACGAGTCCGGGGTGGGAGCGCCGGATAAGTTGTTCATGCAGGAAGGGCGCAAGGTGTTCAAGGAAGTGTGCCCGGCGGTCGCCGCGCAAATCTCGACCCAGTTGGAAACCCTGGAAATTGCACCGAGCCAGCTGAAGCGCCTGTGGCTGCACCAGGCCAACCTCAGCATGAACCAACTGATCTCCCGGCGCGTGCTGGGCCGTGACGCGACTGCCGAAGAGGCTCCGACTATTCTGGATGAATACGCCAATACCAGCTCCGCCGGCTCTGTGATTGCCTTTCACAAACATCGCAAGGATTTGAAAAGCGGAGACCTCGGAGTGCTGTGCTCCTTCGGAGCCGGTTACAGCATTGGCAGTGTCATCCTGAGAAAGGTTTAACGGAGTAAATCCCGAAATGCGGCCAACAGGGCCGTGTTGTCCTCTTCCGTTCCTATGGAGATGCGCAGGTAGTTATCGATACGCGGTTTGTCAAAATACCGAACCACGATGCCACGCTCCCGCAAGCGGGCAAACAAGTCTTTGGCACGATACTGCGCGTGGCTGGCAAAGATGAAATTAGCTCCCGAGGGTAGCACCGTAAATCCCAGTGCGGCCATCGCTGAACACAGCTTGTCACGCGAGTTTATCAAGCGCTGGCAGCTAGTGCGAAAGTAATCCTCATCCTCTATCGAAGCCAGTGCGGCTCGCTGTGCAAGCACATCCAACGGGTAGGAATTGAAGGAGTTCTTTACCCGCCCCAGCGCTTCAATCAGTACACTGCTGCCCATGGCAAAACCCACGCGCAGCCCCGCCAGTGCCCGGGATTTGGAGAGCGTCTGTACCACCAGCAAATTATCGAATTCATTGATCAGCTGCACCGCCGACTCCCCGCCGAAATCGATATAAGCCTCATCGATGACCACCGCCGAGTCAGCGCTTTTGCACAGCAAGGTACGGATCGCGTCCAGGCTCATCAACATACCGGTAGGCGCATTCGGATTGGGAATGATGATACCGCCGTTGCGTGCCGGGTAGGTCGCAGGGTCGATGCTAAAGTCCTGCACCACAGGAACCGTTGTGTAGTTAATGCCATACAACTGTGACCAGACCGGATAGAAGCTGTAACTGACATCGGGAAAATAAAGTGGCAGCTGATGCTTCAGCAGCGCCATAAATGCCAGGGCAATCACCTCGTCCGAGCCATTGCCGACGAACACCTGTTCAGGCCGCAAGCCATTGCGCGCTGCAATAGCCTGCCTTAGTACCACGGATTCTGGATCAGGGTACAGGCGCAATGTGTCTGCACTAACGGCAGCTATTGCCTGTAACACTCTGGGAGAGGGCGGGTAGGGACTCTCGTTGGTGTTCAACTTGACCAGTTTCTTGAGCTGCGGCTGCTCCCCTGGCACATAGGGCGTCAGTGTATTGACCACATCACTCCAGTAACGACTCATGATATGCCCTGCCCTTGCAACGAATGATGTGTGCCGGTCCGTGAAAGCGAAAAGCCCGGAACAGTGCCGGGCTTGATCAACAATGGCGTCCCCTAGGGGGTTCGAACCCCTGTTACCGCCGTGAAAGGGCAGTGTCCTGGACCACTAGACGAAGGGGACACGACGGCCTTTCGGATACCACAAAAAAAGGCCACATAATTGTACCGGAGCCTCACTCCGATGCAAGTAACGTGGCCCAATCCCGCAATGGACTCAGATCATTGGTTCGCCAGGCGCTACGCCTGGAAATGGGTACTAGTACTTCAGGCCGGTATCAATCTGCAGTCGCGAGTAGCTCGCGTTCTTACCGAGATCCACTCCCTGGTTTTGGTCAAAGAAGTAGGTGGAGCCGGCATACCAGTTATCGGTGATCATGTACTGGCCGGAAACCACATTCCCCTTAACGTCGGTCCCGCCACCGCCGAAGTCGGAGTCGGTCATCTCACCCAACGTCGCATCGGCTTCGAGTTCCTCGTATTGATAAGCCACCTGCCATGACCCCTTCTTCTTGGCGCTGCCAAGTCTGACCCCCGCCATATAACCGGTGTTCAGATCATCGGCATCCTGGTTTTCAATATAATCGCCATAGATGCTAAAGGGCAGGTCAAACGCGCTAAACCCGAACGCCAACGAGGCGTTGGCTACTTCATAGTTATACTCGTAGAATGCTGGACCATCCGCTACAGGCGTTACTGAAGAGTTGCCGAAAAACTTGTCGTCATAGATCGTCGGGCGGCCTTCCGTTGGTACATCGATGTAACCAACCGCTGCAGTCAGAGTAGTGCCTTCGAAAGGTAAGAGATTGACACCGAGTTGAACGCCCGGTATGCCATAGCTGTGATCTCCGTCTGCTCCAGCAGAGGTAGAGTCGCTTTCAATCCAGGTGTAATTTGCCAGGGCAAAGAACATTTTGTTTGTGTCGGTCCAGCCTACCGCCATCCCTTCCGGACGGAAATCCCCATCGTAGATCAAATAGCTTTTCTCCACCGAGTAATACGGGTTGACCATCTTACCGGCGGTCATGGTCGTATCTGGTCACGCCTGTACTAGGTGGCGTAGGCCAGGTCAATCCAGACATCCTTGCTGGTGCTGCCTCCACCCAGGGTCTGGTTGGTCGACACCGGGTCGTCGCTGCCAGAGCCTAAACCGAAGCCCACCTCCAGTTCAGGAGTGGGCTTCGCCACCAGCAGCGGTCGTGCCCGAACCCGCCAGCGGGTCCGGGAGTCTTTGTCCTCCTGATCGATATACTCGTACCGGAACCGGTAATCGCCCTTCAATTGAACCTTCTCAGCCCAGGAGGAGGCCGTAGTCTTGTTCATGAGGTTAACCACCTGGGCATTGGTGGCGGCGAGGTCTTCCACTTTGACAGTTTTCGAGGAGGCCGCGCGCAGTTTCTGGTTTTCGGCCTCCAGCGCGTTAACCCGTTCACTCATGGCCTCGAATTGCGCCTTAAACTGCTCAAACTCGGCTTTGGACACCTGGGCGTGGGCGGCGGCGCTGCCGAACAGGGCGCAGGCTACAGCTATAGAAATCACTTTCTTCATGCATTGTTCCCCTAATTGAGTAGCCGGGATATACACCGAGCTAGTGTAAACCAGCACGAAGATTAATGCAGAAACATGACAGATTTATGACGAAAGCCAATGAGATCACGGCTCTCGGGGAGAAAATATCAGAACCGAGTCTGAAACTATTACTTTATGGGGACATTTTACGCTAACCGGCAGAACTGGCCGGAATTATGAACGATCCAGTCTTAAACTATTTGAAAATCAGCTCAGGTGAAAAGTCCGACCAGCAGCATACTAAACGGACACCAGTGCCGCTGCCTCCAAGGCAAGCATGGACAACTTCAACCTGAGGTGACCGGCTCCTCAACTCTTTTTGCGCTGCACGTAAATTCATAAACACACCCCCGGCTACATTTTGTAGCTCTTGTATATACATAATGTACACCATAGAAATCCACAGGACAATGTAAATACTTGTGATAAACTGCTCCAGTTTCTGAACTTGGGTCACATAATTGGCATGTCAAAAACAAAGCTGCTCAATATCCGTATTGATCCGGACCTGAAGAAGAAGGCGAAGAAGCTGGCGGAAGCGGATGGTCGCTCGCTATCGAATTGGGTCACCAAGTTGATTGCCAGCACGGTGGAGCGGGCTGAGAAGGAGCAGTCGGGCAAGAGCAAATAAGAGTTCCCGTTCATCTACTCCCTGTTCCCTTCAGGCTTTATGCGTCAGCCAAATCGACCAGTGATATAGTTCTCGGTCAATTGGTGCTTGGGATTGGTAAATATGTCCTTGGTCTTACCGACCTCTATCAACTTGCCCAGATGGAAATACGCCGTGCGCTGTGACACCCGCGCCGCCTGCTGCATGGAATGTGTCACGATGGCGATCGTATAGTTTTCCTTGATTTCATCGATGAGTTCTTCGATGCGCGCAGTGGCGATGGGATCCAGTGCCGAGCAGGGCTCGTCCATCAGGATCACTTCAGGGTTGACTGCGATGGCCCTGGCGATGCACAGGCGTTGCTGCTGCCCGCCCGACAGACCGGTACCCGGCTTATCCAGCTGGTCCTTGACCTCATTGAACAGACTGGCGCGGCGCAGGCTGAGCTCGACAATTTCATCCATCTCTGCCTTGTTTTGGGCCAGCCCGTGAATACGCGGTCCGTAGGCAACATTTTCATAAATCGACTTGGGGAAAGGGATTGGGTTTCTGGAATACCATACCGACCCGCGCGCGCAGCATGACGGTATCCTGATCACTCTCGTAGATGTCCTCATTATCCAGCGTGATGTGTCCCTCTATCCTGCAAATCGGAATAATGTCATTCATGCGATTCAACGCACGCAGGAAAGTCGATTTGCCGCAGCCGGAAGGACCAATCATGGCCAGCACTTCGTTGCAGCCAACATCCAGGGACACGTCAATAATAGCCTGCTTCTCAGCGTAGAATATATTGACATTGCGGGCTGACATCTTCGCATTGTCGACAAATGGCGTACCGATCGTCTGATAGTCCCTCTCATCGGATTGAAGATCCAGTTGTCGCTTTTCGCCCATGGGCCTCTCCTTCTCACCGATTGACCCGGCCTCACGAGCCACTGCAGCTAAACCGTTCATTTCTTCAGTTCCTTCCATACTTAATGCCTGCTACCCTATTTCAATTCGAATCGTCTGCGTAAATAGATCGCCAGGCCATTCATCAAAATAAGAAATCCCATTAACACCATGATCGCCGCCGAGGTCTTCTCGGTGAAACCGCGTTCCGGGCTGTCCGCCCACAAATAGATTTGCACCGGAAGCACGGTCGACGGGTCTGCAATACCACTCGGCGCATTCATGATAAATGCCACCATGCCAATCATCAGTAGAGGTGCGGTTTCACCGAGGGCATGGGCCATCCCAATGATTGAGCCGGTCAGCACACCGGGCATGGCAACGGGCAATACGTGGTGAAATACGGTTTGTATTTTTGACGCCCCAACACCCAGCGCAGCTTCCCTGATAGAGGGAGAAACGGCCTGTATTGCAGCCCGGGAGGTGATGACAATCGTCGGCAGCGTCATCAGGGACAGGACCAAACCGCCGACCAGCGGGGCTGATCTTGGCAACCCGAAAAAGTTGATAAAAACCGCCAGGCCGAGAAGGCCAAAAACAATGGATGGCACAGCGGCGAGATTATTGATATTGATCTCGATAAGATCTGTCATGCGGTTGCGCGGAGCGAATTCCTCGAGATAAATCGCCGCCATTACCCCAATGGGAAAGGCGAGAAAGAATGTCACCAGCATCGTATAAGAACGAGCCGTAAAGTGCGGCTTTTATTCCTGCCATTTCCGGTTCGCGCGAGTCGCCTGCCAGGAAGAAGGTGCTATTGAAACGAGACTCTGTCCTGCCCTCCTCCCGCAATGTATCCAACCACGCTATCTGGATATCCTTTACCCTGCGCTCTGACTCCGGGCTGTCGGCACCCACCTGTCCCTTCAAATAGCTACCGGCCTCCGAGTGCGCCAGTAGCCAGATTTCACTGGTCGTGCCGATCAATTTCGGATCATCGATGACCATATCCCGCAGTGCGTACTCCCCAGCGAGACTTATGAGCCGGTATAACTGCTTTTTTTCCTGCGGGCTAGTGACATCAGGAAACATGGTACGCAAACTGCTCTTTATGACAGCAGCATAGTCCGCGTTGGCGATTTCATCGGGAGTCGCTTTTGGACTAATACCCAGCAGTTCCGGATCAAAATTAATCGGCACATTGATGTAGTGCTGTGTGAAAGCCGGGGTGCCCTTGATAAATACATCGCTCAACAAAATAAACAGGAAAACAAATCCAATCAGCACAGCGATACGACCATACCACTGGAAGCGTCGCTCCCTGGCGTAACGTTTTTTCAGCGAAGCCCGAATTATCTGTCGTCGTTTGGCATGCCGCTGCGTTCAGTCATATTGTTCACGGTACTTTCTCACAACAAACAATGCCACAACGTTGAGCGCCAACGTCACAAAAAACAACACCAGGCCCAGTGCAAACGCCGCCAATGTCTTGGGGCTGTCGAACTCCTGGTCACCTACCAACAGGGTGACAATCTGGACAGTGATGGTGGTGACCGCTTCAAATGGGTTGGCAGTGAGTTTGGCCGACAAGCCTGCCGCCATTACAACAATCATGGTTTCGCCAATCGCTCGCGAAGTGGCCAGCAATATGCCGCCAACGATACCCGGCAGCGCAGCGGGTAATACCACTTTGCGAATGGTTTCATTCATCGTCGCCCCCATACCAAGGGAGGCTTCCCGCAAGCTGACTGGCACGGCATTGATAATGTCGTCTGACAGGGACATGACAAACGGGATGATCATAATACCCATCACAATCCCCGCCGCCAGCGCGCTCTCGGAGGCGATGCTCAGACCAATGGATTCGCCCAAATCGCGTATGAATGGGGCCACGGTCAAGGCTGCAAAAAAGCCGTAGACAACTGTCGGAACGCCGGCCAGGATTTCCAGCACGGGCTTGGTAACGGCCCGGAAACCACGCGTAGCGTATTCAGATAGATAGATGGCTGACATCAGCCCAACGGGGACTGCAATCACCAATGCCACAGCGGAAATCAGCAGGGTTCCGACCAGCAGCGGGACGATACCGAATGAGCCTGATGCTCCCACCTGATCAGCCCGAATCGCCATCTGCGGACTCCAGTGCAGGCCAAACAGGAAATCTGTCATCGGAATAAACCGGAAGAAGCGAATTGCCTCGAACAGGATTGACAATACGATGCCAAGGGTAGTGGCCACCGCCAGGAATGAGCAGGCAAAAAGAATCCACTCTATAATATGTTCAACATGGTTCCGCGCCCGCAATACAGGCGTCACGCGCCGCACGGCCAGAAGTGCACCCACTATAGCAACCAAAAACACCAGCGCTGACTTGATCTGACTAAACGAGGACGCAAGCCTCTTATAGTACTCAGCCGCTTCTATCTGGACCTGATCCAATTGCTCAGAATCAATTGCGCCCACGGCAAAGCCCTGAATCTGGTTGTAATAGAGGCCCAGGTCATCGGCTGGCATTTCCTGGACTTTCTGCGGCAGTTGGGCAATGACCAGCTTGTACAGCACACTGGATTCAAAACCGAGCCATAACGCGAGTACTAGAAGCGCGGGAAGCACAGCCCACGCCGCTGCCATATAACCGTAGTGTTTGGGCAGCGAGTGCAGGGAAGCGATGCCGCCCAGGCGCATAGCAACAACTTGCGAACGCTTGCGCCCCATGAAGAAGCTGACGACGCACAGGCCGGCCAGAACCAGTAAAATTGACGTTGTATGCATTATCGAATTGCCGCGTTTATCCCACCGCCTGCGCGGTCATGGCATATCTCTAAACTAAAACGAGCGGGCCACATCCTGCGATGCACCCGCTCCAGCCCGAAGATGTCCAGAGTCAAACTACTACACTACAATTCAAGACGTTTGAGGTTCTTGACATCTGCCTGAACCTGCTTCAGCGCTTCCTCTCACAGGGGAATCAAGCCCTTCTCTGCCAGGTAACCGTCCTCCCCTATGGCCTTGTTTGACGTAAATTCAATAGCGAACTCCTGTATGCCGGGGATTTTACCCACATGCGCACCCTTGATATAAAAGTACAACGGGCGTGATACGGGGTATTTGCCACTGGCTATGGATTCGATGTCGGGCACAATACCATCGATACTGGAACCCTGGACCTGGTCGCGATTTTCTTCAAGAAAGCTATAACCAAAGATACCGAGTGCATTGGCGTTGGCCTCAAGTTTCTGCACTATCAGGTTGTCGTTCTCACCCGCTTCAATGTAGGCACCATCTTCACGTACCGCATAGGCCACGGCGTTAAATACGTCCTCACCCTTGGGCGGCTTGCCATTTTTTACCTGCAGTGTGTCATAGACGCTGGCGGGTATCCCCAGTGTGGCCATGGCTGCCTTGATCTGGTCGGGTTGTTCCGGAGGTAATTCCGCAAGTGCCTTCAGGCTTGCAATCGCTTTGCCTCCGCCCCCCATCGCCAACTCCGCGAATGCATCCCTGGTGCCCGAGGTAGGCGGCGGCCCCAGCACTTCAATTTTAGTCGCCGGCAGGGCTGGGTTTACATCTTTCCAGGTTTTATTGGGGTTCGGGATAAGCCTGCCGTCAGGGCCGGGAATATCCTTGGCCAGGGCCAGGAAAACGTCTTTAAGACTCAACGTAAACTGTGGGGCTTTCGTGGAGTTGGCGATAGCGATACCGTCGTAACCGATCAATACTTCGACGATATCGGCCACGCCACTGGCTCTTGCAGCCGTCGTATTCAGCCTGTTTGATCCGTCGGGAGGCATTTGCAATATCGGGCGTTTCGGCACCCGCTCCGCTGCAAAACAGCTTCAGACCACCGCCAGTCCCGGTTGATTCTATTTTTGGCGCTTTGAAAGTTATTGGAGTTGCGACCGAAACGCTCGGCCACCACAGTAGCAAATGGATACACAGTGGATGAACCCACTATGCTTATATTATCGCGATTGGCCGCCTGTGCCGAACTGAGGCTACCTGCGACAACCATTATTGATACTGCTCCGATCAGAAGATTTTTCACGTGGTTAGTACTCCTTTAGAAACAACTGCTGTGAAAGGGTGTGTTACCGCTGGACTCGACAGAAATTTTAGGTTCCCTTTGTTACGTTAGTGTGACAACCGGACACTGTAACCTCGACTCGTTCATATTCGACAATGGCCTATAGTCATTACGGCCCTGGATCTGTTCCTCCAGATCCTTGAGGCCGCCGTGCCTGATATCCATGCCATTAACGAGATACACCACATGCTCGGCGATATTGCAGGCATGATCGCCGATACGCTCCAGACTGCGCAGTGCCCACATTTCGTTGAGAATAGCACCGATTTTCCGTGGATCCTCGACCATAAACGTGATCAGGCTGCGCATGCCAGTATCATATTCGGTATCAACTTCGAAATCGCCCCTGACCACTTCTATTGCCTTGTTCACATCGAGCCGTGCGAATGCATCAAGTGCCTGGCGCAACATCACGGTCACGCGGGCCCCAATGTGCCTGATCTCGATAAAATGACTCTGCGACATGCCGTCCTCCGACAACCGAACGGCCTGCCTTGCTACCTTGGCAGCCTCGTCACCAACACGCTCGAGATCCCTGTTTATTTTGATGATTGCAATCACAAGGCGCAGATCACTGGCCGTCGGTTGACGCCGCGCGAGTATGGTTGCGCACTCATCGTCAATTTCCATTTCCATTTGATTGACTTCGTTGTCCTGGCGCACGATGATTTCCGCTGCGCCGCTGTCCATGGTCATCAAAGCGTCCAGGGCAGTGGTAAGCTGTTGCTCCACCTTCCCACCCATGGCCAACATGTGACTGCGCAAAGTCTCCAACTCCGCATTGAATGTTGCAGAAATATGCTGCTGATAATCTTCTTTTTTCAACATGTCACTAGCCTCTTGCCGGAAATACCAGGGTAAACGTGCTGCCTTCACCCAACTTACTCTCTATCTGCAGCTGCGCGCCATGCGCCGCTGCCGCATGCTTGACAATGGCCAGTCCCAGGCCGGTGCCGCCTGTTGCGGAACTGCGGCTGTCATCCACGCGATAAAAGCGCTCGGTCAACCTGGGAATATGCACGGAGTCTATACCGATTCCCTTGTCGCTGAACTTGCAATAGGCATTTGTCACCCTGCACTGACCAGCCTGATTGTCACAGGACTGCCTAACAGGACTGTACTTGATGGCATTGATCGCCAGGTTTGAGACCGCGCTGTACAGCTGTCGATAATCTCCATAAACCTTCTGGTCAGTAGCAAGATCCAGCACAATCGCGGACGTCAGGATACGCCTCTGTCAACTCATCCCGCAACTCTTGCAGCAGGCCCCTCATGTCGATAAATTCATGCTCATCCTCATGTTTCTCGCTTTCTATACGCGATAACCACAGCAGATCCTTGAGCAAATGCTCCATGCGCCGTGCCTGTTGATCCATTTGCTGCAGCGGCTTCACATAACGCTCAGGAAGATCCTCAGTATTTATCAGAAAAGTACCCAGATAACCGCTGATCACGGTCAGAGGCGTACGCAATTCATGTGACACATTCGCGACAAAATCCCTGCGCATTTGCTCCATGCGTACAGCGCTACTGACATCGCGAATAAACAGCAGTCGCTCGCCCTCTCCAAAGCGCGTAATTTCCACGCGCAGATAGGTTTTCTCTGCTATCGCCAGTGGCCATATACTGTAGCGGTGTTGTGTAGTCCTTTGATAGAAAATAGCGGTTAAATTCCGGAACACGCACGAGATTCGTCAGGGTTTGTCCCGGTATCCTCCGGGTAACGCAAACCGAGCAATGGTTCTACGGCCTGATTTAGCCATTTGATTGCGCCCTGCTCATCCACCATTACGACGCCGTCACGCATCGCAGCAAATGAATCCTCCAGATATTCCACTGTTGATTGCAAGAGCGCCTGAGCCTCCGAATTTTTTCTCTGGTGTATGTAGAAACGGGCTACGAGTTCACCCCAGATCCCGTAAGCATCCGGCGGCGCCTGTTCAGGCGCCATGCAACCACACCTGCACACGATGCATCTGGTACAACCAGAACCCGATCAGCCCCAGAAGCACCAGGATGACGGCCTCCTGCGGGTAACCGTATATCGATCCCAACGCGGCCGACAGCGCCATCACCAATACGATCCGGCCAGCTGCCGCTAACCAACTCATGTCGAGTCAGAAACCTCCATTACAAAAGGCCACGCGAGGAAAAACGATAACCCGTCCCGCGCACTGTCTGGATCATGTTGCTGTAGTCGCCGGCCGGTGATTCCAGTGCTTTACGGAGGCGTCGTATATGTACATCCACGGTGCGCTCCTCCACATACACATTGGCGCCCCAGACCTGATCCAGCAATTGCCCACGGGTATAGGCTCTTTCCTGATGCGACATAAAGAACTGCAACAGATTGAATTCCGTTGGCCCCATCTGCAAGGGTTGGTCCGCGATAAAAATCCGTTTGCTTTCACCGTCCAGCAAAAGTTCGGCGACCTGGATTTTCTCTCCTTCCACTCCGCTGCCGGCGCGTCGCAACAGCGCCTTGATTCGCGCTATCAATTCACGCGGTGCAAAAGGCTTGGTGATGTAGTCATCAGCGCCGACGTCAAGCCCCTGTATGACATTGTCTTCCGCAGTCTTGGCCGTCAGCATGATCACCGGCATGTCACGAGTCAATTCCTCGCGTTTCAGTCGGTTCATGAGTTCCAGGCCACTACCGCCGGGCAGCATCCAGTCCAGCAGTACAATTGCGGGCCGTTCATCCACTATTAACTGGTAAGCCTGCTGAATGTTTTCCGCCTCAATGCAGTGAAAATTGGCCATTTCCAGGGCCATGCGCAGCATATCCCGAATGGCGAACTCGTCGTCAACAATCAACACGGTTTGTGTGTTCATAAACCCGGAAACCCTCGCTGTCCCGAAATGGGATTATTAGATGAGGGAAGTATGACAATTACATGACAGGAAGCGGGCACAATGCAACAAATCTGCAAAAATAAGGCCGGCATTACACCGGCTTGTGGTGCAGGCTGAGCCCGCAAACCTAGCGCAGGCTGGCGTTAATATTCAGTAACATTTTATTGCCCGGGCATAAATCCGCCTCGTCCAACTGGTTCAGGGGTCGCTGGGACGTCTCCAGCACCTCGTGCAGGTCGCGCGAGTCCTTGTTCATATAGATCAACCCGGTCAGGATGCTGCCAGAACAACGATGATCCTCAAGGGCAACAATGGCCGAACGCCGGTCGAATGGATTCAGCGATTCATCGACCTTGTACAGACGTATGGAGGATCCGTCGTGCATGGTGACCTCGTGGCTGTAGCCCGGCTGGTACTCAGTGGTGATCTCCTTGCGCAGGGGAACAAAATCAATCGTTCCTGTGACCTCGGAATGCTCGCGCACAAATTCGTAGCTCTTGGTTGACTGCGGATTATTGTTGAAGGTCACACAAGGCGATACCACATCGATCAGGGCGAATCCGCGATGCGCTATGGCAGCCTTGATTAACGGCACCAGTTGCTCCTTGTCACCCGAAAAACTGCGAGCCACAAAGGTAGCGCCCATTTGCAATGCCGTACCACACAGATCGATGGCGCTGTAGATGTTGGGATCACCCTTTTTACTCGCTGAGCCTCTATCAGCCGTGGCCGAATCCTGCCCCTTGGTCAGCCCGTAGCAACCGTTGTTCATGACGATGTAGACCATGTTGAGATTGCGTCTGGCTACATGGGCGAACTGCCCCATCCCGATGGACGCAGTATCCCCGTCTCCGGACACGCCCAGGTACAACATGTCGCGGTTAGCCAGCGCCGCGCCTGTCACCACAGAGGGCATACGGCCGTGTACCGAGTTAAAGCCGTGTGATTTTCCCAGAAAATACGTCGGCGCCTTGGAGGAACATCCGATACCGGAAAGCTTGGCAATTTTGTGCGGCTCAATGGACAACTCATGGCAGGCCCGCACGATGGCCCCACTGATGGAATCGTGACCACAGCCAGCACAAAGTGTTGAGATAGCGCCCTCATAATCAGCTTTGGTATAGCCCAGATCATTGACCGGAAGTTGCGGATGGCGAAATTTAGGTACCTGGTAACTCATCAAGATTCTCCCGCGCGAACCAAAGCGGTTTTGCGATGCAGTGGCAAAACATTGTCGCCATTAAGGTGGGTTTTGATCTGTCTGCGGATATTGCGCGCGCTAATTGGTGACCCGTCGAAACACAGCACGGACTTCAATTTATCAGGCCCGAACTCGAATTCCGCCATCAACAAAGTGCGCAACTGGGCATCCCGGTTCTGCTCTATCACAAAGACTTGCTTGTGTCTCTCAATGTACTGTCGCACTTCCTGGTTAAATGGGAATGCGCGCACTCGCATGGCATTCATGTAGATTCCCTCTGCCGCCAGATGGTCCAGTGCTTCGCGAGATGACTCCTCACTGGTACCAAAATACAGCACACCGGTATCGGTTTCTCTGCCACAATCGACCGTGATCGGCGCCGGGACGTATTCATTGATGGTGTCCCACTTGCGCAGCAGACGCAGCATATTCGACTCGTACTCTTCGCCCTTTTCAGTGTAGATCGCGTACTCGTCGCGGGAAGTGCCACGAGTAAAAAACGCGCCTTTGGTAGGATGTGTGCCCGGGTATGTGCGATAGCAGATGGCATCGCCGTCGACATCCAGATAACGGCCAAATTCCACACCACTTTCCAGCTGTTCGGCTGTCATGACCTTGCCGCGATCGTATTTTCGCTCATCATCCCATGCGAGAGGCTCGGACATATTATCGTTCATGCCAAGATCCAGATCACTCATAAGAATAATGGGAGTCTGCAGGCGTTCGGCCAGATCAAAGGACAAGGCACCAAAATCGAAACATTCCTTGGGGGTCGACGGGAACAGCAGAACCTGTTTAGTATCGCCATGCGAAGCATAGGCACAGGCCAGAATGTCCGACTGCTGGGTTCGGGTGGGCATTCCGGTGGACGGCCCGGCGCGCTGCACGTTGAATAACACCGTGGGAATTTCGGCAAAATAGGCCAGACCCAGAAACTCGCTCATGAGCGACACACCGGGGCCGGATGTGGCGGTGAAGGAGCGCGCGCCATTCCAACTGGCGCCGATGGCCATGCCAATGGCCGACAACTCATCCTCCGCCTGCACGATGGCATAATTGTGGCGGCCAGTACCGGGGTCGATGCGAACGCGCTTGGCATATTTTTCAAATGCATCCACCACAGAAGTGGAAGGCGTGATTGGATACCACGCTGCCACCGTGGCACCACCATAAAGTGCACCCAGGCCGAGGGCCGTATTGCCATCGAGTAGGATCTTGTCGCCGACCTTGTCACTCTTTTGGACCCGTATGCCGATAGGACACTCGAAGTTGCTGCGGACGTAATGATACCCGAGCTCCAGCGCGTGAATATTGGGCAGCACCAGGTTTTTCTTGCCCTTGAATTGATCCTCCACCAAACCCGTCAGCACTTTGAAGTCCATATCCAATAGCGCCGCCAGGGCGCCGACGTAAATCACGTTCTTAAACAGTTGCCGCTGTCGCGGGTCGTTGTACTGCTCATTACAGATACGGGTCAGTGGCAAGCCGATAATACTGATGTCATTACGTAGCAGGCGATGGTCCAGTGGCTTGGTGCTGTCGTAAATAAAGTAGCCGCCCGGTTCCACCTCGCGAATGTCCTGGGCCATGCTTTGCGGATTTACTGAAAGCGCAATATCGATACCGCCGCGGCGCCCCAGGTACCCTTTATCATTGACCCTGACCTCGTACCACGTCGGCAATCCCTGAATATTGGAGGGGAAAATATTTTTGGGTGACACCGGCACACCCATACGGAACAGGGCCTTGGCAAACAGGTTATTGGCACTGGCTGAGCCAGTGCCGTTCACATTGGCAAACTTGATAACAAAGTCGTTGACGGATTCGATGCGCTTCATAGTGACTGTCCCGCCTGCCGTACGTTGTAGAGAAACTTTTGCATATCCCAGGCGCTGGTCGGGCAGCGCTCCGCACACAGGCCGCAATGCAGGCAAACGTCCTCGTCTTTTACCATCACCCGCATGGTCGGCAGTTCGGCTGATATATAGAGGTCCTGGGCCAAATTTCCCGCTGGTGCCTCCAGTCGCGAGCGCAGATCTTCCTCAGTGCCATTGGTGGTAAAACTGATGCAATCCGTGGGACAGATGTCGACGCAGGCGTCACACTCGATACAGCGCAACTCGTCAAACACTGTCTGCACATCACAATTCAGGCAGCGCTCTGCCTCCTTGTAGCCGGTAGCAATGTCAAATCCCAGCTCTACTTCAACCTTGCGATCCTTCAGCGTCTTTTCCAGGGGTGCCAGCGGCACAGCTGTAACGTTGATCAACCGCGACGCCGTTATCATAGCTCCACTCATGCACGCCCATTTTCTGGCTGGCCAGAGTCACATGGGGCGGCGGGCGCTTGCGCACATCCTCGCCGCGGCAGAACAGATCGATACTGACCGCAGCCTGATGTCCGTGCGCAACGGCCGTAATAATATTTTCCGGGCCGAATGCAGAGTCGCCGCCGAAAAATACCTTCTCATTCGTGGACTGGAATGTCGACCTGTCCACAACAGGCATGTCCCACTTGTCGAATTCGATGCCCAGATCCCGCTCTATCCAGGGGAAGGAATTCTCCTGGCCGATGGCCATAAGAACGTCGTCCGCTTCCATGAATACCAGGTCTTCGCCGGTGGGCACCAGCGTGCGCTTCCCCTTCTCGTCGTACTGAGCCTCGACCTTCTCGAAAAGTCATACCCTTGAGCTTGCCATTCTCAACCACAAACTCTTTAGGCACATGGTTATTGTAAATCGGGATGCCTTCATGCGCGGCATCTGCCTTCTCCCAGGGCGAGGCTTTCATATCCTCGAAGGGGCTGCGTACCACTACACGTACGTCCTCCCCTCCCATGCGCCGAGAGGTTCTGCAGCAATCCATGGCCGTGTTACCGCCGCCAAGCACGAGGACACGCTTGCCGATTGAAGTAGTGTGTTCGAAGGCCACGCTGGACAACCATTCTATGCCCAGATACACGTTCGCGATGGCATCTTCCAGACCCGGTAAATTCAAGCCCTTGCCGCGAGGTGCTCCGGTACCAACAAATACCGCATCATACTGCTTGTTGAGTATCTCTTTCAGGCTGTCCACCTGAATATTGAATGTCGTGGTCACACCCATACCGAGAATGTAGTTCACCTCTTCATCCAGTACCGCGACCGGCAAGCGAAAAGACGGTATCTGGCTGCGCATCATGCCGCCGCCGGCAAACTGATTGTCGTAAATATCGATGTTGTACCCGAGAGGTGCAAGGTCGCGGGCCACGGTGAGCGAGGCGGGACCAGCTCCAATCAGCGCAATACGCTTGCCATTTTTCTTTTTCGGGATAATGGGCAGGCGGTCGGTAATGTCGTCTTTATTGTCGGCTGCGACGCGCTTGAGGCGGCAGATTGCCACTGGCTCTTCCTCCACCCTGACACGACGACAGGCGGGTTCGCAGGGTCGGTCACAGGTACGTCCGAGAATTCCCGGGAATACATTAGAGTGCCAGTTGATCATGTAGGCATCCGTGTAACGCTCAGCGGCAATCAGGCGTATGTACTCTGGCACCGGCGTATGCGCCGGACAGGCATACTGGCAATCCACTACCTTATGGAAATACTCGGGATTCTTAATATCAGTTGGTTTCACTTGCCCTGCTCATGATTGGAACACTAATAATCAGACTGCGCGACGACGCGCCGCGACAGGGGGCGAATTGTGTCACATGTCAAGCGGCATTTCATTAAAATGGAGCCGGAAATCACGTTACTTTTCCGACACTTAGAGATAACTCCTGGCCTTGGTGCTCGAGCTTGAACTGCGGCCAACCAAACCCGCTCAAAACCAGTCGAAAAGACCTCCGTCCATTTTTCAGTTCATCTTCGCAGCCAACCAACTGCGTCTGATAGCTACCGGCCTGTCGCCTCGACCTTGTGCGCCACACTGGTCAGCCACGGCTTGTTCAAATAGGTCGCACGGTTATAGCCACCGTGCCCTTCGTGGTAGGCCAAATAAAGTCCGTAGGTATTGTGCAGTGATATTCCGCTACGCTTAAGCGATTGCTGGTTATACCAGCCGACAAAATCGATGGCATCGGCAAACTCATCCCGGTCTGCGCCAAAATAGCGACCCACCGCGCGCTCGTATTCATCCCAGGTGGTCGTCTTTGCCTGACTGTAACCATAGGCACTGGACGGCCTGGGTCCAGGGATGAAACCGAATATTCTCGTGCGCGGGGGTCTTGCATCGGCCTGAAAACGCGACTCCTGATAAATAATCGCCATCATCACCGGTATGGCACTGCCCCATGCATCCCTGGCGTCTGCGGCGTCGTCATACCATCCATCTTTTTCGCGGAAGATGGCGCAGATATTGTTGACGTCCCGCGGCGGACTGGTGGTGCAGGCGCTAACACCGAGCAGCAAAACCAGCAGAAGGATGCCCCTCAAATTTCAACACCCTGATTTGCAAGTAACGCAACAAAGGATTGCTCGTCGATGACCTTCACCCCCAACTCATTGGCCCTGGCGAGTTTGGAACCCGCGCCGGGACCTGCTACAAGGCAGGTGGTCTTTGGCGATATGCTACCGGCAACCTTTGCACCCAGTGCCTGCAAATGCGCCTTGGCGTCTTCTCGCCCAAGCGCTTCCAACTTGCCGGTAACCACCCAGGTTTGACCGGTAAGTGGCAGGCTCTGCTCCGGCTGGCGCTCAATGTCAGGCCAGGTCACTCCAGCGTCGAGCAACGACGCAACAACTTGCATGCTGGAGGCAGAATCAAAGAACTGCCGCAGATGGTCGGCGACCACCGGACCTACATCATCGACTTCCAGTAACTGCTGTTCGGAAGCTGCCGCCAGCAAGGGCCAGCTACCAAAATGGCGCGCCAGGTTGAGTGCTGTCGCTTCACCCACTTCTCGAATACCCAATGCATAGATAAAGCGGGGGAGTGTAGTGTGTTTGCTTACCTGCAATGCCGCCAACAGATTATCGGCAGACTTTTCGCCCATGCGATCCAGGCGCAACAATTGTTCCCTGGACAGCGAATAGAGTCCCGCAACATTTTCAACAAGACCCTCGTCCACCAATTGCTCGACAAGTTTGTCACCCAGCCCTTCAATATCCAGCGCACGTCGCGATGCAAAGTGCTTGATCGCTGCCTTTTGCTGGGCGGCGCACACCAGGCCACCCATACAACGCAAGGTCGCCTCCCCAGGTTCGCGCTCAACGGCGGATTGGCAGACGGGGCAACGGACCGGAAACACTACGGGACGTACATCAGCGGGGCGACGCTCAAGCACCACGGACACTATCTGAGGAATAACGTCGCCAGCCCGGCGCACGATGACCGTATCCCCGATCTGTATACCAAGGCGATCGATCTCATCGCTGTTGTGCAGGGTGGCGTTGCTCACGGTGACACCACCGACAAACACCGGCGCCAATCTGGCCACCGGGGTAATTGCGCCGGTACGACCTACCTGAAACTCCACATCCAACAATTGTGTCATCTCTTCCTGCGCGGGAAACTTTCTCGCAATCGCCCAACGGGGGGCGCGCGAGACAAAACCCAGTCGCTGCTGCAGCGCCAAATCATTGACCTTGAATACAATGCCATCGATATCGTATGGCAGACTGTTGCGGCGTTCGGCCAGCGACTGGTAATACGCGTCGCAGGCCTCAATTCCGTGCACCACAGCTGATTCAGCATTGATTTTGAGGCCCCAGTTTCTCAGGCATTCCAGAATCCTGGAATGGCGGTCCGGGAGAAGGCCTTCCTCAACTTTCCCGACTCCGTAACAACACATCTCCAGTGGGCGTTGTGCTGTTATTCGGGCATCCAGTTGCCGCAAGCTGCCGGCGGCTGCATTGCGCGGATTCACGAAGGTTTTTTCGCCTTGTTCACGTGCGCGGCTATTGAGTCGCTCAAATCCCGCTTTGGGCATGTAAATTTCACCGCGAACCTCCAGCAATGCGGGGAAACCCGCTCCCCTCAGGCGCAGGGGAATGGAGCGGATGGTGCGTACGTTATGGGTGATGTCCTCACCGGTGGTGCCGTCGCCACGCGTCGCGGCCCGCTGTAATACACCGTCCCGGTACAGCAGGCTAACGGCTATTCCATCGAGTTTGGGTTCACACGCAAATTCCAACGACCCTGCATCCTCGCCGAGTCGATCCAGCAAGCGCCGGTTAAAATTTTCCATGTCCTGTGCGTTGAAGGCGTTTTCCAGGGACAGCATGGGTACTTCGTGGACAACCTGCCTGAACTGGGTCAGCGGCTGGGCGCCAACCCGCTGGGAGGGCGAGTCGGCGCGAAAACTTTGCGGATGTGCTGCTTCCAACTCCAACAGGCGCAGCATACAACGATCGTACTCTGCGTCAGGTACTGTAGGCTGGTCCAGCACATAGTACTGGTAGTTCCAGGAATCCAGTTTCTCTCGCAGGGATTGAATTTCCTGCAAAGGGTCTGCCAATGGCATAGTGCGTTTTAGCGCGCCTTGGCCAGCAAGCGCCGCTCCAGTTCGCGAATTTTCTGCCGACCGTGCTCCACGGTCTGCCTGGTCAGCACACTGCGAGACTCGTCCAGCACATCAGCCCCAAGATTACGAGCGACCGTTTGCGCCGTCTCCAGCATATAATCGTAGGCTTTAATCATATCCTCAGGCCCGGGCAGCGTGAGAAAGAATACAAGGCCGGGTGTTGACATATCAGCCATGTTATCAATATCGAATACGCCGGGCTGCACCATGTTGGCGACGCTGAATTGAATGGCTCCGCGTCCAGCCTCGAACTCGTGGCGATGAAAAAAGTTCATATCGCCAAAGCGCAGGTCGCAGGCCAACAGGATTTGCAATATATCGTCACCGCGAAACCCCTGGTCACTGCGGGCCACGACGTTAAGCATGAACACCTCGGGACTCTCATAGCGGGGAAGTTTGCCTGCGACAGGGGCCACCTGATCAGACTCTGGCCGACCTTCGTCGGACACCAATCCATCAAGCCAATCAAGGTTTTCCCCTTCATCCTCCGGGGCGACTGAAGTAATACCGTCTACCAAATCATCTTCATCCTGGCGCAGACGTTTGCCCGTTCCTTTTGTCACGGTCCCTTTGTTTCCAGCGCTCTTTTTGCCACGGGCTTTGTCGGAGGAAATTCTGGAAGAGCTGGTATCTGTTCCCCTTGATCCAAAGCCTGCGGCCCTGAGGATATCACCCCTCTCTACCACTCTGGCACCACCGTTGGGCAACTCACGGTATTGGCGAATGTCATCTATGGGTTCGGCCGGGAGTTCGTCAGGGTCGACCAGTTTCACCCTGACCTTGCTACGCTTCTCACGACGAATCCTGCGCCAGGCATCCACTAATACGGCCATTATCAGCAGTACCCCGGCAATGACCATCCAGTCTCGTATTGTCAAATCCATCAGTCCCAATTCACTCTGTCCTCTTATTCATCCACATGTTCAGCTTGCCGCGAGTGCCGCGGCCTCTTCCACATCGACCGAGACCAATCTCGAAACACCCGGTTCATACATAGTCACACCCATCAGGTGATCGGCGAACTCCATGGAAATTTTGTTGTGGGTAATATAGATAAATTGCACCTTGTCGGACATCTCTTTCACCAGGCGCGCGTAACGCCCTGTGTTGGCGTCATCCAACGGCGCGTCCACCTCGTCGAGAATACAAAAAGGCGCAGGATTAAGCTGGAAGATGGAGAACACCAGGGCGATGGCTGTCAGCGCCTTCTCTCCTCCGGACAGCAAATGAATCGTTGCGTTCTTCTTTCCCGGAGGTCGCGCCATAATGGTGATGCCTGTGTCGAGCAAATCATCACCGGTCATTTCCAAGTAGGCACTGCCACCGCCAAAGACCCGCGGAAATAACTCCTGTAAACCAGTGTTCACCTTTTCAAAGGTTTCGCGGAAGCGATTGCGTGTCTCCTTGTCGATCTTGCGAATTGCCGACTCAAGAGTATCCAGTGCTGTCACCAGATCCTCGTTTTGTGCATCGAGATACTGCTTGCGCTCAGACTGCAGGTTGTACTCGTCGATAGCCGCCAGGTTTATTGGCCCAAGACGCATAATTCGGTTGGCTACCCTTGACAGAGAGTTCAGCCATTCTGGCTCGTTGGCTCCTTCGGGCATGGCGCGCAGTACGTCTTCAATGTCGTGTTTGCCCTCAATCAATTGTTTGTGAATGACATTGCGTTGCACCTGCAGGGTCTGATTGGCAATACGCTGCCTCTCCAGTTCACTGCGAACAATTTCAGCACGCTGCTCAATGGCAGCGCGCTGCTGTTCGGCCTCGCGCAACTGATGCTCCACTTCGGCCACGAGCTGCCGCGCTGCACTAAGTTCAGCTTCGGCCTGCAAACGCTGCTCAAGTTGCCGCTCCAGGTCAGTGCGTAATCCGGTCAGCGGGTCGTCATTATCGCGCAACGCCAGGGTCAGGCTGTCCTGCCGCTCACGCAATTGGGTCACCTGGCGATCCGTGCGTTCAATCGTTTCGCGCACAGCGTTCAACTGCGTATCGAGGGACTGGTAACGCATAGCCACCTGATGCGCGCCGTCCTTATCCTGGCGTGCCTTCTGGCGGGCGCTATCAAGAGTTCCACGTATCTGGTCTCGGGTAGAGAGCAACTCCTCGCGCCGGCGGGAGTCTGTCTCCATACGTTCGATAGACTCTGCCAGCACGCGTCTGGCCTGCGCGATAGATTCCTGCTCCTGCCGGAACTGCCCTCGCGTGTCGTCGATCTCAGTATTAATACGTTCATTGCGCAGTTTGATTTGTTCGGCCTTTGCCTGATAGGCAGACATGCGAGCACTAAACTCGGCATGCTGGCGAGTCGCTACCTGCAGTCCGTGTTGGCACTGCTGCCGTTGTTCTTCCAGTTTCTGCAGTGCGTCCTCACACTCCTGCAGTTCACGCGAAAGCTGCGCCTCCTGCTGTTGCTGTGCTTCCACGTTCACAGCTAATAGTTCAAGTTCCTCCCGGCGCTGGATGACGCCTGTGTCCCCACTGGATAAACGCGCTATACGCAACCAATTGCTGCCCATCCAGATACCGTCGCGGGTGATAATCGATTCGTGCGGCGCCAGCGATGAGCGCTGCTGCATCGCATGGCTCAAATCATCGGCGGCATGTATACCAGCCAGCAGTGCATCCGCACGGCCGCCACTACGTACCCTGGATGCCAGCAATCCCGGCGCCGGGTTCTGCTGCGCACCCGACTCCACCAGCAACAAGTTGCCCTGCTCAAGACTGCCCAGGTAGCTCCCGAGCTTGCCAATATCATCGACGCACACCGCCTGCAGGTATTCGCCAAGTACCATTTCGACGGCCAGCTGCCAGCCATTGTCGACCTGCATCTGCTCCAGCAAGCGTGAATTGTCTGCCAGTTGGTGCGCCTGCAACCACTCCCCGACACCCTGGTTACCATCTTCCATTGCCGCCTGCTGCAGAGCCTCCAGCGAGGCTCTGCGACCGCGCATCTGTTGCAGGAGCGAGCGCACCTGGTTCAGTTCAGTCGACAGGCTGGTGCGGCTATCCCGGGTGGTTGCCAGCGCCTGCACCAGCGACTCGCTGCGCCGCTCATGCTCAGCCATGGTCAGTTCAACCTGAGCCAACTGCTCACCCAGGCTTTCGGCTTCTGCGTCGGCCGGACCTGTCACCAAGCCCCGCTTCTCTTCTTCAAGCTGCCGTGTGCGCTCCTGCAGTCGCTGCAATACCTGTTCCACATGCTGGATACGCGATTGCTGCACTTCGGCCTGCTGTCGTGGCTCCGCCGCATGCTGGTTGAACTCATCCCACTGATGCTGCCATTCGTGCATGGCCTCTTCTGCCTGCAACAGGGCTTGTGCCGACTCGTTCTCCAGCACCTGCAAACGTTCCAGGTCCGGACTGAGTGCGAGAATCTCGCTCTCCCAGGTGGCTAGCTTGGCGCGATCATCGCCCAAATGGCTCTCCGACTCCGCGAGATTTGCCCCCGTCTGGGACAGATCCTCCTGCAACTGTCGACCGCGCTCCTGCTGATGCTTGATGGTCTGTTCGATGCGGGAGACTTCCGAACCAAGCAAATAATATGTTCCCTGCACCTTGTTGAAGGCGTCGGTACGGTCGGTGTGATCCACCCTGTACTGCTCAATGGCTGTGTCAACGTGCTGGTGCTCTGTGTGCACAGCCTCCAGCTTGACCTCCAACTCGCCCACTGCCTGTGTGGCAGTTTTTATCTGGCTGTCCAGGGCCTGGCATTGCAGCGCCAGCAACTGGGCCTGGAGTTCGCGTTCTTCCGCCTTGAACTCAGAGTATTTTTCCGCCGCCTGTGCCTGACGCTGCAAATGCTGTAATTGCCTCTCCAGTTCATCACGCAGGTCGGTAAGACGCTCAAGGTTTTCATGGGTGCGTCGCATGCGGCTTTCAGTTTCCTTGCGCCGCTCCCTGTACTTGGAAATCCCCGCCGCTTCCTCAAGAAAAACCCGCAGCTCCTCCGGCTTGGATTCGATCAGGCGGCTGATCATGCCCTGCTCAATAATGGCGTAACTACGCGGACCCAGCCCCGTACCGAGAAAAATATCCGTGATATCCCGACGCCGACAGCGCGTGCCGTTGAGAAAATACTCAGACTGCCCGTCGCGGGTCACCTGGCGCCGGGTGGATATCTCCGCGTAACTGGCGAATTCCCCGCCGACCCTGCCTTCGCTGTTGTCGAACACCAGTTCGATAGTGGCCTGCCCCACAGGCTGACGATTGACCGAGCCGCTGAAGATAACATCCGCCATGGACTCGCCACGCAGATTCTTCGCGGAGCTCTCACCCATCACCCAACGCACGGCATCAATCACATTGGATTTGCCACAGCCATTAGGACCAACTACCGCACACATGTTGCTTGGAAAATTGACCGTCGTAGGATCTACGAATGACTTAAACCCCGCCAGTTTGATAGACTTTAGTCGCATATTACCTTAAATATCTAACATAACTTACTGTTTTTTATCTATTTATGTCGGCTTTTCTATAAAATCGTCCCGACATCAAAACACAATATATAGTGTATATAGTTTATTCGCACAACACTATGCCTGAACAGGAGAAATCCAAAAATTCGCAGATTGACGGCTCATAAGGACAGCAAAATCGCGTCACAAACAGGCTGCGACCTAGTGCTTATTGGGTCGCAAAACAATGTCCAGTGGCGCCGTATCGACAGTAGGTGCCAGCGGGCCGACCTGTCCCAGCCAATGGGCATTGTCGTCCCCCGGACGACCATCGGGGGAGACTTGCACGGCGACGATAACCGATGGCGTCTGCGACAGTTTCTGCCCTGCCATTGAATTGCTGTCATCCAGGCGCACAGTGACGGGGAGCTGGGCACCGGTCAATCGCTGCACGGCTATCGGCATCCGACTGCCGGAAGCGGCACTGCGCGCTAATACAAAGACGGTATCGGCAGGCCCAATAGCGGCATCTGCCGGCGCCGAGACGCGTACCGTCACGCCCGCGCCGGAGTCCGTTGCCGCTGCTTGCGGAGCGGCTACAGCAAATGAGTCGGAGGCATCGGGGTCTGCTTCCACCAGACGCTGCCGCGCTGTTTCCATCACCTGGGCAATCATCTGGCGGCTCTCAGAATCCTGTGGTTCCATCACCAGCAAGCGCTGCCAGTACTCCATGGCGGCGCGGTATTGCTGCTGCTCGAAGGCGGCCATGCCCAACAATCCGAGGGCTGTGCGCTGGTGCGGGTCTGCTGCCAGCGCCTGTTCAGCCCGCAGCCGTGCGCGATCACTTAGCGAGCGACCAGCTGCCAGATATTCGGCCTGCGCAGCATACGCGAGGGCCTGGGCATCCTCTGGCACTGCCTCCGCCAGTGCACCGTAGCTTTGCGCGGCGCGAGCATAATCTTCCAGCCCCATATAATAGCGACCGAGCAACGCTATATAGTGCAGATTGTCAGGGCGCTGCTCCGACCGTGCCTCAACATCTCGAATGAGGCTGCGCATCTGCTCGGGACTCGTGTCCTCCTGCATGCTCTGCAACTTCCCTGCAATCACAACATCGGGAGCCGCACCCAAAAAGTAATACAGGCCACTGGCGAGCACTGCCACCAGCGGCAGCAAAATCCACACAGGAAATGACTGCTGTGCCCTCGTCTGCAGCTGGGAGCTCTGGTGTTCATCCTCAAGCAGGCGCAGGCGCGCATCTTCCTGCAGCGCCTCATTGCCCTCCCGCGGCCAGTTCCGCCCGACGCACGCCGGAACCACTCCAGATTGACCCGGTCAAGATCCTCCTCGGCTGATGCCGGGTCGCACTCTGGGAAACAGGTAAAACACGCTGCTCAGTAGCAGCATTCCTGCACAGGCCAGCATAAAGGTCGTCAAGAATCCTGCTCCGCTTTTTCCAGCAAGGACTGCAATCGGGCCTGCTCCTCAGCGCTCAGGAAAGCCGTCCCGGCGGCGGCGGCTTTCGACCGCGAACGCAACGTGACTATCAACACCACCGATAGCGGCGCACAAAAGCAAGACCGGGGCCAGCCAGAGGACGAGGTTCGCGCCGCCAAAACGCGGCCGGTAGCGCACGAACTCGCCGTAGCGGGCCACCATGTGGTCGAGAATCTCCGCATCGGATGCACCCTGTTCCAGCTGCTGGTGCAGCAGCTTGCGCAAATCCTGTGCGATGGGTGCGTTGGAATCGGCAATGTTCTGGTTCTGGCACTTGGGACATCGCAATTCCTCGCTCAGTTGCTGGTAGCGCGCTTCCAGTTCCGGCGTGCTGAATTCGTAGGTTTCGATCAGGGCCATGGCCCGGCCCGCTACCAGTAAGAGCCCAGCGAGAAGCAGTTGACGCAGGAATCTCATGGCACACCGCTCCCCTTGCTCAACTCCAGGTACAGCGGCTCGAGAATGGTCTGCCACACTTTTTCGTCCACCACCCCAACGTGCCGGTAACGCACCACTCCCCTGGCATCGAGCAGGTAGGTTTCCGGCGCACCGTAGACGCCCATATCCAGCCCCAGAGTGCCTTCCCGGTCGGCAATATTGAACCGATAGGGGTCGCCCAGTTCCTCCAGCCAGCGCTGGGCCGCACTGTCGTCGTCCTTGTAATTGAGACCGAAGATGGGAATACCCTGCTGCGCCAGCTGCTTCAAATAAGGGTGCTCCACCCGACAGGATACACACCAGGTGGCCCACACATTCAGCAGGGCAGGCTGGCCAGTGACATCTGCTGCGGACAGCATTCCGGTCTGGCCCAGGGCAGGCAAACTGAATGCGGGCAAAGGACGGTCGATCAATGCCGAGGGCATTTCATTGGGGTCAAGACCGAGACCACGGAACAGCGTGATAGCGAGCAGCGCAAACAGGATAAGTGGCAGGAACAGCTTGAGTCTAGGTCCCACGCAACACCGCCTCGCCACCGCTGTGGACCGCTTCTCGCTGGCGCCGATAACGCTTGTCCAGCGCTGCGGTAAACGCACCCAGGGCCATCAGTATCGCCCCCAACCACATCCAGCGCACCAGTGGTTTGTAGTGCAGATCGCATGGCCCAGGCGCCGCTGCTCCCGACCGGCTCCCCCATCGCGACATAGAGGTCCCGAAACAGGCCGGCATCGATAGCGGCCTCTGTCATCACCGAGCCGCTGGCCAGATAGCGGCGTTTCTGCGGGCGCATAGAGGCCACCAGGCCACCATCGCGAGTCACTTCAAAACGTGCTTCATCGGCCACGAAGTTGGGCCCGCGCACCTGTACCACTTCAACAAAGTGGAACTCGTAACCGGCTAATACCCGACTGTCACCGGGACTCATTTTAAGATCGTGCTCAACCGAATACTGGCTGGTGGCCACAATGCCAACGACACAGGCGGCGAACCCGAGGTGGGCTATCAGCATGCCGCAGTAGCCGGGCGTCAGCCTCGCCAACCCCTGCCCGGGACTGGATGCACTGCGCAACCGCTGCCAGAAATCCCGCGCCAGTCCCAGCACCAGCCACGACGACAGCAGCACTGCCAGTGCGACCCATATATTGTAAGGCGCATGCAGCAGCGGCAGGGTGACACCGCACAACACCGCCACCACGGCCGGTATGGCCAACTCACCACGCCAACGGGCTACAGCATCGCGTTTCCAGCGGGACACGGGGCCCAGACCCATAAAAGGCACCAGCAGCGCCATCAATGGCACAAACACTGCGTTGAAGTATGGAGGGCCGACGGACACCTTACCCAACCCCAGTGCATCCACGATTAACGGAAAAAGCGTGCCAAAGAGCACGGTTAAGGTGGCGACAAGGAACACCACATTATTGCAGAGCAACAAACTCTCCCTGGAAACCCAGCCAAAGCTGACCCGACTGCTTACCGCCGGAGCGCGAAAGGCATACAACGTCAGCGAGCCCCCTACCACGACGGCCAGGAACACGAGGATAAACATGCCCCGGGCCGGGTCGGTGGCAAAGGCATGCACCGATGTCAACACGCCGGAGCGCACCAGGAACGTACCGAGCAGGCTCAGAGAAAAAGTGAAGATGGCCAGCAACACGGTCCAGCTTTTGAACAGGCCGCGTTTCTCCGTGGCCGCCAGCGAATGTATCAACGCGGTACCGGCCAGCCAGGGCATGAAGGAAGCATTTTCCACCGGATCCCAGAACCACCATCCACCCCATCCCAATTCGTAATATGCCCACCAACTACCCAGCATGATGCCAAGGCTGAGGAAGGCCCACGCGATATTGGTCCACGGCCTGGACCAGCGGGCCCAGGACGCATCCAGTCGTCCGCCCAGCAGCGCCGCGATAGCGAACGCAAAGGCCACGGAAAATCCCACATACCCCATATAAAGTAGCGGCGGATGAATAATCAGCCCCGGGTCCTGCAGCAGCGGATTGAGATCGCTGCCATCAGCCGGCGCTCCAGGCAGCAAGCGGGCGAAGGGGTTTGACGTGATTAGCGAAAACGACAGGAAGCCCAAAGCAACGGCACCCATCACCGACAATACCCGGGACAGGACCAGCAGCGGCAGCTGCGAGCTGAAGAGCGCCACCGCAGCGGTCCACAGGGCGAGGATCAACGCCCACAGCAGCAGGGAACCCTCATGATTACCCCACACGGCGGCAAACTTGTAGATCGACGGCAGCAGACTGTTGCTGTGCGATGCGACGAGTTTCACGGAAAAATCATCCTGTAGAAAAGCAGTGCTCAGGCAGCCGAAACTGATGCCGACAAAAACCAGCAAGCCAATGGCCAGGCTGGGTGCCAGGGCCATGGCAACGCTATTGCCACGCCAGGCTCCCCAGGCGGGCACCAGTGCAAGGATCAGTGCGAGGCACAGCGCGATGATCAGGGCGAAGTGCCCAATTTCAGGAATCATTGGGGTTGGCCTTTTTGGTCGTAGCCCGAGTTTTCCAGCGCGTCGGCGACTTCGGGGGGCATGTAGTTCTCATCGTGCTTGGCCAGTATTTCGGTTGCCTCGAGCACCCCGTCCCCATTCAACACTACCGGACGCCACCGCACCCTGCCCCTCAGCGAACAGGTCGGGCAGGATACCGGTATAGACGACTGGCACAGAGGCCTGATAGTCGGTAAGTTGGAAATTCACCTGCAGACTATCCGCAGCGCGCTGCACGCTGCCTTTCACTACCATACCACCTACGCGAATCGACTGACCGACTGGTGCCTTGCCTGCCACGACCTCAGCCGGCGGATAGAACAGGTTGATATTGCCGCGCATTGCGTAAATCACCAGGCCGATGGCAGCACTGGAAAACAACGCTATAAACAGCACCACGTAGAGTCGCTGCCGTCTCACCGGATGCATCAATACTGCTCCCTGGTGCGGGCATCGTGCGTCCCCTTCGCGCGTTTAAGCTCAGCCGCCAACTGCTGCAAAAACCGCTTGCGACGATACCGTGGGGCGAGCAGCGTAGCCGCGATCACCGTAATGGTGACCAGATACGCGCTCCAGACATAAACGCCGTGGCCGTCCATGGTAAGCAGCGCGTGCAGGCTGTCAAAGTACATCAGTTAGTCCCCGCTGCGCTGGCAAGCTTTCTCACCCACTGCGTGCGCGACTCACGCTGCAGCAACTCCGCACGCATATTCAGCAGCAAGCAGCAGGTAAACAAGGCGTAGAACGATGCAATCATCAGCAGCAGCGGATACAACATGCTGCTGTCGATCGTGGAGTCACCGGTGAACTTGATTGACGCAGGCTGGTGCAGGCTGTACCACCAATCCACCGATTTGTAGATGATGGGGATGTTCACCATACCCACCAGACTGAGGACGGCGCATGCCTTGCCGGCTGCCTCCTTATTATCGAAGGCTTCATACAGCGCCACTACACCCAGATAGAGAAACAACAAAATCAACATGGAAGTGATGCGAGCGTCCCAGACCCACCAGGTCCCCCAGGTCGGTTTACCCCAGACCGCACCGGTAAACAGTGCAATAAAGGTGAATGCAGCACCAACGGGAGCCGCCGCTTTCATCGCAACATCGGCCATCTTCATACGCCAGATCAGGTTGATGGCACCGGCAAGAGCCATCAGATAGTACCCCGCCAGTGCGACAACCGCGGCCGGTACGTGAATATAGATAATGCGGTAGCTATTGCCCTGGCGAAAATCCGGCGAGGTAAACAGCAGGCCCCAGACCATACCCACGAGCAGCGCCAGTAATGTAACAGGCAGCAACCAGCGCAGGATGACGCCGGCGATAGCATACAACCAGGGTGGCGAGCCGAGCTTATGAAAGAAGGACCACATAGCGGCGGCAATTATACAGTGCGCTCTGCGCGGAACAACCAAAAGTCCAAAGAACCGGGGTTGGGCGGCAAAACTTCATCAGGCATCGATGCTTATCCTCAATCCCGCAGCCACCGCCAGCGGCGCCAGCGCTATGGCCAGACACAACATCGCACCCAGAATGGCGAGGTACGGTCCTGTCGGGTTACCAATGACCGCAGCCTGCACGACGGCACTGCCGAAAATCAGCACTGGCATATACAAAGGCAGAATCAGCAGCGATATCAACATGCCGCCACGTTTGAGACCCACCGTAAGCGCAGCTCCGATAGCACCGAGCAAGCTCAGTACGGCTGTACCCAGGAGGAGACTGGCCACGAGTGCGCCCAACGCGGCCACGGGCAGGTTGAGCATCAGCGCAAACAGTGGAGATACCACTGCCAGCAACAGGCCGGTGGTCAGCCAGTGAGCGCCAATATAAGCCAGCACGGATAAATACAGGGGCTGCGGCGCCAGCAACAGTTGCTCCAGGCTGCCGTCGTCAAAATCGCTGCGAAACACGCTATCGGAGGTCAGCAGGTTGGAAAGCAGCGCGGTAATCCACAGGACGCCCGGCGCGAACCCTGCGAGTTTTTCCGGCGCCGGGCCCAGGCCGAGGGGAAACAGTGCCACCACCATGGCAAAAAACAGCAATGGGTTAGCAATGTCGATGGGGCGACGCACTGCCAGCAACAGTTGGCGACGCAACAGCCTGATACAGAATTGCCAGGTGCCAGGGGCGCTCACGTGACGCTGCCCGCGAGGTTCAGGAAGCGTACCTCAAAGTTTACCTGCAGGGTCTGGTGGGAAGTCATGACCACTGCGCCACCGGCTGCAACGTGCGCTGCCAACAGGGTCTGCAACTCGTCGATGCCATTTTTGTCGATGGCGGTAAACGGTTCATCCAGCAGCCACACCGGCGCACTGGACAGAAACAAACGCGCCAGGTTCACACGTCGATGCTGGCCTGCTGACAGCGTATGGCTGGGCACATCCTCGTAACCACGGAGCCCCACCCGGGCCAGGGCAGATTCGATCTGCTCATCGGTGTATAGGCCAGCGCCGCTCACGTGCCAGGCCAGATTTTCCCTGCGGGGTCAACAGCGCCTTGACTGCCGGGTGATGCCCCAGATAAAGCTGCGGCACCGGACGCTGCACATTGCCTTCATAACCGTAGCGCGCCAGGCCGCAGAGAATGCGGATCAGGCTGGTTTTACCTGCACCGTTGGGACCCTCAATTTGCCACAGCTGCCCGCCATGCACTGCGAACGACAGATCCCGAAACAGTTCCCGCCCGCCCCGCTCCAGGCACAGGGACTGGGCCGCCAGCAGCAGCGTGCCGGCCGAATGGGTGGACACTAGAGGTTAACCACCCGGATTGCCGGGACATGCAGGCCGGTATCGCGCTCCACGCGCAGGTTACTGAAATCATACAGGTCGGGGTCACCCAACTGCGAGGGCGACACATGGCGAATACTGCGGAATATTGACTCGGTACGACCCGGATACTCGCGTTCCCACTGCGCCAACATCTGCTTCACCTGCACGCGCTGCAGGTGCTCCTGCGAGCCACACAGGTTACAGGGAATAATGGGAAATTCCTTGTAGCGCGAGTAGCGCTCAAGGTCCTGCTCCTTGCAATAGGCCAGCGGGACGGATCACGACATTCTGCTTATCGTCACTGAGCAGTTTAGGGGGCATGGCCTTGAGCTTGCCGTTAAAAAACATATTCAGGAACAGCGTCTCGACAATATCGTCGCGATGATGGCCCAGCGCGATCCTGGTGGCGCCGATTTCCTGCGCAAAGCCATAGAGACTGCCGCGCCGCAGCCGCGAGCAGAGCCCGCAGGTCGTTTTACCTTCCGGCACCACTTCCTTCACAATACTGTAGGTGTCCTTCTCCAGGATGTAATAGGGAACGCCCAAGTCGGAGAGGTACGTGGGCAGCACCTCCGCGGGAAAACCCGGCTGCTTTTGATCCAGGTTCACCGCAATCAGTTCAAAGTCCACCGGTGCACTCTGTTGCAGGTTGATAAGGACATCCAGCATGGCGTAGGAGTCCTTGCCTCCAGACACGCACACCATGACCTTGTCACCCTGCTCGATCATGTTGTAATCGGCGATGGCCTTGCCCACATTGCGACGCAAGCGCTTTTGCAGCTTGTTGAATTCGAGTGATTCCCTGCGGGACAGTTCGCGCACGTAGCTCGCCATTAGTGCTTGATTTAGCCTGCCATTTTACTTGCTGGAGCTTGCTGGCGTCCAGTTATGCCTGTGGCATTTGCCTTGAATTCTACCGGAGGCAAGCGCGACACCAGGCGAGCGGCAGCGGCAATCCCCCACTTGCTCAAAAGGCAAGTGCATTCGCCGTGGAGGATTGCCGCTGCCGCTCGCCTCACCAGTGCAACGCCCACACTGCCTTGTAATTTCTCCGCTTTGCCCCGACAATGTCCGCCGCAAAATATCGCATCCAACCGTTAGCGAGGACCATACCCCGATGAAACAACCTGTTCGTGTGACTGTTACCGGCGCCGCAGGCCAAATTGGCTACGCTCTGGTATTCCGCATTGCCTCCGGCGCCATGTTGGGCGACGACCAGCCGGTGATACTGCAATTACTGGATATCACACCAGCCATGGAAGCGCTTAATGGCGTAAAAATGGAGCTGGAGGACTGTGCTTTCCCGCTACTGGCCGGCATAGTCTGTACCGATGATCCCAATACCAGCTTCAAGAATGCCGACTATGCATTGTTGGTGGGTGCGCGGCCGCGTGGTCCTGGCATGGAGCGCAAGGACCTGCTGGAAGCCAACGCTGCCATTTTCTCGGTGCAGGGCAAGGCAATCAACGACCATGCCAGCAGGAATATAAAGGTGCTGGTAGTGGGCAACCCGGCCAATACCAACGCATTGATCACCCAGCGCAATGCACCAGATATCGACCCACGCAACTTCACGGCCATGACGCGGCTTGACCACAACCGGGCGAAAACCCAGATTGCCCTGAAGACTGGCAAGACAGTTAATGATGTTACCAACATGACTATCTGGGGCAACCACTCTGCCACCCAGTACCCCGACCTGTTCAATGCCCGGGTGAATGGCAAGCCCGCCATCACACTGGTCGACCAGAAATGGTATGAAAGCGAGTTCATCCCCGTCGTGCAACAGCGCGGTGCCGCCATTATCAAGGCGCGCGGTGCCTCCTCTGCCGCATCGGCTGCCAATGCGGCTATTGGACATATGCGCTCCTGGGCGCTGGGTACGGACGGCGACGATTGGGTATCCATGGGGGTCTGTTCTGACGGTTCCTACGGCATCCAGAAAGGCCTTATCTACTCCTTTCCGTGCCGCTGCAGCAAGGGCGACTGGACTATCGTGCAGGGCGTTGAGGTCGGCGAATTCAGTCGCACAAAAATGTCAGCCACTGAGCAGGAACTGGCGGAAGAGCGCGACGCGGTACAGCATCTACTGCCGTAGGATTCGACTGCGATTCGTCTAACGAAAACAAAGTGGGGCCAGAGGAAAACAACTCTGGCGCCTTTTTTATTGGGTTAAGCTCAGGTCATGAACGAAATCGCCACCGCCAGAAGCTATCATCACGGTAACCTGCGTGCGGAGCTGCTCGATACTGCAATCGAACAACTGCGCGAAACAGGGGTGGAAGACTTGAGCCTGCGGGCACTGGCCAGAGCCATTGGCGTATCCCAGACCGCACCCTACCGACACTTCGGGGATAAAAGTGAGTTGCTTGCCGCCATGGCCACCTGCGGCTACCGGGACCTTCTTGATGCGTTGCGCCAAGCGGGCGCTGCGACAGGCGACTGTCCGCAGGAGCAGCTGTTCGCCTTCGCCCACGCCTACGTGGACTATGCTGCGCGCAATCCGCAGTTGTTCAAGCTCATGTTTGGTCCCGCCGTGCAGCCCACCGTCAAATACCCCGAGTTGCGTGAGGCCAGTCGCGACACCCTGCAACTGGTGCAGGATATCCTGCAACGCGGCGTGGACAGCGGCGTATTTCGCCACGTTGATGACATCGCCTACATGGCGAACGCCGCATGGTCCAGTATCTATGGCCTGTCCACACTTCTCGTTGATGCGCCGGACCTGTTCGAACGCTACATTGATCTGCAGCGCCAGGTCGACCTGGGCGTTCGCATTTTCCTGGACGGTCTAAGTCCTACTCCAGATCGAGAAGCCTGATCAGAGACCGCGGCAACCGACAGCGGGAATAGAGCCGCGAGAAACACCTGGTCAGAGGCAGCCGGCGGCGGGAAGACCATGCGGCGAATGACGTCGCTTTTTGAGCAAGCGTGGTCTTCCCGCCGTCGACTGCCGGTGCAAGTTGCCAGAGAACAGGGATTGCAACGTGGACTCACGAATTCCCAAGGTTGAAATTACAGCTCCCGCAACACCGTCACTGGCGAGGTAGACACCACCTTGCGGCAACTGAACACTCCCAGACTGCCGATAATCAGCGCCCCCGACAAAATACCCACCAGCCAGAGCCACGGTGTCGGCGCATAGGTCATGTCCATCACCTTCGATTGCAGGATGTACACCGACAATTCTGCCGCCACGGTGGCAAGCAAGCCGGCAAACAATCCCAGGGTGACAAACTCAATCAGCAAGCCGCCAAGAATCAAGCGACGCTGCGCGCCCAGCGCCCGCAGTATGGCACTCTCATGCATGCGCGTATCGACACTGGCTTGCACACCGGCGACCAGCACCAGTGCGCCAGCGGCAAGAATGACCACCAGTACCAGATTAACGGCAGCGGACACCTGCTTGACGATGGTGCGAATCTGTTCCACCACGATATCCATCTCAATCACGGTCACAGTTGGAAAGCGGCGAATAAAACGATTGAGGAATTCCTTGTCTGCTGCTGCCAGATGAAAGCTGGTCATAAAGGTGGCGGGGTAAGGCGCCAGTAGCCGCGGCGGAAAGATCAGGAAGAAATTGGGCCGCATGGACTGCCACTGCAACTGGCGAATGCTAGTCACCTGAGCTTCCAGTGGCTTGTGAGCCAACCAGAAATCCAACTGTGTCGCCCACTTCAACACCCATGCGCTCGGCGAAACCTGCCTCCATTGAGACCAGCGCCTGATCGGTACCGGGCGCCCACCACTGGCCGGCAACAAGTCGATTATCCGCGGGCAGTACATCGGACCAGGTGAAGTTGGTTTCGCGCTGACGGCGCTCCTCTTGCACATCGTCAGTGCCCGGTAACTCCTCGCCATTGACCGACATGATGCGACCGCGGATCATGGGGAAGAACGCCTCGCTGGGAACGGCTTCCGAGCGCAGCACCTGCTCTATCGCCTGCACGTCCTCGGGACCGATATTGACCATAAAGTGATTGGGCGCATCCGCAGGCAGCTGGGCTTGCCACTCATTGATCAGCGAGGTACGCACCAGAAGCAGTATCAGTAGCATCATGATGGCCATAGCGAATATCACTACCTGCAGAGCGTTTGCTACACCCCGGCGCTGCAATCCTGACAGTGCCAGCCGCCAGATACTGCCCGCGCTCATACCCACCAGACGTCCACCGCGCAACAGCAATAGTGCGAGACAAAATCCAAGGCCTGCAGTGACTGCCAGGCCCGCCAGTACGGCCAGGGTGAGTTTCCAATCCTGGCTGTACCACCACATCAGCAGGGTCACGGCCAACAAGCCCAGCACGTAATCGCCTATGGCACGCCTGTTCTCCAGTGGTAAATCCCGCCGCAGTACACGCAAGGGACTGGCCTGTCCAAGGCGGCGCAACGGCGGCCACGCAAATGCCAACAGACAGGTCAGGGCGGTGGTGGCGCCAATGGCATAGGGGCGAATGCCGCTGGGCCCCGGTTGCACCGGCAACTGCTCGGCGAACAGCAGGAAAAACAGTGCTTGCAGGCCCCAGCCGAGCAGGCATCCCAGCACGGTGGCGGCGCAGCCCAATAGCAACAGGCTGCTCCCGTACAGACGATTTATGGTGCCGGAAGTCGCTCCCAGACTCTTGATGATGGCCACATAGTCGTGGTGACGTTCACTGAAGCGCCGTGCGGCGAGCGCCACTGCGACTCCCGCCAGCACCACAGCCAGACTGCCCGCCAGTAAGAGGAAACTTTCCGCACGGGCCAGGGCGCTGCCGATTCCCGGCTGCCCTTCGTCCACATTCACTGTGCTTTGGCCGTCGCGCAGTTGCGGCTTGAGCCAACGCGAGAAAGATTCCAGCGCGGGCTCCGGGCCCGCATACAGTTGCCGATACTCGACCCGACTACCCGGTTGCACGACGCCGGTCGCGGGGATGTCGTCGTAATGCATTAACACGCGGGGACCGAAGCCGTAAAAAGAAGAACCCTGATCCGGTTCCGTGCGCGCGGCGGCAGCAACGACAAAATCGCCTTCACCGATGGTAATCCGATCGCCGACAGCTACTGCCAGCAGGGCAAACAGGCGTGAATCGAGCCACACTTCACCGCGGGCTGGCCCGGAACGGGCCGGCAATACCGCACCGAAAGGCGCGGCGCTGTAAGTCAGCTCACCACGCAGGGGATAGCCATCGCTCACCGCCTTGATCGAAGCAAGAGACATGCTGTCCTCACCGGCGTAGACCATGGAGGGAAACAACAGAGTTAACGCGTACTGAAGTCCACGGCTTTGTGCCTCCTGCAACCATTCCTGTGGTAGCGCCTGACCGCTGCTGACCACATTATCGGCCGCAAGGAAACGGTGGCTTTCCTGCACCAGCGAATTTTGCAGGCGCGTGGTAAAGGCGCTGATGCCGGAGACCACGCCCACGGCCAACACCAGAGCCATCACCAGCACACCCAGCTCACCGCCGCGCCAGTCGCGGGTCAGCATTCTTGTGGCGGTCATCGACACCCGGCCACTACTCCTGCACCAGCGCGCCGCCGTCCAGGCGCAGGCGGCGCTGGCAGCGATCGGCCAACACCTGGTCGTGGGTCACCAGCACCAGGGTCGTCCCCTCCTCCAGATTAAGCTCAAACAACAGATCGATGATGTGTTCCCCCGTGCGGGTATCGAGATTACCTGTGGGTTCATCGGCGAACAGTATCGCGGGCTTGGAAGCAAATGCCCGGGCCAGGGCGACACGCTGTTGCTCACCACCGGACAACTGCAGCGGATAGTGACTCATTCTGGCTCGCCCAGTTCGACGCGCCGCAGGTAGTGCTCCGCCTGCGCTGCGACATTGCTATGGCCCTGTAACTCCAGGGGCAACATCACATTCTCCAGTGCCGTCAGCGCCGGCAGCAGCTGGAATGACTGGAACACAAAGCCGATGTAGCGCCCGCGAAAACGGGCGCGGCCGTCTTCGTCCAGTGCACCCAGATCCGTGCCGTTTATAACCACAGTCCCTGCACTGGCTTCGTCCAGGCCAGCGAGCAGGCCCAACAGCGTCGATTTGCCCGAGCCGGAGGCGCCGACTATGGCAACGGATTCTCCCGACTTGATTTCCAGGGTGATCCCTTTCAGTATCTCCAGCTCGGTACCCGCCATGGGAACCCGTTTCTGGAGATTTTCACATTTGATCATGCAGCGTGCCCTCTACAGCATTTTACGCAATAGCGTCATGTTCGGATGGCTGTTAATGGCAATGGTGGGACAGGCGCGGGCCAATGAACAGAACATTCTGGTGTTGGGCGATAGTATCAGTGCCGCCTATGGTATGTCTCTGGAACAGGGCTGGGTTGCGCAACTTGCCAGTCGGCTACAACAGCAGGGTGCGCAATACAACGTGGTCAATGCCAGTATCAGCGGTGAAACGACGGCCGGTGGCCTGCGGCGCTTGCCGGCATTGCTGCAGGAACACCTGCCCAAGGTCGTTATCATAGCGTTGGGAGCCAACGATGGCCTGCGCGGCTATCCACTCAAGACGCTGCAGGACAATCTTGCGCAGCTGACGCAATTGTCACAGCAGGCCGGTGCACGGGTCATCCTGCTGCCGATGGAAATTCCACCCAATTACGGCCCTCGTTACACCGCTGGGTTTCGCGAGAGCTTCACTCAAGTCGCCAAATCGACCGACAGCGTGCTGGCTCCTTTTATGCTTGATGGATTCGCTACCGACCCAAAGTTCATGCAGGAGGACGGCATCCACCCGACGGTCGCCGCGCAACCCCTGATTCTGCAGAATGTGTTACCCACTGTAACCGCAGTACTGGCTGATCTATGAAATACCCTTCCTGGGATGAACTGCAGCGCGCCGACCGCGCCGCCGTCTGGCATCCCTACGCTCCCGCCACCAATGGGCCGGAAGTCTATCCGGTGGTCAGCGCCAGCGGTGTGCGCCTGGAACTGGCGGACGGCAGGCAATTAATCGACGGCATGGCCTCCTGGTGGTGCGCCATACACGGCTATAATCACCCGGTACTCAACCGCGCGGTAGAGTCACAACTGCGCAACATGTCCCACGTTATGTTCGGTGGACTGACCCATCCCACAGCGGTAAAACTGGCGCAGTTACTGGTCGAGCTCACCCCGCCGGGCTGGATCGGGTCTTTTTCAGCGACTCCGGTTCCGTCGCCGTGGAAGTCGCCATGAAAATGGCCATGCAATACTGGTACAGCGTGAATCAACCCGCGAAGCAAAAGCTGCTTGCGCTGCGTAACGGGTATCACGGCGATACCTTCGGCGCGATGTCAGTGTGCGACCCGGTCACCGGCATGCACCACTTGTTTGGCGACGCCCTGCCCCGACAAATATTCGCGCCTGCGCCCTCCTGCGCTTTCGACGGACCCTGTCCCGAGAGCGAATTGCACGAGCTGACTGCTTTGTTGTCGCGGCACAGCAAAGAACTTGCTGCCGTCATCGTGGAGCCGGTGGTACAGGGCGCGGGCGGCATGCGCTTTTACTCACCACAGTACCTGGTGAAACTGCGGGCGCTGTGCGACCACTACGATGTACTGCTGATCTTTGATGAGATCGCCACCGGCTTTGGCCGCACCGGAAAACTTTTTGCACTGCAGCACGCCGATGTCGTCCCCGACATTCTGTGCCTGGGCAAAGCGCTGACCGGCGGCTATATGACGCTGGCAGCGACTCTGTGCAATGAGCGCATCAGCAGCGGTATCAGCGACAACGCACCAGGCGCATTGATGCACGGCCCGACGTTCATGGCCAATCCGCTGGCCTGCGCGACGGCGATCGCCAGCATTCAACTGTTACTGTCACAACCGTGGCAGCGCACAGTGGAGCGCTTGCAGGCGGAGCTGGCCGCCGGTCTGGCTCCCGCACGGAATCTGGATAGTGTTGCGGATGTACGCACGCTGGGCGCCATTGGGGTGATTGAACTGAAGGAACCGGTCGATATGCGTGTCGCGCAGCCCCTGTTCGTGGAGCGCGGTGTTTGGGTGCGTCCGTTTGGCAAGCTGGTGTACGCGATGCCGCCATATATCATGGGGACTGCCGATGTCGCCACGCTGACGGCCGCGATGGTGGATGTGGTGGCGCAGCTGTAGCTACTCGTGGATGTTTTATTCGCTAAATTCAGGCGTCTCGATTGTCGGCCGTTGGGGGTGGAAGTGCCCCGCTTGCTCAAAAAGAGAGGGCATTCGCCGCGGGGCACTTCCACCCCCAACGACCTCTTATCATTCATGCAAGTCGATCTTTCGCTGTGCGATGCTAGTCTTGCCGATAGAGTCCCCCGAGGGGAAAGCCCTGTGAGGGAATGACCTTTTATTTGACCGAACAGGGCTTTCCCCTCGGGGGACGGTTGCCGTGGATACCAGAACTAAGGCATTTCTCAAATATTCTGAACAAAACCCTGCATAAATGTTACTGCTGAGCCGGTCATAAATACCCGACCATCCCTGAGCTCGCAATCCAACTGCCCGCCGCGTGCGGAAATCTGCCTACACTGTAAATCGCGCTTTTGTAGCCTACCGGCCCAGTAGGGTACCAGGCTACAGTGCGCCGAACCGGTGACCGGATCCTCGTTGATGCCGACCTGGGGGCCGAAGAAGCGGGACACCGCATCACACTCATTGCCGGGGGCAGACACGATGACCGGGTGCGCACTGGCCGCTAGCAAGGCGGCGAAATCCGGGTTTAGTGTCGCGATATCCTCTTCAAACTCATAGATGTAAAGCCGTGCGCCGGATCTGCCGGATGGCGCCAGTGCTTCGCTGGCAGTGGCGCCCAGCGCGTTGCACACGGCAATATCCACGTCGATGGAGACCAATTCTGTGGCAGGAAAATCCAGTGTCAGACGCGCGCCATTGCGATGCACCCGCAAGATGCCGCTGCGCGTGTGAAACAGAATCTCAGGGTCGCGATAGTCCATATGCTCAAACAACACATGGGCCGCAGCCAGGGTCGCGTGACCGCACAAGTCCACTTCCACCTGCGGGGTAAACCAGCGCAATTTATAGCCCTCGGCTGCCTTCACGAGATAGGCAGTTTCTGACAGATTGTTTTCCATTGCGATGGCCTGCAGCAAGCTGTCATCCAGCCAACTATCCAGAGGCATTACCGCTGCGGGATTACCCTTAAAGACGGCATCGGCGAAGGCATCCACCTGATAAATGGGAAAGGCCATAGGGTTCTCCAACGGTGACATTCGGGCTGCGTTGTACAAAGTGTGCAGTGTCCAATATAGTGAGGCAGCGCACTGTGACCACTACCGGGCAAACATACCAGATGTCGAAGCGACTGCAATCGCCGCTCCAACAAAAATTTTATGAGGTCATCTTCGGCACGGAGACTCCCGCTGGAAAATGGTTTGACATTGGTCTGATACTGGTGATCCTGGCCAGCGTGGCGGTCATCATGCTGGACTCGGTTGCATCACGCTGGATGCCGAGTACGTGCCGCCTTGTACATGACGACTGGAGTGGGCCTTCACGATCTTGTTTACCGTGGAGTACCTGACCAGGATCTGGTGCGCACCCAATCGCAAGGGCTACGTCCTCAGCCTGTATGGGGTCATTGACCTGCTGGCGCTACTGCCGACCTATCTGTCGCTATTTTTACCCCAGACAGCGCCACTGCTGATTATCCGATTGTTGCGAATTCTGAGAATTTTTCGCGTGCTGCGCCTGCTGGCACTTTTGCAGGAGGCGAACTTCCTTGCGGCCGCGCTGCGCCGCTCGGCGCGCAAGATCTTCGTTTTTTTCGCGCTTAATGATCATTCTGACCACCATCTTCGGCTGCCTTGTATATGTCGCAGAGGGAGGGCAGAACGGTTTTGATAATATCCCCGTCAGCATCTACTGGGCTATCGTAACAATCACCACGGTAGGTTATGGCGATATGGCACCCCAAACTGTGATCGGTCGCGCCATTGCCTCAGTGGGCATGCTTATCGGCTACGCAGTGATCGCAGTACCCACGGGCATCATCACCGCCGAACTGACCGTGAGCCAGCAGGCCCGCAGGGAAAGAGAAGCGCGGGACTCCCGCAATTGCTCGAATTGCTCAGCGGCAGAACCGGATATCGAGGCGCACTACTGCCGCAAGTGCGGCTCTCATTTGCCCAAACCGGGGCATGCTCAGCGAATGAAACCTGGAACCTGGTTGTTGTCAGCACGGCGAGCAATTCCTGGCCAACAGGCAAAAGAATAGGACGTATTAGCATGGTGACAAGCTCTTCCTGCTACCCTATGATAAAAATCGGCTTTATATAGTCGAAGCAATAAGCCGCAACCCCGATAACACATAATAGTAACGAGGTTAGGATAATGACTTACCTGCGACGACAGCCTTTAACAATTGCACTCAGTGTTGCCCTCTTCATTGTTGTTCCCACTACGGCACTGGCCGAGGGTGAACTTGAAGAAGTCGTTGTTACCGCCCAGAAACGCGAGCAAAACCTGCAGGATGTACCCGTAGCAGTGTACCGCCTTTACCGGTGAGATGCTGCGCGAGTCAGGCGTTCGCGACATGTTTGAACTTGCTACCATTGCGCCGAGCCTGAGCGTCGAACAGACCCAGTCATCCGCCAGTACGACGTTCGGCATCAGGGGCATATTTACCAGTTCACAGAATTTCGGCCTCGAACCTTCGGTCGGTTTATATGTAGACGGCGTTTACCGCTCACGCCAGGGTTCGATGGTTAACAACATGGTCGACATTGCTGTCAGTGGAGGTGCTGCGCGGCCCCCAGGGCACACTCTTTGGCCGCAACACGCCAGCCGGCGCAATCCTGATGAATACCGTCGCCCCCGACTTTGAGGAGTCGGGTTACCTTGAGGGCGGCGCGGGTGATTACGGTCTGCTGGATATCAATGGTGCCAAGTCCTTTACCTTGATCGAAGATGAACTCGCGATTCGTATGTCCGGCTTCAATATGGACCGTGACGGGACGGTCGACGTGGTAGGAAATAACGTGCAGGAAGACGATGCCATCAACGACAGAAACCGATGGGGTTTGCGCTTCCAGACACTGTATACGCCCAATGATGATCTAACCCTTCGATTTATCGGCGACCACTCGGAGGTCGACGAGATTTGTTGTGCGGTCGGCAACTGGCAGAACAATTTTTATGCGACGAACCCGCCGCCCCCGCAAAAGCCCGGCACCGACCTGACCGTCCAGAGATCAACTGGGCGGAACGGTGCTCAATGGCAGTGACTTTTACGACTACAAGGTGAGCACCAGCTTTTTAGCCCGAGTCACAGAATGAGGACGAAGGCGTTTCCCTGCAGGCAGACTGGCAAACGGATTATGTTCTTATCACCAGTATTTCGGCTTATCGCAAGCATGACTCCTATGACAATATCGACGCGGATTTCTACGATATCGATGCGCTGATCAGGACCAACGACCTGACGCAGGAACAGTATTCGCAGGAAATTCGTTTCAGCGGTGATGCCTTTAAAGAAAAGGTTAACTATGTCACCGGGCTGTATTATTTTGACCAGACACTCGACTCAGTGACAGACACCATTCTTGGCGAGGATGCGTATGTCCTGGCCAGCGCATTTCTGGAACATAGACCTCCCCTGACCATCCCGGCGTTCCTGCCAGAGGGCAGTTCTGCGCGCAATACCGCCGACCAGCAACACGACAGCTACGCAATTTTTGGCCAGGCCGACTACCACTTCACCGAGCAGTTTGTTGTGACAGGCGGCTTGCGCTGGACCGATGAAAACAAGGAAATGACCAATATTTTCACGGAGAATCCAACACCGGCACCGCCCGGATTTCATTGGCTTGACCGAACTGGCCCCCAGGCCAAATGTCGATGAAGACTTTAACGAAAGCAAGGTTACCTACACCCTCAAGCTCAGTTGGTTTATGAACGACCTCACCATGTTTTATGGCTCCTACGGCACGGGCTACAAGGCAGGCGGCATCAACACCGACCGCACGCCACCCAGCGCCGATACCGTGTTTGAACCAGAAACGGCTGAATCCTATGAGCTGGGCATGAAAACGGAGTTTCCGGACCAGGCACTGCGTTTGAATGTCGCACTGCATAAAACCGATACGGATGACCTGCAGACGATTTCTTTCCAGGGCGCGGGCTTTGTGCTTGATAACGCGGGTGTTGCGGAAACCTACGGTGGCGAGATCGACTTGCTGTGGCTCCCCACGGACAACACCACTGTCACGCTCGGTTATGCCTACAATCACGCGGAGTACTCTGATTTCGAAAATGGCCCATGTTGGACCGGCACGGTCTGGCAAACCAGCTACGCCAGACCCGGATACCAATTTCGATGCGAATGGTGTCCCTACCGGGTCGTGTAACCGCAGCGGTGGCATGGTGTCGGGAAACCCCGAGAATGTCATAGCGCTCACCGCCAACCAGCAATTTCGTGTCACGGACAGTGTGGGCGGCTTCGTACATGGCGAATACATCTGGAATGACGAGCGCATGACTGACGTCAACAATGACCCGGAGAAAATGGATGGCTCCTATAACGTGGTCAACGTGCGCGCCGGACTGGTCTATGAGCCCTGGGCTACCACCCTGACCTTCTGGGGCCGCAATGTGTTGGATGCCGAAGCCACCACCACCATTGCCGATGCCGTTGCACAACCGGGACGATTCATAGCGTATTACAAGGAGCCCGCGACCTGGGGCGCCACTTTGCGCTGGGATTTCTAGCAACCGGTCAAACAATTATGGCGGACTCATCCGGCTGCGGTTCTGACGTCACCCGGCAGGCACGGTGGGTAAAGGCCTCTCTTGCTCAGAGGGCTAAGATATTCGCCGAGAGGCCTTTACCCACCGTACCTGCCTCCGATCGTTGCTCAACTCGCTCGACTAGCTCGATCCGAGGACAGGTTGGTAACGCCTCCCACAGCGAATATCTCAGCCTTCTGAGCAGTGGGGGGCGTTACCAACCTGGCCGCGTGCAAGCAAACCGACCTGAGCCGAGCAAACCAACCAAGCCGATCACCCAGACGATCGCCTCCGACGCGCCAGTGCATAACCTGCCTGTCACCCCGGCAGGCAAGTTGCTATAATGCCCGCGTTTTTCCCACGACGCGACCCCAATGGCAACACCGCTCTTTTCCTACCGCAAGTTCTGGGCGGAATGCTTCGGCCCCGCTCCCGAACTGCCCATGTCCCGCGCCGAGATGGATGCGCTGGGCTGGGACAGCTGCGATATCATCATCGTCACCGGTGACGCCTATGTCGATCACCCCAGCTTTGGCATGGCGGTGATCGGGCGTTTGCTGGAGGCGCAGGGCTTCCGGGTGGGCATCATCGCCCAGCCGGACTGGACCACGACAGACGACTTCCAGGCCCTGGGCGAGCCCAACCTGTTCTTCGGCGTCGCCGCCGGCAATATGGACTCCATGATCAATCGCTATACCGCCGATCGCAAACGGCGCAATGACGACGCCTATACGCCGGGCAACACCGGCGACAAGCGACCCGATCGGGCGGTGATCGTCTACAGCCAGCGCCTGCGCGAAGCCTACCGGCAGGTGCCACTGGTCATCGGCAGCATCGAAGCCAGCCTGCGCCGCGTCGCCCACTATCGACTATTGGAGCGACACCGTGCGCCGCTCCATCCTGCTGGACAGTCGCGCCGACCTGCTGCTGTACGGCAACGCCGAACGCGCCATCGTCGATGTGGCGCACCGGTTGGCCGCAGGCGAGAGCATACACAGTATTCGCGATCTGCGCGGCACGGCCTTCGTGCGCAAACGTGTACCCGATAACTGGCGCGTCATCGATTCCACCAGCATCGATGTAGTTGGCCCGATCACGCCACCTGTTAACCCGTATGTGGACACGGCGACCGCGAGTTGTGCGACGCAGGTCGCGGCAGCCGAGGTCGAAGAACCGGTCAGGTTTGTAGGTCACATGAAAGACCAGGATGCGCAAGCCGTTATTCGCATTCCTTCCTATGAACAGGTGAAAAGCGATCCAGCCCTGTACGCCCACGCCTCACGTGTGCTGCACAAGGAGACCAACCCGTACAACGCCAGGCCGCTGGTGCAAGCCCATGGCGAGCGCGAATTGTGGCTCAATGCGCCACCGATTCCACTGGAGACCGACGAACTCGACCAACTGTTCGAGCTGCCCTACTCGCGCGTGCCGCACAGCAGCTACGGGGACGCGCGCCTCGTGGCCTATGAAATGATCCGCCACTCGGTCAATATCATGCGCGGCTGCTTCGGTGGCTGTACGTTTTGCTCCATTACCGAGCACGAGGGCCGCATCATCCAGAATCGCTCCGAGGACTCCATCATTCGGGAGATTGAGCAGATTCGCGATACCTCGCCGGCTTTTACCGGAGTCATTTCCGACCTGGGCGGGCCCACCGCCAACATGTGGCGACTGGCGTGTAACAGCAAGGAGGTCGAGGCCAAGTGCCGCAAGCTGAGTTGTGTATTCCCGGGCATCTGCAAGAACCTGAACACGGACCAGACACCCCTGGTCAGCCTCTATCGACGCGCCCGTGGCGTCAGGGGCATCAAGAAAGTACTGATCGCCTCCGGCTTGCGCTATGACCTGGCGGTGCAAAGCCCTGCGTATGTGGAGGAACTGGTCACCCACCATGTGGGCGGCTACCTGAAAATCGCCCCCGAGCACACCGAGGACGGGCCACTTTCCAAAATGATGAAACCCGGCATTGGCTCCTACGAACAGTTCAAGGCGATGTTCGAGAAGTATTCACGCGCGGCAGGCAAGAAGCAGTACCTGATTCCCTATTTCATCGCCGCCCATCCCGGCACCTCGGACCGGGACATGATGAACCTGGCGGTATGGCTGAAAAGCAACAAGTACCGCGCCGACCAGGTACAGACCTTCTACCCATCGCCCATGGCCACGGCCACCGCGATGTACCACAGCGGTAAAAATCCCCTGAAGCGGGTCACCCACGACAGCGATAGCATGCCCACGGTAAAAGGACTGTCCCAGCGCCGCCTGCACAAGGCCTTCCTGCGCTACCATGACCCGGATAACTGGCCAATCCTGCGCCAGGCCTTGAAAAAAATGGGGCGGGCCGACCTGATCGGCAATGGTAGCCACCAGCTGGTGCCCTCGCGTCAGCCGGCCAAACACCATCCCTTGGTTACGCGAGGATTCGCGCCCCTTCGCTACCCAGCACAACGGGGTGGTGCGTGTACCGGCGCGACCCAGGCGCAAGTCCAGACCCTAGAATTTTGCGTATCATCTACTACACTAAGCCAAAACTTCACAGGAGAAATATGATGGATATGTCGCGCATGCTATCCAGCTTGGTATTGACTCTCATTTGCACAACCGCCCTCGCCGCCGTCCCTGCGGTAAACGCCCCGCTGCCTCCGCTAAGCATCAGCGAACGCGGGGAACTCGTCATGTCGGGTGACGATTTCAGTTTTGTGCCGTGGCGCTCTGACAAGGGCCCGGGCACAGTACACGTCGTGCAGTACTTCGCGGCCACCCAGGGAGCCAGTGAAACCTTCAAGCCGTTCACTGACCTGCTGGAGAACAGTTTTGAACCGGGCACCATTCATGTCACTACCATCCTCAACCTCGATGCCGCCACCTGGGGCACCACACCCTTTGTTATCTCGGAATTGAAGAAAAACAAGCGTATACACCCGAAGGCCAGCATGGTGGTGGATGATAAGGGCACGGGGGTCGTCGAGTGGGATTTAGGCAAGGAAGGCGCCGGACTGCTGGTCATGGACCAACAGGGTATCGTGAAGTACTTCACGCGACAGGCCCTGAGCGAACAGGAGATCGCAGCAACGCTGCAATTAATGCGATCCAATATAGGCAGTTGAATAGGCAAACTCAATCGGCCTGGTAGCGTCTATTGATTTGTCAGATCCGGGCCGCTGTACTACTGTTACTACACACCTGATAAGGTGATAAAGATCACGCACAAGGAGATGTACCATGGCATTAAAAAACAGCAAGACCGAGAAAAATCTCAAGGACGCCTTCGCTGGCGAATCCCAGGCCAATCGTCGCTACCTCTACTTTGCCGCCAAGGCTGATGTAGAGGGCTACAACGATGTCGCCGCCGTGTTCCGCTCCACTGCTGAGGGCGAAACCGGCCATGCCCACGGGCACCTGGAGTACCTGGAGGAGACCGGGGATCCCGCCACCGGCCTGCCGATCGGCGCCACTTCAGACAACCTCAAAGCCGCCATCGCGGGCGAAACCCATGAGTACACGGACATGTACCCGGGCATGGCAAAGACCGCGCGGGATGAGGGCTTTGATGAGATCGCCGACTGGATGGAAACGCTGGCGAAAGCCGAGCGCAGTCACGCCAACCGCTTCCAGAAAGCCCTGAATGACCTGAACAACTGACACCTCCCCCGGTGGGTTGGCCCGCAGGCTTTCCCACCTACTTCACCTAACCTTGTGCGTTTTCGAGGGGCTATATTGTGAGAGAAGGAAGCCTGGAGGCGCCCACCCGCCACCCCATCGACTGGAAGTCCGAGGACTACTGGGACAAGGCGAGCCTGAACCAGGAACTGGAGCGGGTATACGACATCTGCCACGGTTGTCGCCGCTGTGTCAGCCTGTGTGATGCCTTTCCCACACTGTTCGATCTGGTAGACGAGTCTCCCACGCTGGAAGTGGACGGCATCAACAAGGCGGACTACACCAAGGTGGTTGACCAGTGCTACCTGTGTGACCTGTGCTACATGACCAAATGCCCCTATGTTCCGCCCCACGAGTGGAATGTGGATTTTCCGCACCTGATGCTGCGGGCCAAGGCGGTTAAATTCAAAGAGGAAGGGGCCAAACTCCGCGATCGGGTACTCACCAGTACCGATACCGTGTTCGGCATGACCTCCATCCCCCTGGTGGATATCACCGTCAATGCCTTCAACAACAATGGCGCCTTTCGCAAGCTGCTGGAGGCGGTCGCGGATATACACCATGAGGCGCCCATACCGCGATTCCACAGCAAAACCCTGAGAAAGCAGGTCAAACCGCTGATCCGCGCTATACAACCGACGGCTGTAGGAGAGACCACCGGCAAACTCGCCCTGTACGCGACTTGTTACGGCAATTACAACAGCCCCCATATCGGCGCTGATTTCATCAAGGTATTCCAGCATAACGGTGTACACATCGACGTGGTACCGAAGGAAAAATGCTGCGGCATGCCAAAACTGGAACTGGGTGACCTCGACTCGGTAGACGCATTGAAGGAGGCCAATATTCCGGTGCTGGCCAAATTGGTAGACGAAGGTTACGACCTGACCGCACCCATCCCTTCCTGCGTGTTGATGTACAAACAGGAACTGCCACTGCTCTATCCCGACGATGCGGATGTCAAAAAAGTGCAAGCTGCTTTCTTTGACCCGTTCGAATACCTGTGGCTGCGGCACCGTGGCGGCGCGCTGAACACGGAATTTCCCCATGCATTGGGCGATATCGCTTACCAGGTAGCCTGCCACCAGCGCGTACAGAATATCGGGCTGAAGACCCGTGACGTGCTCAATCTTGTGCCGGACACCACGGTAACAGCTCTGGAGCGCTGCTCCGGGCACGATGGCACCTATGCTGTTAAAAAGGAAACCCACGACAGGTCGGTGAAAATTGCCCGCCCGGTGGTACGCAAGGTGGACGAGCAGGACCCGGACCATTTCATGAGTGATTGCCCCATGGCCGCCACCCACATCGCCAACCTGGCGGAAAAAGTGGACAAGGCTGAACATCCGATGACTTTGCTGCGCATGGCCTATGGCCTTTAGATCGAGGAGAAGTTGATGCCCACCCTGTCGCGCGCTGACCTCTGGTCGCTGGAAGAATATTCTGAAATGCGCCCCGCTTTTCGGGCGCAGGTATTGGCCCACAAGAAAACGCGGCAGTTGTCACTCGGGGAACATGCCAGACTCTACTTCGAGGACGTACTTACCATCAGGTACCAGGTTCAGGAGATGCTGCGCATCGAGAAAGTGTTTGAAGCCTACGCCATCAATGAAGAGCTGGAGGCCTACAATCCATTGATCCCCGACGGCCACAACTGGAAAGCCACGTTTATGATCGAGTACGAGGACCCTGAAGAGCGCGCGCGACAACTGGCTCGTATGATTGGCATTGAGGACAAGGTCTGGTTGCAGGTTGCAGACTGCGAGCGCATCTACCCCATCGCTGACGAAGACCTTGAACGCGACAATGGCCTCAAGACTTCATCGGTCCATTTCCTGCGCTTTGAGCTTACGCCCGTGATGATTGCCGCAGTACATAACGGTGCCTCCGTCAGCGCTGGCATCGATCACCCGGCCTATTCTGTCAATGCCATCGAGCTGCCAACTATAGTGCGCGACTCACTGGCCAATGACTTACAGGCCAACACGATCAACTAGAGCCGGCACGCTTTTTGGTATGCCGGGTCGCCACGGCCTGCAGCGGATCATCCGGCCACGGATGTTTTGGATAGCGTCCTTTCATTTCGCGCTTCACGTCCTGGTAGCCACTGCGCCAGAACCCGGCGAGGTCCTGGGTAATCTGCAAGGGATGCTGGCCTGGTGACAACAGGTGAATCAACAGCGCAACTCGACCGTCAGCAATGGTTGGCGTTTCTTCGCAACCAAACATCTCCTGCAACTTGACCGCCAGCACCGGGGGATCCTGGCTGTAATCGATCGCCACGCTGGAGCCAGAGGGCACCGCCCAACGCTCTGGCGCCTGTCGCTCCAGTTCCAGTGGCAGAGGCCAGGGCAACAGAGCACGCAACATGCCCTTGATATCCAGCGCCTGGAAATCCTCGATGCGCCGCACCGGACCCAGATAAGGCAGCAGCCACGATTCCAGCGTCTGCAACAGGGCGGCATCAGACAGATCGGGCCATGGATTATTCTCTGTACTGGCCCAAGTCCGGTGCAGCAGCATGACCCTGGCGCGCCACTGCTGCAGGTTCTTGCTCCAGGGCAGTATCCCGAGTCCCTTCTTGCGCACCACGCCCAGCAGCGCTCCAGCCCGGGCCTCCTCGGATACCTGTTCCAGCGGCTGGCTTGACAGCAGGATACTGCCTACCAGGCTGCGCCGCTCTGCGATGAATCGCTCTTTGCGGTAGTCCCACTCTACATGCTCGACCACAGTGACGAGTATCGAAAGTATTTCATCGAAATTCTTGGGATTCAGTGCACTGGCACTATAGATGCGATCTACCGGCTCGCCGACTTGACCGCCCAGTTCGGCCACCGCCAGCCACTCGGTACCGACCAGACTATCGTCGCGTGGCAGCACAGCACTACGCCCGTTACTCAATTGGTACTGATAGCCATCGCCGTCTGCGCGCAAACGGGCAATGCGATCAGGATAGGCGCTGGCAAGCAATACGCCAAGCACATCCGCCTGGGCGACTTCAAGCGCGAACTTGCGCGGCTTATGTACTTCACTGGCCAGGCGCGCGAAGCGCCGGGCCTCTTGCCAGACGCGCTTGAACCAACCCTGCAGTTCAGGTGGACAGCGGCTCTCGCCCATCAGTACCGCGATAGTAGCGACGATATCCACACCCCGATCAGCCAGGGGGTTGCGTTCGGAGAGTATAGCCGCCAGCAGGCAGGCTGTTTCGATCGCGTGAATATCACACGCCGACCAACAGCATATGTGCGAGACGCGGATGCAGCGGCATCTGCGCCAGACGCACGCCGTGGGGTGTGAGCTGAAAGTTGCCGGACTTATTCATGAACGTTGCACCGCACCGTTCCAGAATCGATATCGCCTGCCGGTAAGATGCCTGCGGCGGCGGGTCCAGCCAACGCAGTTCACTGCTGTCTGCCACGCCCCAGGACAATAGTTGCAGGGCCATGGGTGCCAGGTCCGCCTGCAGTATTTCGGGCGTGGCGTGGGCCACGAGGCGGCCCTGCTGTTGCTCAGTCCACAGGCGATAACAACAGCCCGGTGCCTGCCTTCCCGCCCGGCCCTGGCGCTGCTCTGCAGAGGCCCGCGAAATGCGCCGGGTGGTCAGCCGGGTCATGCCGGTTGTCGGATCAAATAGGGCCTCCCGCACCAGGCCAGAATCAACCACTACGGTAATGCCCTCGATCGTCAGGCTGGTCTCCGCGAGGTTCGTGGACAGGACAATTTTGCGTGTTCCCGCGGGCGCCGGCAGAATGGCCTGCTGTTGTCGTTCCAGCGACAGGCCGCCATAGAGAGGGGCGATCTGCACCAGGTGCTCGCCGCGGCCCTTGAGTGCATCGGCAAGACCCCTTGCCACGGCACTGATTTCGCCCTGGCCTGGAAGGAATACCAGGATACTGCCCGTTTGCTCACGCAGTGCCTGGAGCACCGTGTTGATCGCAGGTTGGATGATGGAATCGCGCAACTGGTGTGGTTCGCCATAGCGGGTTGCAACCGGAAATTGTCGCCCACTTGACGTCACCATGGGCGCATTGCCAAGTAACTTTGCGATCGCGTCGCCATCCATGGTCGCAGACATCACCAACAGCTTCAGCGCGCGGACCTTCCCGGAACAGTGCGCGGCCGTGCAGGGCAAGTGCCAGGCACAGGTCCGAATCCAGATTGCGCTCATGAAATTCATCAAAGATCACCAGACCGATATCTTCCAGCCCCGGATCCCGTTGCAGCTGGTGGGTGAGAATACCCTCGGTGATCACCTCTATACGGGTGCTGTCGCTGACACAGCTGTCCATGCGGATACGGTATCCTACTGTTTGCCCCACGGCTTCCCCCATTAACTGCGCCATGCGCGCAGCGGCGGCCCGGGCGGCTATGCGCCGTGGCTCCAGAAGCAGGATTTTGCGACCGCCCAACCAGGCCTGATCCAGCAGCGCCAGCGGCACGACCGTGGTTTTCCCGGCACCAGGCGGGGCCTGCAGCACCACTTCATTATTCTCCTGCAAGCGGAGTTTGAGCTGCTCGAGAACCTCAGAGATGGGGAGAAGGCTGGTGGCATCACAATACATCGGGCAATCTTAGCGGAGCAGCGTCTCGCAGGCTATGAAATACGCTGACCTCAGCGGGTCAGTGCGCTATGCTTGAATCTCTGACATAGCCTTTCGAGGAATTATCGATGACATTGCTGGTCTCTGGTATCTTGCTGTTTGCCTTTGTTCATTTTATTCCCTCCTTAGCGCCATCGCTCAGGGCGGCGGCAATCAAGCGGATGGGGGAAGGCGGATACAAGGGTATATTCTCTTTACTCCTGCTGGCCTCCTTTGCCTTGATGATCATCGGCTGGCGCGGTGCACAGCCTACATCCCTCTACCTGCCGCCTGGCGCATTGCATAAAGTTGCACTGGGGCTTTTGGCCGTCGCATTTCTGTTAATGGCAGTCAGTACGCGCAACTCTCGACTTCGCTTGCTGGTCCGCCACCCCCAACTCACGGGAGTGGCACTGTGGGGTATTAGTCACCTGTTGCTCAACGGTGACGACCGGTCGGTCGCTCTGTTCGGTGGCATGACGCTGTGGGCGCTGATCGAGATTGTAGCCATCAGCAAGCGACAGGGCGTCTGGATCAAGGGTGACACTCCCTCCTGGGGAGCGGAAGCCTTAAACGTGGTCATAGCAGTGATAACCGTGTGTGTCATCGTCTACGTCCATCCCTGGCTCAGCGGTGTGCCGGTGTCGTGGTGACGCAAACAACCAATCATGGGCAATCCGAGTTACCACAGTACCCCGGGGGGTCGCTGGTAGCTTTCCAATACCTGCATGTAGTTGGCACGCAGGAACGCGGCGGAGTCGATGGCGTTGGCCTGGCTGATACTGCCCTTGAGTTGGGATACTGATTCGTACTCACGCTCCTGAAGCCATTGTTGCAATTCGCGCAGCACCACCGCCAGATGACCGGGTCCATGGCGCAGGAGAGCGCTGCACATATGTGTCACGTCAGCACCAGCCAGCAGCGACTTCACCACATCCTGCACAGTGTGAATGCCTCCGGTAATGGCCAGCGAGCCACGTATACGCCCATGCAAAATCGCAATCCAGCGAATACGTAAAAGGGACTCCTGCGATGTCGACAACTCCAGAGCGGGCACCACCTCCAGTGTATCCAGGTCGATATCCGGTTGATAAAACCGGTTGAACAGCACCAGACCATTGGCACCGGCCTGCTCCAGCCGCTGGGCGACATTGACCACCGCACTGAACTGGGACGATAACTTCATCGCAATAGGAATTTTAATCTTCTCGCGCAGCGCAGTGAGAATCTCGACATAGCGATCCTCCACCTGACGGCCATCCTCGCTGCCGGCGACGGGAATGTAATATACATTCAACTCCAGTGCATCGGCGCCGGCGCTTTCCAGGGCGGAGGCGTATTCCACCCATCCTCCGGGGGTGATGCCGTTCAGGCTGGCAATCACTGGAATTTCCAGGCTGTCCTTCAGCGTCGCGAGATGGGCCAGGTACTTCTCCTCGTAACTCTGGTAGTCGCCGGGCAATGGATGAAAACTGTCCGCTTCAGCGTGCCCCAGTGCCTGCTGGTGAAAGAACCGGGCAATCCTGCCATCCTCTTCCGCAATCAATTCTTCAAACAGTGAGTGCATGACCAGGGCAGACGCCCCCGCATCCTCCAGGCGCCGGGCGGTATCCAGGTGCCTGCTCAGTGGCGAGGAGGATGGCACCAGCGGATTCTTGAGTTTCAGGCCCAAATACTCTGTCGATAGGTCGGTCATGGTCAGCCTGCCTCCTCTGGTTGCGCCGCTGGCCCATCTTGCACGGGTCCCAGAGTAGCAGCGGCTCTTACCTGGGCCACCTGTTCCCCGTCGGACCAGTCCAGTTGTGACAACTGCCGGTAGATACTGTAGCGGTGGTTCACAAACCGTTGTTCTTCCTCCACCAGGGCCTCGGCAACGTCGGGGTGGGAATGCCACAACATATTGAAGCGCATTTCTGTCTGCACATAATCCCGGTACGGCATGCTGGGCGCTTTGGAATCCATTTTCATCGGTGGTTTGCCCTGCCTGATATTTTTCGGGTCGAAGCGAAACAGGGGCCAGTGACCACTCTTCACCGCCATATCCTGCTGCCGGTGATTGAAGGACATATCCACACCGTGGGCGATACAGGGCGAGAAAGCGATAATCAGCGAGGGTCCGGGGTGCGCCTCTGCCTCCAGAAATGCATGGAGTGTCTGCGTGTCCTTGCCCCCATAGGCTACCCGGGCGACATACACGTTCTCATAGTCCATGGCGAGCATGGCCAGATCTTTCTTGGCGCTGCGTTTGCCGCCAGCGGAAAACTTGGCCACCGCACCGCGCGGTGTTGCCTTGGAGGTCTGGCCACCGGTATTGGAATACACTTCAGTATCCAGCACCAACACGTTGACATCTTCCCCTGACGCCAATACATGATCAAGGCCGCCGTAGCCGATGTCGTAAGCCCAACCATCGCCGCCGACAATCCACACACTTTTACGGCACAGATTCTCGCTCAGACCCAGCAAGCGGCGCGCGTCATCACAATCCAGAGCTTGCAGCCGGGCATTGAGCTCATCCACACGCTGTCGCTGCTCGTAAACAGCCGCTTCATCCGACTCCTGTGCCTCAAGTATGGAACGGACTAGCCCGACATCGAGTTGCTCCGCCAGGCGCTCCAGCAGTTCCCGGCACATCTGTCGCTGGCTGTCTATCGCCAGACGCATGCCCAGGCCAAACTCCGCGTTATCCTCAAACAGTGAGTTGCTCCACGCCGGTCCCCTGCCCTCTGCTGTTGCCGTCCAGGGAGTAGTCGGAAGATTGCCACCGTAGATGGAAGAGCAACCGGTGGCATTGGCCACCAGCATACGGTCTCCGAACAGCTGGGACGCCAGTTTGAGGTACGGGGTTTCGCCACAGCCAACACAGGCACCGGAAAATTCGAACAGCGGCTGCAATACCATGGAACCGGCAATCGTATTGGTTTTGAGCTGACTTCTGTCGTACTCGGGCAGGGAGGTAAAGAACTGCCAGTTGTCCCGCTCGGACGCACGCAAGCCCGGCTGTGGTGCCATATTCAGGGCTTTGCGACTCACATTGGACTTGTCACGGATTGGACATATATCCACGCACAGTGTACAGCCCGTGCAATCTTCCGGCGCCACCTGGTAGCTGATGCGGTAACCGTCCGGATAGTCCCTGGACTTCACCGCTGCCGACTTGAATCCAGCGGGCGCATGTTGCAGCTCCGACTCGTGAAATACCTTCGAACGGATGGCGCTGTGGGGACACACGAAGGGACACTTGCCACATTGGGTACATAGCTGGGTGTCCCATACGGGAATTTGCAGCGCCAGGTTGCGCTTTTCAAAGGCCGCCGTGCCCAACGGATAACTGCCGTCAGCAGGCAGGTGGCTGACCGGGATCATATCGCCGCGTCCGGCAATAATTTCCGCCGTAACCTGCCGCACAAAGCTGGAGGCCCGATCGGTCGGTTTCGGCCGGGTCTGCTGCGGATTTACCCGCGTGGCTACGGGAATTTTATGCAGACAGGCCAGGGTGTCATCTATAGCGCGAAAGTTGAGTTCGGTAATCCGCCGTCCCTTGCGCCCATAGCTGGCCTCGACAGCAGCCTTGATGGACTGGATGGCCTGATCCCTGGGCAGTATGCCGGAAATGGCGAAAAAGCAGGTCTGCATGATGGTATTGATATGCTTGCCCATACCACTGCGCTGCGCGACATCGTAGGCGTCGATTACGTACAGCATGATATTGCGTTCAATAATCTCCCGCTGTGTTTTGGCCGGCAGGCTGTCCCAGACTTCCGCTGGCGGCACCGGGGTGTTCAGCAGAAATACCGCGCCGCTGCGAGCGAAATCCAGGACATCATACTTCTCGAGCAAAGACGGCTGGTGACAGGCCACGAAATTGGCATCACCTGTTCCTATCAGGTAACTCGATTGAATCTGCTGCGGCCCAAAACGCAAATGGGAAATGGTGACAGCTCCGGATTTCTTCGAGTCGTAGACAAAATAACCCTGGGCGTGAAGATCGGTACTCTCGCCAATAATCTTGATACTGTTTTTGTTGGCACTTACCGTACCGTCACTGCCAAGACCATAAAAAACGGCCTGAAAGGTCTCGTGGTTGGCGCGAGTGCGCAGCGTGTCATCCCACTCCAGGCTGGTGTGAGTGACATCATCGTGTATACCAATGGTGAAATGGTTTTTCGGCTGCTCTCTGGCCAATTCCTGAAAGACCGCCGCCACCATTCCGGGCGTAAATTCCTTGGAGGACAAGCCATAGCGGCCCCCAATCACCAATGGCATGCGGGAAAATCGCCCGGTACCACCAGCGCTGTCCTGGGCCAGGGCTGTCACAATATCCTTATACAGAGGCTCACCGTCCGCACCCGGTTCCTTGGTCCGATCCAGTACCGCGACTTGCCGGGTGGTCTCGGGCAGCGCCAGCAGCAGGCGCTGCGGGTCAAACGGACGATAGAGCCGCACCTTCACCACGCCTACTTTTTCTCCGCTCGCATTAAGGAAATTTACCGTCTCGTGGACTGCCTCGGCACCCGACCCCATGATGACGATCACACGCTGTGCATCCGGCGCTCCCTCATACTGGAACGGGCTATAGTGCCGACCGGTCAGCTCGGCAAACCGCTCCATGCACTCCTGGACCATACCAGGCAGTGCGTCGTAGTAGCTGTTGACCGTCTCCCGGGCCTGGAAGTAGACGTCGGGATTCTGGGAGCTGCCGCGTAAAACAGGGTGCGCCGGTGACAGAGCTCGCCCCCGATGCGCCTGCACCCAGTCGTCATCGATCATGGCGCGCACGGTCTCGGTGGAGACCGCGGTGATCTTGGCCACCTCATGGGAGGTGCGAAAGCCGTCAAAAAAGTGCAGAAAAGGAATCCGCGAACGCAGGGTGACACTCTGGGCAATCAAGGCCAGATCCATCACCTCCTGCGGACTAGTTCGATGCAAGCATGGCGAAACCCGTCTGGCGCGTCGCCATCACATCGGAGTGATCTCCGAATATGGATAGGCCCTGGCACGCCAGGGACCGTGCTGCAATATGAAAGACAGTTGGTGTCAGTTCACCGGCTATCTTGTACATATTGGGGATCATCAACAACAAACCCTGGGACGCAGTAAACGTGGTGGCCAGTGCGCCGGCTTGCAGGGCACCGTGGATGGCGCCAGCCGCTCCACCCTCACTCTGCATCTCGATGACGCGCGGGACGGTCCCCCATAGATTTTTGCGTCCGTTGGCAGACCATTCATCGGCCAACTCGCCCATATTGGACGATGGCGTTATCGGGTAGATGGCAATCACCTCGTTGGTCAGGTGGGCTATGGTGGCCGCGGCCTGATTGCCGTCGATGGTGACCTTGCCTGACGTGTGCATAAACTGTAACCTGAATTGTGTACATACCCAGCGACTGACTGTAGTTGCAAAATGCAGAGGGAGCATTGATTAAAATCAGTTTTAGCGCCCGGGATGCCTGTGGTTAAAGACCCTCTCCTGCGATGATATGGGAGCTGCTACGGCGAATCATTCTAACTGAGAAAATGCGGTTATGCGTTTGGAAGATGACATCAATCGAGTTGCTGTAGAGCTGGAACACTATGCCAAAAAACTGGACCATGAAGCTACCAAATATTGGGAATACAATAATAAGCGTTTCAAATATATCACACGATTGACCGGCGAGTTGATCGACAAATTGGAGCGATCAGGTTGTTCGGTTGAAAGAATTCTGGATGTTGGAAATTCATTTCAGACACTGATGATAAACCGCGTCAGACCGGACCTGCAGGTGGATACGATGGGCTTTTTGGATGGAAGGTATAAGCCGAATGGAACTACCATGCACCATGATTTTGATCTAAATGATGCCTATTATCCAGATCGTTGGCTCGTATCGGAGGACCAGAAAAAATACGACATTATTCTTTTTCTTGAGGTTATTGAGCACTTATACACTGCACCTGAGCAGGTTTTAGGTTTTCTGGGGTCTTTTTTAAAACCCCACGGGTTTATTGTGATTCAAACTCCAAATGCTGCAGCACTAATTAGTCGCTTTAGATTGTTCTTCGGGCGGAATCCTTATGATCCTATTCGCACGAACCGTATGAATCCAGGGCATTTCAGGGAATACACTAAACTTGAAATGGCCAATCATGCACAGCAGTCCGGTTTTATTGTTCATGATCTAATTATGATGGACTATTTTCAGCAAACGACGTTAGCCGAAAAAGTGTGCCTGGGAATTGCAAAGATTCTGCCTGCAACGTTTAGAACCGGAATGACCGTTATTTTGAGAAAAGGACAGTGATATCAGATGGTTTTATCTATTCTCACGACGTGTTGTGGCGTTGAATGAAAAATTTTTTTCTGGGGATGGTTTCAATTGCGGTGGCAATTTGTTTTTTGGTTGCAGGTGGAGAAATTGCGATTAGGGGATTCCACCTTTATACACAACACATCCTCAATCACAAAAGCTTTAAAACTATAGCCTTAGATGAGGAGTTTGGATGGCTTCCCGTTCCCAATTACCGATATAGCGGCGAACTATTGGATGCCGCCGGGAAAAATTATTCCGTAGAAATTCAAACCGATGATGCCGGCTTTCGGATGTTTGGAAATCCTCTTGAAAAAAGTAGAAAAAGGGTTTTATTTCTAGGAGATTCCTTTACTCATGCGATGCATGTATCTAACGAAAAAACATACTATGGCTTACTAAAGAAAAGTCTGGATCTCGAAGTTTTTTCACTTGGAGTAGAAGGCTATGGAACCTTACAAGAATATATGCTGCTGGACAAATTCCTGGATGAGATAAGCCCGGATATAGTAGTTTTACAATTTTGCGAAAATGACTTTATCAATAACTCCTATGATCTGGAATTGAGAAGCGGCACAAATAATAACGGTTTTCGACGTCCATATTTTAAAAACAATGAGATTTATTATAAAGTTCCATCCAGCTATCCTGCCATTCATCAATTTGCCGCCAACCATTCCCAATTTTTATATTTCATTTTTATACGAATTGACAGGTTAAGAGCACCTCTCCCAAACTCTGCGGAGTCAGCGGAGGGTATTATTTCTAAACAGGGGATGAGCTACCCCTTATTTAGAGATTCAGTTGAAATTACAGAACAACTGATGAGAAAAATCAGAAAACGTGTTCCAGAACATATCCCAATTTTGCTCTTTTCTACCCAAAATATATTTCCGTATCATGACGAACTTAAGAGGTTGTCTGAAAAAAATGGTATTCGCTTTACCGACCAACCCTCAGTGGCCCTCAGAGCGGCAGAACGAAAGGGGATTACAACAACCGCGCAGGATGGTGCACATTGGAACAATGCAGGCCATCAAATTGTGGCGGATGTATTGAAACGCTATTTTTTGGAGAATTTCTGATCTGGCGAACACGTGTTAGTGGCGCTGTCTTCTTGGACGCCTCCCAATTGCGATGATACGAGAGCGCTCATAATAGCTGGACTCGCCGTCCCGTGCGGGATAGCTGGTAACCGCAGAGCCGGACATCGGCGCCAACTTTACGCGCTAACCAGACATCCCTCGATCTCATCACCATATTTAGGCCATTCGCCTTGCAATTACTTGGTAAAAAGGACATATACCTAGCAGCACGGGGCGCAATACGCGCCATCCCGAGATGCGATTATAGAAATTGGCCATAGTGGCTCGGCGCTGACTGAAGTTTGCGATTTCCTCGTCCGGAACCGGCGGAATTCTAAATTCAAATTGTATACTGTGGTGGTGTCGTAACTCGCGCGCCATTTCCCAGGTACTCATAAGTCTGGTGTGATTGTAAGGCTGCCCAATCCGCCAACGAACATAAGGTTCCTGAAGTGGTCGCGGGAGCCAGCCAACACCCCAGACGAGCACATGTGGTTCGCGTGTCAAACTGAATCTGTTGGGAGTTGAAATCGCAAGATGTCCGCCCGGTTTGAGCACTCGGCAGGCTTCGCTTATGGTGCTCCGAACGCTTGAGACATGTTCAATAGAATCGTACATCGTTACAGCAGTCACTCTTGCGTTGTCAATTGGCAGTGCTTCAGCATAGGCACATGCCAGGCGTGCGGTACCCCCGTGAGCTTCAATCATATGTTTGGCAGCAACCAAATTAATCATGGACGCGTCTACCCCTACCGCCCGAATGCCGATGGTCGCTGCCGCAGCCAGGAGTCCACCACTTCCGCAGCCAACATCCAGCAGCAGCCCATTATCCTTCAAGCAGGGTTTTAGCCAGCCCTCGAGTTGATGATAAAACTTTGGCGGCGCGCCCATAATCTGCTTTACACGCATCACCTGAGTTGCATCATTGTTCTCCGGTCGATCCGAGAGCTGAGCCATCACTGTTTCGACGCTCGAATCACGTAAGTCAGCGGAGTATTTGCGGGCCGCTTCAAAGTCGTCTTGCTCGTAGCTAGCGGTATCGCCTTCACGTGGGCGAAGATCAGGAATGCCATCTACTGCCGGATAGTCAGCATTACAATTCTCGCACTTTACGGATTCACTGGAACGGGCTTGTAATCCGCTCTGACACTTCAAGACATCGCCACAACACCGTACCGGAGACACCCTGCGCTATTGTGTCCTCAAATTCTCGCCATTGACTGATCACACCTGACTCCAATTGGAAGCTGTTTATGCTGAGAATTCACCCGCCTTCACACTGCCCAAATGATTGTGAATAGCAGTATCTCCAAAGAGGGATAGGCCGACTCCGTCCCGGGTTACAATCCCTCAACGGCAACGATACGGGAATGACTGCAGGCATCGCGTTGCGGTTTGAGTGCCTGATAGGCCTCGCTCTGGTAGAACTCGTCCATGGCCTCCAATGACGGAAACTCCACGACCATCAAGCGACCAGGTTCATAGCCACCCTCATAGTGCCGTAACTCTCCGCCCCGCGCGAGATAGCGGGCACCGGCAGATTCAAGCAATGGCGCCAACTGCTGCTGGTGCACCAGATAATCTGCGATATCGTGAACATCCACTTCCACAATTGCATAAGCGACCATGCCAGTGTCCACCAACCAAATTTTTATGTCTTTCGAACATACGCCACCACAGCAAATCTGAATTGTCCTGAGTCAATAAAACCGAAATTTCCGGGCAGGTCACCTGCCTGCCGCAGGGGTTGGGATCTCCTCGAAGGAGAAGCGGGTCGCCACTTTGCCCGACCATGGCTTATCGCCGACCTCGACATAGGGATAGATGAAGTAGTTCAGCGGCACCTCAGCGCTGCCCGCTGAAACTACAAGATCTCGCCCGGTGCTGAAGTGAATTCGGTCTGCGGGTTGTCCGCCAAAAAGCAATTCGCGCTGCTGTGGGTGTTTGGCAGCTTCAGAGGCATCAATGGGCACCCATCCCCGTTCCGGTAAATAGATTTGCACCCAGCAGTGATAGCCGCCAATTTCGCCTTTATCGCTATCCTGAGGTATGGGGAAACCCATCTCGAAACGCGCGGGAATGCCTTCAGAGCGAGCCAGGGAAATAAACAGCGAATGGAAATCAGTACAATTGCCATAGCGCTCGTTACAGGCCCAGAAGGTATCACCATTACCCCACCCGGTGCCGACCTTCTTATATTCCACATTGTCCACCACCCAGTCGTAAATGGCCCGCGCGGTGGCGGCAGGGGAATCGTCGGCGCGCATTTTGTGTACCTCAGCCAGTATCGGCTGCAAAATTTCATGGCCTACGGGTACGAGCGCATCGGGCGCCAGCGCCTGTTCACGTTCCTCTGCCGACAGCGTACCGTTGCCACTGCCGCTGGTGGCATCGCGGGCAACAGTCCAGCTCAGGGTGGCACTTAATGGGGTACTGCTACCGGCGGGACGATGCAGGTGATAGTAGGTGTTACCGTAAGCCACTTCCCTTCCGGTTTCACCGGGCACGGAGGACTGCAGTGATTGCGCCAGTATGCGCTGTCCAGGCGCCGAGGTCGGGACCGGAATATACATATCCACCGCCGCGTCCGCAGGAAATTCCTGTGCTGGAATTTCATACGTAAACTGAAAGACCCGGGTCTCGGGCGAGGTCGCCAGTGCGGGAACGGCGAGCAGGCACAAAAACCAAAAAAACGTTAATCGCATTGTAGATGTCATCTGCATAAAAAGGGTTAGTTAGCGTAACTTCCAAAAAAACTTGGCCTGCTCCAGTGTTGTAGACGCACCGTGCTGGCCAACTATAAAGGATATTTAAAATCCAGGCACTTCTCGGTATAAGCCCACAGCCGATCTGCTTCGGCATCGTCACGGGCCCATGGCTTGGGTGTTCTAGGCCTACAGTTGACGAAGTATTCGCCGCTGATCCCTGCGACTTCATTACTGTCGCACAGATAGATCGACGTCTGCGCGCCCTGCTCCGGATTCTTAAAAAAGGGCTTCAACAGCAGCGGCACCATTTTGCCAAAAAAGCCGTTCTGGCTACCCAGTGAGGTCGCCACTGCTCCGGGGTGCAGGCAGTTTACGGTGACGTCCTGTCCCTTGAGCAGCTTGGCAAGACGCCGGGTAAACAGGATGTTGGCCAGCTTGGAACGACCGTATTCACGGAAAGTCTTGTAGTTTTTAGTGGCCTGCATATCTTCAAAACCCATGCCTTTTACGAACGCATGAGCGTCGGAGGCCACATTGACGATCCGCGCCCCCGGTGTTTGTTGCAGCACCGGCAACAGCAGACCGGTGAGCAAAAAGGGCGCAAAATGGTTGACCGCCAAGCGTCTCCTCAAAGCCGTCCACCGTTGTCTTGCGAGACGTATTTATCGTGCCGGCATTGTTCAGCAGCACATCCAGAGTCTTTTCCCGGGCAAGAAACTCTGCAGCCGCACGGCGCACACTGCCCAGATCGGCCATATCCATGATGATAATCGAGGGGAGCAGGCCTCCGGCAGCGACTATATCATCCTGCAATGCCCGACCCTTCTCCTTGCTGCGACAGAACAAGGTCAGTTGGGCACCCCGCCTCGCTAGTTCCAGACTGGCAGTGCGCCCAATTCCGGCCGTTGGCCCCGTAATAGCGACGTGTTTACCCCGCATCCGTGTTTCCTTTTCGTGCCCGACGATTACGCTGCACTCTAGCCCAAAAAGCACTGCACCGAAAGCTCGCTGGTTCGCAGTGAGCTATGCTAGGAGACACCACAACACTATAATCCACTGGTTTTCACAGATGGTCGCGACCATGTCCCTATTCGATAAAGACAACCAACCCCTGGCCGACGGTGCAGCCCTGGAACGTCATATAGCGCAAGCGCTTGCGGCGAAACCGCCTGCCGGACTGGATATGGAAATCACATACCGGCTAATGAAGCGCCTTTACAATCCCATGGTGATGGGCGCTGAAAATATCCCGGAGCGGCCCTGTCTGTTTGTGGGAAATCACTCGCTGTTTGCCCTTGACGGTTTGATAATAATACCCGTGTTCCTGAAGGAACTGCACCGCTTTCCCCGTGCTATGGGCGATAAGATTCTGTTCAGCAATCGACGTGTCGCGGATTTTTTCGCGCGCAACGGTCTTGTCATGGGGCATCCCGACGTGTGCACTGCGCTGATGAAAGATCGCCAGGATTTGCTGGTTTTTCCAGGCGGCGCTCACGAAGCGGTCAAACCCGCCAGCGCCAAGTATGCGTTACAGTGGAAAGAGCGTTACGGCTTTGTCAAACTTGCGGCAAAGCATGGCTACACTATCATGCCTTTCGGCCTGGTTGGCCCGGATGAGTTCTATGGACACGTCATGGAAGGCCAGGAGTTGCCCGAGTCCGCGCTTGGCCGGTTGCTCACGTACCTGGGACTGCTGAATGAGAATACGCGCCGCGATATACTACCTCCTGTTCCCGTGGGCAGCCTGGGGACGCTCTTTCCAAAACCGCAGCGCTGCTATCTCGGCTTTGGCCAACCTGTCAATCTCTCGCGATACAAGGGGAAGACCCTACCGAAAAAGACCCTACACTCCATTCGCGACGAGGTGGCGGAACAAATTGAAACGCAACTGGCACAGCTATTGATCATTCGTGAACAAAACAGGGGGGAGGACGGCCTGCTGCGTCGCCTTCTTACCCTTTAGGTTGCCAGTCTATTCACTCATTATCCGTGCCAGGCGCTCGGGTTGACGCCATGTACCGCCGAATAGTCGCCGGAGGTACAGCAGGGCTAGCAAAATTAACATGGACACGAAAACCCACCAAGATACCCGTGGACCGAAACCGTAAATGACAATGACACAATACTGGGCCAGCAACATCAACCAGTGCACAGAAATGGAGGTTACCATTATCCAGCGGGTATCCCCGGCGCCACGCAGCGCTCCACCAGCAATCAGGATAGTGGCGTCTGCAAGCATATAGGTCGTCAGGCCTATCATCATATGACTGGCCAATTCACTTATCGCAGTAAAGTTTCCGTCCTGTGTTTCGAATACCCCCACCAGCGATTCTCGAAACACCAGGAACAGAATTGCCAAGAGGCCTGAGTAACCCAGGGCCATAATGAAACCGGAGGAAATAACCTGGTTCGCCCGCTCCATGTTGCCCGCACCAACAAAGCGGCCGATGAGGCTCATAACGCCGATATTCAGTCCCATCATAGGAATGAACGAGACCATATCCCAGTTGAATACAATCGCCATGGCCGCGCCCTGCACTACCCCGTATGATTGAAACAGCAACAAAAACAGGTTGAAGCTGGAAATATTCATGAAGGCTTCCAATCCGGAGGGCATGCCCAGACGCAAGTAGCGGCGCATGATGACGCGATCCAGGCGCAGGGATTCTGCCACATGGAACTGACGCTGGTGATCCTTTTCCAGATAGAAAAACAGGAATACGCCGATAGCAAACACGGTAGCGAAAACGGTCCCCAGTGCAGCTCCGGCTATGCCCAATTGCGGGAAGCCGAACTTGCCGAATATCAGCGCCCACGACAGCGGGACATTAACAGAACAGGCAAGCAAGTCCGCAACCATGACAACTCGGGTCCGACCGATGCCAGCAAAATAGCAGGCCAGGCATGCCTTCAGTAGAGTAAAAACACTGCCGACCATCAAAATAGAGAAGTAGATTTGCTCCAGAGGTACCTGAGCGGGATCGTGTCCGATCAAGGCAAAGGCTTTACCGCCAAAGAGTGCGATGACGAGCAATAACGGAGCGCTGCCCAGCGCTATCAACATCCCCTGCGTGGCCACCATCGGGCACTTGGCAAGCTGTCCTGCACCGAAGTATTGGGCGACCATGGCGTTGCCATAAGTAATCAAGCCCATGAACAACGAGAAGCAAAAAAACGCGGCGACTCCACCACCCAGGGCGGCAGCAATATGGGCTGAATCGATATAGGACATAAACAGGCGATCGGTGAACACCATGACCGCAAATGCGCCTTGCGACACTACTATAGGCAGTGAAAGCCCAAGAAGCTCACGGAGGGTAGTCAGAGAGAGTATGTTCACTGGGGCCGGGAAACCTGTATCTACAGTTTGGCGAACTCTATCAGAGTATGCGCTTTAGGCGGAGCAGAACGATCCGGTCTACAGAGTGTGCCAAGCTGCTACTGACGATGCCTTGCGCGTCTAGTGGCTTTTAGCGTGAGTGTCCTCACGCGGATTTGGTATGCCCCGGCTTCCACAGTGTCTGTTCAATGTACACCAGAACAAAGGCCACAGAGCTGTAGAGGTAATATACCTGGTGAAATAACATCGCGCCGCAAGCGAACAAGAGGCCTCCTTTTCTATAGAAGAATACGGCCATCTCAATATTGGCGAAGAGCACTAACAGCAGTGGAAATATCAGAAATCGAGGACTCACATAGCCAAGTGGTACGGCCAATAGCGTAAGTAAAAGGCCGGCTGCTACCAGCGCTCGAGCCTGTTCGGCGACTCCGACATTGAGTTCATTGGGTATACCCACTCCGGAACTCAGAATAAGGCGCGACCATGGGATCGCCCGCCTGAAGATCTCGGTATGCAGCAGGTTACCCAAGCGCCAGACCTTGAGGTGTGTGCACTGCACGTCCCGGTGGAGCCGCACACGTCCGCCACGCTCTATGAGGCGTGTTCCAAGCTCAATATCCTCTATGGAGGGATATTGATAACGCTCGACGTCAAAGCCCCCCACATCGAGAAAAGCTATACGCCTGACCGCGCCGCAACCTGACCAGAAAGTTCGCGCCTCACTGCTAGCCCGTTGATGATAATAATGATGCACCAGATTCTTGTACTGAGAAAAGAAGTTCCTTGCCGGAGGGTTGGTGTCATAGGAACCAAAAACGGCAACGATCTGCAAGTCATCAAATCCCCTGTGCAGGCTTAGCGCGGCGTCTTCATGCACCACTACGTCCGCGTCAACAAACCAGAGGATATCGCCGAGTGCGATTTCAGCGGCTTGATTTCTCGCCCCGCCAGGACCGATACGACCACCGGACGACAACACTTTTGCGCCCATCTCCTGTGCGATTTGCTTACTATCGTCAGACGATCCATCATCGATCACAATGACTTCAAGGATTTCGCCTCGCTGCACCATCGCAATCAGGGGAGGCAAGCTAAGAGGAATAAAAGCTGCGCCATTGTAAACCGGCATAATAACGCTTATACCGGGGGGCCTATTGTCAAGCTGCGTCACTGAAGCGTCCCTCGAATCGTTGTGATTCATAGTGGATTAGACCGATGAGCCATTCACGCCTTCTACTTACTCTGCAAATCTGCATATTTCACCGCTGACTCATTGCTTCGAGGTGTGTAAGCGTTAATTGTGCGGCGCGCTGCCAGGTAAAACCGCTGGCCCTGGCCAGGGCATTGGCAGACAGCTGCGCTCGCAAGCCGTGGTTTTCCACCATTTCAATAATAGCAGCGCAGATAGATTCCACATCGAAAGGATCAAAGTAAAGACCCGCGTCACCGACGACCTCCGGCAGAGCCCCCCTGTCACTAGCGAGTACCGGCACGGCACAGGCCATGGCCTCAATGGCGGGCAGGCCAAAGCCCTCTGAATAGGATGGCATCGCCACCGCCAGAGCGGAGCTATACAGAGCGACAAGGTCAGTGTCAGAGACATAACCGCTAAAGTGCACCCTGTCTCGCAGTTCTGGGTTGGTATGCACCCTGTCACACAGGCTGTCATAATTAGAAAAAAATCCAGCACCCTTGAAATCACCCACAAGCGCCAGATGAATAGTCTCTAAATGGCCTTTGCTAATCGCACGTTCGAATCCATCGAGTAATCCGTGCAGGTTCTTATGCGGAGCCAGACCACCAACGAATACAATAACCGGAACATCCACGGGCAGATTGGCCCTCTGCCTAGCTGCGTTTTTGCGCGCCTCATCATCAGTTCTCTGGAACTGTGGATGCGGCGCCTCGCTGGCAATATCTATGGAATCAGGATCGGCACCAAGATATTCCACGATCTCCTGTTTTGCGGCATTTGACACTGTCAATATCCGCTGGCTGGCACGTATGGCGCACCGTATCTTGATACTCCAGAACAAGCGACTCCGCCAATCCGGAAAAATCAATTTAGGATAATGTTCGGCAATAGCGTCGTGGAGTGTAATCATGGATGGAAGTTTTCGCGGCACCGGGTACCATGAGTACACTGCTGGAAAGAACATAAGATCAATCGGGGTTTGCGAAACTGCCCTGTAGAGTCTGTACATATCAAGAGGTGATCTGCTGCTGTCCGCAACCGCCGCTTCAGTCGTCGGGCGTGATGAAGCGGCCTGTATCACAGTGACATTTGCAAACCTCGCCAGTTCGTCCAGCGACTGATCCACGAACAGATAAAACTGATGGTCGGAGTCCAGTTCAAATAACGCTGTCAGGATTTCACGAGTAAACCGACCAAAGCCGCGATTGTTCCACCAGCAAGTCGCGTCAATGCCGATATTCACCCGTCACACCCTATTTTTATGTGTATGTAATATGAGCCGCTAACGGGATATCCGCCAGCAACGGAGTCAGTTGAACCCCTCCTCTATCTTGTAATAATCACGTTTAGGGCCCGCGGAGCTCTTGATCTCATGGTATTCAGACTCAGTGTTAACATCCATGTAGTCCACATCGTAACCGAGAATTTTTCGACCCAGCAGCAGTCCCATTTCAATAGAATGGTCGGCATTGTTGTAGCGATGCGTGCCGCCTCGCCCAACAATATGCAGCCCTTCAAATCCGGAGAGAAAGTCATTAATCGTTTTGATTTTTTCACCATACTGCAGATCGTAGACCGGGTAAGCCTGCAGCGTCCTGACACAGGAAAAATCAATGACCTCTGAACTTTCGATAAATTTTAGCTTTTTCTCGAGGTCCTCAATGCAGCGTCGACCGACTTCTTCGTCCGTCATCTGCCAGATATGATCGTCTTTGGTGCAGAAGCACTCCAAAACCAGGGATGTTGTAGATTGATCAGGAACCATTGCAGGACTCCAGTTCTTGGGTTCATGCAATCGTCCAAACAGGATGTCCTCATCCTGCACGTAAAGCCAGGTATCAATGGAAACGCGCTCTTTCTGCAGAATGATGTTGACAGTGATAAGTGCACGAAACGTAAGACCTTTTGCCGCATCAATAACCTTTTGGTCACATGCCGGCTCCATTATCCTGGGAAGGACGCCCAACGGTATGGTTGACACTACGGAGGTCGCCGTGACCGAATGCTCCTTACCCTCAGTATCACTATAGAAGACTTCAAAATCGTTAGGGCCACGGTATTTGATTCTGGTGACGGTTGATTCAAGTATGATGGCATTGGATTCGCTGCTTGCCGTAATGTCCTCGGCCATGCGCTGCGGGATTCGGACGTAACCGTCACGAGGATACATGAACTCCTCGATCAGGCTTTCGTTATCAGACTTGGTTCTGAGCAACGACTCCTGAATCACCGTCCAGATGGATAATCCGGCGCTGCGTTGTGACACCCAGTCAGAAGACAGTTTTTCACAAGGAAGCCCCCAGACTTTTTCACTGTAGCGACGAAAAAACATGTCATACAACTTTCCGCCGAACTGCGCGACATAGGCATCTTTCATATTGTTTATGGATTTGTTAAAAACTGAATACTGCAAGGCAGACAGTAGGTAGGTAATGCCCGCTTGCATGATAGTAAATATGACCGGCATTCTTAATGACATTGAGAATACTGATGGGATAACTGTAATAACCACCATCGTAGTAAATGCGACTGATGCGCTCCACCCAGACTATTTCATCACCCATCAGTCTACGAAACCAGGTGTTCAAGTCTTCATTCTTTGTGAACCAGCGATGACCCCCCAGGTCAAATTTATAACCTCTGTGTACATTGGTGTTACACAGCCCGCCGACGAAATTATTTCTATCGATCACAGATACCTTGACACCACTAACACTCAATTCATGCCCGGTTGCCAATCCTGCAGGGCCAGCGCCAAGTATTACTACATGTTCTTTATTATTCATATCAACCATGCCATCAAAACTGTCTGTGACGAATTGCGACTATTTTGTTATATACTGCCGCAAGTAAGAGACAGGCTATAAAAACCAGCGCAAATAACTCCACCGCGCCCAACAAGCCGCCCAATATGCTTACGCTATAGCCAGGAATATAGTTAGCAAACAGGGCGGCATGCACACTCTCATCTGCCGTACCGCGAACCACCAACCAGGCGGTAGAACAAAATAGCCCTACGGCGGCGATGGCACCTATGGCCAGACCAAGGCTGACACCATGCAAACGCAATACTGATGGCTTGAGTACCGGGTTCTCCGTCGGCACTGTGCTGAGTAGTATATCGGCAATCCGCGTACCCAGTACCTTGCCATACAGTCTGTAGCTCAATGCACTGCAAGTCCCCGCGTAGACGAAGGCCCAGAATGCACCGATCCAGGCACCGCTACTGGTAACCGAATACCCTGGGAAAAAAATTGCGAGCAAACTTAGGTAATTGCCAGAATCACTACCCCATTTCGCTATGGATGCATGCGTTGCAAAATAGGTAATCAAGGCTGCCAGAGTTCCGGCGGTCAACCCTAGCATAAGGGCGTTGAACCGGATTGCGGCATTTAGCAGCTTGAGGTTGACTCCGTAGACTTTATGATTAGTGGTTTGCATATTCTGGTAATTCCCCATCCGAGTTACAACCTCAATCAGCCAGTTCCGCCGCACTGATCAGCATTACACCCAGGGCAACGTAATGCGTCAGGTTCCAATATACGGCAGCGGCAAAACCTGCAACTGCACCACCGATAAAACCATAAAATGCGCCTACAAGGGCACCTACCCAGCTGACGTCGTAGCCTGGTAGATAGTTTGCCAGATCTCTCAAGTGCGGGCCTACAGGATAGTCCTGCGGGACAGCCTGAATTAACAAGATAGCGGTAGCCAAAAACAGCAGCAGAGAACAGAGCACACCTGCGGCGACGGTCATAGCTGGCACGTCCATTTTGGCGAAGACAGCCGACAGTATCTCATGATCTCGTACTGGACGATTCATTGTTAAACAGGCCTCATGTTAATTATTATAGTAAACATTACTGTATTACAAAAACTGTGACAGTGGCGATACGTTGCAATAAGTCGTTTTCCACATTTATATACATTCCACCCGGCTGATACGCGTCCTATGTAATGGCCCTGCCTGCACTACTTTACTAGCGGTGACAATGACATATTAGTAGCCGAAAAAGAAGCTTTTGGGACGTACCTACAGCGCACAGGTATACAAACACCGGTGATTTGTGAATAAGGTCACGAATAACAGCCTCCGAAAAGCAACCATAGACGAGCAATCGCCCGGTCAGCAGATTGCCGCAATGCCTACCGCCGCACGTACTTTTTGCATCAATTTTGAGCTGTGCTCTCTGGCACGCTCGCCTCCCCGCTGTAATACGGTTTCGATATGTCGGGGATCATCCATCAGGCGCGTATATCGTTCCCTGGCTCGGGCCAGTTCACTATTTACTAATTCGAATAACTGCTTTTTGGCTTCGCCCCAGGCAATACCGTTTTCAAACTCCTGTCGCATACGTGCCGTTTCCTCATTTGAAGCAAAGGCCGTCCACAGTTGGAAAACTGTCGAACCCTCCGTATCCTTGGGTTCTCCCGGCTCCAGCAGGTTAGTTTTAATTTTGTTGATCGCTTTCTGCAGCGATTTCTCCGCCAGGAACAGCGGAATGGTGTTATTGTAGCTTTTACTCATTTTGCGACCATCAAGTCCCTGCAATACGGCTACTTCCTCCCCGACCACTGCCTCCGGCAGTGTGAAAACCTCGGCGAAATTGTGATTGAAACGCTGGGCGATGTCGCGCGCCATCTCCACGTGCTGGATCTGATCCCGTCCTACAGGAATTTTCTGTGCGTTAAACATAAGGATGTCTGCGGCCATTAATACAGGGTAACTAAACAGCCCCATGGAAATGGCAAAGTCGGGATCTTCGCCCGCTTCTTCATTGGCCTGCACCGCGGCCTTGTAGGCATGGGCGCGATTCATCAAACCCTTGGCCGCGTTGCAACTCAAAATCCAGGTAAGTTCGGTAATTTCAGGAATATCAGACTGACGGTAGAACACGGCCCGGTCAGTATCCAGTCCCAGCGCCAACCAGGTGGCAGCAATCTCCTTACTGGACTGTCGTATCAACAGCGGATCATGGCATTTTATCAGCGCATGGTAATCCGCCAGAAAGAAAAATGACTCCAGGGAATCGTCGTGAGAGGCATTTATCGCCGGTCGAATGGCGCCCACATAGTTGCCCAGATGAGGCGTGCCTGTAGTAGTGATACCGGTAAGTACACGATGCTTGGCCATGAACAATTGAACACCTGCAAAAGCCGCCAATGATACTGGGATTAGGCGCTACTGGCTATTTCAACGTAATCGAACGACCCCGGGCGATGCCCAACAGCAGGAGGGCGCAACAAGCAGTGCTCAGCTCGCGGAAAGTGGCCCGGGATAATTGTAGAAGCGCCGCAAAACGCGGCAGAGATCCCATGCGTCGCGGGAACCGGCCAGTTCCCGAATGGAGTGCATTCCCAGGGTAGGCACGCCAATGTCCAGGGTGCGAACTCCGGTAGCACCGGCGGAAATGGGGCCAATAGTACTCCCGCAGGCCATATCATTGCGTACCACAAACGACTGCACCGGCACGTCTTCCATCGACGCGAGCATGCGAAACAGTCCACTGGTCTCGCTGTTGGTGGCGTAACGCTGGCTGGCGTTGACCTTGATTACTGGCCCACGATTCAGCAAGGGGCCATGATTCTCGTCGTGACGGTCAGCAAAGTTGGGATGGATGGCATGGGCATTATCGGTAGACATCAATAAGGAACGCTCGGCGAGAGCCGCATAGCTCGAATGGCTTCCCGCCAGACGATTGAGAACTGACGTAAGCAGGCAGCCTTGGGCGCCGGAGGTCGAAACACTGCCCACTTCTTCATGATCATTGCAGACCAGTAGCGCACTCATGGCGCCATCGCTCTGTAGCATGGCCTGCAGGCCAGTGAAGCAACTAAGCAGGTTGTCCAGACGCGCAGAGGCGATAAACTCCTGGCGCAGGCCGATCAGCGACGGCGCCTGCGTATCATAAAAGGATAGCTCATAGTCCAATACCTGCTGTACCTCGCTCTGGGGATGCTCCACAAGGAGTCGCTGCTGCAGCAGCGCTCGAAAATCGACCTTATCCTCGTCGCCCAACAGGCACAGCACAGGGAGAATCGCTGTCTGCGAATTAATTTCGCGGTTTTTGTTCGCATCCCGGTCGAGGTGAATGGCAAGACTGGGAATGGTGGCGATAGCCTCCCGAAAATCCACCAGCGCAACTCGCAGCTGACCCTCAGGACACTGGTAACTTACTCTTCCTGCCAGTGACAAATTACGGTCAAACCAGGGATTCAGCAGCGCGCCGCCGTAGACCTGCACGCCCAGCTGGAATAAGCCCTGCGACTGTATTTCCGGGTTTGGCTTGACCATCAGACAGGGGCTGTCCGTATGCGCGCCCACCATGCGAATTCCTTCCCTCGGACTGCTCTCCCGCCCTGCAACGAGCGCCACTAGAGAGCTGTCATTGCGCGTGAGAAAGTACCTGCCGCCAGCTTCAATATCCCATTCGGCATCCTCGAGCAGACGAGTAAATCCGGCCGCCGTCAATCGTTTGATCATCTCAGCTACGGCGTGAAACGGCGTGGTTGCCGCAGCCAGAAAACCAAAAAGTTGCTGATTGAATTCATCCTGGATCATGTTCGTCGCCTATTCTCGCCTTCTGATTGCGGATTCAAAGTTCACTGTCAATGGTCTGCAGCATACGCGCCAGCAGACTCGACGTATCCCACCTCCCACCGCCCATCGCCTGAACATCCGCATAAAAGCTATCTACCAGCTTGGTGCCTGGCAGCGATAAACCTAAAGCGGACGCCTGTTCCAGAACCATAGCCAAATCCTTGCGCATCCAATCAACGGCAAAACCATGTTCATAGTCCTGCGCCAGCATAGTGCGATGGCGATTGTCCATCTGCCAGGACTGTGCAGCCCCCTGGGAGATCACCTCGATCACCGCAGCAGTGTCCAATCCCGCTATCCTGGAGAATGCCATGCCCTCTGCCAGTCCCTGCAACACACCCGCGATACAGATCTGGTTGACCATTTTTGCTAATTGTCCGCTGCCAACCGGGCCCAACAGCCGGACGCACTTGGCGTAGACCTTTAAAACAGGCTCTACCCGCGCAAAGTCCGCAGCCTCACCTCCCACCATGATCGTCAGGGCTCCATTCACCGCTCCCGCCTGCCCGCCGGAGACCGGCGCATCAAGGAAACCCAAACCTCGCTGCGCTGCCACCCCATACAATTCCCGGGCCAGATCTGCGGAGGCCGTAGTATGGTCAATAATGAGGCCACCGGCAGGCAATCCCACGAGTACCCCTTCTTGTGACAGAATGACGCTGCGCACATCGTCATCATCGCCGACACACAGGCATACAATGTCAGCTCCCGCAGCAGCGTCCCGCGGCGTTACACCCAGCTGCCCTCCGTATTGCTCCACCCAGAACCGTGCCTTTTCTACTGTTCTGTTGTAGACACAAACACGATGCCCGGCGGCCTGTAAATGTCCGGCCATGGGGAATCCCATCACACCAAGACCCACAAAGCCAATATTCATGGATGGGCGCTGTGGGCCAGATCAATCATGTGTGCCTTCCCTGCTCATGGAGCTTTTTCCAGGAAATTTCATCACGCACATACACGGGTTGTACTTGTCGGGGGGACTGGAACTCACCACATTGAAACTTGTCCAGGGCCAGAGGAATCATATCCCTCGCCGCAGGCAGCAGGTCGGGGGTACAGCGAGCGAATTTTCGCACGCAGCCAAAGCGGAAACTCATCCATAAAATGACATCCGCTGCCCACCGCGCACAACGATCCGAACTCAGCTGGCGAGAGATCAGCCGGGGCGCAGGCCCAGGGCCCCTCTCGGAGTACTGCCAGGTTATCTTCATAGACGTATACTGCACTGTATACTTCATTGATACGGGCATCGATTGTGCACAACACGGTGTCGCCTGCGCCTACATCACCCCTGTCGCCAGGCGCTCTGCGCCAGTACTGTCAACGTCGATACGGCAATAGCGGGTAAATCACAGCTATAGGCGAGACCCTGTACAGCGCTGGCCGCAATACGCAAACCGGTAAACGAACCCGGACCGCAACCGTAAGCGATCGCCTGAATGCCCAGATCTGCCAGATTGCCTCCCGGCAGAAGTTCCTCCAGCATGGTGAACAGGAGCTGACTGTGTTGCCGGGGCGCAATCGCATAACGCTCCCTGATCTGTCCATCCACAGAAACCGCGACGGAACAGGCGTCAGTTGCGGTCTCAATCGCCAAAATCCCGGTCATATCACTCTCGATACCTGCAGGATGCCCCATACCCATTGCCAGGCCAAACTGCTACGGTTAGGCGCTTGAATTATCACACAGCAGGCAGCAGGCAAGAACTACCCAAACCAAAATCACACGATCAATCATATGCTATGACATCAACAAACAATATTACCGGACTTATCCTGGCCGGAGGCAGGGGACAGCGAGTGGGCAATCGCGATAAAGGCCTGATACTATTAAAAGGAAGGCCGCTGATTGCTCACGTCAGCGATCGTCTCCTGCCGCAGGTTGGAGAACTGCTGATTAGCTGCAACCGCAATTTCTCCCGCTATGAAAAATATTGCCGCGCAGACCGTGGCCGACACTCGTCGTGACTTTCAAGGGCCGCTGGCTGGCCTGGAGGCCGCCTACCCCTACATCCAAACGGAATTCCTGGTGGTGGTGGGCTGTGACATGCCGCATCTGCCGCCAGACCTTGTAAGTCGCCTGACTACGCCGCTGGTAGATGGAGGGGATGGCGCACCCGATATCAGTTACGCGCATGACGGGGTAAGGGAGCAGTATTTATGTGCAGCAATACGACGCGATTGCCTGACGTCCCTCGCCGGCTTTCTGGATGCAGGTCATCGTGCGGTGCGCGACTGGTACAATAGCCGAGACAGTGTCGCCGTCGACTTCTCCGATCACAGGTCAGGCTTTAAAAACTATAACGAGCTGAGCTAAACGCAGACACCGAAGCTCTCCTCCATACAGAGGAAATACCGGGTAAATCATCCCCAATAACGAAAAACCCGCTGAAATCTCTCTCAGCGGGTTAATGGTCAGCTCCGGGGCTCTATCTCTTCTTGGCTTTTGCTTTTGCCTTGGCTTTCGCTTTTGGCTTAGCTTTTGCTTTTGCCTTCGGCTTAGCTTTTGCTTTTGCCTTCGGCTTAGCTTTTGCTTTTGCCTTCGGCTTAGCTTTTGCTTTTGGCTTGGCTTTCGCTTTTGACTTAGCTTTTGCCTTCGGCTTGGATGTTGCTTTCTTCTTAGCTGTTGCCATTATGCATCTCTCCAGACTGTTTATAAGGGTCCCGCGAGTCCAAAAATAGCAACAATGCAATAGAGATACAATAGTATAAATTGTAGAAATTTCGCATCTTTCAAACGCGCGCATATCATTCGTTTTTGCAAAAAAGAAATTTTACGCGCTTCAAATTCTAATTTTTAAATTCTGACAGCGGGTCCGCTGCTAGTTCTGCAAGCATGCAAAAAGTGTCTTTCGGATATCTTCCACACTGCCTACACCTTCTATTCTGTGGTAGCGAGGCGCTACGTCACTCTTCATATCGCTGATAGAACTTTATGAGCGGACTTGTTTGCTCATGATATATTTCCAATCGTTTGCGCACGGTTTCTTCTGTATCGTCATCCCGTTGCACCAGAGGTTCACCGGTTTCATCGTCCAAGCCTTCGTTCTTTGGCCGATTGAAAAGCACATGGTAGACACGACCGGATCCAGGGTGTACCCGCCGACCACTCAGACGCGCCACAATTTCCTCGTCATCTACCGCAATCTCCACAACATGATCAATTGCTACCTGGGCGCTCACCATCGCCTGAGCCTGTGGAATTGTGCGGGGGAAACCATCGAATAAAAAGCCGTTAGCGCAGTCAGACTGTGCGATGCGGTCCTTTACCAGACCGATAATGATGTCATCGGACACCAGTCCGCCCGCATCCATCACTTTCTTGGCCTGCAGTCCCAATGCAGTTTCGGCTTTTACCGCTGCGCGTAACATATCGCCAGTGGATATCTGGGGAATACCGAATTTTTCACTGATGAACTTGGCTTGCGTTCCTTTACCGGCACCCGGAGCACCCAACAGGATCAATCGCATTTGGAAAATTCCTCAACAATGTATAGCTGCACCGGCGTACTGCCGCCGTTGTATGAATCAGGACAATGGAAGGGCGCTAACCTTACACAGCGCACGTAAAGGTTACAAGCCCCGCTTGTTACCACCCAACGCCTCTTTGGCCTGCTCCCACAGTTGGTCAAGCTGCACTGAGCTTAACGTGGACAAGGTACCGCCATCTGCTGCGACAGCGACCTCCATCAGACTGAATCGTCGCTCAAATTTGGCGGTGGCATGGCGCAGGCTCTCCTCGGCATCCAGACCAAGGTGCCGGGCCAGATTGACACAAGTGAACAAAACATCACCCATCTCATCGTGTATTGCAGCTGTATGATTCTCGGACATCGCACGGCGCAACTCATCCAGCTCCTCTTGCAGCTTATCCAGTACGGCGGGCGAATCTACCCAGTCGAAGTTTACCTGCGCCGCGCGCTTTTGCACCTTCTGCGCCCGGGGTAATGCCGGCAATGCCAGTGGCACATCTGCCATTACACCCGACTGATTCTTACTTATCCGCTCGCTCTGCTTAATCGCCTCCCAGGTGTTCCCTGACTTCGTTCGACTGAACTGTCGATTGTGCACCATGCCGTCAATCTCTCCCCCTGCGAATACATGTGGGTGCCTCCGAATCAGCTTCTGTAACCAGCGTGTTTACAATAGCATCAAAGGAAAACAGATTTTGCTCCTTGCCCAATTGCGCATAAAAGATCACCTGAAACAAAACGTCGCCCAACTCTTCGGCAATATGGCGATAATCCTCATGCTCTATGGCCTGAGCCAATTCATAGCACTCCTCCAGGGTGGAGGGCACGAGGCTGTGTAAATCCTGGCGTAGATCCCAGGGACAACCGGTCTGCGGGTCCCGAAGTCGCTGCATCACGCGCAGCAAATCGGATACAGTGTATTGCTGTCCGCTCATCGGTGCTCCCTATTCCGATACCCGAACGGCGGAAACAACATTTTTTAGACGGTCGATACGCTCCAACAACTTGGACAAGGAGCCCAGATCAGGAACTTCTACCCGTAAACGCATGGTGGCAGTGTGGGTCTGCTTGTTAGTCTGCGTGTTAATGGTCAGCACGTTAATCCTGGCATTGGCAAAAAGCCCAGTAATGTCGCGCAATAATCCCTGACGGTCATAGGCTTCAATGGCGACATCCACTTCGTAATTAGCCTTGGGACTGACGCCCCACTCGACTTCTACGATACGGCCACCAGCAACTTCCTGCAGCTTCAGTAACCGTGCGCAATCGGCGCGGTGAATGCTCACGCTGCGGTTCTTGGTGATAAAACCAATAATCGCATCGCCCGGCAGGGGCTTACAGCAACCAGCCATGTGCGTCAGCAGATTGCCAACACCTCGCACCTGCAGCCTGATCGCGATTTTGGATTCCCGACGCGTTGCTAAGGCGAAGGAGTGGTTGCGGCACTCGCTCCACCAGAGTCTGAGCGGCATTCAATACCAGAGCAGAGGACAAGTCGCCCGAACCTACCGCTGCGAACATATCCTCGACGGTATTGAATTGTACCTTTCTGGCAATCCGCTGATAGTCGACGCTGGTGAGGGCCAGGCGCTTGAATTCCTTTTCCAGCAGGTGCCGGCCGGTATCGATATTATCCTCACGGGCCTGACTCTTGAACCAATGTTGCACCTTGGCCCTGGCGCGGGCCGTCTTCAGATAGCCTAGTCCCGGCTGCAGCCAGTCACGCCGCGGCAGTGCCTCATTGCCAGTCAACACTTCAACACGCTGCCCGGTTTTGAGTTGGTAGGTAAGTGGAACAATAGAACCATTGACCTTGGCTCCACGACAGCGATGACCGATCTCAGTATGCACATGATAGGCAAAATCCAGCGGTGTGGCGCCATAGGCCAGATTTATCACATCGCCGTCAGGTGTGAAGGCATAAACTCTGTCCTGTGCCACGCTGAAACTGAATTGTTCCGCCACGGCGCGTGCATCACCGGTTTCCTCATGCCAATCCAGCACCTGGCGGAGCCAGGCAATTTTCTCCTCATAGGTACTGGCCAGTCCGCTTTCCGCGTCCGAACCTTTATAGCGCCAATGAGCACAAACACCGAGTTCCGCTTCGTCATCCATTTGTTCCGTGCGGATCTGTACTTCAAGCGCTTTACCCTCTGGACCGATAACGGCGGTGTGTAAAGAGCGATAACCATTCTCCTTTGGGTTGGCAATGTAATCGTCAAATTCGTTAGGAATATTGCGCCACAAACCATGCACGAGACCCAGAGTGACGTAGCAGTCCTTGATCTCGGGCACTAGAATACGCACCGCTCGTATATCGTAGACCTGCGAAAAACCAATACCCTTACGCTGCATTTTTCGCCATATACTGTAAATGTGCTTGGCTCGGCCTGTAATTTTGAAGTGCAACCCGGCGTTGCGTAAGACCTCCGTCAAGTCTTCTGTCACTCTTGAGATGAAACGATCACGCTCCAGGCGTTTGCCGTCCAGTAGACGAGCGATCTTGCGATACGATTCGGGGTAGATATAGCGAAAAGACAGGTCCTCCAACTCCCACTTCAATTGACCGATCCCCAGGCGGTGTGCCAGCGGCGCATACACTTCAAAGACTTCCTGCCCAATCTGCCTGCGTCGCTGCTCATCGTCCTTTACGGACCGAATCGCGCAAGTGCGTTCTGCAAGCTTTATCAGTGCGACGCGCACATCGTCGACCAGCGCAATCAGCATTTTGCGAATATTGTCTTTCTGGTCATGGGCCTGACCCAGCACCGGATTATCGGTTTGCAGCGGCAGCTCACTAATCGCAGCCATTCGCAGCACGCCACCGATTAAATCTGTTACATTGTCGCCAAAGCGCGTACGCACGTCCTCCTGATCCAGACGATCTTCGCGCACAGCGCGATACAAGATGCCAGCTAGTAGACAATCCGGATCGACGTGCAAATCGGCCAGAATGATAGCGATATCCAGACCGGCAATCAAACAGTTGGACTCCCGCGCCCAGTCTCCGACGTCCTCCGCCAATTGCTGTTGGGCCTGCTGTACCAGTAGGCAGCCATCCAGCAATCGTTGTCGGTCCTCATCTTCCAGCACCATTGGCAACTGCATAAGCCAGCGATCAAGATCGATTGCTCCCTGGGCATCTATCAGAGTTTGCTGACGGACCTGAACCATTAAAACCCTACCCCTTAATCACCACCAAAGACGCCGGTGGACAAATAACGATCTCCACGGTCACAGATAATTGCTACGATGACCGCGTGTTCGACCTCACGGGACAAGCGCAATGCGCCTGCGATGGCCCCACCCGAAGACACGCCACAGAATATACCCTCCTCCGACGCCAGCCTGCGCATAGTCAGCTCTGATTCTCTCTGGGAAATGTCGATCACTCGGTCGACACGCCGCGCCTCAAATATTTTTGGCAGATAGGCCTTAGACCAGCGGCGAATACCGGGAATACTGGAACCCTCGAGGGGTTGCAAACCGATGATCTGCACATCGGGATTACGTTGCTTGAGGTAGGTAGAGCAACCCATAATAGTGCCTGTAGTCCCCATGGAACTCACCAGGTGACTTACCGTACCGGCAGTCTGCTGCCAAATCTCCGGCCCGGTACCGACAAGGTGGGCATGTGGATTGTCCGGATTACCAAACTGATCCAGCACAGTACCCATACCATCCGCCTGCATTTTTAGGGCCAGGTCTCGCGCGCCCTCCATACCCTCAGACTGCGACACCTCTAGCAGTTGTGCCCCGTATGCGGACATTGCCTGTTTCCGCTCCAGGCTCATATGGGCTGGCATAATGAGGATCAAGCGGTAACCGCGTATGGCAGATGCCATCGCCAGAGCAATCCCGGTATTGCCGCTGGTGGCTTCTATGAGAGTATCGCCCGGCTTGATATCACCGCGCGCTTCAGCCCGGAGGATCATGCTCAGGGCCGGTCGATCTTTTACTGAACCAGCGGGATTATTCCCCTCAAGTTTAGCGAGAATCGTATTGCTGGTATCTCCCGGTAGACGTTGCAGGCGCACCAGTGGCGTGTTGCCAATGCACGCTTCTATGGTCGGGTACTCTGGCATAGGTATCTACCGCGGACCGGATTTCTGATTATATATAACTTGCGCCTTGCTGGCCCATACTGCAATCAAGACTGATCTCCCAAGGCGCTTTTCTCCTGTCGCACTTGCTCTGTTCTGGGTAGTGGCCTCGCTCCAGCAAGTCGAAACAATTCGCGACTCCGCAAGGGCGTATCCCCCAAATGCACTGCCAATGCCTCCCTCAGTAGTCGCTTGGCCGTGAGTCGCACCGCGCCACTAAACTCACCCGACGCCATGACCAATAAATCGGACCCGGCAAAAACCGCAGTGGGACAAGCGGCGATATCCTGACAGACTACCAGACCAACTCCAGGGGCATATCGATACCACAATGTCGCATGTATGGGCTGCCCACTGGTGCCGTCCGCGGCAAGATCGAAGCCGTAACCCAGTTCGTCCAGCAGGGTTAATTCAAAGCCACGCAACACGGCATCCGCCACGCTGTTGCCTGCGAGCGCTTTCAAGGCCTGATCGTAGGCTGCAAACAACGCGGGGTGAGCATCATTACGGTGCAGCAAGCGAACCAGTAACTCGTTCATATACATACCGCTGAACATGCGCTCACCACGCAGAGCAAACAGACCCTGCGCAGGTTCAGTCGCAACCAGGGTCTTTAGATCCGAGCGCCCGGAAAATGACAGCAAAAGAGGTACAAACGGCTGGAGCAGTGCTACACCACTACCCCTTCTGGACGGGCGCCGGGTGCCTCGGGCCACCATACTGACACGACCATACTCGGCGGTAAAAACGTCCAGCAGCGCACTGCTGTCACGATAGGGGCGACTGTGCATGACATACGCAGGCTGCAGATTTACGCGCATATCTATTCGAACAGACCTAACGATCGTCATAACCGAGACTGCGCAGGGCGCGCTCGTCGTCTGACCAACCGGACTTGACCTTGACCCAGAGACGCAGCATGACCTTACTGTCAAAGAGTGCCTCCATATCGCGCCGCGCATCCGAGCCTATCGAGCGCAGACGTGAACCCTTGTCACCAATGAGTATTTTCTTCTGGCCCTTGCGTTCCACAAAAATCACCGCCGCAATGTGCAGCATTTCTCCATCTTGTACAAACTCTTCGATCTCAACGGTAATCGCGTAAGGTAACTCATCGCCCAACTGGCGCATAATTTTCTCACGCACAATTTCCGCCGCAAGGAAACGCTGGCTGCGATCCGTAATCTGGTCTTCAGGGAAAAAATACTCCGACTCGGGGAGTAGTTTCAGGATTTGTTCTTCCAGGGCATCGACATTGTGCTGACGCAGGGCTGAGACCGGCAGGATCGCGGCGAACTCTGCCTTGTCTGCCAATCATCTGCAAATGCGGCAGCAATTCTGCCTTGTCAGCCAGCAGATCAATTTTATTGAGCACCAGCATGGCCGGCAGCCCGGCTTGCTGAATCTGCTGCAGCACAAAGGCGTCCTCCTCGGTCCATGCCGTGCGATCCACCACAAAAACCACCAGGTCAACGTCCCGGATAGCAGAACTGGCCGCCCGATTCATATAGCGGTTGATTGCCTTGCCTGCGTTCATATGCAGACCCGGCGTATCCACGAATATAATCTGGTAATTGTCCTGGGTCTTAATCCCCAATACCTGATGGCGAGTGGTTTGTGGTTTGCGAGAAGTTATGCTGATTTTCTGTCCGAGAATATGGTTCAGGAGTGTGGATTTCCCAACGTTGGGCCGCCCGACAATGGCGACATAGCCGCAACGCCGCGGCCTGTCAGCTGCCATGTGCGGACAATCTTTCCAGGGCCGAAGTTGCCGCGTTCTGCTCGGCCTTGCGCCGACTGGCTCCGGAACCTTCGACTACCAGATGCGGTTTACTCAGGCGACAGGCCACGCGAAACTGTTGCTCGTGATCATCACCCTGGACACTGACTAACTCATACTTTGGCAATGGGTTGTTACGTCCCTGCAGGTATTCCTGCAACCGCGTTTTGGGGTCCTTGTCCGCCGCACCATAAGAGAGCTGTTGCAGGCGGGGAGAAAACCAGGCAAGTACACAGCGTCGACACTGGTCTACGTCGCTGTCCAAAAGGATAGCGCCCGCCACCGCTTCAAGGGCATCCGCCAGAATCGAACTGCGCCGGTAACCGCCGCTTTTGCGCTCGCCAATCCCCAGCCGCAAATCGTCACCCAACTGCAGCTCCATGGCCACCTCGGCAAGGGTATCGCCCTTGACCAGAGAGGCGCGCATTCTACTCATCTCTCCCTCAGTTGCAGAGGGGAAACGCTGATATAACGCCTCTGCAATAATGTGGTTGAGTATAGAATCGCCGAGAAATTCGAGGCGCTCATTGTTCTGACCAACAGCGCTGCAGTGCGTGAGCGCGGTGCTGAGAAGCTCCTGATCATCAAACTGGTGCCCCAGCGCACGCTGCAACCGTGCCAAGTCCGCCATGGGCTATTTTGCGGGGGCTGGCGGCTTTGGAAGTGGCCTCGGATTGCCTACTTCATAGAATAGGTCATCAAGCTTCAGGACCGCGTCAATACGCCAAATAATCGGCAATCTTACTTCGTAGTTGGCGTCGATATAGGTCTTGCCGCCCTTATTGTAGATTTCGACTTCCTTGTAATCCAACCCATATATCTGGTTGGTATTGAATATATTTGCAAACTTACGTCTGATATCCGATGGGCTTTCTGTGGCCGGGTCGGTCTCCATCGCCATCCTGGAAACAATATCCCTTACACTCAGATACTCTATGTAGGGCGGCACAATGCGAATAGCACACAGAACGAAGAAGCCCACCATGAGCATTATGGACAATATACCCAGCATCGACATACCCGATTGACGTTGGCGTGTGTTCATTTGGCTTCCCTCCAATGTTTAATTGTGACTTATTTTATCAGGCCGACACGGCTAAAGCTTGGAATACTGAGAAAGGTATCCCAATGCATCCAAATCGCAAAGGCCTTTCCTACTATATCCCTTTCTGGCACCTGACCCCAAACCCGGCTATCACTGCTATTGTCGCGGTTATCCCCCATCATAAAATAGTGACCGGGCTTAACCACCTCATAAAAATCCGTGGCAGGACGCAATGCATCGACCTGCATGAGGTGTTCTGCCTCCCCCAGGGTTTCGTGACCAAGGTGATACCGTGGGTCCGATCCGTCTTGATCGGTAGCAGGCTCACGTGCCACACGCTCACCATTAACAAATATCTGCTTGTTACGGTAGCTCACAGTGTCACCAGGCAGCCCTATGACACGTTTAATAAAGTAGGTGTCATTCATGTGGGGCGGGAAAAACACCATGACATCGCCGCGCTGGGGTTCGTTCAGTTCCAGCACCTTGGTGCGTATCACCGGAAGACGAATACCGTAAGTAAACTTATTGACCAGAATGTAATCCCCTACTTCCAGGGTAGGGACCATAGAGGACGAGGGGATCTGGAAAGGCTCCACCAGGAAAGAACGTAGGACAAATACGACAAACAGCACCGGAAAGAAGGATCTGGCATACTCCACAACTACTGGTTCACGGGCTCGTTCGGCAACTCGCGCCTGATAGTTTTGGGCATCGGGACTACCGTCGACAGCCCATTCGGGGTAGAGGCTCTGTAACTGGCTAACAATTCGCTTTCTTCCCGGCGCAAGAAAAATGGCATCCAGCAGCCAAAGTAACCCGCTACCGAACACGAGTCCCACCAGGATCAAGGGAAAATCGACGGTAACTCCACTCATTTATTAACCATCCACCCGGAGAACTGCAAGAAAGGCAGACTGCGGAATTTCTACCTGGCCGACCTGCTTCATACGTTTCTTACCCGCCTTTTGCTTGTCCAGCAACTTGCGCTTCCTGCTGACGTCACCACCGTAACATTTTGCGGTCACGTTTTTGCGCAGCGCCTTGACCGTCTGCCGCGCAACAATTTTACCGCCGACAGCCGACTGGATCGCAACATCGAACATTTGCCGTGGAATCAGCTCCTTCATCTTTTCTGTGAGCACCCTCCCGCGGTACTGGACCTGATCACGGTGCACAATAACCGCTAGTGCATCTACCCGCTCGCCATTTATCAACACGTCCAGCCGCGAGAGACTCGCCGCCTGGAATCGATCAAAACTGTAATCCAGCGAAGCATAGCCGCGACTCACAGACTTTAATCGGTCGAAAAAATCCAGTACCACCTCCGCCATCGGTATGTCGTAAATCACTGACACCTGGGTGCCAAGGAATTGCATATCCCGCTGTACCCCGCGCTTTTCCACACACAGAGTAATAACATTTCCCAGATAATCCTGGGGCACCAGAATGTTGCAGCGCGCAATCGGTTCGCGCATCTCCTCAATATCGCCGACATCCGGCAATGCGGAGGGATTGTCCACCTGGATGATCTCGCCGTTCTTCTTTACAACCTCATAGATAACCGTTGGTGCGGTGGTGATGAGATCCAGGTCGTACTCCCGCTCCAGCCGCTCCTGAATAATCTCCATATGCAGCATGCCGAGAAATCCGCAGCGAAAACCGAAGCCGAGCGCATCGGAAGTCTCCGGTTCATACTGCAAAGAGGCATCGTTCAATGTCAGCTTGGCCAGTGCGTCGCGAAAATCCTCGTAATCGTCAGACGATATGGTGAAAATCCCCGCATATACCTGTGGCTTGACCCGCTTGAACCCTGGCAGGGCTGGAACCGTCAGATCCTTGGCGTGTATCAGGGTGTCCCCTACCGGCGCACCATGGATATCCTTTATGCCAGCCACGACAAAACCCACTTCACCGGCCTGCAACATCTCCAATTCCACGCGCTTGGGTGTAAAAATACCGACAGTGTCGACTTGTTGGGCCTTGCCTACTGATTTGGCAACAATTTTTTCGCGCCGGCGCAACACACCCTGCTTGACCCGCACCAGAGACACCACGCCCAGGTAATTATCAAACCACGAGTCGATGATCAGCGCCTGCAATGGCGCTTCCCGGTCACCCTCGGGGGGCGGTATGTGTTCCACGAGGTATTCCAGTGCGTCCTCAATTCCTTGCCCGGATTTGGCACTTACGAGACACGCTTCACTGGCATTGATACCAATAATTTCTTCAATTTCCTGCTTGACTCGATCCGGGTCCGCCTGCGGCAGGTCCATTTTATTGAGAATAGGTAGAACTTCCAGGCCCTGCTCGATGGCGGTATAACAGTTGGCGACCGACTGGGCTTCTACGCCCTGCCCCGCATCCACAACTAACAGCGCGCCCTCGCAGGCGGCGAGCGAACGGGAAACTTCATAGGAAAAATCCACGTGGCCCGGGGTATCAATAAAGTTGAGTTGATAGACCTGGCCGTCGCGGGCCTTGTAGTCCAGGGTAACACTCTGGGCCTTGATCGTAATGCCGCGCTCACGCTCGATATCCATGGAATCAAGTACCTGTTCATCCATCTCCCGAGCGCTCAGCCCGCCACAATGCTGGATGAAGCGATCTGCCAGTGTGGATTTACCGTGATCGATATGGGCAATAATAGAAAAATTACGGATGTGTCTAAGGTCGCTCACTCAATCAGGCTCGCTTTACAGCTGGGGCTGGGCCAGACACAACGCCCGCCCTTATCTACCAAAAACGCGCGATTGTACCCCAATGGGGATACAACCGCCACGGTGGTTCAGGTAGCAGGAGCCTGTGGAGAGGCCACCTATAGCGCGCCGGTCAATTCGGTAGTTTGAGGCCGATAAACAGTGGCGATCCCTGCCGGATCAGGCGCAACGGTACCGAACTGCCAGCCTTCAATGCATCGACCGCCTGCTCAAATCCCTCACGCGATTTTATCGGAGTGGTATCGATAAGAGTGATAACGTCGTCAACCCTTATGCCAGCCTGGGCAGCAACTGACCCAGGCGTAACATTCCGCACCACTACACCACCATTGATACCGAAGCGCTCAAGACTTTCCGCAGGCAGGGTTTCAACGTCCATGCCCAAACGACCGCCTCGATTGCCCTCTGATTTATCTGACGACAGCGAGTAGCTGTCGTCAGCATCGAGCCCGCCCACCTCGACTTCCATGTTCTGGTGTTTTTTGTCCCGCACAATTTCTAACTGCACAGTTGTGCCCGGCGCAACGAGCCCTACCAAATGGGGAAGGTCAGCTGAGGCGGGGATAGCCTTGCCGTCAAAAGTGACAATAATGTCACCGCTGCGCAAGCCAGCCTTAGCGGCGGGACCGTCTTTGGAAACTTCCGCTACCAGTGCCCCACCCGGGCGCTTGAGGCCAAAGGATTCCGCAAGATTTTTGTCCACGTCCTGTATGGTGACCCCCAACCAACCTCGAGTCACCCGACCGTTTTCCTTCAATTGCTCAACGACATTGCGGGCCACCGAGGCGGGTATCGCAAATGATAAGCCGATAGAACCACCGCTGCGGGTGAATATCTGTGAATTCACACCAACCACTTCGCCGTCAAGGTTGAACAACGGCCCTCCGGAATTACCCGGGTTGATAGCAACATCCGTCTGTATAAAAGGTACGTAGTTTTCGTTGCGTTCGGTGGGCAGGCTGCGTCCCTTGGCGCTGACGATACCCGCTGCGACCGAATAGTCCAGGCCAAACGGTGAGCCAATGGCCAATACCCACTCGCCAACTTCCAGGTCATCGTTGGCGGCCAGCCTGAGCATAGGCAGATCCGAGGCATCTATACGCAGCAGTGCGAGGTCGGAGCGGGGATCGGTACCGACAACTTTGGCATCGAACTCGCGCCGATCACTCATGCGCACCAACACGCTATCAGCGCCCTCAACCACATGGTTGTTGGTCAAAATATAACCATCGCTGGAGATGATAAACCCTGACCCCAAACCCATGCGTTCCTGCTCGGATGGGGGACCGCCACGGAACTCGAAAAAGCGCCGCAATTCTTCGGGAATCTCCTCTGGCCCGGGTTGCCGTTGGTCAGCGCGAGAGGCATTTTGCTCGACAATAATTTTTACCACGGCAGGGGAATGTGCACGCACTATCTCTTTAAAATCAGGCAATTCTGCCGCTGTCGTTACCTGGGTCCCGCACAGGGCCATCAGCAGAAAAACGAATTCGCGCAATCGCATTTTGGTCTTCATATAATCTTTCCAGTAAAATGAGCAAGAAGTGGAAATAGCACGGTTTACAGCAGTGTCACGGGTTCCGCGAGTGGCGCCATGACACTCAGAAGCACGGGTTGAAAATTGGGATCGCGGCGATGACGCGCGCCGTGCCAGGCAACCAGGGCAAATCCCAGCGCCAATCCGCCTGTCGCCCCGAGTAGCGCCAATAAGTCCTCATTGCCTGGCAGCCAACGCACTGCTGTCAGCGCGCCGGTCAGCATAATGACCAGCGGCAGGACGTAGGCGATAAATGACCCGCGCAGTATCACTTCTTCAGGAATACTGATCAGGACCTGATCATCGAGTTTGCAACGCCCTATGCCCCCCTCGCCCGGTAAAACTCGAATATAGCCCCGTTTACCGTCGGAAATCCGGTGAAGCAGTCCATGACCGCAGCCTTTTTGCGCCGCACAGGTTCCACAAGTGCTGCGACGAACAGTCTCAACCCAGAGTCCATCCGCTTCTATACCTACCACTCGCCCGGTTTCTGTCAACATATATCACTGCACCCAGTCCACTGAGTCGGCCACCATTCTGGCCGTATTGACCGGCACCTCGCCTATCACAGTAACCAGCACAGGCTGCCCAGCTATGAGCATGCCGCGGGTATAGATCGTGGTGCTACCTTTTCTTACCAACCCCTCTCCGGGATGAATCTGACGATCCAGATCTTCGAGAAAGACCGAAAAAACTGCCAAGCCGTCAGTATAGGTTCTTCGACCAAGGATACCAAGAGAGGAATCGGTTGCAGCAAACCCACGAGGAAGCCACCTCAAACTCCAGACACGTGCCACCGCGGAGTTCACGTCAGGGCTTTGGGGATGCGGATGCTGCGCTTCGTGCAAGACACCTACTTCACCGACTACCGGCACATCGGTACCGTAGGTGATATGCGCAAACTGTATTGTTTCCAAAGCGTTGCGGCTATGGCTAATAGTTTGTGATTTCAGTAACAAACCAGTTTCCCGGTCCAGGGCTATCACATAACCAAAGCGATACATATCCCGTGGCTCTATAATAATGCGAATTGCATGTCGTCCGGCTACCCGCTCCCCGTCAGCGACGCTCAATCGATACTGGCCAGCGATGCCACAATGGTCCCGCTGCAGCAGCGTGCCCAGCCGTAATAACTGATCACCTGGATGAATACAGTTTAAAGGATGGGAGCCACGCACCACTTGAGCACCCTGGCCAGTCAATACAGTAAGTCGCTCTGAACTGCTGCCATGATCTACTGAATGTGAGACTTGCATGACCTGCATCTCATCACCACGTTGCAGCGTCACTACTCCTTGATAGCTGACCTGACGCATACTTCTGGACATCTTGTCCAACCATTCCAGCGCCACCGGGTCAGCCTCAGGACAGGCAGCTGACGTTACACCCGCCGCTGCAAACAGCGACAGCAAGACAACCAGATCAAGACGATAACGTTTCTTTAGCCGATTGAAATGCAAAGCACTGAGTCCTATTCGCGTATCTGTGGCACGCGAGCAAACGGCACTAAACCCTGGGGTGAATTGAGAGCTGCCTGTTCCACGTGATCCTGCATATATTTACGCAGACGTTGTTGCGCAAGTTCCTGATAGGCGGCACGGGTCGCAGGCTGCAATACCGGAATAGGCTGTGTGCCATAGCTTGCCTGCACAGCAGTAGCGCCCAGACTATTTAGCATACCCACAGGCGATGCACTGTTGGCCACGGAGCGATCGACGCCATAACCACCGTCAACGTGGGCGAGTTGTTGCCCACCAATAACCACCGTAGCAGCTACCGAGGCCGCCACAGCAAAACTGACTAACGGACGCACCATACGCTGTTTAAAAACTGTGAGCGCAGTTCCAATTCCACTGCGATCCGTTTGCGAACCAGCGAGAGCGGATTGCACTCGTGCTGATATATCCAAATCCAGGTACGCAACGGGACGCCCATGCACCGCATGCTGTGTGAGGTTATAACGCACCCAAGTCCTCCGCAATTCAGTGTTATCCACTGTCTGTGCTAGTACACGCTCCAACTCCAACTCGTTCGCCTCGTTATCCATAAGAGCAGATAAAGATTCATAAATTCTGTCGTTCATACCTCACCACCTTGCGACCAAGTCACATATTGCGTGCGGCCCGCTACAGCGGGGTTATTGCTTAAACCGATGGGATTGAATATCTTCAAGCTCAAGCTTCACCACCTATTTGTTTGCTCACCAGCGCGTCGATTGCCTCGCGCGCCCTGAATATTCGCGACCTTACGGTGCCTACCGGACAGTCCATGATATCGGCAATAGCCTCGTAACTAAGACCATCGAACTCGCGCAAAGTTATTGCAGTGCGAAGATCTTCGGGCAGTGCGCCAATCGCGTCATCCACCACAGCCTTTAACTCCGCCCCAAAAAGCGCGTTTTCGGGGTTCTCGATTTCGTGTAAACCCGAGCCACTTTCGTAATACTCGGCGTCCTCAATTTCTATGTCCGTTCCCGGAGGTCGACGTGCCCGAGAGACCAGGTAATTCTTGGCTGTATTGATCGCAATGCGATACAACCAGGTATAAAAGGCGCTTTCCCCCCTAAAACCGGGCAAGGCTTTATACGCCTTAATAAAGGCCTCCTGCGCCACGTCCTGCACTTCATCAGCATCGCGTACATAGCGACCTATCAAACCAAATATCCTGTGTTGATACTTCAACACTAGCAGGTCAAATGCCCTCGAATCACCCTTTTGTACCCTGACAACAAGCTGCTGATCCGTTTGCGCGGCAGTCACGTCCTGTTCCCCTTCCCGGTAACTGACATCACTGTCACAGTTGACGCAAACCACTGCGATAACAGACAACAGAAACTCGAATAGGTTCGCTGCGCATGCGTCGTGACGCACGTTATGAGAGCTTGCCGCAAAAAAAGTTCCCAGCGTATTAGTTCCGAATTAGCCACGAGGTCGTATATACTCCACTGCACTTAAGTTCGCTGAAGCTAAGTCTTTGAGACGCATCATATATTTCACCTTCCAAAGCAGCAAGCGCTGAGCTCCATGGCCACTCGTCACCAACATGACGTACTGGTTATAGGGAGCGGCGCGGCTGGGTTGAGCGTTGCTCTGCGCCTACCCGGCAATTGTCGGGTCGCCCTGCTGTCAAAGGCAGACCTGAACCAGGGATCGACCTACTGGGCGCAAGGTGGCATGGCTGCAGTGCTGCACAACCGGGACACCGTCGCATCCCATGTGGCGGACACGCTCGTGGCCGGGGCCGGCCTGTGCCACCGCGACGCGGTGGAATTCACTGTCAGCAATAGCCGACGCTGCGTCGAGTGGCTGGTAGAACAGGGCGTTGATTTCGATCTTCGCGAGGACACCGTCAATCCACAGGATCGGGAGTTCCACCTGACCATGGAAGGCGGCCACAGCCACCGGCGCATCATACACGCTGCCGACCGCACCGGACGAGCCATTTCAGAGGTGCTTACAGAGCGGGCTATTGCTGCCGACAATATTGACATTTTTACGCAGCGGATGGCCGTAGACCTGGTGGTGTGCAACGGCCGCTGCCAGGGCGCCTACATTCTCGACCAACAGAGTGGCCATGTCGATCTGTTTCAGGCGTCGGCCGTTGTGCTGGCAACCGGCGGCGCCAGTAAAGCGTATCTCTACACGAGTAATCCCGATGGTGCCAGCGGAGATGGTATAGCCATGGCGTGGCGTGCCGGCTGCCGCGTGGCCAACCTGGAATTCAACCAGTTTCATCCTACCTGTCTGTATCACCCCAAGGCCAAATCGTTTTTAATTACCGAAGCTATACGTGGTGAAGGCGGCAGGCTGCTGCTGCCCGACGGGCAGCGCTTCATGCATCATTTCGACGAGCGGGCGGAGCTGGCGCCGCGCGATGTGGTGGCACGCGCGATTGATCACGAGATGAAACGTCTAGGAGCCGACTGCGTCTTCCTCGATATCTCCCATAAATCCCGCGACTTTCTGCACAGTCACTTTCCCACCGTCCTCGCACGCTGTGAGGAGTTCGGTATCGATATCAGCTCCGAGCCTATACCTGTAGTTCCGGCTGCTCACTACACCTGTGGCGGCATCCTTGTTGATCAGCATAGTCACACCGACGTCGCGGGACTTTACGCGGTTGGGGAGGCCTCTTGTACTGGCCTGCACGGGGCCAACCGTATGGCGAGTAATTCCCTGCTCGAATGCATCGTCTACGCCGAATCTGCGGCCAATCATATCGCCAACATCCTGGATCAAATACCCGCCCCCTCCCCTGCAGCTCACTGGGATGAAAGCCAGGTCACAGACTCTGACGAGGATGTCGTCATCTCACATAACTGGGACGAGTTACGACGCTTCATGTGGGATTATGTGGGCATTGTGCGCACTAACAAGCGCCTGCAACGTGCCTTGCACAGGGTACAGTTGCTGCAGACTGAAATAGCGGAATACTACGGTAACTACAAGGTCAGCAATGATTTGCTCGAGCTGCGCAATCTGGCGATGGTAGCTGAGCTGATGATTCGTTGTGCAATTTCACGCAAAGAGAGTCGCGGACTGCACTACACCCTCGATTACCCTCAGATGCTGCCAGTCGCTCACGATACCATCCTGCGACCTGAAAACTCCCCGCTGTAGGGCAGCGCTAATGCGCAGTCGCCCGTGACTGGCACTTTGCCAAGCACTGGGCGCCGTCAGCGATCAAGCGTCAGCCGCACTCGCAATCGACGCAACTGATCTCTGGATGCACAGTCAGCATAGAGCCACAGGTGACCACCGCGACCCGCCGACAGGTCACTGAATGCCAGATAAATCACCCAGGGTGTCGCGGTGCTGCGCCGGGTGGGGACAATGACTCTCCGCACGCCGGCGTGTTCCAGCGTCCAGATACCCTGGCGCCAGCGTAGCTCGACCGCCACCAGCGGATCGCGGCGCAGGTGCCACAACAGACCAGTCAGAAGCAGTATGAGCAAAACTACAAGCACGGCATAACCGCGAGTATAAAGCAGCCAAACGGCATAGACGCAAATAAGGCATAGTGCATAGTAGAGCGTAGTACGCAGCCGCGATTCACCTATCCTCAGGTGCAGTGCGGGTGAATTGGAGTATCTGGCTGACAATTCCGGCTAGCTCCTGGTCGTCAGGTTGACCGCGCTGCATAAACCAGGCAAAAAGATCCTGATCCTCGCACAGCATTAATTGTTGAAAACAGCGGCGGTCTGTCGCACTGAGTTGCGCATAACGGGCCAACACATAGGGCTCCAGCACCAGGTCGAGCTCCAGCATGCCGCGCCGCGCCGCCCACAGCATGCGATTGATTTCTTCCTGCGCAATCATGCCAGTAAAATTATTCCGGTGGCCCATCAATGGCGACCAGTATAGCCATTAAATCTGCTGGCAGCGCGCTACATTGCTGACACGGACGGGGACAGGGCCTATGATTGACAACCTGACAACCGGGGTAACAACACTTGAATTGCCAATATACACATCTCGAACAGGAAGCCCTACTGCACATCATTGGCCCTGATACCTTGAAGTTTTTGCAGGGACAGACCACCTGCGACACCCGCAAAGTGACACCCAATCACGCTGTGCCCGGTATTTTTTGCACACCCCAGGGACGCGTCGTCTGCGACTTCCTGCTCAGCGAAATGGGCCACAACCATTTTGCGCTGCGCATGCGACGTGACATCCGCGCCGGCAGCAGCACCGCCTTTGGCAAGTACATCATTTTCTCGAAAGCAAAACTGGATGCTACAAGAGAGGACTGGGTACCCCATGCCGTCTGGGGGCCGGATGCAACACGTGCATTAGGCAAGATATTCGGCGAGCTACCCACCGAGCACTTCGGCGCCACCGGCGGAGATGGTTTCCTGCTGGTGCAGACCGACGCGCAGGGCCAGCAATTCGAGTGTTACCTGCACAGCTCAACCAGTGCGGCACACCTTGCGCGCATGGATGAGGTGATGAATCCGGGCAGTGAACTCCAGTGGCAGGCGCTGCAAATCGCCAGTGGCATCGCGCGCATCGAGGCCGCCACCGTAGAAGAGTTCGTGCCGCAGACACTCAACTACGACCGCACCGGGCATATCAGCTTTAATAAAGGCTGCTATACGGGCCAGGAAGTGGTGGCTCGCCTACACTATCTGGGCAAGCCCAAGCGCCGCACCTATGTTGCAGAGCTACCGCCTGGAACAATTTGCCCTGCGGGCACCGCAGTGTACGACGCTGTTTCAGGTCTACATGTTGGCGCTATAGTCAATTGCTGCACTACAGAGGGGAAAACCCGCGCCCTGGTGACAGCCACTGCCGATGGAGTTGCAAACGGTCTCCACCTCGCCTCCTCCGGCGGACCGTTGCTCACTCTGGGTAAATTGCCCTACACGCTGGAGGCGGAGTAATGCATGCGCACTGGCATCGGAATCAGGGTCGTTGCGGCAAGCTCCAATCAATAGGCGTTATTCCCCTGTCCTGTAGATACTGGTTGGCCGCGATAAAGTGACCGCAGCCAAAAAATCCGCGATGAGCGCTCAGGGGTGAGGGGTGCGGAGCTTTGAGCACGCAGTGCCGCTTTGTGTCAATTATCGCTCCTTTGCGCTGGGCGTAGCTGCCCCACAACATAAATACCACCCCTTCGCGCTCCCGGTTGATCACCTCGATTACGCGGTCAGTGAACTTCTCCCAACCCTTGCCCTGGTGGGAAGCCGCCAGTGCTGCCTCTACCGATAACACACTGTTAAGCAACAACACCCCCTGGTCAGCCCAGGCGGTGAGATGACCATGGGCAGGAATTGGCAGGCCCAGCTCTGCCTGTATTTCCTTGTAGATATTCTGCAGGGAAGGCGGCACCGTGACACCGGGTTTTACCGAGAAGCAGAGTCCGTGGGCCTGTCCCTCACCGTGGTAGGGATCTTGTCCCAGGATTACTACCTTAACCTTATCCAGCGGGGTATGGGTGAACGCATTAAAAAGCTCTTTGCCGGAGGGGAAGATACGCTTGCCAGCTTGTTTCTCTGCGAGCAGGAATGCACGCAGTTGCTGCATGTAGGGTTGTTCGAATTCTCCTGCCAACGGAATTAGCCAGCTCGACTCAAGATCAACGCTTCTGCTGACTGTTCGAGTCATTCCAGGCGGATATCGGCTCAGTTACACGCTGCCATCAGCACTACACTTTCATACACGGCAGCGTCGCGTGAGGGGTGCACCCAGTGCACAGCGAACGCGCCGGGCGCGGCTTGTACTTCGACGGGTGGTGACAGTCGTTTGCTACGCTGTTGCTTTCTCGCGGATGCGCCATGTATTTCAACGAGGGCCTGCGCCTCGAAAGCGGCCTCGCGGCGCTCTAGCGCCGCATCGGCGTAAAGCGTGGTACGCATCCGCGGGATACGTCCGGCGGCGCGAATCTGCGCTTCCATGAAGGCCGGAGCCCACTCCTGACCATGGCCGGACCCGGCAGCGCGAGTAATACTCTCGTTCATCAATGAACCCCCGAGATCGTTGACACCTGCGTTCAGGCAGGCAGCAACCCCTGCTCTGCCCATTTTCACCCAGGATGCCTGGATATTGTCGATCAGGCCGTGAAAGACGAGTCGCGCCACCGCGTGCATTAACACCGCTTCCCGGAAGCTCGGTCCACGCCGCGCTTTACCCTTGAGGTACATGGGAGCTTCCATATGCACGAACGGCAGCGGCACGAATTCTGTGAAGCCACCGGTACGCTGCTGCAAGTTCCTTATATGCAGCAGATGGCTGGCCCAATGTCGCGGCTGATCAATGTGGCCATACATAATAGTCGCCGTCGTGCGCAGACCCTCTGCATGGGCTGCCGCCATCACCTCTAACCATTGCGCGGTGTTGAGTTTGTCAGGGCACAGGCTGGCGCGAACTTCGTCGTGCAGAATTTCAGCTGCGGTACCCGGCAGGGTATTCAGTCCGGCCTGGCGCAGCTGGCGCAAAAATGTCGGGACGCTAACGCCCAGGGTAGCCGCACCCTGCCATACTTCCAGCGGCGAGAATGCATGGATATGCAGCTCGGGCGCGACACTGCGCACAGTGTGGACGATATCCAGGTAGGTCTGACCGGTATAGTCGGGGTGAATACCACCCTGCATACAAACCTCGGTAGCGCCCCGTTCCCAGGCCTCGACGCAACGCGCAGCGATGTCTTCGCCGGTGATATCGTAGGGCCTGCCGCGCAGGTTCTCGCTCTGTTTGCCCTTGGAAAAGGCGCAGAACTGGCATTTGAAATAACAGACGTTGGTGTAATTGATGTTGCGATTAACGACGTAACTCACCGTATCGCCGTTGACCTGTTGCCTTAACTCATTCGCCTGGGCGACCACAAAGGAAAAGTCCATGCCTCGGGTGTTGAACAGGCTTGTAACATCCGCTTCTGTCAGCTGGCCTGTCTCTCGGCAGCGCCTGACAATATCGCGCAGCTCTGGCGACACCTGATCAAGGCGCGCCGTGCTCGACAACAGCTTCGCATCGATCGCGGGCACCGCATGCTCCTCGCCGGGAACCCAATTGTCACGCCGGGCGAAGCCTGCGCCATCTGAAAGTTGCAATACCGCCGTTTTTAATCCTTTATCCAGCCAGCGCTCGCCCTCGATCACGTAAGCTGGATACACCGTGAGTCTTTGCTCGAGAAACTTTCCGGCGGCGGCGGTTTCCGCCGCCAGACGCTCGAGATGTGGCCAGGGCGCTTCCGGGTTCACATAGTCCGGGGTCAATGGTGAGACGCCGCCCCAGTCGTTTATACCGGCCGCGATTAATTGCGGCAAGACTCCGGGACTGAGATTGGGGGGCGCCTGGATATTCATCTGTGGGCCAAAAACCAGGCGCGCCACCGCAATCGTCCATAACAGTTCGTTGAGGTCCGGCTCCGGTGCTGCCGCCATCAGGGTACCGGGCTTGGCGCGGAAATTTTGTACGATAACTTCCTGCAGGTGGCCATAGCGGTCGTGGAGCCTGCGCAACTCCAGCAGGGATTCGATACGTTCACGGCGGGTTTCACCAATACCAATGAGTATGCCGGAGGTGAAAGGTACCGCAGCCTGGCCCGCCAGCTCTATGGTCTGCAAGCGCCTGATTGGTTCCTTGTCAGGCGAACCGTAGTGGGGCATGCCCTTCTCGCACAAACGCTGTGAGGCGGACTCCAGCATGATGCCCATGGACGCACTCACCTGACGCAAGCCGGCAATCTCGAGCGCATCCATACAGCCGGCATTGATGTGCGGCAGCAGTCCGGTCTCTGCCAGCACCCGGCCCGCGACGGTCCTGACATAATCCAGCGTGCTGGCGAATCCCATTTCCTTCAGTGCTTGTCGCGCAGCGCTGTAGCGCAGCTCCGGCTTTTCTCCCAGCGTAAACAGCGCTTCCTGGCAACCCATAGCTGCACCCTGGTGGCACAGTTCAAGAACCTGCTCTACGGCCATGAAAGGTTGGTCAATTTTTTTGGGCGTGCGCGCGAAAGTACAGTAGTGACAGACATCCCGGCACAGATGGGTGAGGGGAATAAATACCTTGCGGGAATAGGTGACTACATTGCCGTGGCCGCGATCACGCAAAGTGGCGGCAATTTCCACCAGCGCCGCAGTATCATCCATGTCCGCCAGCGACAATGCCTGCTGCTCGCTGGGCATCAAGCCCTGTAGCAACTGCTCACGAAAAAATTGCCAGTCTGACATCAGCTTGCTATTCCCCTGTTCATCTCATCGCCAACTTTAACATCATCCGACAGCGTCGCCAGGGCCAAGGTGACCCGTGCTCCCAGCTCTGTATTGTAGAGTAACTGTGCGGTACTGCTCCTTCGCGTGCAAGTGCAATCGCTCCATAATGACATTTCAAATCCGGCGCTTCGTCCACATCGACACCACATACCTGATCTTTGCAGTATTTGCACAGGTATGCCAGCACTGCTGGGCACTGGCCATATGCCCGGCACAGCTGTCGGGACCAAAACAAAAGCACGGCATGTGTGCGGCATTGAAGGCCAACAAGTTGGTACCACGCCCATGGCGATCACAACCAATTATGAGCCCTTGCAACTTCCGTTGACGAGACAGAACTGCGCTGATGTCTTCTGCTGTCAGCAGTGGCAGGTCCCCGTGCAGAACCAATAGCGGCTGTTCACTGTCGGCCAATAAACGTTCGCTCGCGTTCTGTATCAGGGCGTTGAGCCCACACGCACCTAACGATTTTTCCGACCAGCACCGGGCTCCATACTTCTGTGCCAACAAGCCCGCGCCCGGATCATCGGACACCAGGGTAATTTGCGCGATACCGCTATGACCCGAGAGCACGGTGAGCACATCTTCCGCCATGGCCTGTGCCAGCGCGCGGCGTTCCGATGGACGTAGCAGCCCAGCCAGGCGCGACTTGGCCTGTACCAGATCCTTCAATGGCACCAGTGCCTGCGCCATACGCACTATCCCGCTACCAGATCCATGGTAAAGCGCGCCAGACGCTGCTTGTCTGCCCTACTCTTCATAACTGTAGGTGCCACGACCACTTTCACTCCCAACTCGACGATCTCCTCCGCCAGTGTAGCGTCACTCTCATCGATCACGAAATAATCGAGCAGGCCGGGGTAGCACGTACAGTAGTGCTGCGCCACCCCCAGCGCAGTGACAGGCACCCCCAATTCCATCATCATTTTTGCAGCGGGGCCCTTGATTGCCGTGCCCGCTACAATGGGGGAAACCAGCACCACGGGCGCGGGATTGTCACGCAGAGTGCACCAGAAACCGGGCATCTGTAATATCGGATCAATGCTGACGAAAGGGTTGGAGGGGCACACGATGATGGCGGCAAAGGCAGCATCCCGCAATAGGGCCATGACATTGTCATTCGGTCGGGCCTCCGCAATGCCCTCGAAGCTGAACCCCGTGACTACGGGCGCGCAGCGCTCCTTAACAAAATAGTGCTGGAAAGGCAGGTCGCGCCCCTGACAGCGAACCGTAGTACGCACCCGTTCCTCACACATGGGATGAATATGGCTGGCAATGCCCAGCTGCCGTGCGAGGGTATCTGTGATCTGCGACAAACTCTCACCGCGATCGAGCAGATCGGTGCGCCACAAATGCGTCGCCAGATCTTTGTCACCGAGGCGAAACCAGGTATCGCCGCCAAGCCGCTGCAGGGCATCCATGGCATTCCAGGTCTCACTCGCAAGACCCCAACCGAGAACTTCATTGGCGCTTTCACATAACGTGTAGACCAGCGTGTCAATATCGGGACTGATATGCAGACCGAGATGCCTGAAGTCGTCCGCAGTATTCGCCATGACATGCAATTCCCCGGGCGACAGGACGTCCGCCAGACCCAGCGCCAGTTTCGCGCCTCCCACGCCCCCGGACAGGGCCAATACAGACTTGCTGGCACTGTTCATCAACGGAACATATCAATCGACTTGTCGCGCAGCAAGCCGGCCGACCCGCCAGCAGAGGGCGTCAGCCCGGCCCCGCGAGCCAATACGACTGGACAGGCTTGCGCCGCCTGGCCCATCACCAGCGACGCACCGGCTGCCAACTCATCCGCCACTGCCGGTTCCGTCACCTCCAGCACGTTGCCAAACATGTCCACGTCACCGATCTGGTTATTGAGTGGCTCCAGACCCGCTGTACCAATAGCCACACCTACCGTGCCATTGCGCCAGGCGCGTCCCATACTGTCATTGATAATCACCTGGGGAGCGATCGCGCCACGCGCGGCAAGACCCTCGCGCAAGGCGCGCGCCGAGGCATCAGGATCTGTCGGCAGCAACAGGACACGAGGATCGTCCGCCTCCCTGAGAATATTGGATTTGTCGATACCGGCATTGGCGTGAACATAGCCGTTGCGGTGTTCGACGATGATCACGCCGGGGCGGACCCGCAGCACTGCCCTGCTTTCCTGCAGGATCAGTTGCACCTGCCGCGGGTCCTTGTCAGCCTGTTCAGCCAGGGCAAGCGCCTCGGAGCTGACGCTGACATCCGCCAGTCGCACATAGCGATCTTCAGCCTTGGAGACGATTTTTTGCGCCACTACTAATACGTCTCCCTCACGCAGGCTCAGGTCATTGTCGCGCAGGGCATCGAAAATCAGCTGTGCGAGATCATCCCCAGGCTCGACCAGGGGAAAATCCAGCAGGGGAATCAGCTCCAATCGGGCCGTCATCTAGTGCGCGTCGTCCAACCCGGTAATTTTTATTCCCGCGTGGCAGCCATACTGCTTGTTGATCGTAATCAGCACTGAGGTCAGGGCTTCAGCGGCAGCGGCATTGTTTATCATGCCGGCATGCAAACCGCGCATTCCCGCAGCCTCAACCAACTTGACCACTTCATCGCGGGCGGCCTTCTTGTTACCAGTGACCAATACATCGCATTCGAGCCCGTGACCCTCCTGCAAGTGGACGGCGGCCACGTTCTGGAATGCGGATACCACGTCAACCCCTTCACCCAGCAATTCCTGTGCGATCTGGCCGGCGCTGCCCTGTGCGGGTAGCTGTACCCTGGCAACTTTAGGGGGCACCAGGGGCACGGTCACATCGATCAGTATCTTGCCCTGCAGGGCCGGCTTTACCAGCTCCAACGTGGCCGTCTGGTGGCTGAAAGGTACTGTCAGCGTCACGATAGCGGCAGCCTCGGCAGCTGCCAGGTTTTCCATTGCGCGCACGCTTACTGTTGTAACGCCGCGTTCAGCCATGACTTCACGCAAATCGGCGACCGCGGCCTCGGCCTTGTCCAGTGTGCGCGAGCCGATAATGACCTGGTATCCGGCCTGCGCCCAGCGCCGGGCCAAACCAGTACCCAAATCGCCGGTGCCGCCCAGAATGGCGAGCACGGGTAAGCTTTCAATTGTCATAGAGCATGTTCCCGATGCAGTGCGGCTGCCAGGCAGTACAGTATTTCCAACCGCTAATGGATTGTCCCGAGGGCTTGTGACTGAGATCTATCCTGAAATTTCCAGCCAATGGGAATTCAGTTAGGATACGCTCAGCCCGAGCATATTATGTAAATCGCGGTCTGATCTCAAGCGCGGCGAACTGTCGCGGCCATCTCGCACTAATATCTGTCATCAGGAGACATGCTATGGACAACGTGTTGGATTTTAGCGGCAAGGCAGTAATCGTCACGGGCGGCGGCAAGGGGGTAGGCAGGGGGATCACCGAGTGCTTTCTCAAGGCCGGCGCAGACGTGCTAATCTGTAGCAGATCAGCGCCTGAATCCCTCCCTCACAGCGGTGAGCGCAAAGCCCTGTTCACCGCCTGCGACGTCCGGGACTACGAGCAGATCGAGGCCTGTGTGGCATTCGCGGTGCAGCATTTTGGCCGCCTTGATGTGCTGGTGAACAATGCCGGAGGCGCGCCCTATGCCGAGGCGGCCACAGCATCACCGCGCTTTTCTGAGGCAATCATCCGGCTCAACCTGATCGCGCCGCTGAACTTCAGCCAGGTGGCTAACAGGGTCATGCAACAACAGTCGTGGGGTGGCTGCATTATCAATATCGCCAGCGTCAGCACAATTCGTCCCTCGCCCGGGACCGCCGCCTATGGCGCCGCCAAGGCGGGCCTGGTGAATCTGGGCACCTCACTGGCTGTGGAATGGGCGCCCAAGGTGCGCGTCAACGCGCTAGTCGTCGGCCTCACAGAGACTGAGCAGGCCCACTTGCACTATGGCGATAAAGACGGCATTGCCGCTGTGGGAGCCACTATTCCCCTGGGTCGCATGGCGGTGCCCGCCGATGTCGGTCAGGCCTGCCTGTTCCTTGCCTCACCGCTGGCATCCTACGTCAGTGGTACTAACTTTGCCGTCCACGGCGGCGGTGAAAAACCCGCCTTTCTGCTGGCTGCCAACGCCAAACCTTAACGACCACAAAACGTAGACACTGGACATTCTGGCAAGCGGCGTTCAGTCAGTCAGTGAAAGAACGTGGCTGCTTGTGGCGGTGGCATATCAAGGTATACTTCTGCCACTCCTAGCAGAGCAATTGTGACAGCGCATGATATTTACCAGCGCTGCCGGAACAAGCACCATTAGAGGTCCAATGCCCAACGCCCCGGCACAATCAGGAAAGCTTTCGGCTACCCTCGTACTGGATGATGCGGTGCGGCTGGCAGGTCAATTATCTTCACTGTTGGACGGGCGCCTGCAACTTGACGTAGTGCAGACTCTGGACACTCGGGACACTACCGCCCCGATCGATGTTCAAGCGGGCGCCGTGGCGACGCTGTCTATCCCTGATACTGGCTTAGCGCAGATACCACTTGAAGACGCCAGGGTCAGGGTTTCCAGGCTGCGCGATGACTGTATTACACTGGAATTTGCCTCGTCCGATAGTGACCTTGGCAGCGCGGTATCGTGAAGCCATCGCCGCTCGATTTGCGCCCGGCTCCGGTGCATCTCGCAGTTCCCAGGTTACGGCCGCAGCGACTGGCAGTACGGTTGCCGCTGTCACATCCGCTACTGAGCCAGCGACACCACTTGCACCAGGCCCGGCAATAGTGGCCGCCACCGCAGATTACACCAAACTCCTGACGACGTCTCGAAAAGCAAAGCCTGGAGGAACTGCAAGATGCCCTGACGCCATTTTTTACCGATCTTGCCGGATACATACTGGATATCTCCTCGCGCATCAAGCTGCTCAATAGCGCTGCAAATCCCCACTATGATGCGGCGATCACCCTGCAGCGCAGAAGCGCCAATATCGCACAACGACTGCTCCAACAGGTTGCTGACTACTTCAGGGATTTGACCCCGCAGTACAATGACGACCAGTTGTGGCAGTACACACTCGGCAGCACCGACGAGCTTAACCTGATAGACCCGCAGGAATTCGAGGATTTCCTGGCTATTGATCGCACGGTCAGCCTGGGCGAGGACCTGCACAAATTGGCACTTGAAGCACTTACATTACGTCTGGCGATTCTCATCAGATGCAGACCCAAACCGCGTTCGGCTTCCGATTCATGTGACGGCAGTTGTGTTGTGCATTCCAGCGTGCCTTGAAGGAGGAAGCCATCCCCCAGAGCGTGCTTTCCCATATCTTCGATTACTTTGCCAAGCGTTTTATCCGGCAGCTGGGTGACTACTACGGGCCATTGAACACTCTGCTGTCGGAGCACGGCGTGCTGCCCGATATCGAGAAAGAGATTCAAAACAAAGGCTCCATGCTCAACCGCAACCGACCGGTCACGCAGGCCAGAAGCCAAAAAAACGCGCGGCCAAATCGCCCGAGACACAACCGGAGGTGCAGCGCGACGTCAGTGCACCACCCAGCTCAGCACTCAACGAACTGAACCAGTTTCACCGACAGATTGGGCGCACAACTCGGCGGCGGCCTGGGCAACGTCAATCCCGCCACTCTTTACCGTTCAGTGATCGATGCCCTTAATTTCAAGCGCGAAGCCGAAGGATTGGCCGATGGCAATGCAATGGCCAGCGGCGTTGCGATAAGCAGTACCTGGGACGGCGCTACGGTGGCCAGCACCGAGCTTGACCAGAGCAGGCTGGCGGACGCCCAATCCATCGCCAGGGCGCTGAGTGCACTGCAACGAAATTCTCAGGCGCGAGAAGACGTACAACAGAGTGACTCCCTGCGCGCCTACCTGGCGAGCAACAAGGACCATATTGGCGACATCCAGAACAGCAGCGGCCTCACTGCTGACAGCCTCAATCAACTCGACATGGTCGACAACCTGTTTGGCACTATCAAGTCCCAGCTGGACGTGAGCACCGAACTGAAACCGTCTTTGGGAAATCTGCAAATCCCCCTGGCCAAGTTGGCACTGCTGGATCCTCAATTTTTCGTCGATCATAGTCATAGCGCTCGAAACGTGGTCGATAAGCTGTCACGTCTTGCCAGCTCAGCAAATTTTCCCAACAAAGTCCTGGAAAGCCGTATCAACAATATTGTCGATGACATTATCTGCGATTACGAAAACGATGCTTCAGTATTCGACACGGCACTGGATAAGATTGAAAAGCTGCTGACACAGCAGGAGCGCGCACTTGCGCGCAATATCGAACAGGGTGGTGCGCACTCAGGAGGGACAGCAAAAACTGGCAGATGCCAGGCGCGAGGTGAGCAAGATAATCAGCGCCAGAATCCTGCCACCGACGGCGCCAAAAGTGCTGCAGGACCTTATCGATTGCGGCTGGCGTGACCTGCTGGTGCTAACCCATGTCAGGGATGGCCCAGATAGCGCCGCCTGGGCGGAACAGATCAGGACCCTTGACCTGCTCTGCCTCTGGCTGAAGCAACGACAGGATGGCGAGGTTGATGATGACCTGAACATGCAGCGAAGCATGGAGGCAGAGTCCTTTATAGGCCTTATTGGCCAACAAATTTCAAGTGCATTACCCACCAACATAGCCCACGAGGAGGTGCTGGAAGAATTACGCGACATACTCGCAGGGAACGTCGAGATTGAATCCGCGCCAGTCAGGCAGGAACAATCTAACCTCGAACCTGAGCCTGCGGAAGTGCGCGCCAGAATTGAGGACCTGCCCCGACTGCGTCGCTGGGTAAATCGCGTTGAACAGTTGGAGCGAAACAGCTGGCTAACCTACCGCGATAAAGACGGCAAAAAGAAGCGCATGCAACTCGCCTGGAGCAATCCGCTGCGAGATCGCTATATATTTGTCAACGAAAGGGGCCAAAAGGTCGTCGATTTAAGTGCCATACAACTGGCCAGGCAATTAAGCCGTGGCGTCCAGCCGCCAGCGCCGGCGGACAGGCTATCCGTTGTCGACCAGAGCATGTACCACACTCTGGAACACGTGCAGAAATCGCTTAGCTTCGCCCGTAATCACGATTCGCTGACCAAATTAATAAATCGTGACACCTTTAACGACCAGATGAAGCGTGCCCTGCGTAACAGTCAACTAAAGCACGCCCAACACGCCTTACTCTACATAAACATTGATCAATTCAAGCTGGTCAACGAAGTTTATGACCGAATCAGCGGCGATCAGGTGCTGCTGGAGTTCGCCAAACTGCTGGCCCAGTTACATGGCAAGAAGTCCTCCTCGGCCAGAATGGAGGCTGACGAATTTGCGGTGTTACTACTGGATCGCTCCATGGCGGACGCAATGCAGATTCGCGGAAAAAATACGCAGCGACATTGAAGCCAGCTCTATGGAAATCGATGGCGAAAACGTCAGTTTTACCGTCTCCATCGGAGTTGCTGCAATTCTCGAGCATAGTCCCGACGTCGAGGAGATCGTTGACGCCGCCCGATCGGCCATGCGGCATGCCAAGCAGCAGGGGCGCAATCGGGTCGTGCAATTCGAGGAGGCGCAGAGCAGAGTCAGTGACTATAAACTCGAAAAGACCCGGACACGACGGGACCTGGAGAATGCGCTAGCCTCTGACCGATTTATTCTGCGTGCTCAGCCCATCTTGCAGACTGCTGTCAGCGACCGCACGAATGCCACGCTGCATTATGAATTGCTGCTGGGGTTGGTTAATAAGGATGGCTCCTTATCTTCACCCGGGGAATTTATCCGGTCTGCGGAGCGCTATGGCTTCATGACGCTGGTGGACCGCTGGGTAGTCCGCGAGGCCTTTACCTGGATCAGCCGGTTGATGGACGAGCAGAAAGTCGTACCCCATTTGGCCATTAACCTGTCCGGCGCAAGCGTTACAGACGACAGCTTTATGGAGTATTTGCTGGAGCAGATTTCGGAATTTGGCGTCGGCACCAGTCGCCTCTGTTTCGAAATCACCGAGACAGGCACTATTTCCAATCTGGTCAAGGCCGCCGACTTCGTGCGCTCCTTCAGGAATCTGGGCTGCAAATTTTCCATCGACGATTTTGGCACGGGTCTGGCCAGCCACAATTATTTGCGCGAACTACCCGTTGATTATGTAAAGATAGACGGTAGCTTCATCACTGGCATTGCCAAAAACCGCAGCGACTACGCCATGGCGCGCTCGATCAACGATCTGGCGCATTTCCTGGGACAGGAAACCATCGCGGAATCAGTCGAGAATGATGCAATCGTCGTTAAACTGGAAGAGATCGGCGTCGACTATTTGCAGGGCTGGGGTGTGGGCAGACCCAAACTTCTGGCGGAGGTTACGGCTGACCTCTCCAGTCTCGAGACATAAGCTGACCAACCGGCAATGACAGCCAAAATAATTGACAGTGATTTCAGCCGCCTGGTCGGGTTGATTTATCAGGGCGCGCTGGAGGAACAGCCCTGGCAAAGCGCCCTGCCCGCTCTGCGCGAAGCACTGGATGTCCAGGTGGTCTCGCTGGTGCTGCGCCCACCGACCGCCGACGACCACGGCGTCATACTCAATTGTGTACGCCCCGATCAGGACCGTCGGAAGTACGATTCGACCTTGGCCGATCCCAACGACTGGGAAGTCTGTGCCTACCGCGAACAGTTCTTCTCTCTGGACCCTTTTGTCAACTTGCCGCTGGACAAGGTCATTACGCTGGAGGACATTCTGCCGGACAGGGATCTGCTGACATCGGATTACTACCTTCACTACCTTAAGCCCATAGGCCTGTTCCGCATCCTAGGCGTGGATACTGCTGAACCCGGGGGCATGCTGGCCAGGCTGCGTTGCTCGCGCCGCAGCAGCGAGGCGCGATTCAAGGTGCGCGAACGACAGTTACTCACGCTTCTGACTCCGCATCTGCGCCGGGCCATCGAAATCTACGCCAAGCTGAATCGCATGACATCAGAGCGGGATGTCTACGCCGGCGCCGTGAGTCAGCTTTCGGTTGCCAGTATAATCCTTGATGAACAGGGGCGGTTGTTAACAACCAATACCGTGGCTCGGGCCCTGCTCGACCAGGGCGAGGGCATCAGCCTGCGTGACGGTCGTCTGCATATTGAGGGTCGTGAATTCAACAAGGAGCTACAACAGGCCCTGGCCACCATTATCAAGGCGCAACTGCGGGGGGAGACCTCGGTGGTGCGTGCGCTGCGTGTACCACGCCCTGCCGGGCGGTCAGACCTGGGCCTGGTCATTCGGCCGGTGCCAGCATCGCAGTGGAGTGAAGGTCAGTCCAGCCCCTCTGCGGCGGTGTTTATCAGTGATCCCGACCTGCATGAATCCACTTCTCGCCAGATTCTGGGGGAGTTATTTGCATTGACTCCGGCGGAGGCCAACCTCGCCACGCTGCTGGCCCGTGGCCTCAGCCTGGCGCAGGTATCCAGCGCCCAGACTATCTCGCAACACACGGCGAGGGCGCAGCTCAAGTCCATCTTTGCCAAGACCGGCGTGTCCCGCCAGGCTGAACTGGTGCGACTGGTGCTAAAAAGTGTGGCCTCCCTGGGCTGATGACAGCACGCCGGGGCCACGAGGCTGCGGGGCTTTGACATGGATCAACACGATTAGCCGAGCGTCTTGCTATCGTCTCATCCGGTGACACAACGCGCTGTACCTGACATGACAAGTTTCCCCGATAACCTGCTTGACGCGGCTTCTGTTTCACCTGTGTATCAGGCGGATCTGAATCTGGCGGCGAAATACACCTGCCAGGGGCCCCGTTACACGTCCTATCCCACGGCGCCTCAGTTTCGCCAGGACTTTCAGCGGGACCAATACTACAACTGGCAGAACAGTGACGGCGCCCACAAGAGCGCCCCTCTGTCACTCTATGTTCATCTGCCATTCTGCAATGACATCTGCTACTACTGCGCGTGCAATAAAATCGTAACCCGTGAGAAAAACGCTGCGCGCGACTACCTGCGACGCCTGCAAACCGAAATAGACATGCAGTCGCGGCTGGTCGGCAAAAACCGCCCGGTGACCCAGATGCACTGGGGCGGCGGCACACCAACCTACCTGGACAACGCGGAAATCACCGAGCTCATGCATATGCTGGCCAGTCATTTTCGTTTGCTGGATAAAGGTTATCGGGAGTATTCAATAGAAATCGATCCGAGAACCGTTGATCTCGACACTATCGCCCTGCTCAAGGGACTGGGCTTCAATCGTATCAGCCTCGGGATCCAGGACTTTGACCCGCTGGTGCAGAAGGCGATCAACCGGATCCAACAGTACTCTCAGATCAAATTACTGGTGGATTGCATCCGTAGCCACGACTTCCGCTCTCTCAGTTTCGACCTGATCTACGGCCTGCCCCATCAGGACCGCTACTCTATGGAGGAGACGCTGCGTAAGGTGACCGCTCTGCGGCCGGACCGTATCGCCTGTTATAACTATGCCCACCTGCCCGAGCGCTTCAGCAGCCAGCGCGCCATCGATCGGCTGAATTTGCCCTCGCCGCATGAAAAACTACTGCTGCAACAGTTGATCAGCCAGCGCTTACAGGACGCTGGCTACCTGCATATCGGCATGGACCATTATGTACTTTCGCATGACGAACTGGCGCTGGCCCAGCAGGAGGGGCGCCTGCAACGCAATTTTCAGGGTTATTCATTGCTGTTGGCCGACGACCTGCTGGGGTTGGGCGTTTCGGCCATCAGCCAGATGGGCGACTTCTACTTACAAAATGAGCGTGAATTGAATGCTTACTACGCACGTCTGGATCAGGGCCAGCATCCCGCATCCCGCGGCTTCAGGGTCAGCCACGAGGATAAGCTGCGGCGCTATATCATCATGAGTCTGATCTGTGAACTGAAGCTGGACATCCCCGAGTGCAGTCGGCGCTTTGGTATCGAGTTCTCCAGCGCATTTCACCAGGAACTGCTGATGCTGCGCGCCATGGAGGCGGACGGCCTGCTGCATATGGATGCGCAGGAGATACAGGTCAGTCACCGTGGCAGACCGTTTTTGCGCAACATCTGCATGTTATTTGACGCCTATCTGGAAACCCGTGACGGGGACCAACCATCGCCTGGATTTTCTGCCACTCTTTAGCGGCCATTTACAGTACAGCCTGCGCCCACTATCGGCTATACTCGGTGGGGTTCTCCCGAGGAATTTGGCCATGACTCTGCATATTACCAAGACTGCCCACGATGAGGGATTTAGAGCCTGCACCCATGATTACCAGGTCAATTGTGGCAACTGCCGGCTCAACAGTATCTGCCTGCCGCTGGCGCTGGAAAGTGACGATATACAGCAACTGGATGACATTATCCAGCGCAGCAAACCCCTGCAGAAGGGCCAGCATCTGTACCGGGAGGGAGACGATTTCCAATCCGTTTACGCGGTGCGCTCGGGCACACTCAAGGCGTACAAAACGACGGACGACGGCAGGGAACAGGTCACCGGTTTCTACTTTCCTGGAGAAATACTGGGCATGGATGGCATTAGCAAAAACACCCACGCCTCCTCTGCCAAAACCCTGGAAACGTCCGCCGTTTGTGAGATCCCCTTCTCCTCCCTGGCGAAGCTCAGTAGCCTGATGCCCAACCTGCAGCGCCACTTTTTCCAGCTCATGAGCCGGGAAATCACTGAAGACCAGGTTCTGATCACCCTGTTAAGCAAGAATTCTGCGGATGAACGCGTCGCGGCACTGTTGCTCAGTATTTCCGCCCGCAATGCCAGGCGCAAGCTGAGCGCGACACACTTTCGGCTACCCATGTCCCGGGTCGATATCGGAAATTACCTGGGACTGACGGTAGAAACCGTCAGCCGGGTATTCAGTCGTATGCAGAAGCTGGAGGTTCTGCGCGTGGACAATAAGGAGATTGAAATTCTTGACATACAGGGAGTACGTAACATGGCGAATGTAGCCGCCTGAATTTTCCAGCTCGCCATCTCCGGCAGTCACTTGATTCAAATCAATAGTTTTTTTTCGGGACCACCTAGAATGGCGCTATTGGCATAACCAAAGCCACTTGCGGGGGGAGTTCCACCTAATGATTCAGCATACCTTTGGCTTATTAGTCAAACCCGGTACACAGTGGCGAACCATCGCTGCACTGCCCGAGAGCACTTTGCGCACCCTGCTGCTGTACCCCTGCATTCTGGCCATACTGCCTGCGGTTGCGTGGTACTACGGGACTACAGTGATTGGCTGGAGCGTCGGTGATCACGGCGAACCCATTCGCCTGACACGCGACAGTGGTCGCCAGATCTGCATCCTGTTCTATTTGACCATGGTTGCCTGCGTGGCCATTATCGGTTACAGCATCCACTGGATGGCCGCTACCTATGGCGCACAATCGACCATCACCCGCGGCATCGTCCTTGCAGGATTCGCCGCCACCCCGTTGTTTATTGCCGGACTCACCGGCTTCTACCCGCTGCTGTGGCTGGACATGCTGATTGGCGTGGTTGCACTCAGCTGGGCTGTCTACCTGATGTATCTGGGTATTCCCATTGTCATGAATATTCCCGAAGAGCGTGGCTTTCTGTTCTCCAGCGCGGTGCTGGCCATTGCCATGGTGATCTTGATATGCCTTATGGTTGGTTCCGTCATTCTCTGGGATTTTGGCGCGGCACCGGCCTTCACTGACTAGCACTGCAACAACAGCAGCCACACCCGAATATGCATAGTTTACTGGAATCAAATCATGAGTGAGCTTAACTCTGCACTGCAACATCCCACCTACAATTATAAGGTGGTGCGCCAGTTCGCCGTCATGACGGTAGTATGGGGCATCGTCGGCATGCTGGTAGGTGTGCTCATCGCCGCCCAACTGGCATGGCCTGCACTGGGTTTTGACCTGCCCTGGCTACAGTTCGGTCGCCTGCGTCCACTGCACACCAATGCTGTCATCTTTGCTTTTGGCGGCTCAGCGCTTTTCGCCACGTCTTATTACATTGTGCAGCGTACCTGTCAGGTACGACTGATTTCCGACAAACTGGCCGCTTTTACCTTTTGGGGCTGGCAACTGGTGATATTGGCGGCGGCAATCACCCTGCCCCTGGGTATGACGCAGGGCAAGGAATACGCTGAACTGGAGTGGCCTATCGATATACTCATCACTGTGGTATGGGTGGTTTACGCGATTGTGTTCTTTGGCACCATCGTTAAGCGCAAAACCGATCATATCTATGTGGCGAACTGGTTTCTGGGAGCCTATATTCTGGCGGTAGCGGTGCTGCACATCATTAACAGCATGGCCATACCCGTCAACATAACCAAGTCCTATTCAGTCTACGCGGGCACTGTCGATGCCATGGTGCAGTGGTGGTATGGACACAACGCGGTGGGTTTTTTCCTCACCGCCGGTTTTCTGGGCATGATGTATTACTTCGTGCCCAAGCAAGCCGAACGCCCGGTGTATTCCTACCGCCTCAGTATCGTGCACTTCTGGGCTTTGGTCGCAGTGTACATCTGGGCCGGCCCGCACCACCTGCACTACACCGCCCTGCCGGACTGGGCCCAGAGCCTGGGCATGGTGATGTCCATCATCCTGTTGGCGCCCTCCTGGGGTGGCATGATCAACGGCATCATGACGCTGTCCGGCGCGTGGGACAAATTGCGCACAGACCCGATTCTGCGCTTCCTGGTGGTGAGCCTGTCCTTCTACGGCATGTCAACGTTCGAGGGTCCGATGATGTCCATTCGGACCGTCAACGCCCTTTCGCACTATACGGACTGGACCATAGGTCACGTTCATTCGGGCGCGCTGGGCTGGGTGGCGATGATTTCCATTGGCGCCATGTATCACCTTATCCCCATACTGTTTGGCAAGACGCGAATGTACAGCACCGGCCTTATCAATACGCATTTCTGGATGTCCACAATAGGCACTGTGCTCTACATCGTCTCCATGTGGGTCAATGGCATCCTGCAGGGACTGATGTGGCGCGCCTACAACCAGGATGGCACCTTGACCTACAGCTTTGTTGAGGCAGTTGCGGCCAGCTATCCCGGCTATGTGGTGCGCTTCATCGGCGGCTCCATCTTTTTCAGCGGTATGTTAATCATGGCCTACAACGTGTACATGACCAGCCGCAGGGATGTCGAGCCACAGGCGATCCCGGCTACAGCAAGCGCGGCGTAAGGAGCAGACCATGAAGCATGATGCAGTTGAGAAAAACATTGGCCTGATGATCATCCTGATTATCGTGGCGCTCAGCTTTGGCACCCTGGTTGAGCTTGTGCCATTGATGTTCGCCAAGGAAACCAACGAACCGATTGCGGGCCTCAAGCCACTGCCGGCGCTGGCACTCGAGGGCCGCGATATCTACATCCGCGAGGGCTGCAATAACTGTCACTCCCAAATGATTCGACCCTTGCGCGCCGAGACCGAGCGCTATGGACATTTTTCGGTCGCGGGTGAGTTCGTTTACGACCACCCGTTCCTGTGGGGTTCCAAACGTACTGGCCCCGACCTTGCGCGCGTCGGCGCACGTTACAGTGACGACTGGCACCGGGCTCACCTTTACAACCCAAGGGATGTTGTTCCAGAGTCAAATATGCCCGCCTTTCAGTGGTTGTTTGACAATGAGATCGACAGCCAGAAAACCGGCAAGAAAATGGCCGCGCTCCGCTCGGTTGGTGTCCCCTATACGGACGAGGATATCGCCACAGCGTCTGCTGCCGTCACGGGGAAAAAAGAAGTTGATGCCCTGGTTGCCTACCTGCAACAGCTGGGCACGCTATTGCAATCCAAACGTTAGGTCGGGGGCAACTGCTATGGACATTAACGACCTGCGAGGTCTCAGCACCGCTTTCCTGATGGTGGCGTTTATTAGCCTGTGTATCTGGGCTTACAGCAAGAAGCGTAAAAATGCCTTTGATGAGGCAGCTAAACTGCCATTTGCAGATGAGGAGCTGAATCAACGGACCATGCGGGGGGAGTCGCAGAATGACTAGTTTCTGGAGTATGTGGATCATTGTTCTCACGACGATAACCATCGTGGGTATAACCTGGCTACTGTTTGCCAACCGCAAGCGCGAACAACAACAGTCCGCTGATAATAAGACTGGCCATGAATACGATGGCATTGAAGAGTATGACAACCCCCTGCCCGCCTGGTGGTTCTACATGTTTGTCCTTACTATCGTCTGGGGAGTGGGTTATTTGGTGGTCTTCCCCGGCATGGGTAACTTCCCCGGACTGCTGGGTTGGACGCAGCTTGGCCAACACGAGCGCGAAGTCTCCGCCGCCGACGAAAGATTCCGCACAATGCGCGATCGCTACCTGGCGATGCCGATAGAAGAAATCGCCAGCGACCCTGCTGTGCGCAAGATGGGCATGCGCATGTTCGCTAACAACTGTGCGCAGTGCCACGGCGCTGATGCCAAAGGCAGCTTCGGCTTTCCCAACCTCGCCGATGGCGACTGGATCTATGGGGGCAGTCCGGCGGACATCAGGACCAGCATTACTGAGGGCCGCCAGGCAGCGATGCCGCCGTGGGGTGGTGTTATCGGAGAACAGGGCGTAACCGACGTCACTGCCTATATTCTATCAATCAACGGACGCGAGGCCGATAACTCCCGGGTAGCGGCGGGAGCACAGGTATTCCAGACATATTGCGTAGCGTGTCATGGCGCAGAGGCGGCAGGCAATACAGCCATGGGCGCTCCCAACCTGAAAGATGGCATCTGGCTGTATGGTGGCAGTGTCGAGCAAATCAGCCACAGCGTGCGCGCAGGACGAAACGGCATCATGCCCGCGCACAAAGAGCTGCTGGGTGAAGACAAGATTCATATCCTGGCCGCGTATGTCTATGGACTGAATCAGTAAGCGAGCCCAAGGTTTACACGCATATCATCTTTGTGTTGGCACAGGGATGGAGCCAACACAGACCGGGTAACCCAGTTACGGAAGAGGTCCATGTCCAAGCATGATCTGATCGATCTGCAGGAGGTCGCGCCAGCTGAGGTCGGCGAAATCGACCTGTATCAGCGTCGCGAAAAGATTTATACCCGCAAAATTGAGGGCTTCTTCCAGCGTATCCGACTGTTCACCGGCTGGCCGCTGCTACTGGGCTATCTTCTGTTGCCCTGGCTCTCCTGGGATCAGCGGCAATCGGTACTGTTCAACCTGCCGGAGCGCAAGTTCGATATCCTGGGCCTGACCTTCTGGCCGCAGGATTTCCCCATGCTGGCATTCATGCTGATTATCGCAGCCTTTTCCCTGTTCGCTGTGACTACATTCGCCGGCCGTGTCTGGTGTGGCTACACATGTCCGCAAACGGTATGGACAAGTATCTTCATGTGGCTGGAGCAGAAAACAGAAGGCAGCCGCAACCAGCGAGTGAAGCTGGACAAGGCGCCCTGGTCAGTGGAGAAATTCACGCGGAAAACTGCGAAACACGCTTCGTGGTTGTTCGTCGGCTTTGTCACCGGCTTTACCTTCGTCGGCTACTTTTTTCCCATAAGGGAACTGCTGCCAGATCTGTTGCGTCTGGACCTCAACAAGTGGGCACTGCTGTGGATCGTTTTCTTTACCCTGGCAACGTATATCAACGCAGGCTGGATGCGCGAGCAGGTATGTAAGTACATGTGCCCTTACGCCCGCTTCCAGTCGGTGATGTTTGACCACGATACCCTGATTGTGTCCTATGATGCTGGCAGAGGTGAGCCGCGCGGCTCGCGCAAGCGCGATGCGGATCCTGCGACCCTGGGCCTGGGTGCCTGCATCGACTGCGAACTCTGTGTGCAGGTATGCCCCACCGGTATCGATATTCGCAACGGACTACAGTACGAGTGTATTGGTTGCGCCCTGTGCGTGGACGCCTGCAACTCGGTCATGGACAAGATGAGTTATCCCCGCGGACTGATCCGCTACACCAGCGAACGCGAACTGCTGGGAGGGCACACGCACTGGCTGCGCCCCCGTATTATCGGCTACGCTGCGGTGCTTGCCATAATGGTCGGAGTGTTCAGTTACACTATGTTTAGTCGTGTGCCATTGGAACTGACCGCGATCCATGATCGCCATCAGCTGTTTGTCACTACAGACAGCGGCGACATCGAAAACATCTACACACTGCAACTTGTGAACATGGACCGCGAAATGCACGAGTTTGAACTGAGTATCTCCGGCATTGAAGGCGCGACGCTTATTGGTGAAACCCTGCACACACTCGACGGCGGCGAAGTCCGGGACATTACCTTGCGGGTACGCATACCACCAACGCTGCTGACCAGTCCAAATACGGAACTCACATTTGATGTAGCGGCCACAGACACACCAACATTGCATACCAGTACCGAATCCCGATTTCTGCAGCCACTGTGATAAAACCACTGCCCGGCGCGGATACGCAGCCCTGGTATCGCCAGTTCTGGCCCTGGTTCCTGATTGCATTACCGGCCAGTGTGGTTGTAGCGGCACTCGCCACCGCCTATATCGCCCATCGGGGCGCCGATGATCTGGTGGTGCAGGATTACTACAAGGATGGTTTGGCCATCAACCGCCAGCTGGAGAAAGAGCAACGTGCGGCACAACTTGGCATATCCGCCACGCTGCAGTTCAGTGCCGATTCAGTCAGGGTGAAGACGGCAGGGCCCGTCACTGATACGGAACTTCAATTATTGCTATCGCACCCCATGGAAGCCGACAGGGATTTCATTGTGACACTGGCACGCGTCAGTCCTGACGTATACAGCGGCACCCTGGTGCAGAGGATTGCTCCACACTGGCATTGGAGGCTTGAGCAAAAGCGAGAAAACAGCTGGCGCCTGGACGGGTCAGTGCAAGCCGCAGACATCGACAATGTACCCCGCAAGTGACCTCCAGATACTGGACGAGTCCAGTACATGCTATCACTGTGGCGAGCCTATTCCGCACGGTGTTGATCTCAGCGTCACAATGGGCGGCGCCGCCCGACCCATGTGCTGCCCTGGCTGCCGTGCCGTTGCGAGCCTGATAGCCGAAAGCGGCCTGGAAAATTTTTACCGGCAACGCACCGCCTACAACGAACGTCCGCTGCAGCCAGAACTGACGGCCGTCGAGCAATACCGGGTGTACGATGACCCACAGCTGGCTGCCACGTTCACCACCACCGACGACAATGGCCTGGTGAACGCCAGCCTGCTGCTCGGTGGCATCAGCTGCGCCGCTTGCACGTGGCTGATAGAGCAATCCATGGCTGGATTACCCGGAGTAACGCGTGCCCTGGTTAACCTGCAACAGGCCAGGCTGGATATTCAATTCGATCCGGAACAACGCCAGCTCAGCGATATTTTTGCCCGCCTGGAGGGGCTCGGCTATCGACCCCGGCCCTTCCAGACCAGCATTGCCCGGCAGCAGTCCGCTGCGGAATACCGCACTGATCTACGCCGATTGGCGGTGGCCGGACTCGGCATGATGCAGGTCGGCATGTTCGCGATCGCACTGCACGCCGGCGATATCCAGGGCATTGATGCGCGGTACCAGGCACTGCTGCGCTGGGTCAGCCTGCCCGTGGCCGCCTTTGTTGTGTTCTACTCAGCCCGGCCATTTTTCACGTCCGCCTGGCGCCACCTCAAAAAGGGCTCGCTGGTCATGGACCTGCCCGTCGCGTTAGCTATTGGGCTGGCCTTTCTTGCCAGCGCCTGGGCCACGATCAGTGGCACCGGGCAGGTCTATTTTGACTCGGTGGTGATGTTCACCTTCCTGCTGCTGCTCGCGCGTTTTCTGGAGCGGCGGGTACGCCAACGCCAACTGTTTACCTGGTTGGACGCCGAGAGCAGTTTGCCCAGCGCTGTAGTCGTGCGCCGCGACGATCAATGGATCTCCGTTGCACGTATTGCGCTGCGCGCGGGAGAAACCATCATGGTCAAGGCCGGTGAGACCGTGCCCGTGGATGCACATATCTGCAAGGGCGACAGCGCGGTCAAGGAAGATACCTTTAACGGCGAACCCCTGCCGCGATCTGTGGCGGCAGGCGACACCATCTACGCCGGTACCGTTAATGTCGAGGCAGCACTACAGGCCAGGGTGCTGGGCGACTATCGAGACAGCCGCCTCGCTGCCTTGCAGCGCTCGGTCGATGTGGCGCAAACCAGTAAACCACGGCTGGCAAAACTTGCGGATCGCATGGCCTCCTGGTTTGTCGGACGGTTGCTTCTGGTGACAGGCGCAACTGCGTTGGTATGGCTCCAGCTGGCACCCGAGAAAGCCTTCTGGATTACCCTGTCAGTATTGGTCGTCAGTTGTCCCTGCGCCCTGGCCCTGGCCACGCCCGCAGCCCTGACCAGCGCCGCCAGTGCACTGCGCTCTCGCGGCGTGATCGTGCGTGGCGAGAATGCACTGGAATCATTGTGGGGCTGCACACACCTGCTATTTGACAAGACAGGCACGCTGACTCAAGGAAATCTGGCCATTGCACAGGTACACCCCCTGGGCAATATTGACCGACCGGCGTTGCTGGCTCTAGCGGCTGCCCTGCAACACTACTCCAGCCATCCTGTCGCGAAGGCCTTTTCGTCTATACAAGCGGCTAGCGGTTTCGATGAGGTCACGTACCAGGTGGGTGCGGGACTGGAGGGCCGCTGCGCCAGTACGCTCTATCGCATGGGCAGTGCACAGTATTGTCGTGAACTTGTGCCGGACTTCCCGGCAATACCGGACGATCACCTCTATTGGATCGGCCTGTGCCGGGACGGTGCCGCACTGGCGTGGATAGGCCTCGATGACAGTATCCGACCGGAGGCTGGCGCTGTCATCAACAGTGCCAGGCGCATGGGCCTGCAAGTGGAATTGCTCACTGGCGACAGTTCCAGCCAGGGCCCGCTACTGGCCCGCGCACTGGGGATCGAAACTGTCAACAGCGGCCAGACGCCGCAGCAGAAAATGGCCCGTGTGCAACAGTTGCAGGAAAGCGGCGCAGTGGTGGCCATGGTGGGAGACGGTCTCAACGATGCCCCCGTGCTCGGTATCGCCGACGCCTCCTTCGCCGTAGCCGGTGCCACCGACCTGGCGCGCAGCCAGGCCGACTTCGTCATTGTCGGCGGCGACCTGCACAAGATTATCGAGTCCGTTCTCAAGGCCCGGCATTGCCGCCTCGTCGTGCGCCAGAACTTTGCCTGGGCACTGGTCTACAACCTCTGCGCCATACCGCTGGCGGCAATGGGCTTTGTGCAACCATGGGCAGCGGCTATCGGCATGTCTTTGAGTTCACTGCTGGTAGTTGCGAACTCGCTGCGGTTAAATAGATAACTGTCGGAAACAGGAACAAACTCGTTGGATAGTCTCTACCTGTTGATACCCATCGCCCTACTGTTCTGCGTAGTGGCCATAAAGCTGTTGCTGTGGGCCATCAGCAGCGGCCAGTACGACGATCTGGACAAAGAGGCATGGCGTATTCTGGCCGAGGACGAAGCCGCAACATCCTCCCATGCTGGCGACAAGGAAACCGCGTCGCAGGCCAGTAAAAAAACGTGATAGATGCGACACAGGCCGGTACTGCCTTCATCCTTGGCCTGTCCGGAGCCGGGCACTGCCTGGGTATGTGTGGCGGGATTGCCGCAGCGCTCAATCTTGGCGGCGCGCGCTCGTCCGCCATCACCGTGGCCTATCACACGGGTCGCATCACCAGTTATACGCTGCTGGGCGCATTATTGGGACTTGCATCCGCAAGTATCGATATAGGTGTATGGACCATAGGCCTGCGCTATTTGGCTGGGCTGTTTCTCATAGGTATGGGCCTGTACATTGCCAACTGGTGGCGCGGCCTGGCACTGCTGGAGCGAGCCGGGGCAAAACTGTGGCAACCAGTGCAACGCCTCTCTTCGACATTGCTACCACTGCGCCGCTGGCCAGAGGGCTTCGCGCTCGGCCTGTGCTGGGGCCTGATGCCGTGTGGCCTTATCTACAGCAGCCTGGCGTGGGCGGCCACAGCACAGAATGCAGCCACCTCCGCGCTGATGATGATGTTGTTTGGCCTCGGCACGTTACCCACAATGCTGGCTACCAGCATGGGCGCACAGGGATTGCAGGCGTTCCTGCGACGACGCGGATTAAAACAATTGATCGCTGTGCTGTTGATCGCATCGGGAATATGGACTCTGTATATCACTGCCGCCCACGCTAACCATAGTGTGCAAACTGGGCGTGATGGGCACAGGCCACTGGATCACTCGCATATGGATCATTAGCCTGTTGTATCAACTTGCACAGGCATGGATAGCGAATTCTATGCATTATCCACTCATTGTCCTTACTTATTTTCTCTTTCCATACTACTGTCGTATTCCCTATACTCCAGTCTCTGTCACCTGTACTTGATCAGTGAAGAAAAACGCATGGCGAAAAAGAACAGCTTTAGTTCTCGATTATCAAACTTTGTGAGGCTTTCCTACAATCTTCTTTCGAGTCCGCTGGCAATTTTCTTCCTCACCTATTCCAGAAGAGTACATCCTTACTACAGAATGCCATGGATCAAGCGCATGTGGCTTGGATTTCGCTTCTGGCGCAACTACTCCAGGCTGACTTCAGGAACGAACTGGCGAGCCCATCTCGTTATGGCCATGAAGTTGCTCGAAATACCACCCCAAGTGAAGGGAGCCGTAGTGGAGTGCGGGTGCTGGAAAGGTGGGGCAACCGTTAACCTCTCACTGATCTGCCGGATTACGGGACGCAAACTGAAAGTCTATGACTCGTTCGAGGGACTACCCCCGCCGATGCCTGGAGACCCGATTGCGGAACGATCCTTCCGCAACGGCTTTGTTCCTGGCGTCTATGGTGGATCGCTGGAGGAGGTCACTGAAAATATTCGCCGCTATGGGGAATTGGATGTTTGCACTTTTCACAAGGGCTGGTTTAAAGACACCTTGCAGTTCCACGAGGGCGCCATCGTACTGGCATTCTGGGATGTGGATCACTATGCGAGCCTACATGACTGCCTGATACATCTCTGGCCTTCAATAGTAAATCGCGGATTAGTCTTTCTCGACGAATACCGCGATGTACCCTACTGTTCGGTGTTTTTCTCAGAGAAGTACTGGGACAAGTACTTCTCATGCGCACCGCCAGGCTTGATAGGAGTAGGTACCGGGGTGCAGGTGGGGATGTTCTACACTGATCCGTCAGTTGGTATGGGAGTTCAGCGAATTCAAGGAGGCGAGAGTATCGCGTACTGTCGCAAAGGCGATCGCTCGATTTGGGAGTACTACCCGGACGAGATGGATAGTTCTGTAAATCAAAAAACGGCGGACTAGTGGATTGTAGCGAGGTGAAACACAAACCTTCTAACAGCGGATAAAAGTTACCATTTTATTGGTATTTGATTTTTTGGGAAATTTACAGCGTCAAAAAACCATGTTTCAATCGCATATCTTTTTTCTGCAAAATTCGGCATGCACTGACTTCTGTGAACCAGAAGATGATCAAAAAAGAACGCGTCTCCCTTTCTGAAAGTCGGAGTAACAATAGCGCTTTCACTAAATTCATCAATGATCGCCTGATGGGATATGGTCCAGTCCAAAATACCAGTGCCCTTCCTAAATGCATTCTTGAATCGAATTGGCACAACGTCCAGGCCGTGAACGTCATAACCAGTGCCACAGTCTGAAATTGGAATCCAACAATTCAAACTCGCGATTTCATCTCTCATAAACGCTCCGTCCTGGTGGAAATCAATGGGCTTCTCAGGAGGACCAGATTTTCTAAAAACCCACTTATAAACGGATACACATGGCCCATTCTCAAAGTACTCTGCGAGCAATTCTTTCAAGTGCTTCTTTTCAAATAGTTTTAACAACTTTTCGGCCAACATAGGCGTTTGTGCTGTCAGAAATGATTTGTTATTACCCAAAGGCTGAAGTAAGTTTTTACCAAGCTTCACGGTATTAGTGTATGTGGGGTTTTCTAGTTGTTTGACTTTTATATCTTCCTTTGTTTTATTTAATACCTCTTCCAACTCAACTGGCTTGGATAGGTACTTATTAATAAAGCTCTTTGAGTTCGTATTGATTGTAAAAGCATGATCTACATAAGCATGCATCTGATCGACTTCGTGCAGGGTGAAAAAATTTCGAACAATCAGGCAGCCCCTATCCCTGATTGATCGTTTTAAAACGTCAATGCTTAAATCGGATGCTGCTACTTCCGGTACAAAAAATTTATCCCCAATGGTGATGTCTCCCAACTCGTCTATCACTCTTTTGGATATCGATGATTGCCGATCCTTGAAGTAATCGATTCTTGTGTTGAGCCCTGATAAATACTTGTCCCGATTTATCAAATTATCCAAAAATAAGACCATATTTTTAATCATAGCATTCGCTGACTGAACCTCATTTTATTGCGGCTTACCCTCTTGGCACAGGTTATAGCAATCCGACGTATGTTGCCAAGTTAACATGGATTAAACATGAACCAAAAAAAAGCCCCGACAGGACGGGGCGAGGGACCTCGTGACCGCAAGTGTGTCGGCCACAGGGAATCTTCAGAATTTGTAGGCGATGCCCACGTTGTACACCCATGGGTCAAGTTGCACATCGAACTTGACCTTAGCAGCGGTCGCACCATCCGCTTTGGCGGTAATCTCGGCCTCGGTGCCCAGATCGATATACCAGACACCGGCGTTGAATGCCCAGTGCTCGTCGATCGGAATATCCACACCGGCCTGGGCAGCCAACCCAAACGAGTCATCGAGGTTCAGGTCGGCATCGTTGACCGCGCCGTCGGTCAGGTCGCCGAGCAAGCCCACTAACTGCCCATCCGTACTCTCATCAAAGAAAATGGTGTAGTTCACACCGGCACCGATATAGGGTTGCCAACCGCTCTGTCCGCCGCGGGGATACCATTGCACACTAATAGTAGGGGGCAAATGCTTGGTGGATCCGGCGTCGAGGTTGGTGCCACTGATAGCGCCCTGGCCCTGGGCTTCAATATTGTGTTCGAACGGGGTCGCCGCCAACACCTCTATCGCCCAGGAGTCGGTAATCATATACGCGGGTATGATGCCCAGCTGGGTGTCGTTATCGACCTCTGCCTCCGCCACCAGCCCGCCTGGGAGGTTGATATCATCGCTGTTGGTATCGGGAGCGACCGTAGTTGCGCCCACTCGCAGAATCCAGTCGCCCTGCTCATAAGCCTGCCCCATCGCACTGCCACCCACCAAACCCATGGCCAATGCCATCGCTAACGTCTTTTTCATTGTTACACTCCTGTAAATGGTCGACAAAGCAGCAATGACTTGCGCTTTGTTTATAATAATAATTGGCCGTGACCCTAAGTACGTTGATGTTAATCAAGGTTGAGCGCAATACTGCCAGGCATGGTGAAAGAGCTAATAAATTCTTCATTTATTATTTACATTTCAACAGACTATCAAACTATCCTCATTCCTTTTAAGACTCCTCCCTGGGTATTCGCTAGCGACGCAGGTGGCAGTTTTGGTAACTCTGCCCCGCCACGGTTAGCATGGCTTCATCGCCCTTGCTCCAGAATGAGACATCCTCATTTTCGTACAAGGCGCCGGATGCGCTGCGTACCTGGGAAAGTACGATATAGCGATCCGCCAGCCACAGGGCTATTTCGCCCGGACCCGGCCGGGCGACGAATTCGTAATCGTTGCACTCGTAAACCAGGGTAGTGGCCAGCGAGCGCTCATCCAGTGGAATAGCCGTGCGGTCGGCAGATTGGCTGCGGCGAGCGTCATCACCTGTGCAGGCGGTGAGCGACAAACAGAAAAAAATTATGCAACGCTTCATAATGGGGTACCCCCCTCTTTCACTCAGAACAGACTCAGTATGGGAAGCGCGATCATGCGTGCACGCGAGCAGTGTCACCAGCCAGTGGAACAGGCGCTGGAAATCAAGCTGCGGCACAAAACCCCGCAGCTGCGTTCCCACCCAGGAACCGAGAATCCCGGCCAGAACCATGCCACTCACCAGCTTCCACCAGGGGGCAAAGCTGAATCCTATAGTGAGGAATGCCGCCAGGCGTACAGTGTGATTGAGTGTCATATACACCGCAGTATTAACCACCAGCCAATCGCGCCCGGAATTGCGTCGTAACAGCACTGCCGCGCCGACTGGTCCGGTCGCTCCCGCCACCATGCCCAGTCCTGTCTGAAAGAAGCCCAGCAGAGCCAGGGACAATTGTCCTCCTCCGGGGACCCTGGGCAGCGGCACCCAGGTAAACACAAGAATGAGCACCCCGATCAAGGCGGGAAGCCAGTGCATATCCAGGCTCTGGTAAACCCCGGAACCCAACCATGCGCCCGCCACTGCTCCCACCAGCACCGCTGGAATGATAGCGAGGTCAATGTCGCGCCACCCGAACGCCGCGCGGGACACATTGCTCGCCAACTGGGTCACGGCGTGCAGGGGAATGATCGCCGCTGCTGGCACCACCCCGGGCATCATGGCGATGAGCAACATGCCCCCGCCCATGCCCATGACGGCCGCCAGGCAGGAGGTGACGAAAACAATCGGCACTAGAAGCAGTTCGCTCACATCTGCCTCCTGCAGCGAATTACGCAAAGACGCGATTTACCTGACTCCAGAGCAAGTCTACACTAGAGCGCACAACTTTCGTGTATAGCAGGGACATATCCAGCATTGGACAGCGCACAAACCGCATGCAATAGCGAGACCATTGCGGGCTGGTACGGGGTAGACCCCACTACCACGGACCTGAAACCCAACCCGCACGCACTCTATCGACACCTGCGCGATATCCAACCGGTCAACCTCACCCCGCTGGGTGACTGGCGCCTGTCCCGGTATGTGGATGTCCAGAAGCTACTCAAGCATAGCCACAGCGGTATGCGTGACATGAACGGCTTGATTCCCAAGGAGACCCGCGCGGAAACCGAGGCATCGAAATTTATGCTGCGCATGGATCCCCCTGATCACGATCGTTTGCGCAATCTGGTCAGCAAGGCGTTTACGCCACGGGCACTCAACGCCATGCGACCAGCGATTGAGGCGCTGGTGAGCAACGAACTGGACCGCGTTACCCCTCTTGGCGCGATGGATCTGGTGGCAGACCTGGCATTGGCGGTGCCGGCAGCGTCCATGTGCGCCATGCTGGGTGTGCCCTTCGAAGACCGTCACCGGCTCACCAAACTGGTTTCACTGGTTACCTACCGCCTCGCCAAACACGCCTTTCCACAACTGCAGGAGCAGTCCGAAGCTGCGATTATGGAACTGGCTGTCTATATGCTGGAGCTGATAGAGGCACGACGCGCGCATCCCTCTGACGACATCCTCGGCCAACTGGTAATGGCAGAAGAAGCGGGCGACCGCCTCAGCACCGATGAACTGTTGCAGCAGTGTATCGGTCTGCTGGTGGCAGGACTTGAAACGACCATCGGCCTGATCGCCAATGGCATGGTCTGCTTTGCCCGCTATCCGGGGGAGTTCGAACGATTGGCGGCAAACCCGGCCCTGGTAAGCTCGGCAGTGGAGGAAGTATTGCGCTTTGAGCCCTCGGTTCCCATGACCCTGCGGGTGTTGTGGGAAGACACTGAGTTTAGCGGCATTACTGTGCCGGCAAATGCCACGGTCTTCGCCATCCTGATAGGCGCCAACCGCGACCCGGCGATGTTTACCGACCCTGATCGCTTTGACATCGGTCGCAATGAAGCCAAACACTGCTCCTTCGGTGGTGGCATACATTTCTGCCTGGGATCGCATCTGGCAAAAATGAATGCCGAAATCGCCTTCAGCCAGATGGCACGGCGTTTCACCGCTATCGAAGTGGATGAAGCCCGCATCGAATGGGCGCCATCGCTATTTCGGATTCCCGGTAGCATTCCGGCGCGCTTCCAGCGGCGGATCTAGCCCATCGGGTAGAGCAATTCCTGCGACACGGCATTAATCCGCGCCAGCGTTTCCGGCGTCAGCGTGACATCCGCTGCCGCCAGTAACTCCGGCACCTGCTTGGGACTGGTGGCGCCTACAATAGTAGATGCCACGAAATCGTGCTGCTTGCTCCATGCAATCGCCATCGTAACCACCGACATCGCAAGGTCTGCGGCAATCTCCTGGTAGCGGCGGGTGGACTCCAGCGTTTTATCATTGACGAAGCGACGCAACATCGCCTGCTGGCGCTGCGGCGCGTGTTGGTACATGGAAAAACGCGCACCCTTGGGAAAGGCGCCGTCATTATACTTGCCGCTCAGCACCCCGCCGCCCAATGGCGAGTAAGGCAGCAGGCTGACTTTTTCCTGGCGACAGGCCTGGGCCAGTTCATCCTCAAAGCGGCGATTGTTAAGGCTGAAGTTGTTCTGGATGGTGTCGTAACGCGCCAGGCCATTGATATCAGACGCCCACAGGCTCTTGGTCAAGCCCCAGGTAGATTCGTTACTGCAGCCGAGAATGCGTACCTTGCCCGAACGCACCACTTCGTCCAATGCCATCATGGTCTCTTCGTGGGGGTAGTCCGCATCCGGCCAATGGGTCTGGTAGAGGTCGATGTAATCGGTATCCAAACGTCGCAAACTGCTCTCCACGGCGCGCACGATATGGTGCCGGTCGAGGCCGGTCTTGCCACCGCGCAGGGGTGCCTGGATCCACACATGGCTGGGACCGGCGACCTTGGAGGCGATAATCAGCGAGTCGCGGTCCTTGGTCTTCATCCAGCGACCGACGATTTCCTCCGTCGCGCCAACATATTTCACATCGGGCGGCACCGGGTACATTTCGGCGGTGTCATAGAAGTCCACCCCGGCGTCGTAGGCCATATCCATGATGCGAAAGGAGGCCTTTTCATTCGCCTGGTTACCGAAGGTCATGGTGCCCATGCAGATATCCGAAACCACAATGGAGCTTTTTCCCAACCGATTTTTTTTCATGCAGACTCCATATCAATTTTTCCGGCTTCAGGACTCGACATACTACAGGCTCAGGTAGGAAAACTGCATAGTTACTATTCAGTGGCAGTAAATTACACTCAGGCCGATGACCCGGTCCCGCTTAGTACGCACCTGCCTCGCTCTACTGTTACTGAGCCTGCTGGCCGTGAGTTTCTACCTCTATCAGCGCTTCCCTGTGATACTCAAGCACCAGGCGATGCAAACCCTGCGAGACTATGGCGTGAATGATATCGAATTCAAGGGGCTGCAACTCACCCGAAGCCGGCTCAGGGTCGACAAACTTAGGTTGCTGGGTGCATACCAGGGGCTTTCATTTGATGCCAAACTGTCGTCCCTGGAGGTGCGCTACGACTGGCACATGCTGAGCAGTCGACAAGTGCAATCTGTAACCCTGTCCGGACTGGACCTTGCGTTAGAACAAAAAGGATCCAGTCCCGATAAGGACCTGATCGTTCTCAATGTTGAAAGTATGCTACAGGACCTGATCGCGCAGCTTCCTGTGCAGGCGTTGCGGATCAGGCAATGGCACCTTGATTACCGCCCTCAGGGCGGACCGGTGCGATCCGCCAAGGGCCATTTGCTGGTTGCGGGACATCTGGAACTGCAGTTCGAAGCAGCAGTGGCAGGCGGCGAATTCACAGTTGCGTTGCGGACCAGTCAGCGCCCTCCCGCCTTGAATATGGATATCGCTCAACGCGAGGGTGAAACAGCGGTCTCGATGATCTCCGCGCAACTACAATCGGCCGGGGGTGATGAGTGGGAGTGGCAGTTACAGGGACAATTGCATCATACGCCTTTCCTGCTTTGGCTCCGTCAATTTGCAGGGGAGACAGGCCTCGCGCGGAACTTGTCATCATTCGAAAATCTGTCGCTAGCGGGTAGCAGCACGTTTACGGCGCAAGTCCGCCACCCGAATGCACTCAGCATCCCTATGACTCCCGGTTGGTCGGCACTACAGCCGTTAGCGGCCACCATCCACATTGTTAATACCATCCGGGAACTGGACTATCCGGGAACTATCGACGATGTCGCGGGCAAACTGGATACCACTGCGGTATGTCGGGGCGGACAATGTCAATTGACCATAGAACCCTTCCACCTTTCAGGACTTCTCCGGACTGATCAACTATCCTTGCCAGAAGACACGCAAGGCTGGTTGCGCTGGAAAGAAACCGTACCCATACACTGGGAAAGCCGGGAACCAGTGAACGTTACAGCCAGTGACGATGGCAAGTGGCACGCGGAGGTACACAACAACTTGCTGGTACTGGGCGACGCAGACACCCAGATTCGCCTGGAGGCGCAGCACCTGGATGCCATTCTGGCCACTAGCGATCAATTACAACTGGGCAGCGAATTCAGCACGACTATCCAGACCCGCCTGCGCAAGCAGCAACTTCCGCAGTTTGAATTAACAATCAAGCAACACGGTACGTTCGAACAGAATTCTTTCAGCATGGAAATCAAAGACACTGCAGAAAGCGTCAAAATGGATGTGGCAGGGACTTTGAACCTGGAGACAGGAAGTGGCGACGGCCGCCTGAGCGTCCGGAGCCTGGACCTGCCCTATTTTTCCAAAGCGCTAATAACTCCGCTGGGGCAGTTGGAATTGCTACACTCTGGCATGGAGATACTCGCCGGAAGTATAGAGCTCGACACCACCTTTGAGCGCGCCGATGCTGGGCGATCGAACTGGACACAGCAATCGCAATTAACGCTCCATGGATTATCAGGCAGGGTTGACGACTACCATTTCGAAAAACTTGCACTGCTAGCCAACTGGTCCGGCGTGGAGCGGTGGAAAACTGTGCAGCCCGTTGAGTTTTCCCTTGAAAAACTGGATCTGGGATTCGAAGTGAACAACATTGTGGCGAGCATAACCCTGCCAAAAGCCACGGCAATCACAAAACCTTCGGTGCGACTCGAGAAGTTCTCCGCGGGCGTGTTCGGCGGCCAACTGTTCCTGCCAGAACCCGCACTTTGGGATTTCGGCGCACCCATCAATACACTCACACTACGGGCACAGCAATGGCAACTGTCAGACTTGGTGGCATTGCAGCAGGATGAGGACATTCAGGCGCGTGGGATGCTGGAGGGCGAACTGCCCGTCACATTGGATGACGGTAGAATTGTTATCCAAAAGGGGTACTTAAGGGCGCTACCGCCGGGGGGAAGTATTCATTATAGCCGCAACGACGCGAGTCGGGCGCTGGGCGAGAAAAGCACGGAAGTGGCACTGGCGCTGGACCTGCTAAGTGATTTTCAGTACCAGGTGTTGAGTAGCACAGTCGATCTGGATAAAGCGGGAAACCTGCAACTGGGACTGTCGCTGGCGGGTCATAATCCGACCCTGTACGACGGTCGTCCGGTCAATTTCAATATTAATCTGGAACAAAATCTCGATCCGCTGTTACAAAGTTTGCGACTAAGTGATACGTTGGTGAAGAAAATCGAAAACCGACTGCAATGAACTACCGCGTCAATGAACTATAACGTCGGTTTCTACTCCAAGTACCACAGTCACTTGAGGAGTCCCCAGTGCGAATATTCTTATGCTCCTGCTTGCTATTGATGGTGGCTGGCTGCACACCGACAGTACAGGTCAATGCACCGAAGGAGCCGATTACCATCAACCTGAATGTCAAGATAGAACACGAAATTCGCGTCAAGGTGGATAAGGAACTTGATACCCTGTTTGCTGAAGACAGCGAACTTTTTTAGGAGATAGTACTGCATGCGTCTCAACATCTGTCTTCCATAGTGGGTGCACTGTCGCTTTCGTTATTAATGGCACTGCCGGCTTTTGCACTAGATCTTGGCGAGGCCAAATCGAGCGGCCTGGTTGGGGAAACCAACACCGGGTATATCGCCGCGATCAAGCCCTCCGCGGAAGTGGACACCCTCGTTGCGGATATCAACAGCCAGCGCAAGGTGTACTATGAGAAAATCGCCAACGAAAATGGCATAAGCCTGCAGGCTGTGGAAGTGCGCGCGGGGCTTAAGGCAATCGAGAAAACGCCTTCCGGTGAATATATTAATACCGGCACAGGGTGGCAGATAAAGTAACAAGGGTATTCGCAGCCACTGGCCTTACAGGCCGCGGCTAGATGACGCCGCGCGCTTTCGCCATGTCCAGGGCCAGATCTTCAATCATGTCCTCCTGACCGCCGACCGTTCTACGCCGCCCGAGTTCCACCAATATATCGCGGCTGGACAGGCCGTACTTCTCGGCACTGCGTTTGGCAAACAACAGGAAGGACGAGTAGACACCGGCATAACCGAGTGTCAGTGCATCGCGGTCGATGCGCACCACATGATCCATCATCGGCACGATCAGGTCCTCGGCGATGTCCATAGCCTTGAACAGGTCCACGCCGGTCTCCACGCCCATCCGGTCACACACCGCGATGAACACCTCCAGCGGTGTATTCCCCGCACCGGCGCCCAACCCGGCCAGCGAGCCATCGATACGATTGGCTCCCGCCTCGACGGCGGCCAGCGAATTGGCGATGCCCATGGCCATGTTGTGGTGGCCGTGAAATCCCAGCTCTGTTTCCGGCCGCAGTGCGGCCCGCGCCAGCGCAACTCGCTCGGTCACGTGGTCGGGCAGCATATAGCCCGCCGAGTCAGTGATGTAGACGCAGTTGGCGCCGAAGTCCTCCATCATCTTCAGCTGCTGCACCAGCGGCTCCGCCTCTATCATATGCGCCATCATCAGGAAGCCCACCGTGTCCAGGCCAGGATATTTGGCGGCCATCGTAATGTGCTGCTCTGACACGTCCGCCTCGGTGCAGTGCGTCGCCACCCGAATAGTCGAAATGCCGCAATCGACGGCCATTTTCAGGTGATCCACAGTGCCGATACCGGGCAACAGCAGGGCCGAGACCCTGGTCTTCTTCATCTCCTTGCACACCGCCGTCAGGTACTCCTGATCACTGGCAGCGGGAAAGCCATAGTTGACCGAGGCGCCGCCCAGACCATCGCCGTGGGTAACTTCGATCAGGGGTATCCCCGCGTCGTCCATGGCCTTGGCAATCCTGACCATTTGCTCAACTGTGATCTGGTGCTGCTTGGGGTGCATGCCGTCGCGCAGACACATATCGTGTATCGTAATTTTCTTGCCACTAAGGTCCATTGTCTTGCTCTCTTGTAGTTTTCATCGATAGCCTTTATCGATAGTGGCTATCGACGCTATTCAGGCAGCTTGGGGCACAAAAGTCCCGGCCAGGATTTCCTGGGCGTACATCTCTGCGGTGCGCAGGCCTGCGGCCGTCATGATGTCCAGATTGCCGGCGTACTTGGGCAGAAAATCACCCAGGCCCTCGACTTCCATATAAATGGAAACACGCTTGCCATCAAACACTGGCCCATTTTTCAGGATATAGCCAGGCACATACTTCTGCACCTCGGCGATCATGTCGTGCACGGATTGGGTAATCGCCGCCTGGTCGGGCTCATCCACAGTCAGGCAGTGGATCGTGTCGCGCATGATGAGCGGGGGCTCTGCCGGATTGATGATAATAATTGCCTTGCCGCTTTTGGCACCGCCCACCTTTTCAATGCCGCTGGCGGTAGTACGGGTGAACTCATCGATATTCTTGCGCGTGCCAGGACCGGCCGACTTGCTGCTGACCGTGGCAACGATCTCGCCATACGCCACGGCCTGTACGCGACTGACGGCTGCCACCATCGGAATGGTCGCCTGCCCGCCACAGGTCACCATGTTCACATTCATGGCCTTGGCGGCCACAGCCTCCGCGAGATTGACCGGCGGCACGCAGAACGGACCGATAGCCGCCGGGGTGAGGTCGATCATCACGGCGCCCTGTGCATTGACCTTGCGACTGTTTTCGGCATGGACATAGGCGGAGGTGGCGTCGAAGCAAATCTGTACGCCGTCGGCACGCATGGTGGGCACCATGCCGTCGACGCCGTCCGCGGTGGTTTTCAGGCCCAGTTCTGCGGCCCTGGCCAGGCCTGGCGAATCGGCTACCACGCCGACCATCCACACAGGCTCGATCAGCTCGCTGCGCATGGCCTTCATCAACAGGTCTGTCCCGATATTGCCGGGGCCGATGATTGCTGCTTTTACTTTTTTGCCCATATCGGTTCTCTTCTACGATGCTGCCAAGTGTTCATGTCTGCGTTTCAATGCGGCGCCTAGCTGTGCAAACCCACCAGGTTGTGCAAGGAAACGGTTGCCAATTTGATTCGAGGCAGATCGTTCGGTCTGGCGGGTTTAGCCGACTACAGCGAACACTGCTCAAACAAACCGACAACTGCAACCACCAATCCCGTCAATCACCAACGACATCTCGTCCCCCGCCACCACCGGAATCAACGGCGCCAGCGAGCCGGACAATATGACCTCACCGGCCTTGAAGGGTATACCAAATTCACCCAACGTGTTGGCCAACCACGCCACTGCGGTGAGGGGGTTACCCTGCACGGCACTGCCCAATCCTGCTGCATTAAACACGCCATTCTTGTAGATGGTCATCTTCAGATTGGGCAGGTCGAAATCCCGCGGGTCTACTTCGTTTTTACCCAGCACGTACACACCACAGGATGCGTTGTCCGCAACCGTATCCTGAATTTTAATCCGCCAGTTGTCGATCCGCGAATCCACGATTTCAAAACAGGGCATGATAGTGGCCGTGGCATCGAGTACGTCCTGCTCGGTAACCCCCGGACCGACCAGATCACTTTTTAGTCGAAAGGCAATTTCGCCCTCGGCCCGCGGCTGAATCATATTTCCAGCAATGGTAATAGCGGCACCGTCCGGGTAATCCATCCGATCCGTCAGAAAGCCAAAATCAGGCTGGAACACTCCCAGCATCTCCTGGACGGGCTTGCTGGTAACGCCGATCTTCTTGCCCACGATGCGCTCGCCGTCCAGCTCCATGCGCCGGTGCAGCATGCGCAGGGAGATGTGGTAGGCATCCTCGATGGTGATAGCAGTTTCGCGCTCTGTCAGGGGAGCCAGCGTTGACTGGGTGCGCAGGGCTTCATACAACTCATCCCCCAGTGTATTGATCCGGTCTTGCTGCATCATCAGGCTGTATGTCTCAATAATTAAGGGGGCAATTTTACACGCCTTTTGGATAGCAACAGTACAATAATTTGTCCGATCACTATTAACTTCCCAGCCCGATCAAGCACAAACTTTTTTGATCTGGAGCATAACGTCGAGGGCAATGACGACCTATGCTTATTGTTTGATACTGAGAAGCTGCATAAGGGCCGGAACAATGTTCAAACGCATGGAAAAATGGTACCGCGAGTTGGCTGGGGGACACGCCGCGGTCGAAGCGCCGCTGCAGCATAGTCAAAGTGAGCACTGGGATATCACTGTGGATGTAGCCGTCGTAGGATTCGGTGGCGCGGGAGCCAGTGCGGCCATAGAAGCAAAAGACAGTGGTGCCAGCGTAGCCGTGATCGAGCGCTTCAATGGGGGCGGCTCTACCAGGATCAGCGGTGGCATAATCTACGCAGGTGGAGGCACCGCCATACAGGACGGGGCTGCAGTCATCGATAACCCCGACAATATGTACAACTATCTGGTGCAGGAGACCGGCGACGTGGTAAGCACGCCAACCCTGCGCATGTTTTGTGAAGAAAGTGCAACAAACATCGATTGGTTGATGCAGCTTGGCGTACCTTTTGAACCTAGTCTTTGCCCTTTTAAAACCTCTTATCCGTCCAACGACTACTATCTCTACTACTCGGGCAACGAATCATTCCCGCCGTACAGCAATACTGCCGACCCAGCCCCTCGGGGTCATCGAGCCCACGGCAAGGGAGTGTCCGGCGCTGCCCTGTTCCAGCCACTGCAAGACGCAGCGCAGCGTAAAGGCATCCAAATTTTTACCCAGCACCGTGCGCGGGGCCTGATCTGTAACGAACGGGGCGATGTTGTGGGATTGCAACTGTCGAAAATGCCTACCGGCTCGGTGGCGACCTGGCTGCACCGCCAGTTGTATGCTCTGCTTATTTACTCCCGTTACGCCGCCATGTACGCACCTGTCATCACCTGGTGCCTGCGCGCGGTCCTGGAACAACTGGAAAAGACCTTTGGGCAGGTACTGCGCCTGCATGCCAGAAACGCAGTCATAATCAGCACCGGTGGCTTTTTCTATAACCGCGCCATGGTCGAACAGTACGCGCCACAGAGTTTGCCGGGTATGCCTCTGGGCACAATAGGAGATGATGGCAGCGGCATCCTGATGGGACAAAGCGTCGGCGCCAAAACAGCATTAATGGAAAACGTGAGCGCCTGGCGCTTCGTAAATCCGCCCCAGTCATTCATTCGGGGCATACTGATCGATGCCAACGGACAGCGTATCTGTAACGAGATGCTGTACGGCGCCCAACTCGCGCAGAAAATCATGGATAAGGCTCATGGCAAGGCGTGGCTGCTGCTCGATTCATCACTTGCACGACAGGCCCTGCGCGAAATTGGACCCCGCCGCGCCATGTGGTTCCAATCCGCCGCCGCGCTTCTATTCCTGCTTCTTGCACGTAAAAAGGCGCCGACATTAACGCTATTGGCCCGCAAACTTGGCATACCCGAGACGGCACTGCGCGACACTGTCGCGCTGTATAACGGGCTGCATCAAGGGGGCGTGGCGGATCCCATGGGCAAACCCGCCCAGTATCTGGCCGCATTGAAACAGGGTCCCTGGTATGCGCTCGATTGCCGGGTTGATGGAATGGTCAGAAATCCGTCCATCACACTGGGCGGACTGTGCGTCGATGAAACCAGTGGTGAAGTGCTGGCAACCAACGGGGGAAAAATAGCAGGTCTGTACGCGGCTGGCCGCGCCGCAGTGGGTGTTGCCTCCCACTCTTATGTGAGTGGGCTGTCGATCGCCGATTGTATATTCTCAGGCCGAAGAGCGGGCGGCCACGCCGCCAGGACCAGGAGGCAGTTTTAGCCGTACTGCAAAAAATCCAGGCAAGCACGATTGAACATCCCCTCGTGCTCCACCATTACCCAGTGCCCACACTCGGTGACCAGGATGAGCCTCAGGTGCCTGATATTTTTCGCCATGGCCATAATGCCATTCTCGGGCATCATCTTCTCGTCCATGCCCCAGAAGCCCAGCACTGGACACTGCAACTCGTGCAGGCGATCTACCAGCACCGGCACCCGCATGGTCGCCATGACGTGTCCGTTCATGATCTGCATGATCTGCATCCGCTCCTCCACCAATTCATCGGTGGCATACTTCGGATCGTGCATCAAACCGGTGGCAAACAGATCTTTCATCACCGCCGGGGTAACCGGCTCGCCTGAGCCGAATACCTTGAATACCTTCTGCATACCTGGCATCTGCTGGTAATCGGCAAGCTCGCTGAGACCACCCGGGGCCATAAGAATGAGTTTTTCCACCAGTTGCGGATATTCAAGTGCCAGTCCCAGGGCGATCGCGCCGCCCAGCGAATTGCCGATCAGGGTACATTTCTGTACGCCGGCAACATCCAGGGTCTGCTTGATGCACTCGACGAAGAAGGACAACGGGTGATCAACGTCATTGGGTTTATCCGAAAAACCATAGCCAATATGGTCCGGAATAATACAGCGGTAACCCGCTTCGACCAGGTGTGGGTAATTGCGCTTGAAGTTACTGTAACCACTGGCGCCAGGTCCGGAACCGTGCAGATACACAACCGCTTCGCCCTGCCTTCGTCAAGATAGTGGATGCGATAGCCGTTGGCGCACTGCGCGTAATTGGCCTCCGGCAGACGTCCTTTCATTTTCATAGTCGTCTCCTGTGCGGGATCTGCGCCTCAGAGGGCGAAATCCGCATTCTCTTCACCAAAGACAACGCCACCCAGATTACTGGCAAATGGCGTGGAGTGGTTGGCCACATGCGCCTGGCTGGCGAGAATATCCAGATGAAAGGCCAGCAACTCACTGTCCAGACGTATCCCGCCACTGCCCGCTGCCTTGAGCATTTTGCTGGACAGCGCGAGACAGCGATCAGCTACCACTGCTGAATCATAGCGATAGCGCACCCTATCCTCGATAGGGATTGGCACACCGGCCCGACAGCAGGCCATCATGGCTTCGAAATTGCGGATCAGGGTCAGCTTCATTTCTTCGATCGACGCCTTAACCTCTGCGGCGATCACGCGGGCAAATGGATCATTCTTCATTTTGTTCGGACCCACCTGGCGCGTTCTGGCGACTTCGATATACGCATCCAGGGCGCCGTCACAGGCACCCAGCGTGGCAGTACACACGGCACGGACAAATACCTGCATAAATGGCATGCGGTACAGCGGCGCCTTGTTCACCACATTACCGGGATTGTCACAGAGAAACCCGTCCATGGCCTTATGGGTACGGTGCTCCGGTACAAACGCATTATCCACCACAATGTCGTGGCTGCCGGTACCCTGCAGTCCCACCACATCCCAGTTGTGTACGATGGCGTAATCACTGATGGGCAACAGGAAGGTACGGTAATTGGCCATATCGAAAGGTGCGTCAGGCGTCGGCACTACCGCGCCCAGAAACACCCATTTGCAGTGCTCGGAACCACTGGAGAAGCTCCAGCGCCCGCTGAGACGGAACCCGCCGTCGACGACCTTCACCTTGCCTACGGGCGCGTAAGACGACGAGATCAGTATGGAGGGGTCATCCGCCCACACGTCCTGCGCCGCCCGGTCATCGAACACCGCCAGCTGCCAATTGTGCACGGCAATAACCCCGAGAATCCAGGCACTGGAAGGACAGAAACGGGCTATCTCCAGGCCAACCGCATAAAACACCTGGGGATCCATTGCGTAGCCGCCCCACTGTTCGGGCTGCAGAATCTTGAAGAAACCGGCCTGTGCAAACTCTGCCACGGTTTCGTCGGGCACGCGGACGTCTGCCTTGGCGCGCGATCGCCGCTCTCGCAGCGCGGGGCCCATGGCCCTGGCCGCGCTGATCAGTTCCCGCGCGCGTGGGCTGTCTAATCCGTATTCGCTCATAATATTACCTGTCTCACTATTGCGGTTCGATCATGGCAGGCGCCATGCGGTGTGGCCGTCGCCGGTACCGTATAACTGTAGGCGGCCGCTGACCAGGTTCGCATCCTCCATTTGAGGTACCAATACTACTCAACGACCGCGTCACCGAAGGTGGTGGTGTCGCCAAAAAAGGCCCGATGAGACGGGGGTATGCGACCATTGGTGTCGGTAAGACCGTACTCCTGTCCCAGCTCAGCGCCGATCAGCACCCTGCCGCTTTTATCCATCAGGCGCGAATCGCGGGCCAGCGCGTCAATCACGCGGCCGGTAAACTCCGGCGTCTCGGCGGTAGCGGCCAAAGCCGCGTATTTATCAGGTTCCGCCGCAAATACCCGCAGGGTGCGTTCCGTCAGGAGCAGGCCCATCCAGATCGAGACCACTGCGACTCTGTACGGGCGAAAATCGATCGCCATGTCATGCGCCATCTTGTCCACCGCGGCTTTCCCGGCACCGTAGGCGGGGCCATGCATGTAGATACGACCGCCAAACGAAGAAGTATTGACGATGAGACCCTCGCCGTTGGCCAGCAACAGCGGTGCCGCATACCAGGCTGCCGTGTAATGGGAACGCATGCCCACCTCCCATAGCTCGGTGAGCGCCAGGGGCTTTTCCCAAAAAGGCCCGCTCCGGGTCAGGGCCTCATGCAAACTGGTGGCATTGTTCACCAGGATATCGAGACGGCCCTGCTCATCGGCTACCTGCTCAAACAGCTGTCGCACCCTGGCATCGTCAGCGTGATCACAGTAGACGGGAATGCCCTTGCCCCCGGCAGCGGTCACCGCCGCCGCAGTCGCCTGTACGGTACCGGGCAGCGGGGCATCACCCTCATTGCGCGTGCGCCCGGTCACATAGACGGTGGCACCGGTGGCGCCCAGTGCCAGCGCAATCCCTTTGCCCGCTCCACGACTGGCCCCGGTAACCACCACGACCCGATCCCGCAGCAGTGCCATAGGCTATTCCTTTACCTGAGTATTGTATGTTGCCGCGGATTGCTGGCGCGTGGGCGGCGGCGCTCCGACATGTGGTGCGCCGCGCAGTGCTGCCAATTCAACCTGCTTCTGGCGCTCCCTGAAGCGCAACTTCTGGTCAGGCGTCAGGTGTTCGTAGCAGTGGGGACAGCACACCCCCACCTCATACCTGCCGGAGTGTTTGTCCTCCTCGGTTATGGGATGGCGACATCCATAACACTGGTCGTAGCGCCCCTTCTGCAACTGGTGGTCTACCGCCACCCGGTTATCGAACACGAAACATTCGCCGTCCCAGATACTTTCCTTGGCCGGCACCTCTTCGAGGTATTTCAGAATCCCACCCTGCAGGTGATAAACCTCCGCAAACCCCTCATTGAGCATAAACGCCGATGCTTTTTCACAGCGAATCCCACCTGTACAGAACATCGCGACCTTCTTATGCACTCCCGGATCGAGATTGGCGCGCACAAACGCCGGGAAGTCCCGGAAGCTCCTGGTGCGTGGATCAACCGCACCCCTGAAGCTACCAATATCGCATTCATAGTCGTTGCGGGTGTCGATGAGTAGTACTTCGGGGTCATTAACAAGATCGTTCCAGTCACAGGGTCTGACATAAGTGCCCACGCGCAGGTTGGGATCAACCCCCGCTATACCCATCGTGACTATCTCCTTCTTCAACTTGACCTTCATGCGATAGAAAGGCATCTGGACGTCCCGCGATTCCTTGTGCTCCAGGTCGGCCAGGCGCGGATCACTGCGCAGGTAGGTCAATACCTGATCGATGCCCGCCCTGCTGCCGGCGATGGTGCCATTGATGCCCTCGCTGGCGAGCAGGAGCGTGCCGCGCACGCCGGCTGTGACACAAGCATCAAGCAGGGGTTCACGCAGGGCGTGGTAATCATCCAGGGTGACAAACTTGTACAGCGCGGCAACGACGACCGTATCCATAACAGAGGCTCAGGGACTCTCGGCTTTACTGCCGCCCAGGCACGGGGGTGAAGCCGGCGCGTCGCCCTCGCGTTGCTGCCACTCGCCGGGCGAGTAGGTATGCAGCGCCAGCGCGTGCACCGGTCCCTCCAGTTGGGGGGCGAGCGCCGCATAGACCTGCTGGTGTCGGGCCACTCTGGAACTGCCGTCGAAAGCCGTGCTGACCAGCACCACCCGAAAATGGGTTTCCGAGTTGGGTGGCACACTGTGCTGGTGACTTTCATTGGCAACGTCCAGGAACACAGGGGAAAACCTGCTCTGCAGTCGCTGTTCAATGTCCTGCTGCACTGTCATGAAAAAACCTGCCAGGGATAATACAAAAAACTATGCGGGGTGGATTATAGCCAAGGTCTACCAGCGGGGACAGCGCCAGTGCTCAGCTTTTGCGCGCGCGCCGGGTGGCACGAAATTGTCCCGGCGTCTGCAGCGTCCACTTCTTGAAAGATCGGTGAAACGCGCTGGGGTCAGTAAATCCCATTTGCAGGGCAACCTCGTTAATCGACAACTCCGGCCGGTCGAGGCAGAGCTTGGCAGCGTCACAGCGTGCTTCGTCCTTGAGTTGCTGGAACGTCGTACCCTCGCGTTTCAGCCTGCGCCGGAGGGTTGGGGCCGACATATTCAGGGCGCTACTGATGGTTTCGAATCCTGGAAATCCCTCACTAAAATCGTGTCCTATCATGGCTTTGACCTGGGCGGAGAGATTATTGCCCTGCGGACTGCTCTCCATCATCAACAACTGGTAGGGCGCCGTGCGCAGGAATTCGCGCAGCGAGTGCTCGGTGTGCACCACAGGCCAGGCCAGGCAAGCACTGTCGAAATAGAGTAGATCATTGACCTGGTTGAAGTAGAGAGGGCATCCGAACAGGCTTTCATATTTCTCCAGGCGCTGCGGCGTGTCCCCGGTAAAATCCACGCGTTTAAGCTCAATCGGTCGCCCGCACAACCAGCCAAAAAAGCGATGCCACATGGACAATCCGTAGGCATCTGCCGCTGCCACGCGGGGGTGCCCCTCACGCAAACGCGTGCGATAACCGACGCGCGCAAACTGGTCACTGAAATTGGCATATAACTGACTGCGCTCATCAAAAAACGTGCGATAGAACTCAGCAGCGCGCTGAATCGCCTGGCCCAGATTACGACAGGAAATAATGCAATAACACATCATGCGAAACGCTCCGGGGGCGACCAGTTCACTGCGCGGTCGTGCCGAAGGTTTCATCCTGCAGCAGGCTGAGGACGCTTTGATAAATGCGTGAATACTGCATGGCGCTGATCTCGCCGCGATAGTCAAGATCAGTCTCATCCAGAGGATTGAAATCCAGTCCCGCTTCAATGAGAATGGCGCTGAAATCATAACCCCTGTCCCCCACCATGCGTAGCAAGGTTCGTACAAATCGAGTGGGGACGCGGTCGCTCATAGATAGTGTCACGGTAACGAGAGCACCATGTTAGCAGAACCCATCGTCGATGGTCAGATATCCACTGTGGTATCGCATAGGCTCGCCGGGAAAAAATTTAATAGCAACGCCAGTGATGATGTCGGGCGCTGAACTTTCTGTTACCCCGGCCATCTATGATACTCACCATCCAACCATGTCAGGAGACATCTGAAATATGAGTGCACAATCCATGTTGGAACAACTGCTGAAGTCTGGCCTGTCCATGCTTGATAACAATACTGGCGACAATAAAACGGCGGGAGCAAACCAGCCCGATTCCGGGTTGGGCAAGTTTGGCACTGGTGCCGTCGCAGGGGGAGCGCTGGGCCTGTTGCTAGGGAGCAAGGGCGGCCGTCGCATCGGCGGCAAGGCACTGCAATACGGCGGTGTGGCAGCACTGGGGCTTATGGCGTTTCGAGCCTTCAACAACTGGCAGGCGCAACAGGCTCAGGCAACAGGGCCTGATACGAGTCTGTCGCCCTCGCCCTCGTTGCGCACGGTGAACCTGTTGTCTTCTCCTGAGATCGAAGCAGCACAGTCGCGGCATGCTCAAGGCCATGATCGCGGCAGCCAAGGCCGACGGCCACATGGACGAGCGCGAACGAGACCTGGTTGAGGCGGAGCTGTCGCGACTGGAGAGCGACCCCGTAATGCGCCAATGGGTTGAGGATGAACTGCGTCGCCCACTCGACCCGGCAGAAGTGGCTAGAGCCGCAGCTTCGCCCGAACTTGCCGCTGAAATGTACCTGGCCAGCTTGCTGATGGTCGACGATACCAGTTTCATGGAGCGCGCCTATCTGGATGAACTGGCGCGACAATTGCGTTTGACCGAGAGCCTGAAGATCGAGCTGGAACGCCAGGCGCAGGGCGCTTGAGTTCGCTGCCCACAAGACCCCGAAGCTGGTAAGAGGCTATACTGGGACGTGAGATGTGAGGAGACCGCCCAATGGAAGAGCGCTATAATGTGTACTTCGCCGGTCAGGTGCTGGACGGCTATGATCGGTCCAGCGTCCGCAACAAACTGGCCAAAGTTTTTAATGCAGATCAAGCGACCCTGGATAAACTGTTTAGCGGTAAAACCCAGCTAATCAAACGCGATTGCGACAAGGCAACGGCCCTTCAGTATAGGCAGGCCATGGAAAGTGCGGGTGCGATACCCATAGTGAAACTCACCGATCCTGCTGCCGCCACCACCAAAGCCGCGCCCGCCCGGGCCATGACGGCGGCAGAAAAAATTGCCGCACTGGCAGCTGCTCCCGATACCAGTCTCTATAGCTCTGGCGCCTCAGGGGCATCGCCGCAAGCATTAAACCAGGCAGCGGCACCTGAGCCGGGAAGCATAGCGCTTACTCCAGCGGGAACCGAGGTGTTACGAGAAGAAGAACGGCCTGCACCTATCATCCGTGAGGTAGACACCTCTGGCCTGGCGATGGATACCGCTGCCAAGCGCTTGTCGGAAGAGGCCCCGCCTCCCCCTATGGCGCCGGATACACGCCACCTGAGCATGGCAGACGCGGGCGACATCATCCCCAATCTTCCCAGATTTACCGTGCCGCTATCGCCGGTGATCGATGGCCTGGCCCTGTCAGCACCTGGCACCGACTTCAGCGACTGCGCCGCACCCGAACCACCGGTCTTGCAGCTGGATTTCTCCGCACTGGCCGTACTGCCCGCCGGGACCGCACTGCTGGAAGAGCAATACCGCAGCGGGAACACGGTACAGCGCCCTCCACTGACCATATTTCGCTGACAGAGTGAAAGCAGGCCGGCAAGCGCCCCGGCATTGCGATGCTATGGTAGTGTCACCCTGACCTGCAGTCCGGGATTATTGCTGGCCAGTTCCACACTGCCATGGTGGTACTGTGCAATAGCCTGCACCAGGCTCAAACCAAGTCCATGCCCCGGTTGCTCTGTACGACTCGATTCAACGCGATAGAAGCGCCGAAAGACATTCTTGCGCTCCCCCATCGGAATACCCGGTCCGGAGTCGGTGATACGTACACTGTGACCAGTGTCGGCAGCAGCTGGGCTCAATTGCACCCGTATCTGGCCCCGGGGTAACGTATACTTGATCGCATTGTCCAGAATATTGGCGAACATCTGGAACAGCAGGTCTGCCTCTCCCTTGCACAGCTGCGGCTGGGGCGCATCCAGCACCAACTCAATCTCCCTGTCCTGAGCCAATGGTTCATAGAGTTCGACGACGTCGCGCAACAGCGCGCCCAGCTCCACGTCATGCCCTCCGGCCAGGCGACTGCCAGACTCCAGCGCCGAAATGCGCAACAACGCGTTGAAAGAGGACAACAGGTCATCGCATTCCTCAATGATTCGATCGAGTTGCCCGCCTCCTGCCGCCCCAGCTGGTTGCGCAACTGGCTGAGATTGTTACGCATACGGGTCAGCGGTGTGCGCAGATCATGGGCAATATTGTCAGAGACCCTGCGCACGCCCTGCATAAGGGTTTCCATCTGCTCCAGCATCTGGTTCATGACTGTTGCCAGGGCTCGTATATAACCCTTCTCGCCCGTTACCTGGAGCCGCTGGCCGGGGTCTCCGCGCACTATGCGGGAAATCTCCCGATTCAACTGCTCGACCTGATCCAGTGCACGGGACGCACTGAAAAAGCCACCGATGATGCCCAGTATCACGGTCGCGATCATGACCCTGACCAGCGTGCGAAACACCAGTTTGGCCCGCTCCACAATATCTGCGTAATCACGTGCTACCATCGCCCGGTAGCCATCACCAAGCGCCATCGGACGCGCCAGAAAATCCACATCGATAGACTTGCCCCAATTCTGCAATGCCATCTCGAAACCCAGCCAGCCGTCGTCAAACTCGCGGTAACGCGGTGCAATGGGTAAATCACCGGCCAACTTCGCTCCTGACTGATCGGTCACCAGATAATAAAAACGGTTAACGGACGGTGATTCCATCTGATCAGCAATATACTGCTCCACTCCTTCCAGAGACTGTCCGCGATATACCAGTTCCAGGGTCTCCAGCTCATCCACCACGCTTTTGCCCAGATCCCTAAAAGAGGTGTAGCTGAAATACAGATAGAAAATAGCCTGCAGCAGGAATACGGCAGCACTGAGTACGATGACATATTTAACGATGTAACGGAAAGTGAGGCTGTTTACGACTTCACGGATCTGCACAAGATAGCGCTCAGTCGACAAATTCAGGGCCAAGCCGGTAGCCCGTACCCCGCACAGTAGCGAGCAGGTGAGGCTCGAAGTCCTTATCAATTTTCTGGCGCAGACGCGACACATGCACATCGATAACATTGGTCTGTGGGTCAAAATGATAGCCCCATACATGCTCGAGCAGCATGGCCCTCGTTACTACTTGCCCGGCGTTACGCATCAGGTATTCCAGCAGCTTGTACTCGCGAGGCTGCAATGTAATAGGCGTATCCCGACGCTGCACGTACTGACGCAGCAGGTCCATGGATAGATCAGCGACTACGAGCCTGGTTGGATGTCTCCACCGGACAGCGAGATGCGACGATGAAGCACTTCCAGTCGTGCCAGTAATTCGGCCATGGCAAATGGCTTGACCAGATAGTCATCTGCACCACAATGCAGTCCCTGTACCCGATCATCCACTTCGCCAAGTGCACTCAGAACCAGTACAGGGGTGTGATTCCCCGACTTACGCAGGGTCTTGATCAAGGTGAGCCCGTCGATCCGGGGCATCATGCGATCGACCACCAGCACGTCATAGGTGGCTTCAGAAGCCGCCTGCTGACCGACCTCCCCATCAAGTGCGTGGACACAGGAGTGGCCCGCAGCAACCAGCTCGGCGACAATGAATTCGCCAACCTGTTTGTCATCCTCCACCAACAGCACATTCATGCGCATAACCCCTTACAGCGATGGTCAATGTAGCACGCACCGGAAGCGGCCCTCAATTTACATTTCGTTAATACGCTACAGCAATAATGCTAAACTTGTACTCATGAGTGCTCCTGAAACAAATCTCTCTCCATCGCTCCCGCGTCGCCTGACCGCGATGCTCTATGACGCGCTCCTGGTCGTGGCTCTTATAGCGGTGGTCAACGCACTGGCCCTGGGGATAGTAGTACGACTCACAGCGGGCGAGCAGCAGGTACTCCATCCTCATCTGGTGCAGTTGCTCACAGCTGTGAGTGTCATCGGCTTTTTCAGTGTCTTCTGGCTCAATGGCGGACAAACTCTCGGCATGCAGGCATGGCGCATAAAACTGGTGGACTACCAGGGCAGACCTCCCACCGCAGCCAAGGTCCTGTTGCGCTGCCTCGGTGCCTTGCTGTCAGCAGCTTGCCTTGGACTTGGCTATCTGTGGTGCCTGATCGATCACAATAACCGTTACTGGCATGACTACCTTTCCCGTACGCAGCTGATCCTGTTACCCAAGCAGGCCCGGGAGAAAAAGCCCTGAAGCCACTATGAAGCCGCTCAGGGCTGCTTTTTCAGTTCAGTTTACGCGCCGCTCGGCATACACTAGGGCACTTTTAGTTCACTGGTAAAATTCTATGTCTGCCATGACGTTCATTGCTCGCGATGTGAGAGATATCGCCATTGCCTCCACGCAGTGCGCGATCCTGCCGTTGTTCCAAAACACGAAACTGAGCGGAGCCGCGCTGCAACTCGACCGGGCCTGTGCGGGAGCCATCAAGGCCGCGCTTGCATTGGGGGACTTTCGTGCCAAAACAGGTGAGAGCCTTACCCTGCCAGGCACTGGTGCCGCAAAGCGCATACTATTGATAGGTTGCGGCGAGGCAAAGAAATTCGATCGTGAGGCAGCGCGAAAATTTAGCCAGACCCTGTACCGA
>CAVQGV010000003.1:0-207848 GCA_963712135.1 uncultured Gammaproteobacteria bacterium
CCCACGGTGTGTTGGGCGCTTCGGTCGAGTACAGGCCCAGCGAGTGCTTGGTCAGGTACAGGCCGTTGGCGGTGACCAGCCCGTGTCCCGCACCCAGCTCGCGCAGTCGGGTGAACATTTCCGCGATGGCGTGCAGGGAATAGTTATTGCCCGGTCCGCCGAAGCAGGGCAGGCCGCCGGTCACCGTCACGCCGCGTGCATCCAGCGGCGACAGTCCGATCTCGTTGCAGGCGATCTGCACGGCGCTGGGAAAGCAGCTGTAGATGTCGAAATGGGAAATCTCATCCAGCGCGATACCGGCCTGCGCTGACACCGACTTCCACGCCGCATTGATCGCTGGCGAGCGGTGCAGCTCTGGCCGTTCGCTGACATACCAGATGTCGTTAACATCGGCGCCGCCGCGCAGGTAGATCCAGCGCTCCGGTCAATGCCCAGTTCGCGCGCCTTGCCCGCTGTGGTCATGATCACGGCGGCGGCCATGTCGACTTCCAGAATGGGGTTCATGGCGCGCGTGTAGGGGTAGCCGATGTAGCGATTGTTCTGCGCCACCGTGGCGATGTCCTGCGCCGTCTGGAACTGCGGCCGCCACGCATACGGATTGTTCGCGGCGACCGCGCTCATGGCGCTGCACAACTGCGCAATATATGCCGTGTGCTGTTCGCTGCTGACGCCGCGGTGATGGCGCAGGCTGTTCTCGAACAGCGGGTAGGTATTGATCGGCTCGTACAGCCCGTGGGCCAGTTCCAGGGCGGTGTGTCCGTCGCGCTCGTGTCCTATGGTCGGCGGCTCCGGCTGCGGTTCTCCCGCCCATGCGGAGATGTTCTCGCCGGAACGCAGGACCCTGAACAGGGTCGCCAGCAGTTCCGCGCCAGCGAGCAGTACCACGCCGTGTTCGCCGCGCGCGAGCTTGCCGGCAAAATGATTGACCAGGTACTGCGGCGTATTGCCGCCAATGGTGCCCTGGAAAATAGCGGCACTGGAAATACCCAGCCGTTTAGCCAGTGCATTGCCAGGATTGCGCGGAAACAGCGCGCCGACACCGGGTGTGGTGTCGGCGATAAACCTGACCATGGCCACGGCGTCAATCGCGGCGATCAGGCGTGCGTTGCCGACATCGTCAATAGCCGCCGCAGCGGCCGCGTAGCAGCGCGTCAACGGGCGTTCTGCCGGCATCGACCTCGCGCCAGGTGGCCTGGCCTGCGCCAATGAGGATGGGTGTGCTGTCAGGTATTGTCATAGTGGTACCGCGCGGTTCACGTTGACAGGACTGGGGCACAACATAAACAGGATGAGTGGCGAAATCTACCCTCGTCGAATCTCACTGTTAATCCAGTATGGAATTCTGTGCGCCCTGTCTGCGTAGGCCCCGGCGCGGTGGGCGGCGTTGATTTTTCCTGAAAAAGCTCTATGTTGGTCACCTCGCCATGCGCCCAGCAGAGACAATGGATTTATGAACACTCCCTTTGAAGGCCGTTCCCAGCGCGTGGTATTGCTGATTTTTTCTCGCCATCGCGCTGTACGCCTCGTACTGGTTGGTCAAGCCCTTCCTGCAGCCGATTGTCCTGGCGATACTGATCGGCATGCTGGCGTTCCCGCTCCACCAGCGTCTGGTGCAGGCGTTAAAGGGGCGCAACACCACCGCCTCGCTGATCAGTTGCCTGACGCTGTTGTTGGTGATCCTGATTCCCGCGCTGGTGCTGTTGGTGGCCGTGCTCAAGGAGGGCTTCGACTACTCGGTGATCGTCCGCGAGTGGGCGACGCAGGAGAATATCCAGAAGGTCATGGCGCATCCCTGGGTGGTCGAAATCCAGTCGCGCGCGACGCGCATACTGCCCGAGGGAGCGTTGACCGCCGATAGCATCCGCGAGAAGGCACTGGCATTCGCCGCACTGATGGGGGGTAGGTTTGCCGATGTCTCCGCATCCATCATCGGCAGCCTGACCCGCTTCGTGGTCAATTTTGTACTGTTGTTGTTTGTGCTGTTCTTTGTGCTGCGCGATCACGACAAATTGATTGCCTTCCTGCACCGCGCACTGCCGCTGTCACGCAGCCAGGAAGTGACGCTGTTTGCGGAGGTGAGGGCCGTCAGCAAAACCGCTCTGATGGGTTCACTGATGACTGCCGTGACCCAGGGCTTTGTGGGGGGAATTGGCCTGTGGCTCGCAGGTCTCCCCGGCCTGTTCCTGGGCGCGGTGATGGCTTTTACCTCGTTGATTCCCTTTGTGGGCACGGCATTGGTCTGGGTGCCGGCGGCGCTATTCCTGCTGGCAACCGGAGAGTGGGGGTGGGCTGTGTTCATGGTGGTGTGGGGCGTGGTCGTGGTGGGTTCTATCGATAATTTCCTGCGGCCCATGTTTATGCAGGGCGCCAGTATGAGCACGGTGGTAGTGTTCTTCTCACTCATTGGCGGCCTACAGGTTTTTGGCCTGATCGGGTTGATTTATGGCCCGCTGGTATTCTCCATCACGCTGGTGTTGTTCAGGCTCTATGAGGCGGAATTCGCCGGCTTTCTGGATTCACAGGACAGCAATTAGCCGGGCGCTGCGAACCGGCGCCGCAGCAGCGGCTTGTCGATTTTACCGGCGGCGTTAAGCGGCAGATCGTCGACGCGAATCCAGCGCCGGGGGATTTTATAGCCGGCGAGAAAGTCGCGGCAGTAGGCCGACAGGTCCCGGTCGCTGATGTCTTCTTTCAGGCGCAGTACCGCACAGGGGCGCTCACCCCATTTGGCATCCGGCAGGCCGATGACGGCGCAGTCCCTGACCGCTGCGTGCCGGCGCAGCACCTCCTCGATTTCCCTGGACGCGATATTTTCCCCGCCACTGATAATCATGTCCTTCTTGCGATCGACAATGTAGAGGTAGCCGGCGTCGTCGAAACGACCTATGTCGCCGGTGTGCAGCCAGCCGTCGACCATGGCCTGTGCGGTCGCTGCATCATCATTCCAGTATCGCTGCATGCACTGGGGCGCTTGCACCAGAATCTCCCCGGGCGCGCCGAGTGGGCAGAGGCGTCCCTCGTCATCGATCAGTTTGATTTGCGCGGTCGGCACGGGACGGCCCACGCTGTTCAGCAATTGCGGCTTGTCGCCCGCTGCCCTACGGTGATCCTGCGGTGTCAGGAAGGCCACACTGCCGGACAGTTCCGTCATACCGTAACTCTGGCACAGGCCGACGTCGCTCTCGGCCAACAGGCGCTGTAACAGCGTTTGGGGCATCGCTGAGGCGCCATAGCCGATGGTACGCACGGAGCGCAGGTCCGCCGGTGTGAAGTCGGGGTGGTCGAGCAACATGGCGATCATGGTCGGCGCCAGGGACATCGCGGTCACCTGCAGTTCGCGGCAGGCCCTGAGGGTGTCGGCAGCGTCAAACGAACGGGCCAGCACCACGGCTGCACCGTACTGGTGTTGCAGCAGCACATTGTGCGCGGCCACATGGAACAGGGGAAACGGATAGTAATACTTATCGCCGGCATTGACCGGGCGCGCCAGTGCCGCTGAGCGCAGCCCGGCCAATAACGAGCGATGGCTCAACACAGCCCCCTTGGGTCGCCCGGTGGAGCCGGAGGTGAACAAAATCCACACCGGATCTTCCCCGCAAGTAGCGGGCAGCGTTGCGCTGCGGGCGTTTGCCAGCCAGGCCTCGTAGTCATCTCCGAGCGCAATAATGCGGACACCGGGCGGAAAATCCGCGTGCGCCAGCAGGGGCTTGAGTAAATCACGGTCGCCGAACAGTGTCGTGGCGCCAGTGCATTGCAACTGGTAGATCAGCTCCGCAGGGGCGAGTCGGGTGTTGAGGGGCACCAGGATCCTGCCTGCGGCGGGCACGCCGTAAAGCAGCTGTACAAACTCTGGACAGTTCCACGACAGCACCGCGATGCGATCGCCTACAGTCGCCGTCGGCAGCCAGACGCCCCGCAGCGGCCAGGACATCGCGCTGCAGGCTGGCGTAGTTGATCGCTGTACCTTGCCACCACAGCGCCACGCCGGCAGGTTGTGCGGCCGCCTGGTGTGCAATTAACTGATGTAGCTGCGTGCTGGTCGACGCGTCGAACGGTGCGCTGTCCTGGTCGCGAGGCACTTAGTGATTATGGCAGCCGCGGCGCTGGCAATGCGATACTATGCATTGACCACCACCCGCGGGGTGCGTGCTGGCATGCGTGTGGTGAGTTCGTAGCCGATGGTGTCGGCGTAACGCGCCACCTCGGCCAGCGGTAGACCCGCGCCCCACAGCACCACCTCTGCGCCGAGCTGAACCTCGCCCAGGTCTGTGACATCGACTGTAATCATATCCATGGAGACACGCCCCGCCAGCGGCGCGCGTTGTCCGTTGACCAGCACCGGCGTGCCATTGGCAGCATGGCGCGGGTAGCCGTCGCCGTAGCCAATAGTTACCGTCGCGATGCGCGAGGGTCGCTGCGCCACCCAGGTACCACCGTATCCCACGGCTTCCCCGGCAGCGACATCGCGCAGGGAGATTACAGTGGAGGCGAGGGTCATTACCGGTTTAAGCGACCGGGCCTGCGGATGATCCTGCAGCAGCGGGGAGTTGCCGTACAGCATGTAACCGGGGCGCACCCAGTCGTAGTGCGCCTGGGGCCAGGCCAGCAGGCCGGCAGAATTGGCCGCGCTGCGCAGCGCGCCACAGGGCAGGGCGTCGAACACGGCCAGTTGTCGTGGCGTTTGCAGACTGTGCACATCGTCCGCCGAGGCGAGATGGGTGTAGGTCACCACGGCGTCGACGGCATTGCCGGTGGCGCTCAGGCGCTGGTAAAACTGCGGGACGGTCTCAGGCGCTACGCCGAGGCGGTGCATGCCGGTGTCCACCTTGAGCCAGCAGCTTAACGGTAGTGGCAGCGTGGCCTCTTCCAGCCAGCGCAGCTGCCGTTCGTTGCCTATTGTAAGCCACAGGTCCAGCTGCGCTGCAGTAGCCAGCTCCGCTGCCTCGAAGACGCCCTCCAGCAGCAGAATGGGGGCGGTAATCCCGGCGTAGCGCAGCTCCATCGCTTCCTCGATGCAGGCGACGGCCAGTGCGTCCACCATGGATTGCAGAGCCCCGGCGATGATTACCGCGCCATGGCCATAGGCATTGGCTTTCACCACGGCCATCACTTTGGCGTGAGGCGCCAGCTCGCGCGCCACGTTGACATTGTGTCGCAGTGCACCGAGATCCAGTCGCGCCTGGTTGGGCCTGGCCATCAGAACTCGAACTTGTGTGCGCTATACAGTGTTTGCGCCGCCAGCCACACATCGCCCACGTTGGCCGTCAGCCACCGGATGATCGTCAACTGCAACCACTGGTACGATATCCCGGGTGGAGCTGGACAGCCAAACCTCGTCCGCGTTGCGCAGTTCGTCCAGTGTCACGACACGTTCATCCACGGCAATGCGGCCATCGCGACGCAGAATGTCCAACAGCATGTAACGGGTTATTCCGGGCAGTTTCTGCTCATCCAGCAGCGGGGTTGCCACGATGCCATTTTTGACGACGTAGACATTGCACGACGATGCCTCGGTGAGTTCGCCGGTTATGGTTGTACAGAATGGTTTCATTGTGCCCGTGGGCGTCACTGTGCTGATAGTGTAAGACATTGCCCAGCAGGGAGATCGATTTGATATTGCAGCGGTGCCAGCGCAGGTCCTCGGCAGTGATCACAGTAAAGGGCGTGGTCGCGCGCTTGTCGGGCACCGGCGATGGGGGAATGGAGTAGGTGAACGCAAAGACCGTGGGTGTTATCCCTGTGGGAAACGCGTGGTGGCGTTTGGTATCGGCGCCGCGGCTGACGTGGAAGTAGAGGCCGAGATTGCCGCCGCCATTGCGCGCAATCAATTGCGCGGCGATGTCACGCCATTGCGCGTGATCCATATGCAGCGGTATTTCGATGGCATCCAGGCCGTTCTGCATGCGCGCCAGGTGCGGTCCGAAGCCCACCAGCTTGCCGTCGTAGGAGGGAATGACTTCGTAGATGCCGTCACCGAACAGAAAGCCGCGATCCATGGGCGAGATACGAGCCTCGCTCATCGGTAGATAGTCGCCGTTTAGATATACAGTACTCATGCCAGTTGTCCATTGTCCCATAGAAACGCCACAACATTCAGCTGGGCGGGAAATTTGTCAGTGCGCGCAGTGCCGCGATCACGCGCATTCCCTGCCGGGCCTGCAGGCCGTCTTCGGTGAGGGTATTTGCGCCTGTCACGCCATCAACGCTGCCGCGGGCGGAAAGATAGTTCAATAGCGCCACCGGGGAGACGCTCGCCAGCAGGTCCTGCCCAGCCCACAGCGCCAGAAAGGCGATCAGCCCATAGGCGCCCCAGTTGGAGACATCGGCCACCAGCAGTTCATCGCAGCGGGTGACGGAGGCGCTGATGTCCAGGCTCGGCCAGGGCGCTGGCAATATTGCCCATGCCGATTTCATTGCCGCCGTCGCCGATGGCAATAGTAGGGCAGTCGGCCTGGCTGATAAATGGGTCGAAGAAAAAGCAGTGCGCCGTGATGTCCTCCCCGCGCATATTATAGTAGCAGCCGTCGGCGGCCAGCCCCGGGCGCTCGATGGCGACAATCGCCTGCGGTTGCAGCGCATGCAGTTGCATGGCCGCCTCGATGCGGGCGGCCTGCAAGGTCGCGCGCGCGTCAACTCCAGTACCCGATAGTCCGGGGCCAGTGCGTGTGACAGCGGGGCGTCGCAGGCGATCAGGGGGTGCGCGCCCAGCACCGCCAGTGCCTGGTAGAGCGCCATGGCACCCACCGGTCCGTCGGTTTCAAAGGTGCCGGATACGGGAAAGCCGGTGCCGATGATGACCGTGCCGCGAATGTCGCGCAGGTGTCGGGCGGCGCGCAGGTAATAGCCCGGTCGCAAGGCGGCGCGGGCCACCTCCATGTGGCGCGGGTTGCGCGCCACTAGCAATTGTTCGATCTCCTCACTGAGCCGCTGCTCATTCACGGCCGGCGCTCCAGCAGCGGGCGCTGCAGCGCGAAACGCTGCGCCAGACGCAGTGCCTTATGGGCAGTGTGCGGGGTAATGGCCGCAAAATGCACGCTGCATCCGGGCACCAATTGGCTCAGTCGCGCGGCGTCCAGCGACAGCGCCGCGCCGATTTTGGGGTAGCCGCCGATGGTCTGGCGATCATTGAGCAGCACGATGGGCTGGCCATCCGGGGGTATCTGGATGGCGCCGAAGCAAATTCCTTCAGACAGGATGCCGTCGATATCGCACGCGATGGCCGGTCCCTCCAGTCGATAGCCCATGCGGTCGCAGCGCTCGGACACATGGAAAGTGCTACCGAAGAAGCGGCGCTGCGCCGCGCGGCTGAAATGCCGTTGCTGGTAGCCCGGGATGACGCGCACGGTCAGCGTGTTTTGATAGCGCGGCCGGTCGCGTTCGCCAAGATAGTAACGCTTGCATGCTGTGACCGTGGCGCAGGGCAATTGATCACCGACCTGCAAGCGCTCGCCGCGCAAGCCGCCGATGTGCTCCCGCACCACCGTGGCGGTACTGCCAAAGCTGGGCTCGATCGCAAAACCCGCGGCGACACCGAGGTAGCTGCGACAGCCGGAGGTGGCAAAGCCCACCCGGATAATGTCTCCGGCATGACACCGGGTGCACCTCCCACAGGGTCCGCTCCTCGCCATTGATACTCAGTGGCATGGGCGCGCCGGTGAGGCAGATCCAGGTATCCACCTGACGTCTGCAACTGCAGGCCGCCGACACTGACCTCGATCGCGGTAGCAGCCTGCGGGATTTTGCAGTAAACGATTGCAGTAGTGAAACGCCTCGCCGTCCAGCGGGCCGCCGTTGCTCAGCCCGAGGCGATGGTGGCCGCGTCGCCCGCTGTCCTGCAGCAAACTGAGTGGGCCTGGTTGCAGCACTGTCATGCTCATGCCAGATCCCCGCCCAGGGCCAGGAAGCGCTCGCGGCTGATCGACTCAAAGCGCACGCTGTCGCCGACAGACACCGGCATGGGCGGTTGCGCGCGCGCATCGAACAGCGGCACCGGGCAGCGACCGATCAGGTTCCAGCCGCCCGGGGACTCCGACGGATATACGGCGGTCTGGCGCTCTGCGATGCCGACTGAACCGCGCGCCACCCTGGCCCTGGGTGTGGCCAGGCGCGGTGCGGCAATGCGCTCATCCACCTCGCCCAGGTAGGCGAATCCGGGTGCGAAGCCGATCGCGTACACGCGGTAGTCAGTGCCTGTGTGCAGATCAATGACCTCCTGCACAGACAGGCCCGCGCGCGCAGACAGTGACTCAAGATCCGCACCCACCTCGGCGGCGTAATACACCGGCAGTACCACGCAGCGCGGCGCCGGCGCAGGCTGCGCGTGCGGATCGTGTAAATTGTGCAGGGCGCCACGCACACGCCGGGCCACACGCAGGTGGTCGGTGCGCAGGGGATCATAGAGAATCAGTACCGAGGCATAGGAGGGCACCAGATCGACAAGATCCTCGCCCAGCACTGACTCGATGGCGAGAACCGCCGCCTGCACACGCGCGGACGTTGCCGCAGTGGCGCTATCCCCGAGATAGAGCATCAGGGCGTCCTCGCCCACGGGTTGCAGGCGCATCGCGATTCAGCCGCCGTCCACCAGCGTGCGAATCGCCGCGATGCAGCGCACGCCTTCCGGATTATCGCCGTGTACGCACAAGGTATCGACCTGCAGCGGGATGATGTTGCCGCTGACCGTGGTCACCGTGTTCTCCTGCAGCAGCTGCGCCACCTGTGCCAGCATGCGCTCGCGGTTGTGCACGGCGCCCGGCTGGCTGCGTGTGCAGCAGGCTGCCGTCGTCGGCATAGCAGCGATCCGCAAAGGCCTCGAACAGCAGCGGCACACCAGCGGCTGCCGCTTCTGCCCGATGCTCATCGGCGCGCACGGTGGCCTGCAGCATCAGCGCCAGCGGCCGGTGGTAGCTGACCAGCGCTTCGATGATGGCGGCGCGTACCTCGCTGCGCGCCATCATGTCGTGATACAGCGCGCCGTGGGGTTTGACATAGGCCAAAGCCAGGCCCAGGGAGTGCGCCATGCCATCCAGCGCGGCGATCTGGTAGTGCAGGTTGGCGATGATCTCCTCGCGGCTGAGCGTCATGCTGCGGCGGCCAAAGCCGACAAGGTCCGGGTAGGCGGGATGGGCGCCGATCGCCACCCCGTGCTCTGCCGCCAGGGCCAGCGTGTGGCGCATGGTCAGGGGATCGCCCGCGTGAAAGCCGCAGGCGATATTGGCCTGGTGGATATAGGGCATGACGGCGGCATCCATGCCCATGGTCCAGCGGCCATAGCTTTCGCCCAGATCACAGTTGAGTAGCATCGTCGAATCCTGTCTCTACAGTACGGCCAGTTGACTGTTGCGCACATCAGTGACCAGCATACACCCTGGGCTGTGGGTGATGGCGAGCGGCAGCCTGGCCGCTGCCAGCGCCACTTGCGGCGTGACGCCGCAGGCCCAGAACAGCGGAATTTCCGTCGTCATCGATGCGCACCGCATCGCCGTAATCCGGTCGCGCCAGGTCGGCGATGCCGATCAATGCGGGATCGCCCAGGTGAACCGGCGCGCCGTGTACCGCGGGAAAGCGCGTGCAGATCTGTATGGCGCGGATAGCGTCGCTGGCCCGGAACGGGCGCATACTGACCACCATCTTGCCGGCGAAGGGTCCGGCGGCGGTGCAGTCAATATTGGTGCGGTACATCGGCACATTCACACCCTGGGTGATATTGCGCACTTCGAGGCCGTCGGCCAGCAGCGCCTCTTCAAAGGAAAAGGAACAGCCCAGGGCGAAGGTCACCAGGTCGTCGCGCCACAGGGCGGTGATATCCGTGACTTCCTCCGTGACCTTGCCATTGCGAAACACACGGTAGGCTGACACATCGGTGCGTATGTCGATCTCCCCCAGCGTGGGCAGCGCTGCGGCGCCGCGTTCTCCAACGGCGAGCAGGGGGCAGGGCTTCGGGTTGAGCTGGCAAAAACGCAGGAAGTCATGGGCACTGTCCGCGGGCAGGATCACAATATTGCACTGCACAAAGCCGGGCGCCAGGCCTGAAGTGTTGCCGCGTATGCTCGCCCGCACGTATCTTGCGGCGCAGTTCGGCGGGGGATAATGTGCTGCTCACGGCGCTTCCTTCTCGATTTAACAGGGTTGCCGGGATGGAGAATAGCAAATAACGCCAGCCCGAGGCACGTTCCCGCCCGGCACATGGCGTTTGGCATGGCATCACAAATCTGGATAATAGCGACTCTACCGGGAACAAAGAGACCACCATGCTAGCCCAACTGCTCGAAGTGCTCAGCCCCAGCCCGCTGGGCCAGGACAGGTTCACCGCCGGCAATATGCACCCGGCGGCCTTCAGGGTTTACGGCGGACAGGTATTGGCGCAGTGCATCAGCGCTGCGGTGGCCACGGTCGACGCGGAGCGCGTCCTGCACTCGCAACACGCCTACTTCCTGCGCCCGGGCGATCCGGCCAAGGCGATTGCGTTCGAGGTGGAACGCGCCCGCGATGGCCTCAGTTTCAGTTCCCGGCGGGTGGTAGCGCTGCAGGGTGGCAAGCCCATCCTGGTCAGTTCCATGTCCTTCCAGGTGCCCTCCCGGGGCGATGACTACCAGCCCGCGATGCCGCAGGTGCCGCCACCGGAAGCGCTGCCCAATGAACGCCAGTTGAGTCTGGAGGCGGGCAAGCTGGACGAGAGTTTTATGATTACCACGGGGGAGGACCTGGACATCCGTGTCGTGGAGCCAGTGGACTGGGACCACCCGGTGCCGCGCGAGCCGGTGTTGCAGGCCTGGATGAAAACCACCGGGGCGGTGCCTGACCAGCGCGGCCTGCACCAGGCGCTGCTGGCGTATATGTCCGACGCCTTCCTGATCGATGTCTGCCTGATCGCCCACGGGCGCCATTTCGCCGGCGCCGGCTTCCAGGTGGCCAGCCTGGATCATGCCCTGTGGTTTCACGAGGAGTTTCGCGCCGATGACTGGTTGCTGCACACGGTCGAGGCGGAGCGCATCGGCGGCGGCCGCGGCCTGGCCCGCGGCAACTTCTACACGCGCGAGGGGCGGCTGGTCGCCACCACCATGCAGCAGGGCGTGATGCGCTTTCGTTGAGCCTTGCGGCTGAACGTCCTATAGTGTTGAACGTCCTTGTAAGACAAGCAAAGACAAGCGAAGCAAATCAATAAGGAATCACCCATGCCACACCCCAGCATTACCGCACAGACCTACCCCCACAAGCCCGCCGTCATCATGGGCGCCTCGGGTGAGATGGTCACCTTCGCGCAACTGGACCGGCGCTCCAACAAGGGCGCACAGCTGTTCCGCTCACTGGGCCTGCAGGCCGGCGACCACATCGGCATGATGATTGAGAACTGCCACCAGTTCATCGAGATCGTGTGGTCAGCGCAGCGCAGCGGCCTGATCTTCACGCCCATCAGCACCCACCTGAAGAAAAGCGAGACGGCTTACATCCTTGAGAACTGCGGCGCCAAACTCTTTATCGGCTCGCTCGCACTGCTGGAGGTTGCCCGCCAGGTGCGTGATGAAGCCACCGGAGTGAATCACTTCTACATGGTTGGCGGAATCGCGGACGGTTACGAGTCCTGGGAGGAAGCCGTCGATGCCCAGCCCCCCACCCCGATCGCGGATGAGAGCAACGGCGTGCCCATGCTTTACTCATCCGGCACCACGGGACAGCCCAAGGGCGTGTTCGTGAATGACTACGCCCGCGACGTCAACGCGCCGCCCTTTGCCGCCGCCTTCGGCGCGGCGTTCGGCTTCGGCGAGGAGACGGTGTATCTCTCGCCCGCGCCCCTGTACCACGCGGCGCCACTGCACTGGACCATGATGGCGACTTACTACGGCGGCACCTGCGTCATCATGGAGAAGTTCGAACCCGAACTGGCGCTGAAGCTGATCGAGGAGCACCGCGTTACCCACAGCCAGTGGGTGCCGATCATGTTCACCCGCATGCTCAAGCTGCCGCAGGCGGTGCGCGATGCGTATGACGTGAGTTCGCTACAGTTCGCTATTCATGCAGCTGCGCCTTGCCCCATCGACGTGAAGGAGAAAATGATCGCGTGGTGGGGCGAGATCATCGTGGAGTATTACGCAGCCAGCGAGGGCGTGGGCGTCACCATCATCGATTCTGTGAACTGGCTGACGCACAAGGGCTCTGTCGGTCCCGCGCTGCTGGGAGAACTCCACATCCTTGACGACCACGGCAATGAAGTGCCGACGGGGGAGACAGGTACCGTCTACTTTGGCGGCGGCCAGGCGCGCTTTCACTACCACGACGAGCCTGAGAAAACGGCCCAGGCCTACAATGACAAGGGCTGGGCGACCACTGGCGACATCGGCTACGTGGACAAGGACGGCTTTCTCTACCTCACCGACCGCAAGAACTTCATGATCATCAGCGGTGGGGTGAACATCTACCCGCAGGAAGTGGAGAACCTGCTGGCCAGCCACGACAAGGTGGCGGACGTGGCGGTGTTCGGCATTCCCAACGAGGAGTTCGGTGAGGAGGTGAAGGCCGTGATCGAGCCGGTGAACTGGGCCGACGCCACGGACGAGACGGCCATTGAGATCATGGAGTGGCTGCGCGAGCGCATCTCCCACATCAAGATGCCGCGCTCACTGGATTTTCATCCCAAGCTGCCGCGCATGGACAACGGCAAGTTGTACAAGCGGCACCTGGTGGACCAGTACCGCGATGCCGCGCAGGGCGATAAGGGCGCGGAATCCGGCAAGCAGAAATAAGATGCCCCGCAAGGGGCGCCCGCTCCCTGCGGTACGCACTAGTGCTTCCAGGCAGGACTTGAACCTGTAAACTGTTGCTCTTTTGCTGGCAAGGGGAATGTTATGAAGTTCGCATCATTGATCGGCGCTCTGCTCTCGGGCCTTGCGGTAACCATGCTGGCAGTTGCGCAAGCCTCGCCGGATGCCGCCCTCGACGCCCTGCACAAGGCCGGCGCTGACGCAAACTCCGCTGTATTTGAATCTCTGCTTGCGCAGGATGTCGTGTTCCTCGGCGTGGATGGCGCCGCGCGTCTCGAAGGCCAGTCCGCGCGGGATTTCTTCAGCGAGCATCTGATGCAGGGAAATGCCTGGGCATTTCGCAGCATTGAACGGGAAACCCGCCTATCCCCCGACGGCAGCGTGGCCTGGTTCGACGAGACCCTGCAGCACGATCAGCTCGGCCGCGGCCGGGGCACGGGTGTGTTGATACGAGGCAGTGAGGGCTGGAAGCTTGCCCAATACAGCCTCATCGTCCCGCTGCCCGGTGGCGCGGTTTCAGCCTCAGGGGCGTCGGGTACACAGGCCATCACCGCGCCTGGTGCTGCCATTAGCCCAGGCGCGACAGGCGTGCAGCCAACAGGGACACAGCAGAAGAAGAGGTGCATGATGACGAGCCATAAGACCAATACGAGGGCAGAGTGTTGAGAGGCTGTAGTCATGCATGAAATCATCTGTCCGCACTGTAAGAAAGCATTCAAGATTGACGAGGCTGGGTACGCGGACATTCTCAAGCAGGTTCGCGACCACGAGTTCGAGCAGCAGTTGCACGAGCGGCTCGAGTTGGCAGAGCAGGACAAGCGGAATGCAGTTGAGCTCGCGACAACCAGGGTCACCAGCGAGCTGGAGAAGGCAGCCGCAGCCAAGGATGCTGAGATTCAGGAGCTGCAGGCCAGGCTCGATGTCGGTGAGGTTAAACAGCAACTCGCCGTCACGGAAGCGCTAAGCGCAATGAAAAAAGAGCGTGACACGCTCGCGAACGAACTCAAGCAAGCAAAGCATGACAAGCAGGCTGCCTCACAGCTTGCCGAGGCGAGGCTTGTGAATGAACTGCAGAAAACTGCCGCTACGAAGGACGCGGAGATTCAGGGGCTGAAGGCCAGGCTCGACGCCATCAAAGTTGAGCAGAAGCTCGCGATTACCGAGGCGGTCAACGCATTTGAAAAGGAGCGCGACGAACTCAAGGGCGACCTTGGGCGAGCGCAGCTTGAGAAACAGCTCGCCGAGAAGTCGCTCAAGGATAAGTACGAGACGCAGATCAAGGATCGTGATGACGCGATCGAGCGCCTCCGGGATATGAAGGCCCGCCTCTCGACCAAGATGGTTGGAGAAACCCTGGAGCAGCACTGCGAAATCGAGTTCAATCGCATTCGAGCAACAGCGTTTCCCAGGGCATATTTCGAGAAAGACAACGACGCGCGAGCTGGCAGTAAGGGAGACTATATTTTTCGCGACTCGGATGAGGCTGGCACTGAGATCGTCTCAGTCATGTTTGAGATGAAGAACGAGAATGACGGAACAGCTTCCAAGAAGAAGAATGAAGACTTTCTTAAAGAACTCGACAAGGACCGGAATGAAAAGAGCTGTGAATACGCGGTCCTCGTTTCACTTCTTGAGCCTGATAGCGAGCTTTACAACTCCGGCATTGTCGATGTGTCTCACCGTTATCGGAAGATGTATGTCGTTAGACCACAATTCTTTATACCGATCATTACGCTGCTGCGAAACGCCGCCCAGAACTCACTGAAGTACAAAACAGAGCTCGCGCTGGTGAAAGAACAGAACATTGATATCACGAACTTCGAGCACGAGCTCGAGGCGTTCAAGACAGGTTTCGCCCGGAACTATGAACTGGCGTCCAAAAAATTCAAGACGGCTATCGAGGAGATCGACAAAACCATCGACCATCTTCAGAAGACCAAGGATGCGCTGCTCGGTTCCGAGAATAATCTCCGTCTTGCCAACAACAAAGCCGACGACTTGACTGTCAAGAAACTGACTAAGGGTAACCCCACAATGGCCGAAAAGTTCGCTGAACTCAAGAACGATGGCGTTTCCGATTCTGATTGACTCCTGCTCCTGGCGCAGGAAGAGGGGCACTGACTTAAGTTGCTAAACCGGCGCCAAACCGAGCAGGGCTTGTCGGGACACGCCGTAAATACGTCCATGTAGGCTCGCTTCGGCCATCCATGGCCTCAGACGGTCCCGTCAAGCCCTGCTTGATTTGACGCCTATGTACTTCATTTTCAGCTTAAGTCAGTGCCATTCGGCCCTGACCCTTGGTTACTGCGCATGCGCAACGCGGCTATTGCCATTCACACTCACAATGGCCACGCGCTCGCCGACTCGAAAGATCTCGCCTTCACTGATTTCCTGCACATACGCACGCGTCGACCGCTATCCTCTTTCACTGTGATTTCCACGCCCTGTGTGCGCGTCAATCCTTCTTCCGCCGCGGCCCCCAATAGACCGCCCGCCACTGCGCCGATGACTGCACCGACATAACCACCTTTACCGCTACCGACACTACTGCCAGCAATACCTCCAACCGCAGCACCTGCACCCGCCCCGATCGCTGTTTTCGTGCCCTCGATCTGTACCGGACGCAATTTTTCGATGGTACCCATGAGCACCACCTGTGGTGTGCGGGCATCTTCTCGCGAGTAGACATCCCCTTTAAGGCTGGGGGCACAACCGCCCAGCGTCGCTGTCGAACCGATAAACAGTACCGCCAATACAATACTTTTGTACATGAATAGACCCTCTGGAGAATGTGACATACAAGTATAGGCCGGATTAAAGGCATACCGCGAGTAGATTGGCTGCTCTGGCGCGCATGGTCCTTACTTAACCCGCCAGATCGGCGCCATTCGGTTCCGCTCCTTATTTCGTTGACTTGTCAGTACCTCCTTGCTGTGTCACTGTGTGGCCTGCATCTGCATGTACATTAGAGTTACAGTTTTGTGAACGATCTCATCGGTGTGCAGTTTGCATCGCTCAGGTACTCGATACTATAAATTCACAAGCATAACTCACCCTTGGCAGCGCATACCCTTGATCGAACTACCAATTACCAGTTGCTAGTATGAAATGCCTTTTGGTTGCTGACATGCATTACGCGCTGAAGCAGTATGACTGGGTGCTGCATCAGGCTGCTGCCTATGACGTCGTGGTGCTGGCGGGCGATCATCTGGACATTTCTTCGGCGGTCGACATCCGCTCGCAAATCACCGTTATACAGGCCTACATGCGTCGCATAAGTGCAAAGACCAGGCTGCTGGTCTGCTCGGGCAATCATGATCTCGATGCGCGAAATGCGGCCGGGGAAAAGTATGCGCGCTGGATTCAACGGGCCCGACAGTTTGGCGTGCCGACGGACTCGGACAGCCTTAAAATTGGCGGCACGTTGTTTACCGTTTGCCCATGGTGGGATGGCCCCGAAAGTTGCCGCCAGATTGCTCCCCTGTTTGATCGTGACAATCCAGTGGACAAGGAGCGTTGGATCTGGGTCTACCACGCGCCCCCCAGTGCGTCCCCGACGTGCTGGGACGGCAGGCGTTTTTTCGGCGACGACCAGCTACTGTCCTGGATCGAGCAGTACCAGCCAGACATGGTGCTCACCGGGCACATCCACCAGTCGCCATTCAAAAAAGACGGCTCGTGGGTCGACCGGATAGGCAAAACCTGGGTATTCAATGCGGGGCGTCAATCCGGCCCGGTGCCATGCCACATTGTTATCAACACCGAGGTCGAGGAAGCGCTGTGGTTTTCCCTGGCAGGTGGGCAGACCGTCTTCCTCAATCAGTCCTTGCTGTGGTCGCGGACTGAATTAACGGCTTTGCCCGGCTGGCTCAGTCAATAGTATCGTCGGGGTAACGATCGGAGCCCGGCTGGAGTTCCTCAACCTGCTCGTGCAACAGCGATTCAAGCACCTCGTCCACCATGCCAAGGTGGTCATCGCGGTCTTCGAACTGGTGCTTCAGATCAGCAAGGTAGCTGGTAATGCTGTTCAACTTCCTGGCCAGAAGCGAGGCCAGTTGAAAGGACATATCCGGATGGGAGCGGAGAAATTCATTCGCCTCCTCGACCACATAGGCTCTGCTGTTGGTCGCAGCCTTCACCGTCGCCGTGTGCGGAACGTCCAGCAACACCGCCAGTTCGCCGTAGATAGCCCCAGGCTCAAACTGGCTGCTGACAAGAATGTCTCTCTTGTATATATCCACGCCGCCTTCGATAAGCACATAAATCAATTTGTCACTGCCACCCTCGGTCATGAGGATGTCGCCCTGCTGGAACGCCTGTTCAGGGAGACCCTGGCATAAGCTCAGTACGCTTTGCATTTGAAATCTCTTAAGTGAGCCAATAAAAGTGGGGCCTCAGGACTCTTTGGACGGATATGGCCCACCCAGAGTAGGCTATCGGCACTTCTAAAATCAAATTATCTTGTCAGGACTCTCTCGGCGGTAGTCATGAGTGGCGGCAATCAGACGCCAATACAAACTCCTCGAACGCATCCAGGGCCAGGGGACGACTGATCAAAAAGCCCTGATAGGCCAAACAGCCCAGGTTTGCGAGAAAATCCCGCTGCTCGACTGTTTCGACACCTTCTGCGATTACCGTCAGGCCCAAACTTTCAGCTAACACGATAATCATCTTTGCAATCGCCATATCGTTGGGGTCAGTCAACACGTGCTTGACGAACCCTTGATCGATTTTCAATTGATCCAGGGGTAATCGTTTCAGGTAGGAGAGCGATGAATAGCCGGTACCGAAGTCGTCCAGGGAGAAGCCCACGCCCTTCGCCTTCAATGCGGTCATTTTGGTAATGGCATCTTCCACATCGTCAACCAGCAAGCTTTCGGTCAACTCCAGCTTGAGGCGATGCGGGTTGGCGCCACTTTGATCGAGAATACCCAGCACCTCGTCAACGAAATGCGAATGCTTCAACTGGCGGGAGCTGACATTCACCGCAACGCTGAGGTGCGCCATTTCAGGCCGACTGGCCCACCTCGCCAACTGGACACAGGCGGTTTCCAGAACCCAACGACCCAGGGGAAGAATCAATCCGGAATCTTCAGCAAATGTAATGAATTCGACAGGTGAAACCATGCCGCGCACTGGATGCTGCCAGCGCAGCAGCACTTCCGCGCCGCTGATGTGGCCCTGTGCTGTTACTTGAGCCTGGTAGTGGAGATCAAACTGATTCTTCAGGAGAGCCTCGCGAAAACTTTCTTCCATTGCTGCGCGGCTCGTGACTGCGGTCTGCATTTCAGGATCAAAGAAGCGCAGCGTGTTGCGCCCCCCGGCCTTCGCCTGGTACATCGCCAGATCGGCTCGTTTGAGCAGGTCTTCGGTGCTGCCGTCACGTGCTGCGAACAGCGTAACGCCGATGCTGGTAGTGCTGACGTGCTCATAAGTATCAAGCTGGTAGGGCTGGGTGAACGCGGCCAGAATCTTTGAGCCCACGGCTTCAGTTTGCATGACGGCTTCCTGCATGAATTCGCTCAGTTCTTCCAGCATCACCACGAATTCATCACCGCCAAGGCGGGCGACTGTATCGCCCTTGCGTACACAGTTACTTACGCGGCTGGCAACCTGCTGTAGCAGCAGATCGCCGATGTCATGACCAAGCGTATCGTTGAGAATCTTGAAATTATCGAGGTCCAGAAACAGCAGCGCACAATGTTGAGCGCTGCGGGAACTGGAGGCCATCGCTTGCCTGACCCTGTCGATGAGCAATCTCCGATTGGGTAAACCGGTAAGATGGTCGTAGAAGGCCAGATTCCTGATTTCGTCTTCCGCTACCTTGCGTGAGGTAATGTCGTCGACAAGGGAGATCACACCAACCACATTCCCGTTGGCATCCCGTAAAGCGGCGTTGTACCAATCGCATTGGATAGATTCACCGTTCTTGCGGACATTCTCGTTGACACTGTTTCCGTCTCCCGTTCCTGCGAGCATTTCATTCAGGATGGGGGTAACATTAGAACGCTCCGCTTCGGGGACAATGAAGTTGGCATGCTGCCCTAACGCCTGCTGCGCACTGAATCCAAATATTTTCTCGGCAGCAGGGTTCCATTGCACCACCCGGAAGTTCATATCCCATTCGATTACTCCCAGCGGCGCCTGATCAAATTGCAACGCCAATTTCTGGTTGGTTTCCAGCAGCGTTCTCTCGGCCTGTTTACGCTCGGTGATATCTTCTATAAACGCAGTGAAGTGCCAGGTGTTACCCGTCCTGAGCGGCGTGATCGTCAGTTCGATGGGGAACTCATCGCCGCTTCTCCGCTTGCCTACCGTTTCAATGCGCTGCTTTAAAAATCTGTCATCCCGCGTGGACAGAAACCGGGCCAGGTCCTGGCGCCTGTCTCCTTGATTTCGTTCGGGAAAAACCATGTCATGAAACATCAATCCCAGCACTTCTTCCTTGGACCAGCCAAAAATGGTTTCCGCACGAAGATTCCAATCCGTGATTTTTCCTTGCGCATCGATGCCGATTACCGCGTCCATTGCTGTGTTGAGAATTTCCTGAATTCGAAATTGAGTCTCCAACAGGTGTCTCATCGCCTTGCTGGAACGGCGACCCACAATCATCAATGAAATTAGTCCTGCCATCAAAACTGCGGCGGCCACGCGCTCAACATCCCCGCCAGTGTTCCAGATCGCAACTGCGGGCGGAGCAAGTGCCGTGACTATAAATACCTGCATTGCGCCTTGCTGCGATGCCAATGTGCTTATCGCGACCGCGCAAACGCTAAGGAGTGTGCCAACAAAGAGCACTGGCTCAGCACTGCCAGCCTCGGGCATCATCAGGGTCGGACCGAGCGCCCAGGCTGCACCAGCGGCGGCGGATCCAGCCAAAAAAAGTCTCCGCCAGTGCGCGAGCGCAAGCGTCCGGGATTGGGCTCGTTGGAACAAGACCCACAGCAGATAACGCGCGGCCGCAACGCCCAGGATCACGATCAACCAAATCGTCATCAGTGGCGTCGGGAAAAATGGCCATAACAAACCAGCAAAAATGCAAGACACCACCAGAACCATGAACAAGCTCTGCCGTAGACGGGCATAGGCATCGTGCAGCAGCGCGACCTCAACATCCTGCTGCGCATCGGCCGCATCAGTAGGTCTGTGCAAAAGAAATTCACTCACATCGTACTCTCCTACATTCCAACAACAGAGGCGGCACTGTTGGTTCAGGCAGAAAAAGGGCTTTCCTTGAATGTTAAGCTGGTCCCATACCTAACCCGGGCTCTTATTATTGTTGCTCCGGTAGTCTATCAGATTAGTAAAAAAGCATTAATGGGATATCGACGGCAGATGGTTTCCCAGCATACGGTCCCGGCATCTGGTCCTGATCGAAGACTGTTCGCGCAGTGGCTGTCGGTGGCGCACGACCTTTGGTCGTTTGGAGCTTTTCCGTCCACCTGCGAAATCAGGCACGAACAGCCCTTGTCTGGCCACGTCATCGCCTCAGGCGGGGGATGGGTCTGTGCCTGCTCTGGCAGCAGGGACTGGTTGCTCACTCTGTCTGGTCAAGGGCAAATAAAACACCGGGATCACGAACAGGGTAAACAGGGTGCCGACCAGCATGCCGGCGGTGATCATCAGGCCGATGCTGAAGCGGCTGTTGGCGCCCGGGCCCACTGGCGATCACCAGCGGCCACACACCCATCACGGTGGCGAAGGTTGTCATCAGTATGGGGCGCAGGCGCAGGGATGCCGCTTCGAGCACGGCATCGCGCCGGGTCATACCCTGCAATACCAGTTTGTTGGAAAACTCCACGATCAGGATGCCGTGTTTGCTGATCAGCCCGATCAGCGTGAGCAGGCCGATCTGGGTGTAGATATTCAGGGTCGCGAAACCCAGTGCGATGGGGACCACGGCACCAAAGATGGACAGGGGCACGCTGAGCAGCACCACGAAGGGATCCCGGAAGCTGTTGAACTGGGCGGCCAACACCAGAAAGATCAGGATCATCGACAGGAAAAACAGGATGGGGAAGGAGGCGGTCTCCTGCATAAAACGTTGCGAAGCACCGGTGTAGCCCTCTTTGAACCCCTTGGGCGCGATTTCCTGCATCTTGTCGCGCAGGAAGGCCAGGCCAGTGCCCAGGCTATTGGGCGGCATCATAATGCCCTGTATGGTGGTGCTGTTGAGTTGCTGGTACTGGGTCAGTTCGTTAGGCTCGACCGCGGATTCCAGCGAGATAATGGCGGACAGCGGCACCAGTTCGTTACTGGCTGTGCGCAGGTAGTATTTTTCCAGCTCCTCTTTGGTCAGGCGAAAACCTCTCCCGGCCTGCGGGATCACCTTGTAGGAGCGCCCTTCCAGGTTGAAACGGTTCACTTCCACTTCGCCCAGCATGGTCGACAGGGTTTGTCCGATATCCCGCATCGAGATACCCAGGCGCGCCGCGAGTGCCCGGTCGATGTTGACCCTGACCTCCGGTCGGTTGAAGTCCAGCGTTTGCTTGACGAACACGAACAGACCCGACTCTTTGGCGGCTTTTACCAGTTCTTCGCCGACGCGCATGACCTCCTGGTAATCCGCTGTGGAGGCAACCACAAAACTGACCGGCAGACCCGCATCGAATCCCGGCAGTGGCGGCGAGCCAAAGGAAAATAGCTCCATGCCGGCCACGCCGCTGAGTTTTTTCTGGAATTCCGCCTGCACCTCCTGCTGGGAGCGCTGCCGCTGCGACCAGGGGTATAGCGTAACGCCGCCAAAGTTGTCGCTGGGAAACATGATCTGCCAGGAGTGGCTGGCCTCGGGAATCTCCTTCCAGATCTTCACCACGTCATTGAGAAAGTGATCGATGTACTCCAGGTTGGCATAACGCGGCGCGATGCCGGTGACATAAATCCCGCCGGTATCTTCTTCCGGCGCCAGTTCCTCCTGGGCCAGCATGAACAGTACCGGCAGGCTGGCCAGGATGCAGGCGGCAAACAGGATGACGGCGCCGCGGTTATCGAGGCAGATCGGACAGTAATTGCCGGTAGCGCGTTTTCAGCTGGTTGAAGCGCGCGTCGAGCCAGATTGCGAAGCGGCCCTGGTGCGCGCTGTCACTGAGCACGCGGGAACACATCATCGGGCTCAGCGTCAGTGCGACGACGCCCGATACCAGCACCGCTCCCGCCAGTGTCAGGGCGAACTCACTGAACAGCGCGCCCGTCAGGCCGCCGATAAAACTGATGGGGGCGTAGACCGCCGCCAGGGTCAGGGTCATGGCCAGCTACCGGCAGCGCGACCTCGCGGGCGCCCAGCAGCGCCGCTTCCCGTCGGGGAGGCCCCGAGCTCGATATGCCGGTGCACGTTTTCCACCACGACAATGGCATCATCCACCACCAGACCGATGGCGATGATCATGGCCAGCAAGGTCAACAGGTTGAGCGAGAAACCCATCGCCAGGATCAGGAACACCACGCCGATCAGCGACAGCGGTATGGCGATCAGCGGAATCAGCACCACCCTGAAGGAACCCAGGAACAGGTAAATCACCAGCATGACAATGAGGCTTGCTTCCAACAGTGTGGTAGATCACCTCCTTCAGGGCTTCATCGATAACGATACTGCCATCCCAGTCCAGCACCAGTTCCAAATCGGCGGGCAGGTTGTCCCGGATGCGCGGCAGCGCCGCGTGCACCGCCCGGGAGACGTCCAGCGGGTTGGCGTCGGGGGTCGGCGTAATGGACATGAAGACGGCATCGCGCCCACTGGACAGGGTCTTGAGCTGGTTGGTTTCAGCGGACAGTTCGACGTCGGCCACGTCGCCCAGCCGGACCCGTTCTTCACCTGCCTGGCGCACGACCAGTGCTTCAAAATCAGCGGCGCTTTGCATATCGGTGCGCGCATCGACCGTGGCCCGCACCAGATTGCCCTCGGTGGTGCCGGAGGTGGAGATGTAATTATCCCGTTGGATGGCATCATTGACATCGATCGCGGTCACCCCGAAGGCCGCCATACGCACCGGGTCCAGCCAGATCCGCATGGCCAGGTAACGGCCAAAAATATTGGCATTGCCGACACCCTCCAGTGCGGCCAGCTCGGGTTGCACGTTGCGCACCAGGTAATCGGTAATCTGGTACGGGGTCATCTGTTTACTGACGAACGCCAGGTACATCATGGCGTCACCGCCGCTGGTGGTGGAGACCACCGGATCATCGATTTCCTGGGGCAGGTCCCCGCGCGCCTCGTTGACCTTGGCGATGACTTCCGACAGCACGTCACTGCTGTTTTCACCCAGTCGCACATGGACTTCAATGTCTGACACGCTCGGGTTGCTGCTGGATGTCATGTACTCGATGCCGCGAGCGCCGGCGATCTTGATTTGCAGCGGGGTGGTGACAAAACCCTGCACGGTGCGCGCACTGGCGCCCCGGTAGAGGGTTACCACGCGGATGACGCTGCGTTCCAGTTCCGGAAACTCGCGCAACTGCACCCGCGATAAGGCGGTGCCGCCGAGCAGTAGCAGCAGGCTGCTGACCACAATAGCCAGCACCGGACGTCGTATAAAGTGGTCGGTGAAGGCCATCAGTAGTTGAGCTTCACGGTATCGTCGACGATGACAGGAGCGTCCCGGTACAATTTATTTTGTCCGACAGTAACCACCCATTCGCCGCTGAGCAGACCATCGAGAATGGCGATCTGGCCATCGCGGGTCGCCCCTGTTTTTACCACGCGTGGCTGTGCCGTGGTTTGACCTTTACCCTGCAGCAGGACATACACCGTATTGCCGTGCAAGGAGTAGGTGACGGCAGTCTCCGGTACGGTGACCACTTCGGTCGGTTGGTCCAGATCGATAACCAGACGGGCAAACATACCCGGCAGCAGGCCCTCGCTATCGTCCAGGGAGGCGCGCACCAGGAGATTGCGTGTGCCGCTGTCCACCCTGGCGTCCAGCGCGTTCAGGGTCGCGTTGAACACGCGGTCCGGAAAAGCTGCGGTGTGAACGGCAATTTTCAGTCCCGGTCGCAGGCTGGGGACATACCGATCGGGCACAGAAAAGTCGATTTCCAGTTCGCTGAGGTCCTGCAGATTGGTGATGGGTGTGCCCGATTCGATGTAGTCGCCTACCTTCACCTTGATGATTCCGGTGGTGCCGGCAAAAGGGGCCACGATGCGTTTGTTATCCAGTTGGGCGTCGGTCTCCGCCAATTGCGCGATGGCGCCGTCCAGGTCGGCCTTGGAACGGTCGTACTGGCTCTGGGGAATGGATTTCTGCTTGATCAGGCGGGCATCGCGTTCGAACAACTGGCGGGCCAGTTTGAGATTGGCCTCCTGTTTGTTGCGACTGGCCCGTTGCGAGCTGTTGTTCAGCGTCAGAATGGGTTGTCCGGCCGTGACCTGCTCGCCGGATGTTACGGAGATGGCAATGATCTCGCCACTGGTTTCGGCGCTCAATTCCACGCCCCGGGCCGCCCGAATGGTGCCGACGGTCTCGAGTTCCGATGTCCAGACCGCGGTCCGTGCGGTGGCCGCGGCGATGGTGACGGGTGGCGGCGTGAAATCCATGCTTTTGCAGTGCGGAAAACTTGTTGTATAGATAACCCGAAATGCTGCCAAAGATGAGCAACAGTAGCAGGATGACAAACACGTAAGCACGCAAAGCATGGCCCCTTTTATTGCTTTTTGGATTGCTGTGGCACTGCAATCTTATACTACCAGCGGGCATTTTAGGTGCTTTGTGAGTCGCGCGCACTGATTGCGCCAAAATTGTGCCAAATGCACGATTTTGTTCGCCCCTGCTGGAAATGTGATCAGTCATTGATGAATGTCAAGATTGCATATGCATGACGCCGAGGGGGGCGCTAGGACTCGCCCGGTAATTGGCTTATGCTGTCAAGGTCAGTAATCGAATTCCCACGAGGGTGATCCATTGATAAAAGCTACCAAATTGAAAAATCTTGAGAAGCAGATGAACAAGGCCTCCTCCTACGAGGAGTGGAGTGCTGCCGCACAGGAGCATGATGAAGTGTCAGGCCAAAAACGCTGGCGCGCGATAGACCAGACCAGCCAGTATGACTATACCCAGATTCGACTGCGCCTCGATAAACTGCGCAGTTTGCGCGCACACCACGATCACCAGGGGCTGTTGTTTACGCTCAACGAGGGCATTCATGGCAACATAGATGGTATTGGACGCCACAGCCTGTATAGCCGCGCAAAATTTGGCACTAAAACCCTGATCGAACAATATATTGACGAGGTCGATGACTCCCTGCGTTTTCTCGCAGAGTTGAAAAGTGACGACATTGGCGTGCAGGAAAAACTGGATTTCTTCTATCGCGCGAACGTCTGCTTCGGGCGCTCCGCCCTGATGCTCAGCGGTGGCGGGGTACTGGGTTTTTACCACATGGGCGTGGTGAAGGTACTGCTGGAACAGGGTTTGTTACCGCGGGTCATTTCCGGTTCCAGTGCCGGTTCACTGGTGGCAGCGGCGCTCGGCACACACACCGACGAGGAACTGGAGCGCTTCTACGACCCCGCCAGTGTGGTATTTGAAGCTGAGCGGGAGGCTAATGCGTTTACCCGAATGTTCTTCGGCGCCAACCCGCAGATCGATGTGAGCGACCTTGAAGAGATGATCGCCCGCATGATCCCCGACATGACCTTCCAGGAGGCCTACGAAAAAACCGGCAGGCAAATCAGTATCACGGTCGCCCCGGCTGAACGGCACCAGAGATCCCGTTTGCTCAACGCCATAACCTCGCCCAATGTGTATGTACGCGCGGCCGTGATGGCTTCCTGCGCCGTGCCCGGGGTATTTTCACCGGTTATATTGATGGCGCAAAACCGGCATGGGGAGCGACAGCCCTACCTGCCCACCCGTAAATGGGTGGATGGTTCCATTGCCGACGATCTGCCCGCCAAGCGCCTGCAGCGCCTGTACAGCGCCAACCACTATATCGTGAGCATGGTGAACCCCATTGCCATACCCTTCCTGAAAAAGGATGGTGAGCGCAGCGCTCTGGCTTCTGCCCTGGGCACCCTGGGTATTGGCGTCGGACGCGAGTTACTCAACTTTTACCGCGGCATGGTGCAGAAGCGCGGCGAGACCTGGCCGCGTTTCAATTTGTTGATGAGCAGTGTTCACTCCCTGATGGACCAGGAGTACAGCGGCGACATCAACATCGTCCCCAGATTTCGCTGGTACAACCCTGCCAAGCTCATCTCACACCTGTCAGAAAAGGATTTGATCGAGTTGATGGAGGAGGGAGAACATTCCGCTTACCCCGCGGTGGAGGCTATCCGTACCTGCACCAAAATCAGCCGTACCATGGAGGAGATCCTGAGTCGGTTTGAGCAGGGCGACCTGCGGCCCGATGAGTCCGAGTACCATCGCCCGCGGTCTTCGCGCCGCCGCCCGCCGCCGACCCGCGCTGACCGCGAGGCCCTGCGTGAGCATCGGCTGCACTCGGATCAGGTGAAGAAGCCGGCGCAGAAGAAACTGCCGACAGCGCGCAAAAAGAGTGCGTCGCGCGGCAAGTCGGCGACCACCGCGCAAGGCGCCGATAAAGGCTCGCAAGGGCGCGCGGCGGGCGGCCTAGTCAGTCACTGGCACCGTCCCTCAGGACCCGGCGTAGCGATTGATGATCTGCTTGCCCAGGGCCATCTGGTGTACCTGGTCGGGACCGTCCGCCTGGCGGCACCAGCGTGCATAGTTGAACGCTTCCGCCATGCAGTAGTCCGCCGTCAGTCCGCCGGCGCCGTGCATCTGCATGCAGCGATCGATGATGGTCTGGACCATCAGCGGCACTGTGGTCTTGCTGGCTGCGATCATATCCAGCGCGCCCTTGGCGCCCACTGCGTCCATCTTCTTGCAGGTTTTCAGGACCAGCAGGCGCGCCATCTCGATCTCGGAAAAGCAGCGGGCGATCTCCTCACGCACGGACTGGTGCTGGCTGAGGGTGCGACCGAACGTGGTGCGGGAGGCAACGCGCTTGCAGGCCAGTTCCAGCGAACGCTGCGCCGCGCCGATCAGTCGCATGCAGTGGTGAATGCGGCCCGGTCCCAGTCGCCCCTGCGCGATTTCAAAACCTCGTCCCTCGCCCAGCAGTACGTTGTCCAGTGGTACGCGCACATTGTCGAACACCATCTCGGCATGGCCCAGCGGTGCGTCGTCATAGCCCAGTGTGGTCAGCGGGCGTAGTCAGTTGCAGCCCCGGTGTGTCTTTCGGGACCAGCACCTGGGTCTGCTGCAGGTGGCGATTGGGATTGGTTGGGTCCGATTTGCCCATCACGATAAATATCCGTGTGCGCTCATACAGTGCACCGGTGATGAACCATTTGCGTCCGTTCAATACCCACTCGTCGCCTTCGCGCACGATGCTCAGTTCAATATTGGTGGCGTCGGAAGACGCGACCTGCGGTTCGGTCATGGCGTAGGACGAGCGAATGTCGCCGGCCAGAAGCGGGGTGAGCCACTGCGCCTGTTGCGCGGGTGTGGCGTATTTCATGAACACTTCCATGTTGCCGGTGTCCGGCGCGTTGCAGTTGAACACCTCCGGCGACCACAACACCCGGCCCATGGTTTCCGCCAGCGGCGCGTAGTCGAAGTTGCTCAGGCCGCCGTGCTCGCTGAATTCGGCCAGCGACGGGGGGATGAACAGGTTCCACAGGCCCGCGTCCCTGGCTTTGCACTTGAGTTCGTCCATGATGGGCAGGTAGCTGTAGCGGTTTGGCGCCGCGTGCAGCTGTTGCGCATACTCCTCCTCGCTGGGGTAGATGTGCTGCTCCATAAAATGCGGTGAGCTGCTGCCTGGTACCTGAGGGATTTTTCACTGAAGTCAAACATGTCGGTTTCCGCTGTAGATGGCAAGAAGTAGTTTGGCGACGCGGGATCGTGTACTGGATGCCGCCGCACTCGGAAGTCTATAGCCTCATTCGGTTGGAACCCCACGCCCTTATGAGGCTATAGACTACCGAGCGCGGCTCTATCGTTATATCCGCAAAGCATTTTCGTACCACTGCGAATTGCAATGGAGTAGCTGTCGATCAGGCAGGGTCCACTTGAGGGCGTGGGCTTCCAACCGCAGAGTGGGCCCTGCCTGATCGACAGCGGGTACAAGGCAGGCCGTTGCGGTCATTGCAGCTGCTACGCGACCCCAAACCGCTAGATGCGCTCGATGATAATCGCCGGCGCCATGCCGCCGGCGGCGCACATCGTGACCAGGCCAAACTGCTGGTCGCGGCGTTCCAGTTCATCCAGCACCGTGCCGATCAACAGCGCACCGGTCGCGCCGATGGGATGGCCCAGCGCCATGGCGCCGCCGTTGACGTTGACCTTGTCGCGGTCCAGGTCCAGGTCGCGGATGAATTTCTCCGCCACCACCGCGAACGCCTCATTGATTTCAAACAGGTCGATGTCAGCAATGGTCAGGCCGGCCTTTTCCAGCACCTTTCTGGCCGCCGGCACGGGCGCGTTCAGCATCAGGGTGGGGCAGTCGCCCATGTTGCACATGGCCCTGATGCGCGCACGGGGTTTCATGCCATGCGCCTTGGCGTACTCCGGTGAAGCCAGCAGTACCGCGCCGGCGCCGTCCACCACGCCGGACGAGTTGCCCGCATGGTGCACGTGGGTGATTTCCAGTCCGGGATACTTCTGCAGCACCATACTGCGGTAGGTGGTGCCGCTCTCATCCAGCGGGTAATCGGCAATCGGCGCGAACGAGGCCTTGAGTTCCGCCAGGCCTTCCAGGGTCGTCTGGGGGCGCGGAAACTCTTCCTTGTCCAGTGCCAGTGTGCCGTCCACGGAGTACACGGGGACCAGGCTCTTGCTGAAGTAGCCGTTGTTGATGGCGTTGGCCGCGCGCTGCTGCGACACATACGCGAGCGCATCCAGCGCCTTGCGGTCGATGCCTTCCATGCTGGCGATAGCATCGGCGCACACGCCCTGGTGTGGCTGCGGGTGCAGCGCACGCAGCGCCAGGTTGCCATTGTCCAAAAACATGCTTGGCATGGCGCCTTCCTCGCCGTAGATCGACATCATCTCCGCGCCGCCGCCGATCACCAGGTCCTCAGTGCCGGACATGATGCTCATGGCCGCGATGTTCACCGAAGAAATCCCCGAGCCGCAGAAGCGGTCCAGGGTCATGCCGCTGGAGCGAATGTCATAGCCTGCTTCCAGGGCAGCCATGCGCGCCAGGTCGCCGCTCTGCCGGCCGCGCTGGGAGCTGGTGCCGAAGATGACATCGCCGACATCGGCAGTGTTGAGGTCGTTGCGCTGGGCGATGGCCCTGAGCACGGTGGCACCCAGATGCTGCGGGTGTTGTTCAGCCAGGGCGCCTTTGCCCTTTTTGCCGATGCCGCGCGGTGTGCGGCAGGCGTCGATTATCCATGCGTCTGACATTGTCATACTCCTTATTTACCTTTCCAGTTGGGGGCGCGTTTTTCGGCGAAGGCGATGGAGCCTTCCATCGCGTCTTCGCTGCCAAAAATTGGCATTACCAGGTCCTGCTGCTTTTTCCACATTTCATCAGCAGACCAGTCTGCGGATTCCTGTATGACCTGCTTGCTGATGGCCACAGCCAGCGGGCCATTGGCAACAATTTTGGCGGCCAGCGCCTTGGCTGCTTCCAGCGCGGTACCGGCCGGCACGATCTGGTTGATCAGGCCAATCTCGTAGGCGCGTTGCGCGGTAATGAAATCGCCGGTGATAGCCAGTTCCATGGCCAGGCGCGAGGGAATCTGCCGCGGCAGTCTCATCAGGCCACCGGCGGCCGCGGCGAGGCCGCGTTTCACTTCCGGGATGCCAAATTTGGCGTTGTCTGCGGCGACAATCAGGTCGCAGGAGATGGCCAGTTCCAGGCCGCCGGCCAGGGCATAGCCCTCGATCGCCGCGATCAGCGGTTTGCGCGGCGTGGCTTCGGTCAGCCCGGCGAAGCCGCGTCCCTCGACCATCGGCATTTCACCGCTGACGAACGCTTTCAGGTCCATGCCAGCGCAGAACGTGCCACCGGCGCCGGTGAGAATGGCCACGCGAATGCTATCGTCGCTGTCCAGTTTGTCCATGGCTGCGGCCACACCCACGGCCACCGCCCTGTTAGCGGCGTTTTTCGCCTCCGGCCGATTGAGGGTAACGGTCATGATGCCGTCGGTTACGTCTACCAGTACTTCATTAGCCATCGTCGATTTCCTTGTTGTCAGTCATTGGATAGTGGTCCGGCTCTGTTGCGCCGGCTTGTCGATCAGTCTGTCAGCAGCATGCCCAAATCGGCCAGTTGTGTCACGGCGTCGCCCTGGGAATCGGCGTCGCTGCTGGAGGCCGTGCCAATCTGGGCGCGCTTTACGATACCCTGCAGGATAGCAGCCAGACGAAACAGCGAGAACACCAGGTAGAAGTTCCAGTTGTCGATACCGTCGCGCCCGGTGCGTTCACAGTAGCGGGCAATATATTCCGCATCGCTGGGAATACCAAGAGCTGCGCGGTCGACACCGCCCAGGCCTTTGATACGACCGTCCCGCGGCAGCATCCAGGCCATGCACTGGTTGGCGAGATCCGCCAGCGGATGGCCCAGGGTAGACAGTTCCCAGTCCAGCAGGGCGATGACCCGTGGCTCGGTGGGGTGAAACATCATGTTGTCCAGACGGTAGTCGCCGTGCACCAGGCTGACGGTGCCGTCATCCTGCGGCATCCTGGCTGCAAGCCAGGTCATCAGGGCTTCCATGGAGGCGATGTGACGGGTCTCGGAGGCGCGATACTGTTTGCTCCAGCGGCCCAACTGGCGCTCAAAGTAATTCCCCGGTTTGCCGAAGTCCGTCAGGCCCACTGCGTCCACGTCCACATTGTGCAGGGCGGCCATGGTCTGGTTCATGGCATCGTAGATCGCCGCGCGCTCGGCGTTGTCGGCAGCTTCGGGCAATAGAGGATCCCATAAAATGCGGCCCTCCTTGTACTCCATCACATAGAACATGGAGCCTATGACGGCGTCGTCCTCGCACAACACATAGGTTTTCGGGACCGGCACGTCGGTATCACGCAGGGCGCTGATGACCCGGAATTCCCGATCCACCGCGTGGGCGGATTTCAGCAGCTCGCCCGGGAGGCTTGCGCCGCAGGACATAGTGCTGGTGGTTCGCAGTAGCTCAGCTTGAAGGTAGGGTTGGACTGGCCTCCGGCGAATTTCTCTGCGCGCACGGGCCCCTGGAATCCGGGAATGTGCAGCGCCAGGTAGGCGCCGAGGCTTTGGGTGTCCAGAGTTTGTGTCTTCATAGCCCTTTCGTTCTGCTGGCCGGCGGCCTCTTTCAGCCGTGGCAAAGTCTGTGCCGTGGTCGGTTGTGTAACAATGACAGCTCGCATCAAATAAATGTACCGGAACTTACAATCTGGCCGATGCTTTTTTTGGCGAGGCTGCGCTTGTAATACGTCCAGGAGTTCCAGCGCCAATCGCAGGAATACGGCAACAGCTGGATTTGCGCTCTGCAACACGGTTACACTGCGTGCAGTGGCTCAACTTTTTGTCACGGGTTGAATATTTTGTTCAAATACACAGGAACGGGTATTTATGGAAAATTTCTGGGCTGTCTCTCTGTTAATCATTGAAAGTTTTGTTTTTATCGCTTATCTGATCGTTCTGTTTCACATCGTTTCTGATTTGTTTCGCAGTCACGAAGTCGGTGGTTTTGGCAAAGCATTATGGATTGTGGGTCTGATTTTCGTGCCATTCCTCACCGCGCTTTTCTACCTTCTCAGGCATGGCCGTGGTATGGCGCAGCGTCAGCAACAGGCAATGGCGCGTGTTAAATCAGATACCGATAACTATATTCGCGAAGTTGCAGGTAAGTCACCGGCGGATCAAATCAGCGATGCCAAGGCATTACACGATGCAGGCACCATCACGGCGGAAGAATTTGCGCGACTGAAGGCCAAAGCACTCGCTTGATGAATACCCGGCACGCAATGAAATGGCCTTCGGATACTTGACGGCTTTTTTCTCAGCGGGTCATTGCGGCAACTATGAGCGCCGCCGCTGTCGGATGGCACTCGTAGCAACATTGCCGGCCAGCATTCCCGCCACCAGCGAAATGCCTATCAGTCCCACGCGAAACGCTATGGCGACGCCGTCGTTATACTGGTCATCGACCATTGATGTGACACTGCGAAAACCCATCGAGCCGGGCACCAGAATCAACAAACCGGGTACGGCGGTCACCATCGCCGTGCGGCGGAATACCCGTTCCGCGACATTGCTGCCGGCGCTCACCACGAAGGCGCCGAGAAACGCACCCAGCTCTTCGCCCAGACTCGCGCCGACGAAACGCGAGGTCAGATAAGCCGCACAGCAGGCCAGTACGATCCACCCGGCGTCGCGCGCCGATGCTTGGAGCAGCACAGTGAAGGCCAGAGGCGCGACGATCAGTGCCACCCACTCCGCCCAGACAGGTAGCGGTGCGCGCGACAACCATGCAGCCGCATCGGGGCCGAGCAGGTCGCGCAGTTCAAGGCCAAGGAATCCACCCAGCCTGGCGCCCAGCACCAAGCCAAATCCCAGTCCGAGGAACACTACCACCGCGCCACTAAGCCGCGCAGTACCGGATACCAGATGACGCGTGGAGAGTTCTGTCAGCGCGACGGTGAGTGTCAGTCCGGGCAGCAGCACGATAAGCCCGGCCAGTGATGTCGCGTAACCTGTGCCGGTTCCGCAAAGGCATCGACCGTCAGGGCGATTGTCGTCACCGCGAACGCCGCCAGCGGCTCGATTACTGGTCGCCAGGTGAGAGAAGCTGCTGTCGCAAGTGCGATCACCCCGGTGACCAGACCGAGCACTGCGGCCACTGCGACATCGCCGTCCTCCACGTGCAGAAAGCACGCGACCGCCGCTGACGCCAGTATAAAGGCGATGAGTGTCAGCCAGTCCGGCCATTGTTTGGGTGCCGCCTTGACGCTGTGGACGCGGCGCAGTCCTTCGAGCTGCCCCGATGCTGCCGTCCACCACGTCACGCACGATATCGTCCAGTTGCGCGAGCTTGCCCAGGTTGGGTTCGCCAGGTTCGACGCGCAACAGATGAACGCGTTGGTCGAGGCGGTGCCCGAAGCCGATCATGATGCTGGTGGGAGTTGAGAAAAACTCCGCTGTGAGCCCGAGCCCCCTGGCAACGGTTTCCAGGGCGACCTCCAGATGATGTGCCGGCGTACCGTATTCATGCAGGGCGCGGGCAAGTTCGAGCACGAAGCCGGTGGCGGCGGTTTCGACTTCGCCAGCAGTAGTCAGCAATGGCGCTGCGGACGTCGGGTTGGGTGCTTGGGTAGTTTTCACCGGGTCAGCATAGCGACTTCTCTCAGTAGTGGCAAAGTCCGTGCCTGATATCTTACCCAAGCTGTTTACGCTGACTGGATGCGTCGACGCCCTGAAGAGTTTGGCGTCGCTGTCGACCTTTTTCAGTCGTTTGCTGTACAGTTGACTGACATCAAGCCGAGAGAAATTACAGGATAGCGGAATGAGACAGGGGTATTTTTGCTCAGCTGGCGTAAGGGCCATTTATCTGTATGGCAATTGAGTCCAGGCCGTGGCATAGCCTGTCGGTCGGTGAGGTTGCCGCGCATTTGACGGTCGTACCGGCGCGGGGACTCAGCGCCACAGCTGCTGCAGAACGCCTGGCGCGCTGGGGTGAGAATCGGTTGATTGAGACGAAGCCCCGTCCGCTGTTGCTGAAATTTCTTGACCAGTTTAAAAATCTTCTGGTCCTGGTGCTGCTGCTGGCCGCAGCGCTCGCGTGGATGATCGGCGATCTGCACGATGCAGTAGTGATACTGGTTGTCGTGGTATTCAATACGTTACTTGGCTTTTACCAGGAGTACAGCGCGGAAAAAACCATAGCGGCGCTGAAGCACATGCTTGCTGCAACAGCGCGGGTGCGGCGCGATGGTCGTGTGATCGACCTCGACGCGACGCAGCTGGTGCCCGGCGATATTGTATTGCTGGAAGCGGGTGACCGGGTGCCGGCCGATGGTCGACTGCTGGTTGCGCATGCGCTGGAAGTCGATGAAGCAGCGCTGACCGGTGAGTCGCACGCAGTCGGCAAATATACTGATGCCCTGGATGCCGTCGATCTGCCGTTGGGCGACCGCCTCAATCTGCTCTATATGAATACGGTTGTCACCCGTGGCCGCGCAGAATTGCTGGTGACGATGACCGGTATGGCAACTGAAATGGGCAAGCTGGCTGGCATGATCGCCGGCGCACCAGAGTCCGAAACACCATTACAAAAACAGCTCGACACCCTGGGCAAGAAGCTCGGCGCTCTCGCGGCCGTGGTGGTGGTGCTGATTTTCACGCTTGATCTGGCGCGTGGTCTGCCGTGGAGCCAGGCCGCCCTGACCGCTGTGGCACTGGCGGTAGCTGCGATACCGGAAGGTCTGCCTGCCGTGGTGACGGTGACGCTCGCTATCGGCATGTGGCGTATGGGCAAGAACCGCGCGATTGTGAAGAATCTGTCCTCAGTGGAAACGCTGGGTTCGACCACGGTGATCTGTTCCGACAAGACTGGCACGTTGACCATGAACGAGATGACCGCGCGCGCGGGATGGTTTGCCGGCAAGCGTTTCACGGTGAGCGGGGAAGGCTACGCGGATCAGGGCGAAATCAGTTCCGGCGGTTCGGTTGCAGGCACTAAGGAAATTCCTCCTGCCGATGGTGCTCTGTACTGAATCGCGTGTTCGCGAGGGCAAGTTGATTGGCAATCCCACCGAGGGCGCATTGTGGGTGCTGGCGCAAAAGGGCGGTATCGACCCCGAGTACGAGCAGGCCGAGCAACCGCGCATCGCCGAGATTCCCTTCGATTCTGCGCACAAGTTCATGGCGACCTTCCACCACGCGGGTGAATCCGTGCACATGTTCGTCAAGGGCGCCCCTGATGTGCTGCTCGCGCGCGCTGACCGGTGTCTCGACGCAGACAGGCGAAACGCCGCTGGACGCCGCGCTGCGCCAGAATATCGAGGACGAGTACGAACGTCTGGCCACCCAGGCCCTGCGTGTGCTCGCGGTTGCGCAACGCGTCATTCCCGCCAACGAGTTTGACCCGGCAGGCGATCTGATGGAGTGGACGAGGGGCTGGACTTTCCTGGGGCTGGCCGGGTTGATGGATCCGCCACGGCCGCAGGCGCAGCGCGCCATCGCCGACTGCAGGCGTGCCGGTATCCAGGTCAAGATGATTACCGGCGACCACCAGCTGACAGCGGCGGCCATCGCGCGCGAGCTCGGCTTGCAGGGCGAGGTGGTGAGCGGCGAGCAACTCGATGCCATGAGCGAGGCGGAGCTGGCGCGATGTATCAATGGCATCGCAGTGTTTGCCCGCGTTTCGCCTGCGCACAAGGTCAAAATCATCCATGCCCTGCGCGCCGATGGCCATATTACCGCTATGACCGGCGACGGCGTGAACGATGCGCCTGCGTTGAAGGCCGCCCATATTGGCGTGGCCATGGGGATCACCGGCACCGCAGTGACCCGGGAGGCGGCGACCATGGTGCTGACCGACGATAACTTCGCCACTATTGTTCGCGCGGTGGAGGAGGGTCGCGTGGTGTACGACAATATAGTGAATTTCGTGCGCTTTCAGCTATCCACTAACATCGGCGCGATACTGACCGTGCTGATGGCGACCCTGCTCGGCTGGCATGCGCCATTTACCGCGATTCAACTGCTGTGGATCAATATCATCATGGATGGCCCGCCTGCGATGACGCTGGGCATTGAACCCGCTCGTCCCGGTATCATGCAGGACAAGCCGCGCCAGCAGGCCGCGCAGATACTTACCGTGCCTCGACTGGCGCGGCTCATGTTGTACGGCACTACGATGATGGTGGGAACGCTCGGCGTATTCCACTATGCACTCGCGACCCATGGTCAGCCTTACGCGCTAACGCTGGCCTTTACCACTTTCGTACTGTTCCAGTTTTTCAATGTGTTCAACGCCCGCGCCGAACACGGCACGGCATTCAACGCCAATTTCTTCAGGAATGGCAAGCTTTGGCTGGCCCTTGCCAGCGTCCTCGCCCTGCAGGTGCTTGCGGTCCACTGGTGGCCGGCGCAGGCGATTTTCGCAACAACAGACTTGCAGTTGGGCGATTGGCTGCTGGCCGGCGCTGTGGCATCCAGTGTGCTGCTGCTGGATGAGCTGCGTAAGTTACTGGCTACGCCGCTTCCATGCATCTATGGGGCCGCTATCGACGCACAACGTGTGAAGGAATGATGTGGTGCGTACGCGCCACCATAGAATGAATCCGGGCCAACGTCCCACGACCTTACCAGCCCCCGACCTGTTCTTTGCCTCCTGCTCATTCCCTGCCTGGGGACAGGTGTGACAATTTGTCGCATTCCGCAATAGCTTGACTGCCTGTACGATCGCCCGCTTTGCTAAATCCCGTAAGATTTGGAGGGTATTATGATGCACTTGAATGGCAAGCCGGTCGCACTGGTGATCGCCTCTCTCCTGGCGGTGCCCACAGTCGCGCAGGCCCAGCCGGCGGGCGATCGGACGATAGAAGAAATCGTGATCAATGCTTCCGGAATCAGGCACAGCCCTGTCACGCCTTTACCGGCAAGTACCAGCGACACAGCCAGCCTGTTGCGCAATATACCGGGCGTAGACCTGCGCAGTGCTGGAGGAGTTTCCAGCATACCTGGCATTCACGGCATGAGCGGTGATCGCGTGCGCACGAAACTCGATGGCATGGACCTGATCTCGTCCTGTGCCAATCACATGAATCCACCCCTGTCCTATATTGACCCGAGCAACGTCGATACGGTCGATGTCCTCGCTGGCATCACGTCAGTCAGCGTGGGCGGCGACAGCATCGGCGGCACGATTATCGTGAATTCTGCCACACCGGAATTCGCCAGCAGCGCAGAAACCACGCTCACCAGAGGCGCAGGCGGTACGTTCTATCGCAGTAACGGTGACGGCTACGGCGGCAATGTCTCCGCAACCCTGGCCAGCAAGATGCTGAGTCTGAATTACGATGGTGCGACAGCACAATCAGATAACTACAAAGCGGCCAATGACTTCAAACCCTCCGGTCCGGCTGCGCGTTGACAGGGGATATTTATCAGGCGATGAGGTCGGTTCTTCCTACTACGACTCCACCAACCAGTTGCTGAGTCTCGGATTGCAACACCAGAACCATCTCGCGGATCTGAAAGTGCGCTACCAGCATATTTCCGAGCAGGGTTTTCCCAACCAACGGATGGATATGACGGATAACGAGAGTCACTCGATAAATCTTGGCGACAAGGCCACGTTCGATTGGGGCGTACTGGAATCGCGCGTCTACTACGAAAAGACCCGCCACAGTATGAATTTCGGCGACGATAAGCAATTCATGTATGGCGATGCGCCCGGTATGCCGATGGAAACCGACGGCAAGAATGTCGGCGCTGTCATCAAGGCCGCCACTCTATGGAGCTCAAGGGATATCCTGCGCAGCGGTCTCGAATACCAGGCATACCGGTTGGATGACTGGTGGCCGCCGTCCGGCACCGGCATGATGATGTCCCCGAACACCTTTGAAAACATCAACGATGGGCAGCGCGATCGCTACGGCATCTTCGGTGAGTGGGAAGCGCGCTGGAACGCACAATGGACAACGGTACTGGGCACGCGCGCTGAATTCGTAAGAATGAACACCGGCGATGTCCAGGGATATTCAAACACCAATGGCATGGGCATGATGATGCATAACTATCTTGCCGAATCCACCGCATTCAATGAGCGCGATCGTCAACGTACCGATGAAAATATTGATTTCACAGCGCTGGCCCGTTATTCACCTGATCCTAACCAGACCTATGAAGCGGGTCTTGCGCGCAAGACTCGCTCCCCGAATCTTTACGAGCGCTATTCCTGGTCAACCAGCGGCATGTCCATGCTGATGGTCAATCTGGCGGGTGACGGAAATGGCTATGTGGGCAATCTTGACCTTGATCCTGAAGTTGCCAATACACTCAGCGCTACTGCGAACTGGCATGATGCGGAAAAAGAACTCTGGGAGGTCGAAATCACGCCTTACCTGACCTACGTTGACGATTTTATCGATGCGCAACGCTGTGTCTCGGATACGCCTGCCTGCGGTCCCGCCAACCAGACCGCGACTGATGCGTTTGTTTACCTGCAGTTCGTAAACCAGAATGCGCGAATCCATGGAGTGGATGTTTCCGGGTCCTACCTGGCGCTGCAGCACCGGGACTATGGCGAATTCACAGTGAGCGGCCTGGTGGGTTACACCAGTGGGGAGAACCGCAGAAGCAATGACAATCTTTACAACATCATGCCCCTCAACGCCAAATTGTCGCTCGAACAACGCGTGGGCAATTGGACTAACGTGCTGGAAGCACAGTTTGTTGCGGACAAGGACGATGTGTCTGAAGTGCGCAATGAAATAGAAACCAGCAGTTACAATTTGTACAGCCTGCGCAGCAGCTATGAATGGAAGCAATTTCGTATCGACGTCGGGATTGAAAATCTGACAGATGAGTTTTACGACCTGCCGCTAGGTGGCGCCTATGTCGGCCAGGGCGCGACGATGTCGGGTGATGCAGTACCGTGGGGCATTGCTGTGCCGGGCATGGGCCGCTCGATTTACACAGGATTCAGTATCAAGTTTTGAGGAAAAAATTCATCACCCGGTACCGTGTTATGCAAGGTTGCCGCGGCGTTAATATTGTTATGCTGTCAGTCACATAAAAGCCTCAATGCTATGCAAGCATAACGATGCCGCATGGTCGCCGGGCGAGAAAAATAGTCAGGCAGAAACTGGCAACAGATCGCATTCTGCGCCTACTATCTTTCCTCAGTACGTTCGATGCGTTTTCAACAGATCACCCGCATTTCTGCACGAGGAGCCAATACCATGTCAAGCATCAATCGAAAGCATTTTCTTGTACCTTTTCTGCCCTGGTCACGGCGCTGGTCTCCGGCTGTGGCTACAACGCGATGCAGGGTGGCGATGAGACCGTCAAGGCCGCCTGGGCCGAGGTGCTCAACCAGTACAAGCGCCGCGCCGACCTGATCCCCAACCTGGTCAAGACGGTCGAGGGCTTCGCCCAGCAGGAGCGTGATGTGCTGATCCAGGTCACCGAGGCGCGCTCCCGGGTGGGTTCGGTGCAGGCTACGCCCGAGACGCTGAACGATCCGGCGACATTCCAGAAGTTCCAGGATGCGCAGGGCCAGCTGTCCGGCGCCCTGTCCCGCCTGATGGTGGTGGTCGAGAAATACCCGGAACTGAAATCTGACCAGAATTTCCGCGATCTGCAGGCCCAGCTCGAGGGCACGGAGAACCGCATCACGGTGGCGCGCAACCGCTTCATCGAGGCCACCCGCGAATACAACACCCTGTTGCGCACCTTCCCGAATAACCTGACGGCCATGCTCTTCGGTTACCAGGTCAAGCCAACCTTCACGGTCGAGAACGAGGCCGAGATCAGCAAGCCGCCGGAAGTGAATTTCGGCAAGCAAGGTTGAGTTGATGGGAAGTTCCCCGCTGCTGCTGCGCCTGGTAGCTGCAGTCCTGCTGCTTTGGGCCGGTGCCCTGCTGGCCCAGCAGCTGGTGGCGGTGCCGCCGCTGACCGCCCGCGTTACTGATCTCACCGGGACTCTGTCGGCCGCCGAGAAGGCCGCGCTCGACAGCTCGACTGGCCGATCTGGAAGCGCGCAAGGGCAGCCAGATTGCTGTCCTCATCGTGCCCACGGTGCGGCCCGAGGCCATCGAGCAGTTTTCCATGCGCGTGGCCGAGAGCTGGCAGCTCGGTCGCAAAGGCGTCGATGATGGCGTTCTCCTGCTGGTGGCGAAGGACGATCGGGAGGTGCGCATCGAGGTGGGCTACGGTCTTGAAGGAGCGATCCCGGACGCCACGGCGAACCGGGTCATCGATGAATTCATCCTGCCGCGTTTCCGGGAGTCGGACTACGCCGGCGGCATCACGGCCGGCGTTGACCGTCTCATCGCCCTGGTAGACGGCGAGCCGCTGCCGGAGCCGCAACGTGCACGCTCTCGCCGCTGTGGGGCCTGACAGCCTGTTGCCGCTCGTCTTCATTCTGTCGCTGTTCGTCGGCGGCTTTCTCCGGCGCCTGCTCGGGCAGTTTCCCGGCGCTATCGCCACTGGCGTCCTCGCCGGCGCGATCACCTGGTTGCTCGCCGGCATCCTCGGCCTCACGCTGTTGATGGCGTTGGTGGGTTTTTTTGTGGGCCTGACGGGGGGCGGCGGCGGGCGCTGGTCCAGTCATTCCCGTGGCGGCCTCGGCGGTGGTTTTGGCGGGGGCTTTGGCGGCGGCTTCGGCGGGGGCGGCGGCGGATTTGGAGGCGGCGGTGCTTCCGGCCGCTGGTAATCGTCGAATGCTGCGCCGCTGGCTGCAACATCTGACCACGACACCGCTTGCTTTGCGGCGGTGTTTCCCGCCGGCTACGCTGGCCGCGATCGATGCCGCCTGTGCGGCATCGGAGCGGTATCACCGCGCGGAGATTCGCTGCGCCGTGGAAACAACGCTGTCGATCGGCCACCTGTTCAGGCGCATAGACAGTGCAGTTCGGGCCAGGGAGGTATTTTCCCTGCTGCATATGTGGGACACGGCCGAGAACAATGGCGTACTGCTTTATGTGCTGTTGGCGGAACGAAAAATCGAGATTGTGGCGGACCGCGGTTTCGCCGACGTGGTTACCTCTGCCGAATGGGAAAGTATCTGCGCAGAGATGGAGCAGGCGTTCGCAGCGGGTCGCTACGAGGCCGGAACGCTGGCTGCACTGGAACGGATCAGCGCACTGGCGCGCCAGCACTTTCCCGCCGACAGCAGCGATCGCAACGAGTTACCGGACACGACCGCCTTGTTGTGATCCGCATTATTCTTGCGGCACTACCTCTGGCACTACCTGTGGCGCCACCTGCGGCACGATCTCTGTCTCAATGATGAGGTCCAACACGTAAATGGCCGGGGCGGCATTGCCTGGCGCCGCGCCTCGGTCAAAGCGCTTCACGCGCAGCACGTTGCGTTCACCAGGCGTGTGAGTGTAACCCTCGATGTCGTCGTAGAAGGGCTGCCAGGGTCCGGACATCGCGGTGCGCAAGCCCTGCTCGTCGAAGCTGATTTCACGCACTTGCAGGCAGGTCGTTTGTGCATTGCGCGGGTTCCTGCACGGCAACTGCCGGGCGTCAACCTCCAGGAAAATGAGGGTGCCTGGTCCGTACAGAGCCTCTGGTGTTACTTGCCCCTCCAGTACCAGCGTCTCATTCGATGCTGTCTGCAGATGCAGCTGTGGTGGCGCGCCCCACGATGATCTCAATCTGCAACGGCTGGGACAGCAGCGCCGCGAGGGCGGCATCTGCCTGCATCAGACGCAGGTTCACAGGCCATCATGGTTGACTGCATTTGGCCGGCTTCCAGCTGTCCCTGCGCATTGATCTGGTAGCCGCCGCCGAAATTGTTGCAGCCGCCCTGAAAATTGAGTATCGAGGCGGAAAAAGTGAACAGGTATGGAGGCGCGTCAGCGGGAAACAGGGTGGCGATAGCTTGCGCCTGGCCATCGGTCGCCGATGACAGGGACCACTGGTGATCCTGCAGTATCTGCAGCAAGCCGGCATCCGCATTGGTTCTGGCTGCAGGAGCGTCGATTTGCACGGGTCCTTCCGTCGCATGTGCCGGCGCAACGGCGGCGAGCAGTGCCGTTAGCGCTAACCATAAAGGGATGCGTCTCATAAAATTCTCACTGCCGGTGGCGATTCACGAGTCCTACTTTGGCGGCAGCGGGAAATCCCGGAATATATCCACCACCGCGTCATTGAGCACGGGGCCAAGGTTGTCTGTCGTGCTCTGGGTAACCCGACCGATTGCGAAGCCCTCCCAGATCAGTTGGCGCCGTGCGGCGTCGACCACGTCGATTCCCAGCGTACCCTGGGTGTACTGGCGAATCTCCGTGCGCTGATAGCCGGGCCAGGTACTATAGAAGCCGCGACGGTGGCGATTCAGGCTGCTCGTGGTTGTGGCAGGTGACTGCGTGATGCGCAGGCGTTGATCGAGGTCCGCGCTGAAATTGATCAGCAGGTCCGGATTGGTATCGGTGCGCGTAAGGCCGCGTGCCACCAGCTCGCGTTCTGCTGAACTCACCAGCTGCTGCGAAATCAGCGACTGATAGCCCTCACGGTCGGTGGCGAGCGGGTCAAAGAAACCGAAGGTGCGAAAGCGGCTAAAATCGACGCTGGTGTCCATGTTGCTGCGAATGGTCGGGCCGGAGGCGCAGCCGGACACCACGATCACGCTCAGGAATGCGCAGGCCAGCAGCAGGGTTTGGGGTATATACCGCTGTTTCATAGGACTCTCCAGGGGCGATCACGAATCGGCTAACGCTAACATAACGGTCACAGAGCGTCCATTTTCCCCGAAAATGCCGGATGCAAATAACTGATCTAGATCAACACCCGAAGTTAAACTTGATGTTGCACCAGCCCGCACGGGTGCCAATCGGCAAAGTGCTATGATAGCTTGAGTCCGCTACCGCTACCGCTACCGCTACCGCTACCGCTATTGCTAAAGAGCCTGTGCGGGGCAATTAGCATAAACAGGTTTTTAACGGAGAAATTTATGAAAAAGAAGAAGAGTGTGCCTGCAATCTTATGTTTGGCCTTGTTGACAGCGGTAACGTATTCGCCCGGGACATTAATAGCCCAGGACACCCATTTCGACCCCAAGGGCAATTTGCCCTCGAAGTTCACGATTGAACTGCGCAAGGGCATCTCCGCCACGCTGCCGTTTGAAGATAAGCGCGATTTCGATGAGGCCAAGAAGGGCTTCATCGCGGAACCTGCCTTCAAGCAGATCATGGCCGATGCCGGCAACGTGGCCTGGGACATGGGCAGTTACCAGTGGCTGCTGCAGGGTAAGGATTTTCCGAGTATCCATCCCTCGCTGCAGCGCCAGGCCGTGCTCAACATGGCCTATGGTCTGTATGAAGTGTTGCCGGACAAAATCTACCAGGTGCGCGGCTTCGACCTGGCCAACATCAGCTTCATCAAGGGTGATACCGGCTGGATCGTGTTCGACCCGTTGACGGCCAAGGAAACCGCCCGCGCCGCGCTTGAGCTCATCAATGACAAGCTCGGCAAGCGCCCGGTGGTCGGCGTTGTCTACTCGCACTCGCATGTCGACCACTTCGGCGGCGTGCGCGGCGTGGTCGATGAGGCCGATGTGGCCAGCGGCAAGGTCAAGGTGATCGCCCCCGAGGGCTTCATGCGGGCCGCGATCGAGGAGAACGTGTTCGCCGGCAACGCCATGTCGCGGCGCACGCAGTGGCAGTACGCGATCCTGTTGCCGCGCGACCCGCACGGCCATGTCGACCAGGCGATCGGCAAGAACGTGGCCAACGGCAACACCGGGCTGATCGCGCCGAACCTGATCATCAGCAAGGACTTCGAGGAAGTGACGCTCGACGGCGTGAAGATGGTGTTCCAGAATACGCCGGACACCGAGGCGCCGGTCGAGATGAACACCTACTTCCCGCAGTTCAAGGCCTTCTGGGCCGCGGAGAACGTGACTGGCACCATCCACAACATCTATACGCTGCGCGGCGCGCCGGTACGCAACGCGCTGAACTGGTCGAAGGAGATCAACGCCGCGCTGTGGACATTTGGCCAGGAAGCCGAGGTGATGTTCGCCTCGCACAGCTGGCCGCGCTGGGGTAACGCGCGCATCCAGGAGGTGCTGCGCACGCAGCGCGATACCTATGCCAACCTGAACAACCAGGCGCTGCACTACGCCAACCAGGGCGTGACCATCAACGAGATCCATAACGTTTACGAAGTGCCGAAGAGCCTGCAGCAGCAATGGGCGGCACGCAGCTACCACGGCGACTCGCAGAATAACTCGCGCGCCGTCATCAACCGCTTCCTCGGCTTTTACGACGGCAACCCGGTCAACCTGCACCCGATGTCCCCGCAGGATTCGGCCCCGCTCTATGTCGAGATGATGGGCGGGTCGGCCAAGATCATGGCCAAGGGTAAGGAGCTGAACGGGCAGGGCAGGTACCTTGAAACGTCGGAGATACTCAACAAACTGGTGTTCGCCGAGCCGCGCAACCAGGCGGCCCGCGAGATGCTGGCTGATGCCTATGAACAACTCGGCTACCAGGCCGAGAGCACCAGCGTGCGCAACAGCTACCTGCAGGGTTCTTATGAGCTGCGCCACGGCCTGCCCGGCGGCAAGCCCATACGTACCACCGGGCCGGATGTGGTGCGCGCCATGTCGACCGAAATGTGGCTGGACTTCCTGGGCATCAGCATGGACCCGAAGAAGGCCGAAGGCATGCGCTTCACCATCAACCTGGTCACTCCCGACAATGGCGAGAAGTATCTGGTGGAACTGAGCAACGCCACGCTGACCAATATCGAGGGCCAGCAGGCAAAGAATCCTGATCTGACCATCACGCTCAACCGCGCCGACCTCAACCAGGTGATGATGGGCGTCAGTTCCTTCGACGACCTGATCAAGGCCGGCAAGGCGACGTTCGACGGCGACCGCAAGCCCTTCGATCAGCTCAGGGGCCTGCTGGTTGCGTTTACCCCGGACTTCGAAATCCTGCCGGGGTCGGCGCCGAAAGAGACGACCAAAGGTCTCAAGGCCTTCGAGATGCCCGACCTGACGCCGGCGGATTTGGCCGGCGACTAGTGACGACGATCCAGTGAAGCGGCATCTGGGTGTTTAAATCCGCAGAGTCTCTCCGGATTTAAGCACCGATCTCGCGATCACTGGTTGCTCGATGAGCAACTGTTGCGTAAGGATGGATTTCTGAATTTTTTGCGGCTATCCTCCTGCTGCAACGCAAATTGGCAGGAGTTCACCCATGACCCGCATCCGCTTTGTTCCCCTCGCATTCCTGACGGCCACCATCGCACTCAGCGCCACCGCAGCCCAGGCCCAATCGCGCGTCCAGCACGGACGCATTACCAATGTTGTCGCCACTACCGAGACCAGCTCCACTTCGCAGAATGTCGGTACGATCATCGGCGGCGGCATTGGCCTGGCGACCGGCAGAGGTAATTCGACCAGCAACCAGGCGCTGCGCACGATCGGCGGCGCCGCTGCCGGTCGCGGCGTTGGCACCCTGGCTGGACGATCGCAGGCGTTTGAATACACGGTCCTCATCGACGGCAGGACCACGGTGCGCGTCATTTCCGATCAGGCGGGCAAGCGCGTCGGCGATTGTGTGGCCGTGGAACAGGGTCAGTTCAATAATATCAGGCTGGTAGCGGACTCGTTTTGCCCGGCTACTGCAGCGCCTGCGGGCGCGGGGCGGGCCAGTGCGGATGCGGCCAGCGCCTGCGACCAGGCCAAGGCACAGGTTTTGGCTGCTCAGACCGATGCAGACTTCGCTACTGCGGAACGTCGCATGCGCTTGCTGTGCGGCGAGTGAGGTTGGGCTGGTCCGACTGTCATTTCGCAACGTATCCCCAATAAACTATCGCCAATAATAACGTGTCATCAATGAGGAGAATAATATGACCCCGATCCGCACCCTGTATTCCTTGATTTTTGTGCTCTGCGCCACCACGCTGGCCGGATGCACCAATACCCAGACCGCGTCAATCGACGAATGGGATGGCCTCGTCAGGCGACCTGGAACGCGCATAGATGCCGTCTTCGTCAAGCCCGATGCCGTCATCGGTGATTTCAGCAGTGTACTGCTTGATCCTGTGCAGGTCAGTTTCGCCAGTAACTGGGACCCAAACCGGAGTCGTCGTAACCCGGCCACGCGGTTGAATGCCAGTGACGTGGAGGCGATCCAGACCGGGCTGGCCACCATGTTCCGCGAAACGTTCAGCGCAGATATCGCTCGCAGTAATTTCCAGCTGGTGGAACAGGCCGGCCCGGAAACGTTGCGTGTCAGTGCCGCCATCGTCAACTTGTATGTGACCGCGCCAGACACCATGTCGGCAGGTCGCAGCCGCACGTACACAGCCAATTCGGGACAGATGACCCTGGTCGTTGAATTGCGCGACTCCGTCACGGGTGAGCTGTTGGCGCGGGCGGTCGACACACAGCGCGGGCGGCAGACCGGTTCCATGAGTTTCACCAACAATGTGACGAACACCGCGGACGCGCGCCGCGCCATTGGTACGTGGTCAACAGCGCTAACGCAGGGCCTTAACGAGTTATACGGCAGGACGAACTAGGGCGGCCCTTGCGCGATGCCGGGGCCTGGCCGTCGGCATCGCAACGGTTCGCTTGGGGTAAGTGCCAGACTGGTGGGTATATTTGCACTCAAACCTTACTTACAAGGAGACACCCGTGTCTGTGGATCTCGCCGCCAGGCGCACTGCTAATCTGACAGCCAAAAGCGCGATCATTGCCTGCGCTGCCCTGGCCCTGCTGTCGGGCTGTCAGCGCGGGCAGGATGAGGACACAGTGGAAATCCGCCCGGTGCGCGTCATTACCGTCGCGGACCGCGCCAGTAGTGGCAGTGTCTCCCTTACCGGCACGGTGCAGGCGCAGACCGAAATCAACCAGTCATTTCGTATTGGCGGCCGCCTGGTCGAGCGCCTGGTGGATGTTGGCGACAAGGTAGAACCGGGACAACTGGTTGCCCGCCTCGACCCCCAGAACGAGGAGAGTGGCCTGCAATCGGCGCGCGCCCAGCGCGCGGCCGCAGCGGCGCAGCTGGTGGAGGCGCAAAACAACCACATACGAATGCGCGACCTGGTTGCCGAAGACGCAGTACCTCGCGCCTCGTTCGATCAAGCCGTGGCGCTGCTGAAAACAGCGCAGTCGCAGGTAGAGTCGGCACAGGCGCAGCTGAGCCTGGCGGAAAATCGCCTGAGTTATACCCGTCTGGTTTCAGAAGTGGCGGGCGTGGTGACGGAGCGTGGGGCGGAGCCCGGCGAAGTAGTCAGTGCCGGGAGTATGATCATCCAGGTCGCGCGCGAGAGTGCGCGCGATGCTGTGTTCGGTGTGCCAGCGCAGATCAAGAATAGCGCTCCTGCGAATGCAGATATCATGGTAGCCCTGACCAGCGATCCCTCCATATCAGTGATGGGTCGGGTGCGTGAAGTCGCGCCGCGCGCCGATCCGGTTACGGGTACTTTTGCGGTCAGGGTGGCGCTCGCGGATGCGCCTGCGGCGATGCGCCTGGGCAGCACTGTTACCGCAAGCATGAAGTTCGACGCCACCATCGGCATCGAGATTCCGACATCTGCTTTGGTGCGTGCGGGTGGCAAATCCGCGGTCTGGATTGTGGACCCTGCAGCCCTGACCGTTTCGATGCACAACATCGAGGTGCAGGCCCAGGACGCGAACACTGTGCAGGTCGGGTCCGGCCTGAGCCCGGGCGATCTGGTGGTAACCGCCGGTGTGCAGGCTTTGCGCCCTGGCCAGAAGGTGCGCCTGCTGGATGCGACGCAGTCGTGATCGGTCCTAACCTGTCGGAGTGGGCGCTCTCCAAACGCTCCCTCGTAATTTTCCTTATGATCGTCGCGGTGGTCGCAGGTACGCGCTCCTTTACCAACCTCGGGCGCGGTGAAGACCCGGCCTTTACTTTCCGCTCCATGGTCGTGGCCGCCGCGTGGCCCGGCGCGACCGTCGAGCAGACCATGCTGCAGGTCACCGAACGCCTGGAGCGCACGCTGCAGGAGACCAACCATCTCGACCGGGTGCGCAGCTACACCACGGCGGGCCAGACCACAATCTTCGTTGACCTGAAGCAGTCCACGCCAGCGGCTGCCGTCCCTGATGTATGGTACCAGGTACGCAAGAATATTGGCGACATGCGCCTGACACTGCCCAGCGGCGTGGTAGGGCCGTTCTTCAATGACGATTTCGGCGATACGTTTGGCATCATCTACGCTTTTACTGCCGACGGGTTCACCTTCCGTGAGCTGCGCGACTACGTCGAAGCGGCGCGCTCCCGCCTGTTGCAGGTGCCGGATGTTTCCAAGATTGAAGTGCTGGGCGCGCAGGACGAGCAGATCTTTATCGAATTCTCCACCGAAAAACTGGCCGGCCTGCGGCTTGACCTGGCAACCATCCTGGCCTCGCTGCAGGCGCAGAATGCGGTGCGTCCGGCGGGCGTGATGCAGACCGACCAGGAGCGCGTGTTCCTGCGCGTCAGTGGCGCTTTCGATGAGGAGCGTGACATCGAAGCACTCACAATTGTTGCCGGTGACCGGGTCTTTACCCTTGGCGACATCGCCACCGTGCGCCGGGGCAAGGTCGATCCACCCCAGCCCATGTTCCGGGTCAATGGACAGCCCGCTATCGGCCTCGCCATTGCCATGCGCGATGCCGGTGACATTCTCGCGCTGGGCGACAATGTCCGTGCCGAGATGGACGACTTCACCGCCACACTACCCGTCGGTATCGAGCCCACGCTGGTGGCCGACCAGGCCGTCACTGTCGATCTTGCCATCAACGATTTTATGACATCGCTGTGGCAGGCGATTGTGATTATTCTTGCCTGCAGCTTCGTCAGCCTCGGCGTGCGGCCCGGCACCGTGGTCGCGCTGGCGATTCCGCTTACGCTGGCGATTGTTTTCGCCGTAATGGACGTGGTGAATATCGACCTGCACCGCATCTCCCTCGGCGCGCTGATTATCGCGCTTGGCCTGCTCGTCGACGATGCCATGACCACGGTGGATGCCATGATGCGCCGCCTCGGCGCGGGCGACACCAAGGACCAGGCGGCGACCTTCGCCTATCGCACGCTGGCCGCGCCCATGCTGATCGGCACGCTGGTCACCATTGCGAGCTTCGTGCCGATCGGTTTTGCGCAGAGCTCGGCGGGTGAGTACACCTTTTCGATTTTCTCGGTGGTGGGCATCTCGCTCATCGTCTCGTGGCTGGTGGCCGTGATCTTCGCGCCGTTGATCGGCAAGGCCATCCTGCAGGCGCCGAAGGTCGAAGCGAACCCCAAACCAGGCAAGATGCTGGAGATTTACACGGCTTTCCTGCAGGGCGCGATCAGAGCCAAATGGCTGACGATTGGCCTGACGCTGGGCGCATTTGTGGTGGCGATCTTTCTCTCCCAGTTTGTGCCACGGCAGTTCTTCCCGGCCTCCGACCGGCCCGAGTTGACGGTGGACATGACACTGCGGCAGAACGCGTCCATTTACGCGACCGAGGCACAGGCCAAGCGCCTGGAGGAAATCCTGACCATCGACCCCGACGTCGACCATTACAGTACCTATGTCGGTCGCGGCGCAATCCGCTTTATCCTGACCCTCAATGTGCAGCTCGCCAATCCGTTCTTCGCCCAGTTCGTGGTGGTCGCGAAGGACATCGAGGCGCGAGAGCGACTGCAGGTCAAGCTGGAGAAGGTGCTGGCCGAGCAATTCCCCGAAGTCGTGGCGCGTGTGTCGCCGCTGGAGTTGGGTCCACCGGTCGGCTGGCCGCTGCAGTACCGGGTGTCCGGGCCGGACGAGGATCGGGTACGCGACATCGCGCTCGAACTGGCCGCCGTGGTGGGCTCCGACCCGCGCGCGCGGCACGTCAATTACGACTGGATGGAGCCGGCGCGGCAGGTCCATATCAATGTCAACCAGGAGGAGGCGCGCCAGCTCGGTATCAGTTCGAGCGCACTGGCCAGTGCGCTTAATTCCGCAATCACTGGCACCGTGGTAACCCAGTTGCGCGATGATATTTACCTGATTAACGTGGTGGCGCGTGCCGAAGATGATCAGCGCGCGTCCTTCGCTACTCTCAGCTCGCTGCAGATACCCACGCCCAGCGGGCGCATGGTGCCGCTGAGCCAGTTCTCGACCTTTGTCGAGGAGCAGGAGTTCCCGCTGGTGTGGCGGCGCGACCGTATCCCCACACTCACCGTGCGCGCCGACGTGATTAGCGGCGTGCTGCCCGATACCGTGGTCGGTGCGCTGGCGCCGAAGATCGCCGAGTTTGCCGCCACCTTGCCTGAACAGTACGCCATCGCGACCGGAGGGCTGTACGAGGAGAGCAAGATTTCGAGCAATTCGGTGTTCGCCGTCGTCCCGCTGATGCTGGTGCTGATGCTGGCGGTCATGATGGTGATGCTGGTCAGCTTCCGCCGCCTGGCCATGGTGGTCTGTGTGCTGCCGCTGGGCCTGATCGGGGTTGTGCTCTCGCTGCTGGTGTTCAACCAGCCGCTGGGCTTCGTCGCCATCCTCGGTATTCTCGCCCTGATCGGGATGATCGCGAAAAACGCAGTGATTCTGATCGTGCAGATCGAGACAGATCGGGCCGAGGGCAGGAGTGTTTACGAGGCCGTGCTCGCCTCGGCGACATCGCGTATGCGGCCGATGATGCTGGCAGCGATCTCGACTGTACTTGGCCTGATTCCGATCGCGCCCACCGTCTTCTGGGGACCTATGGCCTTCGCCATCATGGGCGGGCTGCTGGTGGCCACGTTATTGACACTTATTTTCCTGCCGGCGCTGTATGTGGCGGTGTTTGGTAACGAGGCAATTCCCGTGGCGCGTAGCAACCATGCGTAAACAGCCAGCTCCCGATGTTGCCGATGCGGCATGGCGCGGTGCCCCAGCTGGATTCACCACGCCGCAGCGCCCTGCTGCGCGGCGCAGCCTTCTTTATGCTCTGGCTGGTGCTGATGCAGAGCCTGAAAGTGTCTGACCTTGCCATTGGTGCCTGCGCCGCTGTCGTGGCTACCTGGGTGAGCCTGCACCTGCTGCCGCCCGCCACAGGGTGTCTGCGTTTTGGCCGTCTGCTGCTGTTACTGCCGCATTTTGTGTGGCAGTCGGTACGGGCCGGAGTTGATGTCGCGCGTCGCGCGCTGGCCCCGGGGCTGCCTCTGCAACCAGGAGTGGTCCGTTGTCCGCTGGGCTTCGGGCCGGGGCTGGCTCGTAACACGTTTGCCACCATCACCAGCCTGTTGCCGGGCACAGTGCCCTGCGATGAAGTCGATGGCGTACTGGTCTATCACTGTATTGACACTGATCAGCCGGTACTCGAGCAGTTGTGGGAAGAAGAGCGTCGGCTCTCCCTGGCGCTGGTGGCGGGCCGCAGCCATGGCTGAATACCTGCTGCTGGCGGCGGGTTTCGTGCTGGCCACGGTAGCGTTGGGGCTGGCCCGCACTCTGCGCGGGGCCAGCGCTGCCGACAGTATGATGGCGGTGCAATTGCTCGGCACTGGCGGCATTGCCGCGCTGTTGCTGCTCGGTGCCGCGACTGGTGAAGCTGCTGTGGTCGATGTGGCCCTGACGCTGGCGTTGTTGGCGGCGTTCGCCTCTTTCGCTTTCGTTAAAGCCGCAAGCGAAGCAGCCGGGCCAGATGGAAAAACAGAGAGCGACACATGAGTACCTTTATTGACGTGCTTGCGCTGGCCGCTATCGCAGCGGGGTCATTCTTTTTTTTCGCCGGTACTGTTGGCCTACTGCGCTTTCCCGACACGCTGACGCGCCTGCATGCGCTGACCAAGGCTGACAATCTCGGACTGGGCCTGGTAGTGCTGGGGCTGCTGCTACAGGTGGACAGCGTGCTCGCCGGCCTGAAGCTTCTGTGTATCTGGTTGCTCGTCCTGCTGTCCGGTGCGTGCGTGTCCCAGCTGATTGCGCTTAACGCGCGCCGGGGCGACGTGCGGCAATGACCGACGTATTTAACATTGGCCTTGCGCTACTGCTCCTGGGTCTGGCGGCATGGACGATTGTGACCCGCGCGATGATTGTCGCGGTTGCCGGTTTCATCGCTTACGGTTTGTTGTTGACGCTCGCCTGGGTGCAACTGCACGGCATCGACGTGGCCCTCACCGAGGCGGCCATCGGCGGTGGCCTGACCGGCGTACTGCTGATTGGTGCAGCAGGGCGATTGCGCAGCGGCGCGGTAGCATTGAACCTCGAAGTCCCCTCAATGCAGCTGCGCTGGCTGGCCGGCCTTGTGTCTGCCGCCGTCAGCATCGCGCTGGGCGTCTGTGTGCTGGCATTGCCTGACCCTGCACCTACGCTGGCGCACGAGGTTGCGGCCAATATCGCAGACACCGGCGTGGGCAACCCGATCACTGCCGTACTGCTGGCGTTTCGCTCCATGGATACCTTGCTCGAAGCAATCGTGCTGCTGTTTGCGCTGCTGGGTGTCTGGTCACTGGCGCCTGATCAAAGTTGGGGAGGGCGACCGGGGCTGCGACAGCAGGTGGACCCGAATGGCATCCTGGCCTACGCGGCGCGCGTATTGCCGCCACTGGGCATTATTGTCGGCACCTACATCTTCTGGGTCGGCGCCGACGATCCCGGCGGCAAGTTCCAGGGTGCGACCATCCTCGCGGCGATGTGGTTGCTGGTGATGATGGCGGGGCTGGTGGATGCGCCGCCGATCAGCCGCACCTGGCTGCGTCTGGGGCTGGTCGCCGGGCCGCTGGTGTTCATCGCCATCGGACTCCTTGGTCTGTATACAGCGGGTGACTTTCTCGGTTACCCGCCCGGATTCGCCAAGCCGTTGATCGTCGCCATTGAGCTGGCTTTGTTGCCCTCGCTGACGCTGGTACTCGGTCTGCTGCTGCTCGGTGCGCCACAGCGTGGTACGCCGCCATGACGCTCTTCACCTTGTTTGGATTGTGCGCGGCGTTGCTGGTCGGCCTGGGTCTGTTCGGCCTGATGGTAAACCCGCACCCGCTGCGCAAGATCCTCGCGTTCAATGTACTGGGCAGTGGCGTATTCCTGCTCTTTGGCGCTATCGCACAGCGCGGCGCGGCTGCGGGTATGGGTGGTGACCCGGTGCCGCAGGCGCTGCTGATCACCGGTATCGTCGTCGCCTTTTCCGCGACCGCACTGGCGGTGGCGTTGCTGCTGCGGCTGTCTGACGTCACAGGTACTGCCACGCTGGCCAATGATGCACCTGCGCAGGTGCCAGTCAACCCGGGCGAGGAGTAGATGTCCCCTGTCGCGGTCCAGTCTGTGACTACCCCCGGTGGGTTGCTGCTGGTGCTGTCCGTGTTGTTGCCTTTCGCCGGTGTGCTCATCGGCCTGGTGCTGGGAGCGAGTAACGCGCGGCGCATCGCCCTGGTGACGCTCGTAGCCGGCCTGGGGATCGCTATCGGCATTGCTGCAGCATGGCTGCAATCTGGTGCGACCGTCGTCTACCTGCTGGGCGGCTGGGCGCCGCCGCTGGGTATTGCGCTGCGCGCCGACGGCCTGTCGGTGGTGATGCTGCTGGCCGTGGCTGTCGTGATCGGCGGTATCGGTATTTACGCCCGCGCTGATTTCACTGCACCTGCTGGCGCACCGGAAGCACGCGCGCCGTTCACGTTCTGGTTGCTGCTGCTCGCGGTGTGGGGCTCGCTCAACCTGGTGTTCGTCAGCGGCGATCTGTTCACGCTGTATGTGGCGCTGGAATTGCTCACATTCGCGGCTGTACCGCTGGTCTGCCTCGACGGTCGTGGCGAGACCCTGCGCGCCGCACTGCGCTACCTTTTGTTCGCCCTGTTCGGCTCGCTGCTCTACCTGCTGGGCGCGGTGCTGATCTACGGCGCCTACGGCACGCTGGACATTGCATTGCTTAGCGCGGCCGTGCGACCCGGACCCGTTACCTGGACGGTGCTGGCATTGATGACAGGCGGCCTGCTGGCCAAGACCGCACTGTTTCCGCTGCACATCTGGTTGCCCCCGGCGCACGCCGGTGCGCCCGCGGCTGCGAGCGCGATCCTGTCGGCACTGGTGATCAAGGGCTCGTGGTTCCTTGTCGTGCGTCTCTGGTTTGACGTGATGCCGGGGGTGGTGACACTGCCTGCTGCGCAATTGCTCGGTGGGCTGGGAGCGACAGCTATCGTCGTCGGTAGCATCGTCGCGCTGCGGCAGGTGCGCCTGAAGCTGCTGGTCGCGTATTCGACGATGGCCCAGATCGGCTACCTGTTCCTGATGTTTCCACTGGCGTTTGATGCCGGCAGCAACACGCTGGCGCATGGCACGGCTCTGCACGGCGGACTGCTGCAGGCAGTGTCGCATGCCACCGCCAAGGCCAGTATGTTTATGGCGGCCGGCCTCATCTACGCGGCGCTCGGTCACGACCGCATCGCGGACATGGCCGGTGTGGCCCGCGCATTGCCCATCACGGTGCTGGCATTCGCCCTGTCCGGCATCGCCTTGATGGGCGTGTTGCCCAGCGGCGCCTATCTCGCCAAGAAATTACTGCTCGATGCCGCCGACGGCTCGGGGCAGTGGTGGTGGACGATCGTGTTGCAGGGCGGTGCCGCCTTCACTGCCGCTTATGTGGTGCTGGTGCTGGTCAGTGTGTTGCGCCGTCGCCCTGCGCCTGTACCTGTGGTGAAGCAGGTCTCACGCCTGTCCGAATACGCGGCGCTGGCGCTCGCGGTGAGTTCGCTGCTGCTGGCGCTGGCCGCACTCGGCCCGCTGCCGTCTACGCTGCTGTCAAATCCGCTGGTACGCCGGCGAACTGCTGACCACAGTGCTGGTGATTCTGGGCGGCGCTTTACTGGCACAGGGACTGGCCCAGCGACCGCTACTCAGTTCGGGACGGTCTGCTACCAGTAGCGCGGGTGGCCCGCTGCGCCGCGCTACGTTGTCGTTGGGAGTGGCGTTCGGGCAAATGGACGATTTTGTGCGGCGCTGGTCGGTCGCCAGTCTCAGCCTGCTCACGCTGGCGTTGCTATTTGGCGGGCTGCTCTTGTTCGGTGCAACGACATGACAAGTAGGCTCGAGTTGGCGCAGCGTAAAGTTGTTACACTGTTGATCAGCGCAGCCGCGGCCGCGCTGCAGTTGAACCAGAGGCGGCGTTCATCGCTGCCGCGTATCGCAAAAAGGAAAGCACTATGAGGATCAGCACGCTGGCAGTGCTGCTGGCCACCGTTATTGCCGGTTGTACGATTGGACCTGACTACGAGCGTCCCGCAGTGGCTGCGCCCACCGCATGGCGTATCGACTATGGCACGGCGGTCGACGTCGCGAACACGCGGTGGTGGGAGCAATTTGGCGACCCGGTGTTGAACGAACTGGTGGAAACCGCGCTGCGGGAGAATCTCGATGTGCGTATTGCGGCGGCACGCGTCGATCAATTCATCGGTGCGTTGACTGCGACCCGCTCGCAGTTGTACCCGCAGCTCGGGTATAGCGCGGACGCAGGCCGCGCGCGCGCCAGCCGCGTGGGCCAGCCGCCACTGCCACCGGGCGCCGATCCTTACTTCTCGCTCTACGAGGGTGCACTGGGCGCGTCCTGGCAGATAGATCTGTTCGGCCGCGTCGCTCGCCTCAGCGAAGCCGCGCAGGCGCAGGTCTATGCCAGTGAGCAGGCGCGGCGCGGCGTGGTGCTGTCAGTGGTGACCGGCGTAGCGACCAGTTATATCACCTTGCGGGCACTGGATCGCCAACTGGAGATCGCGCAGGCCACCGCCGACAATTTCACTGCTACGGCGCGGCTGTTTGAACTGCGCTTCAAAGCCGGCGTCGTGGCCAAAACGGAAGTCATGCAGATTAACTCGCAACAGCAACAGGCGCTGGCCGCCATTCCCGCTTTCGAGCAGGCCATCGCCGCGACGGAGAACCTGATCTCTATCCTGTTGGGCCAGCGATCCCGGTCCGATACCGCGCGGCAAGACCATCGACCAACTCATCGCGCCGCTGGTACCCGCCGACCTGCCATCGGCGCTGCTGGAGCGTCGCCCCGACATCCTGCAGGCGGAGCAGAACCTGGTGGCGGCCAACGCGAATGTTGGCGCCGCACGCGCGCTCTACTACCCGACCTTTTCCATTACTGGCGTGCTCGGCAGCGTCAGTACCGCCTTTGACGAGTTTTTAACAGGTCCCGCTGCGGCGCGCCTCATTGCTGCCGACCTCACTGGTCCAATATTCACTTTCGGTGGCATTGAAGGGCAGGTCAGCTCGGCCGAAGCGGCCAACCGGCAGGCGCTGCTCTTTTACCAGCAGACGATCCTCAATGCGTTTCGCGAGACGAATGATGCACTGACCGGTTCGCAGAAAAAAATTGAGCAGGCCCAGTTACAGGCCAATCGGGTGACAGCCTTGCGTGAATTTGCGCGCCTGTCCAGGCTGAGATTCGACAAGGGCGTCTCGGGTTATCTGGAGGTACTGGTGGCGGATAACGAATTGTTCGCTGCCGAATTGGCAGCAGTGGGCTTGCAGGCGGAACGCTTCACGCAGCTTATTAACGTGTACCAGGCGATGGGTGGTGGCTGGGTGGATATCGCCACTTCGATGGCGCCGGCACCGCAGGATCTACACAAACTGAAATAGCAGTCGCATTCTCGCTCGGAGCCGATTTCAATTACAGTTCTCGACGTTTAGAAGTCCTTGCGTATGGTGATCCAGATTTCGGTTGAGCTATAGTTATTGACCAGGATATTACTGTCGTCGCGAATGTAGAGAATCTCCGGATTGAGCGACCATGACTCGGCAAACTGCCAGGTCAAACCACCACCGGCCTCGTACAGGTCATCTTCCCGATCACTGACGCCCAGGATATTGTCGGCGGCGTCCACATTCAGTTGCTCGATGTTGTAGCGGTCGTGCTGCCACCAGCCGAATACAAAGCCGCCCAGCGTTTCGGTAATCGTGAAGTTCAGTGAAGGGGACAGGCCGATGAAGTTGGAGTCGCCGTCGGGCCGATCATCCGTCGCAAACTCGCGCCCGCCGTGGGCGACCAGGCTGAAACTCGCTGTGCCGCCCAGCAGGGAATGCGTCCATCCTGCGGTCAGCTCGGCGATATTGCGACTTCTTTCGCGCAGGGGACCGCTGGGATAGTCGCGGCGCCTGAACTCGGCGCCGACATTGAACTGGTCGTTGGAGCTGAACCCGTAGCGCCAGTCGCTGTAAATACCGTAGTCATTGCGGTAGTCGCCGTTGCCGCGATAGCTGTTGCGGCCGCGCAGGCCAACGGCCAGGTTGTTCTCACCCATGGCGCGATTGACGGCGCCGTTCCAGCGCAGGTCCTTGTCGTCCCGGCGATCGTCGTTGTCGTAGTAATCCCGGAAGCGATAATCGAGGCTGCCATTGAGTGCGTAGTCGTCATTGAGCCGGTAGTTCAGCCCGCCGCCACCGCGCAGGGCGAGGAAGTTGTCGTCGGTATCGCTGCCACCGAACTCGTCGGTGCCGTCGGTGGCGTTGACGCTATAGTTGCCGTAACCGGCTATCGCATAGCCGTTGTGCACCAGGCGGTTGCCAGCGGCATAGTCCCGCGCCGCCTCGGCGTATATCTCAACCTGCTGGTGCAGGTCCAGCGGCAGGTCGTCGATGCGCAGCACCTTCTCAAACTCGATCTTGGCGCTCGCATAATTGCCCAACGCCAGATAGGCCGGGCCAGGCCCAGGTGGACGTCGTTTGCGTCCGGGTTGGCGGCCAGGCTGCGCTCAAAAAATGTCACTGCCGAGTCGGGACGGTTGGTACGCAGCGCGGCGTCGCCGAGCAGTGCATTGAACGCGGCGTCATCCATGTGCTGAGCCTCGAAAGGTGCCAGCAGGTCGTAGGCTTCCTGGTATTTGCCGTCGTGCACGAGTTGCCCCGCCTGGCCAGATCGGCACCTGCAGCCCACACTGCACTGGCACGTGCCAGACTGATGGCAATGACCAGCGCGGGCATCACACGGGAGCGGCGTCGCTGCGTAGTCGGCTGGATCACCGGGAGGCGTTGGTCATTGCTGGACCCATAGACTAACTCCGTTGGTTTATTTGATGGCACATGTGATCCAATCCGGAAGCACTGCGCGTAGCGCCATTGCGACCTGAATCAGGTGTACGAGAGGTTGCGCCTTTCACAGGAAGTGTATATCTTCAAAGCGCTGAGCGCCAAGTAAATGACTTGCCAATGTCCGCCTAGATTACTAGGGAAATTCCTGGACCAAAGGCGCATGGCGATCGGTAAACGGAGCAGATTTTTCACTGGCGTTTATCTGCAGCGCGAAGCTTGATCCTGTGCCCGCACACCTAGGAGGATAGATGGCTACTACCGAACAAAAAATGTCGCGCATGGGGCTCACCGCCATGGTCGTTGGCGGTATGGTCGGCGCGGGTATCTTCTCGCTGCCGCGCACCTTCGCCGGTGCCACCGGACCGCTGGGCGCCGTGATAGCCTGGATCATCGCCGGCACGGGCATGTATATGCTGGCACGGGTGTTCCAGGCGCTGGCCGAGCGCCGCCCCGATATCGACGCGGGCGTTTATGCCTATGCCCGCGAAGGCTTTGGCGATTACCCTGGTTTCCTGTCGGCTTTCGGCTACTGGATCGGCAGTTGCATCGGCAACGTGTCGTACTGGGTGCTGATCAAATCCACGCTGGGCGCATTCTTCCCGGTGTTCGGCGACGGCAACACGGTGGTCGCGATCGCGGTGGCCTCGCTCGGCATCTGGATGTTCCATTTCCTGATCCTGCGCGGCGTGCAGCAGGCGGCGTTCATCAACAGCGTGGTCACGGTGGCCAAGGTCATCCCGATCATGGTGTTCATCGTGATCTGATTTCGTCGCCTTCAAGATGGACCTGTTCCGCTTCAACTTCTACGGCGGCGACCTGACCAACGGCCTGTTTGAGCAGGTCAAGGCGACCATGCTGGTGACAGTGTTCGTGTTTATTGGTATCGAGGGCGCCAGCGTGTATTCGCGTTTCGCCAAAGAGCGCGCCGATGTCGGCAAGGCCACGATCCTGGGCTTTGTCATCGTCACCACGCTGATGGTGCTGGTGACCCTGCTGCCCTACGCCGTCATGGAGCGCGCCGACATAGCCGGTACACGCCAGCCGTCCATGGCGGCGGTGCTCGAATCGGTGGTCGGCCCCTGGGGTGCGATCTTTGTCAGTGTGGGGCTTGCTGGTATCGGTGCTGGGTGCCTACCTGGCCTGGGCGCTGATCTGTGCCGAGGTGATGTTCGCTGCTGGCAGGTCGAAGGACATGCCCAAGGGCCTTCGCCAAAGTGAACAAGAACAATGTGCCGGTGGTCGCCATGTGGGCCACCAGCATTATTATTCAGCTGATCGTGATCTCCACCTACTGGTCGCGCGATGCCTTTTCGCTGATGCTCAACCTGACCAGTGCCACCACACTGATTCCATACCTGTTCGTGGCCGCTTACGGCCTGATGATTGCCAGGCGCGGCGAAACCTACGAGCTGCGACCCGAGGAGCGCAAACGCGATTTGATCCTCGCGACGATTGCCGTGGCCTACACATTATTTATGATTTATGCCGGTGGCCTGAAATTCATTCTGCTGTCCGCGGTGCTGTTTGCGCCGGGTACGGTGTTGTACTTCATCGCGCGCCGTGAGCAGGGAAAACCTGTGTTTGACAAGGCCTCGGAATGGATCACCTTCGGCATTATCGTGGCCGCAGGCATTTACGGCGTATACGGCCTGGCGACCGGCACAATTTCCATCTGATAGCAAAGGAGTTCGATATGGCAAAGGCAAAAACCAAAGAAAAGGTAAAGTCAGCGGCAAAGGCGAAAGCGCCGGTGACTGCAAAAAAGTCAGAGCCGACTTTCGGTGTGCATTCCGAAGTGGGGCAGCTGCGCAAGGTCATGGTCTGCGCACCGGGCGTGGCGCACAGCCGCCTCACGCCGTCGAACTGCGACCAGCTGCTGTTTGACGATGTGCTGTGGGTAGAAAACGCCAAGCGCGACCACTTCGACTTCGTGACCAAGATGCGCGACCGCGGTATCGAGGTGGTGGAAATGCACAACCTGCTGGCCGAGACCGTGGCCGTGCCCGCTGGCAAGAAATGGATTCTGGACAACCAGATCGTGCCCGACCAGGTGGGCCTGGGCTTTATTAGCGAGCTGCGCAGCTACCTTGAAGGACTGGACAATCGCGTTCTCGCTGAGACGCTTATCGGTGGCCTGTCGACTAACGACTTCCCGGAAAAAGCCGGTGGCAAGGCACTGAAGATCGTCAAGGAAGCGGCGGGCGTTACCGAATACCTGCTGCCGCCGCTGCCAAATACGCTGTACACGCGCGACACCACCTGCTGGATTTATGGCGGCGTCACGCTCAACCCCTTGTACTGGCCCGCCCGGCATGAAGAGACCATTCTCACCACCGCGATCTACAAGTTCCATCCCGATTTCGCGGGCAAGGTCAACGTGTGGTGGGGCGACCCGACCCAGGATCATGGCCTGGCCACGCTGGAGGGCGGCGATGTCATGCCGATCGGCAAGGGCAATGTACTCATCGGCATGAGCGAACGCACCTCGCGCCAGGCTATCAGCCAGCTGGCGGCCACGCTGTTCAAGAAGGGTGCGGCCGAGCGTGTCATCGTGGCAGCGATGCCGAAGATCCGCGCCGCGATGCACCTGGATACAGTGTTCACGTTCGCCGATCGCGACTGCGTGTTGCTGGCGCCGGACTTCATGAACCAGACGCGCACCTTTTCCTATCGCCCGAGCAACCATCCCAGCGGCGTCGAGCTGCATGCCGAGAACAAGCCCTTCGTCGATGTGGTGGCGCAGGCGCTGGGCTTCAAGAAGTTGCGCGTGGTTGAAGCCGGTGGCAGTGACTACCAGCGCGAGCGCACGCAGTGGGACAGCGGCGCCAACCTGGTGTGCGCCTCGCCCGGGGTGGTCTATGCGTATGACCGCAACACCTACACCAACACGCTGCTGCGCAAGGCCGGCATCGAGGTTATTACCATTGTCGGCGCGGAACTCGGCCGCGGGCGTGGCGGCGGTCATTGCATGACCTGCCCGATCATTCGCGACGCCGTCGATTTCTGATTACGGGATAACGATGTAATTTTACCGGGTAGCCCAAGAGGAAGCATGTCCGCACAAACGACCGACACACCGTCGCAACCGGCAAAGCGTCGGTTCGGCTTCCCCAGTGCAGTGACGACACTGGCCATCGTCACGGTCCTGGTGTGGTTTGCCGCGCTGTTTATCCCTGCCGGGCAGTACACAACAGACGCCGACGGATCGCCAATACCGGGCACCTACCAGAGAATTGAGTCACCTCTCGATAGCGTCGAGCGGTTTGAGCAGCTCGTCCTGGCGCCCGTCAATGGTATCTACGGACTGTTGAGCCCAGTGCGCGGCACTGTCGATACGCGCACCGTCGGGCGCCTGTTCGGCCAGATTGGCGTCATCGTCTTCATTATGTCCATAGGCGCCTTCATTTCCATCAGCTTCGCCACCCGCAGCCTGGAAGTTGCCGTTGCCGCGCTGGCCCAGCGCCTGCGCAGCCGGGGCTGGCTGCTGATCACGGCCATCATGGTACTTTTTTCGCTGCTCGGCTCCGCCATGGGCTTTTCGGTGGAGACATTCGGCTTCTACGCACTGTTTATTCCCCTGATGGCCGCGTTGGGCTACGACCGGATGGTCACGGCCGCGATGATCATCCTCGGTGCCGTCACCGGTGTCATGGCGGCCACGGTCAACCCCTTCTCCATTGGCGTCGCCTCCGGCGAGGCCGGCGTTGGCATCGGTGATGGCATTGCGCTGCGCCTGCTGCTGTGGGTGCTGCTGACGGCCATGTCGGTAGGCTGGGTACTGCGCTATGCGGCCAAGGTTCGTTCCAATCCGAGCGCATCCCTGGTGGGCTTTGACGATGGCGCGCAGGAGGATCATCTGGCGGTCGGCGAAACCTTGAGCGCAACCCAGAAATGGGTGCTCGCGATCACCGCGCTGGCCTTCGGCCTGATGATCTTCTCCGTCATCCCGTGGTCCAGCATCTTCAGCCAGCAGCACCGGACCAGCGGATGATTACGTCACCCATACTGTCGCTGCGGCAGAGCCTTTCTGGTTCGAGCTGAACTGGTGGTTCCCGCAACTGGCGATGCTGTTTATTATCGCGTCAGTACTCGTCGGCCTGGTGGCGCGGATGGATGAAAAGGAAATCGTGCGCCTGATCGCCGCTGGCGCCGCGGACATGATGAGCCCCGCCATGGTCATGCTGCTGGCCGGCGGCGTTTCGGCGATCATGACCAACACCCAGACCCTCGATACCATCCTCCATGCGATGGAACAGCTCATTACCGGGGCCTCGGCGGCCGGCTTCGCCGTCGCGGCCATGCTGGTTAACGTCCCGCTGGCATTCCTGATTCCGTCCAGTTCCGGCCATGCCGCGCTGGCGATGCCGCTGCTTTCCCCGCTGGCGGACTTTGCCAGCGTCAGCCGTCCCCTCACCATCACCGCCTGGATCCTGGGCCACGGTCTGGCGCTGCTGGTTTCTCCTACCAGTGTCGTCCTGGTCGGCGGCCTGGCAATCGCCAAGGTTGGCTACGACAAGTACCTGCGCTTTGTCTGGCCGCTGCTGGCAGGCTTGTTCATAGTGGCAAGTGTTGTGCTCGCTATCGCTGCCACCCTGGCGGGTACCGGGGCGTGAAGTGACTCCGTTTGGGCTACAGCGGCGCCGCCTGCTGTTCGGTGGGGGCATCGCTGCCTGCGGACTGCTCACGGGCTGCGATCTGTCACTGCGCGACGGCGCTGTTCAATGCCTGCCTGGCCGAGCTGCCGGAAGACCTGCGTGAGCATCCGCTTATTACGGCCGCCTGGAAGGGGCTTGACGCTACCAAAGTCTGGGACACGCATTGCCACGTGTTCGGCAACGGCGACTCCGGCAGCGGCCTGTGGTTCAATCCGCTAATGGAGGAAATCTGGCGCCCGCTCGGCTATTTGCAACGTGAGTTCTATATCAATGCATCCTGCACCGATGATTCACCGGGCAGGGCCGACAGAACTTTCGTCGAGCGCCTGCTCGCCCAATGCCGTGGCATGGCACCCGGTTTTCAAGTGTTGCTCTTTGGCTTCGATTGGGCGCGCGATGATGCCGGTGCGCCGCTGCAGGATCATTCCACGTTTTATGTGCCCGACGACTACGCGGCCGGTCTCGCCGCCAGTCATCCGGAGTATTTTGAGTGGGTGGCGTCCATTCACCCGTATGACCCGCAGGCGCTCGAGCGACTCGAGGCCGCCGCAGCGCGCGGCGCGCGCGCCATCAAGTGGCTGCCGTCGGCGCAGAATATTGACCCGGCCGATGCGCGTTGTGACCGCTTTTACGCCAGGCTCGTCGAGCTGCAGATACCGCTCATTGCACATGCCGGCGATGAGCGTGCCGTGAATGGCTTTGGCGAGCACCTGGGTAATCCGCTGCGCCTGCGACGTCCGCTTGATGCCGGGCGTGCGGGTGGTTGTCGCACACTGTGCCTCGCTGGGCAGCGGGCAGGGTGATGTCGCCGGCGCAGCAGATCTCACTAACTTTGCACTCTTTGCGCAACTGATGGATGAGCAGCGCTATGAGGGCAGGCTGTTCGGCGATATCTCGGCGATCACGCAATTCAACCGCATGGAGGTGATCGCGTCGCTGCTGGCGCGGCGCGACTGGCATGCGCGACTGTTGAATGGTTCAGACTATCCCCTGCCCGGGGTAGTGCCCCTGGTTTCCCTGCAAGGGCTGGTCGATTCGCAATTGCTGGACGCCACTGCCGTCAAGCCATTGAGACGGCTGCGCGACAGCAACGTCCTGCTCTTTGATTTTGTGCTCAAACGCAGTCTGCGCAAGGATGGCCAGGGCTTCGCGCAATTCGGTGTTCGAGACCGCGCCATTTTTTACTCGACCAACAGGATCAGCTTTACTATGACATTACTCCAATCGCGCATATGGTCATTGCGCAGTCGCATTGCTTATAGTTTTGTTGGTCCTCGCTGGTTGCGGCTCGCTGCCGCGCAATGGTGTGCCACCGGCTTTAATGTCTGAGGCAAGTATTCCGGGCATGCCCAATGTGCGCGCGCCGGCGAGCATTCACAGCCCGGTGATGGAGGCCGACATGGCGGCATCCTTTGCGCAGGAATCGCCCGATGATTTTCCGGCCAATGCCGAGGGTATCGTGCTGTATCCACACCTTGCCTTGTCCGGCGGTGGCGCCAATGGCGCATTCGGCGCCGGCTTCCTGAATGGCTGGTCCAGCACCGGCGAGCGCCCCACGTTCAAGGTGGTCACCGGCGTCTCCACCGGCGCCCTGATGGCGCCGTTCGCATTTCTGGGCCAGCCCGGGGATGCCGCGCTGCACGAATTTTATACAACAACGCGGTCACGCGACATTTTCGCACTGGGGGAGTTCCTGGATATCGTCAGTCAGTTGCTGTTCGGCGAGGGTATCGCCGATACCAGCCCGCTGGTCAGCCTGCTCGAGCGCCATGTCGATGAGGCGTTCCTGCAACAGGTGGCGCTGGCGCATAACAGCGGGCGACGTTTGTACATCGGCACGGTAGATCTCGATTCGCAGCGCTTCATCGTCTGGAATATGGGGCTGATCGCCACCAGCGGCCAGCCCGATGCCCTGCCGCTTTTTCGCCAGGTGATGCTGGCGTCGGCGTCGATTCCCATTGCCTTTTCGCCGGTGTTTTTCGAGGTTGAGGTGGTGGCCACCACTACGATGAAATGCATGTCGATGGCGCTGTGGCCGCCAACGTGTTCTATAGTGGGGGACTGTTCAGCTCACGTGAACTGCGCCGCAAAGCGGGACGAGAGACGGCGACGCGAGGATATCTATGTGATCCACAACGGACAATTGGCACCGAATGCAGCGACTACAAGCCGAACGCTTCCGCACATAGCGTGGCGCTCGTTCCAGGCGGCAGGCACGTCCGCCACGGTCGGCGCTCTAACTCGTATCTACGCGCAGGCGAAACGCGAAGGCTCTGAATATCACTGGGTCACTATTGCCGATAGCGTGAAACTCACGAGCAACGAAACGTTCGACCCGGTGGCGATGCAGCAGCTGTACGATATAGGCTATAAGGCTGCTCTGGCCGGGCCGGTTTGGAACAGGTTTCCACCTGGTGTTGGCACCCAACCGGGAGGTGTGCCAACCTCCGACACGAAGTGAATAATTGAACACAAACAAAGGACGGCACAAGCAATGCCACAAACAAGCACATTAGCTCCGGGATGGATGTCAAAGTCATTGGGTTGGATTGGTGCAGGACTGGTATTCCTTGTTCGTCTGGGACTGGTCGGTTGGGGCACGCTGGCGATTTATTGGTCTAACCTGCCCTGGCCCTGGGCCCGACTAACACTGGCCGTGGTGTTTTTGCTGTTCGGCATCTGGGCGCTGTGGTTTGTACGCAAACCGTCAGCATTTGCGGTGGCATTCCTGGTCGTGCTGACATGGTGGTGGTTGATTCCTCCCTCAGATGATCGTGATTGGCGCGAGGAAGTTGCAGTCAAGCCGCGGGTGGAGATCGATGGCGATCGCGTTCTCATCAGGAATGTGCGTAATTTCGACTTTCGCAGCAGGGATGATTTCACGGCGCGTTATGAAGATCGCGAAGTGTTGCTCTCGCATTTAACCGGTGTGGATTTTTTCCTGTCCTTCTGGATGGAAGGGCCGGTGGGACATACCTGGGTGAGTTTCATTTTCGATAATGCGCCGCCGCTCAGCATTTCCATAGAGACCAGGCCGGAAAAGGGTGAAGGCTTCGATCCACTGGCATCCATGTTCAAACAGTTCGAGTTGATCTACGTTATCGGCGACGAGCATGACGTGGTCGGCTTGCGCACCAATCACCGTAGTGAAGAGACTTTTCTGTTTCACGTGGTGGCGTCACCGGAAGCCGCCCGGCGCTTGTTTCTTGTCTACCTTGAGCGCGTCAACGAACTCGCCGACAAGCCCGAGTGGTACAACCTGATCAGCAACAATTGCACATTGAATATCGTGCGCTACATGAACAGGGCAGGCAGGGAGGGCAGTTTCAGGCCGAGCCACCTGTTGAATGGACTGTTCGATGGCTATCTATTCAATGCAGGTTTTCTCGACACGAGTATGCCTTTCGAGGAATTGCGTCAGCGCTCGCGCATTACCGAGGTGGCACAGGCAGCCGCTAATGCAGACAATTTTTTCCAGCGTATTCGCCAGGAGTTGCCAGCTCTCCCCTCACGAACAATGAGGGCGGAGCAAGGTGTTTCTGTGTCACCACCGGCCAATATTGAAAGCGATGCCATTAATGACTGAGATGGACCTGGAGGGGTTCCGTATAGTCACGGCCATTGCTACAATGCTGAAAAAGTTCTCACTTGTATTTCGCCAGAGAGAGACAGCAGTGTGTTAATGAATGGGGCTTGGCGCAACGCAACGTACTACCTGGTGTTAATCGGAGTTCTGTATTTGTCCGGTTGCAGTAGCCAGGCGCCGCAGAAATCAGAACCGCTTGGGGTCGACAAATCCTCTCAAGCCAGTGAAATTCTGTTCAACGCGCTTGGACTGGTGGGCACCCCCTATCGTTATGGGGGTAGTACGCCTGTGAATGGATTTGATTGCAGCGGATTAATTCAGTATGTCTATCGTGAAAGTGCCAATCTGGCATTGCCGCGTACGGTCGCTGAGATGAATAGTTACGAGGCGCCGGATATTGCTGAAGATAATCTACAGTCTGGCGATCTGGTGATTTTTGCCACCGATGGAACCAGTCGCCCGAGCCATGCCGGAATCTATGTCGGCGAAGGTCGGTTCGTGCACGCGCCGAGTCGCGGCGGTGAGGTGCGTATGGATTTTCTCGATGACAAGTACTGGCAGCGCAGTTATCTGAATGCGAAGAGACCCCTGGCTTGTCGCTAGAATGGCCATTTAAAATGCCGTTTGGCTTCGCCAAGTATGAAAATTGTCATCGAATTATAAATGAGAGCGGATTCCACCCGGGCAAAGCCCAACGTCATGTAGCGTTTGATCATCACCCGCCTTGCGCCCCCTCTCTGTTTCCACGGCGCATTATGAAGTCGCACAACAAACTGTTATTGGCATTGGTTGCGGGTCTGGTTTTGGGCACAGTCCTGCATGCGGCAGGTGAAGTTGAGGCCGTTAATTTCGTTTCCCAGAATATACTTGAACCCTTTGGGCAGCTTTTCCTGCGTCTGATCTTTATGACCGTGGTGCCGCTGGTGTTTTGTGGTCTGGTGTTGGGCGTCTACCAGTTGGGCCAGCATCACGGTTTGGGTCGTACCGCGAGTCGCACGCTGTTTTATACGCTCCTGAGCAGTTCCATTTCAGTCATCATCGGGCTTTCGTTAGTGAATCTTGTGCGCCCCGGTGAAGGGCTGAGCCTGTCACAGGACGTGTTGAATACCCAGAGCAGCCAGGTTGAAAAAATCAGATCAAACGCCGAGTCGGCCAAAACAGTCACCCAGACATTGTTGGATATCGTTCCCAAAAACCCGGTTCAGGCGGCGGCGCAGGCACTTGAGGGCGAGATGCTTGCACTCATGTTTTTTGCACTCGTCTTTGGTTTTGCATTGAGTCGGGTGGTAAAAGCGGGCGGGCATAACTCGGCGATTTCGGTGATGGAAACAATCTACAGTGCCACGATGGAAATTGTGCATCTGGTGATGCGGTTGGCGCCGTACGCGGTCTTTGCCCTGGTCTTTTCCACGAGTTTCAAGTTTGGCTGGGAACTGGTCCGCTCTTTGTCCATGTATGTGTTGGTCGTGGTAGTGGGTTTGGCGCTGCAGCAGTTTGTTGTATACGCAGTTTTGTTAAAAACCCTGGCGGGTCGAGCACCGTGGCAGTTTCTTAAAGACTGCAACGATGTTCTGATCTATGCATTTGCCACCGCCTCTTCCAACGCCACCCTGCCCAAGTCCCTGGAAACTGCCACCGAGAAATTGCAACTGTCGCCGGAAACCTCGCGCTTTGTGTTGACCGTTGGCGCGACGGCCAACCAAAACGGCACGGCACTTTTCGAGGGTGTGACAGTTATTTTTCTGGCCCAGGTCTATGGCATTGATTTGACTCTCTCCCAGCAATTTCTAATCGTCGTGATGGCCATCCTGGCGGGTGTTGGGACCGCCGGGGTGCCCGGCGGATCCTTGCCGCTAATCATGATTTTACTGCAACAGGTCGGCATACCTCCGGAAGGGCTTGGCCTGGTGTTGGGCGTCGATCGCTTCCTGGACATGTGTCGCACGACGGTGAATGTCGGCGGGGACCTGGTGATCGCAGCGCTTGTCGATAACAAGAAAGCGCAAAGATTTACTGACACTTGATACGGGAACCTTTCAGCGTGGTCCAGCCCATCGGGGATGTAGAGCAGCGCCAGGTAGCACAGATGACCGAAACGTATCTGTGTCAGGCGGAGAGTATCTTTGATCGTCGCTTTGACCGGGTGCCAGTGCTCTTTGACCTGAAAGGCCGTACAGCGGGAATGTTCAAGATCATCGGCAGGCAACGGCTTATCCGCTACAACCCCTGGATATTCGGCAAATATTTCGAGGAAAACCTGCGCGACACGGTACCCCACGAAGTGGCGCACTTTATCGTGCACGAGGTGTATCCCAGGCGCGGGATCAGGCCCCACGGGCACGAGTGGAAAAACCTGATGGCGCAGTTTGGCGCCAACCCCGGCGTTACGTTTGATCTCGATCTGGACGGTGTGCCGCAGCGCAGTCAGAGGAGCCATCGCTACCATTGCGGGTGTCAGGTACACGAGGTTTCCTCCACCCGGCACAACCGGGTCCAGCGACGCAAGGTGCACTATCACTGTTGCTCTTGTGCGGGTCGCCTGGTGTATGTGCCCTGATCACCGTCGCTGCCTACCGTGCACAAAAATTGTCAGAGACCCTTGCGGTAGGTGTAGGGTGTCACGCCGGTCCAGCCCTTGAACGCGCGGATAAACGCGCTGGATTCCGAAAACCCCGCCCGATAGGAGATCTCCTCGATACTGATGCCCTGCTTGCCCAGGAAGTGCAGCGCTGTATCCCGGCGTACCTGGTTCTTGATGTCTTTGAAGGTGGTGCCTTCGGCGGCCAGGCGCCGCCTGAGTGTCTGTGGATGGACTTCCAGGGCGGAGGCCACATCATTGAGTTCGGGCATATCGCGCAGCTGGCGGCGCGCAATGTCGCGCACCCGTGATGTCCAGCTGTTGATGGCGTAATCCTGGGTCAGCATGATTAAGCGTCGGATGGCGCAGAAAATGGCGCAGCGAGGTTTCATTCTGGGTGATGCGTTTCTCCAGCAGACCCCGGGACAGTACCAGCTGTGAGCGCGGCTGTTCGAACTCCACTGGATTGGCCAGGAACATATGGCGGTAGTCCAGCGCCGCTGCCAGTGGTGCATAAGCAAACTGCACGACTTGAATCGGAAGATGTTCCTGTACCAGCCAGCTGGCAAAGCGGTGGGTATTGAACAGCAGCAATTCATGGAAGTAGGGATGCGGCGGCGTATCGGTATCCCGAGTAACCAGATGGATACGCGCCAGGTCCCCGTCCTCTTCCAGCACCGTATGTATACCCAGATCAAACAACTGGTAGAAGCGGCAATAGCGGCTGAGCGCCTGCCCGAGAGTCTCGCAACCGATGACCGCGTGGCACATCATCGACCAGCAGCCAATCGGCAGGGGCCGGGTGCCGTAACCGAGGGACTCATCGTTCATCGCCTGCATGGTGTTGACCTGCAGGTCAGCAAAGCGCTCGATGGATATGCGCGCGTTGTCCTCCAGCATCAGGCGCGGGGAAATCCTGTTCTTGCGCAGCAGGCTCATCGGGTCCAGGCCCTGGGCCACCGCATTTTTCAGCACCGCCCGTGCGAAATAGACCGATATTGACTGGTCGCGCATGGGTCGGTCAGGCCTGGCTGGCGTGCGTTCTGAGGTGAACGGGTTTGTTCTCCACCGAGGCCACGCGGTTGCGCCCCGCGCGCTTGGCCAGATACATTGCCCGGTCGGCCTCCAGTGACAGCTTGTCCAGGTCTATTTCTCCAACGGTGCCGGCTACGCCGAGGCTCACGGTGATCGGGATGCGCTGTTGATTTACCACCAGGGGACGCTCGGCAATGTCCACACGGATGCGCTCGGCCAGGAGTCGGGCGCCATCCAGGTCGGTATTGCGGCAGGATCAGCAGGTATTCATCGCCGCCGGTGCGGGCCAGCACATCGCTGTCACGGCTCACGCGCTGCAGATAGTGCGCGATCTGCCTGATCACCTGGTCGCCTGCTTCATTGCCGAAATTGGTATTCACCTCCTTGAAGTTATCGATATCCACCATGATTGCCGCTGTAGGCAGCTGCTGGCGCGCGGCCTGCGCCAGGGTGATGTGCAGGGCACTTTCCAGTCCGCGATGGTTGAGCAGTTGCGTCAGCGGGTCTTCCGTGGCCAGGTGTGACAGATTTTGTTGGTAGTCGATGAGCACGCTGGCCAGAAAACCGATGGCCACCAGCACGTAAGCAGAGCTGTAAACACCAAAGGCCACTGCCTGGGCCTGCGGGTAATTGCCCTGCACCAGCCACAGGTAAAGCGCCGTGGGTATACCGAGCACCATCAGCGCGGCGGCAACAGCGGTGATTCCGTCGCCCAGATTCTTTTTACTCCAACTGCGCCAACCGCACAGCAGGCCGGTTGCGCCTAACAGAAAGGCAGCGGTGGCTGCCTGCATGCCAAAAATGTCGCGGGGCCGGAGAAAGAACACGCTGAGGCACGCAATCAGGCAGATAAAACCCAGCACATAGCGTCCCCGCCTGATCCCCGCCCGCTGCCCCGCTGCCAGAAACAGTATGTAACTGTTGAGTACAGACGCCACCGCGGGGATATCCACCAGCATGGGCACGTTGGATCCCTGCTGCAGTGTAAAGGCGATCCAGCCCAGCAGCGCGGCCATGAAATAGACTGTATACAGGCCCAGTCCCGGCGTGGGGTTGCCGGCATCGCTGAGTACATAGACCACCAGCATCATTGCGCAGGTGATCAGGAAGATAAGACCAAAGTACATGACGACCCAATTTTCAGGTTGAATCTGTTGCATAGTCCGTCCAGTTTCCGCCGCTTTCCACGGCTGTAATTTCCAGTCAATTTATTTGTCGGGGCAGGTCATTGTTGGCCCATCGGGCGCTCACCATACTGTCGGCCGCACAACTTTCGGCTTCCAGGGGTGGCACCATGTTGCAACGAGAATTCACTGAAGAGCAGCACATGTTTCGCGATGCCTATCGCAAATTTCTCGCTGCGCAGATTGTGCCACATATGGAGTCCTGGCGTGAGGCTGGAATTGTCGATCGCGCAGCCTTCCGCCGGGCGGGGGAGCAGGGCTTCCTGATGATCTGGCCGGATGAAAAATACGGCGGCATGGGGGATGCTGATTTTCGGTTCGAGCAAATCATCATCGAGGAGACCAACTACGCCCGCGCGGGCGACTGGTTCAATACGCTGCACAGTCGGTTGGTCGGCCCCTACCTGACCCGCTTCGGCAATGAGGAGCAGTGCCAGCGCCTGCTGCCCAAATGCGTCAGCCGGCGAGCATATCCTGGCCATCGCCATGACGGAGCCCGATGCGGGCAGCGATCTCGCGGGCATGCGCTCCTCGGCGGTGGAGCAGGGCGACCACTGGCTGCTGAATGGCTCCAAGACGTTTATCTCCAACGGTATTAACGCCGATATCGTGATCGTGGCTGCCAAGACCGATCCGGAGAACAATCCACATCATATGACCCTGTTTATCGTTGAGCGCGGCATGGCCGGTTTCGAGCGGGGCCGCAACCTGAAGAAAATGGGCATGAAGGCGCAGGATACAGCCGAGCTGTTTTTCAACGACGTCAAGGTTCCCAAAGCGAATGTACTGGGCGAGCCGGGACAGGGCTTTATCTATCTGATGCAGGGCCTGGCGGAGGAGCGTCTGCTGGGCGCCGTGGGCTATTTGTCTTCGGCGCAGTTGTCGTGGAACCTGACGCTCGATTATGTCAAAGAGCGCAAGGCCTTCGGCAAGACCGTGTCGGCGTTCCAGAACACCCAGTTCAAGCTCGCTGAACTGCGCACGCAGCTGGATTTTGCGCAGACGCTATGTTGACCAGTGTGTCGCGGCCTTTAACGCGGATCAGTTGACCGCCGTGGATGCGGCCAAGGCCAAGCTGGCCACCAGCGAATTGCAGGTTGCAGTGGCCGACCTCGGAGTGCAATTGCACGGCGGCAATGGCTATATGGACGAGTATCCCATTAGCAGGCAGTATACAGACGCGAAGATTTCCACCATTTACGCCGGCAGTTCCGAGGTGATGAAGATTATCATCAGCCGGGACTTCCTGGGCGAGGATTACACCCCGTTCAATACCCGTAACTTTTAACCCTTAACGTTAACTGTAATAAACCAACCAGTTCAGGAGAATACACATGGATCTGAAAGGCAAAGTAGCAGTAATCACCGGCGGCGCATCTGGCCTGGGCCGCGCGACCGTGAAGCGATTCGTCGCCAACGGCGCCAAGGCCGCCATCTTCGACATGAACGAGGAGAAGGGCAATCAGCTGGTCGCGGAATTCCCCGGCAGCGTCATCTTCTGCAACGTCAACGTGACCGACGAGGCGTCTGTCGCAGCCGGTATTGCCAGGACGATGAAGGAATTTGGCGGCATTCATATCTGCTGCAACTTCGCCGGCACCGGTAACGCCATGCGCACCATGGGCAAGAATGGCCCATTCCCGCTGGCCGAGTTCAACCGCATTATCCAGATCAACCTCGTGGGCACCTTTAACGTACTGCGCCTGTGCGCCGAGAAAATGGCCGACAATGCGGTGCTCAACGAGGACGGTGGCCGAGGCGTTATCATCAATACCGCCTCCATCGCCGCCTACGAAGGCCAGATTGGCCAGGCCGCCTACTCGGCGTCCAAGGGCGGTGTGGTCGGGATGACCCTGCCGATCGCCCGTGACCTGGCCGTGTTGGGTATCCGCGTCAACACCATTGTGCCCGGCCTGATTGCCACGCCGCTGATGATGGGTGGTGCGGAGGAAATGACCCCGGAAATCGCCGAATTCCTGAAGCCGCTGGCCAGCCAGGTGCTGTATCCCAAGCGCCTGGGCAAGGCGGACGAAATTGCGCAACTGGCCCAGCAGATCGTCGAGAACGATTATATCAACGGCGAGTGTATACGCATGGATGGCGGCATTCGCATGCAGCCCAAGTAAGGGTCTATGTCACAGAACGCGCCGCGCCATCATCCCGGCGCTGCGCAGTCGTCATTCACAGGAGAACGCGTATGGGCCCGTTGCATGGTTATACGGTAATCGAACTTGCCGGCATCGGGCCCGCGCCCATGGGCGGCATGATGCTCGCGGATATGGGTGCGGAGGTTATCCGCATCGATCGGGCTGCCGGCGCCAGCGCGCTGGTCATGAAGGATGTCAGCTGGCGCGGCAAGAAATCGGTGGTGATCAATCTCAAGGACTCCAGCGGCATCGAAACACTACTGCGCATGGTAGAGAACGCCGATGTGCTGATCGATCCCTTTCGCCCCGGAGTCTGCGAAAAGTTGGGCATTGGCCCGGATGTCTGCCTGGCGCGCAATCCCAAACTGGTGTTCGCGCGCATGACCGGCTGGGGACAGGACGGCCCGCTGGCGCATAGCGCCGGGCACGATATCAACTATATCTCTATCACGGGCGCGCTCTACGCGATGGGCCGCAAGGGTCAGAAGCCGGTGCCGCCACTGAACCTGGTGGGCGACATGGGCGGCGGTGGCATGCTACTGGTGAACTGGCGTGCTGGCCGCCTTGCTGGAGACCGCGAATTCCGGCAAAGGACAGGTCATCGACGTGGCCATGGTGGATGGCGCCGCGCAACTGATGTGGATGTTCTACAGTTTCCAGGCCTTCGGCCTGTGGGACGCCACGCAGCGCGAGTCCAATATGCTGGACGGCGGCGCGCATTACTACGATACCTATGAATGCGCTGACGGCGAGTACATTTCAATCGGTTCCATCGAGCCGCAGTTCTACGCGCTGTTAAAGCAGTTGGCTGGATTGTCCGAGGCGGATTTTGGCGCACAGAACGACCAGGCGAACTGGCCGCAGATGAAAGACAAGTTGACGGCAGTTTTCAAACAGAAAACCCAGGCCCAGTGGTGCGACATCATGGAAGGCACGGATGTCTGTTTCGCCCCGGTGCTGAATTTTATGGAGGCGCCAAAGCATCCCGCCAATGTCGCCCGCAACACGTACATCGAGGTCGATGGGATTAACCAGCCGGCGCCGGCCCCGCGCTTCAGCCGCACACCCTCTATAGTGCAGCACGGCGCCCATGACGCCGGGCAGGATACAGAGGCGGTACTGACGGCCATGGGCTTTGGTGAACAGGAGCTGGCGGGACTCAGGGCCGCCGGTGCAATCGTATGATGGAAACCAGTTGGAGGTATGTGCCATGAGCAAGTATGAAACAGTGTTGGTCGAACGCCACGGCCCCGTTGCGGTGGTCAGCCTGAACCGGCCGGACAAGCTCAACAGTTTCCACGGGCCGCTGCGCCGCGACCTGCTGCTGGCCGTGCGCGAGGTAAACGACGACGACACCGTGCGCGTGGTGATCCTGACCGGCGCGGGTCGCGCCTTCAGCGCCGGTGCCGACCTGGCCGATATGCCAGAGGATAAATCCACGTTTCGGGTGGAGGACCAGCTCAACGGCGAGTACAAGCCCGCGCTGATGGAGATACACGAGGCAACCAAGCCCTGGATCAGCGCGATCAATGGCGCCTGCGCCGGTATCGGCAGCGCCTTCGGCATGGTCTGTGATCTCACGGTGATGGCCGATGATGCCTATATTTACCAGGCATTTGCCGGTATCAGCCTGGTGCCCGACGGTGGCGCCACCTGGCACCTGGTGCGCACCCTGGGTCGCAAACGCGCCTATGAAGTGATTGCCACTGGCGAAAAGATCCGCGCCGACAAGTGCCTGCAGTGGGGTCTGTGCAACCGCGTGGCGCCGGCGGACAAACTGCTGGAGGAAACCCTGGCGTGGGCCCGGGAGATCGCCGCCAAGGCACCGCTGTCATTGCGCTATGCCAAGCAGGCTGTGAACGCCGCGATCGAGGACTCCGTAAGCGAGACCATCTCCGCGGAGGCTAAACTGCAGCATATCTGTATTACCAGCGCGGACGCCCAGGAGGGTGTTATTGCCTTTATGCAAAAACGTCCTCCCGTGTGGCAGGGTCGCTAGGGCGAATGACCCACGTCAATGGACGGTGAGATCAGGCCTGAACTGCGGGCATTGCGCGAGCGCCTGGAGCGCACCCTGGACGAGGCGCGTTCTGCAGCGCGGGCCAAGCGCCATGCCAAAGGCTATCGCACCGCGCGGGAGAATGTCGCGGATCTTGTCGATGCAGGTTCCTTCCAGGAGTACGGTCAGCTGGCGGTCGCCGCGCAGCGCAGTCGCCGCGACTATGCGGATTTACAAACCAGCACTGCGGCCGACGGCATCATCACCGGCACCTGTACCATCAACGCCAGTCTCGTCGGGCCGCAGCGCGCACGCGCCGCTGTTATCGTCAATGATTACTCGGTGCTGGCCGGCACCCAGGGTTATTTCCACCACCGCAAACTTGATCGGCTCTGCGAACTGGCAGGGGAGTTGTCGCTGCCCCTGATTATGTATACCGAAGGCGGCGGCGGGCGTCCGGGCGATACGGATGTCACCACGCAAATCGCGGGTCTGAATATCAAGTCGTTCAGTACGTGGGCGGCGCTCAGCGGCAAGGTGCCGCGTATTGCCGTCAACAACGGGTACTGCTTTGCCGGTAATGCCGCATTATTTGGCTGTGCCGATTTTTGTATCGCCACACGCACCTCCTGGATCGGCATGGCCGGCCCCGCCATGATTGAAGGCGGCGGTATGGGTAAGCACGAGCCCACCGCGATTGGTCCTATCGAGGTGCAGGAAAAAAACGGCGTGGTGGACATCGTCGCCGAGGATGAGGCGCACGCGACAGCACTGGCAAAGCAACTGCTGTCCTATTTTCAGGGTGCGGTGTCTGACTGGGAAAGCGTCCCGCAGGAATCCCTGCGCGATGCCATTCCCGAGGACCGGCGCTGGGGTTACCCGGTGCGGCGCATCATTGAAACCCTTGCCGATACCGGTTCGTTCCTGGAGTTGCAGCGTATTTACGGGCGCAGCATCATCACCGGATTTATCCGCCTGGAAGGCAAACCGGTTGCCCTGCTGGCCAGCGACTGCCAGCAACTCGGTGGCGCCGTGGATGCGACCGCGGCGGAAAAAGCCGCCCGTTTCCTGCAAATTTGTGATGCGTTCTGAATTGCCGGTACTGTCCCTCACGGATACCCCCGGCTTCATGGTGGGTCCGGACAGCGAGGTGCAGGGCGCGGTGCGACGCATGTCATCGCTGTTCCTGGCGGGCTCGAAACTGCGCGTGCCCATGGTCGCGATATTTTTGCGCAAGGCCTACGGGCTGGGCGCGATGGCGATGACCGGTGGCAGTTTTGTGGCGCCGGTGTACGCCGCCGCGTGGCCCACCGGCGAAGTCGGCGGTATGGGACTGGAGGGCGCGGTGCGGCTGGGCTTCAAAAAGGAACTGGAAGCGCAGCAGGATCCACAGCTGCGCGAGCAACTGTTCCAACAACTGGTCGCGCGCATGTATGAAGTGGGCAAGGCCTCGGAAGCGGCGTCGTACCTCGAGCTGGATGCGGTGATCGATCCGGCTGCCACCCGCGCTGTCGTACTGCGTGCACTGGCGGCGGCGCAACGGCCAGACCATCGGAGATCCGGACAGTATCTGCGACGATCAGGATGACCCCAGCTACGGGCAGCGGTGCTACCAGGAGAAACAGGTGCCATTGCACCAGGGAGTTTTTGTCCACGATACCAATACCGGGCAGACGGTGGCGGTAGCGAAAACCGGCAATATGTTCGATGAGTTCCTGTTCTGGACCTACTCCGGCAAGACGCCCTGCACGGGCGGTGGCCACTCCGAGGAAGGTGCAGAAGATGATGGAGAGGCGGCGCGCTGGCGGTCCTCCTCGTTTGTCGCCGTTTCAAACCGCGGGTCGGGCGCAGCTTTCAATGCCGCCTTCAAGGCCCGAAAAGGGGAACTCGTCGATGGTGTCTATGCCACTCCGGTGGACGGCATCTATCTCGGTAAATGGCCGGGGAACGGGCAGGATCTTGTAACCGTGCTCGACACCACTATGTACGGGCAGGTTGTCGACTCCGAGGCGCCGGTGGGCTCGATTATTACCGAACTCGGCATCGAGCGTGAGGGCTTGCGCGGTCGCTGGCTCACAATCAATGCGAGTATGGGTGTCGAGGGTGGCTCGGAAGAAGAAGGTATGTCTGGTGTCTACCTCACCAGGGTGCAATAGCCTTTGGATGGTAAAAAAGGTACCTGAATAGCGCGCAGCTGCAAGGAGTGTTGTTATGAAAAATCAAGGCAAGCGATTCTCAATGGCGACGTTCATCGCACTGCTGGCTTTGCTCGGGGCCTGCGACGGCGGATCTGGCGGTAGCAACGTCTCAGTGACACCACCGGCAGCAGACGAGACGCTGAGCGCGGGCGTGATCACGGGTTTCGGCAGTGTGCAGGTGAACGGCGTAAGCTACAACACGGATGACGCGGAAGTCACAATGGACGGTGTGGCTGCAATTCCGTCGCAGCTGCAGGTCGGGCAGTACGTGGAGGTCAAGGGCCACATGCAGGGGGTCGCGCACCACGCCGACGTGATTCGCTATCACAACGTTCTCGAGGGACCGATCAGCAGCATCGACACCGTCGCGGGTTCCTTCGTCGCGATGGGGCAGACGGTGCTGATCACCCTGAACACCTCGATCGGTGACGATATACAGCCGGCTTCGATCGAGGGACTCGTTGTCGGGGATGTCGTCGAGGTTAGCGGTATCGTCCCGGCCGCGGGCGCCATCGACGCCACGCGAGTCGACATCAAGCCGGACGGTGGTCCCTATGACGTCACTGGGTACGTGTCGAATGTGTCCGCGGCGACGCACCGCTTCAATATCAACAATCTCGTGGTCGATTACTCAAGCGCCAACATGGAGGATTTCACGAGCGGCGATCCGAGCGCGGGCGATCTGGTACTGGTGAAGGGCTTTACGTTCGACCCGGACGGGACATTCGCGGCGACTAGAGTGGAGCTGCGGTCGGATGACTGGCTGGTGCCTGCATCGGGCGACCGGGTAGATATTGAGGGGGTGATCGTTGAATACCAGTCCCAAAGCGCTTTCAAAGTGGGTGTCTGGGCCGTCACCACAAGCCCGGATACAAGGTTTGAGCATGGGACTGCTCTCGACCTTGCGAACAACGTGCAGGTCAGGGTAAAGGGAACGGCCGACGCGAACGGAGTACTCGTGGCCGATGTGATCTCTTTCATGCAGATCAACGACATTCGTATCGTTGCACAAGTCGACAGCCTGGCAGATGATGGCTCGATCAAGCTGCTTGACCTCGCGGTAGCGACGGGTGACGAGACGCGTTACGAAGATATATCGCAGCTGCACCAGCGTGATTTCGATTTTAATGACCTTACCGTCGGCACATGGGTCGACGTGCGCGGTTATGAGGAGCCTGCCGGTAGCGGTTCAGTGCTCGCGACGCGGGTTGTGCGCATTGAAGCAGCGGACACCGTCCGTTTGCGCGGGACTTTCGGAGACCCTGTCCGTCCGAACTTCCACATATTGTCGGTACTGGTGAAGACCACGCAGACTACACGGTTCTTGCTTGAAGGCGGTATCAAGCTGACGATGGATGAATTCTTCAGCGCAGCCGAAGGGCAACTAGTGGAAGCCTGGGGTAGCTGGAACGGTACGGCGTTGATTGCCGAGAAGGTCGAGATTAAGGTCGACGACGAATGAGTTCGGCACGGAAGACTGGGCTGCAGGTGTGAGGCGGGCAGGACATGGAGGTTTAGCCCGCCTAGGCGGATCCCAGCAACTTCTCTACCTGTTTCACAATGCCGACTGTATTTTCCGGGCACAGGGTTTCCGACTCGGTGACAGACTTATCCCAAGAAGTGCAATAAATATCGGCTACTAAGTTGGCCCCTACTTAGCGATCTCCTCAGCGAGTTACCTCAATTTTTGCTCGTCCCTGATCTTTCAATTGCGCACTGTTGTCTTGCTTGATAGCTAAGAAAACAATTGCTTGAACAGCACTTGCCCGTACACTGTTGCTCTGCTCTGCCAGGAGCGACTATCAAGTAATGATTCGGGGAAGGGGTATGGAGCATGAAAAATCTTTTTGACGTTAACGGCAAAGTGGCAGTGGTTACCGGCGGCTCTCGCGGCATCGGCGCGATGATTGCCCGCGGCTTTGTCGAGAATGGCGTGAAGACCTATATCACCGCGCGTAAGGAAGATGAATTGCGCGCCACGCAGCGGGAACTTGCAGCGCTGGGCCAGTGTGTTGCAATCCCCTCTGACCTCTCGACACTGACCGGAGTGAATGCCTTTGCTGCTGCTGTCCGCGCCGCCGAGGACAAGGTCCATATTCTGGTCAACAATGCGGGGGCTACCTGGGGAGCGGACATCGATGTCTTTCCCGAGAGCGGCTGGGACAAGACCATGGATCTCAACGTGAAGGCGATGTTTTTTCTCACCCAGCAATTGCTGCCGGCGCTGCGTGCGGCGGGTACGCAAGAGGATCCGGCCAGGGTTATCAATATTGGCTCGATCAACGGTATCACCCATCCCCACATGAAAAACTACGCCTATTCCGCCAGCAAGGCGGCAGTGCACCACCTGACACGGCATCTCGGGGCGGACCTCGCCCCCCAGGGTATCAATGTCAACGGCATCGCGCCGGGCTTCTTTCCCAGCAAAATGACCGCGCATCTGCTGGAGCACGAGGCCGGCCATGGGCGCAGCCTTTCCCCGCGGCCGACTGGGTAATGCCGAGGATGCGGCGGGCACCGCCATCTACCTGTGCTCCCGCGCGTCTGCCTGGCTCACCGGCCACACGATTGTGCTGGACGGGGGGGCCGTGGCGGTTGCCTAGAACACGAGAATGATGCGATGGATGAGGCGACTTACACGCCACTGGGCTTTGGCATCACCTGTATCGACGCCGCCTACGTAACGCACGGCATGGCCTGTTTCTACCTGATGGAGGAGGGCGGCGAGTGCGCCGTGCTGGAGACAGGCACCTGCCACAGTGTTCCCGCATTGGAGCGCCTGTTGCTGGAGCGCGGCATTGCCCCCGGGCAGGTGCGTTATGTCATTCCCACGCACGTGCACCTGGATCATGCCGGCGGCGCGGGCGCAATGATGGCCGCGTTTCCCGATGCGCAGTTACTGATCCATCCACGCGGGGCGCGGCATATGGCTGATCCGGAGCGCCTGGTTGCGGGCGCCATGGAAGTCTATGGACAGGAACTTTTTCAACAACTGTACGGCACCATCGTGCCGATAGATCCCGGCCGTATGCGACAGATGGAGGATGGCGAGACGGTGGCCCTGGCCGGCCGGCAACTCGAATTTCGCCACACGCGCGGCCACGCTGAACACCATTTCTGTATCTGGGATGAAACCAGCCGGGGTTGGTTCAGCGGCGATATGTTTGGCGTGTCCTATCCGTGGTGTCGTTTTCTCAACGGTGACTTTGTATTGCCATCCACCACGCCCAGCCAGTTCGATCCCGCAGCCTATCTTGCCTCGCTGGAACTGTTAGGCAGTTATGCGCCGCAACGCATGTACCTGACCCATTACGGTGCGCTGGATTATTCATTGGAAAAAGCACAGTTACTGGCGCGCCAGATTGATGCGTACTGCGAGTTCGCCACGAGCCGAAACCGTGGATGTCGGCCGTTTGCAGCAGCGCCTGGGCGATTACGCGCTGGGCCTTGTTGCACCAGTTCGGTGCGCCACACAATGAAGCTGAGCTGCGCCGTTTGCTCGCCTCCGACATGCAGCTCAATGCGCAGGGTTTGCAGCGTGGCAGCAGCGCGTAACGAATGCCTAATCGATGCTATTGGCTGATCCGCATTAGGTCATCCGATTTTTTCTGCCGCTGAATTTTTTCTTTTGCGACAAATCCGCGCATATGCTTTACTCTTGGTCTCGAACCGCCTTCAGATGATCTTGGCTAACAACGTCACTGCCAGTGATCCTGTGTTTGCGGATGTTGCGAGGCGAGGTTCAGATTACGATTCACTCCAGGAGAACACTATGATCAAGTATCACCTTCGAACACTCATGATGGCCGTACCCCTGGCGGTGCTGGCTGCCTGTAGCAGCGCTCCCCTTATACGCCAGTCGCAACCAAAGCCGAACCACTTGATCCCGCCGCGTACACCAAGAAGGTTGATAACATTCGTCGTATTGCTGGACACCTCCGGCTCCATGAAACTGAAGATGACGGGGCGGCCCAGAATTTATAACGCCCAGGACGTGGTAGCCAGTTTCAACAGCGTCGTCCCACCGCTGGATTACGACGCGGGACTGGTAACGTATGGCAAGGGTATCAACCGGGTACTGCACAGGATATGGCGTCGCCACGACCATCTACGGCCTGGAACCCTACAACTGCGGCTGACTTCGCACAGGCACTGGGTTCTATCGAATGCGCCGCCAGCACCACGCCGTATGCAGCGGCGGTTGACACAGCAACGGGCATGCTGGTGGAGGAGACAGGCCCCATCGCAGTGTTCATTGTCAGCGACTTCAGCTACAACTGGCACGATCCCGCTGCGGTGGAGTCCGCGCTCGCGGAACTGAAAGCGCAGCACCCGGGTAAAGTCTGCGTGCACATCATCAAGATCGGTGAGGACGACGCCAATATCGCCGGCCTCACCGATACCGCCGGTTGCGACAGCGCGGTGAAAGGCGCAGATCTGGCGACCGGTGCCGCGATGTCTGCCTACGTTGTCGATACCTTGCTGACGCCGCTTGATCAGCCCCTGCAGTATGAAAGGTATACCGTCTCCGCAGAGGCGCTGTTTGACTTTGACAAATACGTTCTCAAGCCGCAGGGCAGGGCAGCGCTGCAAAATCTTGGCGCCCAGATCAGGAGCCAGGGCTTGAAAGTAAAGGACATCGATGTGGTCGGTCACACCGACAGCGTTGGCTCTGATGCCTACAACATGCGCCTTTCAGAGCGGCGCGCGCTGGCGGTTAAGAGTTTCCTGGTCAGTGAAGGCGTCAACAGCAGCATTATCGATGTCAGTGGCATGGGCAAACGCCAGCCTGTGGCCAGCAACGAAACGGCCGAGGGGCGAGCACTGAACCGTCGCGTCGAGGTTCTTGTTGGTACTGCTCGTCCGATGAAGTAGGCAGCAACTTCTGTAAACCGGACCTACTGCCTTGCAAAGGAGGCAGTAGGTCGGCAGGTCCGAACAAATAAGCCGGATTTTTTTCGCTCATTCCTTGTTATGCAACAACATTATTTTCGATGGTTCTGTCGCGCTATGACATACATCGGGAATTGCCTGCTATCGCCCTCATAAATTCGCATAGTCAACGTTGCGTGGGTCGCTATCCTTGCCATGGTCAATTTAACGGGATACCGCAGTAGGCTATCTCGGTATTCAGGGCGTTACATGGAGCGGCCACAGGGTGATGGCCGCTTATCCATAGGAGTATCCGCAGCACAGTCAAGGTGATGTATAGCTTCACAATGCTGCAGGTGTCACCAATATTTCCCTATGTCACTCCGTGTGGATAAACGTGGCACATCTGAACCATTTCCTTTTGCAAGTTGATTTTCGATGGACCATAGATCCGGGTTGCAGGCATATTTGTGGCAATTGGTACTAAAATGATAATTTAATGTATTTATTATGATAATAATATTATAATTATATATGTTTTTAATGGGCATATCGCTGTGATGACCGAATTCGCCAGGTCGGCACTTCGCTACCATGAGCACCCGGTACCGGGAAAAATTTCGATTGAGATCACCAAGCCAGCTTCGACGCCAGCCGACCTGGCCCTGGCCTACAGCCCCGGCGTTGCCGAACCGGTCAAAGCCATTGCGCGGTGCCCCGAAGATGTATACAGGTACACGGGGAAGGGCAACCTGGTTGCTATTATCACTAACGGCTCAGCCATACTGGGGTTGGGCAACCTGGGACCACTCGCAAGCAAACCGGTCATGGAAGGCAAGGCGTTAAGCAATGTGAAAATTGTATGCCTGGGCGCCGGTGCAGCCGCATGCGCGACGGCAGGCCACGCGCGGACGCTGGACGACGCGCTCAAGAGCCCCGTACCGGCTGAGTTACTTGCCCTGTACGGATTGAAGCAGCTGTCGTTTGGGCGTGACTACATCATACCCATGCCATTGGATCCGCGCCTACTGACACAGGTAGCGCCTGCCGTGGCACAGGCAGCGCAGCTCAGCGGTGTATCGCGCCTGCAGGCCTTTAGGGCAGGGCGTTCGGCCGGACCAATGAGCCTTGGATAATTCCAGGTCAACACACCGCAAATCTATATTGTCTGCACGATGTCTTAATCTGACCCCGCCAACAACTGACGAAGGAAACTAGCCCTGGAAGATCTGATTGCTCGACTCACCCTCACTTTCGGCAGGGAAAATGAAATCTATCGCACAGAGGATAGCTTTGGCCCGGTGGTGGTACGAGAACGCGGCGGCTTGCGCATCTTGTCCTTTGACTCGCACTTTGAGCAAAGCGCTATGCGCCTGGACAATCCACTCGCCCTGGTGCATGAATATACGCGGGCGATGCTGCTGGTTTTGCTGTTCAAGGAACCGGAACAGGTCACTCTGCTGGGTTTGGGTGGCGGGAGTCTTTTGCGCGTTCTGCATACAGTATTGCACAAACGCCAACTTTCAAGTCGTAGAGTTGCGCAAGAGTGTTATTCGCGTCGCACTCGATCATTTTTCGCATTCCCATTGACGATCGAATCGTCATGCACAACCGCAATGGCATTGATTACATAAATGAAGCGAGAGAACACTCGTCTGATATAGTTTTTGCCGACATGTACCAGGCATATTCGATGGAGGAATTTCAGAGTACAACCGGCTTTCTGAAGCAATGTTGGCAGTTGTTGACAACAGATGGCTGGCTTGTCATCAACTTTCATCAGCTCCCGGAATTCGACCATACTTACATGGAAAGGATGTGTCGCTTGTTTCCCGCAGTACTTTGCTGCGCGAACTAATGGCGGGAATTATGTGGTTATGTGTGGAAAGCAAGAATTGGCGCATTCACTATCAGAATATCGCGACAGCCTGGCTGAATTGGAACAGAGGTTTGACATTCGCCTCTACACTAACTTTGCACGTATCTTCAAGCTCAATACTCCGGTGACCGACTCGGTAAGGCTGAGCAGTCGGTCTGGTCTTGAATCGCGATAACGCACACAACATCAGCACGTTACCCATGCGCCTTGCAGTGATCGTTTCTGAGGATACCAGTGTAATGAACCGGGGCGCTCAATAATGGGTGAAAAAAAGCTCCGACAAGACGAAAAAGACAGTGACGCCAAACGGCCGCTTTCTTTCCGAGAACTCATAACTAATAATTCTGTCTGGCCATATCGGCGTGCGCAAGCGGGAACAGCGAGTCAGATGATTTTGATCGCGCCAACGGCTTGCATGTGTTTATCGCGGCGGTGCTTTACTTTGCACTTATCGTAACTGGATTGATTGTTTTGGTCATTTACATTACTGGATAAGATATGCCCTTGTGATGAACTAGGTTGCCTGGACTAATGCCCGGATAGTCTATCGTGGCTCTAACAGGATACTAGAAGTAGATTCTTGCCTTTTTGAATCCAATTTCCTTTAGCATCAAGATCAGATGCTCCAACTCCGGCGAAGAAAGAACGGAGTCGTTTTCGTACGCCAGCATGAAGGACTTTCCGTCGTAACCGTAGAGCAAAACGATGTATTCGTTTATCGTCGCCGGATTCTTTCGAATTTCAACGAAATCAAAAAAGTTTTGCTTCAGGGCTTTCTTTGCTTCTGACAATTTCATAGGAGTATCCGCAGCTCAGTCAAATTGATGTATCGCTTCATGCAAGGTTGAATAAAATGTAGTCACCCCGGCAATGGGTTTAACGTTCGCTCGAGCAAGAGTCTTTAGGGGTTGAAACTGCAAATCCGCAATACTCAATTGTTTGTTGCCCCTGGCACAAAAATCGACAAGTTTGTTCATCGCGGCGACACCTCCGGCGTCCAGAACGGTTACGCCATCCATATAAAGTATGACGCCATCAAGCGTTGTCATGCTTGCGGCAATTTCGCCGAACACGCGGTCAGCCGCTGCGAAGAACAGGGGGCCGTTGATTTTAAGAACTGCCCATCGCTGCGGAAGCGGCACGTCAATCAGTTTTTTGTGCTGGGTGATGTCGGTGATTTTTGTCATGGTGGCCATTTCATTGACAAAGAGAATGCAGGCTAATAGCACACCGGCTGTAATTGCGATCACCATGTCGAAGAAAACCGTTAGCAGCAGGCAGGTGGCAAAAACGGCGATATCGCGGACCGGGGCATGCCTGACCATATGCAGCGATTTAGGTGCCTCGCTCATATTCCAGGCCACCACAATCAATAGCGCGGCCATAGCGGGCATGGGTAAATAGGCCAACAGCGGCGCCAGCAATACCAGCGCCAGTAAAATGACCAGTGCATGGATCATCGCTGCTATGGGCGATTGTGCGCCGGCTCGCAGATTTGCAGTTGAACGTGCAATCGCAGCGGTGGCGGTAATTCCGCCAAAGAACGGCGCGATGATATTGCCAAGTCCCTGCCCGAGCAGCTCACTGTTGGCGCTGTGACGCTTTCCGGTCATGCCATCCAGCACCACGGCACACAGCAGGGATTCTATGGCGCCCAGAATAGCGATACCAAACGCTGATGGGAGCAGATTGACCACCAGGCCCCAGCTGAATTCGAACGGCATTCCACCTGGTCCGGGTTGCTGCCATGGCCAGGCGAAGTGGGGCAGATAGGGCGGAATGCCCATGCCCTGTGTGCCATCCGGCATAAAGTAGCTGAACCGCGAGCCGATGGTGTCCACCGCGTAGCCAGCCTGCGCAAGCAGCATGCCCAGCAGGCTCGCACAGATGACTGCGGGTAAATGTTGTGGGATGGCCGTTTTGAGTTTAGGCCAGTACAACATGATGCCCAGCGTTACCGCGGCGACAAAGAGGCTGGTGCCATCAAACTGGTTGAGCGAACGGACCAGCAACCAGACTTTATCCACATAATGTTCCGGCATTTCCTTGACTGACAGGCCGAAAAAATCCTTTAATTGCAAGGTTGCAAGGACAATTCCTATGCCACCGGTGAATCCCAGCGTCACTGACTCGGGGATATATTCAATGAAGCGGCCGACGCGGGCGTAGGCCATGGCAATCAACATCAGGCCCGCCATAAACGTGGCTAGAACCAGACCGGCGAGTCCGTAGAGCTGGGCAATCGGATAGAGAAGAACGACAAATGCCGCAGTGGGACCAGAAACGCTGTATCGACTACCGCCGGTAAGCGCAATGACAAAGCCGCCAATGATTGCAGTATATAAGCCATATTGTGGTGCAACCCCGCTCGCTATCGCCAATGCCATGGCCAGCGGGATAGCGATAATCCCAACGGTTATCCCCGCCAGCACATCCTTTTGCAAACGAGCCAGAGTGTAGGGTTCCTCGCCGTAGCATGCATCACGCAGGGCGTGGCCAATACGAAGTGAAAAAAGATGCGCTCTGTGGGTCATGCAGGACTCCCTTTAGGGCTTCAAATGCTAACCAGGGTATAATAGTATGTTAATCATATTAGTATTAAAAGTAACTAGTTCCAATTTGACCATAGTAGAGGAGTTATGCGTGTGGCATCCGACAATCTGATTTCCAGTTTAAAACGTTATGGTATTTCCAATCCGCTATCCGTCAGCCACAACCCCGGTTATGACGAGCTTTTCGCGGCGGAAACCAGCGCGGAGCGCACCGGCTTTGATATTGGAACGCTCACCAGCACTGGTGCCGTGGCAGTCGATACCGGAATTTTTACGGGGCGCTCTCCCAAGGACAAGTACTTTGTAAAAGATGCCACGACCAGGGATACCATCTGGTGGAGTGACCAGGGTAAAAACGACAACAAACCCATTTCGCAGGAAATCTGGGACCAGCTGAAGGCCGTCGTCGGACAGCAGCTGAGTGGCAAGCAACTTTACGTGAACGACCTGTATTGCGGTGCTGATCCGCCGACAAGGCTCTGTGTTCGCTTTGTCACGGAGGTCGCCTGGCAGTCGCATTTTGTCAAAAACATGTTTATTCGCCCGAGTGCGGAAGAACTGGCAACCTTCGAGCCCGATTTCATGGTGATCAACGGCTCCAAGGCCACCAACCCGAACTGGCAAGCGCAGGGCCTGCACTCCGAGAATTTCGTTGCTTTCAACATGACCGAACGGGTGCAATTGATCGGTGGTACCTGGTATGGCGGTGAAATGAAAAAAGGGCTGTTTTCCGTCATGAACTACCTGCTGCCGCTAAAAGGTATCGCCTCCATGCACTGTTCGGCAAATGTGGGTGCACAAGGCGATGTCGCGATTTTTTTTGGACTGTCGGGGACGGGCAAGACCACCCTGTCTACGGATCCGAAACGACAGCTGATCGGCGACGACGAGCACGGCTGGGACGACAATGGCATATTCAACTTTGAGGGCGGCTGTTACGCGAAGACAATCAACCTGAGCCGGGAGCACGAGCCCGATATCTATAACGCTATTCGACGCGATGCGCTGCTGGAGAATGTTGTCGTCGATAAAAACGGCCACGTCGATTTTAACGACGCGTCCAAAACTGAAAATACACGGGTGTCCTACCCGATCTATCATATCGACAACATTGTGAAGCCCGTATCGAAAGCTGGCCACGCACAGAAAGTGATTTTTTTGACCGCGGATGCCTTTGGCGTGCTTCCCCCGGTGTCCAAGCTGACGCCGCAGCAGGCGGAGTATTATTTTTTATCGGGATTCACCGCGAAACTCGCTGGCACTGAACGCGGCATCACGGAACCAACGCCCACATTTTCGGCGTGTTTTGGCGCGGCATTTTTGAGCCTTCACCCGACACAATATGCCGAAGTGCTCAATAAGCGTATGCAGGCCGTGAATGCCACGGCGTACCTCGTCAATACAGGCTGGAACGGAACTGGCCAAAGAATTTCAATTCGCGATACCCGGGCTATCATCGACGCAATTCTGAGCGGCGAAATGGATTCCAGCGAAACCGCTTTGATTCCCTACTTCCACCTGGCAATCCCGCGCACGCTGAAAAATGTGAGCAGCGGTATTCTGGATCCGCGAAATACCTACCAGAATTCGGCGGAATGGGAAGCCAAAGCGAAAAAACTGGCGCAGATGTTTATAGAGAATTTTACCCGCTTTACCGATACCGATTCAGGAAAAGCGTTGATTCAGGCTGGCCCTGTGATTTAAGTCATAAGGAAGACTGCGTCGGGATTGTCACAGCCTGGTCAGCGCATGCTCGCACAGTAATGAATACTGGAAAGGCATTTGTCACAGATAGTATGCTAGTTGGATGCTCCGCTATGCGGAGTGTAAGCAGGATGTAAACAGAGCCACCGCCATGGAAAAACGTACCGCCCGATTGACGCTGCTGGTTGATCCGAATAAAAAAATTGCTTTCGAAAAGCTTTGCGCCCTCGAGGATGTGACGCCGTCGCAGAAAATTCGGCAGTTCATGCGCGATTATATTGAAGAAAAACTGGGTGTTGATTGGCGCGAGGAAGTCTTTAGTGATAACGATGTCGCCGACTGACAAAGACTACGTGGATGTACTGATCGTAGGCGCCGGCCTGTCCGGTATCGGCAGTGCCCGCCATCTGCAGCGCGAGTGTCCAGAGCGCAGCTTTGCTCTTTTGGAATCTCGGGATGTGCTGGGCGGCACCTGGGATTTGTTCCGCTATCCCGGTATTCGCTCCGACAGTGACATGTACACACTGGGCTACTCCTTCAAACCCTGGCTGGAGCGCAAATCACTGGCGGACGGTCCCGCCATACTCAAGTATTTGCAGGAGACCGCGTCCGAGACCGGCGTGGACCGGCACATCCGCTACAAGCACAGGGTGCTCAGCGCCAGCTGGTCCTCCGAGTCCGCGACGTGGACGGTGGTGGCACAGCGCACCGATAGTGGCGAACAGGTTGAACTGCGCTGTCTGTTCCTGCTGATGTGCAGTGGTTACTACGATTATGAACATGGCTATACACCGGATTTTCCCGGCAGCGCGGATTTCAAGGGCCGCCTGATCCATGCCCAGCACTGGCCCGAGGACCTGGACTACCGCGGCAAGAAAGTGGTGGTCATCGGCAGTGGCGCCACCGCGGTCACGCTGGTCCCCGAGTTGGCCCGGGATGCGGCCCAGACGATCATGTTGCAGCGCTCCCCGACCTATATCGCATCCGTGCCGGAAGAGGATCCGACGGCAGTGCATCTGCAGCGGTTTCTGCCGGGATCATGGGTGTACCGTCTTACACGGTGGAAGCGCGTACTGTTCCAGATCTATATTTTCAATCTCTCGCGCTGGCGTCCAAAGCTGGTGAAGAAATACCTGCTGGACCAGGTACGCCAGGAGCTGGGTGATGACTACGACGTTAAAACCCACTTCACGCCGTCCTACAACCCGTGGGATCAGCGCCTGTGCGCGGTGCCGGAGGGTGATATGTTTGCCGCCATCCGCGAGAAACGCGCGGAAGTGGTCACCGATCAGATCGAGCGCTTTACTGCAAGCGGCATACAGCTTGAATCCGGGCGGGCACTGCAGGCGGACATCATCGTCCTGGCCACCGGGCTGAACCTGAAGTTCATGGGTGGCGCCCAGCTGACGGTAGACGGCAGGGCGATAGACCCGTCCAGACTATTCGTGTATCGCGGCATGATGTTTGGCAATGTACCCAACCTGGCGCAGGTGTTCGGTTATACCAATTCTTCCTGGACGTTGAAGAGCGACCTCACCGGCGACTATGTCTGCCGCCTGCTGAACCACATGCGCAGGACAGGCACGCGGATGGCTGATCCCGCGATTGCAGGAAGGGACGGTCGAGGAGGAGCCCATGCTCAATTTTACCTCGGGTTATGTGCTGCGCTCTATTGGCCAGTTTCCCAAGCAGGGCACCCGCCTGCCCTGGCGCCTCTACCAGAACTACGTCCTGGATTTTTTGCTGCTGCACTTGCGGCCGCATCAGGGACAAGGTACTCGAATTTAAATAGCGTGAACTTCTGTAGCGGTGGTATAACGCCACCATGCCAATCTGTCGAGGAACAATGCATGATTTCTGCCAGCATGCCTTACGAAAAAAAATACCAGGATGTACTCGGTAAACGTATCGCCTATGTCGAGGCGGGGGAGGGCGACCCGATTGTATTGTTGCACGGCAATCCCACCTCATCCTATCTGTGGCGCAACGTGATTCCACAGTTGCAGGGCAAGGGCCGCGTTATCGCGCCGGACCTGATTGGCCAGGGCGATTCGGAAAAACTGCCGGCCAGCGAGGGTCCGGGACGCTATTCGTTCAAGGTCGCCTATCAGTATCTTGACGGACTTTTGCAGGCCATGGGCGCCGACCGCAATGTCACCCTGGTGATCCATGACTGGGGCAGCGCGCTGGGCTTTTACTGGGCGCAGCAGCACCCGGATGCGGTGCGCGGTATTGCCTACATGGAAGGCATCGTCTGTCCCCTCGCCAGCTGGGACGACTGGCCGGAGAGTGCGCGCGGCATCTTCCAGGGGTTCCGCTCGGCGAAGGGCGAAGACCTGGTGTTGCAGCGCAATATGTTTGTCGAGGCGGTGCTGCCGAGCTCCGTGATGCGCGGCCTGGGTGAGGAGGAGATGCAGCACTACCGCGCGGCGTTCTCCACGCCCGATGACCGCCAGCCCACGCTCAACTGGCCGCGCCAGATTCCGATTGCCGGCGAACCACCCGAAATGGTGGCCCTTGTGGCCGGTTACGGGGAGTGGCTGATGAAGAGCACCGCGCTGCCCAAGCTGTTCATCAATGCCGAGCCCGGTTCCATCCTGGTCGGCAGGCAGCGGGAGTATTGCCGCAGCTGGCCCAACCAGCGCGAGGTGACGGTCAAGGGCACGCATTTTATTCAGGAGGACTCACCGGTGGAAATTGGACAGGCCGTAGCACAGTGGATGGACTCTCTGACTACAGGGGGTGGCCTGTGATGATTGTGCACGGAGCGTCCGGATCGCCCTTTGTACGCAAGGTACTGGTCGCGCTGGCGATCAAGGAAATACCCTACGAGCAGATTCAGCAACTGCCGTTTACCAGGGATGCCGAGTACCGAAAAATCAATCCGCTGGGCAAGATTCCCACCCTGCAGGATGGGGATCTGACCATTTGTGATTCGACAGTCATCTGCGAATACCTGGAAGACACGCACCCGCAGCCGCCGCTCTACCCGAAAAGCAGTGCGGACAAGGCCAGGGCGCGCTGGTATGAAGAGTTGGGTGGTACGCGGGTGGCGGAACTCGCCGCGGGCATATTTTTCCAGCGTTTCATGCGCCCCATGGTGCTCAAGCAGGAGCCGGATGAGGAACTGGTCGCGAAGATCATGAACAAGCAGCTGCCGCCCATCCTCGACTACCTGGAGTCACAGGTGCCTGCGCAAGGCTTTATTTTTGGCGAATTCATGATTGCCGATATGAGCCTGATGAGTCCCTTCGTCAACGCGGCCTATGCCGGCTATGACGTCGATCCTGCGCGGTGGCCCGCGTTTGTCGATTTTATCGCGCGGGTAAAAGCCCATCCGGTGGTCAGCCAGGTGCTGGCGGCGGAAGCCGCATCCATGGGTCTCAAGTAAGCATCGGCCAATAGCTGTTTTTGTGAATACCGGACGCTGTTTGGGGGTGCACTTATTGTGAGCTGTGAGATCTGTACACTGGCGCAAATTACCGACGCCAGTGCGGGTGGCAAGGCTTATGGTCTGGCGCGCCTCGTGGCCATGGGGCTGCCGGTGCCGCCCGCCTTCGTGTTGCGCAACGCCAGCGCTGACGATTTTCCCGCCGCCCTGGACCAGCGCTATCGCGCGCTGGGCAAAGCATCCGTCGCCGTGCGCTCCTCGGCCCTCGGCGAGGACGGTGGCGAGGCATCCTTCGCCGGCCAGTACGACACTGTACTGAATGTGCAGGGTCCGGAGCAGTTGCGCGATGCCATCCGGCGCTGCGTCGCCTCTGCCACGAATGAGCGCGCCCGCAGCTATCAGCAGGACCAGTCCGGTGGCGACCCTGTCACCATGAATATCGTGGTGCAGGCCATGGTGGATGCCCGCGCTGCCGGCGTGGTGTTTACCGCTGACCCGGTGAGCGCCAGGCGCGACCTGCTGGTGATCGATGCGGTTGCGGGGTTGGGAGAGGCGCTGGTCAGCGGCGAGGCCACGCCCGATCACTACGGCAGTACATAGCAGTGGCGCCATCGTGCGCCGGCAGTTGACGGGCACGAACCCACTGCTCAGCGATACCGAGATTATGGCGATCGCCACGCAGGCCCGCGCTGCGGCGACGCATGAGGGACACCCGCTCGATCTCGAGTGGGCCATCGACCAGGACGGCACGCTTGTACTGGTTGCAGGCCCGGCCCATCACCACGCTGCCGGCCAATCTCAACGAGTTTGATACGGTCCTGCCGCGCCCGCACGATGTGCTGACCATCAGCAACGTCAGTGAAATGATGCCGGGCGCTGTGTGTCCGCTGACCGGTTCATTTACGGGCTGGGGCATCGATTACGGCTTGCAGCATATGCAGGTCGCGGTAGGGGCGCGGCCGGGTATCGTGCAGGACTGGCAAGTCACGGCCTGGGCCTACGGCCATTTGTTTCTCAACCTGACCGGCAACGTCGTGATGTCATCTGCCGTGCTGGGCTCCACCGTGGAGCAGACTGCACAATCCCTGTGTGGGCGTATTGTGCCGGAGCTTAAGGCGCTGCCGCCGCAGCCGCTGTTACAGCGAGTGGCTAATACAGTGAAGCTGCTGCATTACTGTCTGCGCGCGCCTGCGGTCGTGGCGCGGTTTGGTCGCGAGCTGGACGCCTTTGTCATTGCACACAAAAACGACAGTGCGGCGCATGTGGGCGCAACTGGAGCAGAAATCCGCGTTCTTTGACCACGCCATGGCGGTACATATCCAGTCATCCGCGCTATCGGGTTTTCTGTGTTCCATCGTGGAGAACATGGTCTCCGGTCGCGCCAATGACAGTACCAGCGAAGAGCAGGGTGAGGCAGTGCGCTTGCTGGCCGGTGCCACCGGCGTGGAGAGCGCCGTCATGCTGGAGGAGTTGGACCGCCTGATCGATCAGGTGGTCGCACATCCGGATGCGCAGCAGGCGTTCCAGCAGGCCGCAGTGGCGGATGCCCTGTCCTGGCTCAACAACTCTCCCCGACTGGCGCCGGCCTTCGCCGCTTTCCTGTCAGACCATGGGCATCGCGGTTATCGCGAGCTGTGCATGCGCGACCCGGCGTGGAGCGACGATCCCGCGCCGCTGATCCAGAGTATGCAGGCGGCGGTGCACGCGCGCCTGGTGACCGGCGGGCACCGGCCGCTGCACACGCAGGACATCGACTGGTCCAGTCTCAGTCGTGGCCTGCGCTGGATCCTGCCCCGGGCGCACAATGCCATCCGTCGCCGTGAACATACGAAATCCCAGTTGGTGGACACCGCGCACCGTTTCAAGCGCGGCTTTCGTCACCTCGGCAAATTGCTGCAGGAGGAGGGCGCACTGCCGGATGCAGACCTGGTCAATTTTTTCAGCACCGGGGAATTGCCGGCTTTTATTGCCAGCCCCGATGCCGCCTCGGTGGATCGCGCTATTGCCCGCAGGGAGGCGCTGGCCTACCAGCAACAGTTTGAGTTCCCGGAGATTTCAGTGGGCATACCGCAGCCATTGGAAGCGCGCACCGTACAGTGTGCCGATGGCGTGTTGCACGGTCGTCCGGCCTCCCGTGGTGTCGTGCAGGGCATCGCACGGGTAGCCCATACGCTGGCGGAAGCCGCCGCGCTGCAGCCGGGAGAAATCCTGGTGACGCCGATCACCGATATCGGCTGGACACCCTACTTCAGCCTGATCGGCGGGCTGGTGACGGATCTGGGCAGCGCTGTCTCCCACGGCGCCGTGATCGCGCGGGAATACGGGCTACCCTGTGTCGTCAATACCCGCGATGGCACGCGCTTCTTCCAGAGTGGGGATCATATACGGCTGGACGGGGACAAAGGCACGGTGGAAAAACTATGAAAGATGAGCTGTGTGTCATCACGGGCGTGGGGCCTGGCACCGGTACGGCCCTGGTACGCAAATTTGCCGAGCGCTACAGGGTAGTCATGATCGCGCGCAACGAGCAAAGACTACAGGCTCTGGCAGAGGAAGTCCCCGGGGTCATTCCCCTGATTTGTGATGTGGCCGACCCAACGGCGTTGCAGTCCGCGCTGACGAAAATTGCAGCTATCGGAGCGCCCCGTATAGTCATTCACAATGCAGTGGGCGGTGGTACAGGCGATGTGTTGGCGCTGTCCCCGGACCTGTTGCAGCGCAATTTCCAGATAAACACGATGGCCCTGCTGCACCTGATCCAGGCCTTTGCGCCGGGCATGGTCGAGGCGGGCATCGGCGCCATTCTCGCCACCGGGAATACGGCGGCCTATCGCGGGCGGACCAACTTCGCCAGCTTCGCTCCCACCAAGGCGGCGCAGCGCATTTTGCTGGAGTCCGCAGCCCGCCTGCTGGGCCCGCAGGGTGTGCATGTGGCGTATGTGGCGATCGATGCGGCCATTGATGTGCCGTGGACGCGTAAAGCGCTGCCCGAGCAACCGGATGATTTTTTCGCCAGTCCTGCGGATATCGCCAGCGAGTGCTTTCATATCGCGCACCAGCCCCGCTCGACCTGGACGTTCGATGCCGTTATTCGTCCCTATAAGGAAAACTGGTAGCTCCCCGGAGTGCCGTGACGGCGGACACAAAAAAGGCCGCGACCATTACGGTCGCGGCCTGCTGAATGTGACTGCTGGTATTTTTGACTGCTTGCTCTACAGCGGATCGAAGCTGTATTTCTGTCCACCCAGTGTTGCCTGATACATCAGGCCACCCTTGGCGACAGTAAAGATAGCCATGCCCTTGCGGAAGCCCAGCGAGCTCGTGGTCGCATCGTTCTTGCCAGCGCTAAGCCCGGTTGAAGTACCACCACCGGTATTGGCGGTGGCTGAAGCGCCCGCGGTGATAGCCACCGCACTGGCATCTGCGCTGAACTCGAAATTGCCGGCGGTGAAATTATTCAGGGCAGCCTCGTTTTCGAAGAAGATAATCTGGCTGAAGGCCTCCGCACCCAGCTGAAAACCCACTGTGAGTTGGGTCATTTTTGACGTGCCGATGACGACGCCCTGCCGATAGACCCTGCCTGAACCATGTGCGCCTCCTATGCCAATACCGCCCTTGCCTATGGTGGGGAATACCGCAAAGCCATAACTTTTATCGAAATACGCGCCGCTCTCTCCGGCATTTTTGAAGCTCTTGATGGCGTCTTCGTATTCGTCCGCCCTTACCATCTGGCTCAGTCAGGCCGAACAGAAGGAAAACCAGGGTCGCTCTGATTAGTGTTTTCATAGTTTGAATTCCTTTGCGGTAGTGGTTTATTGGCGCATTTCGCGGGCCGCCTGAAGCATGGCAAACACCCCTGCAATCGTCAAGTACAGTCGGTGCCAGGATCTGCTTCTGCTACACTGCAGGTGCGATGTGTGCAGCACCCGCAGCACCGTATCCTATTGAGGCCCTCTTGGACATGGCGATGAAAAAACTGAGTTTTCTGGACAGCGTTTTTCTGCTGGCTGAGAATCGCAAGACACCCATGCATGTGGGTAGCGTGAATCTGTTTACCCTGCCAGCGGGCGTCGATGAGCAGGAATTTTTGCACGGTGTAGCCCAGAGCCTGCGTACGGCGGACGAATTTCAGCCACCGTTTGGCGATCGCCTGAAGACGGGTCCGCTGGGAGTGGTCGGCCCCATGTACTGGGAGCGCGATAACGCGATAGATGTCGATTACCATATTCGCCACTCGGCACTGCCGAAACCGGGCCGTTATCGCGAGCTGTTTGCGCTTGTTTCGCGCCTGCACGGTACCCTGCTTGATCGCAATCGGCCCCTGTGGGAATTGCATCTGATAGAGGGCTTACAGAATCGCCAGTGTGCGATTTATTCCAAGTTTCATCACGCCGCGATCGATGGTGTCCGCTCAATGCACCTGGTGCAAAGTATGTACTCCACCAGTGCGCAAACACGCATGACGGAATCGCCGCTCTCGCTGCAGTCGGGAGAGCGCTACCGGGCAGCGCTGAAGCAGTCGCATGGCTGAGACCGGCTACTGATCAGGAATTGCGCAACGTGGCGGAAGGCTCAAGGCGCGATTACGACAGCAGCGTGCAAATGTACTCCGCCTTGAAGCGCGTCGCCGATGCCTGGCGCGGCAAGGGCGGTCCCTTGTCGATGCCATGGCTGAACGTGCCGCGCAGCGCGATCAATACGCCGGTAGACGGCGCACGGCGTTTTGTCGCGCAATCCTGGCCGCTCGAGCGTATTCGCGCAGTCGGTAAGGCACTTGGCGGTACCTTTAACGATGCGGTACTGGCGATGTGCGCTGGCGCCCTGCGTCTCTACCTGCAACACCATGGTGAGCTTCCGGCCCAGTCGCTCAAAGCGATGGTGCCGGTCTCGCTGCGCCTGGCCGGCGACGTCGAGTCGTCCAACGCTGTAGGCGCCATCAGTGCCGATCTGGCGACCAACGTAAAGGATGCGGCCAAAGCGCTTTGCCGCCATCCAGGCTTCGACGCACGCCGGGAAGGCGATGTATGCCGGCATGTCTGCAAGTGAGGCCCAGCTGTTCATGCAGTTGATCCAGACACCGGGGCTGTTGTTGATGCCGCTGGGACTCACCAGCCGCTTTCCACCCTACAGCACCGTGATCTCCAATGTGCCCGGGCCACGCCAGCCGATGTACTGGAATGGCGCGCAACTCAACGGCATCTATCCGGCGTCCATCGTGACCGAAGGTGTGGCACTGAATATCACTCTGGTAACGTATGACAAGAACGTGGATTTCGGCATTATCGCCTGTCGTCGCACCATGCCCCAGGTGCAGCGCCTGATTGATTACATGGAGCAGTCGCTGTGTGAACTTGAAGATGCGGCCGGCTTATCGATCAGACCCGCCAAACGCAAAGCAATACCGGGAGCGAAAGCGAAACCGAAAGCAAAGTCGAAAGCAAAGCCGAAGACCAAAGTAAAAGGAACGGCACGGCGCAGGGGCAGCAGCTAAGCGCGGCGCACTGGCATTGCGTTCAAACGTAGGATACAGCGCCGCCGTCGATGCGGATGTTCTGGCCGTTGATAAACCCGGCGTTGTCGCTGCACAGAAACGCGACCAGGTCGGCCACTTCCTCGCGCGTGGCCAGGCGCCCGCAGGGGTTGGGAAAATCTTCCGCAATAATGTGGCGCACAATATCCTGCCCAGTCATCGCTCCAGCCTTTTTTGCGTGCCCTGGCGCGGTAACCGGCTTCCAGTTCCGGCGTGTGTATCAGTCCGGGCGATACCGTGTTGACGGTGATGCCGGTGCCCGCCAGTTCCTGGGCGAGACTGACACCGAGGTTGGCCAGTGCGCCCTTGGCCGCATAGTAGTGTGGCATGATCCTGCCGGGGCGATGTGAACCGATGGTCCCGAGGTTGACGATACGTCCCCATTGCTTGCGCTTCATTTGCGGCACGATGCCCTGCACCAGGCGCACCACGGACAGCACATTTTTCTGGTACATATCCAGCCAATCCTCCGTGCCGGGCGAATCCCATGTCGCGAACGATGCGGTACCGTAATTGTTGACCAGAATGTCGACCGTTAACTCCTGTGCGCGTGCAACTGCGCGAGCACCGATTCGCACCCCGTATCGGTGGCGATATCACCCTGCCACGGCGAAGCTGTTTTGCAGCGCTGCGGCGGCCGTGGCGGCGCTGCCATCACTGCGGTTGCTGTGCAGGATGACCGTGGCGCCGCTGTGGGCAAGCCGGCGCGCGATGACAGCGCCGGTATTGCGGTCTGAACCGGTGACCAACGCCGTTTTACCCGTAAAATTGAGCTGCATACGCACTGCTTCCGTGATGACTTCCCTAGCAGTGTAGGGCAATGTTACATTGTGACCCGCTATCGACAATCCAGTCGGGCGACCGCTGAGGGAATTCCATGTTCCGTACGTTTTTGCTTCTTCTCTTGTGTACCCTCAGCGCTGTCAGCCTCGCGGCGGGCGGTCTCAGGGTCGGCGTCTCGGCCGATTATCCGCCAGTGATATACAAACAGGAAGGGCGCATCGTGGGCCTGGAGGCCGATAACGCGAAGGCGGTGGGCGGCATTATCGGCCAGGAATTAACGCTGGTGGACATGCCTTTTGCGAAACTGATTCCCGCCCTGCAGGCCGGTGAAATCGACGTGATCATGTCGGGTATGAGTGTCACGCCGGAGCGCAGCGCGCAGGTGATCTTCACCGATCCCTATATGGAGATGGGGCAGATGGCCATTATAACCACGGAGAACGCGGCGAAGTTTTCCCAGTCCTGGTCCATCTTTCGGCCGGGTGTACGTGTAGGTGTTGAACCCGGTACCACCGGAGCGGAATTTGCGGCGAGTGAACTAAAGGAGGCCCAGGTCAAGTTTTTCAATGATTCAGCCGCTGCCTTTGCCGGCCTGCGCAAGAATGAGATCGACCTGTATGTGCATGATGCGCCTACCAGTTGGCAGCTCGCGACTACGGGTGAAAATCGTGACCTGATCAGTCTGTACACGCCGCTTACCAACGAGCAACTGGCCTGGGCGGTGCGCAAGGACGACCAGCGCCTGGCCGACTCACTGAATGACGCCCTGCGCACGATGAAGGGCAACGGCAGCCTGCGCTACATTCTCAATCGCTGGATTCCGGTGACGGTCGAGGTGCGCTGAGGCAGCACGACCCGCAGCGGGCCGTGCGTGGTGCGCCGGGCTATTCCTGCAGTACCAGAGTTTCTCCCACCTGGCGTGCGCTGATCTGGTCCTCGCAGAAGGGAAACCGGATCCACTCCTTGTTGGAGTAGAGCCTGGTCTGGTCCGCATAGTGGGGTGATGTCGGATCGGTGGACTGGGAAGGCACCAGTATCACGTCCGCGATCGGACATTCGCTGTCGTCCCAGGTGACGGCCTGGATGTAGGAGTTGCCGGCGCGAGGATTGATATAGCCGCCCTCGGAGAGTCCGACGCTGATGGCCCCGTAAACACCTGCTGTGCCCGGACCGCCGTGGATGGGGATGTTTTCCTCGTTGCGTTGCAGCACCTGCACCTCGCCCCAGGGCGCATCCAGCGCTACGCCGGCATCCCTCAGCCGCTGGCTCGCGGTAGTTAATGCGGCGAGGACGCGCTGGCGGTTAACTTCCAGGCCGGTATCAATGCCGGCAGGTGTGTGCAGGGGATCCTGCGGATCGAAATCGACTTTCCAGAACTCGTCGCTCTCCACCACATCCTGGAATGGATTGTTCAATTCATCGCGGATGACCTGCCAGAACTCGGTGAACACCTGCGCGCCGCGGCTGTCGAGGTTGACCTTTCTGTCCCAGCCGGCCAGCGCCGCGCAGGCTTCGCTGAGTTCCTCCGTCGCGCAGATTTCCAGCACATCATCCAGCACCAGTTCGGCGGCGTGCACGCGATTGCTGTACATCATGCCCTTCAGTGATTCAAGGTCGAACAGCGGCTCGGGGTCGAGTCCGTCACTGGCAGCTTTGCGCTCGGCGACCATCAGGTGCCCGATCTGGGTGCGCGGAAATTGTTGCAAACCTTCATAGCCCAGGGGCCCCATGATTCTGGGGAAGCCTTCCAGCGGATTGTTGGCGTCGCTCAGCCAGTAGCTGTTGTTGCTGTTGCCCACATAGTCGGTGGTGCGGATCTGCGGCAGTTTGGCGCTGCTGTACAGGTTGCTGCCCGCCGGCGCGTCGGGGTCAGTGCCCCACTCGCAGGCGGGATCGGCGCCGTTGAGGGAGACGAGGACACCGGTGGTGAGCTGCGCTAACAGCTGTACCGATCGGCGGCTCAACACAGCTTGTCGAGTTGCTCCTGCGTCACAAAGGGAATCGCCGAGACCTCGCCGTAAAAGGCATTGCCGTCGCGGTCGGCTGCCAGGTCGTGGAATAGCGGATTGCCAATCGCATTCAGCGCCTCGATATACTCCTGGATGTTGGTGGCCTGCGCTTTTTTTGTCCACTGTCCGGTGCCGCGCAGCCCCGTGTTCAGGTTGGCGTCGCGGAAGGCGAGCACCGAGCCATTGAACATGGGCCAGCCGTCGAGCAGCGGACTCTGCGTTCTTGAGATTGATGATGGGGCCGTAGTGCGAGGTGTAAAACGTGTAGCTGCGTGTTGCCATTGAGCCATCCGGCTGTTTTGCCAGCACCTCCACCTGCTGTTGCCCGATATCGCGCCACTGGCCGTCGTAGTCGTACTGCAGCAGATTGTCCGGGTTGAGCTTCAGCTCGTACAGGCTGAAGCGATTGGCATAGGACACGGTGTGGGTCCAGGCGACATCCCTGGTGAAGCCGATGGCGATGAAGGGTAAGCCGTGCAGTGCAGCACCGGCCGCGTTGTAGACACCCGGAATAGTGAGGTGCGCCTGGTACCAGGCGCCGTTGCCGAACCACGGCTGGTGGGGATTGCCCAGTAACATGCCACGGCCGCTTTTGGTCGCGTCGCGGCCCAGCGCCAGGCCGTTACTGCCGAGGTCGCTGTTGCGCAGCGCGGCGGTTGTCTCGTTCAGGGTGACGGCGGCAGCGGCCAGCTCAGCCGACGACGGTGTTTTTGCCAGGGTCGACGGGGAAGGCCCTGTGACGGACAGCAGACCCTCGCGCAGGATGCCCTGGTTAGAGCTGCCCTGCAGGGCGATGGAGCCCAGAAACATGAGGTAGTCGACGCTGTCAAAGGCGTATACCCACGGGCGCATTGCGACAGCCCCACTGCCCCTCGGGCAGGTTTTCGACACCGGTCTCTTCCAGGTAGCGGTTCATCCCGCGGGTAAAACCCTCGGCCAGATCCAGCGTGTCCTTGGGTAGCACATCGACAAACTTCTTCTTGAAACTGGCCTTGTCGCCATAGAGAAAGCGGAACAGGAGATCGGATTCGACGTCTCCTTCATCCTCGCCCATCAGTTCGGCGGAGCGTCCCGTGGCAAACACCACCTCGCGCATGGTGACGCAAAAGTTGTCCTGGGCGTAGGCGTAGCCGAAGCCGTAACCGAGGCCGGCCCAGTCATCGGCCTTGATGTGCGGGATGCCATAGTCGGTGCGGCGAATCTCTGCGGCGTACCCGGATGGTATGTCCAGGCCATTATTGGAATTGTTGCAGGCACTTACAAGGGTGGCCAGCAGGCAGGCCAGCAAGAATTTATGCGACATGGTGATCCTCAGTGTTTTTATTCGGGTGCGCTGCATTATGGTGGTTTGTGTCATGTCTGAACAGTACCAACAGCAGGCTGCGGAGCATTAACGGGATATGGGGCTATTCTCTGGTAGGGTGTTATGCTTTTCGCTCAGAGCTTGTGCCGGAGGCGCCGATGTTGCAGATACCGAAAGAGTTGAATGACCTGTCCAGCGACTGGCTGGCCCACGTACTGGACGCGCCGGTCACCGGTTTTACCGTGGTCGATGCCAACGCCGGCACCACCGGCCGCGCCATGCTGGAACTGGACTATGCAGACAGCGGTGGACCTGCCGCGTCGGCTGTTTGTGAAACTGCCGCCGACGGATGAAATGCAACGGGCCTTTGTCACGTCCAGTGGCATGGGGCGGCGCGAGGCCCGTTTCTACGAGAGTTTGTCTGCCGAGTTGCCGGTGCGCGTGCCGCGCTGCTATTTCGCCGCGAGCGACGATGCGGGCGAGGCGTACATCATGCTGCTGGAGCATCTGGTGGACAGTGGCTGTACCTTCAACAACGCCAGTACGCGCTACTCGCTCGATTACGTGCGCCAGGTGCTGGCCGCGTTCGCCCGCTTGCATGCCGCCTACTGGGACTCGCCGCGCTTTGCATCCGACCTCGCCTGGGTGCAGCCGCCGCTGCAGCACGACATCGCGTTGCAACTCATTGCCATGTCGCTGGAGACGCACGCCACGACCATGCCCCCGGTATTCAGGGAGATGGGCGAGTTATACCTGTCGCGCGCCGATGACATTCACCAGCTGTGGCTGCGCGGCGCGCCGACCCTGATCCACGGCGACGTGCACGACGCCAACCTGTTCTATGACGCGGATCAGCCGGGCTTCCTCGACTGGGCGATGGTGGCGCGCGGCCCGGCCCTGCGCGATGTCGGGTATTTCCTCGCCGGTACACTGACACCGCAGGACCAGCGCGCCGGCGGGCAGAGACCTGTTGGCGTACTACCGCGAACAACTGCTGGCGCTGGGCGCGCCGGCGCCATCTGCGCAGGAATTGTGGCAGCAGTACCAGTGGCACGCGGCCTACGTGTGGGTGGGAGCGACAGTGACGCTGGCGATGGGGGATGCCTGGCAGCCGGTCAATTACGTGAAGGCGTCACTCGAACGCCTGCATGCTGCGATGGAGATCCTTGATTCGGTCGCGGCAATTCGCTCGGCTATTTAGCCGTCTTTAGTTGCTAACCTGACTTTATACAAAGCTAAACTGGAACGGTGAGAACAGTTCGGCATAACCGGCAGGTGCGGTGGGTGAAGGCCTCGCTTGCTCAGAAGGCTGAGATATTCGCCGCGAGGCCTTCACCCACCGCTCCCGCCTGTCACCTTGCTCGACTCGCTCGATGTACTCGATGAGAGGCCAGGTTGGTAATGCCTCCCACTGCGAATATCTCAGCCCTCTGAGCAGTGGGTGGCATTACCAACCTGGCCGTCGGAAGCAATCATGGTAATGAGGGAGCCCGGCCAATGGTCGTGTTGGATAAATCCTGTTTGGCGTTCCATTAATCCCTAGTCATTCACCCCGGGAAAATGGTACTCGTGGCCCCACAGGTCGCCCTCGACACTGACCGTGGGTACGTAGTTCTCCCAGTCGATCAGCACGCCATCGTAGCCGTACTCCACGGCGATGCCGCCCGGCGCCAGAATATAGATGGAGCACATATTGTCGTTAACATGGCGGCCCAGCGTGGCGAGGAAGTGCGCACCGGCCTGCTGCGCGCGCTTCATGGCCTTGCCCACTTCGTCCAGGGTCTGCACTTCAACCATGATGTGCACGACACCCAGCGGATGCGGGCCATTGAACAGCGCCAACGGAGTGCTGGCGCGGGTTGTTGGCGTGCATAAAGTTGATCTTGAGACCCTCCATGCCGGGCGGGTACAGCGTATCGGTGAGGCCCATACCGAGGAACTGTGTGTAGAAGGCCGTGGTTGCGTCGAGCTCCGGGGCGGGCAGCACGCAGTGGCCGAAGCCCATGTCGCCGGTCTGCTGGTAGGTGGTGACAAAGCCGCTGACCCCGGTGGGGGAGACCAGTGGCACGTAATCCAGCTTGCGGCCCCAGTACAGTTCCAGCGTATTGCCCGCAGGGTCCTGTACCGTGGCGAAAGCCGAGACGCAGCGGCGCTGCGCTTCTGCGGCGGATCCCTGCTGTTACGGCATGGCCAGCGCCCGCCAGCGCATCAAGCGCCGCCTGCCACGACGCCGCGCCGGGATATTCCAGGCCGACGGCGAGCAGTTTGTCCGCGGCGCCCGGCTCGATCATGAAACGAAACGGGTGGTCGTCCATGCGCAGGAAGCGCGCGCCGGCGGCATCCGTGCGCTGTGCGTCCATCAGGCCCAGCACATTGGTGCCAAAATCCATCCACGCCGCCGGGTCCGCCGATGCAATTCTCAAATATCCTGCCGCGCAGACTGACATAGCGTTACTCCCCTGTGGTTCGGTGTAGGTTTAAATTGCCGACGGACATTATGGGCGATTTCCGGCCAGCGTGAAGGCGTGCGCCGTTATTCTGCGGCGGCTGGTACAAGTAACGCAACCGGACTCGCTGGAACCGTCACCTGGTGCCAGACGGTCACGGTCGAACACTGTCGGGAAGATTCAGCGGCGTCGTCGCGCGCTGCAGACACGGCAGCGGAACACGACGGCAAATCGGCTGCTACAACGAACCCCAGCTCATGCCGACCTGGAACAGCACGGTATCCCGGCTGGTGAATTTCCCCTGCAGTGAGCCGAAGCCGGGGATGCCGGGTGTGGACACCGGTGCATCATCCATCCCCATGTAGCTCACCGACATTTTTACGCGGCGCGAATCCGTCCAGCGCCATTCGGCGGCGAGGCCGAGCGACCACAGGGCATCGAGGCGCAGGGTCATGGTGCGTTCGTCGTCGTCGATCATCTGGTTGGTGACCAGGCCGCCAACACCCAGCATCCAGCGCTCGGAGGCTGGCCAGCTGTAGCTGGTGCTCAAGGCGTAGATGTCATTGTATTGGGGGTCACTGAGCGCGAAGGATTGACCGTTGTAATAGAACTCCGAGAGACGGAATTCGCTGAAATTGATCCAGGCCAGATCGACTGTCACGGCGGCGTCGTTGGTGAACTCATGGTACACACCGGCCAGCACGGATTGCGGTGAGGTGCTCTCGATGGTGATATCGGTGTCCAGGATGTTGAGCCGCCGCATGGCTGCCTCAGTGTTCGGCCCCAGGCCGGAGAGTTCGTTATCCGCGTCCCGACTGGGATTGATCTCGGAGCTGTAAGTCAGCCCCCAGCGCGTGCGCGCGCTGCTCTGGTAGAGGGTCGATAGCCCGAAGCCGACCTCGACGCTGTCGGCTTCTACTTTCGAGCGGCCATCGCCAAAGCCCGGGTCGAAAATATTGCGCACGGCGCGCTCCTGCTCGAAGCTGGAGTAGGTGATGGCCGCGCTGGCGGCGACTGACCATTGGTTGTCGATGCGATACGCCAGGCTGGGAAATGCGCTGACATACACGGAGTCGTAACTCTCGATGAAATAGCGGCCCGGCCAGTCGCCCAGGTCGTCGGAAAAACCCGTCCCCAGAAAGGTGAACGAGGTGCTGAATCTGTCATTGATCGGCTGGATAATCGCCACTCGGGGCACGACGGTTTCGCCGGAATCCTTTGAGTTGAACTGGGCGCCGGTCCCGCTGAATTCGCTCTCCCATTCGGACTCGCTGGTGAAGTACAGAATCTCGCCCTGCAGTGCGCGTTCCGCAAAGCGGGAAATACCCGCGGGGTTGGAACTCGCCGTCTGGGCGCTGTCCGCGGACGCGGCCATGCCTGTGCCCAGCGGGTAGGGTCGCGCGTTGGCCAGGCCACTGCCGGCCGCACAGCATAACAGGGCAATAATCGAGCGGGAGTCGGAGCATGCGTAATACTCTGGATAAGGTAGGGTGAGGCAGGCAGAGAGGCGCTATGCCTGGCGCTTTTTTTGTCAGCAAATTATCCGATAAGCTGCAGACCTTTCCAATCAGAATTTTGGTACGCTGACCGCCGCGCGCCGGAGAGTGACCGCGGACATTTCACGAACAGGAGCAGCACATGCACGAAAGTACCACCGATGCACCGGAATTTCCCGAGCTTGGCTTCTACGGGCTGGCTGGGCACACCGAGAACCCGCGCGACCTCGTTGGCGAGGTAATCGAAGCCGAGCAGCTCGGGCTGGGGTCGGTGTTCCTGTCCGAGCGCTTCAACTACAAGGACGCGGCGGTGATGGCCGGGGCGGCCGCCGCGGTCTCGACGAAGCTCGGCATCGCGAACGCGGCGACCAACCACGCCACCCGGCACCCCATCGTGACCGCGACCATGGCGGCAACGATGCACCGGCTCGCGGCGGTCGCTACGCGCTCGGGCTGGGCCGTGGCTTCGACATGCTGTTCGACCTGTTCGGCGTGCCGCGCATCACCAACGCCCAGCTGGTTGACGCCGTTGAGCTGTTGCGCAAACTCTGGCGCGGCGAGAAGTTCGGCCACGATGGTCCCGCGGGAAAATATCCCTACCTGTTCCTGATGGGCGACACTGTCGAGCGCATTCCGGTACTGATGGTGGCGATCGGCCCGAAATCCGTGCAACTCGCCGGGCGCATCGCCGACGCGGTAGTGTTGCACACCTTCATGTCCGACGAGGCCGTGGCCCGCTCGGTGGCCGCGATCCGGCGTGCAGCAGAGGAGGCTGGCCGCGACCCTGACGCGGTGCGCGTGTGGGCCTGTACCGCCGTGGTGGAGGACTCGATTCCCGAGGAGGTCCGCCTGCGCAAGACCGTCGGCCGGCTGGCCACCTACCTGCAGGGCTACGGCGATATCCTGGTGAAGACCAACGGCTGGGACCCTGCGGACCTGCAGCGCTTTCGCGGCGACGAACTGGTCAGTGGCTACGCCGGCGCGTTCGACCAGGTGGGCACGACCGACCAACTGGAGTACCTGCGCGACAAGGTCATCCCGGAGCACTGGCTCGCAGCCTCTATCACCGGGTCCGCACGCAGCTGCGCCGAGCAGGTGCGCGACCAGTTTGGCATCACCGGCGTGAACAGCATCATCATGCACGGGGTCACTCCCGCCCAGCTCGCGCCGGTCGTGACGCGAGTACCGCGCGGTGCGTTCCCCGTCCATGCCGACCCTGCCCGCGAATCCTGGCTGGATGCCCGGTGCAATGAGCACAGCTGTACAGTGAGCGCGCCAGTGCAACCCGTTGCCCTGGTGGAGGAGCTGACGCCGCCCGGCGATAAAGCAGCAGAAACGTAAAGCAAAAATAGATGCGTTCGTTTTGCCAGCCGTAACGCGGTGACAATAAAATTTGGCAATCGGACTCATTGCATCATTTTAGCGACTATTATTGTAACGTGGTGCCCGCACGCCATTACATCCCCGTCCATAAGGAGGAAAGCACAATGTTGAAACCAATGAAACCCCTGGTAGCCGCCCTTGCTGTGGCGGTAGCGTCCGCCGTATTCACCGGCCCCGCCAGTGCCATGGGCGAACCCAAGTCCAACCAGTTCTGGTGGCCGGAACAGCTCGACCTTGAGCCCGCTGCGCCAGCACGGCAGCGAGTCCAACCCGATGGGTGATGACTTCGACTACGCCGCGCAGTTCGCGAGCCTCGACCTCGCCGCCGTGAAAAAGGACATCCAGGACGCGCTGACCGCCTCCCAGGACTGGTGGCCGGCGGACTGGGGTCACTACGGGCCGCTGATGATCCGCATGGCCTGGCACAGCGCCGGCACCTACCGCACGCTGGACGGGCGCGGCGGCGCGGGCGGCGGGCAGCAGCGTTTCGACCCGCTCAACAGCTGGCCGGACAACGCCAACCTGGACAAGGCGCGGCGGTTGCTGTGGCCGGTCAAGCAGAAATACGGCACGCAAGCTGTCCTGGGCCGACCTGATGGTGCTGGCCGGGAACGTCTCGCTGGAATCCATGGGCTTCAAGACCTTCGGTTTCGCCGGCGGCCGGGAGGACGACTGGGAGGCCGACCTGGTCTACTGGGGCCCGGAGACAGAGTGGCTCGGCGACAAGCGTTACAAGGGCGACCGGCAACTGGAGAAACCGCTGGCCGCGGTGCAGATGGGCCTGATCTACGTGAACCCGGAAGGCCCGAACGGCAACCCGGATCCGCTGCTGGCGGCGAAGGACATTCGTGACACCTTCGGCCGCATGGCGATGAACGACGAGGAAACCGTTGCGCTGATTGCCGGCGGGCACACCTTCGGCAAGGCGCACGGCGCCCACAAGCCGGGCGACTGCGTCGGCCCGGAACCGGCAGCGGCGGGCCATCGAACAGCAGGGCCTCGGCTGGAAGAACAAGTGCGGCAAGGGCAATGCCGAGGACACCATCACCAGCGGCCTGGAAGGCGCCTGGACGGTTACCCCGACCCCGTGGACCATGCACTACCTGGAGAACCTGTTCAGGTTCGACTGGGTGCAGACCAAGAGCCCCGCCGGCGCGACCCAGTGGATTCCGAAGGATGCAGCCGCAGCCAACCTGGTGCCGGATGCGCACGTCGAGGGCAAGCGCCATGCGCCGATCATGTTCACCACCGACCTGGCGCTGAAGGAAGACCCGGCCTACCGGAAGATTTCCAAGCGCTTCCTGAACAATCCGAAAGAGTTCGAACTGGCCTTCGCCAAGGCCTGGTTCAAGCTGACCCATCGCGACATGGGTCCGCGCGCCCGCTACGTCGGCAGCCGAGATTCCGGCTGAGGTGCTGATCTGGCAGGATCCGGTTCCCGCAGTCGATTACACGTTGATCGACGCCGGTGACGTCGCGCACCTGAAGGCGGACGATTCTGAACTCCGGGCTCGACCAATGCCCGAGCTGGTCAGGACCGCCTGGGCCTCGGCTTCCACCTTCCGCGGTACCGACATGCGCGGTGGCGCCAACGGTGCGCGTATTCGCCTCGCACCGCAGAAGGACTGGGCGGCCAACGATCCCAAGGAACTGGCCAAGGTGTTGAAGCGCCTGGAGAAGGTTCAGCAGGACTTCAACAGCAACGCTGTCCGGCGGCAAGCAGGTATCGCTGGCCGATGTGATCGTGCTGGGCGGCGCTGCGGCCATCGAGCAGGCGGCGAAGCAGGCCGGGCACAAGGTGCAGGTACCGTTCACACCCGGGCCGCACGGATGCCTCGCAGGAGCAGACCGACGTGGCAGTCCTTTGCGGTGCTGGAACCGAATGCGGACGGCGTTCCGCAATTACTACGGTGCAGGGCAACTGGGGCTCACCGACGCAGATGCTGGTCGACCGGGCCAACCTGCTGACCCTGACGGTGCCGGAAATGACCGTGCTGGTCGGCGGCATGCGCGCGCTGGATGCCAACGCCGGCGGTGTCGAGCACGGCGTGTTCACCGACACGCCCGGCACGCTGAGCAACGACTTCTTCGTGAACCTGCTGGACATGTCCACGAAGTGGACGAAGTCGGAGAAGTCCGAAGGCATCTACGAAGGCACGATCGCGCCAGCGGCAAACTGAAGTGGACCGGCACTCCGGTGGACCTGATCTTCGGCTCGAACTCCGAGTTGCGTGCGGTCGCGGAGGTCTATGCGTCTGCCGACGGCAACGAGAAGTTCGTGAACGACTTTGTCGCCGCGTGGAACAAGGTGATGAACCTCGACCGCTTCTGAGTAACGCCGGGTAATTCGGGTTGGCGGGTTCGGGCGCCGGGTGTGCAATTCTCCGGCTTCCCCGGATGCGGGTGCAACCGATACTCGCCAACGAATTGCTCACCCGACACCCAGACACGTTTCGCGCTATCAGTCGAACCTCGAAGGCCGCCACGCCCTGTTGCAGTGATCAGGCCACCTGCCGGCGATAATCGCCGGACGTCTGGCCGGTCCAGCGTTTGAATGCCCGGTTGAACGAATTGGGTTCGGAGAAGCCCAGCGTTTCATCGCGCAGTTCCAGTGCGATAGCAGCCAGGAAATCACCCATCCTGGAAATCGGAAAACGTCCCGCGGGTTCGGTCAGGTCCCGATGCGACTCGCCGATCCTGGCCATTATGGTGGCGGGAGCCACTCCGTGTCGGCGACAGCCTGCCAGAAAGGCATCGATGGTGCTGACGTGAATGGAGGTGCGCTGCGCCATTCGCTCCCGTTACTGCCAGACTGTTACAAATCGGCAAGTTACTGCATCATGCCAGTTACGGTCAATCGCTTGCCAGTTTCGGTCAAGGCGTTTGGCGTCGTTGCGGCCTATCGTAGAGCCACTGGCATGAGGGCCAGTCGCCTGCGGGGCATCGGTAGTGCCAATAATGCTAATAAGGCTAACAGCCAAGCGAGGACGACATGGAACCCAGTACTACATCGCGTAGACGACGCACAAAAATCATTGCCTGTACCCTGGGCACTCTCGCGCTGGTATGCGAGGTCCGGGCGCAGGACAACGACCAGCGCCTGGCATCCCAGGGAGCCGTGCTGGAGAACATTGTGGTCACGGCCCAGCGTATCGAGCAGACGGCCAACGAAGTTGGCATGGACATGCAGGTGTTCACGGGTGAGCAGCTCGACCGCCTGCGCATCACCAGCGTGAACAATCTCACGGCCATCGTGCCCAGCCTCACCCTGACCCAGAGCTACCAGGGCGTGCCCGCCTACACCTTGCGCGGCATCGGATTCAATGCCGTCAATATGTCGGCGACCTCGACCGTGGGCGTCTATCTCGACGAGGTGGCCTACCCCTATCCCGTCCTGAACGCCGGGCCGATTTTCGACATGCAGCGCGTCGAGGTGTTGCAGGGGCCGCAGGGCACGTTGTTCGGGCGCAACACCACGGGCGGCCTGATCAACTTCGTCACCAACAAACCGAGCGAGGAATTCGACGCCATGGTCCGCGGCGAGACCGGCAACTACGACACATACAACACCGAGGGCATGGCCAGCGGACCGCTGGGCGATTCCGTCGCCGGACGCATCGCCTTCCGCACGGAGGACAGCAACGAGGGCTGGCAGAAATCCAATACCCGCGACGAGGAGCTCGGCGAAGTACACCGCTACGGCCTGCGCGGCATCCTGTCGTTCCAACCCACTGAACAGTTGGACATGGATCTCTCCTACAACGGCTGGAAAATCACATCGGACTCGCTGGCCGGGCAGGCGACTGCCCTCAGCCCGGCGACCACGTCCGGCCCTGCCGCGCCATACAACATCGATGGCCTTGCCGACTACCTGGCGAACAACCAGCCGGACAGCGCCGACCAGGCGGACTGGGCGCCGCTCTCCACCCGCGGTGTGGATGTCGGCACTGGCCTCGGCCTGCCGGGTGATCTCGAGGAGGACAGCCACCTCAATGCCTATGCCCTGCACGCGCACTACGAATTCTCGGACGACCTCAAGCTGGTGTCCCTGACCGGCTACCAGGACATGCAACGCAAGGGCCTGACGGATTTCAGCGGCGCGCCCTACGAGATCCTGCTGCAGGATCTGGACGGCTCGATCGAGAGTTTTTCGCAGGAGCTGCGCCTCGAAGGCTCGGCGGACAGGGTCCGCTGGCTGGCCGGCGCCTACTACGCCAACGACCAATTGCACGACTCCAACCGCACCCTGCTGGGTGAGAACGCCAACGTCGGGTTGGTGCGCGCAACCACGGTAAGCCTGCTCGAAACGCCCTTCAATTCGGGCGGCTACACCGAACCGGAGGCGAACCAGTCGTTTCGCACCTTCCGCGACAGCGCCGACATCGACGCCGAATCGTGGAGTGTGTTCGCCAGCGCCGACTGGACCCTGACCGACGAGTTGTCCCTCACCACCGGCCTGCGCTACACGCAGGACCAGCAGGATTACAACGGCTGCTCCACGGACTTCAACGGCAACATGTTGCCCAACGTCAATGTCACCAGCCGCTACCTGTTCAATTTATTCTACGACCTGCTGGCCGACCCCATTGCACAGGGGGACTGCATCACCTTCCACCAGGACACCGGTGAGTTCGGCGAGGTGGTGTCGCACATGGACGAGGACAACCTGCCCTGGCGGGTGGCGCTGAACTGGCAGTACAACACCGACACGCTGTTGTACGCCTCGGTAACCGAGGGATTTAAATCCGGCGTCACGCCGGTGAACGCCGCCAACCTGGCCGTGCAGAACTCGCCGGTGGAACAGGAACAAGTGCTGGCCTATGAACTGGGCGTCAAGGCCACCCTGCTGGAGCAACGCATGCAGTTCAATGCGTCCATGTTCTACTATGACTACCAGGACAAGCAGCTCGCCGTGTATTTCGCCGATCCGATCTTCACGGTCCTGGCCCGGCTGGACAATGTGCCCGAGGCGCAGGCGTACGGTCTCGACACGCAACTGACCTGGCGGCTGACCACCGAGCTCACCGCAATCCTCGCGGGAACGCTGCTGCATACGGAGGTCAGGAACTACGAGGGTATCAATGCACTGGGCGAGCAGACGGATTTCAATGGGGCCGACTTCCTCTACAGCCCCGAGCAATCCGCCAGCGCGACATTGTTCTACGACCGGCCGATCGCCGACAACCTCGGCTTTGCGGCGAGCCTGAACGGGCACTACCAGTCCAAATCGTACGGCGATCTCGAGGGCACGGAGGGTGGCCAGATCGACAGTTACTCGCTGCTGAACGCCTCCGTCGGCGTGCACACACTGGACGGGCGCTGGGACCTGACCTTCTGGGGCAATAACCTGACCGACGAATACTACTGGTTGTCGGTCACGCAAAATGCCAACACGGTCATCCGCTTCCCGGGCAAAACGCGCACCTATGGCGCTTCCCTGACGTACCGTTTCTGAGCCTGAGGACACCGTAATGGCAAAACTTGCAACCGCGTCGAACACTGCAGAACTGCCCACAGTCGATTTCACGCAGCCGGCCGGTGAACCGGCGCTGGCGGCGCCGCAGTCGGTATCCTGGCGGGTGTTCAAGAATCCGGTCGCCCTGTACATCGGCGGCATTGCCGCAGTGCTGCTGGAGCTGGCGGAGCCGCGCGTGCGTTCCGGTGTATGGGATCACACAACCTTTCGCAGCGACCCGCTGGCGCGCATGAAACGCACTGGCCTCGCCGCCATGGTCACGGTCTACGGCGCGCGCAGCGTGGCCGAGCAGATGATCAAGGGCATCACTAAAATGCACGCGCGGGTGAGCGGCGAGACGCCGGACGGGCGCCGCTACCGGGCGCTGGAACCGCAGCTCATGGACTGGGTGCAGGTGACAGCGTCCTTCGGTTTCCTGCAGGCCTACCACCAGTTCGTGGCGCCGCTGTCCGCCGCCGACCGTAACCGTTTTTACGCCGAGGCCGGACCGGGCGCGCGCCTGTACGGCGCACCCGGCGCGCCCGCTGACGAGGCGCAGCAGCAGGCCCTGTTCGACGCCATGCTGCCGCAGCTGGAGGCCTCCGCAATCGTCTTCGAATTCCTCGACATCATGCGGCGCACCCGCGCCCTGCCGTTGCCGTTGCAACCGATGCAGCCGCTGTACCTGCGCGCGGCCGTGTCCATTCTCCCCGCGCCGGTGCGCTCGCGATTGCAATTGGGCAGGGGCTACGAACTCAATGGCTGGCAGCGCAAGCTGATACGACTCAGCGGTGCATTGGCCGATCGCGTCGTACTGCGTGAGGCACCGCCGGCGCTGGCCTGTACGAGGCTGGGCCTGTCCGCCGATTACCTGTATAAGTAGGGCACGACGCCGGATTGCGCAGGAGACGGTTTACGCCATGACAACAGACAGATTTCCCGCTCCCTGGTTGAACATTCACCGCGAACTCGGCGTCGAGTTCGCCGGGTTCGACGACCGCGATCTCGGTCGCAGAGTCGAAGACCACGCGCGCCGGCACCCGGATGCTCCGGCATTGCGCTTCATGCAGCGCAACTTCAGCTATAGCGAACTCGATGTACTCGCGAACCGCTGCGCCAATGTGCTGGTCGGCCTCGGCGTGGGCAAGCATGACGTGGTCGGCCTGCACCTGCCCAACCTGCCGCAGTATGCGATTGCGCTGGTGGCCATCGCTCGCATCGGTTGTGCCGGCAGCGGGGTGTCGCCACTGCTGGCGCCCGGCGAGCTGGAGCACCAGGTCCGCGATGCCCGGATCACCGTACTGTTGTCCCTGCCGGAACTGATTACCAGGGCCCTGCCAAGCAGGGACTCGATCCCGGATTGTCTGCGCGCCGTGATCACGACCGGCCCGGGGGACTGCCTGGGCGCGCCCCCCGCAGGCAGGCTGTCCATTCCAGGCGTGGCCTGTCATACCTACACGGAACTGATGGCCGCGGCCGGCAGCGCCTTCGAGCCCGGGGAATCTCACTGGAACGACACCTTCATGATCCAGTACACCGGCGGTACCACCGGCCGGCCCAAGGGGGCCATGCTGAGTGTGCGCACGCTGATGTCCAACCCTCCCATGGTTTCGGTTTACGCGCCCTGGGTGGAGGGCGCGGAGGTAATTGCCTCGGCCTTTCCCATGTTTCACGTCGCCGGCTTGAGCACCATCATCGGCGGACTGAGCTTCGGCGCACATACCCTGCTGATTCCGGATCCGCGCGATATCGAACACTTCTGTCAGCAGATGATCGCCTGCCCCCCGACGCGGATGACGGGTGTGCCCACGCTCTACCAGATGCTGGTGAACCATCCCGCCAGTCGCCGCATCGATTTTTCGCAGCTGCGGACCGCGGCCACCGGCGCTGCACCGCTCACCGGGGAGGACCGCGTGCGTATCGAGGCGTTGATCGGTGAGGGCAAGCTGTGCGATGTCTTTGGGATGACCGAGACCGGACCGGTGCACACCATGAATCCGCCGGGACGTGTAAAGCCGGATGCTGTCGGCATCCCTCTCCCGGGCATGGAGACGCGCATCGTCGACCTGGAGACGGGGACGCAGGAATTGCCCTGCGGCGAGCCCGGGGAGATTATTACCAGTGGCCCGCAGGTGATGCAGGGGTACCTGAATCTGCCGCAGGAGACCGCGCGGGCGCTGCGCCAGTGGCGCGGCAAGACGTGGATGTACACCGGCGACGTCGGCTTCATGGACGAGGAGGGCTATATCCACCTCTGCGATCGCGCCAAGGACATGCTGATCGTCGGCGGCTACAAGGTTTTTTCCGTGGAGGTCGAGGACAAGCTGGCGGGCCTGGCCTGTATCGCGCAGTCGGCCATCGTGGGATCTCCCGATCCGCAGCGGTCAGGCAGCGAAATCGTACACCTGTTCGTGCAGCTGGCGCCGGCAGCGGCGGACCGCGACCCTGCGAGCCTGCGCGAGGAGATCACCGCTTTTTGTCGCGCTGCCATGTCACCGTACAAGGTACCCAAGGTGATTGAATTCATCGAACAACTGCCGCTGACCCCGGTCGGTAAAATCGACAAGAAGGCCTTGCGCGAGCAGGCTGGCGCCACTGCCACTTTGCGTCATTGAGCGCGGTGGGTGGCGCACAGCCACTGGCGGGGCACAGGGAAAATTCTCTCGACAAACAAATTAGCGCTCACTATTGTTAGGTTGTGTGGATCGGCAGGGTCCTGCTGCTGCACGTAACTAACAATAATGCGCACAACTACTCAGGAGCGCAATTGAGGGGCGCAATGAAAGGATTCTTTGCAGAGCTTCGCCGTCGACATGTCTTCCGGATTGCCGGCATTTACGGCGTGGTCGCCTGGGTGCTGGCGCAGGCGGCGACGATGGCCGAGGAGCCCTTGTTTTTGCCGGGCTGGTTCGACACGTTTGTCCTTATTCTGCTGCTGCTCGGCTTTCCCCTGGCACTCTTACTGGCCTGGGCATTTGATCTCACCCCCGAGGGCGTCAAGCGTACCGAGCCCTTGCCGACGACGCCAACCGGTTCTGGTGCTCTGCACTTTGCGCCCACCCCAGCAACGCCCGGCACCGTCGCCTCAGGTGAAGTCGCCGCCGCAACGTCCACAGCGCCTGCCGGTTCTCTCGTGGAGCGGGAAACGTCAAACGCCGCGCCCCCGATTCGACTCCCGTTACCCGCCCGCCTGGTCGGCGCCTCCGAGCGCAGCCCGTTCGCCTTCTTCGGCCGCGACGCCGAGCTCGCCCGGTTGGGTGAAACACAGCAGGCGTCCGTCACCGAGCGGCACCTGCGCGTCACGTTGATCTCCGGCGAGCCCGGCATCGGCAAGACCACGCTGGTCGCCCAGGCCGCGCGCGCGATGCACGCCACCGGCGCGAACGTCGTGTACGGCCACTGTGAGGAGGGCCTCGGCGTGCCCTACCAGCCGTGGATGCGAGGCGCTGTCGCAGCTGGTCGAGCACGCCGACGAGGCACTGCTGCGGCGAGTTCGTCGACGCCAACGGACTCGCGCTCGCCCGCCTGGTGCCGGACCTCGCCCGGCGGCTCTCCCTCCCGGTGCCCGAGGCGGGCAGCGACGCGGACGCCGAGCGGTTCCTGATCCTCGAAGGCGTGGCCCGCCTGCTCGCGCTCGCCTCGACGCACACGCCGGTCATGCTGGTGCTCGACGACCTGCACTGGGTCGACGCCGCCAGCCTGCAGGTGCTGCGCCACCTGGTCGCGTCCGGGATCCCGATGGCGGTGCACGGTCGTGGGCACCTTCCGCGAGAGCGACCTGTCCCGCGCCCATCCGCTCACCGGCGCGCTCGCCGACCTGCGCCGCGAGCCCAGCGTCGACCGGCTCGACCTGCGTCGGCCTCGACGACACCGACATCCTCGATCTGCTCGCGCAACGCGGCCGGGCACGAGATGGCCGACGACGGCGTCGCCCTGGTCCAGGCGCTGCGCCGCGAGACCGCCGGCAACCCGTTCTTCCTGGTCGAGGTGATCCGCCACCTCGCCGAGACCGGCGCGTTCACGCAGGACGACGACCGGCCGCTGGGTACTGTCGACGGACCTGGACGACCTCGACCTGCCGTCCAGCGTGCGCGAGGTCGTCGCGCACCGCGTCGCGCGCCTCGGCGAGCCCACCGAGCAGGCCCTGTCCGTCGCGGCGGTGATCGGACGGGAGTTCGACCTCGACCTCCTCACCACGGTGGTCGACACCGACGAGGACGCAACTGCTGGACGATTACTCGAAGCGGCCGCCGGCGCCGGGCTGATCATCGAGTCCGGAGCAGCAGTGCGGTCGCTACCGCTTCGTGCACGCGCTGATCCAGCACACCCTGTACCAGGACCTCAGCGCCACACGCCGCCAGCGCGCCCACCAGCGGATCGCCGAGGCGCTCGAAGCGCGCAGCACGGGAGACAACCAGCCGGTCGACGGAACTGGCCCACCACTGGCTGGCCGCCACCCGGCCGGCCGATGCGACCAAGGCAATCTTCTATGCCCGCCGCGCCGGCGACGCCGCGCTCGCCGCCTACGCACCCCTCGACGCGGTGCGACTGGTACACCCAGGCCCTCGAGCTGCACGCCCGCCAGGCACAGAGCGACGACCGACGCGAGAGCATGCCCGCTGCGAGTTGCTGACGGCGCTCGGCACCGCCCAGCGCCAGGCGGGACTGCCCGAACACCGCGACACGCTGCGCGAGGCCGGGCGCATCGCGCTGCGCCTGGCGGATCGCGACCTCCTCGTCGGCGTCGCGCTGTCACGGGACGCCGGGTTCGACGAGCTATACAGAGGTCGATCCCGACCGCCTCGCGGTGCTCGAAGCCGCCCTCGCCGCCGTCGGCCCCGCCGACAGCACAACGCGCGCGCGGCTGCTGGCCTGCCTGGCCGAGGAGACTCGACCCCCGCGACGCGATCCGCTGCTGCGAGCTGGCGGGCGAGGCCATCGACATGGCGCACCGCATCGGCGACGACGCCACGCTGCTGGCCGTGCTGGTTGTTGCAATGACTTCGCTATTGACGCCCGACACGCTCGAGCAGGCGGCTTCAGGAGACCAGCGTCGCGCTGGACCTCGCCGAGCGCAGCGGTGATCTACCGAGCCGATTCACGGCGCTTTACCACCGCGCCTGTGCTGGCATAGAGACCGGCGACCTCGACGCGTTCGACGCCTGTCTCACCGAACTGGAGACGATCGCCGACACGCACCGGTCTGCCCTTCCACTGGTGGCAGGTCTTCATGCTCCGCTCGTGGCGCCACCTGCTCGCTGGCCGTACGACAGAGGCCGAAGCCGACTCGAACGCGTTGCTCGACGTCGGCACGCGGATCGGTCACTCTCTCACGGGCAGCCATCTACGGGGCCCTGTTCCTGCAGCGCAACCAGCAGCAGGGACGCCTGGCGGAGCTCGTCGAGGTCGCCGCGCAGGGGCTGGCGGAGAACCCGACCATCCCTGCATGGCGGATGACCTTGATGAGCATGTACTGCGAACTCGGCCGCTACGACGACTGCGCGGCACTGTTTGACCTCGGCTATGCCACCGGGTTCAGCGATATCCATTTTAACATCTCGTGGTGGTAGGCGTCAGCCAGTACGCGGACTGCGCCGCCGACCATGGGGCGCACCGATGCCGCGCCACGCCTCTATGAGCTGCTGCTCCCCTATGCGTCGCACTTTGTCTTCATCGCATGCACCGACTACGGCGCCGTGGCCAGGCCCCTCGGCCGCCTCGCCACCCTGCTCGGGCGTTACGACGACGCCGAGACCCACCTGCGCGCTGCGCTGGCCATGCACGAGCGCATGCAGGCCCCGTACTGGATCGCCCGCACCCAGCTCGACCTCGCCGAGCTGTGCCTCGCCCGGCAGGGCCCGACCGATGCCGCGACCGCGCGCGAGCTCATCGGGCAGGCGCAACGGGCGGTCGACCAATACGGCTATGCGGGACTGACGCCCCAGGCGGAGCGGTTGTTGCAGCGGCTGTGATGTCGGCTGCCTGTTCGTAAGACATCTCGCGATTGAGTGATTAATCAGGCCGGAAGTAAGACACGATATCCATGTCCTTGTGTGGAACGCCAATGATCTCAATGCTTCCTTGGCTAATCAGGTAAAAGATGACGTGTTGACCCTGCGGGTAGCTGTGGTAACCCTCGATCACATCCGGGCGATGCTTTCCCAGTTGAGGGTTTTCCGCCAGCCAGTGAAACCGTTTTTCGAAATCCTGTAGGTAGGCATTTCGTTGGCTTTTGCCCCATTGCCGCTGCGTATAACGGCCGATATTTTTTAGATCGTCTCTCGCCCTCGGTGTGATTTTGAACTTGGGTATCAACCTTCATTATCCAGGTCGTTGATCAATGTCTCCATAGAAAAATCGTCAACGAATTCGCCGGCTCTGGCTTGTTCGGCACCTTGCACTAAATGACTACGCAGAGCTTCAAGTTTGCTTTTGCGTTCTTCCATGGCGCGCAGGGCGTCACGGACAACTTCGCTGGCGGAGCCGTAGCGACCGCTGGATATTTCATTCCTAATGAACACCTCCCAGTGTTCTCCCAGGCTGAGACTTGTAGTCGCCATGCTACACCTCCGATATTCAAAAATAGTAAATATGAATATAGGGCAGGCAGGTGGGAAAGGCAATCAGGGCTAACCGTTGCCGATTACGGAGTTTGGGGTCAGAGTAAAAACTACCTGCCTCTGTCCTGCTCGACTTGCTCGGTTTGCTCGATGTGAGGCCAGGTCGGCAATGCCTCCCACGGCGAATATCTCAGCCCTCTGAGCGGTGGGAGGCATTGCCGACCTGGCCGTGACCAGCAAGCCGCCCTGGCCGTGGAGTTTGCACTACGGCGAGCGGGGCAGGGCGGAAAATCTGATCTGATCTGAAATGTCATACCCACGTGATCCTTTGCGTCATTGAGTGGCGGGTGCGGCTCACTGATACTGACGCTCCAGAATTCCTACCCCATCAAGGAGGGCTGTGACTGTGTCGCAACCGGAAATCCTCAACCAGGCCTTTGAGCTTGGCTTTACCTATACCCGCTCCACCGGCCCCGTGGTCGGCCGTTTCCTGACCGGGCTTAAAAACCGCAGCATCGTCGGCATCAAGGCCAGCGATGGCCGGGTGGTGGTGCCGCCCATGGAATACGACCCCGATACCGCCGCGGAACTCAGTGAGTTCGTCGAGGTGGGGCAGCAGGGCGAGATCGTGAGTTTCGCCTGGGTCAAGGAGCCGCGCGAGGCGCACCCCATGCAGGTGCCCTTTGCCTGGGCGATGATCAAACTCGACGGCGCGGATGTGCCGATGATCCACTGCGTGGCGGCCGCAGCGCGAAAGCGATATCGCCACCGGCGCGCGTGTGCAGGCGGTGTGGGCGGATGAAACCATCGGCTTCATCTCCGATATTCGCTGCTTCGAACTGGTATAGGAGAACACGCTATGAGCGATGAACAGCAAGCGATCACCGGCATCAAGGCGCCGATCTACCTCAAGTACAATTTTACCGCGGGCACGGCTGCCGCGCGCTTCCTCACCCAGATCAAGAAAGGTGTGCTGACCGGCCAGCGCTGTCCCAGTGTTGCGGCAGGTGTACGTGCCGCCGCGCGGCTCCTGCGCCGCCTGCGGCGTGCGCCACCGAGGAGGAGGTGGTGCTGTCCGACAAGGCGACGGTGCAGTCGTTCACGATCGTCTCCATCCCCATTCCCAACAACCCGATCCAGCCGCCCTACATCATCGCCAACCTGGTGCCGGACGGCGCCAATGTCTCCTTTATCCACCTGATGAGTGAGTGCGTGAACGAGGAGATCCACATCGGCCAGCGCGTGCAGGCGGTGTGGAAACCGCGAAGAGGAATGGGATTACGCCATGGACAACATCCGCTACTTCAAACCCATCGACGAACCCGACGTGCCGGTGGAAAAAATCGGCAAACTGTCCGCAACCGGCTGGAAGGGCTAACCAATGAAACAAATTGCAATAGTAGCTTACCAGCAGTCCGACAGCGTCTCCGACGCCGGCGCCGTCAATGAAGTGGAACTGATCATGCCGGTGCTGGCGCGCACCTTCAAACAGGTCGGCCTCAACAATGCCCAGGATGTCGATTTCGTGTGCTCCGGCAGTTGCGACTACCTGCAGGGCGCGGCCTTTGCCTTCGTGGCGGGTGTCGACGCCCTCGGCGCCGTGCCGCCGATCAAGGAATCGCACGTCGAGATGGACGCGGCCTGGGCGCTGTATGAGTCCATCCTGAAGATCCGCATGGGCCACGCCGACTCCGCGCTGATCTACGGCTTCGGCAAGTCCTCGCCGGGCGAACTGCCCATCGTGCTGTCGCAACAGCTCGACCCCTATTACCTGGCGCCGCTGTGGGTCGACAGCATCTCCCTCGCGGCCCTGCAGGCGCGCCTGATGCTGGATGCAGGGCCTGATCACCGAGCGCGATATGGCCGAGGTGGTGTCGCGTTCGCGGCGCAACGCGAAGAGTAATCCGCATGCGCAGTTGTCCGGCGATATTTCGCCCGAGGACTGTGCTGGCCGAGCCGACCTACGTGTCGCCGCTGCGCAAGGCTGACTGCTGCCCGGTGTCCGACGGCGCCAGCGCGGTGATCATCGCCACGGTGGAGCAGGCGAAGGAATGGGGCGTGCCCTACGCGGTCATCAGCGGTATCGACCACTGTATCGAAACCCACAACCTCGGTATGCGCGACCTCACCGATTCGGTGTCCACGCGCACCGCCGCCAGAGCGCGCGGGTATGGATGCGGGCAAGGTGGACGTGGCGGAGTTGTACGCGCCGTTCAGTCACCAGGAGATCATCCTCACCCGCGCCCTGGGCCTGGGCAAGGAAACCAGCATCAATCCCAGCGGCGGCGTGCTGGCCGGGAACCTGATGATGGCCTCGGGCCTGTCGCGTATCGGTGAAGTGTTCAATCGCATTGTCAGCGGCGAGGCCACGCCGGGGTATCGCGCACGCGACCTCGGGCCCCTGCCTGCAGCACAACCTGGTAACGGTCCTGGAAAAAGGGAGAAAGCGTAATGGCGAATTTGGCAGCAGTGGTCGGCATTGGCCAGACCAAATACACCACCAAGCGGTTGGATGTTTCGATAGCCGGCCTGGTGCGCGAAGCGGCGGTGAATGCGCTGCAGGATGCGGACCTGACCTGGAACGACATCGACGCCGTGATCATCGGCAAGGCGCCCGACATGTTCGAGGGCGTCATCATGCCGGAAGCGTACCTGACCGATGCGCTGGGCTGTAACGGCAAACCCATGCTGCGCGTGCACACCGCCGGTTCCGTGGGCGGCTCCACCGCGCTGGTGGCGGCGTCCCATGTGCAGAGCGGCATGTTCAAGCGCGTGCTGACGGTGTCCTTTGAGAAGCAGTCAGAGTCCAACGCGATGTGGGCGCTGTCCAATCCGCAGCCGTTTTCCACCCACCTCAACGCCGGCGCCGGCGGCTACTTCGCGCCCATCATCCGCGAGTACATGCGCCGCTCCAAGGCGCCCTATAACGTGGGCATCAAGGTGGCGGTGAAGGATCGCCTGCACGGCGCGCGCAACCCGCTGGCGCATTTGCAGAAGCCCGACATCACGATGAAGGAAGTGGAAGACTCGTTCATGTTGTGGGACCCGATCCGCTTCCTGGAGTCCTGTCCGTCCTCGGACGGCGCCTGCGCCATGGTCATCGCCAGCGAGGAACTGGCGACAAAGTCACCCAAACCGCCGGCCTGGATTCGCGGCGTCGCCATGCGCTCGGAGCCGACCATGTACGCCGGCCGCGAGGAGGTCAATCCGCAGGCCGGTCGCGACTGCGCGGCGGATGTCTACAAGCAGGCGGGTATCACCAATCCGCGCAAGGACCTGGATTGCGCGGAGGTCTACGTGCCGTTCAGCTGGTACGAGCCGATGTGGCTGGAGAATCTCGGCTTTGCACCGGAAGGCGAAGGCTGGAAGCTGACCATGGCAGGCGCGACCTCGCTGGATCGAGGGCGGCGATATTCCCTGGAACTGCTCCGGCGGTGTATTGTCGTCCAACCCCATCGGCGCGTCCGGCATGATCCGTTTTGCCGAGGCGGCGCGGCAGGTGCGCGGTGACGCCGGTGCCCACCAGGTACCAGGCGCGAAACTGGCGCTGGGACATGCCTACGGCGGCGGTGCGCAATTTTTTGCAATGTGGGTGGTGGGTTCGCAGAAGGCGTAATAGGGGTCAGAGCCCTTTTTCACCTGACCCCTTGAAATTTAATCGTACCAGAAAAGGGCTCTGACCCCTTTTGGGAGAGAGATGACATGGCCAAGCATTACAATATCGCCGACCTGTACGAGATGGTGGCGGACAAGGTGCCCACGCGCAGCGCACTGGTGTGCGGCGCGCAGCGCGCCACCTATGCCGAGCTGGAACAGCGGGCCAACAAGCTGGCCCACTATCTCGCCGCGCAGGGCGTGAAGGCCGGCGACCATGTCGGCCTGTACCTGTACAACTGCAACGAGTACCTCGAAGGCATGCTCGCCTGCTTCAAGATCCGCGCGGTGCCCATCAACGTCAACTACCGCTATGTCGAGGAAGAACTGCTGTACATCTTCGATAACGCGCACATGGTTGCGTGTATTCACAACCAGGAATTCATCCCGCACATCAATCAAGTGCGACAAATCGGTACCGGACCTGAAAACCTTTATCTACGTGAAGGATGACTCCGGTTGCGACCCGGCGTTGATCGGCGCCGTGGAGTATGAAGCGTCCATGGTAGGGACAGAGCGACAAGCGCGATTTTGCCGAGCGCGCGGATGACGACCTGTTCATCCTCTACACCGGCGGCACCACCGGCATGCCCAAGGGCGTGATGTGGCCGCACAAGGCCGTGTTTTTTGCCGCCATGGGCGGCGGTGGCTGGTTCCACCCCGACGGTGCGATCACTGATCCCGAGCAGATCGCCGGCCGCGTGGCCGACTTCCCGATCGTCGGTATGGCGCTGGCGCCGCTGATGCACGGCGCCTGCTGGTGGTACGCCTGTATCCAGCTGCTGGCGGGCAACTCCGTGGTACTGAATCCGGGCCATCACCTGGTCGGCGAGGAGGTCTGGGAGATCGTCGCGAAGGAGAAGGTCAATTCCATCTCCATCGTCGGCGACGCCATGGCGGTGCCCCTGCTGGATGCGCTCGCAGCCAATGCCGGGCGCTGGGACCTGAGTTCGGTATTCAATATCGGCTCCGGCGGTGCGGTGTTCTCGGAAAGCAAGCAGGAGGCGTTCCGCCAGAGTTTCCCCAACGTGTTCATCTCCAATTCCTTCGGCTCCTCCGAGAGCGGCAACATGGGCTTCGACGGCGGCGGCAAGAAAGGCCAGGGCCTGGGCAATGTCGTCAAGAGCGAGTTCATGTCGGTGATCAGCGATGTCGAGGGTGAACCCCATCGTCACGTGGAGCGCGGCGAAATGGGTATCTTCGCGCGCAGCGGCCACATTCCGGTGGGTTACTACAACGACCCGGTCAAGACCGCCAAAACCATTGTCACCGTGGACGGCAAGCCCTGGTTGCTGCTGGGCGATGAAGCGCGCCGCGAAGACGACGACAGCATCACGGTCTACGGCCGCGGATCCAACTGCATCAACTCCGGCGGCGAGAAGATTTTCCCGGAGGAGGTGGAGCAGGCGCTCAAGGCCAATCCCGATATTTTCGATTGCCTCGTGGTGGCGACACCGGATGAGCGCTTCGGCAGCCGCGTCACCGCAGTGGTGGCTGCCGCGCGGTAACGCGCGATTGAGCCTGCAGGCGGTGCAGGAACACGCGCGCAAACACATCGCCGGCTACAAGGTGCCGCGCGAATTGCACGTGGTGGACGAGGTGCCGCGCGCGCCGAGCGGCAAGCCGGCGTATCCCAAGGCGCTGGAGATTGCGCTGGCGGGCAAGCACAAGGTCGCCTGATATCGCGGCTCAGTGGTCCAGCTTGGCCGACCCGCTGTCCTTTACCCAGTGGCCCACTTGCGGTTGGAACCCCACGCCCTTGAGTGGGCCATGGGTAAAGGACAGCTCGCGTACGATTCGTATCGTAAAGTGCCGAAAGAGCTACCTGTGGTTGGGCATAGTCTCGCGCGGCTGAGTATCTCAGCCGCTCGAGGCGGAGGCTATGCCAACCAGCCCCGGTAGCCGGGTGGTAGTTAGTCGAATAGCAGATAGCACATAGCCATGAAACAGCACACAGGAGTACACCAATGGCAGAACTGAGCATCAGCACCAAGAACTGCATCGTGGAGCAGGAGGGCGCTGTGTTGATCGTCACCCTCAATCGCCCCGAGGCCAAAAACGCCTTCAGCCCCGAGATGCTGCTGGGCCTGTACAAGGCCTGGCGCCTGCTGGATGAGGACGACTCGCTGATGTGCGCCATCCTCACCGCCAACGGCGACACGTTTTGCGCCGGCATGGACCTGAAGGCCGGCGCCGAGGGCCATCGCTCCACCGAGGAGTTCATGGAGGTGATGGGCAAGGTGCCCAATGTGCACTGGCAGGCGCTGCTGCGCGACAACCGGCCGAACAAGCCGTTGATCCTGGCGGTGGAGGGTTACGCGCTGGCCGGCGGTACGGAGATACTGGCCGGCACCGACATCCGCGTCGCCGCCGAGGACGCCACCTTCGGCGTCACCGAAGTGGCCCGCGGCCTGTATCCGATGGCGGGCTCGAGTATCCGCCTGCCGCGGCAGATTCCCTACTGCCTGGCGGCGGAGATCCTGCTGCTGGGCCGCCACGTCACCGCGCGCGAAGCGCTGGACTGGGGCCTGGTGAATCGCCTGGTGCCGAAGGGCCAGGCGCTCGCGGAGGCGAAGAAGATCGCCGCGCAGATCTGCGAAACCGGTCCGCTGGCGCTGCGCGCGATCACCCGCTCGCTGCGCGAGATCCAGGCCGACGTGAAGGAAGCGGATGCCATGCTGCTGTCGGATGAACTGGCCAACCCGGTGTTCGCCTCAGCCGATGCGAAGGAGGGCATGCGGGCCTTCAAGGAAAAGCGCAAGGCTAACTTCACCGGCAAGTAGGAGACTATCCATGACTGACCGAGCTGCCATTTTTGATGAGATTGTCGCTGCACGCCGCTCGCTGCGCGCCTTCCTGCCGCAAGCGGTTGACCCCGTCACACTGGCTACGATTTTCGCTGTGGCACAGCGCGCGCCCAGCAACTGCAATAGCCAGCCCTGGATCACGCACGTGGTGTCCGGCGCAAAACTCGACACGCTGCGTGCACAAATGCCCGAGCGCTTCATGTCCGGCAATTTCAGCATGGATTTTCCCTATGCGGGGACCTATCACGGTGTGTACAAGGAGCGCCAGTACGGCGCGGCGCAGGCGCTGTACGACGCCGTGGGTATTCCACGCGAAGACAAGGTTGCGCGCAATGTACAATTCATGCGCAACTTCACGTTCTTCGATGCGCCGCATGTGGCCTTTCTATTCCTGCCCGAGCCATTCGGCTTGCGCGAGGCTGCGGACCTGGGCATGTACGCGCAGACCCTGATGCTGACGCTGACCGCGCACGGCCTGGGCAGTTGCCCGCAGACGGCGCTCAGTTTCCAGGCGGACTATGTGCGCGAGGAGCTCGGGCTGGACGCCAGCAATAAACTGCTGTTCGGCCTGTCTTTCGGCTATCCGGATTGGGATGCGCCCGCCAATACCTGTTGGACAGACCGCGCCACCGGCACCGATGCGGTGACCTTTCACTCCTAGCACGCAGCAGGTATTGCCATGACCGATCTGATACTCACCGACAATCAGCGACGGCGTGCTGGTGGTGACGCTGAATCGCCCCGCGAAGAAAAACGCCATCAACACGCAGATGTGGGTGGACCTGCGCGACACCTTCCGGGCGGCAGCTGCGGATGATGATGTGGTGTGCGTGTTGTTGTGTGGCGCCGGCGAGCATTTTTGCTCCGGTGTTGACCTGGCGAGTTTTGGCGACGTTGGCAGGCGGGTGCAGGAGCATCCCTTCGAGTCCGCCGCGCGGGCTGTGGTGGAATTCGATAAGCCCTGGTGGCGGCCGCTCAGGGTGTGGCGATTGGCGGGGGCGCCACGGTGTTGTTTCATGCGGACATCGTCTATGTCGGCCAGAGCCTGCGCATGCGCCTGCCGTTTGCCAGCCTTGGTCTGGTGCCGGAGTGGGGCAGCAGCTATATGTTGCAGGCCAATATCGGCGCGCAGCGCGCGGCGGAACTGTTTTATACGGCGCAGTGGATAGACGCGGACAAGGCGCTGCAGTTGCGGCATTGCCGCTGCTGTGCTGCCCGACGCCGACCTGTTCGATCATGCCATGTCGAAGGCGCGGGAGATTGCCCAGTGGCCGGTCAACTCGCTGCGCGAAATCAAGCGCACGCTGCGCATGCATCACCTTCCCGCCATCGACGCGGCCATCAAGGCCGAGCAGGCGGGGATGCAGCGCCAGGCCGGCTCGCCTGAAAATATCGAGGCGATCACTGCCTTTATGGAAAAACGCCCGCCGAATTTTAGAAAGCGCTAAGTCCTGACTGATCTCAGCGAGTATCCATTTAAAGCGTTTTAAGAACCAGTCCGATCACCGCGCAGGCCGCGATGACATGGATCACATTGCGCTTGAAGCGAAACAGCGCAATGGCGGCGCCCACAGCGATCAACGCGGAGACCCAATCGAAGGTGCCGGCAAAGCCTGCGGGCCACAGCACATGGTAGCCAAAGAACAGCGCCAGGTTCAGGATCACGCCGACCACGGCGGCGGTGATAGCCGTCAACGGGGCAGTGAAGGTGAGATCGCCGTGGGTGGATTCCACCAGCGGTCCCCCGGCGAGGATAAACAGGAACGAAGGCAGAAACGTGAACCAGGTAACCAGGCTCGCGGCAAGCGCCCCGGCAAGGAACACCTGATCGGGGCCGAACACCTGTTGGACATAGGCGCCGACGAAGCCGACGAACGCAACCACCATGATGAGCGGGCCCGGTGTCGTTTCTCCGAGTGCCAGACCATCGATCATCTGTGTGGGGGTCAGCCAGCCGTGGTAGCCCACTGCGCCTTGATACACGTAGGGCAGTACCGCGTAGGCCCCGCCGAAGGTGAGCAGCGCGGCCTTGGTGAAGAACCAGCCCATCTGGGTGAGCGTGTGATCCCAGCCGTACGTGGCCGTCAGCAGTCCCATCGGCACGGCCCATAGCACCGCGCCCGTTACTGCTACCCTGGCGAGCCGGTAGCCGTTGAATCTGGCGTGTTCCGGTGTCGGCGTGTCATCGTCTATCAGCGCCGGGCCGAATGTCGTGGCGGCGGCGCCGTGTCCGCCACCCGCCCGGAACCTGTCCGGGGCGACGCGGCCGCCCACGTAGCCGATCAATGCGGCTGCGGCAATGATGGCCGGGAAGGGCACATTGAGGGCGAAGATCGCCACGAAGGACGCTGCGGCGATGGCCCACAGCCAGTTGTTCTTGAGTGCGCGCGAGCCGATACGATGCGCGGCCTGCACCACGATGGCCGTCACCGCAGGCTTGATACCGTAGAACAGCCCGGCCACCAGCGGCACCTCGCCGTAGGCGATATACATCCAGGACAGCGCAATCAGGATGAACAGCGACGGCAGCACAAACAGCGCGCCCGCCACGACGCCCCCCCACGTTCGGTGCATCAGCCATCCGATGTACGTGGCGAGTTGCTGCGCCTCCGGGCCGGGCAGCAGCATGCAGTAGTTGAGGGCGTGCAGGAACCGCCGCTCAGAAATCCAGCGCCGGTTCTCGACCAGTTCCTGGTGCATGATCGAAATCTGTCCGGCTGGCCCGCCAAAGCTGATAAAGCCGAGCTTGAGCCAGAACGCAAATGCCTGCCAGAAGCTGACCGGTGCAGGCAGGTCGTTAGTTCGTTCCGTGGAGTTCATTGGACGTGTAATCCCTTGTTGAACGTTGTCAGTAGTCCATCGAACACGGCGTGCACCGCCATCAGTAATTGATCGTCATCTGCGATGTCTTTGCGCAGTCCGACCAGCACACTTTCCACGCCCGCCGCCTCGGGGGGCTGGATGCCGCCGACATCGAGGAAGTGCACCAACAATCCCAGACGGGGTAGAGTACCTTGCGATATATCTATATCAGGTTGGCCATCTTTAGTGTTCAGTCCACACAGGGTAGACTGTCGACGCCCCGCCATGTACCGCCCAAATCTAATAGCTTAAGAGGTTTCTCATGATATCCCTATTCAGTGGCAGCAAGCACCTGCCAACACTCGCGCTGGTGTCTACCCTGTTGCTCACTGCCTGCGACAATTCATCTAACAATGGGCTCTCAATAGCGCCGACCTACTCCGCCGACATCGTGTGGACGCAGTACGGCATTCCCCATATCACTGCGCAGGATTACGGCAGCGCCGGTTACGGTGTGGGCTATGCCTACGCCCGCGAGAACTTCTGCACTATCATGCGTGAATACGTTTTTGCCGCCGGTGAGTCCGCCCGTTATCTGGGTGATGAGGGCGACCTGAATTCTGACTTCGTCATGAAACTCTATAACAGCGATGAACGCATTGAGCGGATGATCAGCGAAGATCTGCCTGACTACATCGTGCAGGACCTGACGGGTTACGCGGCGGGAATCAACCGCTACCTGGCCGAGACCGGCGTGGACAATCTGGCCGAAGGTGCTGAGGGGTGTCGCGGCGCGGCGTGGGTGCGTGAGATCGACCTGAAAGATGTCGTGCGCCTCCTGCACAAGGCCGTACTGGTTGGCAGTGCGGGTCCGTTGACCGACTATATCGTCGCGGCCAAGCCCAGCGAACAAACGGCAAAAGTGAAACTTCCCGCGGGTGTGGAACCGGCAGCGCTGATGGTGGCCGGACTCACCCAGGACGCTTTTGACAGAGGCCTGCCGCTGCCAAAGGGTGGCGCGCTGGGCAGTAACGCCTATGCCATCGGCGCGGATGCCTCGCAGACCAACTCCGGTATTTTATTTGGCAATCCCCACTTCCCGTGGGCCGGTCCGCAGCGGTTTTTCATGTTTCACCTGACCCTGGGCGATGAATACGACGTGATGGGCGCGGCGCTGGGCGGCCTGCCCGCGCCGGTGATTGCGTTCAACCGCGATCTCGCGTGGTCGCACACGGTCAGTACCGCGTCGCGCTTTAACTTTTACGAACTGGACCTGAATCCCGACAACCCGCTGGAATATCTCTACGATGGTGCGTACCGTCCCATCACCACGCAGACTGTCAGTGCCCAGCGCATGACGTCCGGCGGTGACGTGGAGACAGTGCAGCACACGTTCTATTTTTCCCACTACGGCGCAATCGTCAATCTTGGCGGTATCAATAGCCTGCTGGACGGCTGGCCCACGATCAATGGCTCCGTCCTGGCCTACTACGACGCCAACCTGGAAAACCTGCGCGGGCTGGAGCAGTGGATCAACATGGGCAAGGCCACCAACCTCGATGAATTCAGGAACGCGCTGCGCGACCTCGGCATCCCCTGGGTCAACACCATTGCGGCCGACCGCCACGGCGATGCGTTTTATGGCGATATCTCGGTGACGCCGCACGTGACGTCGGCGCAGTACCAGAACTGCGTGCGCGGACCGCTGCAGTCCGCTGTCACCGGCTTTGGCTACCTGACCATGGACGGCTCCGATTCCGAATGTGAAGTGGGCAGCGACGCTGGCACCGTGCCGGGTATTTTTGGTTACGATAGCCTGCCCAAACTGGAGACGCGCGAGTACGGCGCGAATGCCAATGACAGTTACTGGTTGGCCAACCCGCGCCAACTGCTGGAGGGCTTCTCGCCTATCATTGGCAAGGAGCGCGTGGAGCAGAGCCGCCGCACCCGGGCGACGTTCGCGCAGGCGGAGCAGCGCCTGGCCGGCACCGACGGCCTCGGCGCGCCCGGCTTCAATATCGACAACATCCGGCAGCTGCATTACAACGCGACCAACCACGCGGCCGCGCTGGTACTGGATAAAGTGCTGGAGGTCTGTGAAACGCTGCCGGACGATCCGCTGGCGGGTATCTCCCAGGAGCAGGTGGCCTGCGACATCCTGGCGAGCTGGGACCGGACGCACCGCATTAACAGTGTGGGCGGCCACGTCTTCTTCGAGTTCTGGCGCGTGATGCGCTCAACGCCTGATATGTGGGCCACGCCGTTCAATCCCGCTGATCCAGTCAATACACCGCGCGACCTGAACGTCGCCGATGCCGATGTGTCGGCTGCCGTGAAGAATGCGCTCACCCAGGGTGTACAGGCGCTCAGTGACGCGGGTCTCGAACTGGATAGCCCGTGGGGTGAGGTGCAGTTCGTGGAGAAAAACGGCGAGCGCATTCCGATCCACGGCGGTTCCGGCGACATGATGTTCAGCGTGATCACCTCGGACCTGGTCCCGGGCGAGGGCTATTCGGCCATTCGCCACGGCAACAGCTACATCCAGGCCATCACCTGGGATGAGAGCGACTGCCCCAATGCCTACGCCATCCTGACCTATTCACAGTCGACCGATCCGGCATCAAACCACTATGCGGATGCCACCAAGCTGTATTCGAACGGCGGCTGGATTGATATGCCGTTCTGCGCAGCGGAGCGCGACGCGCAGGAAATCGGGCGCGCGACGATTTCAGAGTAACACGGTGACTGCAGGCCAGCGTAGCTCCACGGTGTGGCGACGGTGTTCGCAGAGCCGCTACGCGGCGGCGATTTCCACCGGCACACCGTTCACCACGCTGGTGCCGGAGGGCAGGTCCATCTCGTTGTCGTCCACCAGGTCGTTGGCGGAAATCCCGGGCGTTGTGCCGCTGGCGATGGATTGCTGCGTGTCCTTGTAATTGTGGCCAAAGCCGTGAGGCAGGCTGACCACGCCGGGCATGATGCTGTCGGTGATCGCTACTTCCGCCTTGAATTCGCCTACCCTCGATGTAATCCTCGCCATGCCCCCCGGACTGCAGCCCGATGCGCCGGGCATCCTGCGGGTTGATCAGCAGGGTGCAGCGGTTTTTGCCGCGGGCGTAGTGGTTCAGGTTGTGCAGCCAGGAGTTCATATCGCGGATGTGGCGGCGACCGATCAGCAGCATGTGGTCGCCGGGGCCCTTGTCCAATGCCGCCTTTAATCGCGTGAGATCAGCAGTGATGATGTCCGGCGCAATATTGATGCGCTTGTTTTTGGTCGCCAGCAGCTCGGGCAGGCGCGGTTGCAGCGGGCCCAGGTCGATGCCATGGGGTAACAGCTTGAGTTGTGCGAGGGTTAATCCTTCGCCGTCGAACTTGTCACCGTAGGGACCGGCGCGCAGCATGATGTCCAGCAGGCGCTCCGGTCCGTCGTGCTCCGCCGTCTTTTGTTTGATGTCATCCGCCGACAAATGCGCCAGCTCCGGCGCGTTGGCCTGCAACTGCGCAATCATGCCATCGAGCATCATGGCCTCGAGGTCCGCGCGCGACATGCCGTGCATGCGCGCCGTGACCTCATTGATGATCTGCCACTGCTCCAGCGCCCCGGGTTGCGGCGCGAACACCTGCGGCGAGTACTGGGCGAAGTTGCGCACGCAGGTCGACGTGAACATGAAGTCGTAGTTGCTGTGTTCCAGTTGCGTGGTGGAGGGGATGATAATGTCGGCCTGGCTGGTGGTCTCGTTGATGTAGAAATCAAACGCCACCATAAAATCCAGCTTCTCCAGCGCCGCGTGGATGCGTTTGCCGTTGGGCACGCTCAGCACCGGGTTGCCTGCGACGGTGATCAGGGCGCGCACCTGGTGTTCACCCTGCAGTTCCATTTCCTCGGCCATCAATGAGGCGGGCAACATGCTCATGTATTCCGGAAAGCCGCGCGCCTTGGACTGCCAGCGGTTGTAGCCCAGTTCCGGCGGCGCGGATGCCGGGTCATTGTGGGCGGTGGCGGGACGCGGAAACATGGCGCCGCCCGTGGCATCGAGGCGCCCGGTCAGGATGTTGACCACATCCACCAGCCACGAGGCCAGCGTGCCAAACTGCTGGGTGCACAAACCGATGCGGCCGTACAGCACCGGTGCGCTGGCGCTGCAGAAATCATTGACCAGTTGGCGCAGGCGCGCGGCGGGCACGCCGGTGATCGCGGCCACGGCTTCGGGTGTGTAGGGCGCGCTCAGGTTTTCGAGTTTCTCGATGCCGTCGGTGAAATCCGGCCAGCCTGCCGGGCTCCACGCGGTTGGTGGCGAACAGTTCGTTGACGAACGCCATCAGCAAAAAGGCATCCGTGCCGGGTCGTATAAACAGGTGCTGGTCGGCGATGTCGGCGGTTTCAGTGCGCCGCGGGTCGATCACCACCACGCTGCCGCCGCGCTGTTGAATCGCTTTCAGGCGGTTCTCGATATCCGGCGCCGACATCAGCGAGCCCTGCGACACCATGGGGTTGCCGCCCATGCACACGAAGAAATCGGTGTGGTCGATATCGGGAATGGGAAACACCCAGCCGTTGCCGTAGAGCAATTCACAGCTGAGGTTTTTCGGTTGCTGGTCTACGGAGCCGGCGGAGAAGAAGCGCTCGGTATTGAGCAGGGTGATGAACATCTGCGTGTAAATCTGGGTGCTGAAGTTGTGGCCGTTGGGGTTGCCGTAATACATGGCGATGGCGTCCTTGCCATACCGGTCGCGGATATCAGCAAGTCTTTTTGCGGTTTCAGCCAGCGCTTCCTCCCAGCCAATTTCCTGCCACTTGCCATCGACTTTCTTGACTGGCCTGGTGAGTCGTTCCGGGTCTTCATAGATGTAACGAAAGGCCTGCGACTTGGCGCAGACATAGCCCCGGGAGCGGTGATTGTCCGGGTCGCCCTTGATGGAGATGACCTGCCTGGCCTGGCGATCCACTTCCAGCACCAGCCCGCAGCTGGCCTCGCAGGTGGGGCAGCTGCGGTAGATTGTCTCAGTGGCCATGCCGATGCCTCGTTGAATTGTATGTATCAGTGACGGATGCAGTGATAATATCTGAAGTGTTCGCCATAGTGATATTCAGGAAGTTATACCAGGGGAGGATTGTGGGTGATCTGCCCGCTGCGAGCGCCCGTATACCCCGCGACCTCAACGACCGCTAACACAGGAAACAGCCATGAAATTCGCCTACCACGCCACCATGTGCCCGCCCGACCAGTACCTGCCGCTGGCCCTGGCCGCGGAAGCCGCCGGCTTCGATACTTTCACCTTCCCGGACAGTATCTGCTACCCCAAGGAAGGGTCCGACGTGTATCCCTACAACGACGATGGCACCCGCGAGTTCCTGGACGGCGTACCTTTCCTGGAGCCGTTCATCGCGATTCCCTATCTCGCCGCAAAAACCGAAAAGCTGCGCTTCACCACCTCGGTCATAAAGCTCGCCATTCGCCAGCCGGTCATTGTCGCCAAGCAGCTGTCCAGTCTCGGCGTCATGATCGGGGACCGCTTCGGTTTCGGCGTGGGCATCAGTCCCTGGCCGGAAGATTTCCTGGCCTGCCAGATCCCCTGGGAAAATCGCGGCAAGCGCATGGATGAGATGATGGAAATCATCAACGGCCTGATGAGCGGGGACTACTTCGGTTATGACGGTGAGATCTTCCAGCTGGCCCCGATCAAACTGTGCCCGGTGCCTGATCACCACATCCCGCTGCTGGTGGGTGGCCACGCCAAGCCTGCACTGCGCCGCGCTGCGAAATTGGGCGACGGCTGGATTTCCGCCGGCTCTTCGCTGATGGAGCTGCAGCAGATGATTGACGCTATCCAGACGCTGCGCAAGGAGTATGGTCGCGACCACCTGCCGTTCGAATACCACGCGATGACCGAGGCGGCCTATACGGTGGACGGCCTGCACAACCTGGTGGATGCCGGCGTGACGGAGGTCATCATCGCCTTTCGCAATCCCTATGACGCCGAACCGGATACCCAGACCATCGAGCAGAAAATCGGCATGATCAACTGGTACGCGGAGAACGTGATACAGCCTTTTCACGCAGCTGCAGCACGATGATGGTCAGCGCCGGCAGCGGGTCAGTGTTACCACGCCGGTCTCCAGCGCAACGCTGAGCGGCGGCGCCGCGCGTTCTTTCGCGTGGTTCAGGTCCGGGACGTGGATGCGGCGGGCGCGACCTCAGTATCCTGCGCCGTCACGCCGATCAGCCGGGCGAGTCTTGGTTTGATCCACACTTCGAAGTCATCGACCAATTCATAGACCACGGGCACCAGCACCAGCGACAGCAGCGTGGAACTGATCAGGCCGCCGATGACGGCGATGGCCATGGGCGCGCGAAACTGGCCGCCCGCGCCAAAGGCGAGCGCGGTGGGGAGCATGCCGGCCGCCATCGCGACGGTGGTCATGACAATGGGCCGGGCGCGTTCGCGGCAGGCGCGCAGTATCGCGTCGTGCCGGGAGGCGCCCTGAGCGCTCGGCCTCGATGGCGAATTCCACCAGCAGGATGGAGTTCTTGGCCGCCAGCCCCATGAGCATCAGCAGGCCGATCAGTACTGAAAGCCCCAGTTCGTCGCCCGCGATCAGCAGCGCCACGAACGCGCCGGACAGCGACAGCGGCAGCGCGGTGAGTATGGTGATGGGTTTAAAGAAACTGTGAAACAACAGCACCAGCACCGCAAATATGAGGCCCACCCCGGCCACCATCGCGCCGCTGAAGCCGGCGAACAATTCGTTCATCCGCTCGCTGTCGCCGATCGCCGCGTGGTTGATGCCCTCGGGCAGGTTCCGCATGATCGGGAGATTGTAGACCGCCTTGTTGGCGTCCCCCAGCGAGATACCGCTGTACTGCGCTTCGACAATCGCCCGGCGCTGGCGGTCATAGCGCTCGATCCTGGCGACGCCCGCCTGGAAGGAGAGTGTCGCCACGGTCGACAGCGGCACCAGCTCACCGGAGGCGGTGGGTACGCGCAGGTTGCGCAGGGTGGACAGGTCGGCGCGCGCTTCCTCGGGCAGCCGCACGCGAATAAACACGCGCTGCTCGCCGGTATTGAATTTGGCGGTATTCGCATCCACGTCGCCCAGCGTGGCGACCCTGGCGATAACGCCCAGCGTCTCGGCGCTGACACCGAGGCGCGCAGCCTCGTCGTGCTTGGGTGTGATCACCAGTTCCGCGCCTGGTCGCGGTGTGCGCTGGTGCACGTTGCTGAGGCCGGGAATATCGCGCATCTGGCGCTCCAGCGCCAGGGTGGTGGCCTCCAGGGTGGTGGCGTCCTCACCGGTGAGCACAATCTGGATGGTGGGGCTGCCGCCGGGACCGACAATCGCAAAACCGACCCGCAGGTCCGGGATCGTCATCAGCAGGGGCTGCAGTGCCCGCTCGACCTGCTGGGTGGTTTGGGTGCGATCTGCCGCGAGCAATACCGTCACGCGGCCTGAGCGGATCTCACCGTCCAGGTTGCCGGAGCCTACCAGGGTAAACACCGCATCGACATCGGGCAATGCCAGCAGCTTGCCGGTCAGCAGGTCGGTGCTGCCGCGCATGTCGGACAGGGTCGCCCCCGGTGCGCCCTCCACGGTCATGTGAATGATGCCGTTGTCGTCCGGCGGTGTTACCCCGATCGGGAAAGTTGGCGGCCAGCAGCAGTGAGCCGACGGTCAGCGCCGCCCCGGTGGCCACCGACAGCCAGCGATGCGACAGGGCGAAATCCAGTATCCTGCGATAGAGGCCGGTGAACGGCGGCGGCGGCCGCGGGTTTTTCTCGGGGTGAATGAAATAGGCGGCCAGCAACGGCGTCAGCATCCGGGCGACCAGCAGCGAGAACAGCACGGCGATGGCGACCGTGAAGCCGAACTCCTTGAAAAACTGTCCGGCGAAGCCGCCCATGAAGCGCCACCGGGCAGAAAGACCACGACGATGGTCAGCGTGGTGGCCAGCACAGCGAGCCCGATCTGGTCGGCGCCTTCCATCGCGGCGGTGTAGGGCTTTTGCCCGGCCTCTACCCGCTTCTGGATATTCTCGATTTCCACGATGGCGTCGTCCACGAGAATGCCGATCACCAGTGTCAGCGCCAGCAGGGTGATCATGTTGAGGCTGAAGCCCATGTAGTGCATGACCGCGAAGGCCGGAATCAGCGACACCGGCATCGCCAGCGCGGTGATCACGGTGGCCCGCCAGCTGCGCAGGAACAGGAACACCACCAGTGCCGCCAGCATCATGCCCTCGATCAGCGAATTGCAGGGTCGCGGTGAAACTGTCCTGGGTGCCGGTGGCAACGGAGTAGACTCGCTGGAAGTGCAGGTCGGGAAATTCCAGCGCCAGCTGCGCGGTGGCGCGCTCGATCTCGCGGGCGACCGCCACGTCCGAGGCCTTGGGCGTTTTCATCACCTGGAAGCCGACCACGGACTGGCCGTTGAGATCGGCGAAGCCGCGCCGTTCGGCGGCGCCGCTGGCCACATTGGCGACATCGGCGAGACGAATCTCGCGGCCCGCGCTGGTGGATAACACCATGTTCGCCGAGCGCCTCGACGGTTTCCGCCGCGCCGAGCACCCGCACGGTTTGCTCCCGTCCGCCCACTTCCGCGCGACCGCCTGGAACATCGATGCTGGTGCTGCGCAGGGCGTTGTTGATTTGCGGCGCGGTGAGGCCCAGCGCTTCGAGTCGCTCCGGTTTCAGCGTGACATTGATCTCGCGGTCGACGCCACCCACGCGCTTGACCTGCGCGACACCGGGCTGCGGTCACCAGGCGCCGGGCGATGACGTCGTCCACCAGCCAGCTCAATTCCAGGTCCGACAGGTCTGGTGCCGGACACGGCATAGGTGACCACTGGCATGGAGTCGATTTCAAAGCGCTCTACGATCGGTTCCTCGATGCCTCGCGGCAGGCTGCTGCGGATACGGTCGATGGCCGCGCGCACCTCGTCAGTGGCCTTCTGCGGATCCTCGCCGATCTCGAAGTCGACGCTAGGTCATTGACAGGCCCTGGGTCACGGTCGAGTTGCACGTGGTCGACGTTGGCCAGATTGGAGACGGCGGCCTCGACTTCATCGGTGATCTGCGTCTCGACCTCGCTGGCCGCCGCCCCGGGCAGGGCGATATTGACCTTGACCAGCGGGAAAGGACACGTCGGGATACAGTTTGACCGGCAGCGACGCTGTAGCCGAAGACACCGGCAATTAGCAGGGCGATGAACAGCACGGCCACCGGAATCGGGTGGCGGATGGACCAGGAGGAGATACTGAGCCTCATGGGGACGGTTCCGCCGCCGTCGCGGCTGCCTCCTGCGCGATTCCACCGGGTTAACCAGGTCGCCCTCCAGCAGCGACACACCGCTGCCCAGTGCGACTACGGGTGCCGATGGGCGGACCCTGCTCGAGGGTCACAAAGCCCGCGTCGCGGATGCCCGTGCTCACGGATATCGGGTGCGCGCGATTGTTGTCGTCGATCATGATGAGCCGGGGACCGTTGGCCTCCCACTGCACGGCTTTTTCCGCCACGGCGGGCACCGGCAGCGGTCGGGCGATTGAACACGACGCGGGCATAGCCGCCGACGCGCAACTGCGGGTCGGGCGCCAGGCTGACACGCACCCGCCCGAGCTTGGTCTGCGGGTCGACGCGGGGCGAAATCAGCCGGACCGCACCCTGGATACTCTCACCGGAGGGCAGGCTGACGGTGGCGGTGTCGCCCGGGGCTATTTTGGCCAGCGCGCTCCTCCGGCACCTCGGCATCGAGTTCCACCAGGCCGTCGCGCGCGATTCGAAACATCGGCTGGGACAGGCTCGCCACGTCCCCGGGACGCACGCTGCGCTCCAGTACGACACCGGCCACCGGTGCCCGCACGATCAGCGCTGCTCTTGCGTAAGGAGTTCATCGAGTTGCGCGCGGGCGACGCCGACAGCGGCCTCTGCCGTCCTGGCCTGGTAACGGCGGGCGGCAATCTGCTCGGCCGACATGGCGCCCTTGGCCTCGAACTCTTTGACGCGGTCGGCCTCGGCGCGCGCCTGCTCGGCCACTGCAGTCGCCTGGGCCAGCCCCGCCCTGGCCTGGTCGATCCTGGCCTGCAGCAAGTCGGAGTCAAGCCGGGCCAGCGGTTCTCCTGGTCGACCTGCGGCGCCTTCCTCCACCAGCACCTCGGCCACCTGGTACCCGGCGACCTCGGCGCCGACGGCCGCCTCCTCGCGCGGCAACAGGATGCCGGACGCGGTGAGCTTTGTCCGCCATCGGCAGCGCGATAATGCGCGTTACGCTGACAGTGGGTACCGCGAGCGACGCGGGGCCGGTGTTGCCGCTCCTGCGCGTCGCGCGCACAGCCGACGAGCAGGAATACGACCAGGCACAACACGGCAGCGGCATGGGTCATAAGTCGGCTTCTGGCCTGTGCGGTAGCATCGAGCGATAACATACTGTGCCTTATTCCTGGGGCTGCACGAAGTCGGTTACCTCAAGGTTAAAACCGGACAGGGCATTGAAGTGCACCGGCGCCGACATCAGGCGCATTTTGCCAACACCCAGGCGTTTGAGGATTTGGGAGCCGGTGCCGATAACGCGGTAGTTCTGCACGCCTGAGGTAGTGCCAGGGCCCGCAACGCTGTGCGGTTGTGGAAACTGCAGCACTTCCGCCAGCTGTTGCTGCGCCGTTACCTGCTGTCCGATCAGCACCACGGCGCCATGATCTGCTGCGGCAATGTGTTGCATGGCGCGGCGGTATGACCAGCCGGGGTCAGCGCCCTCGATGCAGGTGCCCAGTACATCGCGCAGTGCGTTGACTGTTTGCACCCGTACCAGCGTCTCCCTGCTTTCATCGATTACACCGCGCGTGAGCGCATAGTGCACAGTGTCGTCGATAAGGTCCAGAAAGGTATGCAGTTCAAATTCCCCGAATTCCGTCAGTACGGTTTTGCGATCGCGCAACTCAATCGATTGTTCGTGCAGCGCGCGGTACTGAATCAGATCGGCGATGGTGCCCATGCGCAATTCGTGCTTGCGCGCAAACGCCTCCAGTTGCGGGCGGCGCGCCATGGTGCCGTCTTCATTCATGATTTCAACAATGAGCGCGGCGGGTTCAAAGCCCGCCATGCGCGCCAGGTCGACACCGGCTTCGGTATGGCCGGCCCGGCGCAGCACGCCGCCGGGCTTGGCGACCAGCGGGAAATATATGGCCGGGCTGGGCGATGTCGGCGGGTTTGGCATGCGGCTGCCACGGCCTTTTGCACGGTGTGCGCGCGTTGCACTGAACTGATACCGGGGCCTTTGCGCTCGGCAGCATCGATAGACACTGTAAAGTTGGTTTCGTGCTGCGAGCGGTTGTCGCGCACCATTAGCGGTAGTTGCAGTTGCCTGCGCCCGTTCCACGGTAATGGGCATACAGATCAGGCCACAGGCTTCACTGGAGAAGAAAGTAATAATCTCGGGTGTAACGGCTTGCGCGGCGATAATGAGGTCGCCCTCGTTTTCCCGGTCCTCGTCATCCATCAGGATGACCATCTTGCCGGCGCGGATATCGTCAAGAATGTCCGGGACGCTACTCAATGCCATGTTGCTGCCTCCAGTGGGCGTGGCGCGCTAGGCGCACCGTTGTGATCTACTACTGTGATCAACTACATCACTTCGATAGCCACGGCGGTGGCCTCGCCGCCGCCGATGCACAGTGCGGCAATGCCGCGACGCATGCCGCGCTGGCGCAAGGCGTACATCAGTGTAACGATGATGCGCGAACCGGTGGAGCCGATGGGATGCCCCTGGGCGCAGGCACCGCCGTTGACGTTGACCTTGTCGTGGTCCAGCCCCAGATCCTCCATGGCCATCATGGTCACCATGGCGAAGGCTTCATTGATTTCAAACAGGTCCACATCGTCCACTGTCCAGCCGGTCTTGGCCAGCAGCTTTGCGGATGGCGCCGATGGGCGCAATGGTGAACTCGCCGGGTGCCTGGCTGTGGCGCGCGTGGGCCAGCATGCGCGCCATGGGTTTGAGGCTCCTGGACTCTGCCGCGGCTGCGCTCATCAGCAGCAGCGCGCTGGCCCCGTCGGAGATGGAACTGGAGTTGGCCGCGGTGATCGAGCCTTCTGCGCGCGAACACCGGGCGCAGGGTGGGAATTTTGTCCAGCGCGGCCTTGTGCGGTTGTTCATCGTCGGTCACTACGCTGTCACCCTTGCGTGTCTGCACCGTGACTGGCGCGATTTCCGCGCGCAGTGAGCCGTCGTCGATGGCGCGTTTGGCGCGGCGTCAGCGACTCGATGGCAAATGCATCCATCTGCTGGCGGGTGATGCCGCGCTGGTCTGCCGTCTCCTGGGCGAAGCTGCCCATGGCGCGACCGGTATAGGCGTCTTCCAGACCGTCGATGAACATGTGATCGCACACGCTCTTGTGGCCGGAGCCGATACCGCCGCGCGCGCCCGGCAGCATATGGGGCGCGCGGCTCATGCTTTCCATGCCGCCGGCGATCACTGCAGTGTTGGTGCCCGCCATGATGCTGTCATAGCCAAAGATGGCGGCCTGCATGCCGCTGCCGCAGGCCTTGTTGACGGTGACCGCACCGGCGGAGGTGGGAATGCCGGCGCCGATCGCGGCCTGGCGGGCGGGGCACTGTTTGAGGGCGGCGGGCAGGACACAGCCCATGAACACTTCGTCGATGTCGCTGGCCTCGATGCTACTGCGCGCCAGTGTCGCAGCGATGGCCGTGGCGGCCAGTTCAGGTGCCGGCACCGTTGACAGGGAGCCCAGCAATCCCCCCATGGGAGTGCGTGCTCCATCGATGATGACTACTGAATCCTTGCTCATGGTGGAGGCTCCGTTGCATTGGGGATAGTGGTGCGTGGGCAGGGCGGACCGGCGCTTTGCGCCGCGCACAAAAAGGGCGCCAATTTAGCCACACACCCACGCTTTTCTCAAGGCCGGGCGCGCCGCCCCATTACCTCCGGGTTGAACAGTTTGCCGCGCACTGCCTCCCGGTATTTCAGCGGACTCATGCCGCTGTGCTGCCGGAACAGCTGGGAAAAATAACTGACATCCTGTATGCCCTGTTGCCAGGCGATGTCACCCACGGTCAGATTGCTGTGGCGCAGCAGATCCTTGGCCGCGGCGATCCGCAGGCTCTGCAGGTAGGATACGGGCGTCATGCCGGTGGCGCGTTTGAAGCGCCGGTTCAGGGTGCGCGGGGTAAGTCGTAACTGTTTGGCCAGTAGTGCCATGGAAACGGGAGTCGACAGGTGTGTTTGCAACCACTGTTGCGCCTGTGCGACCACTTCGTCGTGATGCGAACTGTCCGCTTCATTCTGGTACGCGGCGGCGCGAAAGCTGCGCCGGATCTCTGGTGAAAACTGATTCTCCACAGCCCGGGCGATGCGACTGCCAAACCACTCCTCCACGATATGTACCATGAGGTCGGCAATGGAGTTGACACTGCCCACGCAGTAGATGTTGTCGCTCTGGGTAATCAGGTGGCGGGTTTTGAGGTCCACGGCTGGATAGCGTTGGCTGAACTGTTCAAAGTAATGCCAGTGCGTGGTCGCCGGCCTGCCGTCCAGCAATCCGGCTTCCGCCAGCAGGTAGCTGGCGGTGCCCACGCTGCAGATACGTGTACCCCTGGTCGCCTGCTCGCGCAACAGTCCCAGCCAGGCGCGCGCGCCACTGACTGCCGGCAGGGGATTCCGCCAGATGGCGGGCAGCAACAACAGGTCCAGCGGGGGCAGGTCGGCAAATGCCAGTTCGGGCTGCAGGGTGATCCCGCTGCCCAGTGTTACCGGCTGTCGATCCCGCCCGACGAGCAGGAAGCGCACCCGGGACGCCGCCCCGCGCGCATCGACGCTGGCCATCTGGCTGGCGGCCTGCAGGATTTCCATGGGCAGGGTGACGCTGGTGGCAAGGGCCTGGGGGTACAGTACGGCGGCGACCGTGTGCATGGTGTAGTGCATCCGTGAGGAACAGAGCGTCCAAATTACCATAAAAAGTGACTTAATCTACATGGTTAATGTCAGGCGGCAACCTTACACTGTTTGGAGCTTGTTACCGCGCAAAGGCAGAGGAAAAATGGCCAGGCAGTGTTTACCGGTGATCGTGGGTTTCGGCGGCGTCAATGCCGCGGGCAGGGTCTCGGGGCACCACGCCTATGCCCGTATGGCTTATTCCGCCCTGTCCGCTGCACAGCGCGAACGTACGCTCGACGCGCTGGCGACACTGATGGGCCTGGACGGGGGCGCCCAGCAAGGGGGCGCCCAGCACGGCGGCGCGCAACACGAACAGCACATTCTCGATCACACCCTGATCAGGCGCATTGAAGCCAGCCATTTCGATGTCAACGCGGTGAGCTGGAACCAGCGTCTGCCTGCGCACAGTAACGGCCAGCCCGTGAGTTTCGATCTTGAGCGCCGCTACCTGCCCGACGTGATTCCGCCGCAATGGGTGGTGCAGGGCACCTCGGTGACCCACGTCAACGTAAAGATTGTCGGCGAACAGGATTTCCTGCTCCCCACGCACCGTGAGTTTGAGGTGAAGGCGGCGGGGCAGCTGCCCACTGGTTTTGAGCCGGGCAAGCTGTATCCCTCACGCAACCATCCGCGCGGTCTGCAGATGACGGTCTACGCTGCCTCCGATGCCCTGGGCAGTATGGGCCTTGACTGGGAGACGGTGAGCAGTCGCGTGGCGGTGGACCAGGTCAGCGTCTATGCCGGCAGTGCCATGGGACAACTGGATGCCGCAGGAGCCGGGGGCATGATCAAGTCGCGCTATAACGGCCAGCGCGTGACATCCAAATACTGCCCGCTGAGTTTTGCTGAAATGCCGGCGGATTTTATCAATGCCTATGTATTGGGTAGCCTGGGTTCGACCGGTGCCAGCCTCGGCGCCTGCGCTTCGTTCCTGTACAACCTGCGTCACGGTATTGATGACATTCGCAGCGGCCGCGCGCGCGTGGCGTTCATCGGTGCGGCAGAAGCGCCTATCACGCCGGAAATCATGGAGGGTTATTCCGCCATGGGCGCCCTGGCGACAGTGAAGGGCCTGCGCCAGTTGGATGGGCTGCACGCGGGCCAGGAACCTGATCTGCGTCGCGCCTGTCGACCCTTCGCTGAAAACTGTGGTTTTACCATCGCCGAGTCTGCGCAGATGCTGGTGTTGTTCGATGACGAACTGGCGATGGAACTGGGCGCCAGCGTATTCGGCGCAGCCGTGGATGTGTTCGTGAGCGCGGACGGGCATAAGAAATCCATTTCCGGTCCTGGTGTTGGCAACTACATTACCATGGCCAAGGCGGTGGCTGCGGCGCGCGCGATAATCGGCGACGAGGCACTGCGCCGGGGTGGGCTGGTGCTGGCGCACGGTACCGGCACGCCGCAGAACCGCGTCACAGAATCCGAGATCCTCAGCCGCACCGCGCAGGCGTTTGGCCTTGAGGACTGGCCCGTGGTCGCGCCCAAGTGCTATCTCGGCCACTCCATCGGGGCCGCGGCCGGCGACCAGATCAGCACCACGCTGGGTATCTGGCAGCACGGTATCCTGCCTGGCATAACGACGATCGACCGCATCGCTGCGGATGTGCGACAGGATCACCTGGCCTTCAGCAACACCCACCGCGCACATAGATACTGCCGAGCAAAAATACGCGATCATCAATTCCAAGGGCTTTGGCGGCAACAATGCCTCGGCGACGTTGATGAGTCCCGTCGTGACCCGGCGCATGCTGCAGGCGCGTTACTCCGCCAAGCAGTGGCAAAAATGGGAGCGCGCCAACGAAGCCGTGCGGGAGCGCCAGCAGGCCTATGACGACGGCATGATCGCGGGCACCATCAAGCCGGTCTACAAGTTCGACCACGGTGTATTGCACGACAGTGATGTCGAAGTCGGCGCACAGCAGTTGTCGATCGGCGGCCATACCGTGCGCCTGGACCGGAAATCCCCCTACGACGATATGAAAATCGACTGAGTGTCGCTGCGTTCGGACGACAGGATCCTGCATACAGCCACGCCGGTTGAGTTGCATATCCCCGACTTTTCACCACCATTGCAATTGTATGTCCATGGTGAGCAGGACCGCTTTGTGTCGCAGCGCTTGCGCGAGCACGGCATCTGGGAGCCCTACGAGACCTCCCTCGTGCTGAGCCTGTTGCGTCCCGGTGATGTATTCGTCGATGTGGGCGCGAACGTCGGTTATTTTTCCGTGGTGGCGGCCAGCGTGGTTGGCGCACAGGGAGCGGTATTCGCCTTCGAACCCGATCCGGACAATTGCCGCCTGCTGCGCGCCAATGCCGGGCTGAATGGGCTGGACGATCGCATCATCGTGGTCGAAGCGGCTCTCTCCGATGCATCGGGGCCGGGGGAGTTGTTCCTCAGCGCGGACAATCTGGGCGACCACCAGGTGTATGCCGGGAATGAAGGCCGCAGCAGTGTGCCTATCGCCTTGCTCGATGGCGGCAAATACCTGGCGGGGCGCCTGCAGCGCATAGATCTGTTGAAGGTCGACACGCAAGGCTCTGAATACCAGGTGATGGCCGGCCTGGCGCCGCTGTTGACAGGGCTGGCGCGACCACCACGCATTATTATCGAACTGACCCCCCACTCATTACGCCAGGCCGGCGCCAGCGGTCGCGCATTGATTGAATTGCTGGCGACACTGGGGCAGCCAATGTGGATTATCGACCATATTGAAGGCCGTTTGGCTGCCAGCAGCGCCGAGGAGTTGGCCCTGTGGTGCGATAATTGGGATGCAGTGGCAGAGGCCCGGGGCTTTATGAATATCCTGGTGGGTGCATCCTGCTAACCGTCTCTGCCTGCAGGTGCTACACCACCGGCAAATGCTGCTATGATTGCCGTTCGCATTCATTAGCAGCACGTTTTCATGAGTGACATCCTGCAGTTTTTACAGCAGCGCAATTCCGCTTCCAGATTGATTGCGCCCGCGCCTTCCGCCGCGCAGCTGCATGGTATTTTCCGCGCTGCCCTGCGCGCCCCGGATCACGCCTGGTTGCGACCATGGCGTTTTATCACGATTGCAGGAGAACGCCGCACCGCCCTTGGTGAACTGCTGGAGCAGTGCCTGTTGGCGCGCACTCCCGATGCCGATGAGACGGCGCGTACGAAAGCGCGCACCGCTCCCATGCGCGCGCCACTCATAGTGGTCGTGGTGGCGAAGGTATGCGAGCATGCGAAGGTTCCGGCCGTGGAGCAGCGACTATCGGCTGGCTGCGCCGCACAGGCTATACTGCTGGCCGCCGAGGCCTGCGGTTTCGCAGGCATGTGGCGCACCGGCGCGGCGGCCTATGACCGTGCGCTGATGAGCGGGCTGGGCCTGGCCGCAAGTGAGGAGATCATCGGCTTCCTCTACGTCGGCTCCCGCGACGGTGCCGCCAAGGCCATTCCCCCACTGGATACCGCCGACTTTGTGTCAGCCTGGTAGCGTTATTGCATCGAATACAATTGCGAGAGTGTGAACCATGATCCCGAAGATACCGAATTTTGAAACGCTGGAAGTATCGATAGAACAGCAGGTGGCAACGGTGTGCCTGAATCGCCCGGACAAGGCCAACGCCATGAACGCCCCCATGTGGGAGGAATTGCAACGCTGCTTTGAATGGCTGGACCAGCAACCTTCCGTGCGGGCCGTCATACTGGCCGGCAACGGCAAGCATTTTTGTGCCGGACTGGATCTGGCGGTATTTGCTGACCTGCACAGTACATCTGCCGATCCGGCGCGGCGCGCGGAGCAGTTGCGGCGCACCATTTTGCGTATGCAGGACAATCTGACTGCCATAGAGAAGTGCCGGGTACCGGTGCTGGCTGCCATTCACAGGACCTGCATCGGTGGTGGTGTGGACATGACCTGTTGCGCTGATATGCGCTACGCCACGGAGGATGCTTTCTTCTCCATCCGTGAGATTGATATCGGTATGACGGCCGATGTGGGTACGCTGCAGCGCCTGCCCAGAATTATTCCCGACGGCGTGGTGCGGGAACTGGCCTACACCGGCCGCAATATGGATGCGGAGGAAGCCAGGGAAGTGGGTTTTGTGAACAAGGTCTTTGAGAACAGGGAAACCATGCTGCGCGAGGTGACCGCAATTGCCAGGGCAATCGCCGCGAAAGCGCCGCTGGCGGTGCGCGGCACGAAAGAAATGCTGCTCTATGCCCGTGACCACAGCGTCTCGGATGGCCTCAATTACATTGCTACGTGGAATGCCGGCATGATGAGCCAGACGGATTTGCAGGCCGGCATACAGGCGCAGATGACGAAGACTCAGGCGGTCTACGAGGACTAGGCCTGACAGCGCAGGGCGGTCGGCTCCCTGGTTCCACCACGCATACTGGAGATTAATAGATGAAGTTATTGGCCCGGCTTAATCGGCCGTGGGTGCATTTTATTGTATTGGGCAGCCTGCTGTTTTACCTGCAGGGCGTGTTTTTCCCAGAGCCCAAACCGGTACTCGGTCCATTAAGTGAGGCGCGGCTGGAGGCGTTACAGAAGCAGTGGCTTGCCAGTGTCGGCCGGGAGCCCACGCCGGAGCAACTGGCGCGCATGGTGCAGGCGGAACTGGATCGCGATATGTTATTTGCGCGCGCGCTCGAATTGAAACTGCACCTGTACGACACCGTGGTGTACCAGCGTCTGGTGCTCAATATGCGGTTTCTCCAGCAGGGCGCCGACACAACGGAGGCTGAGCTGTATAAGCAGGCGCTCGATTTGCGCCTGCACCTGAGCGATGAAGTCATCAAGCGGCGCATGATACAGGTGATGGAACAGCTGTTGTTGGCCGCCAATCCGCCGCACGCGCCAACAGAAGCGGAAATCGTCGCCGAGTTCGACCAGCGGCGCGAGGAATTACGCAAGGCCCCGCGCTATTCCATAGAACATATCTATTTCAATCGCGAGCGGGAGGCTGAGGCCGCGGCTATCATCGCGAAAATTAACGAACAAAATCTTACTCCTGTGCAGGCGCGGGAATTGAGCTCGCCATTCCTGCCGGGCTACCAGTTCACGGCGCAATCGCCGGATCAGCTGGCGCGGCACTTCGGCACCGCCTTTGTCGAGAACCTGCAGCAGCTTGATCCGCAGCCCGGTCGCTGGGTCGGCCCCGTGCACTCTACCTACGGCCTGCACTATGTGTGGGTCAGCGCCGTGGAGCCCGCCAGGGAAGCGACACTGGAAGAGGTACGACAGCAGCTGGTGCGCGACCTGGAGTCGCGTAGCAAGGACACCGCCCTGCGCGAAAGCATCAGCGCCATGCGCCAGAACTACGAGATCAGACAATGAAAAGCTTGCGTATCCTGATGGCGCTGGTGCTGGGCTTTAGCACGGTACTGGTCGCCCATGCCCATCGTTTTGCGCCGTCGCTGTTGCAAGTGGATGAGGTCGCCCCACAGCAGTACAACATGGTGTGGAAAACGCCGGCCCAGGGTGTCAGCGATGTACCGCTGCGCCCGCAATGGCCACAGTCCTGTGAAGTGCGCAGCGCGAGCGAGCCGCAGCTGGAGGGCACCGGTGTCGTCACCAATTGGCAGTTGCAGTGCGCGGGGCTTGGGGAGAGCGGCCTCGTGGGGCAAACGCTGGGTGTGTCCGGACTCGGCGCCAACCAGGCGTCGGTCATGGTCATGGTGAACCTGCTCGACGGACGCCGCTACCAACAGGTGCTCGATACGGAGCATCCTGAGTTCGTGGTGCCTGCGCAGTCGACTGCCGGTGACGTGATGAGCGATTACATGCGGCTTGGCATTGAGCACATCTGGATGGGCCTGGATCACCTGATGTTCGTGTTCGGCTTGCTGCTGCTGGTCGGCGCTGGACGTCGCCTGCTGTGGACCATTACCGCCTTTACCATCGGGCATAGCATCACGCTGTCCCTGGTGACCCTGGGCTACTTTGATTACCCGGTAGAGCTGGTGGAATTTGTCATTGCCCTGAGTATTTTCGTACTGGCGGTCGAGCTGACGCGGACCGCGAAGCACGATGTGCTGTGGCGCAATCCCTGGTGGCTGGCGGGGGGGTTCGGCCTGCTGCACGGGATGGGTTTCGCCGGTGCGCTGGCTGAAGCCGGATTGCCCCAGGACAACCTGCCGCTGGCCCTGCTGTTCTTCAATATCGGGATTGAAATCGGGCAGATCGCTTTTATCCTGGCGGTGTGGGCTATCTGGTACGTGATCAGAAAGCCCCTCGCGCCGTGGCAGGATCGCCTGATGCCCGTGCCCATCTATATCCTCGGTGCATTCTCGGCGATGTGGTGCATTGAGCGCGGGTTGGCGGCGCTGCTGGCCTAGGTTGTTGTGACCGGAACTAGGGTTGCCACTGCTGCTGGCCGTCGCCGCCTGTCCGCACCGATAAATAGATCAGCAACGCCACCCATAAAGCAATTGCTAACTACGTTTATCGGTGTCCTTAACTCCGTTCAAGTCAGATTAAAAATCAACCATCGAATATTGCGGGAAAAATTCTCCCCCCCCCCCCCTCTTTTTTTAAAATTGTGGGCTATACTCCTGACGCGGTATGAGTCGCAATCAGTCGCAGACTACTCGATGCAGTCGGCAATAGCCCTTAAATGAAACCTCCTGGAGATCAACAATGAAATTAATAACATCAGCTGTACTGTTGATAGCGCTTGTTGTCGGCTGTTCAACACAGGCACCGGCACCGGAAAAGCAGGTACAGGCGAACCTCGCCAAACCTGTAGATTGCACCACGGCGGCGGCAGATATTCAACACCCTGACCAGCGAGAAAGCCCGTACCTCCCAGGAAATCGAGGACGGCGCCAGCTCGATTATTCCTATCGGAGCGGTAGCACATATGTTCGGCGGTAGCGAGAAGGACAGCCTGGAGATTGGCACCGGCGAGTACAACAAGAAACTTGACGCAAAAATTGCTGAAATCCGGACGCAGTGCAATATCAGTAATTACCCGAGCGTGGCCAATGAGGTGGCGCGCGGACGGATGTGCGGTGCTTATACTGCGGTCACCGATCCGTTAAGTTCCCAGGTAAAAACTGCATGTCCAGAAATATAAGCCGTGGAGAAGAATAGCCATGAGATTAGCTAGTACAAGAGTTCAAAATTGGAGCCTGTTTGGGATCGCGCTATTGCTCGCGGCTTTAATGGCCTCCTTCGGCGCATGCCCAGGAGGTCACCGGCACGCTGGGCTCTCCCGGCGCCACGACGACGATCAGCGGCAAGCAACTGCCCGCACCCCAGCCAAAGTTTGGCGGCGAGATCAAGAATGACGCCCTGCAATCGAAAGCGTGGTGGGCGCCGCGCATCGTGCCGCCGCAGGATGCGCCCAATGTACTATTGATCATCACCGATGATGCCGGCTTCGGCGTGCCCAGCACCTTCGGCGGCGTGATCCCGACGCCCACCATGGACCGCATCGCCAATAGCGGCTTGCGCTACAACAATATCCACTCCACCGCGCTGTGTTCGCCGACCCGCGCCGCGCTTATCACCGGACGCAATCATCACTCCGCCGGCTTTGGCGTGATCTCCGAGCAGTCGACGGGTTTCCCCGGCTACAACAGCATTATCGGCGAGGACAAGGCCACCATCGGGCGGATCCTGCGCGATAACGGCTACTCCACCGCGTGGTTCGGCAAGGACCATAACGTACCGGCGTTCGCCGCCAGCCAGGCCGGGCCATTCGACCAATGGCCGATCGGCATGGGCTTTGAATATTTCTACGGTTTTGTCGGCGGCGATTCCAACCAGTGGCAGCCCAACCTGTTTCGCAATACCACCCAGATATTTCCCTTCGCAGGCAAGCCCGAGTGGAACCTGATTACCGGTATGGCGGATGACGCGATCGACTACATCAATCGCATGAACCAGATCAATCCGGCCAAGCCGTTCTTCGTGAAATACGCGCCCGGCGCCACGCATGCACCGCATCACCCGACCAAGGAGTGGGTAGACTAAAATCAGCTGCTATGCACCTGTTTGATGAGGGCTATAACAAACTGCGCGAGCAGATTTTCGCCAACCAGAAGAAACTCGGCGTGATCCCGCAGGACACCCAACTGGAACCCTGGCCGAGCGATCTGCTCAAGAACTGGGATGACCTGACTCCTGAGACGCAGAAACTGTTTATCAAGCAGGCGGAAATTTTTGCCGCCTATGCCGCGTACAGCGATCACGAGATCGGCCGTGTGATCGACACCATCGAGGAGATGGGCAAGCTCGACAACACGCTGATCATCTATATCAATGGCGACAACGGCACCAGCGCCGAGGGCGGGCCGCTCGGAACGCCCAATGAAGTCGCGTTCTTCAACGGCGTAAACGAGATGCCGGTCGATGTGCAGATGAAGTGGTATGACGTGTGGGGCACCGAGCAGACCTATAACCACATGTCCGCGGGCTGGTCCTGGGCTTTCGATACCCCGTTCAGCTGGTTCAAGCAGAACGCCTCGAAGCTCGGCGGCATCCGCCAGAATATGGCGGTCTCCTGGCCGGCGCGCATCAAGGACAAGGGCGGCCTGCGCGAGCAATTCATGCACGTGATCGACGTGGTGCCCACCATTCTGGAGGTCACCGGAATTCCCGCGCCCGCAGTCAGTGGATGGCATCCAGCAGGCGCCGATGGAGGGCACCAGCTTTGCGTACACCTTCGACAAGACCAATGCCAAGGCGCCGTCACAGCACAAGATCCAGTATTTCGAGATGATGGGCCAGTGGGCGCTGTACGACGAGGGCTGGCTGCTCAGCACCAAGGTGAATCGTGCACCCTGGGAGGCCTTCGGCGCCGCCAATCCCGACCCGCTCAACAACCAGGTGCTGGAACTGTACGACCTGAATACGGACTTCAGCCAGTCGCAGAACATTGCCGATCAAACACCCTGACAAGGTGAAAGCGATGAAGGAGCAGTTTATCGCTGAAGCCAAGAAGTACCAGGTCTTCCCGCTGGATGCCTCGGTCGCCGCGCGCATCGTCGCGCCGCGTCCGAACATCACCGCGGGTCGCACCGAGTTTGTCTACACCCACCCGATGACGGGTCTGCCGCAGGGCGATTCACCGTTTATCCTTAACAGCTCCTATACCATCACAGCCGACATTGATGTGCCCAAGGGAGGGGCGGAGGGCATGATCCTCACGTCGGGTGGACGCTTTGCCGGATACGGTTTTTATCTGCTCAAGGGCAAACCGGTGTTCCTGTGGAATCTCGTCGACCTGGAACGCATCAAGTGGGAGGGCAAGGAAGCGCTGTCGCCCGGCAAGCACACGCTGGAGTTCGACTTCAAGTATGACGGACTCGGTGTCGGCACGCTGGCCTTCAACAACATGAGCGGGCTTGGGCGACCCGGCACGGGTACCCTGTCAGTCGATGGCAAGGTCGTCGCAGACCCAGACCATGCCCAAGACACTGCCCATGATCCTGCAGTGGGACGAGAGTTTCGACGTCGGTTCCGATACGCTGACCGGCGTGAACGATGCCGACTACACGCCGCCCTTTACGCTGACGGCCAAGCTCAACAAACTGACACTCAAAGTCGACAGGCCGACGCTGACGGCGGATGACATCAAGAAACTCAGTAGCACCACAGCTGCGGCGACAGATGGCAATCCTCCTCCTCATGCGCCGAGCACTGCGCACTAGGACGATCGAGTTGCGCGAATCAGCAACGCGCACCGATCGTTAAACATGCGGGCCGCTGCGCAAGGAGCGGCCCACTACATCTTTTGGATGTATTGCCAAACCAATCGTGCCCGCTGCAGGGACGGTGTATACTCGTTTGCAATCAAGCACCCACGCACTCTATAAGGAAGTTTCACCATGTACAGAAAGCCCATAGCAATTGTTTTAAGCCGCCGTCCTGATCTGGTCGGGACTCGTCACCAGTGCGACTGCGGCTGTGATTGGTACCCGCGATGCCGTGTCGCTGCAGACTCATGAACAGCGCGTTGCCCAGGCTCAGGCGGGGCTGGCCCGCGCCGATGTGCAGCAGGCTATGATCGATATGGGTGTCGATCCGCTCCAGGCCCAGCTGCGGGTCGCTGCGCTCAATGAGCGGGAACTGGCGCAACTGCAGGGCCACCTGGATGCGTTGCCGGCCGGGGGTATTCTGGAAGTCATCGGTTTGGTGTTCGTCGTGCTGCTGATCCTGGAGCTGACGGGGACCATTGATATCTTCAAAAAGGCCTGATTCCCGCTTCGCAGATTGCCCCTGCGCCAGATCGTGGCCCATGCACGCCGCCGCTGGCTGGCCGCGTGGCTTCCTCTTTTCCTGCTGGCTGGCTGCTCGATCAACCCGCCGCTTGAGTTGGAGCAACTGGTGGCAGCGGATACCATTCGGCTACAGGGTGTTCCTTTCTATCCACAGCTGGAATATGAATGTGGCCCCGCCGCGCTGGCCGGGGTGCTTGGTGCTGCAGGAGTCAGCGCCACTCCCGCAACCCTGTCACCGCAGGTGTACCTGCCGGGCCGGCAGGGTAGCCTGCAGGTAGAGTTGATGGCGGCTACCCGCCGCGCCGGCCGTATCCCCTACATCGTCGACGGCACACCGCAGGCTCTGGTGGCCGAACTGGCAGCGGGCCGGCCGGTGCTGGTATTGCAGAATCTGCAGACCCGGGATTTTCCCGTCTGGCATTACGCCGTGCTGGTGGGACTGGATGCAGCTGCCAATCGCGTCTATCTCAATAGCGGTGCCGAGCAGTCGCTGCCGGTCGCTGCTCCCGAGTTCCTGCGCACCTGGGACTGGGCGGGGCGCTGGGCGTTGGTGGTTTTGCGGCCTGGAGAACTGCCTGCAGGCGCGCAGGCCGGAGGCTACATCGATGCTGTCCTGAGTTTTGAGGCGGTCGCCGGCACGCAGGCCGCCGTGCCCGCGTGGGACGCTGCCCGGCTACAATGGCCGCAGGAGTCGCTGCCTTACCTGGCACTGGGCAACCATGCGCATAGCGGTGATAATCTCCAGGCGGCAGTGGATTACTACCGGCGCGGCCTGCAGTTCAATCCACAGCACAGCGCATTGAGCAATAACCTCGCCTCTGTACTTGGTGAGCTGGGGTGTCCGCGGACAGGGGAGGCGCTGCTGCGCCCGGTTGCGGACCGCCAGGCCAGCGATTCCCGCTGGGCCCCGGCAATGGCAGCAACACTGGCGGACCTGGTGGCGCAGGTCGGCCTCGATCCTGAATCCTGTGCCGCACTGGCCCCGGAATTTTGATACTGACTTAACCACTCCTCTCACTACAAGGACACCACCATGGCAGCAACCGGATTACAGCTTCGTTCCACCGTTAAACAGGACAACACGCTCGAGCTGACCCTGGTGGATGTACCCATCCCAGAGCCGGGTCCTGACGAGGTGTTGGTGCGGGTTGAAGCCGCACCGTTGAACCCGTCCGACCTGGCCCTGTTGTTTGGTCCTGCCGATCTCACTACGGCCAGGATTTCCGGCACGGCCGCGCAGGCCAATTGTAACGGCCGATATTCCGGTGGACATGATGAAGCTGGTTGCCGCGCGTATCGGCCAATCGCTGGCGGTTGGCAATGAGGCAGCCGGCACCGTCATTGGCGCCGGGTCATCGGATGCAGCACAGGCGCTGATGGGTAAACTCGTCGGCATTGTTGGCGGTGATATGTATGGGCAATACCGCTGTGTAAACGCCTTTATGTGCCTGCCACTGGAGGAGGGCACGACGCCGGCCGAGGGCGCTTCCTGTTTTGTGAATCCACTGACTGCCCTGGCCATGGTTGAAACCATGCGCATGGAAAACCACAAGGCGCTGGTGCACACCGCTGCGGCTTCCAATCTCGGGCAGATGCTCAATCGACTGTGCATCAACGAGGGTATCGCGCTGGTGAATATCGTGCGCAAGGCAGAGCAGGAAGCGATTCTTCGCGCGCAGGGCGCGAAGTACATTATCAATAGCGGCAGTGACAGTTTCTACGACGACCTGACCGATGCACTGGCGGAAACCGGCGCAACCCTGGCTTTTGACGCGACCGGCGGTGGCAAGCTGGCCAGCCATATCCTGACCTGCATGGAAGCGGCAGCGGTGCGCAATATGACCGAGTACAACCGCTACGGCAGCGATGTGTTCAAGCAGGTGTATATCTACGGCGGACTCGATCGCAGTCCGACCATACTGACGCGCAATTTTGGTTTCTCCTGGAGTCTCGGCGGTTTCCTGCTGACACCCTTCCTGCAGAAGGCCGGCATCGAGAAGATCATGCAGATGCGCTCCAAAGTGGCGGCGGAAATCAAGACCACCTTTGCCAGCCACTACACGCGTGAGGTGTCACTGGCGCAGGCGCTGTCGCTGGAAGCCATCGCGGTCTACGGCAAGCAGGCCACCGGTGAAAAGTACCTGATCAAACCGCAGGACTGATCAGGAGAACGACAGCAAGGAGAGCCCTAAAAACCGATGTCCAGCTGCCATGGCTGGAATGCAGCGCAGCCCAGCGCCTGGTAGTCGGCTTCATCCCACACGTCGTCGCCATAATTGGCGTGCAGAAAGAGTCGCACAAAGAGTTCGCAGCGCGTGCGCAGATCCGGCATGGTCGTATCCGTTGCCAGGCGCTGTTTGAGCATCGCGACTGTCATCGGTTCGTGCACCATGCGCAGGCCGCCGCCACTGGCCGTATCCAGCAGCATGAGATTTGGTCCGCTGTTGTTCCAGGGCTGCCACTGCGGTAAGAGACCATTGCGGCCGCGGCCCGGTGCGCCGGTTCTGGCGAATTCCGACCAGTAGCTGCGCATCTGCATGGAGAGCAGGTCGCGTCCGGGAATGTTGTCATCGTTGTACAGGCCAGGCACCAGGATGCCGTTGTCAAAGTCGCCGAAGATGTACGCTACCTCGAGGCCGTGGGCCGCACCCAGTAATTGACTGTAATCAATCAGCCAGTTCTTGCCGCCTTCATCCCAGTCCCAGCGGTAGGCGAATACAGGTCTGTGACCCATTGGCGGCAATGATATCGGCCACACCGTCCACCGCCAGCGCCTTCCAATTGTCGCTGAGGTAGGCGGCGGCGCGGTTGAAGGCCTGCGGATCCTTGATGTGCGGCAGGAACCCGAAGCGGGTTTCAACGAAATTCGGGTCCAGGGCCAGGAATAATTTTATCTCGTCACGATTGGTGCCGGTGATGAGCGGCACGCTGTTGTAGCGAGCGGGATCGCGAAATACTTCGTAGAGCGTCGCCTCTGGCAATACCGCGCCATCGCGGAAACCATAGTGGTGCGCTGTACATGCCGGCAGCGCCGCCACGCTGATACCCTGCAGAATCTCTTGCGCGCTGCGCGCATACATGAAATCGCGGGTTTCCTCGTCCGACATCAACAGTTGCATCGCCCTGGCCGCATCGCGGTCCTTGGCGCGGCCGGCGTTTTGCAGTTGCAATGCTAACCACTCGCGCGAACTGAGCTTTTGCCCGGGTTGCTGCGGGTCATCGTGAAAATTCTCGGCGCGCCAGCGCGGTGTGGTGGTCACCGAGCCACTCTGGGCAATCGCGCGGTGGAACAGGCCCTTGGCCAGCGGTGATGCCAGCAGACGCATAGACATTGCGGCCACCGGCCGACTCGCCGAAGATCGTGACGTTATCGGGGTCGCCGCCAAAGTTGGCAATGTTATCCTGCACCCAGCGCAGTGCGGCGATCATATCCAGGTTGGCATAGTTGCCACTGGCATCCAGCGGGTCGCGATCCTGGCGTGCGCAGCGCCGGGTGACTCATCCAGCCGAGAAAGCCCAGCCGGTAATTGATGGTGACCACCACCACCTGTTCGCCACCGGCCAGCCCGCTGGCCGGGTAGGTATTGGCGGTGCCGATGGTGTTGCCACCGCCATGGATCCAGAACATCACCGGTAGTTTTTCAGAATCCGCGCTGCTGTGGGCGCGCGGTGACCAGATATTGAGGTACAGGCAGTCCTCGCTGCCCACGACAGCGCCACTGTCATCGGGCAGTCCGTCGAGTGGGCCGGACAGTTGCACACAGGGGTCGCGAAAGGCGATTGTTTCGCGAAGTTCCTGCCAGTGTTCGACCGGGCGCGGTGCGCGCCAGCGCAAATCACCGACTGGTGGCGCCGCAAATGGAATGCCGAGCCAGGCGTAGGTGTTGGCAGCGTCACTGCTGCCGATCACTGGCCCGGCTTGCGTGTCGCGTACTGTGGCAGGTTCCGGGGAGCGCAATTCGGGCTCGTGAGACGGTGCGGGCCAGAAATAGGTAACAAGTGTCGCGACTATGATGAGCAGCAGTAAAAAGCGGCGTTTTTTCAAGGCTATGCTCCTGTGTCCAATGGGTGGTATCTAAATCATGCCCTTATCGCGCAGTTCGGACTTCATGTACGCGTAATAGATGGGCGCGGCGATTAAACCCGTTATGCCAAATGCCGATTCCAGAAGCAGCATCGCCAGCAACATTTCCCAGGCCTTGGCGCGAATCTGGCTGCCGATGATCCGCGCATTCAGGAAGTATTCCAGTTTGTGGATCACAACGAGATAGGCCAGCGCAGCGAACGCGACACCCAGTGAGTGACTGAGACTCACCACAAAAATGACAGTATTGGAAATCAGGTTGCCCAGGATGGGTACCAGACCGACGACAAACGTCAATACGATCATAGTCTTGGCAAAGGGTAGCTCAATCCCGAAAAGCGGGAGAAAAACGATGAGATAGAGCGCTGTCAGCATGGCATTGATCCCCGATATCCAGATCTGGGCGAACACCACCTGACGAAAAGAGGTGCTCAGGCGCAGACTGCGATCAGCGAGTTCGCGGGTCAGGGGCCCGCCCGAGGCGCTAGATACCGCAGTCTCGAGCGACAGTAAGGCACCGATCACCATGCCGATGATGATGTGCATGAAGATGCGTCCAATGTCGGCGCCAGCGACCTGAAAGATGTAGGCATTGCCGCGCAGCCATTCGACCAGGGTGTGCCGCAACTGGTCGGCGTCGGTCGGTATGTATTGTGAAATCCATCCCGGCATGCGGCTGCGTGAGTGTTCGATGATTTCGGCCATGCGATTGATCAATGCGGGTAATCGTTCAAAGTTCTCGCGCATTACTGAAGTCGCTAACACGCCCAGAAGCACAATCAGGCCAATGACAACTGCGGCGATGATGGAGACGGCGAGCAGTCGCGGACCGTCGCCCCACAGCATGCGATTCTTGAGTAACGGAGTGAGCAGGTTGACCAGGGTGAATACGAGCAAGCCCGCCAGCAGCGCGGGCAACAGGTGAAGATAAAGCAACAGCGGAGTAACACCATGGCGCTGGCGAACCAGGCGGCGAGTTCTTTGGGTTGTAATGCTACAGCGTTCATGATTGGCTACGGTGTCGGGAGTGCGGCACCAGTGAAGATACCGGTTGCGGCAGGAGCGAACCAGTCCATGTTGAGTAATTATTGCGGTCCTGCAAACTAGTAAAAGTCAAAATAACAAATATAATCAACAGGATATAAATTTCGTAGGGAATAAAAATGCCCAACAATATCCCTCCAACTGCAGTGCGACAACCGGTTCGTGGGTTCGCGCGCCTGTTCCTGCGCAAATCCGTCGAGCAGATGCACGCCGACCACACGTCCAGCGAGCTCAAGCGCAGCCTTAACTCGCTCAACCTGATTTCGCTGGGCATCGGCTGCATTATCGGTACCGGTATCTTTGTGCTCACGGGTCGGGCAGCGGCGGACTTTGCGGGTCCGGCCATCATGATTTCCTTCATCATTACCGGTGTGCTGTGTACGTTTGTCGCCCTGTGCTATTCGGAACTCGCTTCGATGCTGCCGGTATCGGGTTCGGCATATTCCTATTCCTATGCCTCGATGGGCGAAGTGGTGGCATGGGTCATGGGTTTGCTGCTGGTGCTGGAGTACGGACTCGCCGCCTCGACCGTGGCGGTCGGTTGGTCGAGCTATGTGGTCAGTCTCCTGCATGACATCGGTTTGCACCTGCCAGCGGAACTGACGGCGGCGCCTGGAGTTGAGATCAAGGAAGGCGGTGTTGTGGTGGCGCATGGTGTAGTGAATCTGCCGGCGATGATTGCCATTTTCGGCGTCACCTGCCTGCTGGTCATGGGTGTGCAGGAGTCGGCTAACGTCAACAACCTCATTGTGGTCATCAAAGCTCTCGGTGGTAATCGCGTTCATTGCGGTGGGCGTCTTCTTTGTCGATACCGCCAACTGGTTCCCGCTGATTCCTGACGAGATACCTGCACCCCCTGCGGGCACTGAGCGCGGATTCTGGGAAGATATCTGGCGTGCGATGAAGGATGTGGTCACTGCCCAGAACACCTCGCGCTACGGCGTGGGTGGAGTGATAGCGGGGGCAGCCACGGTGTTCTTTGCCTATATTGGCTTCGAGGCGGTGTCCACCGCCGGGGCCGAGGCCAAGAATCCGGCGCGCGATATGCCGATCGGCATCATAGGCTCGCTGGTGATTTGCACGATTCTTTACATACTCACGTCAGCGGTGCTGGTTGGAATAGTACCCTTCGCCCAGTTGGACACCCCTGCTCCGATTGCGATGGCGGTGAACGAGATGGGCATGCCGTGGTTTGCCATGCTGGTCAAAATCGGCGCCATTGCCGGCATCTCCTCGGTGATGCTGGTGTTGCTCTACGGCCAGACCCGTATCTTTTACACCATGGCACGCGACGGCTTGCTGCCCTCGGCATTTGCCCGAGTGCATCCGCGCTTTCGCACGCCCTGGATCGACACGATTATTGTCGGTGTCGTGGCGGCTGGTTTCGCCGGATTGATGTCGCTGGATGCCCTGGTGGACCTGACCAACGTGGGGTCGCTGGCGGCCTTTTCCATTGTCTGCCTGACGGTACTGTACCTGCGTTTTGCCGAGCCGGAGCTGAAGCGGCCCTTTCGCACACCGCTTTTTCCGTTCGTGCCAGTGTTGGGTGCGGCAATGTGTCTGTTCCTGCTGATGTCAATAATGGCAAATACGGCAACGCGCAATTTCTTCGTCGTCTACCTGGTGGGCGGCATGATGGTGTACTTCGCCTATGGCATCCGCCACTCAAAACTGGCGCACGGCGAGGTCGTGATCGGTGCGGAGCCGACCATGGATCTGCCGCATAAGCTCGATCTGTAGGCTCCCTGATGTGCGAGCCTGGCGCTTGCGGATGCGCAAAGCTTGGTTAGATAGCGATCTGCTGCCCCAACTCGATCACGCGGTTGGGCGGTAAATGAAATGTGTCCAGCGGACTCGCGGCGCTGCGCATCAACCAGGAGAAGAGGTATTCGCGCCACAGCGCCATGCCCGGTGTGGCTGATGGGAGCAGTGTCTCACGGCTGAGGAAATACGATGTCTGCATGGGATCCAGCGGCAGATACGAAGGCGAGAGACTGATCAGGGCCTCGGGTACGTTCGGGTCGTCTAAATAGCCAAAATCCAGTTGCACCCGATAGAATCCTTCGCCCAGTTCCTTGATCCGCAGTCGCTCCTCGGGTGTAACAGTGGGTCGATCCTGCGTATTAACGGTGAGTAGTACAACGGTTTGGTGCATCACTTTGTTGTGCTTGAGATTGTGCAACAACGCAGGCGGCGCACCTTCGGAAGCGCTGGTCAGAAAAATAGCGGTGCCGGGCACGCGATTGATATCGGGTAGACCCTGCAGGAAAATCTCGATCGGTATGGCCCCATCGCGCAGATTGTTGGCCAGCAGTACCCGACCAGTGCGCCACGTTGTGAGCAGTGTGAAGATCACCGTAGCGATGGCCAGCGGGAACCAGCCGCCATGGAACACCTTGAGCGAGTTGGCGGAAAAGAAAGCGGTGTCCACGAGAATGAAAAGGAGAGCGAAGGCTCCCGTAAAATAACGATTCCATTTCCAGGAGAGCAGCATCACGACCGTAAGCAGCAGCGAGTCGATCAGCATCGTGCCGGTCACCGCAACGCCATAAGCGGCCGCAAGATTGCTGGAACTACCGAAACCCACCACCAAACACACCACGGCAATGAATAGCATCCAGTTGATGAACGGTATGTAGATCTGTCCCTCTTCGGAAGCCGAGGTATGTTTCGTCGCAATACGCGGCAGCAATTGCAGCTGAATGGCCTGTCGCGTCACTGAAAAAGCGCCCGATATAACGGCCTGGGAGGCGATCACGGTGGCGCATGCTGCGAGGATGATCATCGGCAGCAGGCCCCAATCGGGGACCATGCGGTACAGCGGGTTGATGATCGTGGCCGGATTCTGCAACACCATCGCACCCTGACCGAAGTAATTCAGCACCAGGGCGGGCGCCACGAATGCCGTCCATGCGATACGGATCGGCCGTTTGCCGAAATGCCCCATATCCGCATACAGGGCTTCGGCACCGGTCAGTGCCAGCACTACTGCGCCCAGCGCCACAAAGGCGATCAGCGCATGCTCCTGAAAGAGATTGACCGCGTACATTGGATTGAGCGCCAGCAGGATCGAGGGCATCGACGCAATGTGCCATATACCCAGTCCTGCAAGTGTTGCAAACCAAACCGACATCACGGGCCCAAACCAGGCGCCGACTGAGGCCGTGCCATGGCGTTGGATCAGGAACAGTCCGGTAAGAATTGCGAGCGTGAGCGGGATCACATAATCATCAAGTACTGGCGTAATCAGATGGATACCCTCGACCGCGCTGAGCACGGATATGGCGGGCGTCAACATACTGTCGCCATAGAATAGCGCAGCGGCGAAAATACCGAGCACTGCAATCATAGGGGAAAAGCGACTGTTGCCGGTGATACGCATCGCGAGTGCCAGCAGCGCCAGGCTGCCGCCCTCACCGCGATTATCGGCACGCATAATGAATGTCACGTATTTGAGTGAAACCACCAGCATGACCGACCAGAATATCAGGGACAGTACGCCGAACACCTCCGGCTGCTGCAGCGTCAGGCCATGATCAGCGTGGAAAACTTCCTTGAAAGCGTACAGTGGGCTGGTGCCGATATCACCATAAACAACGCCTATTGCTGCAAGTGTAAGTGCGGATGTGCGTGCTTTAGGTGAAGTCATTAAGTGATCCGAGAGTGCCGGGTAGCCGCCACATGACTGCTGTTAACGGGCTTGGTATATTGCCACTGCTTGACGATTAGCGCTTGCCCGGCCAGTCTTCCATCGCGATAAAGGGGTGGAATGCCAGGCGTATGCCCTCAGTGATATAGGTTTCGTTTTCCAGTATATTGCGGCGCCGCACATAACGGCCGGTAGATGAACGACTGTCTATCGCATCGGTGGCTTCGATGCCGCCGCGACTGGAAAACACAGGCTCCAGGTCCATGTTATAGATGCTCACCTGGAGCGAGACGACGGCGGCCAGGGTATTCCAGTCAAACTCGGTGCTGACGCCATCGCCTGGTCCCTGCAGGGAGGGCGTACGTGTCACACCGTCCCAGCGCGCCACATGCTTGAGGCCTTCGCTGAAGGATACCTCGAGTTCCACCAGATCGGTAAATATGAAGGCGTCGAGTTTGGTTGATTTGGCCATTTCGTCGCGCACCCGGGTCATGATCAGTGCGAAGGTCTTGCGATTGAGCTTGCCGCTGGTCGGATCCACGGGATTGCCGTAGGCACGTACCGCAGCATTCCAGTGTTGCTCAAAGTCGCGTTGGGGCAATACCTTGAAGCCGTTTTCCTTGAGGTAGCTGGCCACCTGGGCATCGATGCGTGGCGCTTCCTTGTCCAGGTAGTTGCGTGATTGCACGCCCAGATTGACATGCGCGATGACCACGGTTTTGATCGGATGTGCGTCCAGTCGGGCCTGGTCTAACTGGAAGGGAAACGTGGTCGGATTGTAGGTCGGTGTACTGCTGCAGGCGACCAGTAGCGTACACAGGGCGAGGAGGGCGGCGAGGTGGCCAAGGGCGTTAAACCGACGCATGCTGAATTCCGATCCATTATAGTGGCGAACATGGTAGCAAAATCTGTGCAGGGCACAGCGTTAAATGGCGTCGGATTTGTACGTTAAACGGGTGGGGGAAGGTTCCGCTGTCATACTGCTGCACGGGCTGTTCGGCTCGGGCGCCAATCTGGGCAGCCTCGCGCGAGCCCTGCAGGAGCAGTTCTCGGTGTTCAGTCCTGACCTGCCCAATCACGGTCGCTCGGGCTGGCTAGCCAAGCCGGACCTGCCCGCCATGGCAGATCGCCTGCGACACTGGATGGATGCGCAAGGATTGTCCGCAGCCCATCTGGTGGGTCATTCCCTTGGGGGTAAGGTCGCCATGCAACTGGCATTGCAGTGTCCCACGCAGGTGCGGTCATTGATTGTGGCGGACATCGCTCCCGTGCGATATGCAGCACATCATGAGTCGGTATTCGCTGCATTGCAGGCGGTCGCCACCGGGAGCTGTGCCAGCCGCGAGGACGCCGCCAGAATACTTGCCTCTTACCTGCAGGAGGCGGCGGTTATCCAGTTTCTGTTGGCCAGCCTGCAGCGCGACAGTGGGGGCATAATGCGCTGGCGTTTTGACTTGCAGGGTATCAGGGACGCGTATCCGTCGCTGCTGGCGGCGCCCCTGGCTGAGAAGTCCTATGCGGGCCCGGTATTATTTATCAAAGGGGGTGCGTCTGACTATATTCAGGCGCAGCATTGGTCCGCTATCCAGGCATTGTTTCCCGCAGCATCGATCAGGATGATGCCCGGCTGCGGGCACTGGCTGCACGTGGAAAAACCACAGCAGTTCAACGGTATCGTGACGCGCTTTCTTACGTCGTCCGAATCATCCAGGCTTGCCTCGACGGTCATTGGGAATGAGGGTTAGAGGGCTGTGTATATCTCGCTGGGCGATGTTGTAGCGCTGTTTTCATTAGGCTTGCTGTGCATGCACTTTTTGGCGGCCGTGCGGGTGCGGGAACTGGCAGTGCAGGCGGTGGGTCGCGCCAGCGCGCGGGACGATTTCCAGTTGTTGGATCAGTCAGTACACATGCGGCGCATATCCCTGAGCCGGGATGACAACGGGCGCTGGCGTATCTGGCGCCAATATCGGTTCGACTACAGTTATGACGGCGTCGAACGGCGCCAGGGCTTTGTGATCATGCTGGGCAAGCAGTTGCAGTCGATAGTAGTGTCTGAAAGAGTCCCAACGCTGCACTAGAAAAGTTTTGAACGCGCCTATTTTTTTATCTGAGACTCCAGCATTTTCGCGATCTTTTGCCCGTAGGGCGGCAGGGTACCCGCCAGTTTTGCCATGTCCACAAAGCCTTCGCGATAGACGCCGCGGGCGTGACTGAAGGTGCGGAAGCCGTCGCGGCCCCGGTAGTTGCCCATACCGCTGTGGCCGATGCCACCGAAGGGCATATCATCGCAGGCGACGTGCAAGGCGATAGCGTTGACGGCAACACCGCCGGAAAGCGTCTCATTGATTACCTTGTCCTGCTCTGCCTTGTCCCTGCCAAAGTAATACAGGGCTAGCGGGCGCTCGCGCGCATTGATGAATTTGATGACATCCTGCAGATTGTCATAGGTCTTGATATTCAGCATGGCGCCGAAGATCTCATCCTGCATACAGGCCAGTGCATCGTCGGGGTTGACGACCAGGTGCAGGGCGATTTTATGGTTTTTGCGGTCGGAGAATTCCTCCCCGGCGGGGCACAGGGCAATGACCCGGGCCCCTTTGGCCGAGGCCTCCTCGATATACCCCTTCACACGGTCGTAATGGCGCTCGTTGATACAGGCCACAAAGTCAGGATTGCCTTGCACCGTGGGGAACTGTTCGGCGATCACTGCCCTGCAGCGATTGATAAATGCTTCCAACCGGCTCTGGGGCACAAAGCAATAATCCGGACTGACACACAGCTGGCCGCCGTTCATGGCCTTGCCGGTGATGATGCGTTCCGCAGCCTGGTGGATATCGCAATCCTCACCGATGATAACCGGAGACTTGCCGCCCAGTTCCAGTGTGACTGGTACCATGTTTTCCGCAGCCGCGCGCATCACCAGTCGACCGATGCTGGTGGCGCCGGTAAAGATGAGATGATCCAGTGGCAGGGCGGAAAAGGCGGCGCCGACTTCCGGCCCGCCGGTGATCACCGTGATCTCCGATTCCTCAAAATACTGTGCGAATAATGTGTGCATGATGTCGGCGGTGTGGGGGGTGTACTCTGACGGTTTGATCATGGCCCGGTTGCCGGCACCCAGCACATCCGCCAGAGGACTGAAGATCATATTCACGGGTACGTTCCACGGAGTCATGATGCCGACCACGCCCTTGGGCTGGTAGTGCACATGCGCCTTGGCGCCGAGGAAGTTCATCGGCATGAACGGACTGCGTTTTTCCGGCTTTATCCACTTCTTCAGGTTTTTCTTTACGAACTTCAGGCTGCCCACGGAGTTCATGATATCGGTCATCAGGGTCACGTATTTGGAGCGGCAGCCGAAGTCATTGTTTACCGCCGCACAAATGGCTTCTTTATGGTCGACCAACAGGGCGATGCAGCGATCAATGCGGTCTATCCGCGTAGCGAGAGCTACCGGACCTTCGGCGCGAAAAGCGCGGCGCTGGTTGTCGAGTATGGCTTGCAGTTCTGCGGCTGCAGAGCTTTCCTTTACAGATGCGTTCATGTTGGTTTCCTCTTTTCCTTCACTCAGCAGTAACGACTGCGGCAGTCTTACGTGTCTTGCGCCTGTGTTGTTCGCGCAGACCTTCGGGCAGTGTCGTTTTGACGCCAGCGTCCTGTAACAGCATGTCGGCGCATTTCTCGGCGATCATGATGGCGGGTGCATTGGTGTTGCCGGAGATCAGCTTGGGCATGATCGAGGCATCGGCCACTCGCAGCTTCCTGATCCCGTGCACGCGCAGGCGATCGTCCACCACTGCCATGGCGTCGGCGCCCATTTTACAAGTGCCCACCGGATGATAGACCGACTCGGCCGCCGCGCGCACATAGTCGAGAATCTGCTCATCGCTTTGCGCCAACGGACCAGGCTTCATTTCATTGCTGCGGTATTTTGCCATAGCCGGGGCCGCGAAGATTTCCCGTACCCGGCGAAAGGCGGCGACAATGGCCTTGCGGTCGTTTTCGGTGTTCAGGTAATTGGCTCGGATGGCGGGCGGCGCCATGGGATCCCTGCTGCGAATATGGACACTGCCGCGACTTTCCGGGCGCAGGTAGCACACCGTGGCGGTGGTGCCGGGCTTCGGCTTCAGGTTGCCCTTGCTGTCGGGTTCGCTGGCGGCGGGCGCGAAATGCACCTGGGCGTCGGGCCTGTCTACCGTCGGCACTCGGTGCGAAAGAATACCCCGACCTGTGACGCAGGGTGGGCCAGCAGGCCGTCGCGTCGCAGCAGGTACTTGAACACATTTTTTATCATCGCCAGGGGGCGCGATTCTTCGTAGAAAGTCGGCGTCCCGTGGAGACCCTGCTGAATGTTCACGGTCAGGTGATCCTGCAGGTTCTCGCCCACACCAGGCAGGTGGTGCTTGACGTCCACACCCAGTGATCCCAGATAGTCCCTGATCTCCTATGCCAGACAGTTCCAGCAACTGGGGAGAGTTGATGACGCCACCACAGAGAATGACTTCGCCACTGGCATAGGCGCGCTCGACCCGTGACTTCTTCCCCTTGGTGAGTTGGTATTCAATACCTACCGCCGCGCCAGCCTCCAGCAACACCTGTTGGCATAAGGCGCCAGTGGCGATGGTGAGATTGGGTCGCCGCTTACACAGCTCCAGGAAAGTACGGGCGGTACTCTGGCGTCGTCCCCTGCGAATGTTGGTCTGGTAATATCCGGCACCTTCCTGGGAGGGCCCGTTGAAATCCTCGTTGTAAGGGCAGTCCGGTCTGCACGCTTGCCTGGATAAAGATATCGGCCAGGTCCAGCTTCTCACTGTTGGCAACCTCCTGTACCCACAATGGGCCGCCGTAGCCGTGCCAGTCATTGCCGCCTTCGGCCTTGTGCTCCGAGCGCTTGAAGTAGGGCAGCACCTCATCGTAGGACCAGCCGTGGTTGCCGAGTGCATTCCAGTGGTCGTAGTCCTCGCGCTGTCCGCGGATATACACCATGCCATTAATACAACTGGTGCCACCGAGCACCTTACCGCGCGGCCAGGAGATGCGCCGGTGGTGCATGTTGGGTTCGGGTTCCGTCTCATAACACCAGTTGACCTTCGCGTTTTTCATCAGGAAGGCAAAGCCCAGCGGAATGTGGATCAGGGGGAAACTGTCTTTGCCGCCCGCTTCAACCAGCAATACCCTGCGACTCGCCTCACGGGACAATCGGTAGGCGAGGGCGCATCCGGCGGAACCGGCTCCTACGATGATGTAGTCGTATGTTGGATTGGTTTCGGACATGGCGTTGCAACCTTTCTGTCAGGGCTGTTAGTTGGAGCTCCCCTCACTACGCTGTGAAGAGCAGGGTCGCGAGAATCAGAGAAATAGACCAAAAATGATAATTGTGCATTTACCGCAACGGGTCAAGATGGTGGACTCGTTAATGCGGGACAAGCAGTTTACCTCACTGGACTACAGCGACCCGACGGTGGGCATGATGTTTTGCTCTGTACTGAGCTGACATCGTGGAGCGTCCTGACTGATCTGCCCAGCTGCTTCAGAGGTGCTGGTATATTTGCATTCCGGGCAGGTTCTCATGCGAGAGATTCTGTAACACTCCCACGGGCCATCATTTTTCCACAGATTCTGTGGATAAGTCAGTGAGTAAATTGTTCAGCTGAGCCCCAAGCACCTAAGCACTGGCCTTTGTTACAAATTGGTTAAAAATTAAACAATAAGATAATAATATTAAATAACAATAAGTTACGTAACTAACTTGATCTTCTGAGTGTAAAGAAAAAGCTAACTGTGTGAAATGGTCTTAAGCAAACTCTAGTGTGCATAACATTTGTGGCGCTGCTACTTCGGGTAACCTTTGCCTTTGTCCGCGACACGGACAGTAAAGTGATCAGGGATAACATTTCTCACGGCATTCACGAAAGTACTGCATGCGTAGCGTATCTGCATTCGTCAAGTATTTTTGTACGTGTTACCGACAGTTTCGAATAGCCACATGCAAACTCATTCACCCCGGTATATGCACCCGCTGGTACAGGTCTCGCGGACCTCGATCTGGCTCAGGAGCGGCAGTCGTGGCTTCAACTTTCTCCATATCCAGCGAGCGACGTTTTCGCTCGTCGGGTTGTCCAGTCCAGGAATGTCGTTCAGGTAGTGGTGATCGAGTTGTGCGAGGATGGGTTTGAAGCCGGCTTTGAGTTCCGCAAAATCCATCACCCATCCGGCAGGTTCCGGAGCATCGCCTTCTGCACTCAGTCGCACATGGAATGAGTGACCGTGCAGGCGCGCACACTTGTGTCCCTCAGGGACATTGGGCAGACGATGTGCTGCCTCAAAGTGAAACTCTTTGTATATTTCCATGTTCGCGCGCTCTGTGGGTAGAGGTTGTGTTCGCGACAGTTGTCGTCGCAGGCTAAGGTTGGCGGCGGGATGTCCGCTCGGTGGATTTTACTACTAAAATCAAAGCCTTTTAATATGCCCGATTTTTTTGCAATTCGTCGGAGCAGGGATTGACCGAGCAACCAGAATCTCTATAATGCGCGTTCCCGGATTTTGGGGTGGTTAGCTCAGCTGGTAGAGCATCTGCCTTACAAGCAGAGGGTCGGCGGTTCGATCCCGTCACCACCCACCAATTTCTGAGAGTGTTTGCCTGCCGTGGAGCGGTAGTTCAGTTGGTTAGAATACCGGCCTGTCACGCCGGGGGTCGCGGGTTCGAGTCCCGTCCGCTCCGCCATTTACTCCCGGGATAGGGGAGTGTTAAGTTTCTGAATCTGCTTTTTCAACACTGTGCCGCCACCGCGTGAGTCTCTGGTAGTGCTACGAGCGCATCATCGACGGAGCGGCAGTCCTGCTCACCGAGTTGCCGTCGTCAGCGCGCAACGAATAATACGACACTCTCAGGTGATGTCGCGTCGCTCAGTCAGCTTGAATCAGGTCACCCAGTGACGCCATTTTCAACATATTGCCCAGCGCGGGGGTGGCGCCGGAAAAATGGCATTGTTTGTTCGCTTTTGCCGCCATCCGCAAGCAATCGAGCATAAAGACCAGCACCGCGCTGTTGAAGTCACTGAGTCCCGACAGGTCAACCGTAAAAGACCCTGGCAAGCCGGCAATGCATTTGTCCAGCATCGGTGCCATCCCGGCAGCCGTAGTGAAATCCAGCACCCCGTCAACACGCAGGCGGCCATCAACGGTCGTCAGCGACAACTGTCCCGTGCTTACTTATCTTCACGGCCGTCCATGATTTGCGGCCAGTTCTGGATGACATCACTCACACTGCCCTTGTAGCGGTCCAGCGCTTCTTCAAACTGGGCCCGATAGCTCTGTCCCATATTGATCCCGTCGACAATAACGTTCTGTATTTTCCAGCCCTGTCTCGGCCTTGTTGTTCAGCGTGTATTGCAGTTCGTATTGCTTATTCTGTGTGTCGACAACCTGCATGTGTTACTGATGCGCGATCACCACTGCCGAGTCAATTCGGATGATTTTACTGCGTATTTGCTGCCCGCATAATTGTAGAAGACTTTCCCATAACCCTTGATCAATGTGTCGTGTAGCACGTCCCTGAACTTGGGTAGGTTGGCCCGTGCTGCCTCGCGCTCTCCCTCCGGCAAACTCTGCACATAACGCTTACTCGCCACATGACCCATAACACCGCGGGCAAAAGTATCATAGTCAACAAGCGGGATCCAGAGTCACGCCAATCTGCTGGTAATATCGGTCGGGATCGGTCGCAAAGTAACGTCGAGGCGCCGTCGACGATGGTATTGATCTTTTCGGCGGTGGTGGTGACCAGTAGCTCGGCATCCTTCGCTGTGGGCGCAGCCATGGCAGCAGCCGACAATAACAAACCTGTAACCAATCTGGTCAATAATCCTTTCACGCTATTCTCCAGATTGCGGTAAGCCGGTATGGCCTGCCTGATTGACTTTGGCTGTGGGCAGCACAACATTGTTCGATGTCTAATCCTTTGCAGCCAATTGGTGACTAGCTTGCCAATCATGTCCTCGAAGATCATCGAAGACTGAGTGTCGTGAATTTCTGCACCCTGCTCGAGGACATTCGTCTGCAGACCCGGGATAGATGGCGACATACTTTTCTCCCAATACACCGGCATGTCTGGATGACAGCGGTACTGTCGACTGGACAGGTAGTCCACATCCTTGTTGATTTTCATGGCCACCTTTGCCTTCATAGCTGGCGGGTACAATTTCAATACTCTCAACGCGGCCGATGGTCACCCCGGCGAGACTCACCTTGGCTTTATCGGTAAGACCTGACGTATTGGTGAAATACGCAGCCACCTCATACCCGTCCTTATTCTGGCCGAAACCACGGGCACTGACCTGTAATGCGAGAAAGGTCACTGCCGCTATCCCGGCTAACATCAGTAATCCTACCGAAATTTCAATTAGTTTTTGTTGCATACCAATTAGTCTCCAAACATCAATGCGGTAAGAATAAAATCCAGCGCCAGAACGGACAGTGACGAGATAACGACTGAGCGAGTCGTGCTGCGATTGATGCCCTCGGTATTGGGTGCCGCGGTATAGCCCTGATACAAGGCCACCCACGTTATGACAATACCAAACACCAGTGCTTTGATCATGCCATTTACCACATCTTCGCGAAAGTCGACTACCTGCTGCATGTTAGCCCAGAAGGAACCGCTGTCGATGCCAAGTAGCTCTGTGCTGACCACCCACGCGGAGATAATAGCAATAGCATTGAATATTTGCGCCAGTATGGGCATCGATATAAGCCCGGCAAGGAATCGCGGCCGCAACACATGGGCCAGCGGATCCACGCCCATCATCTCCAGTGCTGACAGCTGTTCGGTGGCTTTCATAAAGCCTAGCTCTGCCGTAATGGCGGATCCCGCCCGGCCGGCATACAGCAGTCCGGCGACCACCGGTCCCAGCTCTCGAAGCAGTGTCAGTGACACCAGTTGCCCCAGCGCTTCTACAGCGCCAAACCGGCTGAGCACCGTATGACCCTGCAGCGCAAGCACCATCCCGATGAACAGGCCTGACAACATAACGATCAATACGGAATTAACGCCAATGAAATAAAGCTGCGTGACCAGGCGTCGAAACTCACGTGACATTCGATCAGGTGGAGCGGTCAACGCCATCCACAGCAACAGGGCCGACTGCCCGAGGGATTGCGTAAACGCAATGCCCATCCGGCCAAGCCGGGCTATTTGCTGCATACATTGCTCCTGTCGATATCCAGATCAAGCCAGTATTCGGGTCCCGGATACTGGAAGGGTATGGGGCCGTCTGCCTGCCCCGCAACAAACTGGTGTACGAGTGGATTAGCAGTATTTTGCAACTGCGCGGGAGTCCCGCTGGAGACAACTGTGCCCTCGGAGATGATGAAAATGTGGTCCGAGATCATGCTGGTTTCATGAATATCGTGGGAAACTACCACACTGCAGATACCCAGGACTTGATTGATCTGCGCAATCAATTCGCAGAGGACACCCATGGAGATCGGGTCCTGACCGGCAAAAGGTTCATCATACAGAATAATTTCCGGGTCCAGCACGATGGCGCGGGCCAGGGCCACCCGCCGCGCCATCCCCCCGGAGAGTTCATTTGGCATCAGTGCACGGGCGCCGCGCAGCCCAACCATGTGCAAACGAATCAGCACCAGGTCTCGAATATGGCGCTCCGAAAGTCGGGTGTGTTCGCGCAATGGAAATGCTACGTTATCAAACACGTTCAGGTCACTGAACAGGGCGCCATTCTGGAAAAGAACGCCGATACGTTTGCGTAAGCTCAGGATTTCAGCGGATGACAATTTACCCACTTGTTGACCAAACAAGGTGACTTGCCCGGAACTGGGTCGTAATTGCCGGCCCAGCAAGCGCAGCAACGTAGTTTTGCCGCAGCCGCTGGGACCCATTATGGCAGTGATTTTACCTTCAGGGATCTCCAGTGAAAGATCCGTAAAAATACTCCGATCCCCGCGCTTCAATGACACCCGGTCGAAACTGGCGATACTACTCATACTTGGGCTCACGTTAACTCATACAGGGCGGCCGGGGAATTCTACCCTATGAATTGTAAATCAGCAGCAATTAGACCGTCGATTGGGTACAAGTTTCGTCTGTCGATTGAAATGGTACCAGCGTCGCGCGGTAAGGAATAACTTCCTCGGAGACGGGGGTACTGTGGCATGGTGACAAGCTGCTGTGTTTTGGTATGCTGGACGACAGGCTCCAAGGAATTTCCTGTATAGCTCCCTGACGAGTATTCTCAACTGTACATAACAGCAATCACGGATGAGGGAATGGCTGAGACCGCTAACTGTATGCCTTGGTGCGCGATCCTCATCCTCCTGTCAGGTGCTGGAAGTCCTCGCGCATGACCGCACACAGTGCCGATGTACCCGGTCTGGGTTTCCCGACTGGTATTTCCCTTTCGCTACGGAAAACTGCTTGCCGGGCTGCTGATTTTCATAGGCATGTGGGTGTTCCTGGTCCTGGGAAACCGGGCTGGTGAAATTGGTTTCTTCGCGGAACTGTTCTTTGCCGCTATGTTTGCCTACCTGGTGCCGGTCTTCAGTCTGATTATTGAGCGCTCGGTCGCGACCTTTGACGAGATTGAGGGCACCCTGGATGCCAGTCGGGAGGAGTGTGCCCAGTGGCGGCGCGAACTTACCCATCGCTCCTTACGTTGGTACGTGGCAATGAGTACGTTTGCCCTGATCATGGGGCTGGCAAATATTATAATGGCACATCCGCAACAGGGTCGCGGGTTGGTTGTGGATATCTTGTCGGGCAATGGAGAATATATGACTTATCTGGTCACACTCCTGCTATGGCTGACCATGACAACTGCGATCGGCGCGCTGATCGGCAATGCCCAACTATTTGGCAGACTGGGTGGTCGTATGCGCATCGACTTGCTGCACTGTCCAGCACGTTTAGCTGTGGCACAGGTGGCCATCATGTCCACCCTGTCCGTAATCGGTGCGCAGGTGCTGTTCGTCTTCCTGATCTTCGACGCGGGCGTGGGTTGGCTGGACATCCTGCCCGGATTCCTGACAACAATGCTGCCCGTGTTGATCCTGTTTCTGCTGCCCGTTTGGCCTCTTCACCGGCGCCTGCAGCGCGCCAAGCGCGCAGAGCTTGAATTGATCAATCACCAGCTTGAGAGCGTGCGCCCGCAACGAGTCACCTTACTGGATGATGCAGAGAACCTCAGTGCGGTCACTCGTCTGTTGATTTATCGTCGAGAGATTCAGCAGGCCCCTGAGTGGCCTTTTGATATGCCTGCATTAACACGGTTAGGCCTGTATCTCATTCTTCCGCCCCTCACCTGGGTGGCGGCGGCGCTTATTGAAAATCTGGTGGATAAACTGCTCTAATCACCCTCATGTTGACAGTGCAGGATTAACCGCTTAGCCCAGAATCTGGAATATGAAAAAGAGAATAAGTAGCGGCTTCAAAAATTCGCCCCCCCAGCGCGCCGTAAAGGATGTGCCCAGCGATTGCTCGCCGGCCTACCGCCTCGCATTTGCAGACCAGGATTTCCTGCTCCGGGATGAGCTTCGGGCCGAACGGCTGCAGCTGGAATTTCTCAAGCCAGAGCTGGTACAACTGGACGAGGGTATCAATTCTACAGTAGTCATTTTTGGCAGCGCCCGTATTCCTGAACCGGAAACCGCAGCGGCCCGCTTGGCACAGGCCCAGGAATTGGCCGATGCTCAGCCTGACAGCGAGGAGTTACAGCGCGCTCTGGCGATCGCACGGAACATACAGGCCAACAGTGTCTATTACCAAGAGGCGCGCAAATTGGGGGAAATGATCACACGTGATACGCTGCAGACCGGACCTTGTGACATGGTGGTAATTACCGGTGGCGGTCCCGGTATTATGGAGGCAGCGAATCGCGGAGCCATGGACGCTGGCGGAAAAAGCATTGGTCTCAATATCCAGTTGCCCTTCGAGCAGCATCCCAACCCCTATATCACGCCCGAGCTGTGCTTCCAGTTTCATTATTTCGCAATACGGAAAATGCACTTCCTGAAGCGTGCCAGAGCATTGGTTGCGTGTCCGGGGGGCTTCGGTACTATGGACGAATTATTCGAGACACTGACCCTGATCCAGACGGGCAAGATAGCACCGCTCCCCGTCCTGTTGATGGGCAGTCGGTACTGGAAGCGCATTATCAATTTTGATGCCCTGATAGACGAGGGCGCCATCGGTCAGCAGGACCTGCAGATATTCCGCTACGTGGACAGCGCCGAAGAGGCCTGGACTACGATCAGGGCGTTCTACGATATGTAGGGCGTGAAATCGCCGTAACTAGAGTGCTGAAGTACAGTTTGGGCAGCGTGTCGCCTTGATTGCAATTGTGCTCATGCAAAAGGGGCACTCTTTCGTCGTTTCTTCTGCGGCTGCCGGTTTTTCAATCTGCAGTTTGTTCAGACTCTTGATGAGCAGAAAGACCGCAAAGGCAACGATGAGAAAACTGATCACCGAGTTGATAAAGAGCCCGTAACTGATGATCACAGCGCCGGCTTCCTGAGCGGATGCCAGCGTGGAGTAGGGGCCAGCCGTAGCGCCTTCCTTGAGCGTGATAAACAGGTCGGAGAAATCGACACCGCCGAGCAATAATCCGATAGGCGGCATGATGACATCAGACACCAGGCTCTTGACGATCGTCCCGAATGCTCCTCCGATGATGATACCCACCGCCATATCAACGACATTGCCGCGCATCGCAAACTGTTTGAATTCTTGCAACATATTGGAGACCTCGGTTTAGCGATTAACAGGGAGAGCAGAAATTACAGAGGCTTTAGCATTGTCCAGCATTGTAAGAATGTCAATCATGCGGTTTCGTCCTGATGAAAAAAGACAACGGGCGCTATCTGATGCTGCTTACATTTTTCTCGCACGGGTTGCGTACCTACGTCAGAGCGCCACTCTCCTGCAGTTCATGCACCATGCCCGAATCATAGCCCAGCGCAGTAACGAGTATGTCTTCGTTGTGTTCCCCGAGCAGCGGAGAGGGTCGATCAAATGACGATGTTGCCGCGCTCAGGCGAAAGCCATTGCGTTCATAAATTGATTCGCCGGTGACTGGTCGATCAAGGCGAATAAAATGCTCTCTCAATTGCAGTTGCGGGTCGCGCAGCAGCAGATCTTCAAAATCAGCGACGGGAACCGCTTCTATTCCGGCGTACTGCAATTGCTTTGCGAGGTCGTCGGCGTTTCTGTAGCGAGTTACCTCGCTCACTATCCTCTCTACATCGTCCTGTGCCGCCAGTCGAGCGTCGAGATCCGGGTAGCGGTGCGGGTCAATGCCAAGGATCGTTGCCAGGTGCAGCCATTCATGGTCGTTCCAGCAGGCGATTGCGATCCAGCGATCATCGCCCCGACAGGGGAAAACACCGTGTGGTGCGGCGCGCAAGGAGCGATTGCCGCAGCGACTGCTGTAATGGCCGGAGGTTGCGCATTCCAGCAGCCAGGGAGTCAGGCTGTAGACCCCGACTTCCACCTGGGAAACATCAAGATGCAGTCCGCGACCGGTGCGACGTCGATACAGCAACCCCGCTGCGAGGGCGCTGGCGGCAAAACGCGGTGCCAGTGAGTCGGTGATAGTGCCATAGGGACCAATGGGCTCCCTGTCGGGCCAGCCGGTGAGAAAATTGAAATCCCGACAGGGCCGCGCCCTGGCCGCCAAAGCCAGGATAGTCCTTGTGCGGACCAGTTTGTCCATTGAGGCAGGTGGACAGCATCAGCAGGTCAGGTTTCTCCACGACCATCTGTTCGTAGTCCAGGCCGTAGGATTTCATGGCTTTGGGGGCAAAGTTTTCCAGTACCGCATCCGCCCAGAGTATGAGTTGCCTGGCGATTTCCTTACCTGCGGGATGGCGCAGGTTGATGGTGATACTTTGTTTGCCGACATTGAGGGCGTCGAATAATGTTGAGCCCTCAAGGCCGTGTGGACCGCCAGCGGCCATCACGCGCAGGAAATCGGGATGACTGTGCGACTCGACCTTAATAACGGTAGCACCGTGTTCACTAAAATAGCGGCTGGCGATTGGCCCTGCGGCTCCGGAACCGAATTCCACCAGTTTAAGCCCATCCCAGGCACTTGAAGATGTGCTCGGGCTGCTTGAATTTATATGATCGGAGCCTTTTTTCGCCGGCCAGTCCGGCCATGGACCCTCATTGAGTGCGGGTGCGCGGCGGGGCGGGGCGACGTTAACGTGTTTGTTGTGCGGATCTCGTGCAATGAAGAATCGTGCAGGAAAATGTTCGATGTCGCCAACGGGGGCGAACATATCCCGTGCGCAGCAACTGCGCGCTGGCAAGAATTTCAGCAGCTGAATTGGCCGGTGCCAGCATCAGGTTGGACGATACGGCAAGCGCGTACAGTTCCGTCATGGTGTGGCGGGCGAAATAGGCCGCAAGCGGCGCCTCAATGGCATGCAGTTCATCGTTATCAAGTGTGCGTGGGTTAAAGCGGGACCAGTCTCGTGCTGTCCACGCCGGGGTCAGTAAGTTCTCCTGTGCCAATTGCTCCTGCAGTATCTCGAAATTGCGCAAGCGGGAGGGACCACCGCGCAGACCAAAGGAGATAAAACCGTCCTTGCAGGGCCAGATTTCCCGGGTTCTCCCCAGCGATGCACCCTGTCGTTGGCCCTTATTGCCGGTCCTGGGAAACTGCCCGGCACCGCCCATATTGGCGATCATCACCGCTTCCTGCATCGACAGGTCAATGACCTGTGGACGCCCTGATGCCAGCGCGGTGAGTATGGCGAAGACGCCTTCAGCGCTGGCGTGTGCATAGGCTGCCGGTTCACTGCAGCGTACCGGGGCGCGATCAGGGAAGCCCGTGGCGTACAGATTGCCACTGGCGGCCATGATGCCGAGATCGCTGGCCCGCCAGTTGCCCCGTGGTCCATCCAGACCGAAGGGTGTCGCTTTTAGCCAGACCGCCTGTGGACCGCGCGATAAAGGAAACTCAAGGGAGCCAGGGCACCCCGGTGTTTCGATGATGACATCTGCACCGCGCAGAAGCGCGTCGACGCGGGTGTCAGAGGGATCGTATTCAATGCTGGTTTTGCCCGCGTTCCAGGCTAGAAAACGCAGGCTCGCGCCGCTCCTTTCGTCCAGAGGCACTGCTCTGCGCAGAGGGTCTCCTCCGCTGGGTTCGAGTTTGACCACATCTGCGCCCATGTCCGCGAGAATCCGCCCGGTCATGGCCAGCGGTTCGCCCGCCAGATCCAGGACAGTCAAGCCCTGCAGTAATCGAGAGTCCAATACCTGTTGCCTCTAACATTGGAATATTTGTAATGCGATTCATAAACTGCATTGCTCTGCTAGTCAGGAGCCTTGCCTTCTGCTTTTTGGTTGGCCTCGAGCATGGCCTTTTTTATGGCTTCGGCCATTTCTTTGGAGACGGGTGCGGGCTCGCCCGTTTTGCTGGCTTCGGCCGCTTCTTCTTTTGGGGCAGGGGAATGCTGCTCTAAATGCCTGCAATATCAGGCTCGCGGCGCTCTCTTTTTCAAGTGCATCGGGTTTGACCGTTTTTAAATAATTCACCGCGACCTGCATTAGCTGGGTTCGGTTCTGGCCCTGGGGAATGCAGGCCATCGGCTGTCCCTGTTGTGGAATCGTCGCCAGGTCAGCTACGCCTTGAACGTAATAGTCGCATCTGAGTTGGCTGACGACCTCACCAGTTTGCTCACAATAAGGGAGTAGAGCAGCACCGCTACTATGTGGGTATGGTTGTTTATAAGCGTCATCTGCGCTGGAAGGTTCAGCCCATGAATATCCAGACAGCAGAAACGCGAGTAGCAAAGTGGGAAAATATTTCATTTATCTTTAGTCCTGGTTGCAATTCACAGAGTCACTAAGGCTTTCCCTTCCTGGCGCAGCAATGTATTCAAGTATTTCTCAAAGAGGTTGTACACGGTAGCAAAGTAGCGCAGGGCTGCTGTGCTGTCCACTCAGGAGTATTTGGCGAGCTTAGAGCAGTGAGGCAGTAAACCCAAAGCGTCCAGTTTTCTCTACTTTTTTCTAGTATTTCATTGACCGTGCCGGGGCGCAAGGAACTAAATGGTTATGAGCTTGGCGTGTGAGTTATAGCTGTTTCGCTCTGTGGCGGTGACCAATCGGCGCAAGAGAGGGGAGGTTACTATGATCAGTTGTATTCGGATTCTGGTGTTATGCACAGTAGCGGGATTTCTTCTGGCCACGGTTTTTATGACCCCGGGAGGAGCCGCAGCGGGAGCCGTAAAAGGGCTCCTGGTGGGCACGTTAATAGCCTGGGGCGAGTGGCATTCAAAGCGCAAAGACAAAGAAGCCGTAGTGAGCTACATAAAAAATTAACGTGGTCCGATGCAACAGTTTTGTTAGTGAACTGGCCTGAACCACAAAACCGACACTCTGGCAGCAACGACGGCTGTACGTTGTGTTGGCAGGTTAGTTCTAACGAGTTAATCGGCTGGGAGCTAACGACAACCTTGCTTCACAAACGATGGCCGCGTTTGATGACGACCCGTACACGCTGGATGGGTTGTGCTTCAGCAGGGATCTGAGATGTTACTTTTTCCGCACTCGTCGACCATGGCTGTAGCCAAGACATACAAGTCCTAGACCCAGCAGGCCCAGCGTGGCGGGCGCAGTCTACATCAGTTGGTGTTGGCGGATGGTGTTGGCGTCGGCGTCGGAGTCGGCGTGGGCGTACGGGATGTACGGGATGTCGGGATGTCGGGATGTGGGAGTACGGAGTCGGGATGTACGGGAGTACGGGAGTCGGGGTGGGCGTGGGCGTAGGGATGCAGTTAGGGGGCTGAGGGCTCACACGGGATGATCGGATGCACAGGAGCTCGTGCTAGCGGTGTCGGATGCACGGGATGTCGGGTGTACGGGAGCTCGGGGTCGGCGTCGGAGTTCGGAGCTCGGAGTCGGGTGCCGGGGTGCACGGGATGTCGGGTGTCGGATGTCGGATGCCGGGTGTCGGATGTCGGTGTCGGGTGCTGGAGTCGGATGCCGGGTGTCGGGGTGCTGCACCGTATTCGACTCGTTAATTAACTGGATCCATTCAGCGGGCATGCCGGAGAGGTGGATAATCGGGTTTGTCCCACACTTTGTCATTTACGATTTCATAAGCGACGGCACGATATATCGAGCCAGCGTAAATAGACTACGGCAAGCAGTGCGCGAAAATCTTTTGAAACCAAAAAACATCGACCTTGCCTACTCTGCCCCTACATGGACTCGATCGCCCTTATCGTTAGAACTCAAAGTCTCAGGCACAACGAAAAGGATGTATCGGCACCCTGTTGTGTAGGACAAGCAAGATTTATACCAATATAAACTATAGTTTAGAGATCAGGGCGTTAAAGAAAAACCATATTTTATTCAAGGGTACAAAGTGTTAAGTAATCTGACACTTATCGATAATAGTTGTAAAACTTTCGGACAAGAAGCCGTCCGCACGGACTGACTAGATTAACCCGGTGTGCTCGAATCAACCAGGTAGTCGCCGTAGTTCACACCGTCGATTTCAATGGCTTCATCGCGCAGTCGCGCCAGCGCCTGTTCGATTAACTTGCCTGACTGTATTTTCTGGTGTGCCGGTGAAACTCAGGTCGCTTTCGGCAAACAGCAGGATTTTCCTGGGCAGTTTGTAGGCAGCCAGTTTCTCTCGCAGGAATGCCAGTATGTCCTCTTCTTCTAGCGCGTGTCCCTGCATGGCGACGGCACACAGCACGATGACTTCGCCCAGGCTGGGGTGAGGCGCGCCGAAGGGAATGCCGATGCGCATGTTGGGAAAGCTCAGCAGGGCCTCCTCGATTTCCAGTGGCGACACATTGGCGCCACCGGTCTTGATGATGTTGGACAAGCGACCCTGTCCAGTGCAGGTAGCCTTGCGCGTCGAGGTGGCCGCCGTCCTGGCTGTGGTAGTAACCGTCGGCATCGAAGGTGGCTTCCGGCTCGACCTTGTAATAGCCGCGCATCAGGGTCAGTCCCTTTCACCGCAATCTCGCCTTCCTCCCCGGTCGCTAGCGGAGCGCCGGATTGCTTGTCGAGTATACGCACGCTCATGCCCGGCAGCGGTATGCCCGCGGTGTCGACGACGCAGGCCGACGGGCGCGTCCGTCGGCAGGTTGGAAGTCAGGGTGAAGGTTTCCGTCATGCCGAAGGAGCCCTGTGTGCCCCATACATCCAGCGCCGGGTCGATGTCCGGTTGCAGGCGGCAGACCTCCTTGTCGATGTGGGACAGATCCAGCGTCGCGTACAGCGGGTGTTCGGCCATGGCCTTGGCCTGGTGCGGCCAGCACTGGGTGGCGTTGGCACGTTCGTCGACCAGGCACTGCAGGGCGGCGCCCGGTTCAAAGGTTTCCTGCAGGACCAGTGTCGCGCCGGCAGCCAGCGTGGCCCCCAGCGCCATGCAGATGCCTGCCGACCAGAAAAACGGATAGGTGGTCCACACCCGGTCCGCTGGTCGACAGAGCGCATGTCGTCGGCGAAGCGCCAGCTCTGGATTACCGCGGCGCGCTGCAGGTGCAGTACGCCCTTGGGTCGCGCCGTGGTGCCGGAAGTATAGATGATCAGGCTCGTCGTCGGCTGGGAAACACCTCGGCGATCATGGCGTCGAGCACGGCGTCGGGAAAATCGTCGCCGCGCGTCCAGAAACTGTTCCCAGGCCTGTACGCGGCCGTGCGCTTGCTCCAGTCCCAGGGCAACCACCTGGCGCAGGTATGGCGTTTTGGTGTTGTGCAGCGGACCGTCGTCAGTGTCGCGTTCAGCTCAGGGCAACAGTTGCAGCAGTTCGTCGAGGAAATTGTGTTTCAGCAGGGTGCGCTGAAACAACAGCAGCGCGCTGTCGCTGTGGCGCAGGATGTATTCGCGCTCGTCCGGTGTGGCGAAGGTGTTCACCGGTACCAGTGACGGCGCCCGAGCATGGCGATGGCGAAACGAGGCCACCGCGAACTCCGGTCGATTGGCCATGTGCACGGCGACGCGCATGCCCTTGGCCACGCCGCTGGCGGCCAGTGCCTTGGCGAGGCGCCGTGCATCGGCCTGCATATCGCGGCTGCTGATGTCGCGACCTTCAAAGCGGATGGCGCAGCGGTCGCCGTGGCGCGCCACCACATCTTCCAGGAAAGCTTCGCCCAGGTCAAGCGCGAGCTGTCCGGCTGCAGTCGAAGCTGCGGATCAGTCGTTCACTTCAGGGATGCTCTGCCCGCGGTAGCTCCGGATGTAGGCAGGCGCACTTCCGCGCCGCCGGTGGCGAGCACGGCGTCGTTCTGGTTGGTCATGCGTACCTGCACCACGGCCAGCGGTTGCCCGGTCATCGGATCTTCGCGCACGGAGCTGACTTCGCCGTTCAAAATGGTGAGGTCACCCGTCATGGCCGGCGTACGGTAGGAGAATTTACTGTGTATGACATCGCTCCACACGCCGCCCCAGTTGGCAATGTAGTCCAGCATCCAGGCGCCCATCGAAGCGCCGTAGCCGTATGCCCGGGCAGGCCGATCAGTTGCGCGTATTCGGGTTGCACATGACCGCGCGAGGGGCCGTGATACAGTCCGTCGAGATGGGTTGGGTCGATGGCGCCCTTGTCAAAATCCCGTGACATCTCCGGTAGCCAACCCGCATCGTACAGGGAGGAGGGCAGGCCGTTCGGGCCGAAACGTGTGCCAGATGGTAAAGGGATAGGCGCGCCACTCGGTGGTAAAACTGGCGATGGAGTGGGGGCCGATCAGGCGCTCGGGCAATTGCTCGCCGGCCTGCACGTTGAGCTTGCGCTGGTTTTGTTCGGCCTGCACCCGCTCGAAGTACGCCATCTTCTTGCGCTCAATTTCCAGCAGTTGCTGCATCGGTCCAGGTGGGATCGTTTTCCTCGCTGAACTGCGCTCGCTTGCGCGCCTCCTCGGCCAGGTAGCGGATGGAGGTTGAGCGCTGCTTGCAGATGAACTCTCCGCGCTGGTTGACGTACTCGGTGTCACCGCGCGAGAACATGGTGGGGCCGGCAAATCCGGTCTGCGTCACCTTGTAATCAAACAGCATACTGGACCGTGTAATTTTGTCGCCGGGGCGAATGCGCGGCCCGTAGAACCACCACTCGTCGCCGCCAAACAGCATGTGGGTGCCGGGAATATTGCCCTGAATGGCGGGCGCAGCGCCGTGGCTGTCATCCGTGCACACGGCGAACGACTGCGGTGCGACCAGTTCGCCGAAGCGGCTTTCCGGCGCTTCGGCCACCGTCTCATCGAAGTACAGCGGGTTGCTGTTCTGCATGCCCTGGGCCCAGCGCCGGATGTCGTTGGGCGCTACCGGGTCCTTCATCTGAGCCACCGCCCAGCGGTACGCCTACCCAGACGTCCACCGGCGTGGTGTCGAGTTGGACGGAATCTTGTGCGGCATTTTTCATTCAGGATCTCCAGTGATGGGAGCTGTTCGCTCCCGTTAGTCTAATCAGCTGTTGTCTGTGCGCGACCAGCTCGTAATCGCCAGCGTCATCCAGGCGCGCATTCCAGCCGGGATACACCACGATGGTGGTGAAATTTTCCTCGATGATGGCCGGGCCCGGTGATGTCATGTCCCGGCTCAAGGTCGGCGCCGCGATAGATGTCGGTGGCGCAAAAGCCCTGGCCGAGGTTGGCGCGGCGCTGTTTCACCGGCACAGCGGTGCGCCGCTGCGCTGTGAATCCGCCGCTGAAATGGGGTTTGGGTATTTCGGTGGAGGCGATCAGGCGCACACCGGTAATTTCCGGCGCCTCGCCGTCTCGGGCGTGGCCGTACTCGCGCAAAGTGCAATTGGTGAAACCGCGCCATCATCTGCGCGATCAGTTCGTCGTTGGCAAACGACAGATCCTGCGCGCCTTGCACTGCTGCGGCATCGACGGTCAGCGACCAGTTCTGTCCCGGGTAACGCAGATTCAGTTGGTAGCGGCAGCAGCATGTCCTGCCGGTGGAAACCGGCCTCCAGCAGGTAAGTGCTCGGCGCGTTGATCCAGTTCGTCGCCACAACTGGCGCAGCCGATGGATGTCGGCCTTGGTCCCCGCGACGATGTAGGAGCGCTCCTCATCGATACACGGTTGCGCCGCCAGTGCGCCGGTGGCAGAAAACCCCGGGGACGTGCGCGGCACCAGTACGCGTTGGATACCCAGTTCCTGCGCCTGTATGGCGGCGAATACGGGGCCGTTGCCGCCGTAGGCGAGCAGGGTGAGGTCCTGGGGATTGCTGCCTTTTTCCGCTGTAAGGCGTCGCACAGCCTGCGTCATATTGGCATTCACGACGCGCCAGCAATCGAACGCGGCCTCCTCGACGCTGCAATTGCATCGGCCCTGCGACATGTTCCTGCAAGGCCTCCTCGACGCCGTCGCGCGTCAGTCGGAAGCTGCCGCCGGCGAAGTCCGATTCATCGGACAACAGGCCCAGTACCAGGATCGCGTCGGTGACCGTGGGCAGCTGTGCCGCCGCGGCCGTAGCAGACCGGGCCGGGCGCGGCGCCGGCGCTCGCCGGGCCGACGTGCAGCGTGCCGGACGCGGCGCTGCAGATGGAGCCACCACCAGCGCCGAGTGTTTCGACCTGCACCATGGGCGTCGCCACCAGATAGCGGTGGTGCCAGTTCCAGCCGGATTGTGCCGGGGCCATGCCGTTGCGGATCACCGAGACGTCGTAGCTGGTGCCGCCCATATCGACGCATAACAGTTCCGTCGCGCCCTTGGCCTTGCCGATGGCGGCGCTGCCGATCACGCCGCCGGCGGGACCGGAAGCCAGCACGCGAATCGGGCTGCTCGCCAGGTACTCCGGCGTCATCACGCCACCGTTGGACTGCATCAGCAGCAGGCGGCGACTGGTAGCCGCATTCTTGCAGGCGCTCGCTCAGGCGGTTGATGTACTGGCTGACCCGTGGCCCGACATAGCCATTCACGGCTGTGGTGCTGACGCGTTCGAACTCCGGCGACTTGGGCAGCACCTGGTGGGACAGCGAAATGTAGGCATCCGGCATTTCCTCGGCGACCAGTTCCGCCAGGCGCAACTCGTGCACGGGGTTGGCAAAGGAAAACAGGGTACAGATCGCCACAGATTCCACGCCCTGTTTGGCCAGGCGGCGAATCGCCACGCGCGCGGCGTCTTCATCCAGGGGCGTGTGGACGGAACCGTCGAAGCGAATGCGCTCCGGCACACCCAGGCGACGGCGACGGGGAATGATCGGTATCGGGGGCGGCGAGGCGCACGTCCCAGATGTCTTCCTTGTAAGCCCCGGCGCAGTTCCAGTTCGTCGCGAAAGCCCTGCAGTGGTCAGCAGTCCGGTGCAGGCGCCGTTCATTTCGATCAGCGTATTGTCGGCCACGGTGGTGCCGTGGATGATGGCGTCGACCTGGCCCAGTAGTTGCGCCAGGCTTTTGCCCTCCAGTTCCGCCAGGCGTTCCAGTCCCTGGATCACACCGAGTGAGCGATCTTCCGGCGTACTCAGATTCTTGTGCAGGATCAGGTCCTGTCCCTTGAGCATGGCGAAGTCGGTGAACGTGCCGCCAATATCGATACCGATGCGGTAGCTCATCGGGCGCTACCCGCGGACTTCGCGCGCATGCGTTGCCGGCGCAGTTGCCCGGTTTGTGTCGAGGTCGATCTCGATATCCCAGTTGTCCAGCGAGCCGCGCAGGATGACGCCATAGCGGTCGCGAGCTGCCTCGATGCTGACGTATTCGTCCAGCACGTCCTCCATGACCGCCAGCGGATCCCGTAACAGCGGGTCTTCAAAGCCGCGCGCCGCCGCCGTACTGGTAGCGGGTGATGGCGCCGGCGGGAAGTTGCGCGTTGATGGCGTTCTCCACTTCGAATTCGTCTGTCAGTACCGACCAGGAAGCGGTTGCTGTAGGGTGCGGCATCGTCGCCGCCGTTCAGTCCGCGCAGGGGATGTTTGCGCGACACCATCCAGGTCATGGCCGACACCGGTTCCAGCACCTGCTTGATGTTGCATGTGCCGGGTTGGCCGCGCCAGCGACCGGCGCCGCCGGTGTCGGTGGTCATCTCGCGACTGAGGTTGAGATACCGGAAAGCGGCTCTCGGCATCTTCGGCAGTGGCCAGAATCAGGTTGCCGAGTCCGGCGCACATCGCGCCCCAGCCATCGAGTCCCTGGGTGGCGGAGGCATCGGAGGCGCGCACATCCACGCCCTGGTCCATCCACATTTCTCCCGCGTCGTTGAAGCCGATGACCGCATTGGGCATGCCGAGTTTGTACACCTGCGGCGCACGAGCGCTGCGGCAGTATCGGTGACAGCGCGATGCAGATCGCTTCGCCGACTTCGACCGCCGGGTGAAAGGAGCCGAGCGCGGCGGGTTTGTTCGGCGCCGGTTGCAGGATGGAGCCTTCGGGAATCACCATCTCTACCGCGTAAAAAAGGCCCTCGTTTTTGTTGATATCCGGATCCACCATGGAGGCCAGCTGTGCGATGGCATAGCCACGGGTATTGGCAAAGGTGTTCCAGACATTGACCAACTCGGGACGGGCGTCGCTGCCCGTCATATCGACCGTGAGTTGATCGCCGGCGATGCGGCAGGTCACCCTGTACGTGTACGTCGGGGTTGCCCGCGGTGTCCTGGTCGATCCAGACATCGCGCCGGGTAGTCGCCGTCCGGCCATTGCGCCACCGCCTGGCGAAAACGGCAGTCGGTCTGGTCGATGTTGTAATTCACCGCGGCCTTTACCGTGTCCACGCCGTAGCGCGTCAGCAGTGCCTGCAGTGAGACCGGACACCGGCCTGCACGGCGCTGATCATGGCGGCAATATCACCGGCAAAAGAGGGAAAGCGGTTGTTGCGAATCAGCAGGTCGATCACGTCGCGCCGCGGCTGGCCGCGGTGCACCAGCTTCAGGACAGGAATGCCCAGGCCCTCGCCAAAGATATCGCGTGCTGTCTACCGAGAAGCCGCCGGGGTCCTTGCCACCGGTATCGCCCTGGTGCGCCTGCAGCGCCTGGATCAGGACCAGTTCGCCGCTGTGCGTCAAACAGCGGCGCGTACACGGTGTAGTCCGGCAGGTGGCCACCGCCGTAATCGGGATCGTTGCCGACGAACACATCGCCGGGCCCCCAGTCGTCCTGCGGAAAGTTCTCCAGGCCCCAGCGCACCGCCAGCGGCGAGACACGAAAAGCAACTGCGGTATCCCCACCGAGATGCCGGCCAGTCGACCATGGGCGTCGATGATGCTGGCGTTGCGTTCGTTGGACTGGTTGATGATGGCGGAGGAGGCCGCGCGACCAAGGTGTGTGGCCACTTCGAAAGCAGATGGTCTCAAACGCGCCATTGATGATGCTGGCAGTGACCGCATCGACCGTGGCATTGGTGTCCAGCGCGGGTCGCCTGGCGACCAGGCGGCGATTCAATTCAAATGACACGATAGCTCACCTCGCGGTAGCAGACCCGGCGCTGCTTCGTGCGACGCAGGCCGGAGTCTTCACTATAGCAGGGGCAGCAGGGATTTTTTCAAGACAGGCACCTTGTAAAGAGTTCATCACACCACAGGTGTTCACAGACGGTGTCGGCAGCAAGTATTTCAGCGCCCAATCTTTACGATGGTGTGGCCGCTCATGCCGCCAGCGAACAATGTGGCCAGTGCTTCCGGAACCTGCTTCAGTGAAATCTCGGTATTGAGCCTGTGCGATGGCGGTGAGCTTGGCGCAGCGCGCCAGTTGCTTCCAGGCGGCTTGTTTTTCAGCCAGCGGAATTTCCACGGAATCCACACCCAGCAGATTGACGCCGCGCAGGATGAACGGCAGCACACTGGCCTTCGAAAGCGGCGGATTGCACCAGGCCGCAACAAGCCACACTACCACCGGCCTTGATCGATTTGATGACATTGGACAGGGTATCGCCGCCCACCACATCGACGGCGCCGGCAAAGCGCTCTTTCAGCATGGGACGCTTGTTCGGTTCGCCAAATTCTGCCCGGTCGATTACCTCGCGTGCGCCGATGGCTTTGAGCATGTCTGTCTGGTCGGCCTTGCCGGAGCTGGCGACGACCTCGTAGCCGGCATTGGCCAAGAGTGCCACGGCGATACTGCCGACGCCTCCGGTGGCGCCGGTCACCAGTACCTGGCCCTTATCAGGCGTGAGGCCCATTCGTTGCAGTTTGTTGATACACAGCTGGGCGGTGAGGCCGGCGGTACCAAATAACATACTGTGCTTTGGGTTTAGTCCCCTGGGGCAGGGTAGTACCCAGGATGCCGGCACCCGAATGTACTGGGCCAGGCCCCCTGCGGTATTCATGCCCAGGTCGTAGCCGGTTACAAGAACTTTGTCTCCCGGCTTGAAGTGGATGCTGCTACTTTCCTCAACCACGCCGGCCGCATCGATGCCGCCCTGATGCGGAAATTCGCGTGTGACGCCCTTGTTGCCGTGGGCGGACATGGCGTCCTTGAAATTGAGCGAGGAGTACTGAACCCGGATCAGATACTTCGTTCGCGGGCAGGTCAGCCGATGTCGCGTTGCACAATCGACGCGCTGGAAGCTGCCATCGTCTTTTTGCTGAATGTACAGCGCTTTATAAGTGGTCATTGGTTTCTCTCCCTGATTGGTTAATTGATGTATCCTGCCCGGCGCGCCGCGGCTTCATGTGCGGATACGCGTGTGTTATTCTGACTGCACCTGCCGTATCCAGCGGGGCAGTGTTACTGTCGTCATTCATGCGTTCAAACACAACCTGCACTGCCGTGCCGATCTCGATATCGTCGTAGGCAATCGCATTGATCGGCGCTCCCGCCTCGGGCACCAGGTTGCCGATCAGACGAATCGTTGGGTCTTCTTCCAGTGCTACGACAATGGCGTTGTAGGGTGCCAGCAAGGTGAAGTCCAGCATCAGTGGCGCGTGCGGCGCAATCACCGACCAGATGGTGCCGCGTCCGGACACGTCTGTCCACACGGCTTTATCCCGCGGCGACCAGGGATTGACCGGTCGCGGTGGAAAAATCAGGCGCTGGCTCACGGGGCATTGCTGCAGGCGCAGCACACCCTCCCGGCAGCCGCGCCAGAACGGCTCATTGGTGTCGTCGATGTTGGGTAGCAGGGCGCTATCGGTCATGGCGTGGCTCCTCTGCTAACGCCTTAAAATCAACGCGCCGGTGGGCACGCCTTCGCCGGCGGTCACCAGGCAGGTGGCGGCATCTGCGCACCTGGTTGTGGGCGGTGCCGCGCATCTGCCGCACGCCCTCGGTGATCAGGTTGAAACCGTGCACATAGGCTTCTGAGAGACCGCCACCGGACGTGTTGACGGGCAAGTCTCCATCGAGTTCGAGATTGCCGTTCTCCGTGAACGCTGCGCCTTCACCCCGTGCGCAAAAGCCGTAGCCCTCCAGCGACAGGGGAATCAGCGGGGTGAAGGCATCGTAAATTTGGGCAACATCAATGTCCTGCGCCTGGATATCAGACTGCCGATAGAGCTGGCGCGCGGTGACCCAGCTCGGTCCCTGCAGGGGGTCGTCGCAAAAAAAGTTTTGCATGGTCTGGTGCTGGTGGTGAAAGCCCTGTGCCCAGGCATGAATAAACACCGGCGGCTGTTTACAGTCCCGCGCGTGCTCAGCGCTGACGACAACCGCGGCCAGTGCACCGTCCGTTTCCAGGCAGTTATCGAACAGGCACAGCGGCCTGGAAATCCAGCGGGACGTCATATAGTCTTCCCGGCTCATTTTTTTTTCGTACATCTGTGCATCGGGATTGTTGTTAGCGTAGCGGCGCTGCGACAGAGCGACGTTTGCAAGGTGATCCCGTGTCGCGCCGAACTCGTGCATGTAGCGGTGCGCCAGCAGCGCAATTTCATCAACCGGGCGCAGCACGCCAAACGGCCTCGTGTAATTGACGGCGAGTTCCTCCTGCAACGATGAGCTGGTTTTGGACCACGGCCTGCGCACAGCACCAGAGGCGCGTTTGCGTGAGCGCCACGCGACGCCGACACGGCACTGTCCTGTGGCTACCGCCATGGCCAGATGGCCGATGACGCCAGGACCGGCACCGCCGCCGTATCCCACCTGGCCAAAATACGTGATATCGCCCAGGCCCAGGTTGCGCGCGAGCTCGACCTCCGAATTCGATTCCTGTGTGTAGGAGGCGAGTCCGTCCACCTCCGAGCGGTCAATCCCGGCGTCTTCCAGCGCATTCAACACAGCCGTGCAGGCAAGTTCCAGCTCCGATTCGGGCAACTTCTTGCCGAACGCCGTTTGACCGATACCGGCTATCGCTGTTTTATCCTTGATCATCGCGCCTCGATTCCCGACAGGAAGGCAATCAGGCGACGCTTGTCGACCTTGCCACTGTCGGTGAAGGGAATGTCATCCTTGGCGCAGAAAAATATTTTGCCGGGAACTTTGTAGGATGACAGTTCCTGTTTGAGACGCTGCCGCAGCGTCGCTGCATCCAGTGTCTGTCCTGCGTTGAGAATCACAGCGGCCACCACGTCCTGCCCGCGGTCAGGATGCGGCAGTCCCACCACATAGGAACACTGTACCTCGGGTTGCTCATCAATTGCGATCTCCACTTCCCGCGGCGCGACATTGGCGCCGGCGGTTTTGATCAGGTCGCCCAGGCGGGCCTTGAAAAACAGGAAGCCGTCCTCATTCAGGTGGCCGCTGTCGCCGCTGTGGTAGAAACCGTCCGCATCGAAGCAGTCTTCTCTTTCGACCTTGTACAGACCCTGCATCACATTGTAGCCGCGAATACACACTTCGCCATCGCGACCTGCGGGCAAGCGCTCGCCGCTGTCGGGGTCGACGATCTTGTGCTCCACTCCCTCCAGCGCCCGACCAAAGGAGCCGCGCATGTGCTCCGGCAGGTCGACATCCATGCGGTCTATGGCATGCGGGCCGCAGGTCTCGGTCATGCCCAGTGCCATTGGAGCGCAATTCGGGGTCAGCGGGGCGGGCGCTGGGCGGGAGCAGGGGGTAGATATTGCCGCCGCGAATCGAGGACAGATCGCGCAGAGCGCGACTGGGATGATTGGCCAGGGCCGTGCCGTAATGCGGCCAGCCGGTCACCAGGGTGGCGCGCTCGCGCTCGATCAATTGCAAGGTTTTTTCCGGATCGAACACTTCTTCGCAGAGCAGTGTGCAGCCCTTGTGCATGGCGCAGTGCAGCGTGAACACCAGGCCGCCGACCCAGAAAAAAGGCATGGGCGAAAAAATCCGGTCGCCGGTCTGTATATCGCGCCAGTGATTGAGATTGTAGGAGTGGCGTATAACGCTGCCCTGGCTGTGCATGGCGCCCTTGGGATCGGCGGTGCTGCCAGAGCTGTAGACGATGGTCAACAGATCGGCCGGGCAGACACAGTCCTCGACGGCTTGCGAGATACTCCTCGTCGAGCAACTCTGCCGCATCCAGCAGGTGTTGCTGGCTGCTGCTCCAGTGGCGAGCGGCTTCACCCCAGACATAAATATGGCGCAGGAAAGGAAACTCGCGCAGCAACAGGGGCTTGTTCGAGTCGGCGCTGTGCGGCTGTTCCAGCAACTGCGGGATGCAGGTTTCCAGGCGTGCCAGGTAATCGTTGTTCAGCAGTTTATCCGCCGTCAGCAGCACCTGGATGTCGGCGTGATGCAGGACGAAGGCGAGTTCCTTGGGTTTGTAGAATGTGTTGATGGGAATGATGATGGCGCCAATCCGCGCCGCCGCCAGCCAGGCGACCACAAAGTCGGGGCTGTTGGGCATCAGCAGCCCAAGCCGACTGCCCTTGCTGATGCCGCTGGCCAGCATGCCGCGGGCCAGGCGTAGCCGACTGCGCGGCGGCCTCACCATAGGTCAATCGCCGTCCCTCGTACACGATCAGGTCCCTTGACGCATAGCGCTCCTTGAGGGAGCGCAGGAAAACCGGAGTGCACGGCTCGAAATCCGGAAAGGGCATGCCTGTTAGCCTCGTGCTATGAGGCGGCCTAATTTACCAGACAGTTGGCATATATAACAGCATGGCAAACGAATTCAGGCTCGCGCGCCAAGAACTCCTGTCAATAATAAAGCCAATTGTCTTATAATCCCATGGCACTGCCACGCCAACCAGAGAACAGGTTCAACTGATGCCAAAAATTGTGGATCACGATGAGAGACGCGAGCGCATCGTTGAGATTGTGGCGGAAATGCTGGCGACTGTCGGCGCGGAGAAAACCACTATCCGCGAGATCGCGCGTCAATCGGGTTACTCCCGTGGTTTTATCGAGCACTACTTCCACAATAAGGAAGAATTGATCACCAAGACGATTCGCTGGATCAATGAGCGATCACTGGCCAGGGCGGATGCGGCACTGGCAGGAAAGACGGGACTGGCCGCACTCAAGGTGTTCTGTGAATTGAGTCTGCCCGCTGACCCCGCAGGTGCGCAACGAGTGGAAAATCAGAATGCAGTTCTGGGGCATGGCGGCGGTGTCCGACGAGCACCGGCGGGAGCAATCCAAGCGCATGCATGTATCGGAAAAAATTCTGCTGGGGTATCTGGAGGAGGCGCAGGCGAATGGCGAGTTGGAGCAGGGCATCGATTTGCTGCCGCTGGCGCACAGCCTGCTGCACCGACTCTACGGCCTGGGCTGTAACGCCATCCTGCGCCCCGCCTACTTTACACGCCAGCGACAGCTGCAGGCGCTGGATTACATCATGGCCGAATTCGTTAAAGCACGCTGAGAGTTACGCATACGTCAGGACTCTACGGGATAGTCGATGGCAGCAGGCGCACAGGAAGACATCACTGGCGAGGCGGTAATACCGTATGGCGCGTGTGCTGACCGCCCTGGCCAGCGCCGCTCCGGAGCGGGTCGCGCTGGTCTGTGATGGGCCTGCGGGCAGCGTGCAACTGACGCGCGCAGAGCTGGAGGCCTGGGCCAATCGACTCGCCCGCGCCTATGCCGACCTGGGCCTGGGCTACGGCGACTTTGCCACCATCGCGTTGCCCAACGGTCCGGAATTCTTTGCTGCCTGCCTGGCCATCTGGAAACTCGGTGCGGTGCCCAATCCCGTGTCGCATCGATTGCCGCCCCCGGAGCGCGCGGCCATCATCGCGCGCGCCAATCCTGTGCTGGTGATCGGGGTGGCAGAAGGCAGCTACGCGGGACGTTGTTGTATCCCTGCCGATCTGGCGGTGGACGACTACTCGCCGGATCCCCTGCCCGCGCAGACCTCACCCCATGAACGCGCGATGACGTCCGGCGGCAGCACCGGCCTGCCCAAGCTCATTGTCGCAGCCAATCCTGCACTCTACGATGCGCAGCGCGCGTCCGCATTGTTCAAGGGCCGCCACGCAGTGCTGGTGCCCGGTCCGCTGTACCATGGCGCGCCCTTCAGTGCCGCCTTTGGTGGTTTGTTTGCCGGTTGCAAGGTGGTAGTGATGGAGCGCTTTGACGCACTGCGCTGTCTCGAGCTGATCGAACGCCATCGCGTTGATCGCATGACTGTCGTGCCCACCATGATGCAGCGCATCTGGCGTCTGCCGACCCGGCAGCGGGAGAGGGCGGACGTGTCCTCCCTCGAATTTGTACTCACCGGCAGCGCACCCTGTCCCGCATGGTTGATGCGTGCGTGGATCGAGTGGCTGGGTCCCCAGGTGATGCACGAGGCGTTCGGACCCAGTGAGCGCTCCGGCGGTACGTTTATCAGCGGCACCGAGTGGCTGGCGCATCCGGGTTCCGTCGGCAGGCCATCAGCGGGCACCCGGCTCAAAATTCTCGACGATAATGGCCGCGAACTGCCGCCGGGTGAGATGGGCGAAATCTATGTGTTGCCGCCGGGCGGCCCGGGCTCCACGTACCGCTATGTCGGTGCGAGCGCCCGACTGACGGCGGACGGCTGGGAATCCTTCGGTGATATGGGCTATTTCGACAGCGACGGCTACTTGTACCTGGGGGATAGGCGCAGCGACATGGTGTTATGCGGGGGCAGGAATATCTATCCGGCAGAGGTTGAGGCGGCGATCGATGCCCTGCCCGGCGTGCGCTCCAGTGCCGTTATCGGCCTGCCGGATGATGACCTCGGCCAGCGCTTGCACGCGATCGTCGATGTGGGGTCCGATGGGAGTGACCTTGACGAGGCGCAGATAAAGCAACACCTCGTCGAGCGACTGGTGCACTATAAAATTCCCACGAGCATTGAAATTGTGACGACCCTGTTGCGTGATGATGCCGGCAAGATGCGGCGCTCGGCCCTGCGTGAGGCGCGCTTGCCATGTTGATCACCGACGTGCAGATTGCCGGCCTGCCCCGACTCGTCGATGTGCGCTGTGCCCAGGGGCTGATTACCGAGGTGGGGCCATTCCTGCCACGCCGGGCAGGAGAACAGTTGCTCGCAGGCGATGGTGCTGCGCTGCTGCCGGGTTTGCATGATCACCATATTCATCTTTACGCGCTGGCGGCCCTGCACAATTCAGTGCAATGCGGTCCGCCCGGCGTCTCCAATCGCGCGCAGCTGCAACACACACTGCGCGCTGATCCCGGAACCGGTTGGCTGCGCGGCGTGGGTTACCACGAAGCAGTGGCGGGCGATCTGGACCGGTGGCAACTGGATCGCATACGCAGCGACCGTCCCCTCAAGATCCAGCATCGCAGTGGCAAACTGTGGATGGTGAATTCACTGGCGGCAGACCTGCTGTCCCTCGATGAGAACACGGGCCTGCCGGGCATCGAACTGGATGCATCGGGCAGGCCCAGCGGCCGCTTGTTCCGGCTCGATGGCTGGATGCGCGAGCAACAGGCGCCGGCAGGGCCGGTTAGCATGCCATCGCTGGCCGGTATATCGCATCTGCTGGCAAGCTTCGGTGTCACTGGCGTCACTGACGCTACGCCCGACAACGATTGCTTTGCCATGGCGCATTTTGCCAGCGCGGCGGCATCAGGCGAGTTGTTGCAGGCCGTGCGTGTGATGGGAAATCAAGCCCTGCCCGAATCCGGTTTTGCGCAGGTGCAGCGCGCAGAGTGCAAGGTCATGCTGGACGAGAACATGCTACCGGAGTGGGATGACCTGCTCGCGATAGTTGCCACCGCGCACCGCCAGGACAGGGCGGTGGCCGTACACTGTGTGACGCCAGCTGAACTGGTGCTGACCCTGTCGGCGTTGCGTGCGGTGGGGCCGCATCCCGGCGACCGGATTGAGCACGCCTCGTTGGTACCAATACGACATCCTGCCGCTGATGCAGGAGGTCGGTGTGCGGGTGATTACCCAGCCGGGCTTTATTCACGAGCGCGGTGATCAGTATCTGGATGCTGTCCCCCCTGCAGAGCACGACGATCTCTACCGCTGCCACACCCTGCTGGCACACGCCATTCCGCTTGCGGGAAGTACCGACGCACCCTATGGCGATCCGGATCCCTGGGCAGCGATGCGTGCGGCGGTGGACCGTCGCAGTCGCGCTGGCATTGCGCTTGGTCAGGCCGAACAGCTCAGTCCGGAGCAGGCACTGGCGCTGTTCACCAGCGCTGCCGATGACCCCGGCGGGGCCAGCCGTTCTATTACGGCAGGTGAGGTGGCGGATCTGTGCCTGCTCAACCGCAGTTGGGAGCAAGCACGCACACGCCTGTGCAGCGCGGATGTCAGGGCGACCATTAGCGGTGGCGCACTGATCTATCACCAGGAGCAGCAGGTAAAAACGCGGAGGCAGGCTGCAATTGTCGTCGCATGACTCAGGTCTCGTCGCAACTGTCGCGGGCGTGAGCCCGCTGCGCACAGTGCCCGAAATCCTCGCCATGTGTGACACACCGTGGGGACTGGATGGGTATTCGCCACTGCTGGAACACAAATACCTGTTGCTGGATGTCGCGAGCGTCGAGAATCAAGCAGGCAGTGACGAGTGGGCAGCGGTTGCCAACCGTCTGCGCCTGTTGCCTTGTCCGGTGCTCGCAGTGGGCGCGGTAGCAGAGCCGGAATTGCTCAAGGGCCTTGATGTCATTGTCGCAAGTGTACAAGAGGCGGCAGCGCTTATCAGGAATATCAACGAGCACCCATTGGCTGCGATGACGCTGGTGCAATTGCTGCGCCACAATGAAGAAGTTTCTCCCGCGATGGGACTGTTCGCAGAGTCTCTCGCCTACGCCAGCTTGCAAGGTGGCGTGGAGTTTGCCAAGGTGAAGAACGTGATCCAGTCTGCCAGGCGGCCAACGCTTGTCGCGCAGGAGTCTGGCAGTCCGGTATTGGTTGAACGCAGGGGGGATGAATTGCACATCGCTCTCAATCGGCCCCATGCGCGCAACGCGTACTCCACAGCGATGCGCGACAGCTTGTATGAAGCCATGCAACTGTTGAAAATGGATCAGGGCCTGAGCAGGGCGGTGATCAGGGGCGAGGGCAGCTGTTTCTGTACTGGCGGTGATCTTGCGGAATTTGGCGCAGCACCTGATACATCAACGGCCCATGCGATTCGCTCCAGCCGCAGCGTGGGACAGCTGCTGCTGGAACTGGGAGCGCGACTGGAGTTCCGGCTCCACCGCGCCTGTATCGGCTCCGGTATTGAATTGCCAGCCTTCGCAGCGCGCATTGTGGCGGACAAGAATACCTATATACAGTTACCCGAAATCAAGCTGGGTCTGCTGCCTGGCGCCGGCGGCACGGTGAGCATCTTGCGGCGTATCGGCCGCCACCGCACGGCCTATCTGGCGCTGTCTGCGCGCAGGATAAGTGCCGCGACGGCCCTGCAGTGGGGACTGATTGATGCGATCATCTGATGCGGCAAGCTGATGTCGCAAAACACAGGACGGAAGGGGAGAGTGAAACATGAATCGTTATAAACCCGGAATGCGGTTGCGCAGCGCTGTGTGCACCACGGAAGTGGTCGTGATTGCCGTCCCGGCCGGCAACATTGTACTAAGTTGTGGTGGCGCGCCCCTGTTAGTCGAGGGTGAAACGGCAAGCCCGGGCATGGCACTGGATGCCGCCGCCGCACAGGGCACACTATTGGGCAAGCGCTATACCAACGAGGCGGCAACCTGGAACTGTTGTGCGTAAAGCCCGGAGCAGGATCACTGGCAGCAGACGGTGTTGCCCTCGTGATTAAAGGCGCCAAACCGCTGCCGTCCTCAGATTGAAGACGGGCACTTTTTTGGCAAATTGCATTGACATAAGACGCTGACCATGAATTTGATGATGCTGTTGGAAATGGCCGCCCAGGGTTTCGGGGAGCGCGTGGCCTTCGTGAACGGAGGAGGAGTCCCTGACCTATCAGCAGTTGTTTGACGCTGCGGGTCAGGCCGCAACTCACTTGCGCAACAGTGAGTATGAGCATGTGGCGACGCTGGATGTCAGTAGTCTGGCGCTGCCGATAGCGCTGTTCGCCAGTGCCTGGGCGGGCAAGCCCTTTGTGCCGATCAACTATCGTTTGGCGGATGTCGAAGTGGATGCACTGCTACAGCGTATCCAGCCGTCCCTGCTGGTGTCAGATCAGGCGCGTATCGCGACTCTGTCGAGCGGTACTGCCGTAGCGCCAATGGAGCGGCGGGAATTTGTTGAGCTGGCCCGCAAGGAAGGAACGGCAGCGACGGCCGATTGGGTAATGGACCCCGAGGAAATTGCAGTACTGTTGTTTACCAGTGGCACTACCGGTGCTCCCAAGGCCGCCGTGTTGCGCCATCGGCATCTGGTGTCCTACATGTTTTCCGCCGTTGAGTTTGGCGCTGCGTCCGCAGACGATGTAGCCCTGGTTGCGGTACCGCCATATCATATCGCGGGGGTGATCTCTGTTATCAGCTCCGTTTACGCCGGCAGGCGTGTAGTGCAGATGCCAAACTTCAATGCGCGGGCCTGGCTCGAACTGGCCCGGCGCGAAAAAGTAACGACAGCATTTCTTGTTCCCACCATGCTCGCGCAGATCGTGCGCGAGCTGGAAGGGCAGTCCGGCGCTGATCTGCCGCACCTGTCGGCACTATCCTATGGCGGTGGTAAGATGCCGGGGCCCGTGATTGAACGAGCCATGCAGTTGTTTCCGCACACGCAGTTCACCCAGGCTTACGGTCTGACTGAAACCAGCTCCACGATTTGCGTACTGCTGCCAGAAGATCATCGCGCGGCCATCAAGAGTGATAAGTCTGCAGTGCGTCGTCGCCTGACCTCAGTGGGGCGTGCGCTGCCCGGTGTGGAACTACAGATTCGCGATAACGAGGGCAAGGTATTGGCGCCTGGCGAGCGCGGCGAAATCTACGTGCGCGGGGAGCAGGTATCGGGTGAATATATCGGGCGCGGTAGCATGCTGGATGCGCAGGGTTGGTTCCCGACTCGTGACGCCGGAGAAATGGATGAGGAAGGTTTTCTTTTCCTGGAAGGACGTGCAGATGATGTGATTGTGCGCGGCGCGGAGAATATGTCGCCGGGAGAAATCGAGGATGTGCTGGTGCGCCATCCGGCAGTGGCAGAAGCAGGTGTTGTTGGTGTGCCTGATGAACACTGGGGAGAGGCGGTGGCTGCAGTCATAGTGTTAAAGTCCGGAACTGACGCAACCGCTGAGGAATTGCAAAACTGGGTGAAACGGCACTTACGGTCTTCTCGCGTACCGCAGTTGGTTCGCTTTGCCACCGAATTGCCGTACAACGAGACCGGCAAACTGTTGCGCCGCACCATACGTCTCGACCTGGCCGACATGACATCAGTTTAAGTATGATATTTTGAACCATAATGTACTTGGTACTGTGCGCCATTCGCTTCAACTGACGTCGCAAAGCAGGTCGGCGCGTTATTGAAGGAAATGCGCTAAAAAATTATTATGAATAAATTCAAGATGCTACTAGACAAATGTGATAAATCACGAGAGTATTAAGTACAAGAATTAACCAAGCGCGTCGTAAAAGGCTGAACTTAATAACCAGAATCAGCAATTACGGGGGGAACACGACTTGAAAAACCTGATCATTGCCAAGGTCACTGCGGCCTTGTTGTTATGTACCGGCCTGGCGCAGGCGCAAACCCTGATGGGTTCTGCCGCTTCCATGGAAAAGCAGTACCAGCTGGCTCGATCGTACGGCTTCAACTTTATCAATGCGGCGAGCGAGGTGCAGCGGAACGTCAATTCCAGTCAGTTGGTCAGAGTGAATCCGGATCGGTATATGGATTTACACGATGTGTCCTATCCTTATGCCGTCTCGGAGACAAAGTTGTTTTTGGGTCGGCTCAGTGCGCAGTACTACTCCGCTTGTGGCGAGAAGCTCGTGGTTACCAGTCTGTTGCGACCCAGGAATCGACAGCCCGCTAATGCATCTGTCCGCTCGGTGCACCCAACGGGTATGGCTGTTGATCTGAGAATTCCGGCGAAACAGAAATGTCGTGCCTGGCTTGAAAATACCCTGCTGTCCCTCGAGAAGGAACGGGTACTGGATGTGACCCGCGAACGCTACCCGCCACACTACCATGTTGCCGTGTACGCCAAGCAGTATGAAACCAGAGTGGCGTCGATATACGGTTCCAACTTTGGGCAGCCGGTGACCGAGCTTCGTTCCCAGCCGGAGCGTGAGGTAACTGAAGTAACTGTAGCCAGCACGCTCTGCCGCACGTACTGCAACCCAACAGAGTTATGTAGTGCGCAAGGGCGATTCGCTGTCGAAGATTGCGGACAGGACTGGCGTCAGCGTGCCGCAATTGCGTTCGGCCAACGGCCTGCGCGGCAATCTGATTAATGCAGGCCAGAAACTGCGTATACCAACCACAGGAAATGTAGCGAGCGCCGCCAGTAAGAACAACGTTGTCGCTGCGAACGAATTCACTCACCGTGTGAATCGTGGCGATACGCTTTGGACTATTGCTAATCGCTATGGCACCAGCGTGAAACAATTGCGTCGGGTAAACAGCAGGACCAGTGATTCCCTGCAGGTCGGGCAGGTATTAAAGATTTCCAGGGGTTAGTGCATCTGACCTCTTAATCGAGCAAGTTCCCGATCAGCGCGCCCAGGCGCAATTCGTCCACACACCAAACTCATGCAGTACCAGCTGCCCCGTGTGATCGATCAGCATTTGGAACGCTGTAGTACAACCACCTTACCGCGCAATTTCGCAAGGGTCAGCGCTTGATCCTGATTGAACCATTGGCCGACCTGCAATGGGGGTGCTGCTGTGTTGGTCATGGCCCTGACTCCACTGTTCCGGCAGTATCGATCCGCGCCTGTTAGCTAATCCAGATCGCTGGCACTGTGGCGCTCAATGACGTTCTTCCTCGGCCCCCAGGCCCTGTTAACCCGCTGGCCGCGAATGACGGCTGGTCGAGCCAAAATCTCTTTTGCCCATCGTACGACGTTGGTATACGAGGCCACGTCCAGAAATTCCTGCGCCTCATAGAGCGTGCCCGTCACCAGTACACCATACCAGGCGACGTTTGCCATATCGGCGATGGTGTAATCGTCGCCGCACAGGAATTGCCGGTCTGCAAGATTGCGATCCAGCACGTCGAGCTGGCGTTTCACTTCCATCGCATAGCGATTGATCGGGTATTCCCACTTTGCGGGCGCATAGGCGTAGAAGTGGCCGAAGCCACCTCCCAGGAACGGTGCGCTGCCCATATTCCAGAACAACCAGGACAGGCATTCAGCGCGTGGTGAGGGTTCTGTGGGAAGAAATGCGCCGAACTTCTCTGCCAGGTAAAAAAGAATGGCCCCCGACTCAAATACCCGGATCGGAGGGCTCGCGCTGTGGTCAACCAGCGCCGGAATCTTGGAGTTGGGATTGGCCGCGACAAAACCGCTGCCAAACTGATCGCCCTCGAGGATATTGATCAGCCAGGCGTCGTACTCTGCTGCGGTCTTTCCCAACGCCAGCAGCTCTTCGAGCAGGATGGTCACTTTCACGCCATTGGGCGTGGCTAACGAATACAGCTGTAGCGCGTGTTTGCCGACGGGCAATTCCTTGTCGTGCGTGGCGCCAGCAATCGGGCGATTGATGTTGGCAAATCTACCTCCGCTTTCTGCGTCCCAGGTCCAGACCTTTGGGGGCTCGTAGATTGAAGGGTCGTTCATTTGGCTGCCTCGTGTTGCAGATGAGCTTTAGATAAACCCGTAAAGCTTGCCCGCATTCTCGCAGAAGATCTTGCGCTTCTTGCCCTCATCCAGACCGTGCGCCATGGAGTTGATCAGGTGATGGGAGTTGGGCCAGTCGGTGATGTGGTGCGGGAAATCGCTGCACCACATCATGGTGTCCACACCGACCGAATCGCAATTCTGTATGCCGAACTGGTCGCTGACCACGCCGACCTTGCAGTTGCGCAGGTAGTAGTCGCTGGGCAGCATGGACAGGTTGACGCCGGTCCAGTAGCGGTTGCGGCGGTAGCGGTCATCCAGTTCCTGCTTGAAAAAAGGCACCCAGCCGGCGCCGACTTCACCGCCGACAATGGTGAGTCCGGGGAAGCGCTCGAACACGCCGTTGAAGATAAATTCCGCAAACAGCACCGGCATGCGGCTCATGGTGGTGGAGAAGGCGACCAGTTGCGGCACGCCGCCTTTTTGCGCCACTTTCTGGGTTTTGACGGTGGGGGGTGTCAGGCCGATGTGAATATGGATCGGCATGGCCAGTTCCTCGGCCACCGCCCAGAACTTGTCGTCCTCGGCCGAGAGAATGGCCTCGCCGCTGGGCCAGGTCGCCAGTCCCACGCCCTTGGCGCCGGCTTCCTTGGCGCGTCTGAGCTCCATCACAGAATCGTCGATGCCGGTGGCGGGCATCTGGAAGATGGCACCCAGGCGCTCGGGTTTGTGGGCGCAGAAATCCGTGATGAAATTGTTATAGGCCTGCATGCCGGCCAGGGAAAATTCCTTTTCCTGTCCCATAAAATAAATCATGGTGCGCTGCGGGGGAAAGAACACCGCCGCGTCCACCCGGTCCTCGTCCATCAGCTCCAGGCGGGCGGCCGGTTCGAAAATGCCGGGGTGCATATCCTCGTATTTCACCCCGGTCCATTTCAGGGTTTTGGGGGTCTTGTTCATCGCCGCGACCAGGCCCTAAGGATTCCACCGCCTCGCCCAGCAGCCAGGCGTCGCCGCCGTCCTTGTCCTTGACCAGCTTGGGGGCGACGTCATGGAATTTTTTGGGCAGGTACTTTTCCCACAGGTCCGGGGGTTCGATCACATGCTGATCGCAGTCGATGGTTCGGTATTTCATGTAGTGTTCTCCTGCTTGCCGGTTGCGCGATGGGGTAGGGTGTCGTCAGTTGCAGATAAATATAACCTTAAAAAAGACATCTGTCATGTTAAAGCAATGCGTGAGTTTTGACCCGCATTATTGTGTGGGTTTCAGCGTTGAAGTTCGGGACAACAGATGTGCCTTGTCCGCCATATCCAGCACCACATCGCCGAACAGCGCCATCTTCGGGTTGTCCGCGCCGCCCTGCACATAGCGGGCGTAGCCGGCCTCCAGCACGCAGGCCATCTTGAAGCGCGCCAGCACGATGTAATAGTCCATCGCGTCCACCGGCAGATCCGCTGGTGCTGGCGTAGCGGTGCATCAGTTCATCGCGCGAAGGCATGCCGGTGAAGTCGACGTAACCGGTGTTGCGCTCCTCATCCGGGTCGGGCCAGGTCATCAGTATCCAGGCCAGGTCCAGCAGCGGATCGCCGATGGTGGCCATCTCCCAATCGACGATGGCGGCGAGCCTGGCTTCATTGCCGTGGTGGAACATGACATTGGCGAACTGGTAGTCGCCGTGGATGATGCCGGGCGTAAAGCTGGCGCGGGGTGTGCTTGCGCAGCCACTCGCGCGGCCTCCGTCAAGGCCGGGCAGCTCGCGGAATTGTATTTTGGCCAGGTGCGCCAGCCAGCGATCCACCTGGCGCTCGAGAAATCCCTCGGGCTTGCCAAAGCCCTCCAGTCCCGCCGCGCGCCAGTCGACCTGGCCGAGGCGCGCAATCGCATCCACCAGTTCATGGGCCATGGCCGCGCGCAATTGCGGATCGCGATCGAAAGGCGGCGGCAGTTGCCCCATCGGGGTCCAGCCGTCGATATGTCCCATGATGTAAAAGCAGGAGCCGAGCACGGAGGTGTCGTCGCACACGGCGATGCCCTGCGGGTGCGGAACGTCGGTGTCGTTCAGCGCTGCGATGACGCGGTATTCGCGCAACATGATCTCGTTGCGGCCACTGGGTACTTTCGCCGGCGGCTTGCGCAGCGCCATGCGGGTGTCGCCGCGCCGCAGTTCGAAGATCTCGTTGGAGGCGCCACCGCTGATGTAGCGCGCGGATAGGGCGCTGCCCGCACCGGGCAGTCCCTGCGCATCCATCCAGCGCTCAAGGGCGCGGCACGTCAATCTGCGGCCTGGGCTCCGTGCTGGCTGCCAGTTGCTCGTGCATCACAGGTTGCCCACGGTAGCGTCGAGGTAGTCCGCGAACTTCAGGCGCGCCGCGTCGATTTTCGCAGGCAGCCACTCGCTGGGCCACAGGGGATCAGGCGATGCCTGGTGCTGGCGCAGCACCTGCTTGGCCACCGTTACCCGGTGCACTTCGCTGGGACCGTCCATCACGCCCATCATGGGCACAGTCATCCACAAATTGGCCAGTGGCGTTTCATTGGAGCAGCCGAGGGCGCCGTGCACCTGTACAGCGCGGCGCACGATATCGTGCAGCACTTCCGCCGCTTGCACTTTCACTGCAGAGATGTAGATGCGGGATTTGTGGCGGTCGCCCTTGTCGCACCACCAGGCGGCGTACAGCACCAGCAGGCGAAATTGCTCCAGCTGGATAAAGGAGTCGGCGATATAGTTTTGTATGGTCTGCTTTTCCGCCAGCAGGCTGCCCTGCGTATAGCGGCTCAGGGCGCGTTCGCACAGCATATCCAGGGCGCGCTTGCAGTAGGCAACGGTGCGCATGGCGTGATGAATGCGCCCGCCGCCCAAGCGTTTCTGCGCCAATTCGAAAGCCTTCCCGGGTTCGCCCAGTACCGCGTCAGCGGGCAGGCGCACGTTGTTGTAGCGCACCCAACCGTGGCTGCCCGGCTCATCCAGGCTCTCGTGCATCAGGCCGACGTTGCGCAGTATCTCGATACCCGGTGTGTCGCGCGGCACCAGGAACATGGTCGCACCCTGGTGTACCGGCACCGCGGTATCGGTAATCGCCATGACGATCAGGAATTCGGCGAAGTCCGCGTGCGAGGAAAAATATTTTTCACCGCTGATCACCCACTCGTCGCCCTCGCGCCAGGCGCGACAGGTAAATTGGCCCGGATCGGAACCCGCCTGCGGTTCAGTCATCGAGTAACAGGAGACGATGTCGCCGTTGAGCAGGGGCTGCAGATAGCGCGCCTTCTGCGCGGGAGTGCCGTAGTGGGCGATGATCTCGGCGTTGCCGGTGTCCGGCGCCTGGGTGCCGAACACGCGCGAGGCCCAGGTGCTGCGGCCGAGTATCTCGTTCATCAGCGCCAGCTTGACCTGGCCATAGCCCTGGCCGCCGAGGTCCGGGGTGAGGTGGCAGGCCCACAGGCCGCGTTTTCGCACCTCTTCCTGCAGCGGTTTGATCAGCGCACAGGTCGTTTCGTTGTGCACGTCAAAGGGGTCCGTCGGCTTGCGCCAGACCAGGCCGATGGGTTCGATCTCTTCGCGCACGAAGGCGTCCATCCAGTCCAGTTGCTGTTGAAATACCGGGTCGGTTTCGAAATCCCAGGCCATGTGCTGTTCCTCCTTATTGCTCAACCTGTTGGCGCCACGAAACGGGTACGGGTGCATCGGAACACGCCAAAAAGCGTACGCCCCTGTACAGGCTCGGGCGGCGACGTCCATGTCGCCGCACGGTTCCGGTGCACCCTGCCCGTTTCGTGGCTCGCACGGTACGATCAGCTGCCTAGCCCCAACAACTGCCGCGACACCACACTGCGCATAATTTCCGAGGTGCCGCCGCCAATCGTTTCGGTGATGCTCTGGCGCCAGACCAGTTCCGGGCGGCCGCCGCTGACCAGCGCCTCCGGTCCGCCGACGTCCAGCACCGCGCGGGCGATCGCCTGGCAGGTGGTGGTGTGCATGATCTTGTTCATGGCGGCGTCGACGGTGGCATTGCGACCCTTTACCATCGCCTCCAGTACTTTCAGCCCGAGTATTTCGGTCTCCATCACCTGCACCGTGAGCTCTGCCATGCGCTGACGCACCACGGGGTTCTCGCCCAATCCGTTGGCGTTGAGCCAGGCCACCATGTCTTCCAGGTCGCGGCGCACGCGACCCGGCGGAAACTGGATGTGGCGCTCGTCCGCCAGCGCTTCGCCAATAATCGGCCACGCGCCGTTTTCTTCCCCCACCCGTTGCGCCAGCGGGACTTGCACCCGATCAAAATACACTTCGTTCAACTGGTCGCCATCCAGCGTAGGCAGCGGCGAGACAGTAACACCCGCCGCGTGCTTGTCACAGATGAACAGACTGAGGCCGCGCCCGCGACTGTCCTGGCTGCCAGTGCGCGCCAGCACCCACAGGTAATCCATGTCCTGCGCGTACGACTGCCAGCACTTCTGGCCGTTGAGCAGGTAGTGGCTCCCGTCGGCATTTTTGTCCGCGCGCAGCCGCAGACTGGCTAGGTCCGAACCAGCCTCGGGCTCTGAGTAACAGAGTGAAAAGTGAATCTCGCCTGCGCGTATGCGCGGCAGCCACGTCGCCTGCTGCGCCGGTGTGCCGTAACGGATCAGGGTTTGCGCGACGATGCCGGAGGCCAGCGGGTTTCGCGCGGCTCCGGCGTAGGCGACCTCGTTCCACAGGATGAATTCGCACACTGGCCCTTTGGCCAGTCCGCCGAACTGTTTGGGCCAGCTCAGCGCCAGCCAGTTCTTTTCGGCCATGGCACAGAACAGGGCGCGCACCTGGGGCCACGTGTGGCCCTGGCAGTAAAAGCCGTCGAGTTCGCGGTAGTCCTGCAGGAACTCGCGCACCTCGGCTTGAAAGCTCAACTCAGCTTTGGAGAATTGTGTGTTCATGCTGGCAGGCTACTTCTTCGCATGCGGGTCGGGGTTCCACACGGGTTCGCGCTTGTCCGCGAAGGCTTTGGGGCCCTCCTCGAAATCCGGGTGCGTCCAGTGCGAGCGCAACAGCTTCCAGCCGGCCTCCAGCGATGCCTCATAGCCCAGCTCCAGCGAGCCCCAGATCGCGCGCTTGGACAGGGCCATGGCCTGCGGCGAATTCTTCAGCATCTGCGCTGGCCATGTCCTGCGCCAGTGCGCGCGCCTCGTCCGGCGTTTCCACCAGTTCATCCACCAGGCCCAACTGGTGTGCGCGTTCACTGGACAGGCGATAGCTGTTGCCCATCAGCGTCATGCGCAGGGCGGTGCCCAGCGGCAGGCGCTTGGCCAGGCCGATATTTTCGATCGCACCCACCATGCCCACGTTGACATGGGAGTCGATGAATTTTGCATTGCGCGAGGCGATCACAATATCCGCGTCCACCACGAAATGATGCCCGCCACCGACGCAGGTGCCGTTGACCACGCAGATCACCGGTTTCCACACGTCGTTCTGGTAGGGCGACCAGAACACCGCCTCGCGCAGGGGTTTGTCGACGAACACTTCATCGGCGGCGGCCTCACTGTCCGCTTCCGATACGTCAAAGCCGGTACAGAAGTGGCGGTCCCCGGCGGCGGTGATCACCGCCACACGCACCTCGGGATTGTCGCGCACATCGCTCCAGATCGCCCGGAACATGGCCTGCATGGCCGGGGTAAGCGAGTTGCCGCGCGCGCTGCGATCAATGGTGATCGTGGCGATGCCGTCGTCCTTCTCGTAGCGCACGCCGTCCATGGGTTGGTTTACATCGATTGCCGTCATACCATCACACTCCCAATCCTGCCGCAGCGAGCAGTAAATCCTGTTCTCTCGTCCCGACCGGAGGCGCGGATGCCAGTTGCCGGATACGGCGCGAGATATGAAAGGCCGGGATGTCCTGCGGCCCGTACCGCAGCTGACTCAATGGCACCCGGAACTCGGCGGTCCAGCCGCGGTCGTCGTGCGCCACCTCGCCGTCCCAGACCGCGTTCCACGACGTGTCCCACTCGTTCTCGCCGTTGCCGAGGATGAGGTCGATCTTGGCCCCGCCGGCGGTCAGGTCGAACTCGAAACCGGTCCGCTTGTCGTTGTAGCTGTCGAAACACACGCCGACGATGTCGACGGCGTAGTTGCTGAAGTCGTCGCGCCGCCCCGGGTATCGGTGGACCTTCGCCGGGTCGTCGAACGCCCGGATTGCGATGTAGACGTTGCGGTCGTCGTATAAAATGCATTGCCGCCTTCGCCAATCTCAAGAAAATCTGCGCTGAGTTTCTTGGAGACCGCTATCAGATCGAGGTGATCGATCTGCTCGATAACCCGCAGCTCGCGCGCGGCGATCAGATTATCGCCATTCCTACTCTGGTGCGTAATCTCCCTGAACCGATGCGCAAGATCATCGGCGATCTGTCGAACACCGAAAAAGTCCTCATCGGGCTGGATCTGCGCGGCCGGAGCTAAAAGGAATCCAAATGCCACCAAAACAGAAACCCTCCCGCGTCGTCAATTTTGCCACTCGCATCCGCGAACGTGCCGCCGAGAAATACGTCCTACGCTTGTACATTGCCGGCACCACGCCGCGATCGAGCCGTGCCGTGGCGAACATCCGTGACATATGCGAACACAACCTCAACGGCCGTTACGAGCTCGAGGTGATCGATATCTACCAAAAACCCGCGCTTGCCCAAGGCGAGCAGATTATCGCCGCGCCGACCCTCGTCAAGCAACTGCCGCTCCCATTGCGGCGGTTTATCGGCGATCTTTCTGACACCGAGAGAATTCTTGTCGGTATGGATCTCACGGCGGCGTCGTAAAAATTCTTATGAGCAAAGCGAGAGAACTCACCGAAATCGAGCAGTTGAGAGAGCAACTGCGTGAGGCGCAGGAAACTCTCGAAGCCATCCGCCGTGGCGAAGTCGATGCCCTCGTCGTGAACAGTCCTCAGGGCGATCAGGTTTATACTCTGCGCGGCGCCGACTACTCCGCGCGCATGCTGCTTCAGGAAATGAGCGAAGGCGCGGCCACGCTGATTCCCGACGGCACCATCCTTTACTGCAACAAGCGTTTTGCCGAAATGGTTGGTTTACCGCACGAAAAAGTTATCGGCGTGCTTGCTCGTGAGTTCATCGCGCCCGCCGATCGTCACGCCTACGATTCTCTTATTCGACGCGGCCAAAATCATCTGGCGAAGGCCGAGCTACTCTTTTGTGCGAGCGACAGCACGCCCGTGCCGACCTACTGCTCGGTCAATGCCGTCTCGATTGGCGATGAGTTCTGTTTATGTATGGTCGTCACCGACCTAGCGGAACAAAAACGCAACGAAGAAATTATTGCTGCCGCGCGGCTCGCAAGCTCGATCCTCGAGCAAGCGGCGGAGATCATTGTAGTCTGTGATTCCGCCGGGACCATCATCCAGGCGAGCCGGGAAGCGGATGAGTTCTGGGGCAAAAGTGTGCTGGGCCAATCTTTCGGCGAGGTATTTCCGCTCGCCGGAATTGACGCGTCGGATTTGCAAGATACAGCCGATCTTCTGAGAGGCTGTCTTAGCGGTAAACCCATCCGTGGCGTTGGAGTAAACTTGCGCCGGGCAAGCGGCGGCAACGTATATATGCTGATGAGCGCCGGACCGTTGTATGACAAGGCCGGTTCCGCCATCGGCTGTGTGGTGACGTTGAGCGACATCAGTGAGCTGAAGCAAGCCGAAGAAGCGCTGCGCGAGAGTGAGCAGAAATCCCGCGAGCAGGCGCAATTGCTCGAGCAGCAATTAATCGCCTCCGGCCGCCTGGTCTCTCTCGGCGAGATTACCGCCTCCATGGCCCACGAATTCAACAATCCTTTGGGCATCATTATGGGTTTCGTCGAAGAGATGCAGAGCACCACACCGTCCGACGCCGCCGATTTCCAGACGCTGAAAATCATCGACGAGGAGGCCAAGCGCTGCCAAAAGATTATTCAAGGTCTGATGGACTTCGCGCGACCCACACCGGTGACGCCGCAAACCACCGATGTCGGGGCTCTCATCGCTAAAACCCTGAAGATGATCGACGCCCGTCTTTACAAGCAAAAAGTCGGCTTGACCGAAGCAGTCGCCCCGCATCTACCGCCCATTCACGCGGATGCTCAACAATTGGAACAGGTGCTGGTGAACCTCTATTTGAACGCCCTCGATGCCATGCTCGGCGGCGGCCATCTTACGGTCAGCGCACAGCTTGCTGACGGTGGCAATTTCCCGGATAGCGTCGTAATTACCGTGGGCGATACCGGCCATGGCATCGCCAGCGATGACCTGCAGAAAATTTTTCAGCCCTTTTTTACCGCACGTAAAAAAGCCGGCATGGGATTGGGACTTTCCATCTGCGAACGGATCATCAAAAATCATGGCGGTGAAATTGAAGTTGAAACGGAGCAGGGTCAAGGAACTCTCTTTCGCATCCGCCTGCCGGTAGAATCGTTATCGCAATAACGCGGCGTCTCGCGTCCCCGAATGAGATTCGTTTTCCCCTGACCTCCGGCGCGTCTTTGCGCTCTTTTTTTACGTCCTTGATTGAAGCTGCCGTCGACGGCACGGTAGACTGCAGTCGTGCTTAGTGCGTTGATCCGAGTTAAACCATATGGCTGACCAAGAAGGTCCGATAGAGATAGCGGAACAGCGCGAGGCCGAGCTCGCCGCCGAGATCAGCGCCCTCAATCGGCTCTACCGGCTCAGCGCGCAATTGCTTCGCCCAATGGAGCTCGAATCGGCCATGGAGCTGATTCTGGACGGCTCCATGGAGATCGTCGGCGCAACTATGGGTGACGTGCAGATTTATGATGCGCCGAACCAGACCACGAAAATTCTCGCACATCGCGGCTTTGCCCAGGAGTATATCGATCGTTTGCAGAGATTGCCGCTCGACGACGATTCACCCTGCGGCCGTGCCATAGCGTCAGGCACTCGGGTTATCGTCGAGGAGATGCGGGATTATTCAGCGTCCGCAAGCGTCCGTGCAATGGCGCGGAAGCAGGTTTTCGCGCCATGCAGTGCACGCCGCTGGTTAGCCGCAATGGTGAGCTATTGGGCATTGTTTCGACGCAATTTCAGCAGCCTCACCGGCCTTCCGAACACGAGCTTCGCCTGCTCGATCTCTATCTGGTTCATGCCACCGACACCATCGAGCGCATCCGCACCGTCGAGGAGCTGCGTCAAAGCGAGCAGCTCTATCGTGGCATCGGCGATTCCATCCCTTATGGAATATGGATCGCGAATTCGCGCGGCCACAATATCTACTTGAGCGACTCTTTTTGCGCGCTGACCGGTCTCAAACAAACCGATTGGGCCAACTTCGGCTGGGTCCGGGCGCTTCATCCAGACGATGTCGAACCGATCAGAGCCGCATGGCAAGACTGCGTGCACACGGCGGGCCTCTGGGAACGCGAATTCCGCGTCAAAGGCGTCGACAGCGAATGGCATCCGATCCTTTCGCGCGGCGTGCCGGTGCGCGATGGCACCGGCAAGATCACCGGCTGGGTCGGCATCAATCTCGATATCGGCAATCGCGTGCGCACCCGAGAGCTGGCTCGTCGCCAGGCCCAGATGCTGGAAGAAACTCACGACGCCATTTTTCAGTGGCAGTTCGACGGAGGGATCATCAATTGGAACCGCG
>CAVQGV010000004.1:0-201324 GCA_963712135.1 uncultured Gammaproteobacteria bacterium
ACGAATCGCCGATTGCTGCCGCCGCGGCGGCCCTCGTAGCCTTATGCTCGTCCGCGCCGGCGCAGGACTGGCCGACGCGGCCGGTGACAATGGTGGTGCCTTTTGCCGCCGGCGGCGCATTCGATGTCATGGGTCGAGTCTTTACGCCGCTCGGCATGAGCTTGGGCCAGCAGGTGATCGTCGAGAACATCGGTGCCGCAGCTGGCATTGTCGGCACCAATCGCGTCGCGAAGGCGATGCCGGACGGCTACACGTTTCTACTCGGCAGCGTCGGCACCCACGCCTATAACCAACGCTCTACAAGAAGCTGCCATACAATCCCGCCACCGATTTCGCACCGGTCGCGCTGTTCGCCGAGCAGCCGATGGTCTTGATCACGCGCAAGGATTTTCCTGCCAACAACCTTCAAGAGTTCATCGCCTACGCCAAGGCAAACGGAGCCAAGCTGCAATATGGCTCGGCCGGGGTCGGTTCCACGACCCATCTCGGTTGCGCACTGCTCAACGCGGCAACCGGCATCAATACGACGCACGTTCCCTATCGCGGCGGCGGACCGGCGATGTTGGATTTGATCGCGGGGCAGGTGCACTACATGTGCTCGAACAGTGCCAGCGCGCTCCCGCAGATCGCGAGCAACACGCTAAAAGGCATCGCCCTATTGGCACGCAGCCGCTCGTCGCTACTGCCGTCGCTTGCAACCGCGCACGAGCAAGGCCTAGTCGATTTCGAAGCGATCACCTGGAACGCGTTTTTCCTGCCCAAGGGCACCCCCGCTCCGATCGTCAAGAAGCTCAACGACGCAACGATCGAAGCGATGAACACGCCGGCGCTGAAGGATCGGATGCAGGAACTCGGAGTGGATCTGGTCGCGCCCGAGCGCCGGTCGCCGGAGTATCTGCAAAAGTTCGTCGAGAGCGAGATCGCGAAGTGGGGAGCGCCGATCAAGGCCGCCGGCATCAGCGTGGACTAGCGGGCGCCCGGGTTGTGGAATGCCGCTCGTCCCCGCGAAAGCGGGGACCCAGATTGCGAGTCGCGAGCAGGCGGCCCTGATGAGTGTTACGTTCTGGCTGGGGCTCGCCTTTATCCTGCTCGGGGCGATTTCAGCCCTCTATTCTTCCAGGCAGTATGCCGCGTTGCTGAAGACTCTCAGTCCCGCAGAATTTCCTCCCGGCTATGGCGCGAAGTGGGGCATGGTCGTCAATGGTATTGTGGCATTGCTCGGTACGGTGCTGATCATTGCGCTGTATATAGAGCGTTTTTAGATCAGGCGATATCGCACATCGTCGACCTGTCTGTTACAGCGGGTACCTGCCTACGGCGGGCATCATCACACTACCGAGATACAGGCTGCCGTCACATTCATTGGCGCTGGTAATCATATGGAAGCCTGCGTTGATGTCCTGCAGGTTTTGTACGACCTCCCCGTTCAAATCCAGGCCGACCACGAAGCTGTAGGGAGTGACGCCGGCCCCCAGGGATTCGGCCGGCAAGTGCGATAGCAGCTTGCGTACCAGCGGATAGCCGGCCAGGGCATCAGCGGCGCTGCGCAACATGGGCATGGCAACCCAGAACGTATCCCTGCCGTTGAAGGAGATATTATCGGGTGTACCGGGCAGGCCTGACGCGAACAGGTCGCGCTGACCGGCTTTCGCGCCCTTGAGCCATAAGCGATGAATACGCCCGGCACCGGTTTCATTGACCAGCACATATTCATCGTCGGGCCCCAGCGCCACGCCGTTGGCGAAAAACAGCTTATCGAGGCGCACCCGCGTTTCACCACTGGCGGGGTCATAGCTGAGCAACCTGCCGGTGGGCCGCCCCTCGAGGAAGTCGTACATGCTGTGCGCATAGCCGTGGCGCGTGGAGGCATCGGAAAACCAGATGGTGCCATCCGCCGCAATGTCCAGATCGTCCACGAACAGCATTTTTTCGCCGTCCACGCTGTCCGTCAGCACCTCAATCTCACCCTGCCCTGATACCGCCAGAATCCCGCGAATAGCATCAGCGACAATCAGGTGGCGCCGCAGCATCGAGCTGCATACCCAGTGGACGGCCACCGGTATTGACCAGTTCGGTATGCGTACCAGTGGCATCGAAACGGACAATGCGCCCATCCGCAAACCCGGTGTAGCGCGCGCCGCCCGGTGCGCAGGCCACATCCTCCGGGCCCACGCCCACTCCGTCGAGCAGACGTTCGGCCTCGGCCAGTTGGCGGTTGGGTTCAAAGGGACCGGTCAATCCGGGGTTCGGGTCCGGGGTCCAGCTCACCGGATCAATCGGCGCCGGGAGCACCAGCAAAAGAACCACTGCCCGCAATGACTGCAACTACAAGGCCCAGCAACCAGCGCATAGAATACACTCCACAACAAAGACGATGAGCCTAAACTAAACTTGCCAGCGCCACTATGCAAACCGTCGCCACACACATCACGGTGGCGTTTGTCTCAACGGCATCGGTCAGTTTGCTGTGCTCGGACTGGTGGCTACCCCACGCGCCCGTGCCAGCAACGTCAGGCGAAACGGGATATACGGAATTGCTCGCATGAAAAAATTGCAACTAAATAAAGCCTTTACGTTAATGGAATCGGGGCCCGTTGTCCTTGTGGTAACCAATGACGGAACGAAGCACAACGTAATGACGATCTCATGGACGATGGTTCTGGATTTCACGCCACGATTTGCGATCACTACTGGACCCTGGAATTATTCCTTGGCGCTCGTTCGAGGACAAAGGAGTGTGTTATTGCAGATGTCCCACCGTTGCCATGCTGGATAAAGCTCGTTGGCAATAGGAACATGTTCCGGTGCCGATACGGACAAATTCAGCAAGTTGCAAGCTGACCCCCGGCACAGGTCAGGAAGTAAAGCGCCCCTGTTAAAAGAATGTCTGGCTAGATATCGAGTGTAACGTCGTCGACATGGGCGTAAAAAACTACAGCAATAGCGTCATCGATCTCGAAGGCGTTGCGGCATACTTCGACACGTCACGAAACGAGCAACGGATGGTGCACGCGGTTGGCGATGGTACATTTATCGTGGACGGGCGTAAGCTAAGCCGAAGGAAATTGATGGAGTCGAAAATTCCAGATGGTCTCTAACCGCCAAACTGACCGCAGGAGATTATTCATGGCAGAAATAAGTGGCATTGCCCACATCCAGTTATGCGTAAGTGATATGAATGCATCACGTCCATTTTATGCCGGGCTGCTAGGCGCCATGGGAATGAGTCCGGTGATTGATGATGATTCCTTTTACTACTGCGTAGGCGGCAAAACCGCTGTGGCGATTACTCCCGCTTCCGGAGCGACACAAAAATAGAACTTTTACACAGGGCGCCGTTGGCCTACATCATGTGTGCTTCCGGGCCAGAAGTCGCGACGATGTCGAAGCGCTTTATCAGGTGGCCTGTGAACTGGGTGCAAACATTATTCGCAACCCGGAAGAAAGCAACTATGCGCCCGGCTACTACTCCACATTGTTTGAAGATCCGGATGGCATCCGCATCGAGGTAAATTTTGTGCCCGGCAAGGGACTTCTGAATGAAAGCTTGTTGCCCGGTCATCAGTAAAAACGACCGGCACGTGCCAGGATTGCGAGAATGCGTACAGCTGCCTTTTACCTGCTAGCCGCTGATGCGCTGTTGTCGCTTCATGTACTGTTCGTTGCGTTTGTCGTACTCGGCCTGCTTGCGGTGTTCGCGGGAGCAGCGTTGTCGTGGGCGTGGGTACGCAATCCAATCTTTCGTATCATGCATTTATTAGCCATCTTCGTCGTGACGGTGCAGGCGTGGTTCGGGATCGTCTGTCCACTTACTCATATCGAAATGGCACTGCGCGCCAGAGCGGGTGATGTGGTTTACGGTGGGACATTCATTTCTCATTGGCTGCAGGAACTACTCTACTACGAAGCGCCGGATTGGGTTTTCAAGGCTTGCTACACAGCATTCGCTATACTTGTCGCTATAAGCTGGATTTTGGTAAGGCCACGGCCAATACGACAAGGGTAGATTCAGGAATTCAACATGTCTTACGGAAATTACGATGATGAACGATACAAAAAAGCAGGCCAATGAAGCCGAAGGAGAGCGAGCGCACGTCACTCAACGCACGATTGACGCGCCGCGTGAGCTGGTATTTTCTGCGTTTCGTAATCCGGATCAGTTGGCGCGCTGGTGGGGACCGGATGGTTTTACCAATTCGTTCAGGGAGTTTGATCTGCAAGTAGGCGGCTATTGGCGTTTTACCATGCATGGGCCGGATGGAAAGGACTACCCGAATGAAAGTTGCTTTCTGGAAGTCGTTCCAGATGAACGGGTCGTCATTGAACACTTTTCCGGTCATCACTTCATTCTGACCATTACATTTTCCAGGGTCGGCAATGCCACTGTTGTAGGTTGGCACCAGTTATTCGATACGGTGGAGCACTATCGTCAAATTGCTGAATTTGTCGCTAACGCCAATGAACAGAATCTCAACCGGCTCGAAGCAGAAGTACGCAGAGCGAAAAATATCCAGTAGCAAAGTCGCACCACTCGCAAGGGAAAAAATATGACCAGCGAAAACAACGAATTGACCATCAGCCGCCTGCTCAACGCCCCACGCTCCAGTGTGTGGCAGGCATGGTCCGATCCGAAAGAGCTCGTAAAGTGGTGGTGCCCGAGGCCGTGGACCACCGAGTTGCGCGGGTTTGATTTGCGGCCAGGCGGCGTTTTCTACACGTTCATGCGCGGTCCGGATGGGGACACCAGCGACAATCCCGGCGTGTTTCTCGAGATCCTGCCACAGGAGCGCATTGTGTTTACCAGTTCGCTACTTGCAGGCTGGCGCCCCGCCACACCCTGGCTGGCGATGACGGCAATTATCACTATGGAAGATGCAGGCAGCGACACCCGCTATACCGCGCGAGTGCTGCATAAGGACGCAGAGGACCAGCGCAAACACGAAGAAATGGGGTTCCACGAGGGCTGGGGAATTTGTATCGAGCAGCTTGGCGAGCTGGCGCAGGAGCTGGCGCGCAATGCTCAGGTCATGCGCAGATGACGCCCATTTCGTTTGCCCCAGTTGAGTATTGTGAATTTCAGGTCGCTCAAACTGTCGATCTCTGGCATTTCGCCTCTGAAAATGCTCTTTCTGAATCCGGCGACCAATTCAACCCCCTGTGCCATGTAGTGCCAGTTTGACATTACAGGCGAGTCTGGCCTTTATGGATAAGGTTTGCGAGGTTGAATCCTCTCTGGGGTAAAACCCCGGGAAATCAGCGCAGAAATTCCACTTCACCGGTATGAAGGTTGTACAGGGCGCCGACGATTTTGACCTTACCCTCGGCTTCCAGTGCGGCCACAATCGGGCTTTTCTCGCGAATATTCTGAATCGTGATCTGCACATTCTTTTCGGCAACCAGGTGCACGAACTCAGGATTACTCGAGGTTTTCTCACCGGGATAGTCCGCCATAGCCTCCACTGCCGGCTTAACATTCTCCAGCATCGCCGTGATATTGCCCAACTGCACATTATCGATGGCAGCCTTTATCGCGCCGCAGTTTTCATGCCCCAGCACAAGGACCACTTTGGCGCCCGAAACCTTGGTCGCAAACTCCATGCTGCCGAGGATGTCGGTGTTTTCGAAATTGGCGGCAACCCGCGCTACAAAAATATCACCAATCCCCTGATCGAAAACATCCTCCACCGGCACCCTGGAATCGACGCAGGAAAGCACAATCGCCTTGGGCGCCTGCCCTCCGGCCGCATCGCGCACCAGTGCCGAATGATCGCGAGTGGTCTTCGAACCAGTAACAAATCGGACGTTGCCACCACGGAGCCGCGCCAGGACCTCGTCGGGCGTGAGCGCCTGTTGTTCCTGTGCCGTTAACACCCGATCCGTTCTGGGCGTATGCGTATCGGCATAAGCAAACGTTGACAGCATCAGGGCAGCGAGCAGCGTTGTGACATTAATCATATGGGGCCTCGTTAATATCATGGTGTGGATCAATCCTTTGATTTCGAAATATATCAGGTTAGCCGCGCGCGCTTCGACATTGTAGCCGTGGCTTTCTGCGCCACCTACATGCTGCCACGAACGCGCGCACGCCGGCGCTCACGCGGCGCGCAGTGCCCGCCCCAGCCGCTGAGTGCCCAGTGCGCTGGTCGCCGTCCGTCCTGCCACACCGGTTCGCCGTTGATCAGCACGCGTTTCACCACGCCCTCGGAGCGATTGAACATCTGCTGGTGCTTGAACAGCTCGCGGTACTCCAGCACGCGCGAGTCGTTGGTGTCCCAGTCCTTGAGCGCCTGCGGGTCGAGCAATACGATATCGGCCTGCGCCCCGATGTCCAGAGTGCCCACATCCAGTCCGAAAAATTCCGCCGGCTCGCGCGTCAGGCGCTTCACCATGGTACTCACGGTCTGCATTGACCTGGCCTGAGCCAGCTTCAGCGACATCAGGTTGGCATCGAAGAACGCCATGTTGGTGATGTGCGCGCCGGAATCGTTGAAGCCAGGCATGGCGTTTTTGTTGAGCAGGAGATCCAGGGTCGCTCGATTGCCGGCATTGCCCACATCCACCCAGAAGCGGAACTGCTTGTCGTAGGTGCGCATCATGTGCAGCATGAATTCCGCATCATCGAGAATGGGGCGCGGAAACTGCGCAAAGGCCTCGCGCTCTGCCTCGGAACGGGCAGCGCCAGCGGCGCCGTTCTGGAAGCGCTCCAGTCGATCGTACACTGCCTGAAAACTCTCCCCGTCCCAGTCCGCAACCGGAGCGCCGTCAAAAATCATCAGGTGAAAATCGCGCACCACGATATTGTCCGGGGCACCGAGCTTCGCCTTGAAATGGGCCAGGTTGCGCCCGCGACGGCCGTGGTGCCAATCGCGGCGAAAGCGCCGGATGAACTCCGGGTCGTTGAGCAGGGCCAGGCGCCCGGCGACATCATCGTACTCCTTGGCAATCAACTGGCAGGTGGACTCCAGCTCTTCGTACAAGGGCGAGACGATGCCGTCCGACCACACGCGGAAGTTGGTGCCCAGCGCCTGGAAATGAATGTTGCCGCGCAGCAGGCGGCTGTTGAGCAGGGACGCAAATCCGAGAAAGCCCTTGTGCGCCCCTGGCATCAGTACAAATTCCATTACTGACAGTGCCGACGTCTTCAGCGTCTTGCCGAACAGCCGCCCGCTGGAAAGCAGGAAGTAGAGGAAGGCCTTGGCGCGGTTTTCGATGATAGGCGTGGTCTGCCATACCCGGTTGTGTTTACGCAGCACCTTGAGCAGGCGCTTCATCTCACCAAAACTGGCGAACTGCGTGGGAATGCGCTTCGCCGTGTGGGGCTCGCTGGCCAGGTAGTGAAAAGGCAGGCCGTCGGTACTCATGCCCAGGTAACCCTGCGCCATGCCCTGCTCCAGCAGTTGCTCCATGCGCGCCAACTCCGCCTCGGTCGGGTCGCGGCTGATACTGTCCGTAAGCCCCATCACCTCCACCCGCAGCATGGAGTGTGGAATGAAGGCGCCGACGTTAGGGCCCAGCGGGATATTTTCAAAATGGTCCAGGTAGTCCCCGGTGTTATCCCAGTGCACCGCCTCGACGCACTGGTTCAACACGGATTTGGGGATGTTCTCGACCCGGGTGAAGCAGTCGACGATGGGGTTCTGCGCGCCGGACTGCTGCCGGCCAAAGCAGGTGCCCAGGCTGCAGTTGCCCACCAGCACGGTGGTCGTCCCGTGCCTGACCACTTCCGGGCAGACCGGGCTCCAGATCGACTTCCAGGTCCAGGTGGGTGTGAATGTCCAACAGGCCAGGCAGCAGCCACTGGCCCGCGCCCTCAATGACGCGCGCGGCCTCACCGACCGGCAGCTTGCTGCCGCGCGCGGCGATACGCCCTCCTTTTATGGCGATATCCTGTTCCGTCGGCGCGGCGCCCGTCCCGTCGAACACCAGTGCATTTCGAATCAGGGTATCCCAGGCTGGATTCGCCATCGTGTCTTTCCTCTTCATTAGCGTTGCGGCATGCTCTATGCTGATCCACCCGACGTGTCACAGGCGTCTTGCGGCCCGCTTACTATAGCCAATCCCGAGGAGTCCGGCGAATGGATCCTGTTTCCTTCGACAACAGCTACGCGCGACTGCCGGAGCGGTTTTACGCCCGGCAGGCGCCGGTGCCGGTGGCCGCACCGGGCCCGATTCGGGTCAATCGCGAGCTGGCGGCACTGCTGGGGGTCGACGCCGACTGGCTGGCCTCCGAGGACGGCACGCAGGTGATCGCCGGGAATGCCGTACCCCCGGGCGCCGAGCCCATCGCCACTGTCTATGCCGGGCACCAGTTCGGCGGCTACAACCCGCAGCTGGGGGATGGCCGCGCCATTCTGCTGGGCGAGGTGTTGTCACCCGACGGCAAGCGCTTCGACCTGCAACTGAAAGGCTCCGGCCCCACGCCCTACTCCCGCGGCGGCGACGGCCGCTCGCCGCTGGGCCCGGTGCTGCGCGAATACATCGTCAGCGAAGCCATGCATCGCCTCGGCGTGCCCACCACCCGCGCCCTCGCGGCGGTGAGCACCGGCGACACGGTGGCACGGGACCGCTTCCTGCCCGGCGCCGTGCTGGCGCGCGTGGCCAGCAGCCATATCCGCATCGGCACCTTCGAGTATTTTGCCGCGCGGCGCGACACCGAGGCGCTGCAACTGTTAGCCGATCATGTGATCGAGCGCCACTACCCTGAGGCACAGCGCAGCGACAACCCGGTGCTGGCCCTGCTTGAAGGGGTGATGGCCCGGCAGGCGCAGCTGATCGCCCAGTGGCAGCTGCTGGGCTTTATTCACGGCGTGATGAACACGGACAATATGCTGATCTGCGGCGAAACCATCGACTACGGCCCCTGCGCCTTCATGGACCAGTTCAACCCGGACCAGGTGTTCAGCTCGATAGACCACGGCGGGCGCTACGCCTACCGCAGGCAACCGGGCATCGCCCACTGGAACCTGTCCTGCCTGGCCCAGGCGCTGCTGCCGGTTTTGCATGAGGACCAGGAGCGCGCTGTCGAACTGGCGCAGAACGCGATCAATGCTTTTCCCGATGCGTTCCTGCAAGCGAATACGCAGGGCATGGCGCGCAAGCTGGGGCTGCAGGCGCATTGGCGAGCAGGACACCGCACTGGTGGAAGACCTGTGGCAGCTGATGGCAGAGCACGAACTCGACTTCACCCTGTGCTTTCGTCGGCTGGCGGATCTTGCGGGCGATGGCGATGGAAGCGAACACAGCGTTGCCAATCTCTTCGATTTCCCCTCCAGCATGCAACCGTGGCTGGCGCGCTGGCGCGCGCGCATTGCGCAGGATTCCCTGTCCGGCGCCGAGCGGCAGGCCCTGATGTACCGCGCCAACCCGGCCTTCATTCCGCGCAACCATCTGGTGGAAGCCGCCATTGCCGCCGCGACCGACAGGGACGATCTCAGCGTTTTCCACCAGCTGGTGGACGTCCTGGGCAAACCGCACGAGTACCGCGCAGAATTGGCGCTGTACGCCACACCGCCGCGGCCGGAGCAGGTGGTGCAACAAACGTTTTGCGGTACGTGACATCTTTGTTCCACGCTGCCGGCAAACCCTTCGGATAGCACTGTACCCACCGCTCATACCCAGCCTGTATATCGGCTCGTCCTCGAGCGGGTCAGCGCGAAAGCATTTCTTGCCGGAGGCAATAAGCTGTGTGTAACATTTGCCCCCTATAGCGGCTCACAAATTCTCGATCAGCGCATGATTTATCAAGCCAACTCTGCTTCGAATGGACACCGCGCGTGAATCAAACGCTTTTTCTGCTTGGGCAGGCAGATGTAGAAAGCCGGGGAGAGACCACAAGCGTTGCCGTCGCAGGGGGTTCGATGGTAACGAAAGACTTTGTCGGAGTTACGCCAATCCTGCCCTACATTATGAGCGATCGCACGCTGGCCGCGCACAGCCGCTCAATACTGGTTGATGAGCGCCCGAACTGGCCACCTCTGAACCCTCGCGCACATCTGTTCAATCTTGTGGGTGACGCGGACTCTTCTATTAACAGTCTCCACAAGATACAGACCATAATAAATGCTGTGCAGCCCAGGCGTTGCTTTAACAAACCTCTTGATGTTTTCAAGACCTCGCGGGCGCGCCTGCCGAAAACACTCGCCAATATACCGGGCTGCATAGTACCTAGGACCGAGGCTGCCGACCCGAAGACTTTTAGCGAACTCCAGATTGCCTGCAGAAATTTTACTGAATGGCCGATGATTGTGCGCGCGCGCGGTTACCACGGCGGTGAGAACATGCTATTGCTAACTGAAGAGAGCCAGCTCGACAGCCTCAAAGACCTCGCATGGCCCTACGATGGCATCTGCCTGATCCAATTTGTAGATTGCAGGAACGAAGAAGGGTTATACCAAAAGATCCGGGTAGTCATGGTCGATGGCGTTGCCTACGCCCGTCACTGCATATACTCGGACCGGTGGGCGATCCACGCGGGGAGCAGGGCTGACCTGATGGACCAGGATATCGAGCTCTGTCACCGGGAGGAAAACTTCCTGGCACAGCTGCGTGACAGAGGCCTGAGGGAGCGCGAACAGATTTTTCGGGAGATATACCAGCGCATAGGGCTGGATGTTTTCGGCATAGACTTCGCGCTGGTTAATGGTCAGCTTGTTGTGTTTGAAGCGAATGCCTGTATGCACTTTCTGGGTCGAGACAACATTGGCAGTCCCCGTTACGCTTACATTGGCAGCTATAAGAAAGCGCTTAGAAGTGCTCTCAAGAAAATGCTGGTCAGGGCCTAGTGAGCTCTCACCCCATTACTGATGACGCCAATGGAATAACGTACCGTACACTCGGACGGACCGGCCTGCGCGTCAGTCAGATCGGGCTGGGCGGCGGCGGCAACAGCTGTCTCGGCCGCATGAAAGGCAAGACGGAAGCTGAGTCGGTGCGCGTGGTGAGGCGGGCCATCGAGCTGGGAATCAACCTTATCGATACCGCAAGCAGTAACGCGACGGAGAGTATCATCGGGCGTGCCATCCGCGGCTATGATCGCGATGGCCTGGTGCTGTCCACTAAAGCCACCGTATCGGAAGGCGGCGTAATGAAAACAGCCTCGCAGTTTACCGCGTCGCTGGAGAACAGCCTGAAGGCGCTGGGTACATCCTGTATCGATGTCATGCACTTCCACGCAGTGCTTCCTCAGGAGTACGACTATGTAGTCGCTGAACTACTGCCTGTGATGCAGAAGTTCAGGGCCGCGGGAAAAGTTCGCCACATTGGTCTTACCGAGACTTTCGACCGGGACCGCGATCACGCGATGCTCCGGCGGGCGCTGGCTGACGACTGCTGGGATGTCATGATGGTGGGTTTCAACATGGTCAACCAATCCGCCAGGGACCTGGTGTTCGCAGCGGCGCAGGAAAAGGATATCGGCATCCTGGGTATGTTCGCGGTCCGCCGGGCGCTGACCTCATCGGAATCCTTCGGCCGGACTATGCTTGAACTGCAGTCCCTGGGCGAGCTCTCCTGTGACCTCGATATCGAGCACACGATAGCGCGACTCACTGGCCGGGGACAGCACTGCAAACCCCTGGCCGATATCGCCTATCGCTACTGCCGCGATGAACCGGCTATACACTCGGTACTGATGGGCACCGGTGAGATCAGTCATCTTGAACAGAATTTCAAGACATTCGGCGAGCCGCCCCTTGCTGACGACACCAGGCGCTTCATCGCGGACACCTTTGGCCATATCAGCAATTTCTCCGGCAACTGATGCGCCCGCCAAAATGGCACAAAGGCCTGCCAAAGTGCCGTCTTCCGCTCATGGATAAATGGGATTTGACGTGGATATAGGCCTCTGCATGACGGTCAAGAACGAAGAAAATCGCATCGAGGACTGCCTCGGCGAGATTGCTGATCTATTCGCCGAAATCATTGTCATTGACACAGGCTCTACTGATCGCACCATTGAGATTTTGCAGGATCGGTTCGGGATTACACCGCTCACAGGGACCCTGGAAGAGGCCCGCTGCAATACCCTCGCCGATTTGCGCAATGCAGGCTTTGCCCAACTCAAGACCCCCTGGCAGATGTGCCTTGACGCAGATGAACGTATTCTCGCCAGCGAGCTGAAACGCGTGGTGGGTTGGAGCAATGCTGAAGATACACACGGGTTTTTTTCCCCGTGGCTGACCACTTTGCCGAGCGGCCGTATTGTGGACGATTACAAGATAGCGTTGTTTCGCCAAGGCTATGGCAAGCGCGGATTGGTCCATGACAATGTACAGCCGGCTTTGCGAGAGGCGGGTAGTACAGCTGTCTGGACAGACGCCTTTGAAATCCTTCATTACCCGGAAGAAAGCAAATTGCCGGGCAAGGATGAATATTATGCCTGGCGTCTGGACCGGGCCATCCAGGATGACCCCGATTGGATGCGCTATTATTGGTTCCGCGGACTTTTGCTGTTGCGCATGGGACGCCCCGAAGAAGCAAGCCGCGATCTTGAGCGGGCCTTCGGCTCGCGGTCAAAAATGTTTCCCGTGGAGTGCCTGAATGCGGGCATGGGACTGGCAGGGCTGCAGGCTCATGCAGGCGATACGGCGGGAGCGATCCGTACGGTGACGGACGCCTTGCATTTCCATCATGCGGTCGCACAGGATTTTGAAGTCGTGATCAACTTTCGCATCCGGCCGTGGTTTGAGCGCGCCCTTGAAGCACTGCACGATGGCGATGCCGAGCGCGTTGTGCCTTACACTTTTGCCCACGGAGGGGCGCTTGGTGGCAGTTAATTCAGGCTAGCAGGTCTCTACCCCTCATGTAGGACGGAATAGGTGCGCCAGTGCACTTGATGATGGTGGGCGCAAAGTCAATCGCCTCCCCTTCTGCCAATTCCCGACCTCCTGCTATGCCAGGTCCCTTGGCAAGGAAAAACCCATTCGTGGTGTGATCGCCTGTTCGGAAAAAGGGTGCCGGACCGATTTGTCCGTATTCGTCCGATTCCACTGTGTCGGATACCGCAGCGTCCGCCCAGGAAAAGACAATATCCGCGTCAGGCAATTTCGGGTCATTGGCCAGCGCGTCGCTCCGGGGGCGGAAGACTTTATTCACAAGAGACCGTCCGCTGCGCGCGCACCGGTATCCCATGACCATCCTGATGATCTCGTCACAAGTGGCGTGATAATCCGCAGGGTCTACCAACCCGCCTTTGTCTCTGCCTTTGACATTCAGGCGCACATAGCCGTCGGAATATGACGGCAAGGAAAAGCCGCGCATGTCTTTCCATGCGGATTTATACCAATTGCTGGGTTGCCAGTGCAGGCTCATGCCCATGGCTTCTTGATCTCGTGGTGAAGTCAGGCGTTTGCGACCTTCCGGCGTGACCATGTCCCAGATCTCGTGTTTCATATGACGGGGGTAGTCAAGACTTGGCGGCGGGACCGGGGTACCAGCGGGTTGCGATGCCAGGGCCGCCTCGTTAAAGGACCAGCGATAGAGCATCTCGGCCAGAAAGGCGCCAGAGCAAATGTCTGTTTTGTTTGCCATCATGCCATGCGCGGCGTAGACAACTATTGTAGCGTCAGGTCCCGCAGCCCCTTCGATTTTGCCGAGGGATGCGTCCACCTGTTCCATAATATCGCCCAGATCGTCGCGCCCGGGCCGGGCCATATATTCCTTGAGTGGATGATCAAAAACATAGTGCCAATACTGATGTTGTGCCGGATGCACCTCGCCGAACGTTGTGAGGAACAGATCCCAGGGCTCCCGTTGCAACAGATCCAGTGAAATGGCCGTGCGCCTATCGATGCCGATCTGCAGTTCCTGCTTCAGCTGCACGGATTCCTTTTCGGAATAAATATTGTTGTTGTCACTATTCAGGCACGGATGCGGGCCGTACTTGCTGAGCAAATCGTTATAGAGCGCTTCAGGGTTGGAGCCTCGTCCCCGACGGGGGGAATGGGAGCCCCAGGCAACGACTTCAATGCCATTCAGGTTTCCTGAAAGATCCGCCTGCGGAAGATCAAATGCACAGACTTTGTAATCCTGCCCCAGGTCCCAGAACATGGGGTATTCGTCAAAGGCGTAGGTGCCGTGTTCTCCCACATCCAGATTATCGGCTTCATATTCAATACGGCCCCAGTAGCCCGTTTCCGCGGGCCAAACACCGGTCATGAATGTGGTGAAGGCAGGCTCGGCTTTGTAAAGTTCCTGATTCTGGACTAACCCATAGGCGCCGGTTTCCCGCAGGCGTTTCATCACTGGCATGCGTCCCTGCGCGATGTAATGATCCACCACCCATGGTTCCGCCGCATCAAGACCGATAACGATGACAGGTCCAGGCATGCACAAATTTCCCAGTAATTCGCTCAGTTTCAAGGTTAAGGAAAGCTTAACCCGGGATCACCTGATTGGATAGGCACATGACGTCGCACCTCCCGCTGTCCAGGGGCTACAAACCGCAAGTCAGTTTTAAGCCAGCGTGTGAAACGCAGTCGGGAGTTTCGAGATTGCCGTCTTCACCGGGCTGGGTGCCCGGCTGCTGGATATCGGTGGGGACAACGACGGCAGATCTCGATATACCGATCGGGTGGCAGTGGACTTGTAAAGCTCAGCGGATGCGTAACCCTGGATCCTTTCAATTGGTCCCCTCGATGCGTAATGCCTCATCACCACGGTCTGGCACCTCTTCACTCCAGCGCACGGAGCCGGAGGGACGATCCAGCCAGCGCGATATCCTGATCGGTTCGATACCAATGTGCATTTCCCGTGCGCGTTGATGCAGGGCGCTGTCTTCCAGTGTGCGGCGGCTTCGCTGTCGCAAATAGTCGTCCCAGGTGGGACAACTGAACCGCTCCGACCAGATTTCAGGGTCGGCGATATTGCGAGACAGCGACCAGTCATAGCTGCCATTGCGCGCGCGCACGCGCCGTACCTCGAGCATGAGATTGTAAAATTCGCGCGCGTTTTCCGGATCGATTCGATACTGCAGTTCGATGCTTATCGGCCCGCTGCGACCACTGATGCCAAGTTTGACATCGGGATCATCCAGCACCCTGTCGTCCAGTTCGGTGGACGACTCGCGATCGGCAACGGGCAGCACGAACGCCAGCAGCAGGGACGCAGTCAGGGCCACTGCCGCCACCAGAAAGGCTACTGGCAGGCCGAAATCCCTTGCAACCAGACCCCATATCCAGGCGCCGGAGGCGACACCCAGTGAGGTCGCCGCACGTCGTGGTCGCAATGGCGCGCCCCATCACCCAGCGCGGGACGAACAATTGCACCGTGATACTCACCGTCGTGGTGGTGATCATCCAGGCCATACCGGCGGCAAATAAAACAACCAGGTTCAAATAAAGATTCCTGCTGAACGCCAGTACTACGAGACTGGCAGCCAGGGTCAGGCAGCACAGGCATAGGGTCTTTTCATTGCCAAATACCTTGCGCACAACTTGCAGAACGAAAATACCGGAAACCGCCCCCACACCAAAGCATCCCAGTAGCAGGCCGAAGGTTTTGGCGTCGCCATGGAGCAAGTCGCGGGCGATCAGTGGCATCAACGATTGCAGCGCTGCCCCGAGGAAGCAGATAATGAATACTCGCAGTAGCGCCCGGCGGACCGGCTGCATATTGATAATATAGCGCAGGCCTGAACTGATTGACCGGGCGAGTCCTTCCGGCGGCAGGCGCGAGACTTCAGCCACACGCCGCCAGCGCCGCAACGATTCGAGCATTGGCAGATAACTCACCGCGTTGACGGCGAAGGCCGTAGTTGCGCCGAATGCCGCCACGATTACACCGCCAATCGCGGGCCCAAGACTGCGCGCCAGGTTGTAACTGATATTGTTAAGCCCTACTGCCTGGGGCAACAGCTCCCTTGGCACCTGCTCGCCCACGGAAGCCCCTCTTGCGGGTGCGGACAACGCCCCGCCGCTACCCACCAGGAAGCACAGGGCCAGCAAAATCCAGGGCGTGATCAATCCCAGCAGGGAGACGACCGCCATCAATATCACCGACACCAGGGAGAGCATCAGAAATACAATCTGCACCTTGCGCCGGTCATAGATATCCGCAATTGCTCCCGCCGGCAGCGCAAGCAGCGCCATAGGTAGAAAACTGGCGGTTTGCACCAACGCCACATGGTCCGCGGTGGATATCACTGCCATAACCCAGGCCGCCCCGACACTCTGAATCAGGCTGCCCGTGTTTGACGCCGTACTGCTGATCCACATACTACGAAACGTGGCGTGGGTGAGCGGTGCAAAGATACCGTGATCGCCTTTGGTTACGGCTGCTGATGACTCCGACATCGATGTTCCAATGTGCTCAAGGTTTAACCCACTTCAGGGCACTGAAGTATAAGAAGTATTAACGGGGTGTCGATAGTAGATGATCATCCCCCCGCCAAACCCGTATACTTGCGCGACTGTTGACCCGCTCACCCCAGCGACGCGCGAGCCCACGATCTTGACTATGGAATTCTTCGGTAAAACCCTGTCTGGCCCGTTCACGATTCCCTCCGGCATCGTCACCACCGCGACACCCATCATCCAGTATGTGTTCGACCATATGCCGCAGGTGGGCGTGGTCACCACCAAGAGCATCGGCCTGGAGCCGCGCGCGGGCAATCGCGAACCGGTGTACAGCCAGTACGCGCCGGGCTGCTTCGTCAATGCGGTCGGGCTGACCAACCCGGGCGCACAGGCATCGCGGGAGATGTTGGCGGCCTTGAAAATACCCGCGGACCGTTTCCTGCTGACCTCGATTTTCGGCGGCAGTATCGAGGAGTTCGTGGCGGTGGCGAAAATTCTCGCGCCGGTCTCGGACGGCCTCGAGCTGAACCTGTCCTGCCCGCACGCCAAGGGCTACGGCATGGCGATGGGCCAGGACCCGGACCTGGTGCGGGACATCACCGCCGCCGTCAAAGCGGTGGTCGATATTCCGGTGATTCCCAAACTCACACCCAATACGCCGGACATCGCGGTAATCGCGGCGGCCGCGATCGAAGGTGGCGCCGACGGCCTCTGCGCGATCAATACCCTCGGCCCGGGTTACACCTCGGCCCACGGCCATGCGGTGCTGAGCAATGGCAATGGCGGTATGTCGGGCAAGGGGATTTTGCCGATCGGCCTGAAATGCGTGCGCGACATTCGGGCGGTGACGGACCGCCCGATTATCGGCTGCGGCGGCGTCAGCAGCGCTGACGATGTGCGCGCCTACTTTGACGCGGGCGCCACCGTTGTCGGGGTGGGCTCCGTCCCTCACCGGGCTGACCACGGACGATATCAGCACTTACTTCCAGACCCTCAGCAACGACCTGGAGACAGGCCGCAATCGCGCCGAGTCCCAGATTCGCTACGACATCGATATGATCTTCCGCCCGGTCACGCTGGTGGCGAACAAACGGGTCTGCGCGGACATCGCCCTGCTCACCTTCGATCGCAAGATCAATGTGCAGGCCGGGGAGTTCGTCTTCCTGTGGCTTCCCGGACTGGGCGAGAAGCCGTTCTCGGCCCTGACCGACGACCCGTTCACGCTGGCGGTGATTGATCTCGGGCAATTTACTCACGCCCTGATGGACCTGCCGCCCGGCACCGAAGCTTACGTGCGCGGCCCGCACGGCATACCCGTGGCGCCGCCCGAGGACGCAAAAATCATGGCGGTGGCGGGCGGCACCGGCCTCGCCGCCGTGTACCAGATCGCCCGGGATTTCGGCAACGCGGAAGTGTTCGCCGGGGCGCGCAGCGCTGATCGCCTGTACTACCTCGACGAGTGTCGCAAGGTCGCCGAGGTGCATGTCGCCACCGACGACGGCAGCGCCGGCTACCACGGGGTAGTGACGCGAACTGTTGCGCGAGCGCCTGCAGGCGATTGAGCACGCAGGAGCGCGAGCAGCTCATCTTTTACAACTGCGGCCCGCAGCCCATGGTCCACGCTGCCATCGCGGTGCAGCGCGAGTTCTGTCGCCCTGAACAGATCTTCAGCGCCATCGATTACCTCACCAAGTGCGGCGTCGGCATCTGCGGCGCCTGCGCGACACCTGACGGCCGCCGTCTGTGTGTGGACGGGCCATTTTTGCAAGCGCTGTGAATCCTTCCTCCTGTAGACAACAGAGGTATCCACGGTATGCCCGCCGATAAGGGAGTCTATAACGCCCGCTGGGAGAAATCCTTCGATCGGATACTGACACCGCTGGAGGAGTTTATTCAGCGCCAGACCACCAGCAGTATCCTGTTGATGATCTGCATGGTCATCGCACTGGTCATCGCCAATGGTCCGCTGCACGAGCAGTACGAACATTCTTCTGCATACTGCAGATGGGTCTCAGCCTGGGCAGCGCTGTCTTCTCAATGTCGCTGCACCACTGGATCAATGAAGCCCTCATGGCGCTGTTTTTCTTCATCATGGGCCTGGAACTGAAGCGCGAGCTGCTGGTGGGAGAACTGTCTTCACCCAAACAGGCGCTGCTGCCCATCATGGCGGCCATTGGCGGGATGGCAGTTCCCGCTTTGTTCTACGTCGCCGTCAACGCCAACGCGGCCAGCATCAGTGGTTGGGGCATACCGATGGCGACCGATATTGCGTTCGCGGTCGGCGCCCTGAGTTTGCTCGGGACGCGCGTTCCCAAGTCGCTGGTGACCTTTCTGATTGCCCTGGCGATTGTGGACGACCTCGGCGCGGTGGCGGTGATCGCGCTGTTCTATACCAATGACCTCAACCTGCTGGCGCTCTCCTATGCCGGCGGCTGCACGCTGCTGCTGGTGATTCTCAACCTGGGCGGCATTCGCCATGCCCTGCCCTACGCCCTCGTGGGCATCCTGCTGTGGGCCGCCATGCTGGCCAGCGGCGTGCACTCGACCATTGCCGGTATCGTGGTGGCTTTTGTGATACCCATTCGCCCCAAGTTCCAGCCGGAGCATTTTATCAACCGGGTGAAGGAAAGCGCGGTCAACATGCACGAAGCCATTCGCGAAAACGCGGACATCATCCACAACACGCGACTGCGTTCGCTGGTGTCTGCCCTCGGTGACAACGTGCGGCTGGTGCAGGCCCCGGCCCAGCGCCTGGAGCACCACCTGCACCTGCCCGTCGCCTATCTGGTAATCCCGGTGTTTGCCCTGGCCAATGCCGGCATTCCCGTTGACTTCACCGGTTTCGAACGCTATTTGCAGCATCCCATCACCCTGGGCGTACTGGCCGGGCTGTTGCTGGGCAAGCCGCTGGGTATTGTGGGCCTGACCTGGCTGACGGTGAGACTGGGCTGGGCGGAGTTGCCAGCTGGGCTCACCATGAAGCACATCCTGGGTGTCGGGCTGCTGGGCGGCATCGGTTTTACGATGTCTATTTTTATCGCCGACCTGGGCTTCGCGAGCTTGCCCGAAGAACTGCTGATGGCCAAGACCGGCATTTTGCTGGCGTCGGCACTGGCGGGCGTAGGCGGCATCTTATGGTTGCTGTTGTTGAGCCGCACGAACGCGGCGGGCGTGGATTGAATTCGATCTGCTCGCCCCAGTCGGGAGGCCTATAGAATGCCGGGGGATTTCTGTAGAAAGTTTGGTAGGACTACCCGGACTCGAACCGGGGACCTCTACCATGTCAAGGTAGCGCTCTAACCAACTGAGCTATAGTCCTGTTGCAGGACGCGCATTATAGGTGCCAAACCGCAATTGCTCAACACCCGGCCTTTTTCAGTACTTAAGTGGGTCTGAGGGCAATGTGGCTGATCGTTTTTGCCACTCCGCGCGGTATACGGGGACACTTGATCCGTCCGTCAGGACGGGTAAAGTGCTGTACCTTCTGCAGGAGTACGAACGGTGAAAGTCAGCGGATTTTTGGGTGCCGACCTGGACACTGTGCCACTGGCCATCGCCGAGCTGGAACAGCGCGGCTATGACGCCGCCTTTACCGCGGAGATCAACAACGACCCGTTTTTCCCCCTGGTGCTGGCGGCGGAGCACAGCAAGAATATCGCGCTGACCACCTCCATCAGCGTGGCCTTCGCGCGCAACCCCATGACGCTGGCCAACCTGGCCTGGGACCTGAACCAGTACTCCAAAGGCCGCTTCACCGTGGGCCTGGGCTCGCAAATCAAGCCGCACATCACGCGCCGCTTTTCCATGCCCTGGTCGAAGCCCGCCGCCCGCATGCGCGAGTTTATCCAGGCCATGCAGGCGATCTGGCGCTGCTGGGAAACCGGGGAGAAACTGGATTTCAACGGCGAGTTCTACCGGCACAACCTGATGACGCCGATGTTCACGCCCACCAGAAAAACCTACGGCGCGCCGGGCGTGAATCTCGCCGCCGTCGGCCCGCTGATGACGGAAGTGGCCGCGGAAGTGGCCAATGGAGTGATCGCCCACGGCTTTACTACCGTACAATACCTGCGGGACGTTACACTGCCCGCGGTGCAGCGCGGCCTGGAGAAATCCGGACGCCGGCGTGAAGAGTTTGAGATCAGCTTGCCGGTCATGGTGGTGACGGGCGTCAACGAGGAAGCCTTCCAGCAATCGAAAACGGCCGTGCAGAATCAACTGGCCTTTTATGCGTCCACCCCCGCCTACCGCCCGGTGCTGGAATTACACGGCTGGGGCGAGCTGCAAACCGTCGCCAACCAGCTGACCCGGGAAGGCCGCTGGCAGGATATGGGGGCGCTGATTACCGATGATATCCTGAACACGTTTGCGGTGGTCAGTGAAGACATCGAGCAGGTGCCGGCGCTGCTAAAACAACGCTACGGCGGCCTCGCGGACACCTGGCTGTGCACCGTACAGACCGGGGATACGGATCTGCAGAAACAATTGGTAGCGGCGTTGCAGGCGGCCTGAGCACCAGCGACGAGCGAAATATCAAGGGACAGCAAGTCCGTCCCCAGAGACTACTGGCAGAGGACCAGCGTTATGAACATCGAATTAACCACGCAACAGAAGGCCCTCCAGCAGGAGGTCCGCGAGTACATGAAGACCGTCATGACGCCGGAGCTGCTGGAGGAAATGAAAATTGACGACCTCAAGGAAGGCGGCGGCCCCGAATTTCGCAAACAGTATGCGCGCATGGGCGCCGATGGCTGGATCGGCCTGAGCTGGTCCAAGGAGTTGGGCGGCCGGGAAATGTCCCACGTCGAGCAGTACATTTTCACCGATGAAGTCGTGCGCTCCGGTTTCGCTTACCCCTTCCTGACCACCGAGGCGGTCACGCCGGTCATCGCCGCCAATGCCAATGCCGAGGTGCGCGAGGAAGTGGTCGGCGGGGTCAAGCAGGGCAAGGTGACCATCGCCATCGGCTACTCCGAACCCAATGCCGGGACTGACCTCGCCAGCCTCACCACCAAGGCGGAGCGCGACGGCGACCACTGGATCATCAACGGCCAGAAAATGTGGACCAGCCTCGGCGAATTTCGCCGATTACGTGTGGCTGGCCGCGCGCACCGATCCGGACGCGAGCAAGAAGCACAAGGGGCTCACCATGTTCCTGGTGCCCACCAACATCGAGGGATTCTCCTACACGCCGGTGCACACCCTGGGCGTGCGCACCAACGCCACCTACTACAGCGACATCCGCCTGCCGGACAAGTACCGCGTCGGCGAGGTCAATGCCGGCTGGAAGCTGATCACCGGGCAGCTCAACATCGAGCGCCTGTCGCTGTTTACCCACGGCCAGGTGGACTCCCTCTACCAGGGCGTGTGCCAGTGGGCGGCCGAGACCGACGCGCCCGACAGGCGGCAAGATTATCGAGCAACCCTGGGTGCAGCACAATCTGGCGAAGGTCAAAAGCGGCCTGGAAGTGGTCAAGCTGATCTGCTGGAAGCAGGCCTGGACCATGGACCAGGGGCCGCTGAACATGGCCGATGCCTCGGTGGCAAAGGTCTACAGCAGTGAATTCTTTGTCGAGCTGTACCGCATGTTGCTGGAAGTCATGGGGACAGGCGGGCACCATTGCACCGCACTCTCCGGGCGCCGTGCTGCAAGGGCAAACTCGAGTTTCGCTGGCGTGTAGGTGCCGTGCTCACCTTCGGTGGCGGCGCCAATGAAGTACAACGTGACATTATCGCAATGGCGGGGCTGTGGATGCCCCGCACACGCTAGGAGAGCAAGGCCATGGATTTCACTATTTCTGAAGAAGTACGCAGCGCGCAACAACTGGCCCAACAGATCCTGGGCGACTATACCTCGGTGGAAAAACTCAAGGTTATCGAAAAGCAGGAGGAGCGCTTCGACGCCGGCCTCTGGCAGGCACTGGCGGATGCCGGTCTGCTGGGACTGGACATCGGCGAAAACCACGGCGGCACCGAGCTGGGTTTTTACAGCCTGACCACCCTGTGTGAAGAGGTGGGCCGCACAGTGGCGCCGGTTCCCGTGATCCCGGTACTGGTGTCCGCGGCAGGCACCCTGCGGCGTTTCGGCAGTGACACGCAGAAGGACCAGTGGCTGACGGGTATCGCCAGCGGCGCGACCCTGATCAGTGCCGCGCTGGACGAGTATAACAACGATGATCCCGACGCGCCTGGCTGCACCGCACAAAAGAAAGAAGGCGGCTACTCCATCAGCGGCACCAAGATCTGCGTCAGCCTGGCGCGCTCGGCCGCCCGCATACTGCTGTCCGCCAGGATGGGTGAGGAACTGGTTGTGGCCCTGGTGGATCCGCGCGCCGCTGGTGTCACCCTCAACGCGCAAAGTGTGACCACAGGTGAAACCCAGTATGAACTGGTCATGAACAAGGTACAGGTGCCAGCCGCGGACATCGTTGCAGTCGGCGGCGAGGCACTGGCGGCCATGGAGTGGGCGCACCAGGCAACCCGCACCGCGCTCGCCGCCATGGCGCTGGGTGTGTGCGACAAGATGATGCGCATCACCGGCCGTACACGTCTGAACGACAGCAGTTTGGCCGCGCGATTGCGACCTTCCAGGCCGTGAGCCACCGCGTGGCGGACTGCTACATCGACGTCGAGTGCCTGCGCCTGGTGACGCAACAGGCCGCCGCGCTGATCGACCAGGGTCGCCCTGCGGAGGACGCCGTGCTGATGGCGAAAATCTGGTGCGGCAACGTGACACACCGGGTCAGCCAGGCCTCCCAGCATTGCCACGGCGGCACCGGCGTGGACCGCGATTACCCGCTGTTTCGCTACTGCGAGCGGGCACGCCAGATCGAACTGACCGCCGGCAGCAGCGCCCAGCTCACCGGCGAACTGGGCCAGGCTATTTGCGCCGAGTACCTGGCAAAGGCGGGGTAAGGCCAGTTAGTATTTGAGGTCAGAGTAAAAATGCCCGGGTCAGGCCTTTTATTTTGAGTACAGACACGCCACATTTTTACTCTGACCCCAAATGAATACGCTCTGAACCCAAATACCGCAAATACCAAGAGGCAGTTTCCCAGTCAACCAGGGCTCTGGAATGACAGAAAAGAAGCGCAAGCCGGTTCGCCGCAGGGTTCGATCGACGCCCCGCAAGGGTCGGCGCGTCCAGCCGGGCAGCTGGCCGGAGATCGACCGCACGCAGTTACCGGGCCCCGTGGTTGCAATCCTCGACGAGCACAAGTACATCGCGCGCCTGCTGCTATTACTGCAGGACCAGATTGCCGCCATCGAGCACCATGGCGAGGTGGACTACGACACCATTGGCGGCGTCATGCGCTACATGGTGAACATTCCCGACGTCTTCCATCACCCCAAAGAGGACCTGATATTCGAACGCATGTCGGGGTCCGACGAGGAACTCGCAGGGACGATCCAGCAGCTCCAGGAAGGACACCGGGCGATTGTCGCCAGCGGCCGCAGCCTGCTCGAGAAGGCCACGACCGCGGCCGCCAGCGGGAAACCTGGCGATCTGCGGGAGCTGTGCAACGATCTGCGCCACTACGTGAAGGGTCTGCGCGAACACATGGAGACCGAGGAGACCCGGGTATTCGTCCCGGCAGTCGCGCAGCTCAGCAGCGCCGACTGGCGTGACATAGACCGCCTCATCAAGCCGGTGCTGGATCCGGTATTCAGCGACACCGTGGCGGAGGAGTATCTGCCGATCTTCGGCAAGTACGTGAACCGCGCGTCCAGGATCGCCACCGGCGCTGTTCCCTTCATGCTCATCGAGGGGGTTGCCGCCGGCGCCGAGCAGGCGCTGCACGCCGGCGTGGCGATCGGAGACCTGTCGTGGCGCCTGTTGCAGGAAGGCGAGCGGTCCACGCGCCGTCAACTGCAATTGCTGCGCAGGACGGTGCGGGCGCGCGGAGCGAAGGCGAAGCTCAGGTCGCTGCGCCGGGCTTCGGACGCTCAGATCGAATGGATCAGGACATCGGTCGCTATGGTTCTTGCGGCCCTGGAACCCGACGAATTGCAGGCTCTGGAAAAGCGCCCACCTGCTCCGCAGCGCCGTACCATGAGGCTCCGCAAGGAGCTGGAGACCGTCATGGAAAGCCCCTTGCCGCAGCAGCGGCTCGCCGGGGTGAGCTGGCAGGCGGTCGCGATGAATCTGCTGCTACGGCTGACGGTAAAGCAGATGATGGCCTGGGTCAGCCTCGATCGCGCGGGCGACCTGCAAAAGCTGGTGCGTGTCCTGGACCGGGTCCCTACCGGAGTGCAACAGCGCGCCTGTTGCAACCAGCCAGTTCCGGGGAGAATGGCTGAGAACCGACAAGGTAGCGCGGGAACGCGCGATCCTGCATCTGCCCGGAGGGGCTTTCATCCTCCCCGCGACACCGGGACACCGGACGATGCTCGATCGCGTGTGCCGCGCCTGTGACGCCGATGGGCTTCTCGTGCATTACCGACTGGCGCCCGAACACCCCTTCCCCGCGGGCCTGGAGGACGCGCTTGCGGCCTATGGATTTTTGCTCGAGAGCGGCATCGAGCCGCGCAACATCGTCATCATGGGCGATTCCGCGGGCGGCGGCTTGGCCCTGTCGCTTGTACTGGCACTGAAGCAGCAGGGCGCTCCGCTGCCGTGCGGGGTCGTGCTCATGTCCGCACTCACCGATCTCAACCTGACCAATCCCTCGCAACGCTTCAACCGCTGGCGGGACACGCTGTTGCCGGTGCGGCGCGATATGCAGAACTACAAGATCTACCGCGGCAAGGCACGGGCCGATCACCCGCTGCTGTCACCCGTGTTCGGCAACTTCCGCGGTTTTCCCCCGATTTTCGCCCAGGTCAGCAGCACCGAGACACTGCTCGACGATACCCTGCGCGTCGCGCGCAAGGCGCGTGGCCAGGGCGTGGACTTCGAAGTCGAGGTGTGGGAAGGCTTGCCTCACGATTGGCACATATTCGGCGTGATACCCGAAGCGGTGGAGGCGCTGGCCAGGGTCAGTGATTTTGTGCGCCGGCACCTCGGCAGGGAGCACAACGGGCCGGCGGCTCAGGCGTAGCCGTTCTCGCGGAACCATTTGACGGAGTCCGCAATGGCGGTCTCGATCGGCGTCTGCGGCAGGCCCAACTCCTCGATCGCCTTGGACGGATCGACGTAGCCGTGCTGCAGCACGTACATCGTATTTTTATAGGTGGTGATCGGCGCCTTACCGGTTACCTTCGACCATAGCTCCGCGGCTTTCGCCACGCGCAGCATGATCTTGCCCGAGACCTCGGTGGTTGCCACATTGGGCACATTGGCGATGCGCCCGATCAGGGTCAGGATTTCCTTGTTGGTCATATTGCCCGCCTTGTTCGCGAGGATGTACGACTCGCCGATACGGCCCTTCTCCATCGCCAGCACATGGCCAGCCGCCACGTCGCGCACATCCACGGTGCACACGCCGCCCTGCCAGTAGTTCTTCATCTTGCCCTTCAGGGTATTCAGGATCATGGTGCCGGTCGGCGTCGGCGCGCGGTCACCGGGGCCGAACGGCAGGCCGGGCATCACCATGGTCACCGGCAGGCCGTCGCTGACCATACCCTTGACCATCTGGTGACTGATAAATTTCGATAGTATGTACTCACTCGCCCACGGCCAGCTGTTGAATGCGGTTTTCTCCGTGGCCCAGCCGCCGTTGCCGACAATGCCGATGGCGGCGACGCTGCTGGTGAACACGATTTTCTCAACGCCGGCCGCCTTGGCCGCTTCCATCATGGACCGGGCACCGTCCACATTGATTTTAAAGTGCAGGTCCGGATCCTTGGTCCAGATCGCAAACAGCGCCGCCAGGTGATAGAGCTGCTGCACGCCCTGCACGGCCCGCACCAGGGACGGAGGATCCAGCAGATTGCCTTCCACGAATTCCACGTCCATGCCCTGAGGGGAGACCTGTCCTCCCCCGGCATCACCATGACCCGCACCTGATCGCCTTTTTCCAGGCACAGGCGGGTGACATGATTGCCGATGAAGCCCGTGGCTCCGGTGATCAGCACCTTGCTCATAGCGTTTTCTCCTGTCGATGGGTTGGTGTGGCGGTATCTTACCAGCCCGCACCGTGCCCGGCATGGCGGAATCGGTCATTCTACGCAGCCGCGCGGAGCATCTGGCGCCACAAAGCGCTTTACAATTCGTTGCTTGCGCGGGACAGTTGGGCGCTGCGTCGTATCGCCCACCTGATCATAGAGGAGCCTCCCATGGCAACACTGCGACACTGTTTTCTGGCAACCGTCCTGCTGATCACCGGCATGCTTCCCATTGCCCACGCGAACGAGAACTCGGATGCGCTGACGAAAGTCATCGCCGCCCGCAGTGACGAGGACAAGGCCCGGGATGGCGCGCGGCACCCGCTGGAGACGCTGCAATTTTTCCAGCTTGCACCGGGCATGACGGTGGTCGAGGGCCTGCCCGGTGGTGGCTGGTATACCCGCATACTGGCCAACTACCTGGGCGCTGACGGTAAGCTGTACGGTGTGAACTACGCGGACCGGGTGTGGCCCATGCTCGATATCGCCACGCCTGAATGGGTGGCCGCGCGCATCGCCGCGACTGACCGGTATCCCGCCGAAGTCGCGACCTACACGGACAACGGCATCACGGCGCGCGGCTTCACCTTTGAGACCGTTCCCGCGGACGTCAATGGCACCGTGGACCGCGTCCTGCTGATCCGCGCCCTGCACAATCTCAACCGGTTTGAGAAACAGGCCGGCACACTCAGCCGCGCCCTGTCCTCTGTTCACGCCATGCTCAGGGACGATGGCTTGGTCGGCGTCGTGCAGCACCGCGCACCCGAGTCAGCCGCCGACGACTGGGCCGACGGCAGCCATGGCTACCTGAAACAGACTGCGGTCATCGCGAGTTTCGAGCAGGCGGGTTTCAAACTGGTGGCAACGAGTGAGATCAATGCCAACCCCAAGGACCGACCGTCTGACGCGGATGGCGTTTGGCGGTTGCCGCCGTCCCTGCGAGGCAGTGAAAATGATCCCAAGCTGCGCGAGGCCAACCTTGCTATCGGCGAATCGGATCGCATGACCCTGTTATTTCGCAAAGCGCCATAAAATAGCTAATGGTTATGTTGTGGTATAACAACATATCATTCTGTTATTTCTTGCGCGTTGCTCGATGCTGCCTATACTAAAACTGTGGCGGTTAATTGGATGACTACCAATTGAGGGCAACCGCTAACCTTTTGGGAAAGCTGGCAAACATTTGTCAGAGGTGTTTGCCACCAGGGGACGCTATCCGGTTTATGCGGGTCGGATAAACAAATCTTGGGCCTACAACAACATAAGGCTTTACCCTTCGAACGCCGTCGCTACCTGCCTTGCGACGGCGTTTTTTTATGCCCAACATTTACCAGCCAGCAGCTGTCTGCGCACCCGCTTACCTGATTAAGCCCAACCGTCACCCCTGCAAGGCCAGAATACGCTATGCTTCCTTGAAAGAATAAGGAAGCCTCATGAGCAACATCAAGCAACTGTTGAAAGACATCAGGAATTCACCCGACGGCCCGCGCATTGCAGCCATCTTCGATTTCGACGGCACTCTCATCGCCGGTTACTCGGCAGTGGCTTTTATCAGGGAACAACTCAAACGCGGTGACCTGTCAGCCCGCCAGTTTGTCGAGTTGATGCGGGCCATGACCAGTTTCGGACTCGGCAATATTGGTTTTTCGGGCATGATGGCCATCAATGCCCAGTTCATGCGCGGCATCGAGGAAGACACCTACCACGAGGTGGGAAGACAGCTTTATACCAAACAGATAGCACGCCTCATCTACCCTGAATCCCGCGCCCTGGTGGCAGCCCACCAGGCCAAGGGCCACACGGTAGCGATCATTTCCTCCGCTACCCCCTACCAGGTAGAACCTGCCGCGGCAGATCTGGGCATTAAACACGTGCTGTGCACGCAGCTGGAAGTGAAGAATGGCCAATTTACCGGCGGCGTCATCCACCCCACATGTTTCGGACAGGGCAAGGTGGATGCGGCAGAGTCGCTGGCAAAACAGTACCGCGCCGATCTGAACAAGAGCTTCTTCTACTCGGACAGCCAGGATGACCTGTTATTGCTGGAGCGGGTGGGACAACCCCGGGCATTGAACCCCAGCAGCAAGCTGGAACAGATCGCGCGCGCGCGGCAGTGGCCAATCGCGAAATTCGGCAGCCGCGGGCGCCCTACCCTGACCCAGTTCATGCGTTCTGTGGCAGCCACCAGTTCGGTGGTGACCTCGTTCATGGCGGGCCTGCCGGTGTACGCACTGACCGGTTCCCGGCGTGAATCCCAGAACTTTTCTTTCTCGCTGTTCGCCGATACCGCCAGCGCACTGATCGGCATGGATTTAAAGGTGAAGGGGGAGGAGCATCTGTGGTCCCACCGCCCTGCCGTTTTCGTGTTCAACCACCAGAGCAAGGCAGATGTCATTATCGTCGCCAGGTTGTTGCGCCGCGATATCGCCGGTGTGGGCAAACAGGAAATCAAAAAGGAGACGCCGATTCTCGGCAAGGTACTGGAGCTGGGCGGCGTGGTATTCATAGACCGCGCCGACGGCAAGAGTGCGATCAAGGCGATGACACCACTGATCGATGCGATGCGCAAAGAGGGTAAGTCAGTCGTGCTCGCGCCGGAAGGCACGCGCACCGTTTCTCCCACCATGGCGCCGTTCAAAAAAGGCGCCTTCCACCTGGCCATGCAGGCCGGCGTACCGATGGTACCGATCGTCATTCACAACTCCGGGGATGTCGCGCCCAAGGGTGACTTCGTGTTCCGTGCCGCCACCGTCGAGGTAGAAGTATTGCCGCCGGTGGATACCAGCGACTGGCGCGTGGAGACCATTGACGAGCACGTGCGGGAGGTGCGCAACATGTTTGCCCGCGTGCTTGGCCAGGCGGAAGCAAAACCGCACAAAGCAAAGACGCAAGTCAAAATCCGGTGTAGCGAAGAAGAAAACGTCCCGGCAAACGCAAGACCAGCGGCAAAGCGCCTGCCAAAAAACCGAACAAGCGATAAGGGCTGGCGGTCATGGATCTGGCGAGCAAATACCTGCTGTGCAATCCCTGGCCGGGGCGCGGCCAGTCGCAAGTGCTGTTTATACTCGATGCCCGCAACCCTTTCGAGCAGGGCATCTTGCGCGGCTGGATACAGCACCATGCGCAGGGTGACGATAAACTGCTCCAGGCGCCGCAGGTCTGCCTGGATCTGGGCGATGATCGCCGGGGCATAGACAGCACGCCGCTGGTCACGGCCCTGACATTGCCGGCGGATACCCTGGTGGCTCCGCTGCGCGTTGCCTGGCTGCCCTCACAGGAAGCCATCAACTCCGGACCGCGACTGCGCGACCTGCTCTTCGGTGACCCGCGTCATCCAGGCGCCTGGCGCGGGCGCAGAATTCTCAATAATTCACCCGAGAGAATGCATTTACTGTTGGGAGAACCCGATACCGTGGCCAATCTACGCGCGCGCTTTGGCCGCGTGCACAGCGCCGATAACGGCGATGCGCAGCGGGACTTCGCCGATTTCGTCGCGCGCCAGGCAGTGGTGGTGCTGGATCTGGCCGAGCGACGCCTGCAGGGCGGACGCTACAAGGTGCCGCGCCAGGTAGCGGCCAGCCTGATGGCCAGCCGCAGTTACAACGAAGCGCTGGACCGGCTCGCCGCTGCAGACGGGCACCACTAAAACGCAGCTGATGAAGGAAGCCGCGGGTTACATGGATGAGATGGTGTCGCGGCCCAGTACCTTCTGGCTGGACGTCTACGCCAAATTCAACAAGTTTTGCCTGGGGCTGGGCTATGAGGAGGAGATTGTTTGCGACAAGGCCGCGGTGGAAAAAATGCGCCAACTGGTGCGCGAACACCCCGCCATGCTGCTGTGGACGCACAAGACCTATCTCGATGGCATGGTGCTGCCGAAACTGCTCTATGACAATGACTTTCCCATGCCGCACATGTTCGGTGGCGCCAACCTGAATTTTCCCGGACTGGGCTTCCTGCTGCACCGGGCCGGCGCGATTTTTATCCGGCGCAGCTTCCAGGACAACGAATTGTACAAGATCACGCTGCGCCACTATGTCGGCTATCTCATGGAAAAGCGCTTTCCCATGAACTGGGCCTTCGAGGGCACCCGCTCCCGCCTGGGCAAGCTGATGCCGCCGCGCTACGGCCTGTTAAAGTATGTGCTGGAAGCGTGCCACGCCACCGACGCCAGGAACATTCACATCATTCCCATCTCGATCAGCTACGACCTGATCCGCGACGTGGAGGAGTACGCCACCGAGCAGACCAGTCGCGGCAAGGGCGCCGAGTCGCTGCGCTGGTTTATCGGCTATATCCGCAGCCTGGCGAGGCCCATGGGCAAGGTTTATGTGGATATCGGAGAACCCGTGGTGCTCGATAAATCACCGGATCCGGAGGATCGACTCGCCCTGTCCAAAATTGCCTTTGAAGTGGCGGTGGCAGCGAACGAGGTAACCCCCATTACCTTTCCCTCGCTGGCGACCATGAGCCTGCTGGGAGCAGCGCCGAAAGCGCTCACGCAAAATGAAGTGGTGGCAGACCTGCGCGCGCTGCTGCGCTGGGCCCAGGACAGGAACCTGCGCATCTCGAAGGATTTCGACCCGGCCTACGCCGACCAGATACAGCACCTGCTGGGCATCATGCTCGACGAGGGTATCGTCACCCGTTATGACGAGGGCCCGGAAGTCGTGTACGGCATCGGACTGGATCAACATTCGGTGGCGAGCTATTACCGCAACACGGTGATTCACTTTTTCGTCAATAAGGCCATTATTGAACTGGCCCTGTTAAAGGCCAGCGAGAACGAGGGACCTGACGCGCTGGATGTTTTCTGGACTGAGGTGGACCAGTTGCGCGACCTGTTCAAGTTCGAGTTCTTCTACGCGCCCACCGAGGAGTTTCACCAGCAGATACGCGAGGAACTGGACCGCTATGACAAGGACTGGCCCACGCTGTTGAGCCAGGGCACGGTGGGTTTCGGCCAGTTGCTCAACCGGATGACGCCCCTGGTATCCCACGTCACCCTGCTGATCTACACTGAGGCCTACTCGGTGGTCGCTGCACTGGCCGCTCGCCTGGCGCACTCCCAAAGCCTGGAGGAAGAAACCTGTGTCACCGACGCACTGAAGTTCGGCCGCCAGGCCTACCTGCAGCGGCGCATCAGCAGCGAGGCTTCCATTGGCAAACTGCTGTTCAGCAATGGCTTTAAAATGTTACAAAGCCGGCGGCTGACAGACGCCGGCGAGCCGCTTATCGCCGAGCAGCGACTGGAGCAGGCGCGCCAGTTGCGCGACCTGTTGCGGCGCCTGGACCTCATCCGCGCCATTGGCGTGGCCAGTCGCGGCAGTTAATGCGCATCAACCGACAGGAGTAGGAACAATGACAGAACTCAACGTCGCCGTCCTCGGTGGCGGTTCCTGGGGAACGACAGTGGCCGCACTGGTCACCCGCAATGCCCCGGTCACACTGTGGGCACGCAACCCGGCCACGGTGGCGGAGATCAATACCCATCACACCAACGCAGTGTTCCTGCCCGGGGCGACCCTCCCGGAAAAACTCGTCGCCACCACCGATATTGAAAAGGCAGTACACGATGCCGACGTGATCGTCATGGGCATACCCTCGCAAAATTTTCGCGACGTGCTGCTGGAAGTGAAAAAACACATACGCGCCTGGGTGCCGGTGATCAGCCTGACCAAGGGACTGGAACTGGACACCCACATGCGCATGACACAGATCATCAATGAGGTGCTGCCGGGACATCCCGTCGGCGTTCTCACCGGTCCCAACCTGGCGCGCGAAATCATGGCGGGGCAGGCGGCGGCCAGCGTCATCGCCATGGAAGATGCCATTATTGTGCAGGAGCTGCAAACACTGTTCAAAAGCGGCCTGTTTCGAATTTACACCAACACCGACGTGATCGGCTGTGAACTCGGCGGCGTGCTGAAAAACATCATCGCCATCGCCGTCGGCATGGGCGACGGCCAGGGTGCCGGCGACAATACCCGCGCCGGCCTGATCACCCGTGGCCTGGCGGAAATCACGCGGCTCGGCGTGGCCATGGGCGGGCGCGCCGAGACCTTTGCCGGACTCGCCGGCATGGGCGATATGATCGCCACCTGCACCAGCCCGCAGAGCCGCAACCGCCATGTCGGCATTCAATTGGGCATGGGTCGGAACATGCAGGACATCATCAGTGAAATGGTGATGGTGGCCGAAGGAGTCAAGAGCGCTCCGGCGGTCCTGGCCCTGGCCGAACAATACGGCGTCGAAATGCCCATCGCCCGTGACGTGTACCGCGTGCTGTCGGGAGACGCCAGTGCCAGCCGCGCCTTCCGCGGCTTGCTGCGGGTAGAGGCAGGCGCCGAGTCTGAGCCTGGTTAGGTTCGACGAGCTGTGCGCACGCGGAAACAAGGTGGAGCTTTGCTGCTGGCTGAGGCATAATTTTGTGCGTGCGGAAATCGCTGTTGGCGCCGCGAGGTGAGCCGACGATGCAGACGTCACAAGCACCCAAAAACCAGACGGACCATAAGCATGGCATTTCCAAAAGCGATTGCATTTTTACTGATAGCATTTGTCACCGGGACAACAACCGCCAGTAACTCAAAATTCTCCGCACCTGCGAGGTGACCCCAGTCTGCACTCCGCATCTGCCATCGTGCTCGATGCGAGTGGCAATCTCATCTATGGCAAAGACGTGGACACGGTGCGACCGATTGCCTCCATCACCAAATTGATGACAGCGATGGTCGTGCTGGACGCCGGTCTGGACCTCGACGAGAAAATCACCGTTTCCCAGGAAGACCGCGATGCTATCCGCATGACCGGCTCACGCCTGCAGCCGGGCGCGACCCTGCCACGCCGCGAGATGTTGCTGCTGGCCCTGATGTCGTCGGAGAACCGCGCGGCCGCCGCGCTGGGCAGAACGTACCCGGGCGGCTTGCAACACTTTATCGACGCAGATGAACAACAAGGCCGCCAGCCTTGGCATGCGCAACAGCCACTTCGCCGATCCGGCAGGACTCGACGTGAACAACGTGTCCACTGCCAGTGACCTGGCCAAAATGCTGGCGGCGGCCGATGGCTATCCGCTGATCACCCGGTCCACGACGACGACACGCATGGAGGTGCGCCCTACACGAATCGCGGCCCACTCACCTACGCCAACACCAACCGGCTGCTGAAAAGCGCGGACTGGCATATAGAACTCAGTAAAACCGGTTATATCAATGAAGCGGGGCGCTGCCTGGTGATGCAGGCCACTATCGAGGGTGAGGATGTCTCCATTGTGTTGCTCAATTCCTTCGGCAAACTGACACCCTTTGGCGATTCCAACCGGCTGCGCAAGTGGATGCTGGCCAACAGCTGACGCTTGTGCAGCGAACGACAGGTAACGATACAACGATGAAATGAACCCATTACTCGCTGCTCTATGCGCCGCGCTGTTATTCGCGCTACCGGTTGCACCACTGTGGGCGGCGCAGACGAAGGAGCAGGCACCCTTGATGCAGGTTTTTCTGGGCGTGCTGGAGCCGGATGATCAGACCGGTGAGTGGGACGAGATATCCGACGATGGCGTGGATGTCGATTTCTCCTCCCTGCCCAGCGGCGGTATCGAGATGGAGTACATCTTCGGCAGGGGCTGGGTGCACTGGGGCCTCAACCCCGGGGGCAGCGTCGCGTGGAAAAACGACGACACGAATTTCGCCGGCGCACTCACCAATGAAAATGGTGGCACGCTGCTGGTCGAGCTGGACAATTCCCTGCTGCTGGTCGAACTCCACCTCGGCGGCTATGTACGCGGGCGGCTGAGCGATCAGGTCACTACCTACGCTGCCGCCGGCCCGATGCTCATGTACGGCTCACACGACATAGAGAACGAAAATGTGCAAGGACCACCGGAGTCGACCACGGATGACGCTGTGGATATCCCGCAGTCCAACAGCTCGGATACCAACATAGGCTACTACGCGCGCGCGGGGATTGATTTTCAAATTGATGACAAACAGTATCTGGGCCTGGGTATTCGCTACATGGGAACCGAACTGAATTTTGATCAGACAGTCGGCAAGCTGGATATCAAGGGCCCGCAGTATGTCCTGACCTTTACTACCCAACTATAGAAGCGTGAACTCCAGCAGATCACGATCGTCATCAACCCTTGCGGCAGACAATAAACTGCCCAGGGTTTGTGGATACCCTTGCCGCAAGGACTCCGGATTGCACACTCAAGACCCCCAGCGGTACTGCCAGACGACTCCGAGGGTATCCGAATCATTACCGATGTTGGTGACGAGGCCCCTGCTGGCATAGAACTTTAGCGAGTTCTGCGCGTTCAGTGGCAGGGCAAAGGTCAAGCCAATGCGCGAGTTTTTCTGCAAGTCATCGCCCTTGGCCCCATCCTTGCTGGTGCGGCCGCCCCAGAAGTAGTTGCCGTTCAGGGATATCCATCGCCCCTTGGTCAGATCATAGATGAGATGCGATTGCAGTTGATACAGTGGATCCTGCTCCAACGTGACGTCACCGTAAAAATTGTCATTGTCAGTGAAAAGCCGCGCAGCTAAAGCGCCTTCAAAGCTGATGCGATCCCAGCGATTGGAAATGCCAATTTCAGGCTTGAACGTCCAGCGATTCGACCCGCTATTGATCAGGTTTTCGTTATTGTAATCCCCCAATGGCATATCGACCCTGAGACTGACTCCGATCACCCGGCCAGACGGACTGTTTCGAAATTCCTTCATGTCCATTGCCGGCGCACCATAAAAAAGGTAGCTAAGGCGAACTGTAGGGTCCGCGGTCCCACAGCGATCGCCGGCGACAAACTGCCCATTGATGAAACCTGAGCCGTCCATACACACCCGCGCCCAAGCGGCATCGAACTTGCCTGCCCTTCCCCACAAATCCAGTGAGCGCACATAGGCCGCTACGGTCGTTTTCATGGTGATCTCTATGTCCTTTAAGGGTACTGAGGGCGCTGGATTGATTTCGCCTTCGGAATAGGCATAACCAACACCGAGAAAATTCTGGCCCACGGGAATATTGGAGTACGTGCGCGGCTCCAGATCCTGGGCAGGCAGCCTGAGAGACAGGCAACAGAACAATAGAATCTGTAAAACGAAGCGCATATTACAGGCAGTCGAATCGCAAGAATCGGACAAAGGGTTTCATAGCATACAGTGTGCATTGATTGAGCGATGTCGATCAATCACCTTGACCGGCGCACGTCATGCTGAAACACTAGTTTCATACCCAGCGTAGGGACCCAGCCATGATCAATCGCCGCCAGGTTTTACAGTTGAGCGCCAGTCTGCTGGCGTACCCGTCACTGGACCTGCACGCCGCGCCAGTGGCTTCTTCGAGTGGCGACACTGCCGCTTATCCAGCGCCCCATACCCAGTTCAGGAGAACTCCTGCCGGTAATGGGCATGGGCACCGCCCGCACCTTTGATACACCGGGCGATGCGGCATCACTGGCCAAGCTGACCGAGGTTATGCAGGCTTTCTTTGGCGGTGGGGGCAAGGTCATCGACTCCTCCCCTATGTACGGCAGCGCCGAAACCCGTGTCGGTGATGTGTTGGGCGCCATGCAGAACCCGCCCCCGATGTTTGTCGCCACCAAGGTGTGGACTTCCGGCGCAGAGCGCGGTATCGCCCAGATGGAAGAATCCGCCAGGCGTATGCGCGTAAAAGTATTTGACCTCATCGCCGTGCACAATCTTATGGACTGGAAAACGCAGCTGGCTACGCTCAAGCGCTGGAAGGGGGAAGGCAAGGTGCGTTACATCGGCATCACCACCTCCCACGGCCGTGATCATGAGCAGTTAATGGATGTCATGCGCAGCGAACCGCTGGATTTTGTGCAGTTCAGCTACAATATCGAGGATCGCGAAGCAGAGCAGGTACTGCTGCCACTGGCGCAGGAGCGGGGCATCGCCACCATGATCAATCGTCCCTACCAGCAAGGAGCCCTGTTCGGAAAATCCCACGGCCACGCCTTGCCCGAGCTGGCCACTGAACTGGATTGCAGCAGCTGGGCCCAATTTTATCTGAAGTTTATTATCGGTCACCCGGCAGTCACCTGCATCATACCCGCCACCGACGTACCGTCTCATATGGCGGACAACATGCTGGCTAACTTTGGCCGGGTCCCGGATGCAGCCCAGCGCGAAGAAATGCTGCGCATTTTTGCGTCCCTCTAGGTTGAACAACAACACCGCATCATCCGGATTACTGCAACGCGCCCTCGCGCGGGCCTGCGATGTTCAGCCACAGGAGACCCGCGCCACACTGGCGTCGTTCCTGCTGGTGTTTTTACTGATGGGCTCCTATTACATCGTGCGGCCGGTGCGCGACGCACTGGCCAGCGACTGGACTGACGCGGAGGTCAGCTGGCTGTGGACCTTCACCTTTTTCATCAGCACCATCGCCGTCTCTCTGTACGGCGCGGCAATTTCCAGGATTCGCTTCCAGCGGCTCGTGCCTTCGGTCTATGCGCTGTTCGCGGCCAGCTTTGTCCTGTTCTATTTCGCCGCACACAATTCGACTGAGAGCGTGCTGCTGGATAAGGCCTTCTATTTGTGGGTCAGCCTGTTCAGCCTGTTCCATATCTCCGTGTTCTGGAGCTTCATGGCAGATACTTTCTCCAAACCCCAGGCCACACGGCTGTTCGGCTTTATCGGCGCCGGGGCCAGCACCGGGGGGCTTGCCGGCCCCGCCACCGCATCCCTGCTGGTCGGCGACCTGGGGACAAATGCCCTGCTGTTGATCGCCGCCGTAATGATTGCGCTGACCGTGCCCCTGGTCCGCTGGCTGCAGCAGCTTAAACTCACTGACCTGCATAACCAGACGATAGCTCTCGATACTGCCAATCTCGCCATCGGTGGCAACCCACTCGCCGGCTTTGCGGAATTTCTGCGCAGCAGCTACCTGCTTGCTATCGGCTTGTTTCTCTTCCTTTATACGGCTATCAGCGCGTTCGTGTATTTCGAACTCAAAAATTTGCTGGAGATATACGATCCCGAAACTCGCACGCAGATATGGGCCAATATGGATCTGGCCGTTAACTGCCTGACCATCCTCGTAGCTGTTTTTGCGACAGGACGCATAGCCAAATACTTCGGTATGCCCTTCACCCTGGCGTCGATCCCGGTACTGATCGGCGCGGGGCTAATACTGCTGGCAACAGCACCGATAGTGGGCGTGGTGATAGCCCTACAGATCATTCGACGCGCCGGTGACTACGCCATCTCGCGCCCGGCCCGGGAAATGCTGTTCACCGCGGTGGATCGTGAAACGCGCTTCAAGGCCAAACCGGTAATCGATATCGTGATCTATCGCGGCGGCGACATGCTCAGCGCCTGGGCGTTTACACTGCTGTCAACCGGACTGGGGTTGGGCCTGGCGGCGCTGGCGCTGGTGGGAGCGATGATCGCGGCCCTGTGGGCCGCCACCGGTATCTACCTGGGCAGACGCTTCAGAGCGATGAATCCCTCTGAGTCTTAGCGGGAAAGTGTGCATGGAACAAATGGATTATTTGGTTATCGGGACCGGGCCTTCGGGCGTCTCGGCTACGGCCGCCCTGCTCGCCAGCGGGGCCAGCGTGCGGGTGGTCGATCCCGGCGTTCGCCTCGAGCCCGATAAATCCGAGCGGACCGAACGCTTGCGTTCCAGGGCACCCGAGCAGTGGACGCCCGAAGATCTCCAGTTTCTTAAGGAAGGGCTCAAAGCAGGTCCCTCCGGTTTCGAGACAAAGCTCTGTTACGGTTCCGACTTTCCCTATCGCTGGGAAGATCCCGTCGTACATTACCAGTCGCTCCAGACTCCGCAAGTGAAAGCCTCTTTCGCACCGGGAGGATTGAGCAATGTCTGGGGAGCGGGCATTCTGCCGTTTATGGACGAAGAGCTCGAGTCATGGCCGGTCGCGGGGCGGGAGCTGGAGCCGCATTTCCGCGCAGTACTCAAACTGATGAACTATTCGGCCACCCATGACGAGCTGGAGGAACACCATCCCTTGCATGGAGAACCGGGCCCGGCACTGCGCCTTTCTGCGGCGGCCGCCCGTTTCCTGGCTGATACGCGCCGCCATTCCAACCGCCTGAAGAGCTCCGGCGTGCAAGTCGCCCCCGCACGGCTCGCGGTACGAGCCGCGGAGTGCCACTACTGTGGCCTATGCCTTTACGGATGCCCGTGGGGCCTGATCTGGAACTCGATGCACGGTCTGCGCGAGCTGCAGCGACAGTACGGTTCGAAGCTTGATTATCGCGTGGGCTGGACCGTGGATACGATTTCCGAGAAAGATGGTTGGGTGGAGGTTTCCGGTTCCACCCTTGGAACAGCGGAAACGCTCCGGGCGGGGCGCGTTTTTCTCGGCGCGGGTTGCATTCCCTCGACCAGGATCCTCTTGAAGAGCGGCGGGCACTACGACCTTCCTGCGCCTCTTATCGACAGCCAGTATTTCATGTTCCCGTTCCTGCGCTGGCGTTCCGCAGGCGACGTGTTCGGGGAGCGCATGACGACGCTGGCGCAGCTCTTTGTCTCGCTGATAGCTCCGCGAATCAGCCGCTGGTCGATCCATTTTTCCGTCTATTCCTTCAATGACCAGATCGGTGGCATATTGCAGAACCAGTTGGCGATTTTGGGGCCGCTGGCCAAACCACTGACGCGGTTTCTCGCGAACCGCATGCTGGTCTTCGGCGGCTACCTGCACTCCGACGAGTCCTCGCGCCTGCAGCTGACCCTCGGGCAACCCGGTCCGGACGGCGTCTCCCGACTGGTCCTCTCCCATCAGGACAATCCCCGGACTCACTCAGCCGCGCGGGGCGCCGCGCGCACGCTGCTGCGGCTGTGGCGTTCACTCGGGGGCATTCCGCTGGCTCCGATGCTCCAGGTGAAAGACCCTGGCACGAGCTACCACTTCGGCGGCTCGTTCCCGATGACTGAGAAACCCACGGAGATTTTTCAAAGCGACGCGCTCGGCAGGCCAACCGGCTATCGACGCGTCCATCTGGTCGACTCCTCCTGCCTGCCCTCCATCCCTGCGTCCACCATCACGCTCAGTGTGATGGCGAACGCACATCGGATCGCGACAGCCGCTCCTAATTCGTAGTGAGCGACTTGGCGAATACGCGGAATCCGAGCGTGCGGCCAAGGGCTTCAAAGCCGTGTTTTGAATAGAATCCTAGCGCACGATTGGCAGGATCATCCACGGTCCGGACGCAGTAGTGCGTTATACCCTTCGCCACGAGCGCAATCTCGATGTTATGTATGAGGTCGGAGCCGATTCCTGCGTCGCGTCGCGCCGAGTCGGAGTAAATGATCAGCAACTCCGGTATGCCTCGCACTTTAGCAGTGATCTCGCGAGCCTCATGGTCGACACGACCGAACAGGGCGCTGCGAACTTTCACAAGAAACCAAAGGGGATGGAGCAAAGCATGCATCAGCAGTGGCGTCGCCAGCGCCAGTCGTTGTTCCATGCTCTCGGGCTCCAGGCTGACGACACCGGCGCCGTCGAGCTGGCCGTCTGCGGCGCGGTGGAGAAGCAGAAGCTCCTTCTCCGATGTTTCGACATATCGATAGAAAGCCCTTGCATAGGCCTGACCGAATCCTGAGACCGCCGAATCCGGGAGGTTCTCCCGGTGGAGAGTTGCCAGCCGATCGAGGTCCGCCGAGTTCAGGGCGCCCATCTCCTACCCCTCACTTCTTGAAAAACGCCTGGATGACCTCAATGTTGCGGCGCACGTCCCGCTCGCTGTATCTCGGGTAGTTCGGCAGGATGATCAGCCGAGCCGCGACCTGATCCGCCCGAGGACAGGGCCGGGACTCGCGCGCGTACGCTGGCAGGGCCGCGCAATTTTTGAGGTGCTGGATGGCCATGTCGCGCGCGTTCTGCATCGCCCAGCGTACAAGGGCGGCTCGATCGCTGTACTGGATCGGAAAGTAGTTGTAGATATGCGAACCGTCATCCTTGAACGGCGGCAGTATGAGCTGGGGAATGCCCGAAAGGCCCTCGTGATAGAGCCGGGAATAGCGAATGCGAATCTCGCTGTTGGGATCAATCTCGTCCAGCTGGCGCAGCACGATCCGCGCCTGCAATGGCAGTAGGCGGCAGAGATAGGACGCGGGGATCGTATCCTTGCGCGTGAGGTCCAGCTCCACCGTGACAATCTTATTGATCCAGGCGATCCCATGCAGGTGCCCGTAGCGGAAAATCCAGTAGGTGAGCAAATGGAAAATCGGCGGCCAAGTGAAGAGGTCTGTCCGCAGCGCTTTAATCACACGGTCCAGGAAATGCCCAGTGGGCTGGTAAGGGAATGTGTCGCGCTCGGCCCGGATTCTGTCGTAGACATCTTTGCGATGCGTTACAACCATGCCACCGTAGAAGCAGTTGACGTTCTTGTACATGCCGAAACTGAAAATCCCGATGTCGCCGAAGGTGCCAAGGCGTTTCCCATTTACCTTTGCGCCAAACGACTGGGCGGCGTCCTCTAGCAGCGGAACGCCCCTGGCCTGGCAAATTGCCTGGAGTCGCTCGATCGCGCAGGGAATGCCGTGAAGATGGGTCACCAGCACCGCGCCGGTATCGGAGTCGATCAATTTTTCGACCTCGTTCGCATCTATATTGCCCGTGGCCTCCTCAATATCAGCGAAAACAGGAACTCCGCCAGCGCAAATTACCATGTTGATCGCGTCGCTGATGGTGTACGGCGAGCAAATCACTTTCTGGCCGGGCCGGATGACGGCCTTGACGGCCAGGTAAATACCGACGCGGCACTGCGGCATGGCAAGGGCGTAAGGAACGTCGAAACGCTCGGAAATCTCGCTCTCCAGTCGCTCGACATCGTCTCCTTTCCTCGCGCGGCCGGTCAGCAGGTCACGAAAGACGAGCCAGTAATCGGAAAGCCGTGTGTAGACCCGAAACCGTGGGTTCGGGGCCTTGAAAATCAGCATGACTTTGAAGTCTCCATCATTCGAACCGCCAGCTCTCTGGACGCTCGCACTCGAGGTCAGCGATCATGTTTTTATTCCTACTTTCCTGATACGTATCAGGGGTATTGGAAGTATAAACACTCTGCCACTCCAAAAGCCATCAGAGCGCCTGAGGACGCCTGAAAATCGATGTGCAGCCCCTTGATTTTGCCGACCACCGTGGGCGGCGTCGCGTTTTTTATTCTACGAAAAATCCCAATAGCTACTACAACATCACCGACTGAAATATTCGAATACTCAGGAAAAAAAGCGCTTTCGGTCACAATAGTAAGCGGTATAACAGCAAAAGTGTATGAAAATTTATGGCGGTCAATATAGTATCACCCTGTGAATCCAGTAATCTCAGCAATGACAAGTAGCAGCCAATGATTGACCGCTCGGTGGTACTGCGCTTTTTGTTTGTCGGCGGCAGTACAACAATTCTCTATTTCGGTCTTATTTTTGCGTTGGTGGAGGGCTTGGCATTACATACCACGGTATCCAGCTCTGTCGCTTATATTGTTGTTGGCTTTTACAATTACCTCCTTCATTACCACTGGACCTTTGCCACAGATGCACCTCACGGCCTGGCGCTGGTAAAGTACCTGCTGACCTGTGTTGGTGGTCTGGTATTAAATGCACTGGTGATGCATGTTGGGGTAATGCTGGTGCCGGTTCACTATATGGTAGTCCAACTTTTTGCCTTTGGGGTCGTCGTATGCTGGAGCCTCTGTATAAGCACAGTTTGGGTATTTTCCAGGAAGTAGGGAGCAGGTCTTTCCCATGCCTGACGGGTATGTGGCAACGGAAGGAGACCGAAGAATCCTGATGGAGTCAATTTGATGGACGAAAAATTACTGTCGATCCTGGCTTGCCCTGTCACTCACGCGCCCCTGCGTTTTGATCAAGCGCGCTCTGAGCTAATCAGCGAGTCCGCCGGGCTTGCCTATACGATGATCGAGGGAATTCCTGATCTTGTACCCGGCCGTGCGCGAATGTTGGGGGGTTCCGGGGAGTCTGTGCCCCAGAAGGAGCGTCTTGAAGAGTCCCATGAATACGCGAAGGGCTATCACGAGGCGAGACGGACAGTTCCGGGGACAGTTGTCTATGAAGAATACTGGAACAACCGCTTGATTGATCTGCTGCCGCAAGGGCGGCATTTGCGCGCGCTTGATCTCATGTGCGGTGAGGGGATATTCCTTCCTGTGCTCGAACAGCTATACGACGAAGTAATTGGAATGGATCTCTCGATGGAGATGCTGAGGCTGGTGGAGACCGAACGGCACTTCAGGATTTTCGCGGGCGATGCGCTCCGCACGCCGTTTGTTCCCGCATCCTTCGACGTGATAGTGGTCCGGGGCGGGCTGCACCACCTGCCTGACCGCTTATCCGAAGTGTTTTCAGAGGTCCGGCGAATCCTGCGTCCGGGGGGCAGACTGGTTTTTCTTGAGCCCTGTGATGACAACTGGATGATACGGGTGTTTCGTCGGTTTGTTTATCGAACGTCCACGCATTTCGATGAGGACGAAGAGCGCGGACTGACCACGCAGGAGTTACGAGGTCATCTCGAGAAAAATGGTTTCCGCCTGTTGCGCGTGGAGCGTTCGGGCTTTCTGGGCTATGCGCTGCTCCTGAACACGGACATGAATAGTTTTCTCAGGACCATTAATTCCTTGCCCTGGTCCAGGTTTATGGCGAAAGTGCTGATTGGCTTTGATTCACTCTGGGAGAAAACGCCGGTGATCCGCGCATTGACGTTCAATCTATTTCTCTCAGCGCAATTGAAGGACGAAAATCAATAAAGCTCTAAGATAACCGGGCGCTCATTTTTCTGGGAGTTTCTTTCCCTGCGCCTGATGTAGTGCCAAGGCGCGAGTTAAATGAGTAATCTGCCTCTCCTGTTTATTGAAAGTAATATAAAGAGAGGCTAGTGCCAGCATCGAAAGCACAATCCATATATAGAAAATCAGATCCGCACCGCGGCCGATGCCCAGGTAATTTGCAACTTTATTGGAAAACTCGGGCATCCATGTGAAAAATATACCCACAGCAACGGCAATAGCCACAGCAGGGCGCAACAAGCGGCCGCTATGATGTTGAATCAGTACGAAAAAAAATATCCCCAGCAATAGTACAGTTAGAATCGGCTGAATGATCATTTAACAAACCTCCGTACGATTAGATCCAACAGGATACCTATGGAGTTGGAGAGCTTTTGTCCCTTTTGCAGTGAATAATCTGTATAGCGAATATTAACGGGAGCCTCGCTATAACTGATGTCATGCTTGGCGATTTGTTCAAGGAGTTCAGACGCGTGCGCCATGCCGTTTTGATGCAGCCCGATACGCTTGACTGCCTCCACTGACAGGAGTCTGAGCCCATTGTGCGTATCAGTCAGGTTCAAGCCTGTGGTGCATCGCGTAAAAAGGATGGCAAGCCACAAAACGAACCGGCGCATCCTGGGCAAATTTTCCGTAGTGCCACAGAACCTGCTGCCAAGAACCACATCACAGCCCTTAGTGCTCATAACGTCAAACATGGTATCCACGTCATCGATACTATGCTGCCCGTCCGCATCGAATGTGACGATATATTTTGCGTCGCGTTGTAATACATAATGTATACCCGTCTTCAACGCAGCTCCCTGACCAAGATTAATGGCATGCGTGACTAACGACGCCCCTGCTTTCAATGCTTCAATTCCGGTATCGTCTGAGGAGCCGTCGTCAATTACCACAACATTGGGATAAGTTGAACATACTTCTGCGACAACTGAGCCAATGACAGATGCTTCGTTGTATGCCGGGATTACAATCCATGTAAGCTTTCGAGTTTCATCGCTGGGTGGCATTGTTGTTCCATCGATTGATGCGACCACTTCCTGATCTAATAGAAGAAGCGCATTGGCCAAAGTTCAGGAAACGATATCCTGTACAACAATCACTCTTGGACATTTTGATATTTTCCAATATATACAATGCAACTTCCTGAGTACACATGAGTTTCTAAAGTAGCGGCAGGTTACTTTGCAGCACATCAAAATGCGCTTGCGAATCCAGACTATCACCTGGCTTTCTATTGCACACCGTGGACCTGCCCGAAGGTGTCGCAGTGCATTCATAACCGCTCACGCTCAACCGTGCGGTGAGCGCCTCAATAAATACCTGTCTGTCAGGGTCTAACTCGGGCTTGTGGATCCAAAAAAAATTATGTCTGGCTCTGCCACCTACCGAATGAAATACTATGGAATTCACCCCAAGGTCTTTAGCTGTGGAAATTATCCAATCTAAAGAGCTCTCCAAATTTTCCCCTTCTCTGGGTAAGCGATTTTGTAGAATCAAAAAAAGCTCCCTTCTGGCCTTAAATGCCTCTGCTGACAAAAAATTCTTGTGGACCTGCAAATAGTTGGACCTCACCTCAATGAATGAGGGCGGATTTGGAAAAATGGGGAGGATGTCGTCCATATCTCCAGCTGCTACAAATGACCCATCGGGGATAAGTGCTCTGGCGGCTCTCGCCTCTTCAAAGTCACTTGTAAATAGTGCTTTTGCCCACATTCTTCCTTCTCCGAAGAGGAAGGTATTTCCCATGATGCTCGAAAAAGGCAACGTAAAATACCAATGCAGTTGCGATGACAGCATACCGGGCTCTAGTGTCAGCCGGCGCTTCCCCAAAAGGTTTCAAGTTAGCCAGTGCAATACTGCCCAGAACTCCCATCAACAAAGCAATCGGATAGGACCAATAGAATCGCTCCAAGAGTAACCGAGTACTTGTAATAACGGAAATAACTTCTATCACATAGGGAACCATCACCGTAAATATACCAACCATACAGAGTCTATGAGATTAATCCGGAATGTTGCATTGCCCATCGTACGTACAACCAACGGCAAAAGAAGTAGCAGCACCAATTGCAGTAGGTGCATGGATAGACCACCAAGTAGTTGTATCTGCTTTATTACACCAGCGTTCTTGCCACTCAACCCAACAAGAGAGACATCCTCAATCACACCATCAGACATTTGACTGAGCGTCATTACGGTGTACGTCGCCAGGAAAAAGATAGGTGCGATAGAAAGGAGCAGATAAAATGCAGTTCTCCAATTGGTTCGTATCGATGACAAAAAAACCACACTGGCAAAAGCGACGGACATTGGGGCGACAAATATCGCAGAAGAAGACCAGATGCCCGCAGAGGACACAGAAAGCAGCAAAAGCAACCATGTACTAACGCTTGGCGACCGTATGAACACAGAAGCAAACACAAACAATAGTGGCGCGCCCACCAGGCAGAGTAAATTCTTTCCCCAATGTAAAAATGCAAGCGCCACACCGGGCGAGGTAGGGCTATTCCAGAATAGCAGGACAACCAAAGCAACAGTCACTGCAAACCCTGGATATGGCACCCCCAGAGTACGCATGAACAGGTATGCCGCAAACGCCCAGAAAATGATGCTAAAGGTAGGAAAAATATCAAAATACAGTTGCAGTGAGTCAACTCCTGTTAAATCGCTCAAGAAAGCGATCAGTACTTCATACCCGACAGTGCGATAGGCGGGATGAAGTGTGAATGGAGCGCTCGTGTTAAGAAGAAAATCTCTCCCCTGTATGGGTAGATCAGGATTTGCCAGCGTCGACGAAATCACTCCCGCGTAAAACCCGTCGTCATACGTGGGAAAATTTGTGCCGTACAGGCTGAATGCAAGGGCTGCTGTACTTAGACTAAGAAGAACTATATCCAGCACAGGTACTTTTGGTTCAGTACCTATGTCCTGCGAAATACTTTTGCCTATTGATTCTTTAAAGTAAAAAATATAGAAAAGAGAAATCGGCAGAAGCACAGCCCAAAGGAGATTGTAGCGCAGCGAAGACGAACTCAACTTGTAGTGATCCACAGCGCAAACAATAGCGATCGCCAACGCCATAGCGGTTAAGGAGATAAAATAGAATCGCTTATCTGGGACTCCTATGGAAAACCACTTTTTGGAATAACAGAAACTGGAATAGCTGCTGGCAAATCCAAAATCAATACGGAGGAAAAAAACCAGTGATACGCAAATTTGCAGGAGCAATAAGGGGGAAAAAAGTTTTAATGTCGTAAGCGAAGCATCAAATATCAGCACCATCAGCCAGTAGTAAAGTGCCCAGTTTCCCCACCCGCAGACGAAAACGATGATTGTTCTTTCGATCAGGTAGTTTAGTTTTGAAGCAATCATGTAATTGATGCCATGTAATTGAGGCGGTGCATTCGGTGCTGTTCCTTATTCTTTTATTGATCGTACTGCCCGCAAGCATTGATAGGCAAGAATGGGCGAAAATGGATCATATATTGAAAAGATAATGATGAGTTGAATAATTGAGCCGCGAGGCATTCCTTTTCGCTCTGACCCAAACTGACGATACCCACTGCCTCCACTCAGTCTATACTCTGGCATTGATATAAATTGACAAGGTGACATCATGGCAACAGCTGCCGAGTACAATCTGGGTCCCAACACCTTTCCGCGAGGTTGGTTTATTGTAGCCGAGGCAAAAGATCTGGATGCGGGTCCGATGGCCGTGCGGTTTTTTGGACAGGATCTCGCCCTGTATCGGGGAGAGAGTGGCAAACCGGTCATGTTGGACGCCTACTGCGCCCACATGGGCACCCACCTGACCGCCAGTACCAGTGCGATGATCGTCAAAAATGGCGAGCAGATTGAGGGTGACTCCATTCGCTGCCCCTACCACGGGTGGCGCTACAACTCAGACGGTGATGTCGACAACATCCCTTACTCCGACGGCCCCTACCCCAAATCGGCGTCCATCCGATCCTACCCGGTGGTGGACAACATGGGCTGTATCATGGCCTGGTACGACCCGGATGGACGCGCACCCGACTACGACCCACCATTCCTGCCCGAGTGGGACGACCCACAATGGGTGCGCTGGGAGCTGGATCACCTGGGCGAGTTGCCTGTACACACCCAGGAAATTCTCGACAATATGGCCGATGTGCGTCACCTGGGCCCTACCCATGGCGCACCGAGTGAGTACTTTGAAAACGAATTCATAGACCACATCTACGTGCAGCGCCAGGGCGGTCCCATGCAGCTGTACCAGACCTACCTGTACACCACCACCTGGTACACCGGTCCCGGCATATTGCTGTCCAAGCAGGTATTTGGAGGCAATGTCATCTATGAGCTGATTGCCAACACACCGGTGGACGATGGCTTGACCCGATGTTTCCACGGCTGCCTGTTCAAGGGCAGCGCCGCGCAAGCCACGGCGGAAGATCGCGCGGCGGCAAAGCAGGCACAGGCGGGTGCACTGGAAGCCTTTGGCGCGGACTTCAATGTCTGGGCGAATAAACGGCCCGCGCTGAAAATCATGCAGCTGAAAACTGATGGTCCATTCCGCACCGGTCGCAAGTGGTACTCTCAGTTTTTCGCCTCTCCCGAAGATGCCGCAGCGATTCAGCGGGAGCTCAATGGCGTAGTGCATACCGAGGGCATGGCAACACCCGCGGACTCCAATCACAACATTGATCAGGGCTTACCGTTCTAGCATGATGAAACGACTGCTGCTGCTTATCCTTGCGTGTGGTCTGCTCTGCGGCTGCGTCACCAGCCCGACCGGGCGCTCCCAGTTGATGCTGGTGTCGCCGGAATCAGCGATCGTCGAATCGAAGAAGGCCTACATCAGTACCGTGGGCGAGTTGGGCAAGCAAGACAAGCTGCTCAACGACCCGGCGCTGTCGAAGCGGGTGGCAACAATTACCGGCCGGCTGGTCACCGTGGCGATCCAGAAGTTTCCCGCCAGCGCCAGGTGGGAATGGAGTGTTGCTATCGTGGATGACCCGAAAGTGGTCAATGCCTGGTGTATGGCGGGTGGCCGCATGGCGGTATACACCGGCCTGTTCGAGAAGCTGCACCTGACCGATGCCGAGTTCGCCCAGATCATGGGGCATGAAATATCCCATGCCCTGGCCAACCACACGGCAGAGCAAATGTCCCGCGCGATGGCCACCACCATGGGCGTAGTCGCAATCGGCGCCATGTCGGACAAACCGATGGTTGCCATGGGCGGCGCGGCCATGGCGGCGAAAGTGGCGCTTGATTTACCCAATAGCCGCACCGCAGAAAAAGAAGCGGACCAGATGGGAATGGAACTGGCTGTACTGGCTGGCTTCGACCCGGATGCCGCAGTGACTCTGTGGCGGAAAATGGCCGCGCAGGGCGGTGCAAGTCCACCCAAGTTTCTGAGCACCCATCCGGCACCGGGCAACCGCGAGGCGGATTTGGCCGCGATGATACCGGGGATGCGCAAACTCAATCCAACAGGAAAACTCGCTGCCGTGCATCCCGTGCAGATTGTGCGCTGACTGTGTCCTGACGCAATGCATTTCCCTTCTTGCGAGTAGATATAAGCCGTCCACCAAACTATTCTTATCCCTATCCTTTGGGAACCAGTTCTCGATTTGTGGCACGCCGGCACTGTCCAGCTTCGGTAGCAAGCGCTACTGATGTAGTATAAGCTGGCGCGGAATTGCTCCAACAAATCTGCGGGGAAAACCACTTATTATATGTGCCTAATTAAGTCGAAATCAGAATTCAATGGATCACTCCGCGCCGCAGACAGTACCGACTAGTGCCATTTAGGTCTACCAATCATGACGACCACTCTACTTACCTATCACCCGGCTTCTTCGTTACGCTATACGACAAACGCTATGCGATCCACTTTACTCAATTTCCCGGCCGTCTCAGGAAGGCTACGCCCGCCCGTCTCGCAGTCATCGATGCATTAAATAAGGGATATCACGGACCACTCGAGGAGTTGATCGCGGATCGTGGCACGGCGCTACAACGGCCACATCCCAGCCCTTCGGAGTTTTGTTGAAAGCCTCGCAGAAGCCGGCTACCTGACCGATAGCGCTCCACCAATACGCTTTGCCGGTACACCATCCAAAACTTCAGCAACGGTCGGTCCGGAGGTGGTAACTATTGCCACACCGGTCAGCCTGGTGTCGCAGGCCGGTCAATATCTTTGGTACAACCACGAGGGAAACCTGCTGGTTTGCCTCAGTCTGCCGGAAGTTGTTGCCACGTCAACGTTCTCCGAGCCCATCACGATCAAGTCAGCCCGCGAACTGTATCTCGCACAGGAAAATGTCGACGGCCTGAACGAAGAGCAATTCGATGCGCTGGTGTCACGCCTCGCCGGTGCTGGAGTATTTATAACTCCGCGTGCCGTAAGTGGCTATGTGGAAACCCCGCTGCACGACACTGTTAACCAGTATGAAGTGCAGGCCCTGGTCGATGCGAGGGTGGCGGCCCACGATGAAATGATGGCCAACGCCGGCAGGGAACTGATACCGGTGATTCCTGTCAACACACTAAAAGGAATGGCTCCTGCGTCGCTGGGTTTGCTGGTGGCCTACGCTATGGAATATGACGGGAGGAGACTTGGTGACAAGTACGACTTCGTCCCCATGTTTCTGACAGATGAAACCCGCGTCACAGAGCGGGCTGCTACAACTGGTATTTTCATGTTCTCCAACTATGTATGGAATGTGGAGATCAATCTGCAGCTCTCGGCCGTTATCAAAGCGATCAACCCAGCCAATATCACGGTTCACGGCGGACCCAGCACTCCCTCGTATGAGAACGATTGCGCAATGTTTTTCGCCGACAACCCCCACGTCGATGTCGCCGTCCGGGGTGAAGGTGAGCTCACTTTCGCCGAAATGCTCGACGCGCTTGATCTGGCCAACTCGCATGATCTCGGCGTTCTGCGGGACATACCCGGGCTTACTTACCGCACTGCCAACGGCGTGCACCGCACCGCCGACCGCGAGCGCATTGCTGACCTCGACACCATACCCTCGCCCTACTTGATGGGCCTGTTCGATGAATTCGGTTCTGTCGGTGCCGGCGCAGTCATTGAGAGTAATCGGGGCTGCCCCTATGGCTGCACGTTCTGCGACTGGGGATCGGCGACGCTGTCACGGGTCCGCAAGTTTGATCTTGAGCGGGTCTACAAAGAGCTGGAGTGGTCGGCGAGACACCAGATCGAGGATGCGTCTATCGCTGATGCCAACTTCGGAATGCTCGAGCGCGATGTCGCGATTACCGAGAAGATCGCCGAATTGAAGCGCACCTTCGGATTCCCCCGCTCAGTTGCCATTAACTACGCCAAGAACCAGGTCAAGTATCTGCGCCAGATCATCAACATCATGGCCTCTGTGGATATTCTGGCCGAGGGCGTTGTGTCGCTGCAAACGATGGACGAGACCACTCTTAAAGTGATCGACCGCTCCAACATCAAGCTGGATAAATACAACGAACTCTCCACGGAGTTCCGCCGGGCCAGACTGCCTCTGGCAGCCGACATCATGATGGGACTGCCAGGCTCCACGCCGACTTCCTTTAAAAATGACCTGCAAAAATGCACCGACCGCGATATTCGAGTCCGGGCCAATCCCACCCAGCTACTACCCAACAGCCCAATGAATGACCCGAACTATCGCAAGGAGCATGGTATCGTGGCCCTCCCGGGTGAATGGCTGAAGGAAACAGCCAGCTACACGCGCGAGCAATGGCAGGAGATGGACCGCCTGCGAATGGCCTACTACCTGTTCGACAACTACCCGATCCTGCGCTATGTAGCCCGCTATGTGCGCAGTGAGACCGGTATGGGCGAGGTCGAGTTCTACGACAGCATTCAGGCCGAAGCATTGCAACACCCCGACGACTGGCCTGTCATGGCTACGATTCTGAAAACACTGGAAGGCTATATGGCCCCCCCAGGTTCATGGGGTCTGTTCATCGAGGAGGTCCGTAGGTACCTGATGAACAATCTGCGAATGCCTGACAACTCCGGCCTACGCACGACGCTGGCGGTACAGCATGCCCACCTGCCCGCTCCCGGTCGCCAGTTCCCTGCACGTGGTGCAACTGGAACACGATTATATGGCGTGGCAGGACGTCCTGCTGACCAGCCGGGAAGAGGGCCACCGGGATGATTGGCAGGACCATATTCCGCGTTTGTCCACCTTCGGGCCGGCCACACTGACTATCCATGATCCCGGTGACGTCTGCCGTCGCGACATTGGCTACCACAAGAACGTATTGGATATGAATTTGCGTTCCTGGGAGTTGGTCTCGCCTGTAGCACGACCTCGCCTGGGAGCCGCCGCCAAATAAAAATTAGCCAAACCGGTGGCGGCAGTATTTACTGGGGTGAATTGTAAGCACGCACCACCTCAACTACCTGGACAGTATACGATCTATACCATTTGGAGCGGCCTTTGTCCTGGGCAACCAGGTGCTCGGCGTTTTGCTTCCACTGCTGAATCTGCTCTGGCACTTTCCCAGTAAGAGATCGCAATCTCAGTATTGCCTTCTGTACAGGCGACAAACTCCACGCACCCATACTCATCAATAGCCAGATCGCGCATGCGCCTGGCCATCGCTGCATATTCAGCATCCAGTTCCAGAATCTCTGCCCTGAAAATTACGGCGTACATGAATACCTGATAACGTAGTCCGCTGTTAACTCTATTTTATAGGACGGGTTTTACCGCGACAGTCTCAATCAGGCTGACGCGCTCCTCGTCCAGGTTGCGGTGCAGATTGTAGGCCTTGGTGGGAATATCCCGTCCGACCAGCAGATACACACCCAGCACCGGCAGCTCCGGCTCTTCCACTGGTTTGGGTACATTGGCAAAGGCTTGCTGTGCGAGATCAGTCTTATCATGCCAGACTTCAATATTAAAACCGGCAGCTGTGAGGACAGCACGGAAGGATTCCGGCGGCACCAGAAAACTCATGGAACTGTCCTGCGCCCAGGGGACCGGAAAATACAGCGGCGCGTTTTTACTGCCGCACACCTCATAAAGAACAGCGCGGCCGCCGGGCCTGAGCACGCGACAAACCTCCTTTAGCCAGGACAGTTTATCCTCGACGTTCATGTTCATCTGCAGCGACCAGGCTCCGTCGAACGAATTGTCGGCAAACGGCAGTGCCAGTGCGCTGGCAGCGTGGAACTTGACACGCTCTTGCATATTGAGCAATTGCGTTAATCGCTCTGCGGTATCGATATAGGCGTCGCTTAAATCAATACCTGTAACACGACACCCGGTCTGTTTGGACAAACGACGGGTGGAACCACCGATGCCGCAACCCACATCGAGAATATGCATATCTGAGGTAAAGCCGGAGAGTTTGATCAGCTCTTTGGTTGCGGCATCACCTCGAATATGAAATTCATCCACGGGCTGAAGATCGTCCAGGGTGACCTTCGACAAATCCTTGCCAAGCTTGTTCAGCCCCTCAATGATCCTGTTGTACAAGTCATTCGGTGAGTAATAGTTGCTTATAGGGTCCAAATCTCGTCCTCAATTAGCCAGCGGGGCAGCGCCTACGTTCAAAAAGCAGGGATATCCGTCTGCGTACGGCCCAAAATCAGCGCGTGAATATCGTGCGTGCCTTCATACGTATTCACCACTTCCAGGTTCACCATATGGCGCATGACCGGGTACTCGTCGGAAATGCCGTTTGCCCCCAGCATATCGCGCGCCTGCCGGGCGATGGCCAGGGCCTTGCCGCAGGAATTGCGTTTTATCAGGGAGATCAGTTCCGGCGCAATTTGTCCCCCGTCCAGCAACTGTCCCGCGCGGTAGCAGCCCTGCAGCGCCAGGCCGATGTCGGTCTGCATATCCGCCAGCTTCAGCTGCACCAGTTGATTGGCCGCCAGCGGGCGGCCGAACTGGCTGCGCGCCAAGGTGTAATCCCGCGCGGTATGCCAGCATATTTCGGCGGCGCCCAGTGCGCCCCAGGCGATGCCGTAGCGGGCCATATTGAGGCAACCAAACGGTCCCTTCAATCCTGCGACACCGGGCAGCAATTGCGCTTCGGGAACGAACACGTCCGCCATGACGATTTCACCGGTGACAGAGGCGCGCAGCGCCAGCTTGCCCACAATCCTTGGCGTGCTCAGCCCGGCCATGCCCCGCTCCAGGATAAATCCGCGAATGGCGCCATCGTCCGTTTTGGCCCACACCACGAAAACATCGGCAATGGGGCTGTTGGTGATCCACATCTTCGTGCCGCTCAGCAGGTAACCGCCCTCGACCCGCGTGGCCCGCGTCACCATGCTGCCAGGGTCGGAGCCATGGTCCGGTTCAGTCAGGGCGAAGCAACCTATCCATTCGCCGGTGGCCAGGCGCGGCAGGTACTTTTCCCATTGCGCCTCGGTGCCGTAGGCATGGATGGGATACATCACCAGGGACGACTGCACACTCATCATGGAGCGGTACCCGGAATCAATGCGCTCCACTTCGCGTGCAATGAGGCCGTAGGAGATGTAGTCCACGCCGGGGCAGCCATAACCTTCAATCGTGGCACCCAACAGGCCCACTGCGCCCATCTCGCGGTAGATGTCAGGGTCGGTATATTCAGTGCGAAACGCCTCCCGCACCCGTGGCAGCAATTTGTCCTGCGCATACTGGCGCGCACTGTCACGCACCATGCGCTGCTCATCCGTCAGTTGCTGCTCCAGTCCGAAAGGGTCCTGCCAGTTCAGCTTCTGCCACTGGTCGCGCTTTGCCATACCTGTACTCCCTGGTTCAGTCACCGCGCTAATATGCCACACTATCAGTTTGCCGCCACGGAGAACTGCCCAATGGCCACCGAAGTTCGCACTGCCCAGTTGCGCCGGCTGGACCAGGCTCACCACCTGCATCCCTTTACCAACCTGCGCAAATACAGCCAGGAAGGGGGGCGCATCATTACCCGTGCTGAACATGTCTACATCTATGATAGCGACGGCAACAGGATGCTCGATGGCATGTCGGGACTGTGGTGTTGCAACCTGGGCTACAGCCAGACCAGTATCAAGGATGCAATCTACGCCCAACTGCAGGAGTTGCCCTACTACAACAATTTTTTCCAGTGCGCCAACGAACCCGCTGTCGAGCTGGCACGCGCTCTGGTGGAAGTCACTCCCGCCCAGTTCAACCATGTGTTCTTCACCAACTCCGGGTCCGAGGCCAACGACACCAACCTGCGTCTGGTCCACCGTTACTACAGTCTGCTAGGCAAGCCGGAGAAAAAACTTATCATCAGTCGCAGGAATGCCTATCACGGCTCCACCATCGCATCCGCTTCACTGGGCGGCATGGGTCCCATGCACCAACAGATGCATGGGCTGGACTATATCCACCACATCAACCAACCGCACTGGTTTGTAGAGGGTGCCGACGAAGACCCGGACGACTATGGCATTCGCGTGGCGCGCGAGCTCGAACAAAAAATTGAGGAACTGGGCGAGGCGCGGGTCGCAGCTTTTATTGCCGAACCCGTGCAGGGCGCCGGTGGCGTGATCATTCCCCCGGATTCCTACTGGCCGGAAATAAAACGCATCTGCGCCGAGCGCGACATTCTGTTGATCATGGATGAAGTGATCTGTGGGTTCGGCCGCACGGGCAACTGGTTCGGCTGCCAGACCTATGACCTGGAACCGGACCTGATGACCTTTGCCAAGGCGGTGACCAACGGCTATATTCCACTCGGCGGCGTAATGGTGGGCGACAAGGTTGCCGAAGTGCTGCTTAGCCAGGAGGGCGAGTTCGTCCACGGCCTGACCTACTCCGGCCACCCCGCCGCGTGCGCGGCGGCCATCGCCACACTGCGCGTGTTGCGCAAGAAAAAGATTATTGAGGGTACGGCCAGCAAACTCGCTCCCTATTTCCAGGAACGCCTGCAAACCCTGCAGGACCATCGCATCGTGGGCGAGGTACGCGGCCTGGGTATGCTGGGCGCTGTGGAACTGGTCAGGGATAAACATTCCCGGGAGCGGCTGGCACCGGATGCCGCCGGCGCCGTGTACTGCCGCAACCAGGCCAATCGCGGCGGCTTGATGGTGCGCCAGACGGGGGACGCCATGATCATGGCGCCGCCGCTGATCTGCAACCGCAAGGAGATCGACACTCTGGTGGATATGCTTGCCAGGGCTCTGGATGAGACGGCAGCGCATTTCGGTATCCACTAACGCCTCATAATCGACTATGCTTCCGCTACCGCACTAACGCCATTTTCAAGAGGAGCACATCATGAGCAAACGGCAGGTACTGAATAAGAAAACCCTGGGAATAAAGGATGGGCTGCCCCTGCAGGCGAGCGCAGGTGGAATCGAAGAATTGCGGCGCGACATCCAGCGACTGATGGACATGGAGGCAATAAGGCAGCTCAAATACGCTTACTTCCGCTGTGTGGACACTGCCAACCTCGAGGAGTTGGCCACGTTATTTCACGATGACGTTACGGTGCATTTCGTTGGTGGCAGTTACGAATGGAATGTGCAGGGCAAGGCAGACTATGTCAGCAATATCGGCAAGTCCTTCAGCACCGAAGCCGTGGGACAGCACAATGCGCATCACCCGGAGATACAGATGTTGAGTGATAGCGAAGCCACTGCCCTGTGGTACCTGGCGGACAACATGTGGATTCTCAATCACAACGTAAAAACACATGGCACCGCGATTTACCGCGATCGCTACCTGAAAGTGAACGGCAAGTGGTTGATCAAGGATACCAGTTACGAGCGTCTCTACGAGATCAACGATGTACTGACGGAGCGTCCCAAACTCAGCTCGCACTACCTGGGCGTGCACGGCACCAAGCCGCAGTTCTAGCTGTGCAAACCCATCAGGTTATTCACCGGATTGCCTGTCGTTTAGATTCGAGATGGATCGTTCAGGCTGGCGGCTCTTTCACGCTAGCGGGTTCGGGCGTCGGGTGTGCAATTCGCCCGCTTCCCCGATACTCGCGGAACAAATTGCACACCCGACACCCGAACCCTCGTTTCGTGCTATCACTCAGGAGCAATGTTGCATACAGGTAGCAGTAGCAAGGCTCCGGTCGGGAAGGCTTTTTCGAATACGAGTATCGGGGAAGTAGGCGAAAAAGCCTTCCCGGCCGGGGCCGATGATAAGTAGGATCCGTGGATGTCTGTGTAAGGCCGCAGCCGATAGCAGGAATGAACATAGGATGGCTGTGTCGCCCGAGTTGAATCTTGAGTGAACAACCTGCCGACAGATTACTCGAGCGACCACTACGCCCCGCGGCACAGCAACTCGCGATACTCCGCCAGTCGCGCCTGCGCATCGCTGCCGAACAGGATTTCACAGGCTTCGAGCAGGCCCGGCGCGTTGGCGATATCCTCGCGCCGCACCACCTCCTCGATCTTGGAGCGGCGGCGCATAAAATCCTCCAGCTTTACGATCATCTCGCGTCGCGCCGCCAGCTCAATTTCACAGCGCGTGTATTCCGCATTTTTGATCAGCAGTTTGGCCTCGCGCTCATCCGCGCGAATACGCTCCAGCAAGCCGAAGGCGCTCTCGCCGTAGCGGCGCCAGAAGCGTTCTGACAGTGGCTCGGAGGAAGAGGGGTCGGTCAGCCCATCCAGTTCCATCAGCCGGGCCTGCAACATAAACTCATCGCGCAGTTCGGCTCCGGGTTCGCCGTACCACCGGTTATGCATCTGCGGCACGTCAATGCCCAGGCGCGCAATCCACGTGGCCACCTCGTCGCCCACGTTGAGGCAATCGGTTAACTTGCCACCAAAGATGCTCAGGTGCTGGCGTGGTTCGTCCACCTCGATCACATGCTTGCGCGACAGCTGCACCCAATCGGCCACACCACTTTCGGCCTTGATTGCCAGTGGCCGCACACCAACCCGCTCGGCGATGATGCTCGCGCGCGTGAGCGGTGGCTGCAGGTCGAGCAGGGCATTGGCGTTTTGCAGCAAAAAATCGCGATCTGCATCGGTGACACTGACGTCCGGCGTATTAACCTGGGTATCCGTCGTACCGATACAGGTTTTCGGCCCCATGGGAATCAGGAAAAACAAACGTCCGTCACTGGCAAAGAACGTCAGTACGCGTTTGTTGTCGGTGATTTTATCCACGATCAGGTGAACGCCCTTGGAAAACACGTGGTGATACTGTGTTTGTTCTCCCGCGATGCGGTTTTGCGTATCCACCCAGGGGCCACAGGCATTGATAACCGCCCGGGAGCGGATCTCGAAACATTCTCCACTGATCACATCCCGCGCGCTGGTAAGCCACTGGCCCTGCTCACGACGGGCACTTATGGACTCGACATAATTGGCGGCGATGCAACCGAAGTTGAGGCTCTTGCGAATGAAATTGAAGACGAAGCGGGCGTCATTGTCGTACAGGTAGCAGTCCGAATACTCCAGGCCGCCCGCAGCTTTGCTGGTATTAATCACCGGCTCTGCTGCCTCAATGGCGCCAGCGGTGATGTAGCGCGGCGCGCTGGTGGCAAATCGGCCCATGGCCCAGTACAACACGCTGCCGAGGTAAATGAAGAAAGGCGGGAAGCGAAAGCCGCGCTGGATGGTGGTTAAAAAACGAATTTCCTTCACCGTGGAGGGATAGGCCCGCATCAAGCGATTGCGCGATTTGCACAGCTTGTTGACCAGCAGGAATTCCAGGGTCTCGAGGTACTTGATGCCGCCCCAGGCCAGGTTGGAAGAGTTGGAGCTGACCCCGCCGGCAAAATCACCGCGGTCGATCAGGGCCACGCGCACGCCGCGACCGGCCAGCGATGCGGCAGCGACGGCGCCGTTGATGCCGCCACCCACGACCAGCACATCAAACGGCTGCTCGCCCAGTTTTTTCACATTGTTGTGGCGCAGTGTGGCTGCCATGCTCTACAAGTTCCAGAAGCGCTGGCAAAGGGCGATAAAATTCCGGGCGCTGTCGCTCAGGTTCTTACCCGCGCGGTAGTAAAGCCCCACGTGCTTGTCGATACGACCAAAGGACACGTCGTCCATAATACGAAAGTTGGCGCAACTTGGATGCTCCTCCAACAGTTTGCGGTCGATAAAGGTTACGCCCATGCCCTCTTCCACCATATGGATGCGCAGCGACAGGCTACTGACTTCCCACACCGTACTGAACTGGTCGCGCAGGCGCTGGATAGAGGGGCGCATGTCGGGATTGTCCAGGGCGGATGCAATCAGGGGTGTCAGCTTGAGCGCCTTTTCATCGCCGTTGATCATATCCTCGTAGCGTGCGTGTTTGGGGCTAACCACCAGATGACGGGAGTCCCGGTACAGTGCCAGCGTTTCAAACGCGACCATGTCTTTCTGGAAAGGCCCCAGGCCCAGTTCCACGTTGCCCGATAGCACAGCGGCGATAATGCTGCGGGACGGCATTTCCGCCACCTTCATACGGGTGTGAGGGTTTTCCTGATAGTAAGCGCTTATTAGTTCGGGGGCGTAAAAACGATTGAGGGAGGCGCTGAGGGCCAGGCTCAGCGTCTCGGTCTTGCCCTGTTTCAGCTGCACAATGTCTTCCAGGGTCTGCTGCTCGCCGCGCAGGACATCCACTGCGTGCTCAAACAGACGCCTACCCACGTCGGTCAGCCGGAGCTCCTTGCCCCGCTGCACCAGTGGCGCCTCCAGCTTGAACTCCAGGCCCGCCACCGCCTGGCTCACGGCTGATTGGCTCAGATGCAATGCGTCGGCAGCCCGTTTGAAACCGCCTTCTTCAATCACCGCACGGAAGGCCCGCAATTCGCTATTTTCCAAACGCATATCAGCTCCTCTAATACACGGATAAGTATAATTAACTCTACTGATTGGACTTCCCGGCCTATACTGTGAAAAAGTACCATTTTTGAGGAAGCTGTTATGTCTTCTGAAGAATCCATTTGTTCCACTGACCTGGCTGGCATCATCGTCGGGGAAACTGCTATATCGGATGTGCAGGGCGACATCGGCCTGCTCAGCTACCGCGGCATCGATATCAAGGACCTGGTCGGCGTGCCCTTCCTCCATGTAGTGTGGATGGTGCTGTTTGGCGAGTGGCCCAACGAACAGCAGAAAAGCCGATTGAAGGCGTTCATGTGCCGTCACACCCGCCTCAGCCATGCAGAAATCAATCTGCTGCAACAGGTTTCGCGGGACTTGCACCCGATGTTGATGCTGCAGGGCCTGGTACCCCTGCTAACGCCACCCGCAGAGGAGACCCTGGATGTTGGCCAGGACGCCGAGCACGGCCTGTTTCTGGCAGCCAAGATTTCGGCGCTGATCGCCGCCCATCATCGTCTAACGCCAGAGCAAGGTTATCCTGCAGCCGGTCCCCGGTCAGTTGTTCCATGAAAATTTCCTGACCATGTTCCACGGCACAGCGCCAACTCAGGAGCAAAGGCGCATGCTGGACGCAGCCCAGATACTGCAAATGGAACACAGTTTCAACTGCGGCACCTTTGCCGGCCGGGTCTGCGCCAGCAGCCTGGCGCCCATCCAGTCCTGTATCTCGGCCTCCATCGGCACGCTGTTTGGCAAATTGCACGGTGGCGCCGACCAGGCGGCGCTGGAAATGGCCATGGCGATCGGCAGCCCTGACAAAGGCCGAGGCCTACGTCAGGGACTGCCTGGCGAACAAGGAGAAAATCATGGGCATGGGGCATCGCGAGTACCGCACTGTCGATCCGCGCGCCAAAATTCTCAAACCCATGGCGGTGGAGCTGTGCCAGGATGAGGAGAGTAAAAACCTGCTGGCCACACTCGTCGCGGTGGAGGAGGCCTGCCAGCGCGAGTTCGCCGACAAGGGCAAGGAGATCTGGGCCAACGTGGAATTCTACAAGGGCGCGGTATTCCACAGCCTGGGAATTCCCACCCATTATTTTACGGCCATGTTCGCCATGGCGCGCGTGTACGGCTACATCGCCCACTTCCTGGAGTTCCGTCGCGACAGCCGCCTGATTCGTCCGCGCGCCCGCTACACCGGACGCGCCGTCGGTACGCAGAGTCAAGTCCGCCGCCTGAACCGCAAGCTCCGCCATTGCAACTGCCCCCGTGCATGCGTATAAAAACAGGGCGGCACCATCCAAACAGCGGGCAGGCTTGATACATGCGCATCGTGGCAACCACACTTGCAATCCTTCTCCTGGCGGGCTGTGCAAATAAAAGTGCCGACGAGGCGCTGGGCACCCTGGAACGCGACCGCATCGTGCTCAAGGCAACCGCCAACGAGATCATCCTCGAATGAACCCGTCCCCGAGGGCACCAAAGTGTCCGCGGGCACGTTGTTGGTGCAACTGGACGACAGGCGCCAGCAGGCCATGGTGGCGCGCGCGCAAGCAGAGGTGGCGCAGGCCGAGGCGCGGCTCGAGGAGTTGCGCAATGGCGCGCGCCCCGAGGACATCGCCGGTGCGAGCGCCAGAGTCTCCGGCGCGCGCGCCGCAGTGGTTGAGGCTCGGGCCAGTTATCAACGGGCCAAACAACTGTTGCAGCAAAAGCTCGCGGCCCAGGCCACGCTGGACCAGGCCCTCGCCAATCGCGACTCAGCCGAAGCGGCACTGCAGTCTGCCCAGGAAGAATTACTGCGCCTGACCAATGGCACCCGCAAGGAGCAGCTGGACCAGGCGGCGGCAGCCGTACAGGCGGCAACGGCACAGCTGGCGCTGGAACAGCGCAACCTGGCGGATCTCAGTATCGTCGGCCACCCGCGACGCCTATCTGGACAGCCTGCCATGGCATGTCGGCGAGCGCGTAGCGCAGGGCGCGACCGTGGCCGTCCTGCTCGCCAACGATGCGCCCTATGCCAGAGTGTATGTGCCCGAGCCGTGGCGCGCGCGCCTGCACGTTGGTGATCGCAGGCAGGTCAAGGTGGACGGCATCGAGCAGCCCCTGACCGGGCAACTGCGCTGGATCGCCATCGAACCGGCCTTCACTCCGTACTATGCGCTCAATGCCAGTGACCGGGCGCGCCTGGTTTACCTGGCGGAATTTGAGCTTGAGGGAGGGGAAGAGCTGCCCACGGGCGTGCCCGCCCAGGTGCTGCTCAACGATGACTGAGCTGGCCATTCGGGCGCGCGCGCTGTCCAAACACTTTGGTGAGGTCATCGCCGTGGACAGTGTCGACCTGGAAATTCCAGCGGGACAGATCTACGGCTTCCTCGGACCCAACGGTTCCGGCAAGACCACTATCATCCGCATGCTCTGCGGCCTGCTCACGCCCTCCGGCGGGGATGTCCGCGTGCTGGGCCTGGAAATCCCGGCCCAAGCCGAGACCCTGCGCAGCAAGATCGGTTACATGACGCAGAAGTTTTCACTGTATGACGACCTCACGGTGCAGGAAAACATGCAGTTCATGGGCCGGATCTACGGACTGTCACGCAGTGTCGCCACCGCGCGTATTGAAGAGCTGCTGGAGCGCTACGCCCTGACGTCCCTGCGCAACCGTTTTGCCGGCGCCATGAGCGGTGGCCAGCGCCAGCGCCTGGCCCTGGCCGTGGCGACACTGCACTCTCCAACCCTGTTATTCCTGGATGAACCGACGTCGGCGGTGGACCCGGAAAACCGCCGCGACTTCTGGGAAAAGCTCTTCGACCTCAGCGAAGCGGGCACGACGATTCTGGTCTCCACCCACTACATGGATGAGGCTGAGCGCTGCCATCATCTGGCCATTCTGCAGACCGGGCAGCTGCGCAACCAGGGCACGCCACAGGAACTGTTGGCGCAGCTGGATAATCGCGTGGTGGAAATTGCCGGAGACAACCTGCGCCAGGTAAAGGAGAGGGCGCTGCGCCTGCCTGGCGTCCAGTCGGCCGCACAACAGGGCGTGCACCTGCGCGTATTGTTACAACCGGACACACAGGACCCGGCCAACTACCTGCGTGAACACCTGGCAGACCGTCATCTCGTCCTCACCCACACCCGACCCGAGCCTGGAGGACGTGTTCGTCGCCTCCACTACCGGCGGCAACAGGCAATGAGTTCGCTGCGCAGGATAGGCGCCATCACTGCCAAGGAATTCAAGCAACTGTCCAGGGACAGGGTGACCTTTGGCATGATCGTGATGATCCCGCTGATGCAGTTGATGCTCTTTGGTTACGCCATCAGCACCATGGTGCGCGATATCCCCATTGCGGTGGTGGACAACAGCGGCAGCGCCGTGGCGCGCGCTATCACCGAACAGGTGCGCGCTACCCAGGTCGTGGATATCGTCGGGCACTATGCCACGGCAGTCGAAGCGGAAGCCGCCATCGTCGCCGGCACCGTCCGCGCGGCACTGGTTTTCCCGGAGAATCTCACCCAGCGGGCAGCGGGCGGCGAGCCGGTGGCGCAATGGCTGGTCGATGGTTCCGATACCATGGTGAGCTCGGCGCTGTTGGCCCTGCGCACCATGCCCCTGCACCTGGAAGCCGGGGTCCCGGCAGGCGCTTACCAGGCCGCCGCCCCGAGCTTTGAAGTCGCGCTGTTCTTCAATCCCGAGCGCCGCTCGGAGGTGAATATCGTGCCGGGCCTGACCGCCATTATCCTCACCATGACCATGGTGCTGTTCACCGCGGTGCGCCCTGGTCCGCGAGCGCGAACGCGGCAATCTGGAATTACTCATCACCACGCCGATCCATCCATTGGAGCTGATGGTGGGCAAGCTGGTGCCCTATGTTTTTGTGGGACTCGTGCAGATTACCATCATCCTGGGGCTGGGCCGCCTGGTATTCAACGTGCCGTTTCAGGGCGAGCTGCTCAGCCTGGCCGCTGTGACCCTGCCCTTTATCGCCGCCAGCCTGACGCTTGGCCTGTTGTTCTCTACCCTGGCCGCGACCCAGATGCAGGCCATGCAGATGACCGTGTTTCTACTGATGCCTGTCGATACTGCTCAGCGGCTTTATGTTTCCGTTTGACGCCATGCCCAGGCCGGCCCAATACATCGCCGAGATCCTGCCCGCCACCCACTTCATGCGCCTGATTCGCGGCGTCTACCTGCGCGGCGCCGGCGCCCTACAACTGCTGCCGGATATCCTGTGGCTGTTGGGCTTCACCGCGATCATGCTGGCAATCGCCACCAAGCGCTTCCGCAAGTCCCTGGATTGAACCAACCGCATGCGATCAAACGCTCTGCAGTTTCTATGGCTTCTGATCGCCAGCCTCGCCCTGCTGGCCTGCGGCAGCGGCGAATCCAATGTCGTGCAGGGCAACCGCGCACGGCATTCTGCACTTCGGCAACGGCACCGAGCCCCAGGGGCTGGACCCCCATGTGGTCACCGGCATCCCGGAAAGCCATATCGTCAGCGCGCTGTTCGAGGGGCTGGCGGTGAAGAATCCCTACACGCTGGAGTCGGAGCCCGGCGTCGCGCAGCGCTGGGAGATCAGCGAGGATGGCCTGACCATCACGTTTCACCTCAACCCCGCGGCGCGCTGGTCCAACGGCGACCCGATGACGGCGCAGGATTACGTCTGGTCCTGGCAGCGCGCCCTGAGCCCGGCCATGGGCAACCAGTACGCCTATATGCTCTACCCGCTGGAAAATGCCGAAGCCTTCGCCACCGGGAAACTGGATGATTTCTCCGCGGTGGGCGTCAAGGCGCTGGATGAGCACACGCTGCAGGTGCGGCTGAACACGCCTACGCCCTACTTCATCCAACTGATGGATCACCAGAGCACGTTCGCGGTGCACCGACCCACGATCGAGAAGTTCGGCAAGGCCACCGATCGTTTCACGCCGTGGACGCGGGTCGAGAACATCGTCGGCAACGGCCCCTTCCGCCTCACGGACTGGCAACTGAACCGCCGTATCGTGGTGGAGAAGAGCGACACCTACTGGGACCGCGACCGGGTGCAGCTCAACGGCATCGTGTTCTATCCCACGGAAAATATCTCCAGCGAGGAGCGCATGTTCCGGGTGGGACAGCTGCACTACACCCAGAGCGTGCCGCTGGACAAGATCCCGGTGTACCGCGCCATGCAGAACAGCCCTTACGTCAATGCGCCCTACCTGGGCACCTACTTCTATCTGCTCAATACCAACAAGCCGCCGCTGGATGATGTGCGGGTGCGGCAGGCGCTCGCCATGGCGGTGGATCGGGAGCGCCTGAACAACACCGTGTTGCACGGCAGCAATGTGCCGGCCTACAGCATTACGCCGCCCGGCACACTCGGCTACCAGCCGCCAAAGGTATTCGACTACGATGTGCAGCGGGCAAGGCAGCTGCTGGCAGAGGCCGGCTATCCCGATGGCGCCGGCTGGCCGGGACTGGAACTTACCTACAATACCAGTGAGAGTCATCTGAAGATCGCGGTGGCGCTGCAACAGATGTGGAAGGATGCGCTGAACATCGACGTCACGCTGGCCAACCAGGAGTGGAAGGTCTACCTGGACTCGGTGGACCAGATGAATTTCCAGATGGCGCGGCGCAGCTGGATTGGCGACTACGTCGACCCGAACAATTTCCTGGACCTGTTCCTGTGCGGCGGCGGCAACAACAACACCGGCTTTTGCGATCCCCGCTACGACGATCTGGTCAAGCGGCAGGCGCCCCGGGCAAGCATCACGCGAGGAACGCTACGCGATCTTCCGCGCAGCTGAAACACTGCTGATGGAACAGATGCCTATCCTTCCGATCTACACCTACACCAGCAACCACCTGATCCACCCCAGTGTGCAGGGCATGCCCTCCAACCTGATGGATGCGGTGAATTTCAAATATGTCGCGCTGGATACGACCTGGTCGGCTGCGAAAAGGCTGAAGAATAGGGATGTGGCGCTTTGTCGGCTCTCGCGTGTTGCAGGCTATCCCGGTGCTACTGGTGGTCATCACCGTGACATTTTTTCTGGTGCGGATAGCGCCCGGCGGCCCCTTCGCCAGCGAGAAAGCTGTCATTCCCGAGGTGCGGGCAGCGCTCGAGGCCCAGTACCGCCTCAACCTGCCGCTGTGGCAGCAATATACAGCCTATCTCGGTGATCTGGCGCGGGGCGATTTGGGTCCGTCCTTCAAGTATCCCGGGCGCAGCGTCAACGAACTGATCGCCGCTGGGTTTCCGGTCACCGCGGAACTCGGCTTCTACGCACTGCTGGTGGCGTTGTTTATCGGCGGCACCGCCGGGATCATCGCGTCGCTGCGGCCGAACACAGCGCAGGATTATGTGCCCATGTCCGCCGCCATGATCGGCATCTGCATGCCGTCCTTCCTGCTCGGGCCCGATCCTGATCCTGGTCTTTGGCATCTACCTCGACTGGCTGCCGGTGTCCGGCTGGGGCGATAGTCCGGGCGACAAGATACTGCCGTCCATCACACTGGGCGCCGCCTACGCGGCCTATATCGCAAGGCTCAGTCGCGCCGGGATGCTGGAAGTGATGTCGCAGGACTACATCCGCACCGCCCGCGCCAAGGGCCTGCCGGAATGGCAGGTGGTGTGCGCCACGCCCTGCGCGGCGGCCTGATTCCGGTGGTGGCGTTCCTGGGGCCGGCCTTTGCCGGCCTGCTGTCAGGCTCTTTTGTGGTGGAGACAATCTTCCAGATTCCCGGCCTCGGGCGCTTCTATGTGCAGGCTGCCTTCAACCGCGACTACACCATGATCCTCGGCTCTACCGTATTTCTCTCGGTGCTCATCGTGTTGTTCAACTTGTTGTCCGACATACTCGCCGCGTGGATGAATCCGCGACTGCGCGCCCAGTTCGGGGGATGACAGATGAGCGCGCCGGCAATTACTGACATCGACCGAGGCCGAACAGGGCACTTCCCTGTCGCAGGACGCGTGGCTGCGTCTGCGCCGCAATCGGCTGGCGGTGTTCGGTCTCGCCGTGTTGGTGTTTTTCATTCTGGTCGCGCTGCTCACGCCGTGGATCGCGCCCTACGGCTACGCGCAGCAGAACCTGGAACTCGGCGCCACGCCGCCGTCGGCAGCGCACTGGCTGGGCACCGACATCTTCGGGCGCGACCTGCTCACCCTGATGATGTACGGCGGGCGCATTTCGCTGGCGGTGGGCTTCATCGCCACGGCGGTGGCCCTGCTGATCGGGGTGACCTGGGGCGCCATTGCCGGCTACGCGGGCGGTCGCGTGGATGCCGTGATGATGCGCCTGGTGGACATTCTTTATGCACTGCCCTTCATGATTTTCATCGTGCTGCTGATGGTGGTGTTCGGGCGCAACATGCTGCTGCTGTTCCTGGCCATCGGCGCCGTGGAATGGCTGACCATGGCCCGCATCATGCGCGCGCAGGTGCAAACCCTGCGCCAGCAGGAGTTTGTCGAGGCGGCGATCTCACTCGGCCTGTCGCCCGCCGCCATCATCCGTCGCCATCTCGTGCCCAATGCGCTGGGGCCGATCATCGTGTACACCACGCTGACCATTCCGAGCGTCATGCTGCTCGAAGCGTTTCTCAGTTTCCTCGGCCTCGGCGTGCAGCCACCGCAAACGTCCTGGGGCCTGCTGATCTCCTACGGCGCCGAAACCATGGAGGAGTATCCCTGGCTGCTGGTTGTTCCCCGGCCTCGCGCTGACCCTCACGCTGTTTTCCCTGAACTTCCTCGGCGACGGACTGCGCGACGCGCTGGACGTGCGCGGCGCGAGGGACTGAGCGCATGCTGCAGGTCGAACACCTGAGTGTCAGCTTCGTCACCCGCCTGGGGATCAACCGCGCGGTGGACGATGTCAGCTTCACGGTGCAGCCGGGACGCATCACCGCCATCATCGGGGAGTCGGGCTCCGGCAAATCGGTGGCCTGCTACAGCCTGCTGGGGCTGATCCCGCAGCCGCCCGGGCGCATCGACGGCGGCCGCGCGCTATTCCAGGGCCAGGACCTGTTGCAGCTGAGCGCGGCCGAGCTGCGCAAGATTCGCGGCCGCGATATCGCCATGGTGTTCCAGGACCCCATGACCTGCCTGAACCCGTACATGACGGTGGGCGCAGCAGCTGATGGAGCCGCTGCGTCTATCACCAGAAGGTGTCGCGGGCGCACGCGCGCCGACGGGCACTGGAACTGCTGGAAGAAGTGGGTATCCGCGAGCCCGCCGCCACCATCGACAACTACCCGCACCAGTTCTCCGGCGGCATGCGCCAGCGCGTGATGATCGCCATGGCGCTGATCAACGAACCGCAACTGTTGATCGCCGACGAACCCACCACCGCGCTGGATGTCACCATACAGGCGCAAATCCTGGAGCTGCTGGCTTCAATACAAAAGAAGCGCGATATCGGCATCCTATTTATCAGTCACGACCTGGCCGTCGTGGCGGACATCGCCGACCAGATTGTGGTGATGCAGGAAGGCCGTGTCGTCGAGGCTGGCAATCGCGACGGCATCTTCCGCAATGCCCGCCACCCCTACACGCGAAAACTGTTGCAGGCGATTCCCACGGGCGGCAAACCGGAAGAACTGCCCGCATCGGCACCGCTGGTCGAGGTGCGAAATCTGTGCACCTGGTTTCACGCAGGGCGCAGGTGCCGGTGAAAGCGGTCGATGACGTCAGCTTCGACATCCGCCGCGGCGAAGTGCTGGGCCTGGTGGGCGAATCCGGCAGCGGCAAATCCACCATCGGCCGCTCCCTATTGCGCCTGGTACCGGTCACCGCAGGACAGGTGAATTTCGACGGCACCGATGTCACTGCACTGCCGGACGCGACCTGAAAGACCTGCGCCGCAGAATGCAGATCATCTTCCAGGATCCGTTTGCCTCGCTGAACCCGCGCATGACCGTGTACGACACGCTGGCCGAGCCGCTGTTGCTGCACGGCATTGCCAGTCGCCGCACCGTGGCCGAGCACGTGCTGCAACTGATGGACGACGTCGGCCTGGCCCGCGCTTTCGTGCGCAAGTATCCGCACGAGTTTTCCGGCGGCCAGCGCCAGCGCATCGCGATCGGTCGTGCGCTCGCGACTCGCCCGGAATTCGTGGTCGCGGACGAGCCGGTCTCCGCGCTGGACGTCACGATCCAGGCGCAGATACTGGACCTGCTGCGCGAACTGGGCAGGGAGTATGGCCTCACCATGTTGTTTATTTCGCACGACCTGGCGGTGGTGCGCCAGCTGGCGGATCGCATCGTGGTAATGCACCAAGGGAAAGTGGTGGAGCAGGCCGGCACAGAGGAACTTGTTCGAGCGGCCCCAGCAGGCCTATACCCGTCAATTGTTGCAGGCAATTCCCGGGCGATCACTGCTGGCAACACAGATCTGACCACCGCATAGTGTTCCCTGGCAACGCTGGCTGCTGCCAGTGATGGCGATACCTGAATTTGCAGCTATAAAATACGTGTATATACGTAGCCTTGACCAGGAAATAACCGTTTGACTGCGTGGGATTCCGACAAGTAGACTTTGACCCGTCACGTGTGGCCACGGCTGCATGCACATCAACTTTTTTCATGTCGGGGAAATATCATGCTCAAGCATCATCCCAAAATCGCGGTACTGGCAGTCGCACTGGCGTCTTCGGTCAGCGCCACGGCCATGGCCGCAGGCGAGTGGCACTACGGCATCGGAACCGGCCTGAGCTCCTTCAGCCTGGATGGCGATCTCGGTTTCGCCACTCCGGTCGGCGGCAGGATCGAGAACATCGACCTGGATAACAGCGAAACCTCCGACATGCTCGACTCCGCCCTCGGCGTAAACGCGTTCGCTACCAACGGCGAGTGGCAAGTCCTGCTGTCCTACAATACGGTGACGCTGGAAGACAATGACTCTGACTTGCGTGCCAAGTGGGACCGCACGAATGCGGAGCTGACGGCGGTTTACAACTTTGCCAAGACCGGCAGCAGCACCTGGGGTGCTCTGGCAGGCTTACGCTACACTGACCATGAGTGGGACATTTCTTCGCGCAACGGCAGTTTTACCGACGTGAAACCCGGTGACGACTGGACCGATTTCATTGTCGGGTTTACCCACGTGCTCGCCATTTCAAATAGCTGGAGCTGGCGCAACCGCATCGACGGCGGTTTCGGCGACACCGAAGAGGCCTGGTTCGCAAGTACCGGCGTGTTTTGGCAGCCGCTGGATAACTGGATGTTCAATGCCAGCGTCAGGTACCTGAAGACAGACTTTGGCGATGACAGCGATATCAACGACCCGGATTTCTATCTCTACAATGTCGATGAGACCGCTTTGGGGCTCGGCGTAAGCTACATCTGGTAAAGTCCGGCTCAAGAGCTGTTACCTGTGCACCGGCGGGTCTCCCCGCCTGTCACTCCGTTTCACCAGTAAAGTAGTTTACACGCTGAAGATGCCTTACGGGGACAGAACGAGAGCCTGCCCCTCGAGATTAGACTGCACTGTGGCCGATGGCACTAATGTAATTATTCCTCGCCATCAGGCTCATCACAATAAATCCAATAATCGGAGGACACTGTAATGTCTGTCCATGCTTGCTTTACCCGCAAACCCTGGCTGCTCCACGGACTTCTGTTCTCAATCATCCTGGCAGGATGCTCGGACGGCTCGGACAATAATCGGGGAGCCGCTGCGCAGGACCGCGCGTACTACATCCTGCCGCCCGGCAACTACGGCGGCCTGCCGACCACCGAGAACTCGCCCGATCAGCTGCCGCTCTACGACGGACTGACGCCGCTGCGCGACGACGTCACCGACGCGGACATCGAGCGCACTCTTCCTCCCCGAGGACTTCAAGCCCATCGGCCAGACGGTCGAGGAGCCGACGGGCCGCCCGGGAACGACGATCCTCTACGACGAATTACGGCATCGCGCACATCACCGGAGAGACGCGCGAGGACCTGGCCTTCGGCGCCGGCTGGGTCACGGCCCGCGACCGGAGTCTGCTGCTGGAGCTCGGGCGCGGTCCGGCCCGGGCCGCAGTCGCGGACGTACCGAACATCGACGCATTCTCGCTCGTGACCAGCGGGCAGACGTTCATGCCCAGTCGCCGAGACCGAGCAGCTGGTGACCGACCAGGTGCAATCTCATCATCGAGACCTACGGCGACGAAGGCCGCCAGATCATCGCCGAGGCGCAGGCCTATGCCGACGGCATGAACGCCTACTACGCGGAGAATGGCGGCGCACCCGCCGATGCCATTCGGTGTCAACGACGTCGTCGCCGTGACCGCGTTCATCGGCTCGATCTTCGGCGCCGGTGGCGGCGCCGAGGCATGTCAACGCGGAGTTCCTGGCAACGCTGAACCAGGGGCTCGGCGAGGACCAGGGCGCAACGGCGTGGGAGGACGCGATGCTGTTCAACGATCCGGAGGCGCCGACGACGATCGACGAGCGCTTCGACTACGGCCCGCTGACCGGCGGCGCAGTCACGGGCTCGGCCGTGATCGACCCGGGATCCATTGTCGCTCTCGACCCAAGCGTGCAGACCGCCGCGCCCGCGTGCCCGGCGAGACGACGCTGCCGCACGGGTTCCTGCGACCGCTGCGCCCATCGTCCGGCGCGCATCGAACTTCCTGATCGTGGACGCCGGGCGCAGTCCGTCAACGGCACCAACCTCGCCGTCATGGGTCCGCAGCTCGGCTACTACTATCCCGAGATCGTGAAGCAGATCCACCTCAGCGGGCCGGGCATCGAGGCGCAGGGCGCGGCCGTGCCGGGGCTGGCGATGTACATCCTCATCGGGCGGACGCGAGACTACGCCTGGAGCCTGACCTCGGCCAGCCACGACGTGCGCGACGTCTTCGTCGAGGAGCTGTGCAATCCCGACGGCTCCGACGCCGACACGCGAGTCGCTGTCACTACCTGTTCAACGGCGAGTGCCGCCCGTTCGAGATATTCAACGCCGGCACGCTCAACGGCACTCCGATCCGCTACCCGGTGTCGGTGCACGGGCCCATGATCGGCACCGCAACCTCCAATGGCCAGCCCGTCGCGCTCACACGCAAGCGTTCGACCTTCGGGCGTGACGGCCTGAACCTGGCCGGCGCTGAAGGACATGACCGAAGGCGACGGCTCCACGCCCGGAGAAGTTCTGGGAGGCGGCCAACAAGTTCGGCTTCACCTTCAACTGGGGCTACGTGTCGCGCACCGACGCGGCCTACTTCTCCTCGGGCTATCTTCCGGTAGCGCGCCCCGGGACTCGATCGCCGCCTGCCCACCTGGGGCACCGGCGAATACGAGTGGCAGGGATTCCTGAGTCAGGACGAGCATCCGCACGCCGCGCAAGCGCCCGACGGGCGCATGCTCAACTGGAACAACCAGTCGGCGCCGGGCTTCATGCACGGCGACAACGAGCCCTACGGTTCGGTGCACCGGGTCGAGCTGTTCGACCAGTTTCCTGAGCAGGTCGAACTCGCCGACGTCGTCGGTGTGATGAACCGCTCGGCCACCGAGGATGTGCGCACGCCGGCCTGGCCGTTGGTGAGCGAGGTGCTGCGCAGCGGTACTGCTCCTACACCGCTTGCTGCACAGCTCGTCGACATGCTGGACGACTGGGTGGCCGATGACGCGCCCCGGCTCGATGCGGACGATGATGGACTCTACGACGTTCCCGGCCCGACCATCTTCGATGCGCTGTGGGAACCGCTGGCTGAAGCAGCCATGCGCCCGGTGTTCGGCGACCTCACCGCAGCCCTGGACCAGGTCCGCAATCTCAACAGCACTGACGGAGCGAGCCTGGTCGACAAGGACCTGCGCTCACTGCTCGGCCAGCCGGTCGAAGGGGCGTTCAATCTCAGCTACTGCGGCAACGGCAATCTCGACGCTTGCCGCACTTCGCTGTGGCTGGTAGTGGATGCGATCGCCCAGGAGCTCGCCGCTGAGTATGGCAGCGATCCCGCCACCTGGCTGAAAGAAGGCGCAAGAACCGGCTTCGCCCCCGGCCTGATACCCAACACGTTCCGCGCAACCAACCGGCCGACATTCCAGCAGGTGCTGGAGTTTGCGCCGTAAGGTGGGCGCTACCATGGCGGGTGAGCTTGTCGGCTACACCCGCCACATAAAACCGGCCAGGGCTCTTAATTTCTTATACTTCGGGAATTATATTCTCCAACTGCCTCTAAGAGGAAATCGATAGCATCACCCGAGGTTCACGGTGCAGGAAATACCCGTCATTGATTTTGACACGCTGGATCGTGCAACCACGCGGCAGTCGCTCGATCGCGCTTGTCGCGAGTGGGGATTCTTTTACCTCGAAGGCAACGCCATCGATACCCAGCTTGTCGATCGCATGCACGCGGCCATGCATGCCTTCTTCGCACAGCCCGCGACGCTGAAGAGGAACGTCGAACGCACGGCCAACAATCCCTGGGGCTATTACGACCGTGAACTGACCAAGAATGTGCGCGACTGGAAGGAGATCTTCGATGTCGGCCCGGATATTCCCAACGAAGGCTTGCCAGGAGCAAAGGCCCAGTGGCCTGACGAGACGGGTTCGACGCGGATGCGGGGCTTTCGCGACACGCTGCAGGACTTTGCCGCAGCCGGCGAGCAGGTGGGGCTGCGTTTACTGCATGCCATCTGCGCAAACCTTGGGATGCCCGAGCGACACCTTGACCACTGCTTCGACGCCGCACAAACCAGCTTCCTGCGCCTGAACTGTTACCCGCCCTGCGCGAATCCCGCGCCCGCGGATACACCGGGCATCCCCGCATCCGGACACCTCGGCATCCACCACCACACGGATTCCGGCGCGCTCACCGTCCTGCTACAGGATAGCCAGAGCGGCCTGCAGGTGATGCATGGCGAGCGCTGGCATCTCATCCAGCCGCGCGAGAATGCGCTGGTCGTCAATATCGGCGACATCGTCCAGGTGTGGTCCAACGATCAATACCGCGCGCCGCTGCACCGGGTGCTCGCCAATGCAAGCATGCCGCGCTACAGCGCACCCTTCTTCTACAACCCCAGCTATACCACCGTGTATGCGCCGCTGCCGGGGGTGTGCGATGCCGCGCATCCGCCCCGCTACCGGCCGATTTCCTGGGGTGAGTTTCGCGCCGCGCGCGCCGCAGGCGACTACGCTGATTACGGCGAGGAAGTGCAGATCAGCCACTATCGCATCGGCTCGGAATGATCCGCGAAGTTGATTTTGCAAGCGACACGCAGAACACTGGATCAGGCAGGACTTACGGGCAGTTCCATCGAGCGCCACGGGAGGAATGGATATGGAAGCTGGCGGATCTACCATTCCGTGGCCATCGCATTAAGCGTTGCCCGTCAATGGGCAGTAGCGACTGCACAACGGATGTGCCGATTTGCTCGCCCAGTTGCGTGAGCAAAACCTGGTCGTTTCCTTCGTAACAGGCCAGTGCCTGCTGCGCCATTCGCTGCGGTGATTCCTCATCCACGTGCAGGATACCCTCGATCTTTAGTTCGAGATCGACCGGATCGATGTACTCCTGACCTGACGTCCTCCGTGGTCGAAGCCCCCGGCGCTGCCGGGCAATACAGTGCCCCAAAGTATCGATTCTTATACTCTTGAGATACACATTCGAATTGGACAGTATAGGCTGTCATCTGCGCCCTTGAGACAACTACCCAATGAGCTATAACTACGACCCCGAACTGCAATCGCTGCTGGAGTTTTTACCGGACACCTCACTGGGGATCCATGATCCGGTAAAGGCGCGAGCCGGCTTTCTGGAACTCATCGCCCTGCTGAACGCTGACGTCGACCACAGTGGTGTGGCAATCGAGAATCGCAGGATTCCAGGTCCGGTCGGCGCACCGGACATACCGGTGCGTATCTACTCGCCCGAGGGGCTGGATAAGACAGTGCCAGGGATACTGCATATCCACGGTGGCGGCTTTGTGATCGGTGACCTCGACAGCGAGCTCGGCTCCTGTGTCGCCCTGTGTCGCAACCTGGGCGTGGTGGTGGTCTCGGTGGATTACCGGCTGGCGCCGGAGACACCGTACCCCGGTGCGCTGGAGGATTGCTACGCTGCCCTCAAGTGGATGAGCAGCAACAGCGCGCAACTAAAAGTAGACCCCGCGCGGCTGGCCGTGTTCGGACTGAGCGCCGGCGGCGGCTTGTCAGCCGCCACGGCACTGCTCGCCAGGGACCGTGGCGGCCCGCCGATTTGCTTCCAGTACCTCGGCATTCCCGAATTGGACGACCGCCTGCAAACACCCAGTATGCAGCGCTTTGTCGATACCCCGATGTGGAACCGGCCCAACGCCGAACTCAGCTGGGATTTTTACCTCGGCGACCAGTACCAGCGCGGCGCGGACGATGTGCCCTACCACGCGGCACCGGCCAGGGCCGAGAATCTTGCGGAACTACCACCGGCCTATGTCAGCACCATGGAGTTCGATCCGCTGCGCGATGAAGGCGTGGCATATGCGCTGCGCCTGATGCAGGCGGGAGTGGCCACCGAATTGCACAGCTTTCCCGGCACCTTTCACGGCTCCAGCCTTTTCACCACCGCCCAGGTCAGTCGGCGCGAGTCGACCGAAATGTTCGCCGTCCTGCGCCGCGCACTGCGCATTGACGCCTGAAAAAATGACTAACAACCCCTGCTATCCGGAGACACCATGACGACCGACGCACTGCACCACCAGCCCCTGATGCCGCACCTGCTGATAGACGGACTCAACCGCTACAACGACGAGCCCTGTTTGTTCCTCGGCGACAAGGTCGCCAGTTACAGGGACGTGCGCGAGAGCGCCAGCCAAATGGTGCAGGCGCTTAAGTCCAAGGGGCTGGGTGTGGGCAGCAGGGTCGCCGTGATTTCCGCCAACCGGCCGGAGGTGCTTTCCAATATCGCCGCCATGCAACTCACCGGCTGCATCGGCACGCCGCTGCACCCGCTGGGCTCGCTCGACGATCACGCGTACGTGCTGCAGGCCGCCGAGATCGACACACTGATCTACGATGCCTCCGTGTTCGAGGATCTGGCAGGAGCACTCAAGCAGCGGGTGCCGGCCCTGAAAAACCTGCTGGGCTTTGGTCCCACCAAGGTGGGTGACGATTACCTGGCGCTCGCGGCCACTTTCAAACCACAACCACTGGTGGCCCCCGACATCACCCCGGATGATATCGGCTCCGTCAACTTTACCGGCGGCACCACTGGCAAGCCCAAGGGCGTGATGAGCACTTACAGCGTGACCGCCTACATGACCCAGATCCAGCTGGCGGAGTGGGAATTCCCCGACGACCTGCGCATGCTGATTGCGACGCCGCTGTCGCACGCGGCCGCCGCCTTCTTTATTCCCGTGCTGCAAAAGGGCGGCGCCTTTTATGTGATGCAGGGCTTCAGCCCCGATGCGTTCTTCGACATGGTGGAGCAGCACAAAATTACCTGCACCATGCTGGTCCCGGTCATGCTGTACTTCCTGCTGGATGCGCCGCGCTCCGCCACAGCGGACATGTCCAGCATGGAGACCATTTTCTACGGCGCCTCCCCCATGAACCCGACCCGCCTGCGCGAGGGCATGGCCAAGTGGGGCCAGATCTTCTACCAGTTCTTCGGCCAGTCCGAGTGCCCCATGGTGATCGCGAACATGCGCAAGAAGGAGCACGACCTGTCCAAGCCGCAGCGCCTGTCCTCCTGCGGCCGCCCCAGCCCGTGGATTCACATGAGCCTGCGCGACCCGCAGGGCAACGAGGTGGCCAAAGGTGAGCCCGGCGAAATCTGCATCCGCGGGCCGCTGGTCATGAAAGGCTACAAGGACATGCCCGAACAGACCGCCGAGGCCTTTGCCGGCGGCTGGCTGCACACCGGCGATGTCGGCAAGCTGGACGAGGACGGCTTCCTCTACATCGTGGACCGCACCAAGGACATGATCGTCACCGGCGGCTTCAATGTGTTCCCGCGCGAAGTCGAGGACGTGCTGTCCACCCACGAAGCGGTGGGACAGGTGGTCGTGATCGGCGTGCCCGATGAGCAGTGGGGCGAGGCGGTGAAAGCGGTGATCGTGCTCAAGCCGGGCTTTGACGGCCAGCGACGAACTCGTAGCGTCGATGCAGGCGCTGGTGAAAAAAGCCAAGGGTTCGGTGCAGTCACCCAAGTCCATTGATTTCGTGCCGGGCATTCCGCTGACGCCGGTGGGCAAGCCGGACAAGAAAGCGGTGCGGGCGCAGTATTGGAAAGGTGCTGAGCGCGGTGTCGGCTAGGTGATATCCGCACGATGAGAGGGGTCCATCGACTAATCGCTGTAGCGACATCCCTGGCTGCACTTGCAGCCTGTAGTCCGGTCGAGGACCCCAGCCTGTTCCCGAAATTCAACGCCGCCACCGCCGTAAAACCCTCGGCCAAAGAAGCCACCGAGTACAACCCGCAGCGCAACCTGTACTGGGGCGACCTGCACATCCATACCAGCTTTTCCACGGACGCGTTCACCAACGGCGTGCGCGCCACGCCCGATGACGCCTACACCTTTGCCAAAGGCGGCGAGATCGAACATGCGGCCGGTTATGGCATACGCATGCGCAGGCCACTGGACTTCGCCGCGGTTACCGATCACTCCGAGTACCTCGGCGTGGTGCGCGCCACCAACCCGGACCTGCCACTCAGCCGGCGGAGCCTGCGCGAGCGGTTGCTCAATGACGGTCGCCTGGGCATCACCGTGGCGTTTGCCCAATCCCTTTTGGACTTCGATCTGGAGGACGCCATCGCGCCGGGCTGGGAAAATATTTCCCGCGACACCTGGCGGGAGGTGGTCGCGAGCGCCGAGCGCCACAACGACCCCGGGCGCTTCACGGCGTTCGTCGGCTATGAATGGAGCTCCATGCCGGGGGATCGCAACCTGCACCGCAATGTGATCTATCGCGGCGCGAGAGTACCGGAGTTGCCGTTCAGCTCGGTGGACTCGGAAAATCCCGAGGATCTGTGGACCGCGCTGGAGCAGCAGCGCAAACAGGGCATGGAGTCCCTCGCGATTCCGCACAATGGCAATGTCAGCGACGGCCTGATGTACAACTCTGTCCAATTCGACGGTACGCCCATGGATGCCGAGTACGCGCGCCGGCGCATGCAGAATGAACCGCTCAGCGAGATTTTCCAGGTGAAGGGTTCGTCAGAGACCAACCCCTTGCTCTCGGATGAGGATGAGTTCGCCGGATTTGAAATCTACGACACCTTGCTGTCACAGAGCCAGGCCACCTCAAAGGCCAAGGGCAGCTATGCGCGCGATGCGCTGCGCACCGGACTGGAAATGTCCCACAGCGAAGGCTTCAACCCTTACCGCTTTGGCGTGATCGGCAGTTCCGATGGGCACAATGCCAGTTCGCCCGTGGAAGAGAATAACTACCACGGCAAGTTGCCGTTGCTCGACGGCAGCGCCGCGTTGCGCATGGGGCTGGCATCCTATATGCCGCCGACCATGCCTGGCGGAAAGCGCTGGAGCGCCGCCGGACTGGCGGCGGTGTGGGCGCAGGAAAATACCCGTGAGTCCCTGTTTGACGCAATGCGCCGCAAGGAGACCTATGCGACTTCCGGGCCGCGCATGGCGGTGCGCTTCTTCGGCGGCTGGCATTATCCGCGAGACCTGCTGCAGCGGCCGGACTGGATGGCACTGGCGGAACAACAGGGCGTTCCCATGGGCGGCGAATTACCCGCAGGTGATGCCGCAGCGCCCAGTTTTGCGGTGTGGGCCATCCGCGACCCGCAAAGCGGCAACCTGGACAGAATTCAAATCATCAAGGGATGGGTGGATGAGGCCGGGAAATCCCACGAAAAAATCTTTGACGTCGCCTGGTCAGGAGAGCGCCGTATTGACGATGCCGGCAACCTTCCTGCAGTGGGCAACACCGTGGATGCTACAACCGCCAGCTACGACAACAGTATCGGCGCCGAACAGTTGTCCGCCGTGTGGACCGACCCGGAATTCGACCCGTCACTGGAGGCGTTCTACTACGCCCGCGTGATCGAGATCCCGACACCGCGCTGGACGACCTTCGACGCGGTGCAACTCGGTATTCCCGCACCCGAACCGGTCAGCCTGCAGGAACGGGCGGTGACCTCTGCGATCTGGTACAGTCCTCGCTAAAGCGCTCCCCGCGACTGGCGCGAGGCCGACACCCATCACACGGATCACACGTCCATGCTGGAACCCAAACCCGAACTCTACCGCGGCCTCACCTATCCCTGGGGTCGCGGCGCGAACCCGACACCCGGTGAACCACACAGGATTGCCGATGGCGTGTACTGGGCACGCTTCGCCATGCCCATGTCGCTGGACCACATCAACCTGTGGTTACTGCAGGACGAGGACGGCTGGACCGTGGTGGATACCTGCCTGAATCTACCCGAGCGCACGCGCCACCTGGGAGCAGCTGTTTGCCGGGTTCATGCAGGGCAAACCGGTGCGGCGCGTCATCTGTACCCACATGCATCCGGATCACGTGGGCCTGGCCGGCTGGCTGACGGAGCGCTTCGATTGCGAGTTGTGGATGCCGCGGGAGGAATTCCTGATGTGCCGGGCCATGACGGCCGACACCGGGCGCCCCGCGCCCGACATGGCAATCCGCTTTTACCGGGCGGCGGGCTACAATGACAAGCAGTTGGAACTCTACAAAAGTATCTTCGGTAACTTTGGCCGGGCAATTGCTCCCCTGCCGGACAGTTTCCGCCGCCTCGTCGACCGCGAGACCATCACCATCGGCGATCGCTACTGGCAGGTCATCATCGGCAGCGGCCATTCACCTGAACATGCCACGCTGTATTGCCCGGCCATGAAACTGCTGATTTCCGGCGACCAGGTGCTCCCCAGGATCACCCCCAATGTCAGCGTCTTTCCCACCGAGCCCCATGGCGACCCGCTGAATGAGTGGCTGCGTTCCAGCGCCCGCCTGGGGGAAATACTGCCTGACGATTTGTTGGTGTTACCCGCCCACGAGGCGCCCTTTTACGGCCTGCACACGCGCCTGAACCAGATCATAGAGAGCCATAAAAGCGGCCTCGCCAGCCTGTTCGACCATCTCGCGCAGCCGCGGCGCGCGGTTGATTGCTTTCCCGCCCTGTTTAATCGAGAGATTGGCGAGGGTTCCATGGGACTGGCGATCGGAGAAACCCTGGCACATCTCAATTGCCTGCTCGGCAGCCGCCGCATTACCCGTACCGCAGACGCTCAGGGCGTGAACTGGTACCGGCAGAATCCTGCGACTGCGGACTACGACTAGATAGACTCTTCAGGGCGCAACGATATTGCGATCGCCCTTGATGATGCTGCGAAAGCGGTCCAGCAGTGATTCGAATTTGAAGTCCTTGAACTCGCCGGCATCCATGAACATCCCGTGATCGGGGCAGACCTCGTACCAGATGTGTTTTTGCTTGGGATCCGCCGTTTTTATCATCTCCTTGCCGCAGTGCGGGCAATTGATATCGGCGTGACTGTCCCACTTCCAACCTGTCTTCGCGTCGCCGATGTCCAATACATGGCTGTCCTCGAGGGCTTTCAAATGGTGGGCTTCGTCTTCATCAAACCACAGCCCTTTACAGTGGGTGCAGCGGTCAATGGTAATCTCCCCATGCGTGACTTCTTCCATGCCGTGCTGGCATTTGGGACACTGTATGCTGTGTATCGCTGCATCATATTCCATATTGAGTACCCTTATTTTTTGATTTTTTCGCTTTCTGCATTATAGGCCGGATGCCGTCAGTTTCCAGCCCAATCCTCACCCCCGTTCCAGAGGGTGCTACTTTGCAATATTGTTCAGGATCATTATGACGCTTTCGCGGTCCAGCAGGCGAGGGACCGGGTAGAGCGCGCCCTCTGCCATCGCCTGCTGACTGAGGGTCTCAAAATCCGCGTGCTTGATCACATCCATCTGATCCGGAATACCCACCTCCGTGCGCAGATCCCGCACCGCCTGGATAAAGTTGTGCGCCAGCCCTGCGCTGTCTTCCCTTCGCTGCCCGCGCCGATCAGCACCGCCAGTTCGGCGAGGCGTTGCTGCGCCTCCACGCGACAAAACTCCAGTATGTGCGGCAGGACCAGCGCATTTGCCAGACCGTGCGGAATGCCGTACTTGCCCCCCAGTTGGTGCGCAATCGCGTGCACGTTGCCCACATTGACCTGGTTGATGGCCAGGCCGGCGTAGTAGGCGCCCATGGCCATCCCGTTGCGGGCCTCCAGATTCTTGCCATCACGGTAAGCGGTTGGCAGGTTATCGAAGATCAACTTGATGGCGAGGCGCGCATCCTCCAGGCGAGTGCCGCGCTCCCACACACCGATATAGGCTTCGATACCGTGGGTCAGCGCATCCATGCCGGTTGCTGCCGTGATGTGCGGTGGCAGACCCAGCATGAGGTCCGCGTCCAGTGCGACCGCGAGCGGCAGCAGGCATTCGCCCATAATGATGTTCTTCTCATGGGTAGCCGCATTGGAAATCACCGCACCAATGGTCGCCTCGGAGCCCGTTCCCGACGTCGTGGGGATGGCAAAGAGCTTGAGGATCTGATGTTTGATCTTGCCCATACCCACCCAGTCCACCGGGGATGCAGTGCTGGTGGCAGCGGCGGCGATAATCTTTGCTGCATCCATGGATGAACCACCGCCGATTGCCAGTACCACTTCACTGCCATGACTCCTGGCGATGGCCGCGCCAGCGGCCACCTGGTCGAAGGTGGGATCGGGTAATACCCCGTCGTAGTAGGCAATATCCACGTCGGCATCTAGCAGTGCGGCAATCGCACGGTCGACCACTCCCAGGTCGCGCAGGGGTTTATCGGTCACCACCAGCACTTTTTTGGCGCCGGTGCGGATAATGTGTTCACAGAGTTGGCGAGAACTGCCACTGCCGGCAAACGCGGTATGCCGCAATGAAGGGGAGAAAAAGACCACCACCTTCATAATTCTCAGGTATAACGCGTGCAGAAACTTTCGCAGAAACATCGGCATGGCTTACTCCACTGTCTGGTCGGGCGCTCGAGCTGAACCCCGAGGTCGAATACTAGCAAAAATCTGTTTAAACGCCTCTTGTTAACACGCTCGGTTGAAAAAATGCGCGCAGCTGTTACTGTTGAGCGGCTGCGAATAGCACTGAACGGTTACAGCAGCCGTAATAGGATGACTATAAATGTGGCACCTGTTACCCGTCACCCTTGTTCTGGCCCTGCTCGGCGGGTGCTCTGTCGCGGGGGTCGTATCGGGTCCCGGGCCAGGTTCCACGTGGGAATGCACGCCCATCGATCCTCTCTGGCAGGAACTGCCCCACGACCCCTGTTTTCGGGCGGTGCTCACGGCCGAAAATGAGATAACACTGCAGTGGCGGGTGGTCAATTCACAGCAGCTGGTCTACATCTATGACGACTTCGGCCCCGGCTATCACGATATCGGATTCAAACACGCAGCCTGTCCATCGGAACCTGAGGAGACCTGTTCAACTTCTCTGACAGTTAGTAGTGCGGGTTTTTACCGCTGGCAGCTTGAAGTCGAGCATCCCGAGGGACATCAGGTCAACGTCGCCGCATCGATCACGGTTCCACCCACTTTCACACCTAAGGTGACGGGAGGCGGCCTTGTCGACGTTCTGGCGCCCACGAGCAGCACAATTTCGTGGCTCGCGGACCATCGCAATGCCGCGTTGGATCAAACAACACAGAATGCCTGGATAGAACTGCGCACTCCAGAATCCTGGTGGGAACAGTCGAAGCGGCATGCGCGCTCTGGCCCTGGGGCGACATTCACGGTGCCCGCATCTGCACTGAGCAAGCCCGGCCAGCATATCTACAGTGTCCGGGATTGCCACCTTCGAACAGGTAGCGATAGTAAAATTTGCAGCCCGCCGGTAGACGTGCTCTTTTATACCGGTGCAGACCGCTTTCTTGATCCAAGTCCGCTTTACACAATCTCCGGTAAGGACCTGACGATATCATTCACCAACAATTCGGGCGATGTACGGCGCTTGCTTTCTGCGTCACTCATTCGACCGGAAAACGGACAGGCATTTCTGGAAACCCGCAAATCAAGCATTACCATAGACGCCGATTTGCTCTCCCCCGGAGATCACACGATCGAGCTTATGTCATGTATAAGCCAAACCAATACATGCTCCGAGCGAAGTCAACTGCACATTCTGGTCGATTCGGCGGTAGATTGGACCCTGGAACGAGACTACTCGGACGACTTCCTTCCTGGAGTCGCCCATGCATTGCTCGGCTATGGTCAACCCCTGGATATCACCTACGATGCCAACGGCGGTATATGGGCGATCAACGAACATTCAAACAACATTGAATACGTCTCGCCCGCCGGCACAGTGGAGTCATTCACCATTCCTACGGCCCGCCAGCCACGGCTAAAAGACTTATCCTTCGAATCGACCAGGCCGTTCGCCTGGAATATGGCCGGAAAATCTTTGTCGGTAAATTTTTCAGCGCTGGGAGAACGCGCTACCCGGATCGACTCAAAAATTTGGTTCACCCAGGGTGGGGGTATGCTGGGGCCTGGGACGGAAATCAAAAATCACTCCCGGGTCATCTCCTTTGACCCATCATTGTCCGACTCTCCCGCAACTCCCTACGATGACCGCTTGTGCGTTTACAATATTCCCTCGGATGATGCGGATCGCCCGGCCAATAATCTGGTCATCGGTTTGACCGGCGCGGACAATCGCATCTGGCTCGGCGAAGGGCGCGCGTTTTTAGGTCCCGAACCCTCGGCAATTTCTTCTTTCATACCCGACCCGAACAGCTGCGAAAACCTCCTGGTCTTTGAAGATCCACAGGCGCTCGCCAGGCAACGCCTGCAATACTGCAAGCCAGGCAGGACGCCAGAGCAGGATGGTTGTATAGAATTAATTCTGCTCGATGGGCCACTATCGAAGATAAAAGTCGCCCATCTTGAAACGGATCCAATTGATGATTCGGTGTGGTTCACAGACACTACCGGGCGCTATCTCGGGCATTTGAATCCGCATCGTGAAGAAGCCATTGTTGCCTACCCGATTCCCGATCCACATGCGGATCTTATTTTCTTCGGCGGGTTTCCCTGGAGCCTGCGAGTCGATGATGACGCAGTCTATTTCGGAGAGTATTCGACCAGCAATATTCTCAGGTTTGACAAGGCTACCGCCACTTTCGACGAGATACGCGTTCCGATTACAGTCTACCAGGGAGGGCTTCATTCAATTGATATTGATTCAAGATCAACGGATCGACTTTGGTTTACCTTAGCCAACGAAGCCCGGGTAACATTGGACAAAACCGCATCGACTATTGGCTATATTGATCTCACCAGCTGGCGCGATCATATTGCAGACCCTGCACGATAAAGCGGCCATCTCAGGCGTGATTTACAAGGGCCTTGACGAAATCGCGGCCTCATCTGCCAATCGAGATCAACACCAGAGCTTTCGGGGTATAGCAGTCGATCCGGCCACGGGGAAGATCGCGATCGCCAACATGTGGCGCAACGAGGTCATAGAACTAACGCCAAGAGCCGGCTTTCGGCCGTAGGCTGAAGCGGCAAATGCAGGTCACCACCGGACCTCCGAATAACACACTACTACTTTACCGATTTAGGCAATCTCAACACCAATAGCGCCGCCGCCCCCAGCGTGACCGCAAGCGCTGTAAACACCACGTCATAACTGCCGGTCTGGTCGAAGACATACCCCGCAAGCGGCGCACCCACCAGGCCGAACGGCAGAAACAGCGGCGCCTGCGCGCCGGTCACCTGACTGATGATGGCCGCATCAAAATAGCGGCTGTTGAGGTAGGGGTGCAGCGGCACAAATGCGCCAATGCCAAATCCGAGCAGGCACATGGCCGGGATTACCCCGGACGCATCGTTGGCCGTAAACAACAGTCCCAGGCCCGCTATCTGCAGCAACAACAGAGCCGCCACCAGCCATTTCGCATAATAACGCGTGGCATCGCCCAGCCAGGCGAGACAGCTTTTACCCACCAGACCGGACAGTCCTGAGATGGCCAGGAACCTGCCCGCATCGGCCACCGTGTAGCCCTGGCTGGCAAAATACGGTGGATAGGAAACCCCCAGCACTACAGCCACGTTGAGCCCCAGCGCGACGCACAAGCCGATCAGCCAGAACGCCGGATTGCGATAGAACGTTGCCACGGTCGAGTCCTGGGCTGCTGGCACTGTCCCCACGACACCTGGCGGTATTCCCACCATGATGGCCAGCCATAACACTATGAGTACACCTGCGGCGAGACCCAGCAAGGCCTCTCTCCAGTCGAGGTGCGCCAGCAGACTGCCCACCAGAAGCGGCAAGCTGATGGCTGCCAGGCTCATGCCGATGGCCGCTACCGCCAGAGCCCGGGCCTCACGTCCCGGGTACAGCTTTACCATCAGGCCGTTGATAACTACCGGCCCGTACAGCGTCAGGCCAAGTGAAAAACTCAGGAAGCCCAGCGCTACCAGCAGCAGCGTCGGCGCCTGGCTGATGGCGAGCAGGGACAGCATGGACAGGCTCACGCCAACCAGCAGGATGCGGCGGATGGGCAGCCGGTCCGCCAGTTTTCCTATTGCGGCTCCGAGAATTCCTGGCACCAGCAACAACGCGACCGGCCCGATATTCAGTACAGCGACACCTACCCCGAACTCCTGTGACAGCGGCGCTACGAAGAAGCCATAGACCGCCATGAGCCCGACCCCGAGGCCCAAGCAGAGCATGCCGGTAACAACCGGGAGCCAGGTTTTCAGTATCAGCATAGTAGCTACCTAGCGTTCCTGATTGAGGTTGCCTTGCTGCTTTCCGATGCCGGCCCACGGAACGGCAAAATCAGCTCCCAGGATTACCCGCGCTTCGGACCACCGTTCGTACCGGGCCAGCGCGAACCGGAGATGGTGTCGGCAAAGGGCAGGAATCCTTTGTGGATCCAGTTTACCGGCCAGCGTGATCTCGCGGCCGAGGAAGGTCGGCCACCAGAGATACGCGGCAAGTTGTTCACGCAGCGGCAGCAAACTGGCCAGCGGATCCCACGGGCTGTCGCGCAGCACCAACTTGCCCTCTACTTCCTCGCGCCATGCAGTGCCGTACTGGCTGCGCACGCGCACTACATGGGGCGGAAAATCGAAACCGGTGGCAGGACCACCCACGCTCACGGCACGGGAGTACTTCAGCCACCACTCATTCTGCTCGAACGGCTCGCCGGCCGCGGAGGGACCGGTGGAGGCGCCGTGGAACTCAACAAAGGTGTAGCCCTGGTGGATGCAACGCGCCTTCACCTGCGGGCCCAGACGATAGAACTCGGTGGTACACGGGTACTTGGGCTGGCCGTTGGTTTCCTGGCTGACAAAAATCGCCGACTCCTGGTCGATGCCGTAGCCGAGTGTGAACTCGCCGGCGACGCCGTTGTAGTTGGCGTCCACACTGGTGACGATGCCGTACTCGGGCTCGTCCGGCACCGGGAAGTTGTAGATTGTGAGGTTGACGTTGGGCTTGGCGCCGGGCTCGATGCCCGGGGGCAACAGCGCCGCGATCTTGTCCGGGTCGGTCCGGTACTACGATTTTCAGCATGGGCCAATTGACGATATCGCCCGGGTTGCCCTGGGGTGCGGTGGCTGCGTTGGTCATAGTCTTATCCTTGTTTCGTTGCTGGGTCGTGACTGATGTTTAGCCCACCATGGCGGGCACGGGTGTGGTGCGGTTGAGAATCATGTCGGCGCGCGCGCGGATCTTCGCGTCGGTTTCGGGGGTGGTCGCCAATAGCCAGAAAGCGTCTCGCTGCAAACCTTCCACCGCCATCTCCGCCACTTCATCCGGGTGCGTAGTCTGCAATTCGATGCCGAACTCCGCGCACATTCTTTTCATGTCCTCGACCGAGTTGATGCCGGAGGCGTTGCCCTCGACGTCTTTTTTCAGTTCCTGCGGCCGCACCCGGCCGGAGTTGAACAGGCCGGTATCCACGACGTGGGGGCCGGGAAACAGCGCGCTGACTTTGACCGGACTCTGCGCGGCCTGCACCTGGTAGTGCAGGTTCTCGGTGATGGCGTGCACCGCCGCCTTGCTGGCCGTGTAGATCGGCGCGTCCGGCAGGATGATATAGGCGCCATTGCCCGAACCGGTCACCACAAAATGCGCCTCCCGGTTGCGCGCCACCAACCTGGGCATAAACGCACGGATGGAATTGATCACGCCCCAGACATTGACGTTGAGGCACCACTGCCAGTCTTTTTCCGAGTAATCCCACATGGCGCCGGTCTCGCCCGCGCCGATGCCGGCATTGGCGAATACCAGGTCGATGCTGCCGAAGGCGGCCTCGGCCTTGTCCGCCAGATCGGTCAGGCTCTGCACGGAAGTGACATCGCAGAACTCTACGATGCAATCGACACTCTCCGCCGCCAGATCCTCGCGCACCCGCGCCATGGCATTTTTATCCACATCGCCCACGGCGATCTTCGCACCGCGCCGCCCCAGGGCAAACGCAAGGGAACGACCGACACCGCTGGCGCCGCCAGTGATGACTGCGACCTTTTTGGCAAAATCCGCACAGCTACGCTATCTCCCGCTTGTCTTTCGAGGTCAGGTAAAACTGGCGCACCCATTTGCGGAACAGCACCAGCGTCTTGTCCTCCTTGCAGAGGACCGGCCGGTGCTTGTGCACCTTGTTGGCCCAGATCGGGTAGTCGTCATTCAGGCCCTCGATGATGCCGGTCATCACATCATCGCCCACGGCATCCTCGATCTCACGGCGCACGAGAAGCGTCCAGCGCATCCGCGTCTCGTTGCGGTTGATGGGCTGGGCGCTGTTATACATGATCATTTCAGCATTGGGGCCATAGGTGGTGCGCACCAGGGCGAAACCGGGGCTGTAACGTGGTGGCGTGCAGGTGTGACGGATAATCGGTGTTCGACATGTCCGAATGCAGGTGCATGGTGCGCCCGTCATCGTCAATGGTGACGGTCGACGCGGGCACAGACATCTGCTTGTGCACATACTGGAAGTGCACCGGATCGCAGGAATTCTCGCAAATATCCTGCACGTGCGCCGGCACCAGGTGCTCGGTGTAGCGCGGCGCGGTCCAGTTGGGGTCGCCAAGCTCGGGAAGCTCTGGCAGGGCCCACTCGGGTGAGGTGTTTTCCGGGTGGAACCATACGTAGACTTCGCCGTTCTTTTCCTCGACATGCCAGGTGCGGATTTGTGCGCGCTCGGGAATCTCGTCGCAGTAGGGTATCTTCACGCACTTGCCGTCCTCGGCCCCGAACTGCCAACCGTGGAAGGGGCAGCGCACACTCTCGCCGACCACACGGCCCTTGTAGCCCAGGTGAGCGCCGAGGTGGGGACAGAAGGCATCCTGCAGCACCGCCCGCCCGGAACGGGTGCGATAGAGCACGAGTTCACGATCAAACGCCTGCACTGGCTTGACCTCACCCACCAGCAGTTCGTGGGAGCGAGCGACGGAATACCAGCCCATGGGGAACTCTGGCGTGACATTGGTTTTTGCTTCACAGGCTTCTACGATTGTCATAAATCCTCTGTCGGTATCTGCTGCTGTAAGTTGTGTTTAGTTAAAAAGCTCGACCGTTGGGCCGATCTCGTCGGCGACGGCCTGCAAGCGCTGCCGGTCGAGTCCGTAAAATTTGATGGCGTTCTCGCCCAGGATCTTGCGGCCGTCCTGCTTCCGGGAAATTGCTGAAGTTGTCCTTCAGATACTGTGCTGTATTCGGCCAGCTGCCCTCGGGGTGCGGGAAGTCGCTGCCCCACATGATTTTCTCCAGACCGATGTCATTGCGTCCTTCCAGGTCCGGGCGCAGCACGCAGGACGCGCCGATCCCGATATTGCGCTGGAAGTACTCGCTGGGTTTCAGGGACAGGTGCTTGCGGAAGTTGCCCAGCTTGGCGGAGATCTGTCCCTCGGTGTAATGGAAGTCCATCTGGCGCAACCAGGGCGGCAGCATGAACATCGTGCCGCCCTCAACGATCATCGCCTTGAGCCGGGGAAAGCGCTCGAACACACCGCCCCAGATCATGAAGGTCAGCGGCCGGTACAACCACCACATCACCTCGGAACAATAGATACCCATGGCGCCGGGCAACTCGTCGCGCTTGTCTTCCACAGGAAAGCCTGCGCCGAAGTATTCCGCGTGTGGGGCTGGGCCGGAGTGAAAGTGAACGATTACTCCAAGGTCTTCGCAGAGGGCCCAGAAGGGATCGTATTTGATGTGATGGTAGGGGTCCTGGTCACCCCACAGCGTGGGAATCATGACCGCGCGCAGGCCGTTGTCCACGCACCAGCGCACCGCTTCCACCGCCTGTTGCACATCCCACAGCAGAGGGATAGAGGCCACCCCGATATGGCGGGCTGGATCATTGGCACACCACTGCGCCAGCCAGCGATTGTGGGCCATCGCCCCGGCCCATTGCAGTTCCGGCACCATGTCGCGGGGGGACAGGCCCAGGCCCGCGCCGAAAGGCGGTGTGTTTTTCTCCGTGATGCCGTCCGGGAAAATCACCTCAGCGGCAATCCCGTCCCGGGCGAGCATGTTCAGACGTTCCTTATAGTCCCAGGCGCCGGTTAATTCATGCTGGATCGGCGCCCGCCAGGCGTCATTGATCTCCTTGATGAGAAACGTCGACTCGGCCTTTTCCATCATGTCGATGGTGATGGGCACCGCCATGTCCATCATCTCGTGATACTTCGATTCCACATAGGGTTTGTAATCGGCGATCGGCAGGCCGGCATGGCAATCCGTGGACACCACTATCAGACGCTCAGACATTTGGCTTATTACCTTTATTTCTGTTCGCTGGATGGGAAGCAATAGCTACCCAAATGAGCAAACTTGCACATTTGTATACAAAATAGTTTAATGTTACTGCGATTGCAACCGTCTAACGGAAATTTCATGGTCACGGCAGAGGCGCCCGTCGGGCGCCGCGAGAAACGCAAACAGGAGATCCGCACCCGTATAGAGGAGGCGGCCTATCAGCTTGTTTCGCGAGCAGGGCATCGAAGAGACCAGCATCGAGCAGATCTGCGTACAGGCGGATGTGGCGCGCCGCACCTTCTACGGCTACTTCCCGAACAAGCACTCGCTGCTGGGTGGCCTCGGCATCTCCCGGCTTTACGATCAGTCGGAACCCATGCTGCGCCTGCTGATGACCAACCACCAGACCACCCGCGCCCGGCTGGAAGCCATGATCGACTATATAGAGTCGAACTTCGCCGGCTATGACGACGTCGATCGCCAGTTGATCCTGCTCGCGCCCTCCACCTTCGCGGAAGATACCGAGCGCCAGCGCGAAATAGGCGACAGCGCCATGGCCAGTTTTATCCGCCTGATCGCCGCCGGCGTGGAACTCGGGGATGTGCAAACCGATTTCTCCCCGGAAATCCTCGCCGCCATGGTGGTGGGCACACTCAACATGCTCACCATCAGCTGGGCCATGAACAGTGACTACCCGATCTTCGCCAAGCTGGAGGAGGCGCGGGTGTTGTTTGAGCGCCTGATCTGCGCGGACACTCAGTAAGACCCGTACCGTCATTGCGGCATCCCGACGATCGCGGCACCCTGCTCCACCAGATAACCACTTTCGGAGAACACGCCATGGGACCACTGCAGGGTCTGACCATCATTGAAATCGCCGGCATCGGGCCGGGACCCTTCGCCGCCATGTTACTGGCGGACATGGGCGCGAATGTCATTCGCGTGGAGCGCCCGGGCGGCAGTGTGTTCGCCGCCGCGCACAACCCGAAGCTGGACTTCCTCAACCGCAACAAGCGCTGTATCAGCATCAACCTGAAGGACCCCGCTGGCGTCGACACGGTGCTGGCGCTGCTGGAACAGGCCGACGCCCTGCTGGAGGGCAATCGCCCCGGCGTCATGGAACGCCTCGGCCTGGGTCCGGATGTCTGCCTGGCCCGCAATCCGGCGCTGGTCTACGGACGCATGACCGGCTGGGGCCAGGAGGGCCCGATGGCGCGCGAAGCGGGGCACGACATCAACTACATCGCGCTCGCCGGCGCGCTGCACCCCATCGGCCGGGCCGGCGAGAAGCCCGCGATCCCGCTCAACCTGGTGGGCGATTTCGGCGGCGGCGGCCTGATGCTCGCCTACGGCATGGTGTGCGCACTGCTGGAGGCGAAGAGCTCCGGCGCAGGGGCAGGTCGTGGACGCGGCCATGATCGACGGCGCGGCGACGCTGATGGCCAGCACGTTCGCCGCTAACCAGGTGGGCTTCTGGTCCGATGAGCGCGGCACCAACCTGCTGGATTCCGGCTCGCACTTCTACGAGGTGTACGAGACGGCGGATGGCAAGTACATTTCCCTGGGTTCCATCGAGCCGCAGTTTTACGCCGCCCTGCTGGAGAAACTGGGTGAGGACGCCAAATACTTTGAGCAGCAGTTCGACGCCGCCAATTGGCCGGCGATGAAGGAGAAAATGGCCGCGATCTTCAAACGCAGGACGCGCGATGAGTGGGATGCAATGTTTGCCGGCGCGAATGCCTGCTACGCGCCCGTGCTGTCCATGAGCGAGGTGCGCCATCATCCCCATCATCAGGCCCGTGGCACTTTCATCGACGACGGCGAGGTGTGGCAGCCGGCACCTGCACCGCGCTTCAGCCGCACGCCGGGAGAAGTGCGCAGCTGCGCGGCCACGATAGGACAGCACACCGAAGAAATCCTGCGTGAGTTCGGCTTCACTGACGAGCAGATTGCAAGCGCGCCTGGAAAGTGGCGCAATTCACGGTCATTCGGCCTAGAATAAGGCCGATCAACCGCGCAGCCCCACAGCGCAAATAACCATGCCGCGACAGCCACAGGATAGTTCTACGATGAGCGAGTCAACCCACATTCCCGATCATGGCCGCTATGTGGCGGTCAATCCCGACGACCACCACCTCAGTATTGCAAGCGGACCAGTCCCGACACCGGCAGCCGGTGAAGTGCTGATAAAGGTGCATTCCGCCGGCATCAATCGGGCTGACCTGCTGCAGCGCAATGGCCTGTATCCGCCGCCGCAGGATGCCTCGCCCATTCTGGGGCTGGAAGTTGCCGGTACGGTGGTGGCTGTCGGTGTCAACGCGGGTGGGTGGCATGTGGGCGATCGCGTTTGCGCACTCACCCACGGCGGCGGCTATGCCGAGTACGCGGTAGCTCCCGTCGGCCAGTGCATGCCCATTCCCACCGGGTTCAGCAAGGGTGAGGCTGCTGCCCTGCCCGAGGCGCTGCTCACCATCTGGCACAACCTGTTCCAGCGCGCCGGCCTGCAAGCGGGAGAAAAAGTACTGATCCACGGCGGCGCCAGCGGCATAGGCACCATGGGTGTGTTGATGTGCTCCACCCTGGGCGCAGAGGTTTACACCACGGCCGGCAGCGATGAAAAGTGTCGGGCACTGGAAGCCCGCGGTGCGACGCGCGCGATCAATTACAAAACCGAAGATTTCGAGCAGGTCATCACCGAGCTGGGCCTGAACAACAGGATCAATGTCATCCTCGACATGATTGGCGGCAACTATATCCAGAAGAACCTCAATATTGCCGCACCCGAAGGCCGCATCGTTAACATCGCTTACATGAACGGCTTCAAGGCCGAGGTCAATTTCGCGCCGCTACTGATAAAGCGCATCACCATGACCGGTTCCACGCTGCGCGCGCAGACGTTTGCGCAAAAGGCAGTGATGGTCGAGGAGATCATGGAACATATTTATCCGCATCTGGAGAGCGGCAAGATCAAACCGCTGATCGACAGCATCTACCCGCTGGAGCAGGTAGAGCAGGCTCATGGTCACATGCAGAGCGGGCAGCACATGGGCAAGATTATTCTGAAAATATAGGTGTTTTTAATCGCTTATCGTCTATCAATCAGTTTGTTTGTAGCGAAACAGTCTTAAAAAAGCCTTTTTTTACTGCTTAAGATCATCATCTTTTGAAAAAATCCCCGTTTATACCTGCTTTTTACGCCTTTCTACGCTAATGGGGCATGCTCAATATTTCTTTTAACGATTAAAACGGCCGTGTTCTAGCGACGAGGCAAGCGCTATGGCTAGATTCACAGATCCCCGGTGCTATACTCAAATCGAATGTCGGGGCGAGGCTTGCAATGCGGTTTGTTTGACAGTTCTGGCATCGCCAGCAAAGAAATTTCAGTGGGGCGCATGGTTTGGATTGCGCTCTCGATGTTTAAGTGCTGGTACGACCGCCCCCCGATCCTCGCTAAATAAAACTAATTAGAGGAAAGCAGTATGAAGCGACATTTTTACATCAGTGACGACCTTGACGATCTGGAGAGCATCGAGAAACAACTGGAGGATGCCGGCGTCACCACACCGCAAATCCATGTACTCAGCGAAGATGACGCAGGCGTGCAGGCGCACCACCTGAACGATGTCGAAGCGGTCCTGCGCAAGGACGTCGTGCACGGCACGGAGCGCGGTGCCGTGGTCGGTGCCATCGGCGCCGCCATCATCCTGCTCGCTGCATGGGCCACCGGCATCACCGCGACCATTACCTGGGTACCACCGATTTTCCTCGCCGTCATTGTTCTCGGCTTCTGTACCTGGGAGGGCGGACTGATCGGGATCCAGGAACCGCACGCCGACTTCGTGCGCTTTCGGGACAGCCTGCATTCAGGCAAGCATGTGTTGGTCGTGGATGTCAGCCAGGCCCAGGAGGACATCCTGCGCCGGGTGACCAGTGCAGCATCCAAAGCTGACACCCGCGGGCGAGGGTCCCGCGGCCCCCGGCTGGTTTATCGGCGCCCGGCAAGATTCGAGCAAATGATCAAGGGCACGGCCTGGCGGCACCAGTAGTCTAGTTCGCTGATAAGAATAACTGCTTCGCCAAGTACGGAGTCTTCCGTCTCACCGCGCGGTGAACGGACAATGGAGGTGGCATGATAATCGTAGTGGCACTGGTTCTGCTGGTGATCAGTTCGCTGGTATTCCACTGGTGGAGCCCGTGGTGGATGACCCCGGTGGCCTCCAATTGGGGCAATGTCGATACCACTATTGATATCACACTCTATATCACCGGCCGTGGTGTTTGTAGCGGTAAACCTGTTCATGGCCTGGGCCATTTTTCGCTATCGCCACAACCCCTCCCGCCGCGCGCATTACGAGCCGGAAAACAAGAAACTTGAAGTCTGGCTGACCGTCATTACGGCGGTGGGTGTGGCCGCGATGCTGGCACCTGGCCTGGTGGTCTGGGCAGATTTTGTTAACGTACCCGAGAATGCCGATGAGGTAGAGGTTGTCGGCGAGCAGTGGCAGTGGAGTTACCGCTTCCCGGGTGTCGATGGCGAGCTCGGTGAAGTGGATTCGCGCTATGTCAATCAGGACAATCCGTTTGGCATGAGCCCCAATGACCCGGCGGGCAATGACGATGTCCTGGTCAGCAGCAACGAATTACATCTACCCATTGACCGTCCGGTGAAACTGTTACTGCGCTCCAAGGATGTGCTGCACGACTTTGCCGTGCCGCAATTTCGCGTGAAGATGGATCTGGTGCCGGGCATGGTCACTTTTGTCTGGCTCACACCCACCCGCACCGGCAAGTTCGACATACTGTGCATGGAGTTGTGCGGCATCGCGCATTACACCATGCGCGGCTATGTGGTGGTTGATACACAGGAAGATTTTGACAAGCTGGCTGGCACAGCAACAAACCTGGGCCGATATGCAAGCCATCCCGCCGGGCGACCCTATCGCCGGTCAAGGCCAGCTATGCCACCTGCGCGGCCTGCCACGGCCAACAGGGCGAAGGCAATGCAGCGATGAACGCACCCAGTCTCGCCGTACTGCCGCCCTGGTACATCGCGCGTCAGCTCGATCACTTCAAGCACGGCATCCGCGGCGCCAGTGAGGCCGACGAGTTTGGCCGACAGATGGCGCCGATGGCCAATATGCTGCCTGACGACACCTCCGTGCGCAATGTAACTGCTTACATCGAGACCCTGAAGCCCGGTCCAACCATGGCAACGATCAGTGGCGACCCGGAAAAAGGGGCCGCGCATTTCAACACCTGCGGTGCCTGCCATGGCGCCAAGGCGCAGGGCAATTACGCGCTGCAGGCACCGCGCCTTGCCGGACAGGATGACTGGTACCTGAAACGGCAGTTGGAAAACTTCCGTCTGGGCGTGCGCGGCGCCGATAAACAGGACACTTACGGTCACCAGATGGTGTTGATGGCCCGCTCATTACCCAACGAGCAATCGGTCGATGATTTGCTGGCGTACCTGAACACGCTGTAATGCGGCGCGCAAACAGCGCACAGGCTAAAGCAGGCGAGGAAGAATAGTATGCAACACGTGGCAATAGCCGACCAGCCGGACCATCTGCATGATCCGCAGACGTTTATCACCAAGTACATCTACAGCCAGGACCACAAGGTCATAGCGATACAGTACGGCCTGACGGCGGTCTTCGTCGGCCTGGTCGCGCTGTGCCTCTCTGCTTTGATGCGACTGCAGTTGGGCTTTCCCGATACCTTTGATTTCATCGACCCCGAGCAACTACCTGCAATTCGTCACCATGCACGGCATGATCATGGTGATCTACCTGTTGACCGCATTGTTGCTCGGCGGCTTTGGCAATTACCTGATTCCACTCATGGTGGGCGCCAGGGACATGGTCTTCCCCTTTATGAATATGCTGAGCTATTGGGCCTACCTGTTGTCGGTCATCGTTCTGCTGGCCAGTTTTTTTGTGCCCGGCGGTCCCACCGGCGCGGGCTGGACGCTGTACCCGCCGCAGGCGATATTGCACGGGACGCCCGGATACGACTGGGGCATCATCCTGATGCTGGTTTCCCTGGCGATCTTTATCATCGCTTTCACCATGGGTGGTTTGAATTACGTCACTACGGTGTTGCAGGCGCGCACCCACGGCATGACCCTGATGCGCATGCCCCTGACGATATGGGGGATTTTCACCGCCACAGTGCTGGGTCTGCTGGCTTTCCCGGCGCTGTTGGTCAGCGCCATTATGATGATGCTGGACAAAACCCTCGGCACCAGCTTTTTTATGCCGGCACTGGTGTCCATGGGTGAGACCGCTGAACTATTCGGGCGGCAGCCCCGTTCTGTTCCAGCACCTGTTCTGGTTTTTCGGTCACCCCGAAGTTTACATCGTCGCGCTGCCCGGCTTTCGGCATGGTGTCTGACGTGCTGGCCACCCACGCTCGCAAGAATATTTTCGGCTACCGCATGATGGTCTGGGCCATTGTCGCCATCGGCGGCCTCAGCTTCTTCGTCTGGGCGCACCACATGTATGTCAGCGGCATGGATCCGGCATTTGGCTTCTTCTTCGCTACCACCACGCTGATTATCGCCGTACCCACCGCCATCAAGGTCTACAACTGGGTGCTCACGCTCTATCGGGGCAATATACACCTCACCGTGCCCATGCTGTTCGCCATCGGCTTTATATTCACCTTTACACATGGCGGCCTGACCGGACTGTTTCTGGGCAACGTGGTGATCGACCTGCCGCTGTCCGATACCTATTTCGTGGTCGCCCATTTTCATATGGTGATGGGCGTCTCTCCCATCATGGTGTTATTCGCCGCCCTCTATCACTGGTACCCGCTGATAACGGGCAAAATGTTTAACGAGACGCTGGGCAAGATCCATTTCTGGTTTACGTTCCTGGGCACCTATGCCATTTACCTGCCCATGCACTACCTGGGCTTCCTCGGTGTTCCGCGACGTTACTTCGCCATGGGAAGCACCGACTTCATACCGGAATCGGCGCAGAGCCTGAACGCGAGCATTACTGTTTCCGCGCTGATCGTGGGCTTAAGCCAACTGATTTTCCTGTACAACATGTTCTCGAGCCTGCGCAACGGCAAGCCGGCCGGCCACAATCCCTGGGGCGCCACCAGCCTGGAATGGCAAACGCCGGACGTGCCCCCGCACCACGGTAACTGGGGCCCCGCACTGCCACAGGTTTACCGCTGGGCCTATGACTACAGCGTACCCGGTGCCAAGCTGGACTTTATTCCCCAGAACCACCCGGTGAGCGCGGACGAACAGACGGCCGACGACCACGCGGAGGGCAAATCATGAACATCCTGAGAATACTGCGCGACAAGTCCTGGCTGCATCCGACTGCTGCCGCAACCGCCGCGCAATACAGCGGCCCCGACACTGCGGCAGCGGCGCGTATCATGCTGCGCTTTATCCTGGCCATCGTCGGCGTACTGTTCTTCCTGTTCATCATCACCTTTCTGTCACGTTCGCAATATCCCGATTTTGTGGCACTGGCCGGCCCGCCCTGGCAACCGTTCACCGACCCGTCCCGCCTGTGGTTCAACACCGCACTGCTGGCCTGCGCCAGTCTCGCCATGCAATGGGGCCTGGGCGGGACGCGCACTGGCAAGCTCAATGTGACCGTGGCGGGTATCAGCGCCGCCGTGTTTTTTACGGTGCTGTTTCTGGTAGCGCAATTCGACCTCTGGCTGCGCCTGCAATCCATGGGCTTCTACATGAACGGCAACCCGGCCAATAGTTATTTCTATCTGTTAACGGCGATCCATGGGCTGCATCTCGTGGGCGGCCTGATCGTACTGTGCAATGTGGTCTTTCGCGTGTGGTACGACAATAGCCCCGACACCCTGAGCGGCCCCATTGCAGTTGTGTACTACCTACTGGCATTTTCTTCTCGGGGTCTGGCTGGTGCTGTTCGCACTGCTCACCAGCAGACCGGAAACCATCAACGCACTCGCTGCCCTGTGCGGATTTTGAGAGCCATCCCATGACGATCCAGACAGATACGAGCACCAGCTACACTGCACCAGGCATCGAAGGAATGGTGTCTGACTGGTCAGCGGACAAGCAGGCTTTCGACGTGCCCTGGGGCAAGTTGATGATGTGGATCTTCCTGCTCAGCGATACGTTTATCTTCAGTATATTTCTCACCGGCTACATGACGGTCCGCCTGTCCGCGACTGATGCCTGGCCGAATCCCAGTGAAGTGTTCGCCCTGAAAATCGCCGGCCACCATTTACCACTGATACTCATCGCCATCATGACCTTTGCCCTGATTACCAGCAGCGGCACCATGGCGATGGCGGTGAACTATCGCCTACCGTGGCGATAAACGCAAGACCGTTATGCTGATGGCCTTGACCGCCCTGTTGGGCGCGTCCTTCGTCGGCATGCAGGCCTTCGAGTGGAGCAAGCTGATCTCTGGAAGGCGTGCGCCCCTGGGGCAATCCGATGGGCGCGGCGCAGTTTGGCTCGACGTTCTTTATGATCACCGGCTTTCACGGCCTGCACGTCACCGCGGGTGTAATTTACCTGAGCATCGTCGCGCGCAAGGTGGCGACGGGGAGACTACGAGAAAAAAGGCTATGCCATTGTCGAAATCGCCGGGCTTTACTGGCACTTCGTCGATCTGGTCTGGGTATTTATTTTTGCATTTCTTCTACCTGTGGTGAGGTGAATCCATGAGCGACGACTACCGGCCAACAGCATCCCATTGGCATCTACCTGAAGATCTGGTTACTGTTGTTCGTCCTCAGTACCTTTTCCTATCTGGTCGACTTCTTTCATGTCGAGGGCTATTTGCGCTGGACCTTGATACTGATTTTCATGTTTCTTAAAGGCGGGCTTCATCGTCGCGATATTCATGCATGTCGCCTGGGAACGACTGGCGCTGAAATACGTGCTGATCCTGCCGCTTTCCGCTATCGCAGTATTGATTGCCCTGATGGCGATAGAAGGTGATTACACATTCCTGACCCGACATCTCTTTTTCGATCGCTAGGTGCGGACTCGAATTTGAACATGTCGCCCCGTGCCAGGATGGTGGCTGGCTTCCTGTTGGCCAACATTGCCATCGCGGTGATGGCGGCCCTTATGCTTTTCAATCGGCCAGCACCACCGCCGCATATTCAAGGTGTACTCCTACCGCAAGCTCGTGAGTTGCCAGGTTTTCGACTGCTCGATCACCACAATCGGGAGTTTACCAACGAAGATCTGAAGGGCAGCTGGCATCTCGTGTCCTATGGCTTCACGACATGCCCCGATATTTGTCCGACAACTTTGTCACAACTGGCTATCGTGAACAGGAAGCTGCAGGAGCAGGGTCACCACGATCTGGTGATGCTGTTTTATACCGTTGACCATCGACGAGACACCGTGGCCCAAATGGCATCCTATGTACCCTTTTTTGACCCGGCATTTATCGGGCTCACTCATCTGGATGACAGCGACAACCCGCACCTGCCGTTCGAGCAAGGTCTCGGCATAGTCGCGCGGTTGCTACCTGCAACAGGTCCCGACATCGATCCTGGTGATAACATGTACGAGGTCATGCACGGCGTTACGCTGTTCCTGATCAACCCGCAGGGCGAGCTACAGGCAATTTTTGAACCTGAAAATCAGCCAACCGGATTAGAGAGCTTCGACCCGGACACCGTACTGCACGACTATCTGGCCATCCGCAGTTACCTGGGCTGACTATCCCGCTGCCATTCAATGCGTGTGATGGCAGCCGGGGATATTCGAGCAGATCACGCGAAAATCTTCCCGCAGCCGGCTGACATGCCTTCCTGAATCTCCGGGATACATGGTGCGATGTTCAGGCCTGCTGTTTTGGTGCCCATGCGCCAAGGGCGCGCAGCAGCGAGCGCTTCTTGGTCTGATGTGACTGCATGCGCTTGAGAATGTCATCGAGCACGCGCATTGCATCAAGAATATGAGGACCCTTGTTTAGCATCACGCACTCGGCCCGTTCACCCATCGCCGCGTCGGTGATTTCGGCGCGTGAAGGCTGGCCGGTCTTGGCCAGCGTTTCGAGCACCTGGGTTGCCCAGATCACCGGCATGTGTGCAGCTTCCGCCGCCCACAGGATTTCCTCCTGCACTTCCGCCAGCCGTTCGTAGCCGCATTCCACCGCCAGGTCACCGCGCGCGATCATGACTCCGGCGGACTGACTCGCCATGGCCGACAGCAGCAGTTCGGGCAGATTTTCGAACGCCCGGCGGGTTTCGATCTTCAGCACGATGCCGATGGCGTGGGCGCCCAATGCATCAAGATGCGTGCGCAGCGCCTCGATGTCACGACCGTGCTGCACGAAAGACAGTCCGACGAGGTCGGCGAGGCGGGCGACTGCCGCGAGATCTTCGATGTCCTTGTCGGTCAATGCCGGCAGATCCAGCTGGCTGTCGGGCAGATTGATGCCCTTGTCACCGGCGAGGCGGCTGCCGTCTTTGTCGGTATGCACGATCTCGACGCTCAGGCCTGCCGGATCCACTTCCCGAATCACGCCGCCGATGCGGCCATCGTCGAACCATATCCGCTCGCCGACACAGACCTGGCCAAAGACCTCGGGCAGCGTGCAGGCGATCGACACGACCGAATGGTGTACGCCTGTCGTGTCGCGTTCCATGGGTTCGGCAAAGCCTTCGCTTGGTCAGACGCAAGGTGTCGCCGCGCTGCAGCCACAGACTTCCGGTTTTGCGCGGCAGATCCGCGATGGCAGTCGATCGCGGTCCATGCGCCTGCTGCCGACCGTGCCGCTTCAGCCGGGTTTCGGGTACGAAATAGATGGTTTTATCGCACGCGGCGAGCGCCCCGCCCGAACTGCATTCGACGATCTGCAGATGGCGGCGTGCGCCTCTGGCGTCGACCAGATCCAGCCGGTCGTCGGCAGCGAGCTGTTCCAGCCACTGTGGTTCCACACCGATATGCACTGACGCGCCGGAAACAGGCAGCTGCGACCCGAACGGGCGCAGGCCGATGCGTGCTTTGTCGACGACCTGTCCGAACGGGTCTCGGGTGGGTTTGAGTTTTAGTACGCACGGGCCGGGCGCCACCAGGCCGGTGCGCAGCTTCGGTCCGCCCAGATCCATCAGGATACGCACCGGCCGACCCAGCGACTTGGCCGCGCGGCGCACGTGGGATGCCATCGAGGTCCAGGCGTCGGGCTCGTCATGGGCGCAGTTGATGCGGGCGATGTCCATGCCGGTGGCGACGAGCTGATGCACCAGACCATAATCGAGCCTTGCTTCTGAGGGCAGCGTCACCATAATGCGCACGGCGCGATCGCTGGGCCGGGCGCCAAGCAGGGCAGCCGTATGGCGTTCAAGCAGTTTGCGACTGCTGTTGATGCCGATGGGCTCGTCCGACGAGCGTTCGTCCCAGGTCTGGCCGGTGAGCCGGTGCAGGATGCCCATCACCTTGTCGAGATTGGCAAGCACATGGGATTCGGCCCGTCCCAGCGACGACAGCCCCAGCCATGCCAGCTTGTCCTGCAGCGGGCGCCGATCCTGCTGCCGCAATGCCAGGTAATGGACGAGGTTGCGCGCGCTGGCACGGTTATCGGCAGACACCTTGGACAACGGCACGGCAAGGCTTTGCTCGGACCTCAGCATCTCCTCGCGCAATGTCCATAATTCGTCAATCAGGGCGCGACAGATCTGCTGATCCCAGCCGCCTGCAGCCGTTTGTGGAAAATCCTCAATGTTCATCGCGCGCTTCCTGATCTGTCTTATGGCCGTATTGCATATCTGAAGTTATGCATCATCCGTGAACATTGTGTGTCGATTTGATGACAACCGCCAAGGGGACAAGACTGGCAGTATAGGATACACAAAGCGCCCTGGCGCAGAATGACGTCAGCGGCCTCGTCACTTAAAAAAACAGCCACTTACAAAACCGTACTGCACACCTTCAATCTCTGCTATCTTTCGGTATCCCAAAGGCTGCTACGGATAATCGAGCAGAGCATGCGAAAATCATCCCGCGACCTGCTGGCCTGTCCTGTTCATCTCCCTGCTGGCGACCGCGTGTGGCGGCGGTGGTGGCGGCGGAAGTGCGACCAACAATCCACCTGATCCCCCGGATCCCGAACCACCGGCACAGACCTTCACGCTAACCGGCACCATTACGACATCTGCCAGTCAGTCCGGGGACAGCGATACTAACGACCCGACAAGACCGGCAGTGAGCAACGATACCCCGGATCAACCCCAGAGAATTCCCAACCCCATTACCCTGGGCGGCTACATTAACCAACCGGGAAGCGGCGCTGAGGGACGCTCGCAGGTGTCAGGGGACATTGATGACTATTTTCTGGTAGACCTGCTGGCGGGGCAGAGTGTGACCCTGCTGGTCGGGGATTTCGAACAGGCCGATGCCGACCTGTATCTGATGGACACCCAGGGCAATGTTCTGGACTTCTCCATTAATGGCGGGGAGGTGGAGTCTCTGCTGGTACCCGGGGACGGCACCTATCTGGTCAACGTAGTCGCCTACTTTGGAGCCACCAACTATATCCTCGCTATCGGCGCACCTTCCACACCAACACAGTACAAGCCGCTGGAGCACAGGATAGTCCCCTGGCAGGCGGTGGTGACCTATAAGGATGAGGTTCTAAACAACGAAAAATCTTCCCCGGACGAGGACATCACGCGGCGCCTCGGCCTGGAACAGCGCGCCGGTGGTCGTGGTCGCGGTCGCTTGATGGCCCTGCACCGGAAGCTGGCAAACGCGCAACAAATGGATGCGCGTGTGGGTAGCGCAGCCCGAAAATTCGACGTCATCGGCGATCCTGATCTGCGCGCGCGCTGGGAAACGCTGATGACAATCAAGTCGTTGCGCAAGGACCCACGCGTCCGCTTCGCCGAGCCCAATTACCGGGTCAGCGCGATGGCCACGCCCGATGATGCAGCCTATCCGCTGCAATGGCACTACCCTCTGATAGGCCTGCCGGATGCCTGGGACACCACCACCGGCGATCCCGGGGTCGTGGTCGCCGTGGTAGACACTGGCATTCTCGCCAACCACCCGGATCTTGCGGGACAACTGGTGGACGGCTACGACTTCGTGCGCGACCCCGACAGCGCCCGCGACGGTGACGGTATTGATCCCGACCCGCAGGACCCGGGCGACTCCCAGGGTGGCGGCTCCGAAAGTTTTCATGGCACCCATGTCAGCGGCACGGTAGCTGCGCGCGGCAATAATCAACTGGGTGTGGCCGGTGTGGCCTATAACTCGCGCATCATGCCCATCCGCGCACTGGGCGCCGGTGGCGGCGGTACATCGTACGATGTCGACCAGGCTGTACGTTTCGCCGCCGGTCTAGCCCAATGACTCGGGCACGCTGCCGCAGCAACCAGCGGACATAATCAATTTGAGCCTGGGTGGGGCGCCCTTCAGCGAGGCCACCCAAAATCTGTATGACCAGGTGCGGGCAGCGGGCATCCTGGTCGTCGCCGCAGCAGGCAACCAGGCTGGTTCCTCGCCCGGATACCCCGCCTCCTACGAGGGTGTCATTGCGGTCAGCGCGGTGGACGCGCAGCGACGACTTGCGGCTTATTCCAGTACTGGCTCCATGATTGACGTGGCGGCGCCAGGCGGCAACAACAGTGTGGACCTCAACGGCGACGGCTACCCGGACGGGATATTGAGTACCGGTGGCACCATCAGCGACAACGGCGTGAGCTACGGCTATCCCTTCCTGAATGGCACCTCTATGGCGGCACCGCATGTCGCGGGCGTGCTGGCGCTAATGAAAAGTGTGAACCCAAACCTGACACCTACCGACATAGACGCGCTATTGATCGCCGGAGCGCTCAGTGACGACCTCGGTACGCCGGGCAGGGATGACCAATATGGCCATGGCATCATAAACGCCCAGCGCTCGGTACTCGCTGCGCTGGAGGCCACTGGCATTTCCCCCGCAGACAATCCCCGCCTGGCGGCGTCAGCCAGCACACTGAATTTCGGTAGCAGCAGCACAACACTGGCACTGGTTTTACGCAATGACGGAAAGGGCGATCTGCAACTGTTGGGCCTGTCAGTATCCCAGCCGTGGCTGCAGATTGCTCCGGTGAAGGTGGATGCAGCAGGACTGGGCGAGTACAGGGTGACCGTGGATCGGGCAAACCTCTCCCCGGGTATCTACACGGCCGCAATCACCGCCCAATCCTCAACCAATAATCTCGCTGTGCGGGTGCTGGTATCAGTAGGAAGTACGGACACCGCGCAGGACGTCGGGGTTATCTACATTCTGTTATACGACCCCCTGCTCAACGAAACTGTGGCGCAGCGCACTACCGGGAGTAACGGGACCAATTATCCATTTCGATTTACCGACATCCCGTCGGGCGAGTATGAGATCGTGGCCGGCACTGATGCGGACAACGACCTGTTTATCTGTGATGCGGGTGAGGCCTGCGGCGCATGGTTGACCGTTGACCAACCGATCCGCATCAAGTTGGACAGACGATGTCACCAACCTGGACTTTCCGGTGGAGTATCTCGTCTCCCTTCCTACTATCACCAGCACAGAACAATCCGGCGTCGCAAAAGGCAAGCGGCGAGCGGTGGGAGACTAGTGACAAGGGCGAGACTGAAGCGGCGCGCCCAACCGGGCTGCGCCGCCGACTACTTACCGCGTACTTACCGGGCAGCTCTTGCGCTTGGCCGGTGCTTTCTTCCTGGGTGCAGCTTTCTTCTTGGCCGCAACTTTCTTCTTTGCCGCAGGCTTCTTCTTGGGTTTGGCAGCAGCTCTCTCTACCATGCTCGCCGCCTGGTTTGCAGCTTTCGCTTTACGATCCTCCATAATGGCATCAGTTTTGACCGACATGTATTTTTCTGCGGCTTCATACGCTGCCTTCGCGATCTTGGGCAGTGATTCCGCGAATTCCTGTGCCTGTTTCATCAGCGCCTCGACTTTCTTATGGTTGTCGGGCGTTGCCTTTCTGCGCAGCGCATTTTTTGCGCTTTTCAATCGCGCATTCGCTGTTCTATGCCTACTTGCGTGCCGCAGCAAGCTCACGCTTGATACGAGCGTGGGATTTTTCAGACTCAGACAGTAACTTCTTGCGCAGTTTATTGACTTTACTGCTCGCTTGTTCTGCCATTTTAGTGGCCTTGGCCAGTTCTTTTTCTAACATTGTGAGGATGCTCCCTATTGGTTTGAAGTACTACACTTTCAGTGTAGGCCGAATTGACAACCGTGTAACGAAAATTCCTTGATCTAAATCCTGTTATCGCGAAATAGTGATAACAATTGTAAACTATTTGCGTCTTCAGAAAGTCGCTGGCATTTTTCAGGCGTGTAGTCGACGTGGCTAGGATAGTCTCGCTGCGCTACTTTCTACTCAGCAACAAGATATGTTGATCCGGAATAAATTGGAAGTTGTTTTATGATTGACAGCACGCCACCACCTGACCGTCATTGACTATTACACCGACATGCTCTGCGTCTGGGCCTGGATAGCGCAACCAAGATTGGAAGAACTGCAGCGCCAGTGGGGTAATAGAATTGAAGTTCGTCACCGCTATGTGGATATTTTTGGCGACAGTCACACAAAAATTCTACAGCGGTGGGGTCAGCAGGATGGCTTCGATAAATTCAGTAACCATGTTACAGCGTCCGCCGCGCCCTTCGAAGACACCCCGGTACACGCCACCATCTGGAAACAGGTCAGGCCACGTTCCTCCATGCCGGCGCACCTGCTGCTCAAGGCGATCGGTATTATGTATGACGCCGCCGGCGTCCAGGCCATGGCCTCGCGGATTCGCCGTGCCTTTTTTGTTGATGCCCAGGACATCAGTCAGCTTGGGCTGTTGCTGGAACTGGCCGAAAGCCAACAGCTGGACGCCAATGCGTTGCGCGAAAGTGTGATGGATGGCCGGGCCATGGCAGGCCTTAGCGCAGACCAGCAAAGTGCTCGTGAACTTGGTATCAAAGGCAGCCCTACCTGGGTCCTGAACGAGGGGCGTCAGATACTCTACGGCAATGTGGGTTATCGCATTTTGAATGCCAACATTGAAGAGCTGCTGAAAGCGACCTGCGGCCGAAGCCAGCTGGTGTTGAGCAGCTGACAGCCGCATATCTGGTACGAGGTCTGCACAGACCACGGCATGTTCATGGACGCCGCGGAATTCACTGACCTGAAGCACCAAACCCTGTCAGACTGGTTCCGCAGCCTGATCAGGGTCGCACGCTGACAGGGACCTGCTAGACCTTGGGCCCCATTTTCGAAAGGAAAGCCGTGAGCAACTTTGACTACGACCTGTTGGTAATTGGCGCCGGCTCAGGGGGTGTCCGGGCGGCGCGCATGGCGGCGGGGTTTGGCGCGCGGGTCGCCATCGCCGAAGATCGCTATATGGGTGGCACCTGTGTCAACGTGGGCTGCGTGCCAAAAAAACTCTATGTGTACGCCGCCCAATTCGGCAAGGGTTTTGAAGACGCCCGTGGCTTCGGCTGGGACAGCAATACACCCCGTTTTAACTGGGCCACGCTACGGGATAACAAGAAGGCTGAAATTGCACGCCTGAACGCGCATCTATCGCAAGCTGCTGGACGGCGCTGGCGCGCAGCTGCTCAACGGGCGCGGCCGTATCATCGACGCCCATACCGTCGCGGTAGGGGAACAACACTACACCGCGGAAAAGATACTCATAGCGACCGGCGGCTGGCCCCATATCCCGGACTTCCCCGGCAACGAGTACGCAGTGACCTCCAACGAAATATTCGATCTCGACAGTTTTCCCCAACGTCTGGTCATCGTCGGCGGTGGCTATATCGCGGTAGAGTTCGCCGGCATCTTCAATGGCCTGGGCGCACACACCACACAACTCTATCGAGGTCCGTTGTTTTTGCGCGGGTTCGATGCCGATATCCGCGCTCACGCCGCCCGGGAAATTGCCAACAGCGGGGTAGACCTGCGCTTTGAGGCGCAGGTTAAAGCCATTCGCCCCGGGGCCGCCGGCTTGACCGTTGAATTGACGGATGGGGACCAGCTACAGGCAGACGCGGTACTGTATGCCACCGGTCGCAAAGCCCATCTGGCCGGACTGGGCCTGGAAAATGTGCGTGTGGTGGTGAGTGAGCACGGTGCCATCGAAGTTGATGCCCAGTACCGCACCAGCGAACCCAGCATTTTTGCCCTCGGGGATGTGACCGGTGGCATCGAACTTACCCCGGTGGCCCTGGCCGAGGGTATGGCTTTCGCCCGCCGTAATTTTGGCGGGCTGGAACAGCACGTGGATTACGACTTCATTCCCACCGCAGTGTTCTGCCAGCCCACCATCGGTACTGTTGGCTTCACCGAGGAGGAGGCGCGCGCCAGATTCGAAAACATCCGCCTGTTCAAGACCAGTTTCCGGCCCATGAAGCACACCCTGAGCGGCCGCGATGAAAAGGCCTTCATGAAATTGATCGTGGACGCTGCCACAGACCGTGTGGTGGGTGCGCACATGATGGGGCCCGATGCGGGAGAAATCATACAGGGCATCGCCATCGCCATGCGCGCTGGAGCCACCAAGGCGATCTTCGATACCACTCTTGGCATTCACCCGACTACCGCAGAGGAGTTCGTCACCCTGCGCGAACCCTGGACGGAAGACTAGCGGTGGAACTCGATCTGTGGCAGGTGGCCCTGCTCATCGCAGTGGGTATCGCCGGAGGGTTTGTCAATGTCATCGCAGGGGGCGGATCGCTGCTCACGGTGCCGGTCATGGTCTTCCTGGGCCTGCCCGGCCCAGTGGCCAATGGCACCAACCGCATCGGCATCCTGGCACAGAGTATCGCGTCAATCGTGACCTTCGCCCGCCGCGGTTTCAGGGATTTCCGGCTCAGTCTGAGCCTGTCGGCGTGCGCCATTCCGGGTGCCGTGGCCGGGGCACTACTTGGCGTCCACCTCGATGGCGTCTGGTTCAATCGGGCTGTTGCACTCATCATGCTGGGTGTGATGCTCGTGATGCACTTCGACAAAGGCGCAGCGCAGCGGTCAGCGGATTATCAACCCACGCGCAGGCAACTACTTTACGGCCATGCGCTCATGCTGGGCGCGGGTTTCTGGGGTGGCTTTATCCAGCTTGGTGTGGGCTTTATTCTTATGCCCATCCTGAACCGGGTCATGGGCCTTGACCTGGTGAGGACCAACATGCACAAGGTCTTCATCGTTGCCACCTACACCGTGGTGGCGCTGTTGATCTTCGCCAGCCAGATTGAATTGCTGTGGCTGGTGGGCATCGCACTGGCCGCGGGTAACGCGATTGGCGGTTATCTGGGCGCACATTTTACTATCAGCAAAGGCGAGCACATGATCCGTCTGGTGCTGAACCTTGTACTCGTCGCTTTTATCATTAAGCTACTATTCGATTTCTAGCACGGTGGTGGCGCAGTGCTATACCATGCCATGTTCCTTGCGCAGACCACACAACGACAACCGGCTGTATGATTGAAGTGCAATCCCTGACCCGCCACTACGGCAAAACTGCCGCCGTGGAGGATGTGTCTTTCACTATTGGCAACCATGAAATCGTCGGCCTGCTGGGGCATAACGGCGCCGGCAAAACCACCATCATGAGCATGCTCAGCGGCTACCTGGAACCCACCGCCGGCAGCATCATGATTGATGGTGTGAACCTGGCCAGTGACGCGCGCATTATTCAACAACACCTGGGCTATCTACCGGAGAACCTGCCGGTATACCCACAAATGATGGTCGCTGACTATCTGGATTACGTCGCAACACTCAAGGGCATAACTGCGCCACAGCGTATGCGGGCAGTGCGAGAAGCGCTGCTGGCCACCGACCTGGCGGACCGGGCACTTGATCCGATCAATATTCTGTCCCGGGGTTTCAGGCAGAGAGTGGGCGTCGCCCAGGCGATTTTGGGCCAGCCCCGATTACTGATTCTGGATGAACCCACCAACGGACTCGATCCCAACCAGACCGAACACATGCGACAACTGATCAGGCGGCTGGCGCGACGCACTACCATCATTCTCTCCACGCACATCATGCAGGAAGTCGACGCGGTATGTGACCGGGTACTGATGCTGCGCAATGGACGACTGGCCCTGGACCAGAGTCTCGCTGAACTGCATCAGAGCAAAACATTATTGCTGCGCACGAGTACCGCTGTATCACCGCTGGAATCCTACCTGAAACACCTGCCCCAGGTGCGATCACTGGAAAGCGCCGTTGACTCGAACGGCTTGATGCATTTCACCATCAACCTGCACGCCGACGTCGACATGGACACAGCCGCAAATAATATAGCCCAGTGCGTCATCAAGGCCGATGCCAAACTGTATCAATTGCAGGTGTCGACACGCGATCTGGATAGCGTCTTTCGCGAGGTGTATGGCAATGGCGACTAACTCGGTTACGCACCGGGTTGCCCAGAAGGAAATCCGGCTGTTTTTCTCATCTCCGGTCGCGTGGTTGTTTCTCGCGTCGTTCGCCGTCACCACCCTGTTTATATTTTTCTGGGTAGAATCCTTTTTTGCCCGCAACATCGCCGATATTCGTCCGCTGTTCGAATGGATGCCGATCCTGCTGATCTTCCTTTGCGCAGCCGTGACCATGCGCATGTGGAGTGAAGAGCGACACAGCGGCACGCTGGAGCACCTGCTGACGCAACCTGCCAGCTTATGGCACTTCGTCATGGGAAAATTCTGGGCCTGTTTCACCCTGTTGCTGTTGGCGCTGATCTGCACACTGCCACTGCCAATTACGGTTGCCCTGATTGCCAATCTGGACTGGGGACCGGTCATCGGCGGTTATGTGGCAACCGTCCTGTTGGGCGCCACTTATCTCGCGATCGGGCTATTCGTATCCGCTCGCACTGACAATCCCATCGTCAGCATGATCGGCACAGTGTTGCTCTGTGCGCTGCTCTATCTGCTTGGCAGCGCTACCTTCACCGGTTTTTTTGACGACAGGACAGGTGAGATCCTGCGACTGCTGGGCAGTGGCGCACGCTTCGAAAGTATCACCCGCGGCGTCATCGACCTGCGCGACCTCTTCTACTACATCAGCCTGAGCGCAGCCTTTCTGGCACTCAACGTTTTTACACTGGAAAAGGCGCGGTGGGCGAGCAAAATTTCCTCTGTTCGTCATCGACACTGGCGTATTACCACCACGCTATTGCTGGGCAATTTGGTGCTGGCGAATGTCTGGATAAGCCAGCTGACAGCGCTGCGTCTGGACATAACCGAGGGCAGATTATTCTCGATTTCACAACCCACGCGGGATTTTTTGCATGAACTCCAGGAACCCCTGCTGATTCGCGGCTATTTCAGCAGCAAAACTCATCCTTTGCTGGCACCACTGGTACCCCAGTTGCGCGACCTGTTGCAGGAGTATGCGCTGGCCGGCAATGGCAAGGTTAAGGTCGAATTTGTTGATCCTGCGGAAGTTCCGGAAATGGAGCAGGAAGCAAACAGTCGATACGGTATCGCCGCCACGCCTTTCCAGATTGCCGACCGTCACCAGTCCTCCCTGGTCAATGCCTATTTCAACGTCCTGGTAAGCTACGGCAGTGAACATCAGTCACTGGGATTTGCCGACCTTATTGAAGTGCGCAGCGCCCCTAATGCCCCGGCGGAGGTGCTGCTGCGCAACCCGGAATACGATATTACCAACGCCATCAAGAAAGTGCTGTTTGATTACCGCACGGGCGGCAACCTGTTTGAGGGTATCAATGAACCGGTCGAATTCATCGGCTATGTTTCCGGCGATGCTCTGCTGCCGGAACAACTGCTGGCCTACAAGAATGCCATCATACCGCAGCTGGAACTGGCAGCCAGGAATTCCCAGGGAAAATTCAGTGTACGTTTCATCGAGCCGGAAGCGCGCGATGGCGCCATTGCTGCCCAGATTGCAGAGCAATGGGGCTTCAAACCCATGGTCGCCGCTTTGGACGACAGCCGTGAATTCTTCTTCTACCTTACGCTGGCCGATTCGAAGCAGGTGGTACAGTTGCCCGCGGAGGATTTCGACCCTGAATCGTTTCGATTGCTACTGGATGCGGGATTAAAGCGCTTTGCTCCCGGCTTGACCAAGATTGTTGCGCTGTCGGTGCCCCACATCGATCCGCAGATGGCGCAATACAATCTGGGCGGACCAACCTTCTCCAATCTGGAGCGAGCAATCACCCGCGACTACAGTATCCGGCTCGAGGACCTGTCGGATGGTGGTGTGACGCCAGAGGCGGATATTCTCGCGGTGGTAGCCCCCCACAAGCTGGACGAAACAGTCTGTCTTTGCTATCGACCAGTTCCTGATGCGAGGGGGCACCGTCGTTCTTGCCACCTCGCCATTTACCGCGGAGTTCAGCGGCGGCCAACTGCGCCTGCAGGACTGGGACAGTGGTATGCAGCAATGGCTGGCGCATAACGATCTTACGATTCAGAAGACCTTGGTGCTGGATAAGCAAAATGCGAAATTTCACGCTCCCGTTTCGCGGCAGTCAGGCAACTACGAATTTCTCGACGTGCAAATTATCGACTACCCCTACTTCATTGATCTGCGCCCTCCCGGTCTCGTACCCGATCACGCGGTGACTGGCAGTTTGCCGCAAATGACCATGGCCTGGGCCTCACCAATTGACGTCAAGCCGGGCGAAGGCAAACACACCACTGTATTGCTGAAAAGTTCCGCCGAATCCTGGCTCAGTGACAGCATGGACATCATGCCGCGCCTGGACGCCAATGGCCGCAGCAAATCTTGATCCGCCCTCCTCCGATAAAGATGAGGCCGGTTCCCTGCCACTCACCGCTTCCCGAAATCTGGGCGTTGTGGTGCAGGGGCGTTTCAATTCATTTTTCGCTGACAGGGACAATCCACTTGCTACCCGGCAACACGCCGAGAGTGCACCACCTCCCTCGGCCCGGGGAGTGACGGGCCTGCTCAAACGTTCACCGGAGTCAGCCCGCATCGTGCTGTACGCCTCCAATGATTTTATGGCTGACCAGAGCTTGAACAGTATTGTCGCAGCAAGCGGCACACAATACCTCGGGCCACTTGAACTATTCATGAATACTTTGGACTGGGCGCTGCAGGATGAGCAATTGCTGGAATCCCGTTCGCGCGCGCATTTCAACCGCACATTGCCTCCGATGGAGCGCCGGATGCAATTGCTAATTGAGTATTTCAATTATGGCCTCGCTCTGCTATTGCTGCTGCTACTTGCCCTGGCCAGCTGGTTGCACATCATTCTGCGGCGGCGTCACTATACCAGGGGCCTGTCCCTGTGAAGCGTTCAGTGGCCGTCTTGCTGCTCATACTGCTTATCCAGTGTGGCATCACGGCCGCTGTTTTCTGGCCCCGGCAGGTTCCGGTGAATGCAGCCACAGAGCAAGCGCTCGCGCCCTTCTCTGACAGCGCGATAGACGAAGTGCATATCGGTGATGCGTTTGACAACGAGGTTGTACTGGTGAGATCAGGTAGGCAGTGGCTGCTTCCTGAACTGGAACATTTACCGGCGGATCCGGCCAAGGTCGATGCCTTGCTGCAGAGTATTATCCACCAGACAGGAAGCTGGCCCATCGCCCGCTCTCCGGCCGCGCAACAGCGTTTCCAGGTTGCCGACTATTATTATCAAAAGCGTCTGACGCTGTGGTCGCAAGGCAAGAAATTGGGCACCATATATCTCGGAACATCGCCGGGCTTTCGCAAGGTGCATGCGCGCAATGAGAACCAGGACGCCATCTACAGCATCACCCTGGACGCCCTGCAATCCTCCGCACTCAGCGCCGACTGGCTTGACCCCGGATTGCTGCAAGTACGCACACCCCTGCGAATAGATGCGGACCTCTACAACCTGTACTTTGAAAACGGTGTATGGCGGTCCGGCACCGGTGGCACCCCCGATGAGCAGGAACTGGAAGCGCTCATTACCGCGCTTAAAACCCTCCAGGTCGACGGTGTCGCGGATGAGGAATTACAGCGTGAACTGTCGGCTGTTGAAGCAGATCTGATTCTGAAGATACAGAGCCTGGCGGGAGAAGTGTCCCTGGAACTGCTCACCCTGAACGACAAGTACTTCATTCACAGCAGCCAGTACCCGCTGTTCTTCAAACTCAGCGCCTACGATTTCGATCGCCTGACGGGAATAGATTTTCGCCTGATCTCCGGCGAGGAAAGCAGGCAGTGACCCGATTCGTTACCATTTTTTCACTGCTACTGGTGACCCTGTTCACAGTTGAAATGCTCACGCCGGTTCAGGAACACCTCATTGTCCCCTTTACAGCATTGTTGGCCCATCTTAGCGCTGCGATTATCCTGCCCTTTGACAGCTCGGTTGTCGCCTATGGAAAGGTCCTGCAGTTCAAAGACACCGGTTTTGCCGTTTCCATTGAAGCCGGGTGCAATGGTGTCGAGGCCGCTATCGTATTAATCGCCGCCATCATTGCCTTCCCCGCTGGCTGGCGCGCTCGTGTCATGGCCATCTGCATGGGCTTTCTCGCCATACAGGCGATGAATATCGCACGTATTATCAGCCTGTTTTACCTGGGCAACTGGAATATGGCATTTTTCTCGTGGATACACCTGTATCTGTGGCCGGCCCTGATCATGCTGGACGTTCTGATTGTCTTTATTGTTTACCTGCGCTACCTGTCCAGTAACAAGCAGCCGACGGCGGTCGCCGGTGATTGAACAGCATCACCTGCGGCAGTTTCTATTGCTCGTATTCGCTCTGCTGATTCCCTGTTTCGTGCTCTGGACGGTGGCCAGCGGACCGCTGGCTGTGCCCGCCATCGGCCTGGTAAACCTGGTTCTCACCCACTGGTTTCCAGATGTGGTTAACACGCTCTATGTGGAGGGTTCCCAGGCATTGCTGATGACGGAATTCGGAGAGAAGGACGGCGTGCTTGTTCCCCTGCTCGGAGCCGAATATCGCCTGGGCTTTCGCGTAAATACGCGCATTCTTTCATACTCCCTGCCGTTTTATACCGCCTTGCATTTCGCCACACAAAAGAAAGACTACCTGGGTAGTTATGTGTGGGGGTTGCTGGTCCTCTACCCGCTTTTCGTGTTCGGCCTGTTGTGCCTGTGCCTGAAGGAACTGATGGTTAACCTCGGCGCGACTTTTTTCACCCAGCCCGGGGTGTTCGTGCCGGACGCCAACGTGATCGGGATACTCTACCAGTTCAATGTGCTGATCGTGCCGACACTGGCACCGGCCATCCTGTGGCTATGGCAAAGCAAGGAGTCGCCACTCCTGCAAAATGCTCTTGGCAATGCCCAGGATGGCTAAATACCGGAGCGCGCCAGGGCTGCTTATTGCACAACCATGAATTTCATTAGTCCTTGAAATCCGGCGCCCGCCCCTCCTTGCGCGCCTTGATCGCTTCTTCAAAGTTTTTGGTGGTCATGCGGACGAAGAGCTGGGCGTGCCCCTCGTGATTCATATGGGTGTGCAAACTGCCCGCATCCATGCCGGCCCACAGCATCTGTTTACTGAGCTCGACACCGAGCTGGCTGAAGCCATTGATCCGCTCGGCGATGGCGTAACACTCATCGAGCAGTTTATTCTGGTGCACCACCTTCGACACCAGACCAATCTGCTGGGCCTCCAGGGCATCGACGTCCCTGCCCGTCAGCATGATCTCAAACGCGCGGCTGGTGCCAATGGCCCGCGGCAGCAAATAGCTCAGTCCCAATTCGGCGGAGGTGAGCCCATTGTTGATCCCGGCCGGACGAAAATACGCGGTCTCCGCTGCAATGCGTATGTCCGTCGCCATGGCCAGGCAGAAGCCGCCGCCGATGGCGGGGCCGTTGATTGCGCCGATGACCGGCTGGTGCATGTCGTGGATGGCTTTGACGACATCATCCAGGATGCGCATGGCGCGGCGCGCGATACCGGGGATGGTGAGGCCGTCGAAGATTGCCAGCCAACCCGGATCTTCCAGGTCGGCGCCGGAGCAAAAGCCGGCGCCAGCACCCGTGACGATCACCACACGGGTGTCATTGTCGAAACTGACTTCTTCCAGCGCCTCCTTGAACGGCACCATCACATCGAACGCCATGGCGTTCATGCGCTCGGGCCGGTTCAGTGTGATGAGCGTGATATAGGGGCGGGGTTTTTCTACGGTGACAAATGACATGGGCGGGCCTTCTGATAGCATTGAGGCGACCAGACTACGCCTTTGCATGGGCCTGATCCATGTCGAAATAGGCCAGTCTCAGGCAGTCGCCTGCTCTGCCGTGCAACTTTTCCGGGAGGCGCGACGAGCATGCGCAGCCCATGCTAGAGTTAATTCAGGAGGTACTACTATGAGATACATCGGACTTATCCTGGCACTGGGTGCAATCTGCTGGGTGCTGTACCAGGCAGCTGGCGGCGGCAAAGCGGAATCTGTCATACCGGTGGAACAACAGCGATCACTGGACAAGGCGAAAGGCGTGGAGCAAGCCATGCAGGACGCCGCGAAAAAGAGCATGGAGGAAGCGGAGAAAGAAAGCATGCAGTAACTATAAGCGCCGAATGCCGATCTGGCCTGTGAAGCCAAAAGCCTATAACAAATCTCGCCACCAGGGGGCGCTACACTGATACTGCCTGGTCTTTACTTCTTCGACATTGCAGCAGTACTGGTGCCCATCCAGGCACGCAGATCGTTTTTCAAGGACCGTAGTCAATTGTCGCCCGTCCACGGCCTGATAACTTACTGAAAATGGCCAGGTTTTCGAAGCGCTCACATTGAACAATGGGCCGCGCCGCAGGCATGCGCACACTGACCAAGTCGATATATCTGCAGAATCATAGGGTATCCAACTCTGCAACTCGTTGATACAGTGTGAGAAATGCTAAAGGAAACGATATAGATGCTTGATCACCAAGCGATTGTTATATCTGACTTAGTCGAACGATTTAGCTGTTACACGTCTACGAGGAATGTATGGCGCAAGTAAAAATATATGGAGTTCGCGAACACCTGATACCAAAAAGGGAGGCATTGTCCGAAGTTATACATTCGTGTGTCATGGACTCGCTTGGCATGCCAAAAGATAAACGTGCGCATCGTTTTATTCCCCTGGAGAAAGAAGATTTCTTGATGCCTGGAGGGAGGACTGAAGCGTATACGATCATCGAGCTGTCCATAATTGAAGGCCGAACGGTAGAGACAAAAAAGAAGCTAATCCGCCTACTGTTTGACAGGATTCAGGAGCAAGTGGGGATTACTCATATGGATATAGAGATTTGTATCTACGAAAGTCCAGCGTGCAACTGGGGTTTCCGGGGTATGCACGGTGATGAAATTCAACTCAACTATGCAATCAACGTGTAACAAGGCCGGGCACCCTCGCGCACTTCGTGTGCTGGACTCGTCAACCGCTGCGCGGTTTCCTCGCCGGTGCCGGCAGCGTTAACTGCCTCTGCTCATGAATGTCGTGGAATTAAACGAGAACTCCAAATTGCAATTGCTTGAGCTGATAAGTTCAGTCGCGGCCGAGCATGTATTACCACAGCTAGAAGCGGCTGGTAGAGAGCACTACTTAGCGAAACTGTTACCAGACATTGAAAGTTGCTTTGCCAGCGAGACTGGTAGATATATCGGAATACTGTGCAATAGAAGTCTGATCGGAGTTTGTGGATTTACGACGAAAGGACATATCGCACAGCTATTTGTCCGAACGAGTGCGCAAGGGAAAGGCGTCGGCACAATGTTGCTAAATCAAGCAGTCTCGCAATGTTGTTCAGATAGAGTAACGGTAAATGCTTCTATCAATGCTGTACCCTATTATGAACTACAGGGCTTTAGGCCAACGCAGGAGCAAAAGACAGTCAATGGAATATCGTTTTTACCTATGGCAAAGGTCAACAGTTAATGAAGCGTTAAATGGCCCAGGAGATGTTCATGGAATCACTAGAAGATTTAAGAAAAAGTATCGACAACATCGATAACGCAATTGTGGCCATGCTGGCTGAACGTTTCAAGGTCACGAATCGGGTTGGACACTTCAAAGCCAGCCATAAACTTCCTGCCAGAGACCCGGATCGTGAAGCGTTGCAACATGCTCGAATTCAAGAGTTGTCGCAGCAGTATGGTCTCGATCCGGAGTTGGCTTCTGCTATTCTTGATCAGGTTATAGCAAAGGTTGTTGTAAACCATGAACAAATCGCCAAGGCCATTTAATGTTAGGGTGCAACAAGTAATCGTATGTACACCCTGAGAACATCGATCTCGGCAGATGCCGACTTTGCTTACGAAACTGTCAAAACGACCATGCGTGACTTCGCAATTCAAACCTGGGGTACATGGCATGATCAGGATTCAAAGAATGCTGCTATTCAGGATACCAAACTGGGAAGGATTCAAATTATATATGTGGGTAACGAAAAGGCCGGAACACTCCAGTACGAGACAACAGAGTCCGAGATATTGGTTAATCAGATTTATTTACTGCCTCCCTTTCAAAATAGAGGCATTGGCGGAGAAATCTGGCTTTTGGTCATTTACACGAAGAGTGTTACGGGCAATATCCCTGCCCATATTCTCAAATCGATCCGCGAGGCTATTGAACATGAGTAAGAAATCCAAAGGCATGGTGAGTGAGGAGCTTGGCAATAAACTTCTCAAGTCCGTGCGTGAAATGAAAGCAGGAAAAATCGCGCGTGCAACCCAAATTGCCGCGAATCAAGTTGCTGCTGCACGCATGAAATCTGGATTATCACAAACGGAATTCGCCCAGGCGCTGCAAATTTCTCCTCGCACGTTGCAAGAATGGGAGCAGGGTCGCCGGGAACCGTCTGGAGCGGCCAAAGCTTTAATACAAATTGCTTTCAGGCACCCGGAAGTTATACGCGAAGGCTTGCGGGGTTAACCAGTCCATGTTGCGGACAACTTGCAGTCGCCACAAGTGGCGGTGTTAAGCGGTCTGCCTATGCAAGTGCGAAGGATACTGGAGAATGAAGCGAGCATTGTGCGATCCCTTCGCTTATCTGCCTTATCTGAATCTCCGAAAGCCTTTGGTGGCTCCTACGACGAGGCGTTCGCCCAGACTCAAGAGGAATATGAGGTTTTTGCTCGCGCGCGGGCAAGGTCAGAAACTGATGCATTTTTTATTGCTGTCGAGCTGGATGAACCAGTCGGGATGATTGGCGCGTTCTTTGACAACATCACCTCGCTACCCTTCATTTCATCAATGTGGGTAGCACCGCATTATCGAAGAGCAGGTGTTGGCCGTCAGCTATTTCTGACAGCCCAGGACTGGCTCCGACGCCATGGCGCGCAAGACGTGAACGCCTGGGTGGAAACCAAAAACTGCCCCGCAATATTGTTTTACGAATCATTGGGATTTTTAGCATCGAATAAATTTGAACCACTGCCCTCAGATATGTCCAGAACGGAGCAGTTATATGTGCAATCCTCGTCGGCCGCTTAACAAGAACCGCCCGTGCGCCCTTATGGAGCCAGAAGCCAAGTCCACAGCGGCAGGCGTTAGATCCCCTGAGGGTATGTGCAAATGAGTAATCACGAATGTCCTTTCTGCAACTTCGCTAAAGCTCATCTTATTGTTCATGAAACAGATCTTACGTACTCGATCATTAGCCGAAATCCGATTAATACCCACCATGCTATGGTTATACCCAGAGAGCACTATGAGTCCTTCTCTGATCTACCGGATGATCTCGCTGCGGAACTCATTGTCCATGTAAAAAACTGTCGTCTGCCATTCGTGCTGTCTGCCATCCAGATGGCATGGCACATATGTCCGACGATGATTTCTCCGATGTCGGCTACAATCTTGTAAGGCACTACAAGTTTCATGTTTTTCCCCGGTATTCTGACGACGGCATTGTGCAAAAATGGAGCAGGTTGCCAGACCCCGGTGATGAGGGTAGAGAGACGTTAGCCGATGCTCTTCGTGGAGCGATGAAATCGCGGTAGGTGCGCATTACACGCGTCGACACACCACCGGCTATGACAGCCGGGACAGCCTTACTGCTGTCCCGGCTGCTGTCGTAAGTTTCAGGAGATGTCATGGTGGAAATAGCAATTCGAGAATTCAAGGAAAGCGACGCAGAAGAATTTCAAGCCGCTGTATTGGAATCAGTCGAGCACCTTTCTAAGTGGTTGCCCTGGTGCACTGCGGACTACAGTATCCAGGACGCCACCGATTGGGCAAATTCGGCGTCCCAATCCTGGAGGGATGGCACAGATTACCGATTTCTTGTCGAGGATACCAAGACTGGACGGATATTGGGGTCAGTCGGGATCAATCAAGTGGTCGCTCAGCACCAGAGAGGAAACCTGGGCTATTGGGTTCGAAAATCCGCCATCAACCAGGGTATATGTACCCGGGCTGCTCGTCAGGTCGTTTCGTATGCCTTCGAGACCCTTGGCTTCCAACGTCTGGAAATCCATGTACATACCAACAATCATGCGAGTAATGCCGTAGCCGCTAAACTGGGTGGTGTATACGAGGGTACTTTCCGTAATAAGCTGGTCTACAGAGGCCAGTCTTTACCGGCAAAATGCTATTCCATTGTGCCGGCTGACTATGACAAGTAACGAGGCGATGAACTATGCGCCTGCGGCGCCGGACACAATTGTGCGTCGCGCCGGTTGTGGTGACATCGTGGGGCAACAAAATAGAGCAACTGATCGCAGAACTTTCTAAATGAAGTACGCCCTACAGTGGTTCCTCATTTTTCTAATCCCGGCGGCGATCCTTGGGTGTAGTAGCGCACCGCCTAAAAAAAATGCCGATGAGTGGATTGGTTACACCGAGGAAGGTAAAGCATCGTTCTATGCGGATAGGCATCAGTTGAAAAAGACTGCCAGTGGCGCGCTATACAATCATGATTTGAAAACTGCAGCCCACCGAACAATACCCTTTGGCTCAAAAATAGAAGTTACCAACATTAACAATGGTAAGAGTGTCGTTGTTGTCGTCAATGATCGAGGGCCATTTGTTAATGGTCGAATCGTGGATTTATCAAAATCCGCGTTCAGTAGCATTGGTAATACGTCCTCAGGTTTACTGAGTGTTGAATTAGAAGTTATCGAATAGCCGTTCGGCCTGGCCCTGCAACTCTAGCCCTGCAATTTGCGCAAAATGCTGGAAAAGTCCCGCTGCCCGTTACCCGCCTGCTGATGCTGGCCGTATAAATCACTGGCCATCTTCCCCATGGCATTGTCGATACCGCACTGCTGCGCGATCTCCATCGCAAGACCTAAGTCCTTCACCATCAGGTCCACCATGAATCCCGGCTTGTAGTCGTTGCTCGCAGGCGCCGTCGGCATCACGCCCGGATAAGGGTTGTAGACTTCCAGTGACCAGTTGCGCCCCGAGCTGGCCAGCATGATCTCGGACAGCACCTTTGGGTCAAGCCCATTGCGCGCACCCATTTCCAGCGCCTCGCAGGTGCCGATCATGTGAATGGCCAGCAGCATGTTGTTACAGCCCTTGGCCACCTGTCCGGCACCGGCGGGACCGGCGTGAAAAATGTTTTTGCCCATGTCCTTAAGGATCAGCCGCGCTTTTTCAAAGGTGACGGCATCGCCGCCGCACATAAACGCCAGGGTGCCCGCCGCCGCCGCCGCAACACCACCGGAGACAGGCGCGTCCATGAAACCAATATCCAATGCTGCGGCCGCAGCACCTACCTGCCGCGCGGTTGCCGCGTCGATGGTACTGCAATCAAGAATCGTGGTGGAGCGATCCAACCTGGACAATAAGCCATCGCCTCCGAGATAGGTGCCCGCCACGTGCTTGCCCGCCGGCAACATCGAGATCACATACTCCATGCCAACCGCGGCTTCTGCGGCTGTGCCAGCGACTGACGCTCCCGCCTCCTGCAACTGGTCAGCAGGCTGCCTGCGAGAGATCAAACACCACGACCGCGTGCCCGGCCTTGATCAGGTTGATGGCCATGGGGCCGCCCATATTGCCCAGACCGATAAACGCTACATCTGCCATTACTGTGTTCCTTTTATATCTATGCCTTACAAGTCCGCCAGGGGATTGCTGTCCCAGGGCGCGGTAAAGAACGTTGCCAACACATCCGCCGGCACCTCCCCGGGAGGACCGATACTGCCATGCGGGTTTGCGGTCCTTGTCGATCAACAGCGCGCGCACGCCTTCGGCGAATTCCGGGTGCCGCACGATATTGGTCGCCAGGCGAATCTCCGACTGGAAGACTTCCTTCAAAGAGGCGTGACGCATTTCCAGCAACTGCCGGGAAATCCACAGCGCTGCCAGTGGCGAACCGTGGGCGAGACTCTCGCCGGCCTTGGACAACCAGGGGTCCTGCGTCTGCAGGGACACGATGTTGTCGATGATCTCGTGAATGTCATCGCCATCGCACAGGGTATTGATGGAGCCCAGGTGCGGCTCCACCTGACCGCCGGGGCACTGCCCTACACTCTGCTCGGCGAAGGGGCGCAGCACATGACGCACCAGGGCATGGTTGCCGGCGGGTTCAGCGCTCCAGTGCTGGCGCATTAGCTGGTCCAGTACTTCGGTTTTGCGCTCGCTGGCAATAAAACGGTCTGCCAGATGCCTGTATAGATCGCATCCGCCGCATTGATGGACGCGCCGGTCAGGGCCAGAAACTGCCCGGAGTGTCCGGGCATATGATTCAAAAACCAGGTGCCTCCCACATCCGGAAACAGGGCGATGGTCACCTCCGGCATGGCGATGCGCGTTTTTTCCGTCACCACCCGGTGTGAACACGCCGCCATCACGCCCAGCCCGCCACCCATCACAATACCGTGGCCCCAGCAGATGAGCGGTTTGCTGTAGGTATGCAGGGTGTAGTTCATGCGGTATTCGCGCGCGAAAAAATTCTCGGCGTACTCGCAGGGCCCACCGGGCGTGGCCACCGCAGACTGGTGCAGCGCCTGCACATCGCCACCGGCGCAAAAGGCTTTTTCACCGGCGCCCTCGATAAAAACAGCGGCGATAGCGTCATCGTCGCGCCAGGCGTCCAGCTTTTCCTGCAACAGATCGACCATCTGCAGCGTGAGTGAATTCAGCGTGGCCGCGACATTCAGCGTCACCTTGCCTAGTTTGCGCGAGCCCGCCGGCAACTCCTGGAAAATAATCGATGCTTCAGACATTACGGAGCTTCCTCAGCAGTTCTTCCACACGGGTTTGCGCTTTTCCAGGAACGCATTCACGCCTTCGCGCTGGTCCTGCGTGGAAAACAATTCCACAAACAGGTCGCGCTCACCCCCAGACCCCAGATTACGTGTAACCGTTGGCTAACAATACGTGGGCTTTCAACCGTTCCAAGCCCACCCCGTAGTACTCCCCACCACCTCACCACCCGATCGCGCCGCGGTGCGGCGTTGATGCGCTCGCCACACAGAATGATGCGTTTGGCCCAGCCCTCGCCCACCAGCCAGGAGAGACGCTGGGTGCCTCCGGCGCAGGGCAGCAGGCCGACCTTCGCTTCCGGCAGCGCCATCTGCGCCTGCTCTTCGGCAATGCGGATGTCACAGGCCATGGCCACTTCCAGGCCACCACCCATGGCGAAACCATTGACAGCGGCGATGGATACCCCGCGAATCCGCCAGCGCCTCAAAGCCCTCACCAAAATACTGCGCCATGGTGCGCGCCGTCTCCGGGTCGCCGTCCGCAAACAACTTGAGGTCAGCCCCGGCGGAAAAGAATTTCTCACCGGCGCCGGTCAACACCAGGGCATAAATGTTTTTGTCGTCATTCAGCTTCGCTACCAGGTCTTTAAGCGCCGGCAGGCTTTGAGGTTGCCGGTATTGGCCCCGGAATTGTCTATCGTCACCAGTGCGGTATGAACGCGCAGTTCTACTTTCAGTTTCTGTGATGTGCTCAAACTCATTTGATAACCTCCAGTGCTCCGTCCATTAACAGTCTGCGGGACACGATCACCCGCATGATCTCATTGGTACCCTCCAGAATCTGGTGTACACGGGTATCGCGCACATGCCGCTCCATGGGGTATTCCCTCATAAAACCATAACCCCCGAACAACTGTAGCGCGTCATTACAAACCTTGAAGCCCATATCAGTGGCATAGCGCTTGGCCATGGCGCAATAGGTTGTAGCCTGTGGGTCTTTATTATCCAACTTGTTGGCAGCCAGTCGCACTAACTGCCGTCACCACCTCGGTCAGCATGTCCGCTAACTTGAATTGTGTGGTCTGAAAGTCGGCTATGGCCTTGTCGAACTGCCTCCGCTCTTTTACATAGGCAGTGGCTTCAGAGCCTGCTGCGCAGTGCCCACACTACAAGTTGCGATATTAATGCGACCGCCATCCAATCCTTCCATCGCTATGGCGAAACCCTGACCTTCCACGCCCAGACGGTTTTTGATCGGCACTCGCACATTATCAAAGCAAATCATGCGAGTGGGCTGTGCCTTCCAGCCCATCTTATCTTCATTTTTGCCATAGGAAACACCTTCAGCATTAGCGGGAATCAGCAAAGTTGAAATGCCGCTCGGGCCGCGCCACCGGTTCGTAACATCACCACAAGTACATCGGTCTCTCCCGCGCCGGAGATGAATAACTTGGTACCATTTACAATATAATCATCTCCATCAACGGTCGCAGTTGTGCGCAGCGATGCTGCATCGGAACCAGCTCCAGGCTCGGTCAGGCAATAAGACGCGAGTTTGGATCCCGAGATCAGACCAGGGCAGTACTGCTGACCACCGCCTCTTTATCCATAATCTACCCACCATACTAGTCGCCATATTGTGGATAGTGAGAAACGCTCCATCGCTGTACACCCCTTGGATAACTCCTCGACGATCAACAATCGGCACTTAACCTGCCAAGTCCCTAAGACCACCCGCTCGTTCCGGTGTATACATACCCATAAAGCCCAACTCACCGGCCTGCCGTAGGGCCTCTTTGGGAAAGATCCATTCCTGCTCCGAGCGCCGCGTTGGGCGCCAGTACGCCCTCGGCGAAGGCGCGCGCGCTGGCGACAAAGGCCTGCTGATCTTCGGTCAGGGAAAAATCCATGGTCGACTCCTCGTTCAGCGTTGCCGCTTCAGAATTTTCCCATCACAGAACCAAACAGCTCTTCATCCGAGGGGATCACCTTGGTTTTTGCCAAGGGTCTGGACACCCACGTCTCGTTGATGAGATCACGCCAGGTGATGTTGTTGTTGGTGCCGTTGCCGCCCCACGAGCCGCAGCCCAGCGAGAACGTCTGGCGCATGCCATTCCACAGGTTGCCGCTGTTGGAGGCCGACTGCGGCTGGTTCACCATGACCCGCGAGGTGCGGGTGGCGTTGGCCAGCTTCATGATGTTCGCGTCGCTGTTGGAGTAGATGCCGCACGAGTGGCCCTGGCCCTGGTAGGCCTGGATGGCGTTGGTGTGCGATCGCGTCGTCGATGTCCTTGACGTTGTACACCGACATGACCACCGAGAGCTTTTCGCCGGAGAACGGATACTCCGGGCCCCAGCCGCTTTCCTCGACGATGAAGAAACGCTTGCCTTCCGGCAGTTCGATCCCGGCCATCGCGGCGATCTTCTCGGCCGGCTGGGCGACGATCGCGGTGTTGAGGTGGCCGTCGTGCCAGATGGTGTGCTGGAGGTGCGCCTTCTCCTCGGCGGAGCAGAGGTAGCCGCCCTGGTGCAGCAGCTTGTCGATCATCTGGTCGTAGATCGCCTCGACCAGCAGCACCGAGTTGTCGGCCGAGCAGGAGGCCGCCAGGTCCAGCGTCTTGGAGATCCGGATCTTCTCGGCCGCATCGTCGAGGTCAGCGGTCTCGTCGACAGTGATGACGGCATTGCCGACGCCGACGCCGAGGGCCGGGGTGCCGCTCGAGTACGCGGCCTTTACCATGGCGCTGCCGCCGGTGGCGAGCACGCGGTCGCACTGGCGCATCAGTTCGTTGGTGGATTCGAGCGACGGCTCCTCGATCGCGAGCACGAGGTCGGCCGGCGCGCCGAACTGGACCAGCGCGGCCCGCATCAGGTCGCAGATCATCTTGTTGGTGCGCTTGGCGCGCGGGTGCGGCGCCAGGATGATCGAATTGCGGCCCTTCACGGCCGAGATGGCCTTGATCACCGGCGTTGCTTCCGGGTTCGTCGACGGGCAGAGCGCGCCGATCACGCCCATCGGCTTCGCGATCTTGACGATGTTGCGCTCGGGCAGTTCCTCGATCACGCCGACCGACTTGTCATCGATGATGTCCATCAGGGTCGCGCGGGTTTTCCTGTGAATTTTCAGGAACTTGCCGTCGTAATTGCCGAGCTGGGTCTCGTCCACGGTGAACTGCGCGATCTCTTCGGCGACGCCGGGCCGCGCGCACGCCCAGACCATGGCGCGGATCAGGGTGTCGACCTGTTCCTGGGTGTAGTTCTCGATTTGCTGCTGGGCCGCGCGCGCGCGCCATCATGGCTGCCACTTCCTCGCGCACTGTTATCAATTGCTCGTTATCTTCCATTGCTCTGTGCTCCTTACGGGTTACTGGCGCCAACGTAGAGAGTCGCTGCACCCGAATAATCTGACTGATCAAAAATCTGCGCGCCAGACTACAGGCGTACGCGCTCTCTCAAAGGGAGGAAATTGCGTATATTATGGACTATATTGCTATTTCTCTTTGCATAAATATAGATCACATAACAGGCCCGGACAATGAGCGCACCCTCCCAATGGCCACTGCCCGAAAATGGCATCCGTTTCCTGACCCCCGCATTTATGCTCAACAAGTTGGCCCGCCACCCCCTCACGCGGGAGTGTTACCCAACGGCCATGGGCTTTATCCGGCGCCGATTTGCACCGCATGCAACGCCACCGCCACGATGACAACCTGTTGATTTATTGCGTGGAAGGCAGGGGCCGCGCATCTACCGATAATTGGCGCGGTCTCATCGGGCCGGGACAGGTACTGCTATTGCCGCAGGGCGTTGCCCACCAGTATGAAGCCGACGCCGATGAGCCATGGACCATCTACTGGGTACATTTCCAGGGTACCAGTACGGCGGTATTCAACCAATATTGGGGGACCGCGAAGGTGTCCCGCCGGTGACCCAGGCAGGTATTTCGCCACAACTCGTCGCCCATTTCAGGGGGCTATTGGCAGTGCATCGCACCGGCTATAACACACGCGCCTTTATCAATGCCGCGAACCAACTGCGTCACCTGTTGACGCATATCGCCCTGGAAATCCGCCATGCAAAGGCCAACAGCCAGGACAGTTTCAATCTGGAAACAGTGCAGAGCCTGATGCTTGAGCATATCGGGCAGCCGCTGGACCTGGACACGCTGGCGGCGGCGGCAAAGCTCTCCAAGTACCACTTCGCCACCAAGTACAAAGCCCTGACCGGCTATTCACCGATCAAGCACTTCCTGAATATGAAAATGGAACACGCCTGCCACCTGCTGGACTCCAGTCAGCTTAGCGTAAAGGGAGTCGCGGCGGCTCTGGGATACGATGACCAGCTCTACTTTTCGCGGCAGTTCAGTAAAACCGTCGGCCTGTCACCCCGCGCTTACCGTCGTTCGGTCCGCAGCTAGCTGTCGCGGCGTTTCATCAGGCTTCACCATCTCAGGGGAGCTGGTGAGATGCTTCATCAGCAGTGCACGCATCCACTGGTGAGGCGCGCTACGCGAGGTGCGAAGGTGACGCATGAGTGACATCTTGCCCCGATTGCGGCTGTTGGAATTGCGAATCATACGCTGCAGTTCCGCCGGCATCTCATGACCGACGATCCGCTCCCGATACAAGCCTCCTTCCTGAAACCCCGCGTTAGCCACTAACAGTGCATCGGTGCGGGTAAGCACACCAACAGCAGAAGAAAACTGCGTGGTTTCCAGCACGATATTACGGTGCACGCCATGCTGGCTGAGCACATCATCCACCATGCTGGTGTTCTCCCGCGTCAGGCCGGGAAGATACAAACGCAGGTGCGGATAGGCCAGGAAATCCTGCAAGCTCATCTCCTTCTGCGCCAGCGGATGATCCACGCTCATATAACAGCGCGGAGCGATGGCCGCAATGGGCTCTGCAAGAATGTCCCGCTCCGTCTCCAGCGCGACAAAAGCCGCGAAGTCTGCCTCGCCCTTTTTCAGCAGCTCCTGATAATTCGGCGGCACCGTCAGCCATAATGATCTGTACGTTCGGCGCGACCTCAGCCAGTTCCGCCATCAGGTTGGGCAATAGGGATTCTCACATTATGGGTGGCATCAGCAGTTTGAAAATGCCGGCATAGGTATCAGGGCTGAAGTTAGCATCGCCCAATACCTGCTCGATCGTCTCCAACAGGGCGGGGAGCTCTCGACCCAGTTCCTCCGCGCGGGGCGTCGGCACGAGCCCATGAGAGGTGCGGGTGAAAAGTTGGTCTTCAAATGAGTCACGCAACTTTTGCAGCGTCTTGCTCAGCGCAGGCTGTGACACGTACAGACGCTCGGCCGCTCGCGTGACATTGCGCTCCTCCAGAAGAATCTGCAGGGCGACCAACAGATTCAGGTCAGTACGAATTAACTTTCGCGAAATCATATCAACCTCATGAAATAACTTATAGTTATGTTGCAAATGCTAACAAACTGTCGAGGGTAAAACACCCGTCATAGTTACATAATACCTACCCCCTGACTTGGCCCGAGGAAAACGATGCGCAGCGCCATTGTCCTGACATACACCATCCTGTCACTTGTGGCGTGTAGCGGCGTCGACATCCAGCACCGTGCCACCGACCAGTTCAGCGCCGGCAATTACCGCTATTACATGTGGCGCACAGATCCCCTGCCACGGGAGACCCATTCCTCTAACGGCATGTACGCTATAGACCCGGTGATACGGAGGGAAGTCGACGCCCACCTGCACAGCCAGGGATACATACTGGATCCGCAGCGTGCCCAATTTACAGTGCATTATCTGTATGTGACCGGTATGGTCCAGGGTGAGCGCAGCGCACTGGCGAGCAACATCACCGCCTATCCCAGAATCATGCCCACTCGCCGGGTCGATCAGGCCAGTGTAGACAACGCGATCGCGCTGGGTGGAGTAAAGGAGACCAACAATCTCATCGTGCAGTTCAACGACCGGGTGACCAATCAGGAAGTGTGGCAGGTCACTCTGACCGAGATCGTGGAAAATGCCAACAGCAATGACACCTCGCGCCCCGACGACAATCTGATGAGATCCCTGCAGCGCGCCCTGCAGCCGATTCCGCAGGCGCCCCGCCAATAGTTCAGCGCGATCCCGAAGAGTAAACCTGTGGATTGACGCAGTGCGGCATGGGCCGACCCTGCAGTGCAGCCGTTGCATTGTGCACTGCAATATCCACCATTTTGGCCCGGGTCAGGTTTGTCGCACTACCGATGTGGGGCACCACCACGACCCTGGGGTGGCGCAACAAGGGGTTATCCATGGCCACCGGCTCGCGCTCAAACACATCCAGGCCGGCGGCATAAATGTGGCCGCTGTCCAGGGCCTCGGCAAGCGCCAGTTCATTCACAATACCGCCGCGGGCCGTATTGACCAGCACTGCCCCCGGTTTCATGGTAGCGATCCTTTCGGCGTCGAGCAAATTGCGGGTCGTCGCGGTGAGGGCCAGGTGTACGCTGACAAAATCGCTGCGCAGTAGTAGTTCCTCCAGCGACACACTGTCCACTCCAGCAACCTCGCGTCCGGATGGTGTCCAGCCGATCACCCGCATGTCGAAGCCCACCGCACGGCGCGCCACTGCCTGACCGATAGCGCCCAGGCCGATGATGCCCAGGGTCGCACCGCTGACATCTTTACCAAGAAAAAACTCCAGGGACCAGCGGCTATCCGGACGCCAGTGGCCTTCCCGGATAAAGCGATCACCCTCCACCACACGACGGGCCGCCGCCAGGAGCAGGGCAAACGCGGCGTCGGCAGTGGTGTCGACCAGCACGCCCGGCGTATGGCCCACAGGGATGTGCCTCCGGGTTAACGCCTGTACATCGATGTGATCAACACCAACCGACACACTGGAGACAAATTCCAGATTGGGCATAGCCTCCAGCAGGGAGCGATCAATCGTGTCGGTCAGCAGGCAGATCAGTCCCCGACAGGTCGCCAGTTCGTTGCGTGCGCACGCATCTGCCAATGCCTGCGAACCCTGGAGCACTTCCATGTCGCACATGCCAGCGAGCTCAACGAGGCGCTCACCGGGCAGTGGCTGTGTGATCACGACCTTTTTCAGCATTGACCTGCCTGTCCCAAGAGCCAGTAAAACTAGAGCGGCGCGGCGACCAGGCCAATCATCCTGACCAGACCGGCCTGCCATTCAAGCAACTGTTGCTGTGCGTAGGATTCACCGTCGGGCAAATTTCCCCAGACAGGTTGCGGCCAGCAGGGGTCCTGTGAATGTCGCCCTATGATATGCAGATGCATCGCGGGCACCACATTGCCCAGACCGGCAAAGTTCACTTTGGAGAAGCCCAGTACCTGCTTGATAAACGCCGACACTGCCGCGCAGTCTGTCAACACGGCCTGCCGATGTTCATCGGGCAAGTCCAGTACGTCACTCAATTGCGTCTGCGGCACCAGAATAAACCACGGCAGGGCGGCGTTGCGATGCAGTAGCAATTGCGAAGTGGGCAAGCTGCCCAGATGGTGGCAGTCTGCCAACAGCTGCTCGGGTATGCGGGCCTGCTCCATAAACATGCTCCCCGGCACCTATGGTATTGCTGTCATACCGCTACCGATTAGGCAGTGTTCGTTCCGGCAGTATTCGCGTCAAGGTGTTATCGCGCAGCACATAATGGTGGAACAGCGCTGCGCCAGCATGTAAAGCGATTAAAAAGTAACCCGCCGTTCCCGCCGTCTTGTGAATCTCCTCTATCCATTCGGCAGTGTCCTTATTTTTTGCGATCAGCGCGGGCAGCTCCAGGCCGTAAAAAGGGATAGTCTCGCCCTCGGCGCTCAGTATCATCCACCCGGCGATGGGCATTGCCAATCATCAGGGCGTAAAACGCCCAGTGCAGCACGTTCGCCAGATTCTGTTGCCACGTCACCGGCCGGGGCTCGATGGTGGGTGTCGGTTGCAGCAGGCGTAGCCCAAGGCGCAGCCAAACCAGTACGAACACCGAAAGGCCCAGCATGAAATGCCAGGTTTTCATGGCTTCCCGGGGATCACTGCCCTTGGGGAAAATCTCGCGCAGCTCGATACAGGCGTAGACCGCCACGATTAACAGGAACATGAGCCAGTGCAGGGCAATGGAAAGTCGATCCGTACCGGTTTGGTACGAGTTGCGCCAGTTCATAGGCCAGTCCTATCCGGTTAGATTGTCATTCCGCCATCGACCACAATGCATTCACCGGTGGTGTAGCTGCTGGCATCGGATACCAGATAGAGCACCGTACCAGCCATTTCATTCGGCTCTGCGTGGCGACCCATCGGGGATACCCTGCACCGCCATTTTGTAGATATCGTCATTGCTGAACAGGGCGCCGGCAAATTTGGTTTTGGTCAGGCCCGGCAACAATGCGTTGCAGCGAATACCAAACGGAGCACACTCCTTGGCGAATACCTTGGTCATATTGACTACCGCCGCCTTGGTGATGGAATAGATACCCTGCATAGGCCCGGGCTGCAGCGCATTGATCGACGCGGTGTTAACAATGGCGCCGCCGCCGTGATCGCGCATCAGCTTGCCCGCCTCTATCGACATAAAGAAATAGCCACGAATATTCACCTCGACCGTTTTGTTGTATGCGCCAAGGTCGGTATCGAGCACATGGCCGAAGTAAGGATTGGTGGCGGCATTGTTCACGCAGATGTCCAGTCGGCCATGGGCCTGGCGTATGTGTGCGAACAGCTCCGCGATCTGGTCCATGTTGCCGATATTGCAGGCAAAGGCCTCCGCGCGACCCCCGGACGTGCGAATACCTTCGGCCACTGCTGTGCAGTCATCGATCTTGCGACTGGACACGATCACATACGCGCCCTGCTCCGCCAGCAGCTTGGCGATTTCCTCGCCAATACCGCGGCTGGCGCCGCTTACCAGGGCTATTTTACCAGTCAGGTCAAAAAGCTGTGTCGCCATATCAAAACGTCCTGCTCCAGTGCTGTTAATTGTGCGTGGTTCACGCCACGGCGGAGCAACGAAATACTACGCTGTTAAGCGCCCCCGTGTACATCGTCGCCCTGCCAGCGTTTCACCTGTTCATGCTCCAGATCAAAAAGATCGAGGGCGCGGCCGACGGTTTGGGTGACCATGTCGTCCAGGGTCTGGGGCCGGGTGTAAAACGCCGGTACCGGCGGCGCTATCACCGCGCCCATCTCCGACAACCGGGTCATGGTGCGCAGATGTCCGGTGTGCAGCGGTGTTTCGCGCACCAGCAGGACCAGGCGACGGCGCTCCTTGAGCACCACATCCGCCGCGCGGGTGAGCAGGGTGGAGGTGACACCGGTGGCGATCTCCGACATGGTGCGCACCGAACAGGGTGCTATCAGCATGCCGGAAGTCTGAAACGAACCGCTGGAGATGGACGCGCCAATGTTGTTAATCGGGTGGACTTCGTCGGCCAGGGACTCGAGGTCTGCGACAGACATGTCCAGCTCATAATGCAGTGTGAGTTTCGCGGACTTGCTCATCACCAGGTGGGTCTGCACCGCGCAATCGCGTAACAACTGCAGGGCACGCAAACCGTACACAATGCCGGAGGCGCCACTGATGCCGACAATAATACGCTTGGCCATGACGCAACCTCCGCTGTTTTAGGCTTTGTCGATGCTACCAGTCTGTGCGGGAAAAATCATTTGCCGGGTGGGCGGCGCGCAGCGGGTTTGGAGGAAGGTGCGCCCCTGGATTTCCCCTTGGGCTCAAGCCGCATTTGGGGGCGCGCAGCGCCGCCCTTGTCTTTTACCGGTTTGCGTTTGCCCGCGCCGCCGGGTGATGGCCCTCCGGCTGGTGATGGCCCTCCGGCTGGTTCAAGCCTGGAGATCTGCAGGCGCTGGCCGCTGACCCATACCGTTTTCAAGTGCTTCAGCAGTTCCTTCGGCATACCTTCGGGCAGGTCTATGGTGCTGTAATCATCAAAAATTTCAATGCGCCCGATGTACTCACTGTCAATCTCAGCTTCATTGGCAATCGCGCCCACAATATTGCCGGGCTTTACGCCGTGCACATTCCCTACCTCAAGGCGGAAGCGCTCCATGCCAACGTCCAGCTTCTCCTTCTCGCTGCGAGGCTTGCGTGGCGGTTTGGATGAGGAATCTCGCGGCCCCCTGGAGTCGGAGGACTTTCGCTCTGTATCCCGATCGCGCCGCTCGCGCGCAGGTTTACCTGAGGCGCTTCTGGAATCGCCACGCTCACCCCTTGCGTCATCCTTCAGTACAGCACCGGCCTGCGCCTGCAGCGGCTTCTTGCCCTGCGCGAGCATGCCCAGCGCCGCGGCGATCTCCAACACCGGCACGCCATACTCGTGTTGGTACTCCTGTACCAGCTTCCTGAAAATCGCCAGATCCGCAGTATCCAGCGCCTCGGTAATGCGCTGCTTGAACTTGCCTACACGTTTGTCGGTCACCTGTTGAACAGTGGGGAGTTCCATCTTCTCGATGGTGTTGCCAGTGGCTTTTTCAATGGCGCCCAGCAGGCGGCGTTCGCGGCTGGCGGCAAACAGAATGGCATCGCCCTTGCGCCCGGCCCGTCCTGTGCGCCCTATGCGGTGAATATAAGCCTCCACATCCGAAGGTATGTCGTAATTGATCACGTGGCTGATCCGCTGCACATCCAGGCCGCGCGCCGCCACGTCGGTGGCGACCACAATATCGAGCTTGCCGTTCTTCAACTTCTCGACCGTCTGCTCGCGTTGTTTTTGCGGAATATCGCCATTCAAGGCCGCCACGGAGTAACCGCGCGCCGCCAGCTTGTCCGCCAGCTCGACCGTCAGTATGCGGGTGCGCACAAAGATCAGCATGCCGTCGAATTCTTCGACTTCCAGAATGCGGGTCAATGCATCGAGTTTTTGCATCCCCTCCATCATCCAGACGCGCTGGCGGATCAATGCCTTGGTAACCGTCTTGACTTCAATTGCCACCTCACGCGGTTCATGCAGGTGGCGTTTCGCGATGCGGCGGATGGCATCGGGCATGGTGGCGGAGAACAGGGCGATCTGTCGCTCCTTCGGCGTCTGTTCCAGAATCCACTGCACATCATCAATGAAGCCCATGCGCAGCATTTCGTCCGCTTCGTCCAGCACCAGTGTCTGCAGAGCGGACAAATCCAGCGAACCGCGACGCATGTGGTCCATTACCCGACCGGGAGTGCCGACCACGACATGCACACCGCGCTGCAATTGTCGAAACTGCCCGCTATAGTCGGAGCCGCCGTAGATGGGCAACACATGGAAGCCCGGCATATGCCGTGCGTATTTCTGGAACGCTTCCGCGACCTGTATGGCCAATTCCCGCGTTGGCGCCAATACCAACACCTGGGGCAACTTCTGCTTCAGGTCCAGCCGCGCCAGAATGGGCAGGGCAAACGCCGCCGTCTTGCCGGTGCCGGTCTGGGCCTGGCCCAGCACATCGACACCTTCCAGCATATAGGGAATGATGCGGGCCTGGATCGGCGACGGCGTTTCGTAACCGACATCGATGAGGGCTTGTTGCACGGGAGCGGGCAGTTCCAGTTCCGCAAAACTGGTTACCGCATCTGAAGAGGACATGTGGTTACCTTGAAGGGTGTTAGAGATCCGTCGGAGACGGCCGACAGTATACAGGGAATCCCGTCACTGTCTGTTTAGCTAAATTCGAAATGTGTAACGTAATACCGCGACCGCGCACCGGGTTGTCTCCACCAGTCAATTAACGCAATTTTTGGGGCCGCATTCCCCGGCGATACAGGGAGGTTTAACATCTACAATCAATGGCAGATGATCCGAAGCAAGTCGCACCAACTCTGTGTTGGGCGTTTCGATGCCAACAAGTTCAAGACTATTGTCTACAAACACATGGTCGATACGAGCGCCCGGTATACGGCTAAAGAAGGTATTTTTCGGTCGATGATTTACCAGTGTTACCTGCGCATCCGGCAGCCGTTCATGCAATTTGCGCCATTCTCTGGAGTACGGCGTCGCATTAAAATCGCCGCACAATATTATAGGGGACTGCATATTCGGATGCTCCAGCCAATCGCTGCCGAGCAGGCTTTGTACCTGCGCAGCGCGTTCCTTTTTGTATAAGCCCAGGTGGGTATTGATCATCTGGATTTCCGTACCATAGGCGTCAATGGCTACCCATAAGGCACCACGAGGTTCAAGCCGGGGCTTGCCAGCCAATCCTGGCAGCAGGGCAGATTTGAGCAAACGCATAGGTAAATGGGTCAGTATTGCGTCACCATATTGCTCCTCTTCTATCTGTAGCGCCGCGTGAAAATGAAATTCCATCTGCAGATAGCGGGCAATACGATGCGCCTGATCGATATTGTTCGTCTTAAAGCGGTCAACATCCAGTTCTTGCAGCGCAACGATGTCCGGTTCGTATTGGGCAATAACACGAGCGATACGTGCGGGTGACAGCTTGCCATCCATGCCGATACAGCTGTGAACATTGTACGTCATAATGCGGATACTATTTTCCACACGCTTGTGCAGGGTCGTGCGAATGACACGGTGTGATTGATTGTTTGTCGTCAGCAACTCGATGCAGAAATGTCAACGCGGCGAGCCTGAGATCAAGTGGACGTACAAGAGAGTGTGTGCCTTCCACATTTTGTGATGTCAGGTTAATGTCCTGCGGGACGAGTGCGAATGCGCTTGTTTCACTGCTATTTGAACCACCATGCGCGCCACTTTCGATGGCGAAGCTCAACGCCTGTTCGCCGGGACAGTAACCCAACGCAATAAGAATTCCGGCATCAGGATGGTCGCACATGGCAATCAGGTCTTTGCACGCGGCAGCCAAATATGGATGTTCTTCGCCCAACACTACGACTGGGTTTTGCACCAGCGAGCACTCTCCGGTCTTTGTGGTTACGCGAACCGCGCCAGCGGCATCTCTATGCAATACTGCGGGCACATCAGCCGCTGCCACCAATGCAGCTGCGAGCTCACTCAACTGCTGTGCCGACAGTGGGTAGTTGTAGTAAAGGTGCGCTACTGGACCGAGGGGTGCGACGGTAAGTTGCGCAGCGGGCGACTTGCCCAGCGTAAAATATCCTTCATTGGTTATTTTCCCCAGTGTTCTGGCAAAAAATCGTTGTGTGCGTTCTCCGCCAAATATCTGGATGCGTTGCAATTGAATTCCGATGGGGCCACTGGAGCCACTGGAACGACACGTGACGGGCATGCCATGATAGCGAGCGAATACTTCCGTGGCGGCTTCAGCAAAACTTCTACCATAGACACTGTCGTATGCCCGCACCTGCTGCTGCCCGTGATCAGAATATATCCACACATCGTATCTGCGCCGTTCGGAACGATGGCTAGCGCGCCAGATACGTGCAATCGCATCGTCTATACCTTTCAGTGTCCAATGCGCAAACAGCGACGCCGGACCACGGCGATGGGCTTGTTCGTCATAGCCAAGAAAATTAAGGTGAATAATGGGCAGACCACGAGCAATATCGATCTTCACGCCGATCGTAATAAGTTCGCGCAAAAAAATTACAATCAGCACTCGGCTTGGAATGAACTTTAATTCTGCCCACAGGTTGTTATCTTTATTGAGTCCCCGGGCAAAATCATATGCCGCCAGCAATAGTTCCAGCACCAGCAATCCCGCTGTGCGCACAAAGCTGTAAAAATTGGTGGCGACAAGAATCAGCAAGGTCAGCGGATTTGTGCCACGTAACGCTGGCCCCCATCCCATTGAAGACGGGCAAAAATGCGCTTCCGCGGCGCCTCCGGTAAAAATGTTGCTGTAACAGCTACCGCTCTCCAGTAATGGAGTACCCCCATCCAACTTTAGCTTCTGTTCAACTTCTATAGCAACGGTTTGCTCAAACATGCGCACCAGACGCCTGGAACCATGTTGCATAAAACTGAAACTGGGGACTACGGCCTTCACACCATAAAAAAGTTCGCCCTGTATTGCCGGTGTGGTTGAAGGCACGCCTGAGTATATTTTATGCAGCTTATAGTGTTCGTTACTCATAAGCCGCTGTAAGAATGGCATTTCACCGCGCCGCAATGCGTGCTCAAGTTCTCTATGCGCCAGGCCGTCAATCTGGATCATCACCAGACCGGGATCCGTTCCAGTGTCCTCTGAGACTGAAAGCTGCAACAGCCGGGCAAGCCACTCGCTGCGACTGAATCGGCGGCGCCAGCGACGCAGGCTAGTCTCAATGCGACTTAGCATCTGTATGTCCTATGCCAATAAATGTTGATCAACTGTCCAGTAGTGCGTTGCCGGCGGCTCTGGTCACTCCTTCGATTATCGACCATTCAGCTTTGATCAAATCCAGTAATTTTATCCACTGATCGTCTTCCTGACTGTGCAATGCCGTGGTTTGCTGCAGAAGTAATCCGCGGTAGCAGTCCAGCGCCCGTTCCGCTGTGTTCGCCATGGAAAATTGCTCAGCGGTCTTTCGTGCAGCTTGTGCCAGCGCCAGCCTCTGCTCCGTTCGACTGCTCAATTACCCACTGCAAAGCGCCGGCAAAGGTGCTGCTATCTTCCTCTGCCAGCAAGCGGCCATTCACTGTATCGATTACCATTTCGCGTACGCCAGGCGCGTCCAGTGCGACTACCGGCTTGCCCGCAGCCATGGCTTCGGTAGAGAACCATTCCCTGTGTTTCACTGGTTGAGGCGAAGGCAAATACATCCAAGGCATGGTAGGCGTCAGCCAGTGACTGATTCGTTTGAACCCCGTCAATGTGCAAACGTTCAGCAACACCGAACTGTGCAAAGCTGGTTCGAATGTCGGCTTCTGAAGGACCCGCGCCAATCACCAGACAATGTATCTCCGGCCATATTTTCGTTCGGGCTCTGTCAGCAAAGCTGTGGCAATGAATCGGGCGATCGAAGTAGCCAGAAATGGCAGGTTTTTCTCCGGGGCCAGTCTTCCTATATGACCTACTACAAAGGCATTTTCAGGAATACCCATTTTTCGTCTAAAACCCGCTCCATCACCCTGTGCAAACCGGTGCAGCTCAACACCGGTAGGAACCACGCTGATTGGCGTTCTCACACCACGCTCCACGAGCAGCGCAGCTATACTTTCACTGGGAGCAAATACCATATCGGAGAGATTCGCATAATGCGTTACCAGTTGAATCGCGAAACGCTGAAGCAAGGGCGAATTCCCAGGTACATAGTGAGTATACTGCTCATAGAGTGTGTGATGAGTAAATACCAGTGGCAAATGCTGATAACGAGCGATACGCATCGCCGTCATACCCAGTAAAAAGGGATGATGGGCGTGCACAATTTCGGGTTGGAATGCATTCAATGTGTCGCTCAATAGACCGGATACCGGCAGTACCACCGAGAAATCGCTGCCATTGAAATTTTGTAGCGCAGGGATTCGCACCACGTCTTTTTCGTCAGATTGCTGGTGGTCGAACTCTGGTGCGACGATAAGTACCTTATGCCCGAGCTCGCGGTACTGTCGGGCAAACGCTTCTATCGAACGCGCTACCCCGCCCACATGAGGGGCATATGTGTTACTTAACATCACAATATTCATATAGCAACCTGTTGGGTGCGCCCACTCATGTCCTGGCGTCGGGTGATGCTTTTTTGTCGCTGCTCAAATCCTCTGCCAGCAGACGACTCGCGACCCGATTCAGGTACAGGACTACCATAATGCTAAACACAAAGCCGGCGCCGTAGAGACCCCATTCGAGGGGTGTCCGTTCAGTATTGCGACTACCCAGAGTCGCAATATCGGCTGCAATCGAACCCAGATAAACATTGTGCAGGGAAAACGGTATAAACCCCAGGAAGCTCGCGCACACAAAATCCCGCAGTGATACCTGACTGATGCCAAAGATGTAATTCGAAAGTTTGCCAGGGAAAAAAGGTACCAGGCGCGTCAGCAACACAACCCTGAAACCGTGCGAACTGAGGCCCCTGTTAATCACATTGAGCCACCTATGGGACAACATGAAACGCCGGGTGCTGGCTCCAAATAAATAGCGCGCAATCAGGAAGGCCAGTGCCGCGCCAAGCGTGGTACCCAGTACCACTGCGGCGGTGCCCTGTAGCACACCAAATACAAAGCCTGCACCCGTCGTGAATAGGACACCTGGCACCAACAGCACCACCACCAGAGCCATGATCAAAACAAACCATAGCAACGCCGAAAGCCCCTGGGTCTCCAGCCACTGCAGTAGCTGCAACACTTGTTTGTCAGCATCGAAATACAACATCACTGCCAGTAACATAGCGACAAGGCCAATGCCGATAATGATACTTTTTGTCGGAGTGATCTGCAGCGGAATGCTCCTTATGGAAAACGGCGGTTAGTTAACAGCATAGCCTGTTTCCAAATTTCATGAACTTGAGCTAACTCTTGTAGGGAGAGATAGATAACCATCCGGTGCCAGGCTAGTGGCCAGCATGACGGAGTTAATGTCAGCATGCTCTCGCCATGTCCCTGCTTGCCGGTTAGCCGGCTGTAGCCAGAAACCTTCAATCACCTCAGCTAAGTAACTGAACTTTCCAAGTCTTGCCAGTTGCCTGCGTACAGTCATTGAAAACCTGCTCGTATTTTGCTCCGTCAAATCGATCAACCTGGCAAGTGCGTGCAGACCGATTGACAAACCGAATTCCCGAAACGCCAGTCGGTGCTGCGCTGGATAATTCAATATACCAGAGCGTTGAAAAGCCTCGAGCCCTGACTCGCAATCGACCAGCAGGGATGTCAAATCCAGGCTTACAGACATATCGAATCTGGCCTTACTTTGCTCCAGGCGCCACGTATCAACCAGCAGGCTACCCGTTCCCAATGGATCATCAGTAGCCCAACTTCTCGACTCACACATGGCCTGGCAATCGGCAATTTCGCTCTCGAGATTGATATCACTCAGTGAACTGTCGAAGCGTGCGCTATTTGCCCTGAGTTCAAGATAAGTGATCAAAGCGTCTAGTGGGTCGTGGTGCCCCATGCTGGCCACCTGCGCGCGGGAAAGATCGACGCTCATTTTCCAGTACATCCGCTTGGGCTTACCTGCTGCCAGTCTATAGGTGAATCCAGCGTGGCCCGACCGCGCCAGTTCCAAAGCCCAGCATTGATAATGCCCCTCTCCGGTACAAGCCGCGATGCGGGCAAGTGCTTGCATCCACTTGGTCAGATAGTGAAAGTACTGGCCATCCCTGTCCCACTCCAGACGCTCATCGAAAGGCTCATCCGCTTTGCGCTCCACTAATTTCTTGCCGATTCTCAAGCCGCCGATTGTTGGATGTTCATAGCCTGCCCGCTCATCGAGACCACTTATCCAGCCCTTGCGCGAGTCATCAACGCTGTACCTTCCCAGAACGAAGTGCACCTGATCAACGAGGTTGCGTGCAGCCAAAAGAAAGGTCTCGTCACCGGTTTGTCGACTGAGTTCGAGAAAATTGCAGACTGCGAAGGCATCGGTCCACAGGTAGCGGCGCGGTTCGCGCGAGTTATCAGACAGTCCAGTGCTCGCTGCAAAATCGAGCATAATGGAACGCATATCGTTGACATGCTGCATGATAGCTATCCCCGACCTGACTGGTGATCCTTTGGTAGCATCGATATGTCCAGAAAAGTGCGTCCTAAAGACCGAATGGAAACGTATCAGGCATGCCGCTGGTGATTTCCCTGCTTAAGGGTTCAACTGCCCGGGTTTCATCAAACCAGATATATTCATCAAACTGCCGGGGTAACGACGCATAGAAATAATGGCTTTGCAATTCGGTGTCAGGCCGGTAGATCACACCAATCGCTCGCTCCAGTCGCTCAGCAAAGAGACTTTTTCGTGTAATTTCCTGCAGCGGTTTACGCAATGGCAGCAGGAAATTATCGGTGCGAACTTCGTGACAAACACGCTCATAGCTGTCCATATGCGCTGCCTTTACCCGTTTTATTTCCATCGGACCACCCCATTCAGAGGCGGCCGCAACCGTCCCGTGGTCGGTGCCGAAACCGATTAGATACGCTGCATCACCATACTCCTGCCGGACAAGCTGCCCGATATTAAACTCACCGCGAGCGCTCATTTCGGTTGCACGGGCATCGCCAATGTGGGAATTGTGTTCCCAGATAACGGCTTTTGATTCGGGGCCACGAAACGCCAGCACAGCCTGCAATGTTTCAAACATATGCTGGTCGCGCTGGTTCCATGAATTGTTCTCAGCATAGTACATGGTGCGGTAGTAGCGTTCGGCATTAGTCACCAGACGTGCATTTTGCTCGGCATCGAAGTATCGCTGGCCGTCCGCTCTTGAGTAATCCAACCGACGCTTCAGCAGATCCTGCAGGGCGGCAATCACATCCTTTTCACATTCCCTGTAACGCCTGGTCATCGTCGCCTGGCCATACAGCGCAGGATCACTGGTCCATGGGGTCAGGCAACCGTAGCGCACTCTCGCCACTTCCGCTGTTTCTGGATCAATTGTTTCCAGATAGTTCAGCACGGCTTCTATAGAACTGCTCAGGCTGTAAAGATCGAGCCCATAAAAGCCGACCTTGTTTCCAGGCGCAGCGATTTGCTCGTTATGTGCCTTCAGCCAATGCGTAAATTCCAGCACCGAACGATTCGCCCACATCCAGGTGGGAAACCGCGAAAAAGGAGCGCTTACCAACAACGGATCCGGGGAAGTACCGTGAATGAAGTGATTGATATGTGCCGCGTCAGGCCAGTCGGCCTCCACCGCAATGACGTTAAAACCTTTCTTTTCGATCAACTCCTGGGTGATACGCGCCCTCATTTCGTAAAACTCAGCCGTACCGTGCGAGGCTTCACCGAGCAATACCAGGCGGCTATCCCCGATCCGCTCCAGTAATCCCTCCAGGTTGACATGGCCAATAGCGGCAAAATGCTCACTGGATTCGTAAATCAACTCCGACAAGGTTGCTGCGGATTTTTTGGCGGAAACCACACTGGCAGTCTCGTCCTCCCAGCCCGCCGCACCAATCAAGGGTACAAAGCGAACGCTGCCCAGATCTTCCTCCTCGAACTCATGCTCACTGATGCGCAACACTCGCAGCAATTTCTGTGTGCGCAGGCTGGAGCCTACCGGGATCACCAGGCGACCACCTACAGCCAGTTGTTGCTTGAGCGTATCAGGTACTTCAGGGCCGCCAGCGGCGACCACTATGGCGTCAAACGGAGCGTAGTCCGGCCAGCCCAGCGTGCCGTCGCCATGCAGCACATGGGTATTTTCATAACCTAATTGTCCAAGGCGGCGGCGTGCCGTATCCGCCAGGATTTTATGCCGCTCTACGGTATAAACTTCTTTGGCAATCTCGGCCAGGACTGCGGCTGCATAACCGGATCCGGTACCCACCTCCAGTACGCGATCTTCCGGCTGCAGTTCAAGCGCTGCGGTCATGAGCGCTACGATATAGGGCTGCGAAATCGTCTGGCGCGCCGCTATGGGCAGCGGTGAATCGCTGTAGGCAAACTCCACCAGCTCCGTCGGGACAAATTCTTCACGCGGTACCGCGCTGACGGCTTGAAGCACAGATTCATCATGCAGGCCGCGCGCGGCCAACTGGTAATCGATCATCTGTTTTCTCAGGTTTTCGAACTTACCCATAACAATCTCCCGTGTATTAATCCAACTTCCTGTATTGGTCGCGACCGATCCTGAAAATTTCTCGAATAGAGGGGTCATAATCATCCAGATCTGAACGATTATTCAATGCGATGGGTCAACTTCGAGCGAAAAGTTTGCCTGGAAGACCCGCTCAACGTTTGAATGAATTGTTATGCCTCAGCATTCTTCCAGTTGCCACTGAGGATTCCAGACCACTTCCCAGAGATGCTGGTCCGGGTCCTGGAAGTAACCGGCATAGCCCCCCCAAAACGTTTCCCGGGCCGGCTTCACGATGATAGCGCCGGCACTTTTGGCCTGAGCCATGACAGCGTCAACTTCTGCTTTGGACGAAACGTTATGGCCAAGGGAGAACTCTGTTGGACTTGGAGCAGCCAGCGGCAGGCCTGAATCCTGGGCGAGGCTTTTGCGCGGCCAGACTGCAAGCCGCAGCCCATGCTGAAGCTCAAAGAATGCAACGGCACCGTACTCAAATTCCTTGCCGATGATACCGTCTGACTTCAGCCCGAGACCATTACGGTAGAAATTGAATGCCTTTTCGAGATCATCAACGCAAATCGTGATGACTGTAATTCTCGGTTTCATGCACGAACTCTCTATGAGGCATAACGCTCAGCGCAGCGGCGGCCACGGAGTGGCAGTCCAGCGGACGCAGGCCGCGCATCCGTGCTTGTTAGGGCCACTCTGTATGCTCGATGACTTCGTCAATAGAGCACGAAACTCTGGGCGAACGAGATTTCTTGTTGTCCACCAGTCTCTTGCGCCGGATACTTGAATGCCCATCTTAGACTGTTGTGCTCTGATGATAAATGCTCTTCGCCGCTCCAATATCTCTTTGGTAAAAGAGCGTTTCAAAGATCCTCACATACCCTAGCATGAGAAATGCGAAAGGAACTGCTCATCCTCTGTAAGATTTTCCAGTCCCGCCAATCCTAACCGGTAATTCGCGCGGCACTTGGGTCAGTGCCAATGATGGAGTTGATATGGTTAACGAATCGTACGGCGTGATGAGAGGCCGCACGGACCGCTCTCGAGTATTCGAATTTGTACCGCTGATAGAAGCGTAATCAGCGTTGCAATAGCCGCAATAATCACCAATATTTCCCAACTGCTCGATACGTCAAATGTTCCCCCTGAACGCCGCCAGCAGCGGCGGCGAACCGCGCGTAGCGGTTTTCGCGTCCGGCCCCGTGGGGCGCACTGGGTGGCCCTTGCTTAAGTGTTTTGGACATCACGGCCTATCAGGCCCCCAATATGGCAGAGCGCCAACCAAATATTTTCGCCAAAATAACTGATAGCATCTGCATTGTTTCGTTGTGCGATTGCGATATTAGTGCAATTTGCGATTTCATCGAAGGAACCCGTCAAGTTAAACTCGAACTCCTTCCTTACAAGGAATTGCTCACTATAGGTTCAAGCTCTTCTATCGCACTCTCGATTTGTCTCAGAATTGAGTCCTGCTTTTCTGAAGGTTTGTCGGAATAATTAGCGCCTTCCGGATTCCTGGTTCTCGCGAGCTCCAACTGAATCGACATCACCCATATCCGACCTCTGATCGTTCGATCTGCGACACTTAACGCTGCAAGCTGCGGCGCGTAGCGTCCGACAGGCTTGCCTTGTTAAATTGCCGACCCGCACTTTGAGCACCGACCCGACAATAAGAGCCTGTTTAGGAAAGCAAACCCAGGAGTACCGGGCTTCTGGTATATGACAGACTCCCCACAGCTTGGACACACCTCAGAAGCTACCTTGGAATATTATTAGTAGTTGCCCAATAAGCAAATAGGCCGGCCCAGCGATAATCGCTACTGGTAGCGCCGAAATGCCACTTTCTTCGAGCTGCACGACAATAAAGGCACCAATCAGCAGCAATGCAAAGAACACAAGATAGTACATGCGAAGCTTGGTGCTGATTCTCATAGGCAATTTAACTGTTAAGTATACGGACCCAACCGTATAACACGCCGCCGCCTAACACCAGCGGGAGGTAGGCAAAAGGCTACGGTTTCCCTAATTTATTCAACGAGTTAACAACTTCGCTCTGTTATCCCGCCAGGATAGTCGGCTCTCACCATATAACACCCTTGCTTTTCCTCACCTCTGCTCCGGAACAACCCCATCACTGGGCCGACATCTGCTCCAGCATGGCCTTCATTTTGGCATGCAGTAAATTGATCGCCTTCAGCGGGCGCACCATCACCTTGAACTCCACAATCTTGCCCGCGTCATCGAAGGTCATGATATCCACCCCGTTTACCATGATGCCGTCCACCTCACAGGTGAACTCCAGTACGGCGTGTTGCGGCGACACCACCTCCTTTACGTACTGAAAACTCTCGTTGAATACAGCGAGGGCGGCCGTGAGGTATAACCGGGTCAGATCGCGGCCCCGTTGGGGTGTATGCACGATGGGAGAGAGAAATACACAATCCTCGGCCAACACCTCATCGATACGCCCGAGGTCGCGCCTGCGCAACATGTCGTGCCACAGTTCCAGCGTGTTCATTGCATTAATTCCTCAGGTCTAAAGGTCGGCTTCCTGCGTGAATTCGCGCTCAATCTTCTGCTGCTGCTCGTAACGCGCGGCGCCCGTTTTAACCTGGGTTTCCCGCAGGCGTTGTTGGTACCGCCCGGTGCGATAGTGTTTCACCAGTTGCGCAAAGCGTTGCGGTTCTGTTTCACCCGCAATAAGTTCCTCGATAAACGCGATATCAATACCGACGCGATAGGCGATACGGCTGGGCCGGATCTTGTGGGCATGAAATTCGGCCACAATATGCATCTGCTGCTCCCGCGAGTGGGTGCACTCGCGGGAATAACCGTAGGGCGGCGAGGGGGTGCGGGTATCGCGGTGCGGCGTATTGGAACTCATGGGTAATTATTAGCCCGTCATACCCACAATGCCAAGCTCGACCGCCCTGATGGATAGGCTGGCCACAAATAACTCGCTTTTCTGGTTAATTTTCGTCCACTGGAGGTCTATACTTAGCCGCCAACACCGCAACACAGCCGCACAATAACCGCGATAGCGAGGATCTCACCATGAACGCACCGCAACAGCCACCGACCCAGGGCGACATTGAACAGCAAATGAAAGCCACGCTTGAAATGCAGCGCGAAGCTTATTTGAAGGAAGGCGTCGTTTCCGCCGAGACCAGAATCGACCGGCTGCAACGCGCTGTTGATGTGTTGATCAAATACAACGAAAAGATTGTGGATGCCCTGAACACGGACTTCACCTGCCGCCCGCGCGAGGTGACGCTGCTGACCGACGTCGGCGCGGGTATCGCCCCCCTCAAACACGCCATCAAGCATGTGCGCTCATGGATGAAGCCGGAAAAACGCCCTGCCACCTTTCCCTTCAACCTGCTCGGCGCCCGCGCCCGTATCGAATACCAGCCGCTGGGCGTGGTTGGTGTCATTGCCCCGTGGAATTTTCCGGTAAATATGGTGTTTGCCCCGCTGGCCGGAGTACTGGCCGCAGGCAATCGCGCCATGATCAAACCGTCGGAATTCACCCCTGCTACCTCGGCGCTAATCGCGCAAATGATTGCCGAGGCCTACGATCCCAATGAAATCGCCGTATTCGATGGCGGGCCCGAAGTCGGACAGGCGTTTTCCAGCCTGCCGTTTGACCACATGATCTTTACCGGGGCAACCTCCATCGCCCGGCACATTCTGGCCGCTGCAGCGCGCAACCTGGTACCGGTAACCCTGGAACTGGGCGGCAAGTCGCCCGTGGTTATATCGCGCAGCGCTGATATTGAGAAAAGTATCGGTCGGATCATGCTCGGCAAAACACTGAACGCGGGCCAGATTTGCCTGGCGCCGGATTATCTGCTGGTACCCGAAGAGAAATTGCACGAGATCATCGCAGCCGCCCAAAAAGCGGTCGGCCAGATGTACCCCAAAATACTCGACAACCCACAGTACACTTCGGTGGTCAACGAACGCCACTTCCAGCGACTCAACGGTTATCTCGCCGAAGCCACCGAACGCGGACAAAAAATTATCCCTATCAACCCTGCCGGCGAAAACTTCAACGCGCAAAAAGGCACGATGAAGATACCGCCCACGCTGATCCCGGAGCCGGCGGACGACCTGAAGATGATGGAAGAGGAATTGTTCGGACCGCTGCTACCCATTCGCACCTATAGCAAATTTGAGGAGACCATCAGCTACATCAACAGCAAGCCGCGGCCCCTCGCTGCGTACTATTTCGGCGAGGACAAGCTGGAAGAGGCGGCCTTGATTAGCCGCACGACATCAGGCGGGTTCTGTGTCAACGATGTCATCATGCACGTCTCGCAGGAAGAACTGCCCTTCGGCGGCGTCGGTCCCAGTGGGATGGGCTCCTACCACGGCTTCAAGGGTTTCCAGACCTTCAGCCACGCCAAATCCGTCTATCGCCAGACCGGCCTCAACATCGCCAAATTGGGCGGCATGCTGCCGCCGTATGGCAAGGCGACTGAAGGCACGATCAAAATGCAGCTCAAGAAATAGCGCCATTTTGCTGATACCTGGCCGCAATTCTGCACATGGATACTGGGATTAATTCTATGCGACACATTCTTCTCATCGGCAGCCTCCTGTTTCTGGTTGCGTGCAGTGTGGAACCCGGCAGCGAAAAATGGTGCGACATGAAAAAAGACCAGCCCAAGTCAGATTGGTCGAGCTCCGACGCGATCACGTTTGCGCGCAACTGCCTGCTTGAAGGCAGCGCCGTAGGTTCCGCAGGTTGGTGCAAGGATTTGTCCGAAAAACCCAAGGGTGAGTGGTCCGCCGACGACGCTGCAACTTACGCCAAACACTGCATAATGTAGTAGGCATGTATCATGCATCTACGGGAGAGCTTCTCAATGCCGAGCGCTATTAAAAAAATCCTGCTGGCCGGCCTCATTACTCTCGGCGCAGTGCTCCCGCTACAAGCGCTGGCCGGGGACACACTGCAGCGCGTGATCGATTTCCAGGTGCTGAAAGTGGGCATGTCGGGCAATCAGCCGCCCATGACCATGACCAATCGCGAAGGCGGCTTGATGGGCTTTGACGTGGACCTGGCCAAGGCGCTGGCGTTGGCCATGCGGGTCAAGCTGGAAATCAAACCCATGCCCTTCGGTGAACTGATGACGGCTTTGGAAAAGGACGAAATCGACATGGTGCTGTCCAATGTGTCGATCACCCCCGAGCGCACTGAACGGGTTTCTTTCGTCGGACCCTACATGATGTCCGGCATGTCCATCCTGACCAGGAACTCGGATTTGGGCAAGATCTCCTCGACAGATGAGTTCAATCGCAAAGGCCTCAAATTGTTAGCCCTGAGCAACTCTACCAACGCCAACTTTATTAAAACCGTGGCCCCGGAAGCCACGCTGATCGAAATCGCCAGCTATGACGAGGGTGTGGCCATGCTGATCGAGGGCAAGGCCGAAGCCATGGTAGCAGACATGACCCAGTGCATCCTGGCGGTAATGCGCTTCCCCGACGCCGGCCTGAGCACCCTGGAGAAGCCATTGACGGTCGAGCCCGTCGGCATCGCCGTCAGCAAGGACGACCCGCAGTTTTTCAATCTGGTGGACAACTTCCTGCGCGCCTACGAAAAAACCGGAGTGTTGACCCAGTTGCGCAAGAAATGGTTTGAGGACAACACCTGGGTCGCCGCCCTGCCCTGATAACCTCCCGGTTATGCGAACATCCAGTCCCATCGTTATCGCCCACCGCGGGGCCAGCGGCTACCTGCCGGAACACACGCTGGCAGCAAAAGCCCTGGCGCATGGCATGGGTGCCAACTTCATTGAGCAGGATGTGGTGCTGAGCAGGGATGGGACTGCCATCGTACTGCATGACATCCACCTCGACAGCACCACCGACGTGGCACAGCGTTTTCCCGGCCGCGCCCGCGCAGATGGGCGCTTTTACGCCATCGATTTCGACCTGCAGGAAATCCGCCAGCTGCGGGTGCATGAGCGCACCCACTTCAAAACAGGTGAAGCCGTCTTTCCCCAGCGCTTTCCAGCGCAGCCCAACTTGTTCCAGGTGCCCACCCTCGCCGAGGAAATCGATCTGCTCGCCGGCCTGGACCGCAGCCGTGGGTGCGCCACCGGCCTGTATATCGAATTGAAAGCGCCGAACTGGCACCGGAGCGAGGGACAGGACCTGTCGGCCGCCATCCTTGCGGTACTGGAGGAGACAGGCTACTGGAATCGCCCCGACCAGGTTTTTCTGCAGTGCTTTGATGACCAGACTCTGCATCCGATTGGGCGCAGCAGCTGAAGGCACCATTGCCGATGATCCAGCTCATCGCCGAGAACAGTTGGGGCGAAGACAGCGCGGTGGACTACGACTACCTGCGGACGCCGGCAGGGCTGTCGTACGTGGCAAGCTATGCCCAGGGTATCGGCCCCTTTTTACCCCACATCTACCTCGGCAAGACTGCATCCGGCAGCGCCCGCCTCAGCGATCTGGTGCCACTGGCACAGGCACGGGGCTTGCAAGTGCACCCCTACACTTTTCGCCGCGATGAATTACCCGCGGGCATTGCCAGCTTTACGGAACTGCTGGATATCTTTATTGGACAGGCGGGTATCGACGGCCTGTTCACCGATTTTCCCGACGTTGTGGTCGACTACCTGCGGCATAGAAGACCACTCTGATGGTGCCGGGCACTGGCGCGCTGCCGCCTAACAAGGCATCATCATCTTTATTGCTTTTCCCGCTGGCGCGCAAAGAAACTGCCGCAGTTTCGGCGTTGCCGTAGGTGGGTTGCTGCGCCAACAACAACGAGAATCAATGTGAACCCAAAGGTCATCAGACGAACCAAAATAGTCGCCACCGTCGGCCCGGCCAGTGAATCGGACGACCTTATCGCCAAGCTGATCAGTGCCGGTGTCAACGTCTTTCGTCTCAATTTCAGCCACGGCACCGCAGAGCAGCATGTCCGGGTAGCCGCCCGCATTCGCAGGCAGGCAAGCATTGCCGGGCTCTATGTGGGCATCATGGCCGACCTGCAGGGCCCCAAGATCCGTATCAGCAGTTTCCGCAACGATTTCATCGAACTCACGGCGGGCGACCGCTTTCGCCTGGACCTTGCTCTGGGTGAGGGCGAGGGCGACATTCGCGGAGTAGGCCTGGAATATAAAGAGCTGTGTGCCACCGTGGTGCGGGGTGACATCCTGTTGCTGGATGACGGCCGCATCCGCCTGCGGGTGGATGATGTAGAGGCCAGCGCAGTGGATTGCAGTGTGCTTATCGGCGGCAAACTGAGCTCACGCAAGGGTATCAACCGCCTCGGAGGCGGTCTGGCGGCACCCGCGCTGACCGCCAAGGATCTCACCGATATCGATCGCCTGAGTGAGGTCAGGCCCGACTTCGTGGCGGTCTCTTTCGTATCCAATGCTGAGGACATCTTCCAGACCAGAAGACTGTTGCTGCAACACCAGTTGCAACCGGCAATCATTGCCAAAATCGAACGCGCCGAGGTGGTCGCTGACGAAGACCTGCTCAACAGTATTTTAGTCGCCTCGGACGGCATTATGGTCGCTCGCGGCGACCTCGGCGTTGAGGTCGGCGATGCCCAGTTGATTGGCATACAGAAGGCACTCATCTCCCAGGCGCGCCAGATGAACCGCGTGGTGATCACCGCCACCCAGATGATGGAGTCCATGATCAACAGCTCCATGCCCACTCGCGCCGAGGTATTCGATGTGGCCAATGCGGTGCTCGATGGCACTGATGCCGTCATGCTGTCGGCAGAGACGGCTACCGGTAACTATCCAGTGGAAGTCGTGGAGGCGATGGCGGATGCGGCGCTGGGCGCGGAGCGCCAGCCAGTAGCCAAAATGTCCAGATTCCGCATGAACACCACGTTTGCAACCGCCCAGGAGACCATTGCCATGTCGGCAATATACGCCGCCAATCACTTTGATAATGTGCGCGGCATTGCCTGCCTCACCGAATCCGGCACTACCCCGCGGCTCATGTCGCGTCTCAGCTCCGGCTTGCCCATTTTTGCGCTCAGTCGCGTCAGCGAAACGCTGCAAAAGCTTTGTCTGTGTCGCGGTGTAGTGCCGCTGTATTTCGATGCCGCTGCTTTTGATCATGACAGCGTGGATGCCAGGGCAATAGAATTTCTGCTGGATGGCGGCTATCTGGGTAAAGGTGACTCCATTATTCTGACCAAGGGCGCTGTGATCGGGACCGCCGGATCCACCAATATCATGAAGATTCTGCCGGTGTACTAAGCCGATGCCACTGTCAAAATCTCGCGCCAATCGCCTCGTGGCGGATGTCGGCGGCACCAATTCCCGACTCGCTCTGTTCGATCCGCTGGCCAATGAATTGCGGGCACTGCGCACCTACGTTAACCGGGACTACGGGCAACTCGAGGATATCATTGCCACCTGGTTGGACGCGCTGACCGAACCACCACCATCGGACTGCTGTCTGGCAGTGGCGGCGCCGCCCTTTGAAGACCGCGTGACCATGCTCAATATCGACTGGTCTTTCTCCCGCCGCGACCTGGCCACGCGCTTCGGATTTAACCGGCTGCGCTGTATCAACGATTTTGAAGGTAACGCCTATGCCCTACCCTATCTGTCTGAACACAACCTGACGAGACTGCATCCCGGAACGGTTACCGTGGGAGGCAAGCTGGCCACGGTCGGCCCGGGCACTGGACTGGGAGGATCGACACTGGATCTGGCGGGGGGAGTGCCGGTTGCTTGCGCCAGCGAGCCAGGTCATATGGGATTGGCTGCCGCCACGGAGCTGGAACTGCAGCTGTTTCGATATTTGCAGCCCCGTTACGGGGAGATCTACGCCGAATTGCTGGTGTCTGGCCCCGGCCTGCAACGCCTTTACGAGTCACTGGGAGCCATCCAGGGTCAGGATATACAGCCCCTGTCCCCGGAGGAAATCTCTGCCAAAGCCCTGGAGGGGAAATGTGCGCTCTGCGCGCTGACACTCAACACCTTCTGCGCTCTGCTGGGTTCTATCTGCGGCGACTTTGTACTCGCCAACGGCGCCTATGGGGGGCTGTACCTGGCAGGAGGCTTCGTACCCCACATGATCGGGTTCCTGCAAGCAAGTCCCTTCGTGCGGCGTTTTCAGGAGAAGGGCAAGATGCGAGAGCATCTGGCCCGTGTACCGCTGTACGTTATTACCTGTGAAACTACCGGTCTGCTCGGTGCTGCCCACGCACCTTTATAGAGATCGGGGCGGCGTGGAAGGCCTGTGCTTAGGCATGGCGACTATTCAGTGGCAGGACATAGTGCCCAAAAATAGTTACGCAGGCTCTCTGTCAATTGCCAATTATGGTGCTACACTCGGACTGCTGAGTGGTTTCAGCGGTATTTATGCTCACGGTCGAAGTTCCATCAAGATCATCGGTACGTAAACCATAAATAACAATTTAAATTTAAATGAAAAGGTGCCTGGACATGGCGCCGCTAGCTATACAGGTAAACATTATGTCTAAGACAAAAGGTACTGTTAAATGGTTTAACGAAACCAAAGGATTCGGCTTTATCGAGCGTGAAGATGGCCCCGATGTGTTCGTTCATTTCAGCTCCATCCAGGGCGATGGCTTCAAAACTTTGGCCGATGGCCAAAAGGTTGAGTTCAACGTGACGGATGGCCAGAAAGGCCCCCAGGCCGAAAATGTAGTTCCAATATAGGACCGCGAGGTCATAGCGTGAAAAAAAGAAGGAGCTCTTACAGCTCCTTTTTTTATACTATAAAAATAGCACGGTAGCGCTCTCCATTGCACCATCCGTGTGTACACCAGTGGATAAAGCGAGCTGACGATTTTCTGCCAAACTGCCTACATCCGGCAACAAATTTAACTTATTATAGGTACTTTCTACCTGCCCAAGCACATCGCATAAACCCTAACTAACATCAGGAAGGTTCCCATGACCATCGACATCAAATTCTCACTTGACGATTCGGATATCGAGTACTTTCGCGGCGTCATGAATCAGGCGCAGGATGGGGCTGGCACTGCATCTGACGAGGAAATCATCCGACGAGGCACGTGCCGTCCTGGAAGGCACTAAACCTGTAAAGCCGCCGCTGTTCGTGCGCGAGCGCCTGGAGCGCCTGGCGACCATGATCGCTATGCTGGAAGACCCGGAATGGCCACTGGACGGGCAGGAGCGCGTCGACGTGATCAGCGCTCTGGCCTACTTTCACAACCCGGCGGACCTGATTGCCGACGATGTGCCGGTGCTTGGACTGATCGACGACGCCATCATGATTGAGCTGGTGGCACGCGAGTTGAACCACCAACTCGAAGCGTACGATGAGTTCTGCGTCTTCCGCAGTTCCGAGGAACAGCTGCGCGGCAAGGATGTTTCGCGCGAAGATTGGTTGCACGCTAAACAAAAGCAACTGATGAAGCGCATGCGCGAGCGACTGGGCCGGATCAATCGCAACGAGCGGGGCTGCCAGCCGGTTGACCCGATTCTCCTTCCTACGCTAAGGGCTGCGCTGAGAGACTAGCTTTCTGACACACGTGTGTCGGGATGTACGTGTCGGCGGACCTTGCCACTAAAACCTGCGATCTGCCATTAGACGCGGGCAAACAGAGCATGGTTCCCCTATTATCGAGTAGGCATACTGGATTGCGCGAACGCTTAAGCCGCAGGACCATCACCTGCGTCTTGTCGGTCACCGCGGCCTCCATCGTTTCGAAATGCTGTTCTAGCGCGGCGGTTGCACCGAAAAAGAGCTCACCGTCCAGGCCGAATATAGAAATGAGGTCACAGGGATGGTCCTCCGGCAGGCGCTCGTGCGTATGGCCGTGTGCACTGCTGACCACGAACTGCGTCAACACCATACGGCCCGAGCGCGGCAGGTGGTACGCGTAGGGTGCTGCGACCAACATAATGACCGCAACGCCGACGGCGGATATGACACCCGACCACTGGCTGACTGCGCCAGCCTGCTGATTAATGGCCGAACGCGTCAATGAGCCGGAACCCGGACAGCGGCGAGGGGTTTAGCGGGTACCATTCCATTGAATTACATTAACAGCTTGTGCGTCTAGCTCTGCGCGGTGGGTCTTTACAGTCCTATCGGTTGCCGCATCGAATGATGGCGCTGCCGTCGCGGCGGGATTGCGCGAACGGAAAAAGTGGCCATTTTAAATCGTGCAATCCTGAGCCCGCTTCAGTACCATGCCGATCCCATATCTGGCCGCGCAGCCAACGCTCTCGCCAGTTTATGAATCTGCCTTTAACTTTTTGATTTATATTATATTTAAATTGATACGAGGTCTGCCCGTGGCAACAACGTCCGATACGCTTGCGCAGTACTGGTCCTTCGGCATTTATCTGCTGGTGATTGCGGTGCTGTGTGTCGCTATGCTGGGCATCTCTTACTTCATCGGTGCCCGCAACCGGGGCCGCGCCGGTATAGAACCCTTCGAATCCGGCATCGTCTCCGTGGGCAGCGCCCGCCTCCGCCTCTCTTCCAAGTTCTACCTCGTGGCCATGTTCTTTGTCATTTTTGATGTGGAGGCTCTGTTCCTCTACGCCTGGGCCATCACGGTGCGGGAAAGCGGCTGGTCAGGCTTCATCGAAATTACCATATTTATCACCGTATTACTGGCAGGTCTTGCTTACATCTGGAAGGTGGGCGCCCTCGATTGGGCGCCGGATAGTCGCCGTCGCAGGGCCAACGAACCCCCACCGCGTACCTGATCATCCGTCATCCATAGAAAGACTCGAGAATGCCATGGACTACACCCTTACCCGAATAGACCCCGATGCCCCTGGCCACTACCCCAACAGCCAGAAATCCACGGTCCCGGACCCACTCGAGGATCAGGTACACAAGAATATTTTTCTCGGCAAGCTGGAAACCGTCCTCCACGATACCGTCAACTGGGGACGCAAGCATTCGCTGTGGCCATACAACTTTGGCCTGTCCTGCTGCTATGTGGAAATGGCCACCAGCTTTACCACCCCCCACGATGTTGCCCGCTTTGGGGCAGAAGTGATTCGCGCCTCACCCCGTCAGGCGGATTTGATTGTTATAGCGGGCACCTGCTTTATCAAGATGGCTCCCGTCGTACAACGTTTGTACGAACAGATGCTGGAACCCAAATGGGTCATTTCCATGGGTGCCTGCGCCAACTCCGGCGGCATGTACGATATTTATTCCGTGGTACAGGGCGTGGATAAATTTTTGCCAGTGGATGTTTACATCCCTGGTTGCCCGCCGCGTCCGGAGGCGTTCCTCCAGGGTTTGAATTTGCTGCAGGATGCTATAGGCCAGGAGCGTCGTCCGTTGTCCTGGGTAGTGGGTGAGCAGGGCGTTTATAAGGCCAACCTGCCCGCACAGCGGGATTTGAAAAAAGAAGAGCGTTGTGCCGTACAGGTATTGCGTACACCGGACCAAATCTAATGGTTAGAAAAACAATCTGCCGTGTCCACTGAGATCACAAATCCACTAGTACCCGAATTGAACGGCAATTCGCTACGCGGCGCCGAATATGAGGTGGTGCGTGAGTTATGTTCACGTTTTGGCGCAGAAACTTGCCACTTCCAGCTTACCCGCGATGGCGTACCGACGGTATGGGTACCAAAGGGCAAAATTCTGGAAGTATTGCGTTTCCTGAAACAATTACCCAAACCGTTCAGCATGCTTTACGATCTCTCTGCCATCGATGAGCAGCTGCGCAATTACAGGCGCGGCCAACCGCCTGCGGATTTCACTGTTTTCTATCATCTGCTCGCGCTGGAGCGAACTACCTTTACCTATAGCGGCGATGTTCGCATCAAGGTGGCTTTGAAGGCAGACGACCTGAATCTGCCCTCTGCAACCGGCGTGTTTGCCAATGCCAACTGGTACGAGCGGGAAGTATGGGATTTATTCGGTATCGGGTTTGAAGGCCATCCCCATCTCACCCGAATTATGATGCCCCTCACCTGGCAGGGTCATCCCCTGCGAAAAAGCTACCCCGCCAGAGCTACCGAGTTTGATCCCTTCTATCTGGATGCGGCAAAACAGGATGCGGAGCAGGAATCCTTGCGCTTCAAACCCGAAGACTGGGGAATGAAACGCGGTACCGCCAATGACGATTTCATGTTTCTTAATCTCGGTCCCAACCACCCTTCAGCTCACGGCGCCTTCCGCATAGTGTTGCAACTGGACGGTGAAGAAATTATTGGCTGCGTCCCGGATATTGGCTACCACCATCGCGGCGCAGAAAAAATGGCGGAGCGCCAGAGCTGGCATTCCTACATTCCTTATACTGACCGCATCGATTATCTTGGCGGCGTGATGAACAACCTGCCCTATGTGCTGGCAGTTGAACAACTGGCCGGGATCAAAGTTCCCGAACGGGTTGAAGTCATTCGCGTCATGATGGCGGAGTTTTTCCGCATCACGTCGCATCTATTGTTTCTGGGCACCTATGTACAGGATGTGGGTGGCATGACGCCTATCTTCTACATGTTTACCGACAGGCAAAAAATCTATGACGTGATAGAAGCCATTACCGGTTTTCGAATGCACCCCGCCTGGTACCGCATTGGCGGTGTAGCCCAAGATCTTCCCAATGGCTGGGAAAGGCTGGTGCGCACAGTGCTGGACTGGATGCCAAAACGCCTCAAGGAATATGAAAAAGCCGCCTTTCGCAACGGCATATTGCGGGCCCGCACCATCGGTGTAGCGCAAGTACAACAGTAAAGATGCTATTGAATGGGGCGTCACCGGCCCCGGCCTGCGCGCTACCGGGGTGGATTACGACTTGCGCAAGAAACGCCCCTACTCTGGATACGATCGCTTTGAGTTTGACGTGCCGGTCGCCGCCAATGGTGACGCCTATGATAGAGCCATCGTGCGTATTGAGGAAATACGCCAGAGCTTGCGCATCATCGAGCAGTGCCTGAACAATATGCCGGCCGGGCCCTATAAGGCCGATCACCCACTCACTTGCCCTCCACCCAAAGAACGCACGTTGCAGGATATTGAAACCCTGATCACGCACTTCCTCGCCGTTTCATGGGGGCCGGTGATACCCGCCGGTGAAAGCAGCCAGATGATTGAAGCCACCAAAGGCATCAACAGTTATTACCTGATATCAGATGCCAGCACCATGAGCTACCGCACGCGCATACGCACGCCCAGCTTCCCGCATCTGCAACAGATTCCCTCGGTGATTCGCGGATCCATGATCCCGGATTTGATCGCCTACCTGGCAAGTATTGACTTTGTGATGGCCGATGTCGACCGTTAAACCTGTAAAGCCCAGCAATCTTCTTGCTACTGACCGTAGCATGCGTTATTCCTTTCACCAGCAGGATCAGGGAAGCGATTTTGCGCAGTATTGAGCATTACGACGATGCGCGTGCGGCATCCATTGATGCGCTCAAGATTGTGCAGAAACGCCACGGTTGGGTCCCGGATGAGGCGATCGCCGCCATCGGTGACATCCTGGGAATTCCTTCAGCAGACGTGGAAGGTGTAGCAACATTTTACAATTTGATTTTCCGCAAACCCGTGGGTCGACACGTCATTAAAGTCTGCGACAGCATTGGCTGTTTTCTCACCGGTTATGACGACCTTATTTCTGCGATCAAACAACATTTAAATATTGACTATGGCCATACGACAGCAGACGGTCGCTTTACACTGTTACCGATTTGCTGTTTGGGAAATTGTGACAAAGGACCGGCCATCATGATTGATGATGATACCCACGGTCCAGTGGCATGCGCACAGGTAGCGACGTTGTTGGAAAAATATCGGTGATGCACCCATGATGAATGCTGCCATTTTGAAATCTGCTGATACTCATCCGCTCACCTGGCGCCTTGACCATCTCGGCAGCGCGCCACTGGATTTGAAAACATACGAATCACTGGAAGGTTTTGCCGGGTTGCGCAAAGCCATCACGGAAATGAATCCACAGGCAGTGCAAACACTGGTGAAAGATGCCAACTTGCGTGGTCGCGGCGGAGCTGGTTTCCCTGCAGGGGTGAAATGGTCGCTGGTCCCGATGGGCGAAAAGGCATCCAAAGAAAAATACCTGATTTGCAACGCCGATGAAATGGAACCCGGTACCTTCAAAGATCGTTTATTGATGGAGCAGTTACCTCATCAATTGATTGAGTCCATGATACTGGTCGGCTACGCCCTGCAAGTATCGAAAGCGTACATCTTTTTGCGCGGCGAGTATGTGGTAGCAGCGGAACGTTTGAATCGCGCAATCGGAGAAGCGAAAGCGGCGGGTTATCTCAGCGAGAATATTCTCGGTTCCGGCTGGGGCATGGAATTGCATGTACATACCGGCGCCGGCCGCTACATATGCGGCGAAGAAACTGCGCTGATCAACTCCCTCGAAGGTCGCCGTGCCAACCCACGGGCCAAACCGCCATTCCCACAAATTGCCGGCCTCTGGGGAAAGCCTACCGTCGTCAACAATGTCGAAACACTCAACAATATTCCAGCCATTATAGTGCGTGGTGCTGACTGGTTTAAAGGTCTGTCCCGTGGCAAAAGCGGAGATAGCGGCACCAAATTGTACGGCGTCTCGGGTCGTGCCAAACGCACTGGTGTATGGGAATTGCCTATCGGTACAACTGGCCGTGAATTATTGTACGAATATGCGGGAGGCATGCAGGATGGTTTGGAATTGATGTGCTGGTTGCCGGGCGGCGCTTCAACCGACTTCCTGCTGCCGCAACATCTGGACCTGGCCATGGATTTCGACACCATAGCGAAAGCAGGCAGTCGCATGGGTACCGGCCTGATCATGGTTGTCGACAACAAACAGAATATTGTTTCCGTGGTACGCAACCTGGAGCAATTTTTTGCGCGAGAATCCTGTGGCTGGTGCACGCCCTGCCGCGATGGCTTGCCCTGGTCGGTGAAATTGTTGCAGGACATTGAGCGGGGCCAGGGCCAGCCCGGTGATATCGAAGTGCTGGAGGAAATGACACACTTCCTCGGACCCGGGAAGACATTTTGCCCCCACGCACCGGGCGCCATGGAACCACTACAGAGCGCCTTGAAATTTTTCCGCGGTGAGTTTGAGCGCGGTATCGTGAAAACAGCGGTCCAGAATGAGGATAGCCTGAAGGCGAGTTAACGATGGCAACTATTTATGTAGATAACAAACCTTTTGAAGTAGACGGCGCAGATAATTTGTTACGCGCCTGTTTATCTCTGGGTCTGGACGTTCCGTATTTCTGCTGGCACCCGGCACTGGGCTCTGTGGGCGCCTGTCGCGCTTGCGCGGTCAAACAATACGCCGATGCAAATGATAAGCGCGGGCGTCTGGTAATGTCCTGTATGACACAATCTGCGGATAACACATATATATCGATCGACGACGCGGAGGCGAAAGCCTTCCGCAAATCCGTACTGGAATGGCTGATGACCAACCACCCGCACGACTGCCCTGTCTGTGAAGAAGGTGGCCACTGTCATTTGCAGGACATGACAGTCATGACCGGTCATAACAAGCGCCGTTATCGCTTCAATAAGCGCACACACCAGAATCAGGATCTGGGGCCGTTCATCAATCATGAAATGAATCGTTGTATCGCCTGCTATCGCTGTGTGCGTTATTACAGCGATTATGCAGGAGGCGATGATCTTGGAGTCTACGGGGCCAATAATAATTTGTATTTTGGCCGTGAAAGCGATGGGGCCTTCAACAGCGAATTCTCCGGTAACCTGATTGAAGTCTGCCCAACCGGCGTGTTTACCGACAAAACACACTCTGAACGCTACAATCGCAAATGGGACATGCAGTTTTCTCCCGGCGTCTGTCAACAATGTAGTGTCGGTTGTAACACCAGTCCAGGCGAACGCTATGGGGAATTGCGTCGCATCGAAAACCGCTATCACGGAGAAATTAATCACTACTTTCTTTGTGATCGCGGACGATTTGGACACGGTTATGTTAACCGCAAAGACAGACCTCGACAGCCCTTTTTACGCACCAGCAACAGCGCAAACAATTCGGTACTGGAGATTCTCACTGCAGAAGAAGCGGTCGATAAAATTGGCGGCTGTTTAGGGGCGGCGCTTTCCCAGGAGAGGGTAATCGGGATTGGCTCTCCCCGTGCCAGCCTTGAGGCAAACTATGCACTGCGTGATCTCGTCGGTGCACAAAATTTTTATTGTGGAGTTGGTGAGGCAGAATTGGAACGCATTCGCCTGGTACTGGCGATTATGCATAGTACCGCCGCTCACACACCGGCATTACGTGAAATGGAAGAAGCTGATGCAGTTTTCATTCTGGGTGAAGATGTAACGCAGACGGCCCCACGTATTGCTCTGGCCCTTCGACAGGCCGTCAAAACCCTCGCAGTCAAAATGGCCGCAGATAATAGAATTCCTGATTGGCAAATCGCCGCCGTACAACATATTGGCCAACGTCAAAAAAGTCCTCTTTTTGTTGCCGGCTTTTCCTCAACCCGCCTTGATGATGTGGCCGAATCCACGATTAATGGTGCAGCGGATGATCTTGCCCGTTTAGGTTTTGCTGTGGCACATGCGATTGACGGTAATGCACCCGCAGTACCTGATTTGTCAGATGAATATCTGGTCGCGGCGCAACGTATAGCGCAGGCCTTGCTGTCCGCACAAAAGCCCCTGGTGGTGTCTGGCACGGGTGCTGCATCTGAAGCTATTCTGCATGCCGCCGCCAATATCGCGGCAGCATTACATAGGACTGGCAAGATTCCTTCGCTGGCACTGTGTGTGCCGGAGGTAAATAGCCTAGGCGTGGCTATGTTAAAGGCTGATTCTGTCGATGCGGGTTTGCGTGCGCTGGTAAATGACAAAGCCGACTCTGTGATCATCGTTGAAAATGATCTCTACCGTCGCGCCCCCGCTGATCTTGTAGACGGCGCATTTAGCCACGTTTCTACCGTTGTCGTGATAGATCATCAATCCACCGCTACTACGGAAAAAGCCAGATATATTTTGCCCGCCGCCAGCTTCGCTGAAGGGGATGGCACCATGGTAAGCATGGAGGGACGCGCGCAACGCTATTTCCAGCTTTACGACCCAAAATATTACCATCCTTCCTCGAATATCAAGGAGAGTTGGCGCTGGCTCCATGCACTACATACCGCTATAGATCACCGGGAAGTGTCATGGTCACAGTTTGATGAGATTACCCAGGAGTGTGCGGATCATATACCTACGCTGAGCACGCATAGTGGAAGCATCACCAAACGCCAGTTACCGGGTCAAGGGATTGAAGATCGCCCGCTCGCCGCGTCGCTACTCGGGTCGCACTGCGATGCGGGCAAATCTGTCTGTGCATGAGCCTCGCGCTTCCCAGGATGAAGACAGCGCTTTGGCGTTTTCCATGGAAGGTTATGGCGGACCTAACGAGGATGCGTCATTTGTGCCATTTGCGTGGGCTCCAGGCTGGAACTCGCCACAGGCCTGGACAAAATTTCAGGATGAGGTCGGCGGCCACCTGCGAGCGGGCGATGCTGGTGTACGGCTCATTGAAGCCAGTACCGGGTCTGCTGTCACTTATTTCAGTGACATTCCTGCTTCGTTCAAGGGTGATCAGGACTCCTGGCAAGCCGTCCCATTGCATCATATCTTTGGCAGTGAAGAGTTATCTGCCCGCGCAGTCGCAACAGAACAGTTACTTGAACAACCCTACGTTGGTTTAAATCCATCCGATGCAGAAAAGCTTGGTGTCCGAGATGGTGTCCTGATCAAAGTACACAATACAGGATTTGATTTGTCACTGGCGGTGCGCATCCTGACGTGTTTACCTGCAGGTCTGGTGGGCCTACCTGTTGGGTTACCTGGCATGCCCTACTTGCCCTTCCATATGCCAGTGAAACTTAATGCAGGAATTGGCACATGAGTCTTGCGACCTATTTGCCCTCATTTATCACTCCGGACATCTTTCTAATCCTGGTCGGAATGTTTAAGGCGATCGTGATTCTCCTCGTCACTCTGCTTTTTGCAGGATTTCTCAGTTTTATCGAACGCCGTGTGCTGGCTCTATGGCAGGATCGTTACGGCCCCAACCGTGTTGGGCCCTTCGGTCTATTCCAACTGGTTGCCGATATCATCAAATTACTGTTCAAGGAAGATTGGACCCCGCCCTTTGCCGACAAACTAACATTCTGGTTAGCGCCAGTCATCGCCATGAGTGCCTTGTTAATTTCATTTGCCATCGTGCCCATTACCCCGACCTGGGGTGTTAAAGATATGCATATCGGAATCCTGTTTTTCTTCGCAATGGCAGGGATTTCGGTGTATGCAGTATTGTTTGCGGGATGGTCAAGCAACAATAAGTATTCTCTGCTTGGCGGGATGCGCTCAGCTGCACAAACTGTCAGTTATGAAGTGTTTATGGGAATCTCCCTCATGGGCGTGGTCGCACTGGCAGGCTCCTTTAACTTGCGTGAAATCGTCGATGCCCAGCAACACGGTTGGTTCATATTTCCACAGTTTATCGGCTTTTTAACATTTTTCATCGCAGGCGTGGCCGTGGCCCATAGAACGCCTTTCGACTTGCCGGAAGCGGAATCCGAATTGGCGGCCGGTTATCACACGGAATATTCGGGTATGAAATGGGTCATGTTTTTTATAAGCGAATATGTGGGGTTGGTATTGGTCTCCGCACTTACAGCGACACTTTTTTTCGGCGGCTGGCATCCGCCCGCGGCGTTTGGGTTTCAGCTCTTCCCCAACATCATGACCTATATTCCACCTGTTTTCTGGTTCATCACTAAAACCTGCTTTTTTATCATCGTTTTTATTTTGTTGCGGGGCGCCCTGCCACGTCCTCGCTATGACCAGGTCATGGCTGCCGGCTGGAAGGTATGTTTACCTTTAACTCTGTTCAATTTGCTGATTACCGGGTTCTGGATCCTTATGCACGACCCTGTTGGTGGGAGCTAATACGATGACTTCCGGTTCATTTACACAATCACTCTCACTTCTTAAGTCTATCGTCTGGGGATCAGCAAGCCAGTTGCGCAGTATGTATCTGGTTTTCATGCATACTTTTCGCAAGCGCGATACATTGTTATATCCAGAAGAAAAAGTTCAGTTATCAGCCCGCTATCGAGGCCGTATCGTATTGACCCGAGACCCGGATGGAGATGAGCGCTGCGTGGCCTGCAATCTCTGTGCTGTTTCATGCCCCGTTGGCTGTATTTCCTTGCAGAAGGCCGAGAGAGATGATGGCCGCTGGTACCCGGAATTCTTTCGTATCAATTTTTCCCGCTGCATTTTTTGCGGGATGTGTGAAGAAGCCTGTCCCACTAACTCCATCCAACTGACACCGGATTTCGAAATGGCTGAATACGACAGGCAGAATCTCGTATACGAGAAGGAACACCTGTTAATCGATGGCGTAGGGAAATACCACGACTACAATTTTTATCGCGTGTCGGGTATGGCTATTGCCGGGAAGCCCAAAGGCTCTGCGCAAGGCGAAGCCCAACCTATTGATGTACGCGGCCTGATGCCCTGAAAGGTTAAACGATATGGCGATTACATTTTATCTGGCGTCCCTTGTGGCTATACTCGCTACCATTCGAGTTATTACCAACTCCAGTCCTGTACACGCCCTTCTTTACATGGTCGTTTCACTACTGGCCGTCGCCATGATTTTTTTCTGCCTGGGCGCGCCGTTTGCAGGTGCGCTGGAAATCATTGTCTACGCGGGCGCCATTATGATTTTATTTGTGTTTGCCGTGATGATGTTGAATCTTGGCGAGGAAACCCGCCGCCAGGAAAAACTCTGGCTTACACCACGTGTTTGGTCAGGTCCTGCGCTGCTGGCTGCCATTTTGTTTGTTCAATTGGCGTGGGCGTTATGGACACATCTCGCAGGCAGTGGCACACAGGCTCTCGGCACCGGCATCATTGACGCCAAACAGGTTGGGATATCGCTGTTTGGATCCTACCTGTTACTCGTAGAGTTGGCCTCTATCCTGTTACTGGCGGCGCTAATTGCAGCATATCACCTGGGTAAGGAAGATTAGGGGATGACCACATGATTACTCTCCTCTCACAACAGGTCCCACTCGAGCACGGCCTGATCGTTGCCACCATTCTTTTTGCGCTGGGTTTCACGGGAGTAATGGTACGGCGCAATATATTGTTCATGCTAATCAGTATAGAAATCATGATGAATGCCGCAGCCATGGCCTTTGTGGTTGCAGGCAGCCGTTGGTTGCAGCCCGATGGGCAAATCATGTTCATTATGATTCTCACCCTGGCCGCCGCCGAGGCTTCTATTGGTCTGGCCATCGTATTGAGACTCTATCGCCAATTTCACTCACTGGACATAGATGCCGCAAGCGAGATGCGCGGATGAGTTATTTGTACCTTACCATTTTGTTTCCACTTGTCGGTTTTCTGCTACTGGCCTTGTCCCGCGGCCGCTGGTCTGAAAACGTTTCTGCTACCATTGGCGTTGGTTCAATAGCGCTATCTTTTATCGTAGCGACTGTCGTAAGCCTTACCTTGTTGCAACAGGGCGCACTCCAGGGAGTGTATGTACAATCGCTCTGGAACTGGCTGCACATTGGCAACTTCTCTCCCGTGGTGGCCTTACGCCTGGATGGTCTTTCACTGACGATGCTGGGTGTCGTCAGCGGCGTTGGTTTCCTGATTCATTTGTTTGCATCCTGGTACATGCGTGGAGAAGAAGGTTATAGCCGCTTCTTTGCATACATGAACCTGTTTGTTGCCTGTATGTTGCTGCTGGTTCTGGCTGATGATCTGGTAATACTATTTTTCGGCTGGGAAGGCGTTGGGCTTTGCAGTTACTTGTTGATCGGCTTCTACTATCGCGATCCCAGGAATGGCGCGGCTGCCATGAAAGCTTTCATCGTCACCCGGGTTGGTGACGTGCTGATGTTGATCGGATTATTTATCCTGTTTCAGGAATTTGGCACTTTGCACATTCAAACCCTGCTGGAGCTGGCCCCCACTCACGACCACCAGACAGCACTACAACTGGCGGCACTGATGCTACTCGGTGGAGCCGTTGGAAAATCAGCCCAGATTCCACTACAGACCTGGTTGGCAGATGCCATGGCAGGTCCCACGCCGGTGTCTGCCTTGATTCATGCTGCCACCATGGTGACGGCAGGTGTCTACCTCATCGCCCGTACACATACATTGTTTGAACTGTCCCCTGATGTGCTGTATCTCGTGGGAGTGGTGGGAGCGCTCACCTTATTGATGGCGGGTTTCAGTGCCCTGGCACAAACCGATATCAAGCGCATTCTGGCCTACTCAACCATGAGCCAGATCGGTTATATGTTTTTGGCGTTAGGCGTTGGTGCATTTGATGCGGCGATCTTCCATTTAATGACTCATGCCTTTTTTAAGGCGCTGTTATTTTTGTCGGCGGGGTCTGTCATTATCGCCACTCATCACGAGCAGGATATTTTCCGCCTGGGTGGATTGCGAAAGTCTCTCCCTTTGGTATATGCCTGCTTTTTAGTCGGCGGCGGTGCGCTCGCCGCACTACCGTTTATTACAGCCGGCTTTTACAGTAAGGACGAGATTTTGTGGCAAGATCTCGCCGCACATAAACCGGAATTTGTGATCGCGGGATTGATAGGGGCCCTGCTCACATCACTGTATATCTTCCGGCTGATATTTACAGTTTTCCACGGCAAGGAGAAAGTCCATGCCCATGCAGATCGTAGTGTCAGCCAGGTTGTTCCACTCGTGATTTTGGGTGTTCTTTCCACCGCAGTCGGGGCGCTCATTCATCCACCCCTGGCTGGGTTGTTTCCGCCATCACCCGGTACAGGCCAGGAAGAAGGCAAACATCTACTCGAGTTGGTCTCTATTGGCATTGCTTGCAGCGGTGTTGTTATCGCCTACCTGTTATTTGCCGGCGATCGCCAGTTTATTAGCCGTGTTGCATCCACCGCCATAGGCAAATTTTTTGTCGGGCTATGGAAACAGGCGTGGGGTTTTGATCTGCTGTACGATGCGCTCTTCGTCAAACCCTTCCGCGCCATCATTGCCGGGATTAAGCGGGACCTTGCCGATTATGTCGCGGAAATGTTTATTCCTGCAGTGCTTCACACAATACGTATTCCGCTGGTGTCAGCACAAAATGGCCAGGTGCGCTGGTATATCGCCGCCATGGCACTGGGAGTGGTGTCACTACTGACATTTGTGCTGTTAACGTGATCAGCCACTTTAGGATCGATAGGCTTACATGATTCCAGATTCACTATTTCTTCCTGCCCTGATAGCACTGCCTGTAGTGGGCGGCTTGCTGTGCTGGCTAGGCGAGCGCATCAATCGCGGCGTACCGCGTTGGATTGCTTTTTTCTCCATGCTTGGGGTCCTCGTTCTCTCCTTGTATCTCTGGTCGATAGGTGGCTACGACTTGCAGACAGGCGCTGTCGAGAATCGCTGGCATTATGAGGTGAATTGGGCAGTGGATTCCGAGTCTTGGCATCAACTTTCACTTAGGTCTCGACGGTCTTTCTTTACTGTTAGTTGTGCTCACCGGCGGCCTCGGTCTGGCGGCGGTAGTGTGTTCCTGGCGAGAGATTCAGAGGCATGTCGGCTTCTTTTACCTGAACCTGCTGTGGAACCTCGGTGGAGTAGTGGGTGTCTTTCTCGCCCTGGACCTGTTCCTGTTTTTCTTTTGCTGGGAACTGATGATCATTCCAATGTATTTTCTGATCGCCTTGTGGGGACATGCCGCCGATGCAGAGGAAGGCAAGGAAGGCAGAGGGCGAGTTTATGCCGCCAATAAATTTTTCCTGTTTACCCAGACCAGTGGCTTGCTGCTGTTGCTTAGCATCCTGTCACTGGTGTTCATGCATTACTTTAACAGTGGCATCCTGAGTTTTGATTACAACACCCTGCTCCAAAGTGGCGTCGCTATGGACCCCGAATGGGAAATGCTGGTGATGCTTGGATTTTTTGTTGCCTTCGCAGTCAAGCTACCCGTTGTGCCATTTCACTCCTGGCTGCCGGATGCCCACGCACAGGCCCCCACAGCCGGTAGCGTGGACCTGGCGGGAATCCTGCTCAAGACAGCCGCCTATGGGTTACTACGCTTTGCATTACCGCTGTTCCCACACGCCTCCCAACAATTCGCTCCCGTTGCCATGACACTCGGAGTGATCGGAATTTTTTATGGCGCGATAATGGCTTCTGCCCAAACTGATATTAAACGCCTGGTCGCTTACAGCAGCATTTCCCACATGGGTTTTATTCTGATCGGCATTTATGCGGGTACGCTTATCAGTTTGCAGGGTGTTGTCGTGCAGATGTTGGCTCACGGTATCTCCGCAGGAGCTCTTTTTATTGTTTGCGGGGAAATGTATGAACGGCTGCATACGCGCGATCTTCGTAAAATGGGCGGTCTTTGGTCCCGCATGGCCTGGCTACCCGCGATCAGTTTGTTTTTTGCCGCGGCGTCACTCGGTCTGCCGGGTCTGGGAAACTTTGTCGGCGAATTCCTGATTCTGGCGGGCTCCTACTCAAGTGCTCCCTGGCTCGTTTCGATCGCCTGCGTCGGATTGGTTCTGGCAGTTATCTATAGCCTATGGATGATACAAAAGGCATTTTATGGCGAGTCCAGAGGGCACTCTTCAATGGATACATCCGCTCTGCCCGCACTGACGCTTCGTGAGCGAAGTCTGTTGCTGCTTCTCATGCTTGCCTTGTTGGCGCTTGGCCTGTATCCACAACCCGTACTAACGCTTTCCGAAGGCCCCATGCAAATAGTGCTTGATATTTATTCTTCGGTAGCGAGGTAGGCAAGATGCTCACAGAAGCACAACTTTTTGCCCTATCGCCACTGATAATTTTGAGCTGCAGCACCACGCTGTTGATGCTTCTGATTGCTTTTTTTCGTCGCCATAACATGAACGCAACCTTTGCCGTGATGGGCTTGAATGCCACCCTGCTGGCCACGTTATTCGTCTGGTCATGGGTACTGGAAAATGGACCGATAGCGATAACCGAACTACTACTGATCGATAGCTATACCTGCTTCTTCAGTGCATTAATGATTATCACCACCCTGGCGTGCTGCACCATTGCGCATACTTATCTCAAGGAGTTTTCCGATAATCGGGAAGAGCTTTATTTGTTATTGCTGTTATCGTTGATCGGGGCTTTGGTTTTGGTGAGCAGTAGCCACTTTGCATCACTGTTTGTGGGTCTGGAATTGTTGTCAGTGCCATTATATGGCCTGGTCGCTTACCACCGAAGGCGTCCGCGCTCACTGGAGGCCGGCATCAAATATCTGGTGTTATCGGCTACAGGTTCTGCCATGTTGTTGATTGGTATGGCCCTGGTCTACGCGCAGTGTGGCACACTTTCACTCCCCGCAATGGGCCAGCAGCTGGCAAGCCTGGGTGACCATCTTCCTTTTATGGTCCTGGCCGGGCTCACACTGATCCTGATTGCGCTGGGCTTTAAATTGTCTCTGGTGCCTTTTCATCTGTGGACGCCGGATGTGTATGAAGGCGCTCCAGCACCGGCCGTTGCCTTTCTAGCTACCGTGGCAAAAGTTGCGGTCGCCGCTGTGCTGCTACGATTGATTTCCTGGCTCCCGATCATAGGTAGCTCTGCTCTGCAGAACATCCTCTTCCTGTTAGCCGGGCTTTCCATGCTGGCGGGTAATCTGCTCGCCATGCATCAGAATAACCTGAAGCGATTGCTGGCCTACTCCTCCATAAGCCATTTCGGCTATCTGTTGACGGGTTTGGCGGCACTCAACTTTGTATCGCTGCAATCCAGCATGACTTACTTGTTCACCTACACGTTCGCCACGCTGGCGGCCTTTGGTGTACTATCAGTAGTGTCCATAACCCACACAATGGACACTGCAGACGCAGATGCGGACGGTCTGCAATACTATCGTGGCTTGTTTTGGAAGCAGCCCTATCTGGCGGCAATCATGACAGCGTCCATGCTGTCATTGGCGGGCATGCCCATGACGATCGGGTTTATCGGCAAGTTTTACATCATTCTGGCCGCAATAAATTCCAGTTTGTGGTGGTTGTTGTCCATCCTGGTAATCAGTAGCGGCATCGGCCTTTACTACTATCTGCGTGTGATTGTGACACTGTTTTTGCATGCTCCGCGCATTGCGCGTTTGCGTATACCCTTTGACTGGGGTCGCAGCGCCTGTGGTGCCATGCTGATCATCACGGCCCTGGTGATCATGCTGCTGGGCATCTATCCACAGCCCATGCTAACTTTGGTCAGTTTGGGAGGATCGCTTTAGCACCACTAAACGACGTGCCAATTGGACTTAAGTACAGTTGATTCACTGCTGGCGGTTAAAACAGCACGGCTCTCTCTAAAGGCGATTTCTGCTGGAACGAAGACAGGGAAGTCAGGAGATCTATCTGTTCTCACCAAGATATTTCGCCAGCAGTGCCTGGCTATGCTCGTCGAGGATTTGCGTTAGACCAGTGGATAATTTCACCAGCCCTGAGTTGATAAACAATAAAGGGATGGCAATACCCAGACCCAACACCGTCGCAATCATCGCCTGCCCGATACCATCTGCCATCAATCTCGGATCGCTGGATCCGGATGCTACGATCGCGTGGAAGGTCAGAATCATACCGATAACGGTACCAACCAGTCCCAACAGCGGTCCTGCCGCCACGGCCAGCCGCAGGAATGCTTGAAAGCGCTCGAGTTTGGGAACTTCCCGCAGCACCGCCTCGGAAAGGCGCAACTCTGCGACTTCGGCATTTGCGGCTGGCTGTTCACCGCGAAACGCCAGAATCAGACGTCCCAGCGGATTGCCGGCGTCCGGGTTTGACAATTTCGCCAGCTGCGCCTTGATTGCAGAGCCCGTGACAAACAAATAGAGATACTGGAATGCGGCCAGTATCACGCCCAACAAGCCCACTCCCACGATGACATAACCTACCACCTCGCCATGCTGGATGCGCTCAAGGAAGTTCGGGCGCTCCACATAGCGAGTGAGCAGGGCGCCACGCGAAGGATCGACCACAGCCTTATGATAACCATCACCCGTTGCACTTTGCAGATCTTCCGCCGCAGAGCGGAACTCACTGCTCAGTTGCCGCTCAAACATGCTCAATGACTTTTTGCCCGGTATGTAGCCGAGGTAGTTACCATCGGAAACTGCCGTAAACGGCCCGATACGCACAACCTCCATTTCCTCGGTCGTGTTGTCAGGCATCAGTACCGGCGTTTTGAAGCGCACGACTTTACCGTTTTCGACCATTTCACGTTGCAACTCGAACCACATACGCTCAAGTTCGACAATCGATGGCAAGCTCTTGGCGCCAGCCATGTCAACGAGGAACTTGGCACGATCCACACGTCCTTCCTCCGGTGGATAATGCACAGTGAGCATCGACTGCTGCAATACGTTAGCCGCATCACCAGCAATTTGCCTGGTCACCCCAAACAGTTCACCCAGATTTCCCTCGTGCTGCTTGAGCAATACCCTCATCTCCTCCAGATGGACCTGATTGGTATCAAAAGCCTTATTCAATTCATTACCGCGCGCCTCGGCGGCATTGCGTCGCGCCAATGCTTTTTGGGCCAGTTGTTCCTGCTTCTGCAATTCGCTGCGAAATGATGCCTCGCGGTCCTGAGACAGCCTGGATTCCGCGTCACGCATTTGTTTAACAAGTTTATCCAGATCGCCGAGCTGCACTGCTGCAGAAGCACCCGCGGCAGATAACTGCATGAGCAACGCTGTGATTAGAGCAAGCGCGATCCGATAAAGGCTCATCACAAGGGCACCTCCTGTGGCGCGGGTACAGGCACCGTAATGAGATCAGGTGCGCTTTCCTTGGTTGCTATCAGTACTGCGTTCTCAATGGCCTTGTTATATTCGTTGGCTACGACCCACTTCTTCTGCTGGGCGTCCCAGTATCCTGACTCCTCACCGTCCGCAGTTCGATACAGCAGCGATACACGTCCCACACGTACGAAGTCAGCTTCCCGTCCATCTTCCAGTTTTCCTTTGTAGGAAACCATCGTCCTGCCATAATCAAGTTCGATTTGATACGCCTCAAGCAAGCGGCGATAGCGTTCCGCATTCAATGCGCGTTCTTTCTCCGCCCGCAATGCGCGTTCTTCGTCCGCATTCGATGCTAATTCTTTATCCCCATTAGGTATGCTTTCATCCGCATTTGAGCCGCTTTCTCCACCCTCATTAGATGCGCCGTCTTCCTCATCCGCAACGCGTTCAGGCATCAGATTGCGTATGCGCGCCATACGTTCCTGGCGGGAATCGGGGCCGGCCTGTGTGGGATCCAGAAACGGTAGATCAGTGGCCAGGTGTGTCTCCAGGGTCTCAAACATTTTTTTAATCAGCGCGGGCATCTGTTCAGCGGTAGCATCCATTTCCGCCAATTGTTGTTCGAACAGCACGACCTGCGCCTGCTGTGAGTCGAGTTGACTGGTCAATTGCTCGTTGTAACGCGCCAGGCTTTCCGAATCGGCCAGAATTTTCGCATAACGCTCCCCAGCACTTTGTTCCTGAGCGCTAACAAGGGCTGGAATCGTCAATAGCACTGTTCCCAACCCCCAAAACACCATGGCTCAGGAACTGTGTCTTATTTGATGCTAATCGCCACATTCTCGGTACTATCCTTTTGCGATCAACTCGCCTGCGCCTGTATGAGCTGCAAATACGCTTCGGCTGTTTTGCGTGACTTCTCGGACGACTTGGCCTTCTCGAACCACGCTTCTGCTTCAGTCAACTTTTTCTGGTTGTACAGTGCAATGCCTAGCATCAGCTGGGCGTTGCTCGTGTCCTTCAAACGACCTTTATTGAGACCCTTACCCAGCGCCGCAGCGGCACCATCCCAATCGCTCCGCTGCACCTGAACTTCACCGAGGCGCACATACAAATCACCATTGCCAGACGATTCCGCAGCGCGCGAAAGGGGTTCAATTGATTTCTTGAATTCGCGTGCTGCAATCCAGCAGTTGGCCTGCTTCTCATACAGCTTTGAGTCGGGCTTAAGAATGTTCTTGGCCATACCCTCTTCCAAAATCTGAGCACAGCGATAGGGTATCTCGTTGAACAACAGCAGGTCGGCGAGCCGTTTTACGTCGCTATCGCTAGTGAGCAGCCCCGCACCGTAAGCCAGTTGCATGATGGCGAGGGCCTCCGGATACTGTCCCAACTGACCATAAACCGAAGACAATTGCTGCCAGTAGGTCTTCTTGTCCGGAGCCATATTAATCAGCCGTTTCAACAACGGCACAGCCTCTTTCCAGTGCTCTTGCTGCAGATGCAGCGCCAACACTAGCTGGATCCAGCTTTCCTGTGGCTTTTCTGCCAGATCAACCGCCTTTTGTGCCGGCGCCAATGCCCGATCAAACAGCTCTTGCTGGTAATACGCTACTGCAAGCAGGTAATACGCCGCTGAATTTGGTTTGGTCGCCGTCTTGAACCAATCTTCCAGGGCAGCGGCGCCTTCCTTCCACTTTTCCTCCGCCAAAAACAGCTGGGCAATCTGGTACTTGGTCTGGGAAATTTCCTCGTCATTCAAACCGCCGGCCGTAATCGCGGCCAAAAGATGGGTTCGTGCCGAAGCATATTTGTCCTGGGAATGATCAATCGTGGCGAGTATTTGCTCGACACGGCTACGCTCATAGGGGCTCAAGCCATCCAGCTTTAGTCTCCCGATAGCCGCAGATGCCGCGCTGTATTTCTCAGCATTGAGCGCCTCAATCGCCTCCGTCAGGATTTTGCCCGTCGCCGCATCGATGGAATTGGCAGGCGGCTTCTTTTCCTCTTCCTTCTTCGCCGCATACGATGGCACTATGACCGCCGCGAGCAGCAGCATTGCGAGTATCTTCAAAAATCGCATGCCCTAGTTCTCCAGCTGGAAGACGAGTTTGGTTTGCACGCCCTTGCGCTCAACCGCTACCCCTTCTTCGACCTTGGGGTTGTAACGCCAGCGTCCAATCGCCTTCAACGCGGCATCGTCAAAAATTTTGTTCGAGGAATCAACTACTATTTGGTCCTTGACTGTACCAGTGGCGGTAATCGTGAACTGGACGATAACCCAGCCCTGAATACCACGGCTCAAGGCACGCGGCGGATAGTCCGGATTGATGCGCACCAAAGGCACGATGTCGCGATCAGAGCCGGCCGTCATTTTCATCTTTGACATTGCGCTGTTGGCATCAACCGTAGGTGTCAGCTGTGCCACATTGTTCTCTACGCTGCCCTTGGCAAAATCAATCTGCGGTACTTCGGGTACTGGTGGCGGTTTGTCCGGCTGCGGCTTTTCCTGCTGCTTTTTCTGTGCCTCGGTGTCTTGCCTCATCCGCGTAAACTCAACGCGGGTCGCCTGCCGCATTTCAGCCACGTCCACAGGAACGCTGACAAGACTCCACATAACCCAGAACAGCAACAGCATGAATGCGGTGCCGAAGGCTAATCCTATGAAATAGCGAAGAATCACTGTCGCTTCTCTCCTTCGTACCGGTTAACTGCCCGCCGCGCCAGGATCGGCAGCGATAGCAACGTCCTTGATTCCACCCAGACGCACTTCATCCATCACCTTGGCTACAACCCCGGCACGTGATGCCTTGTCAGCAATGATGACCACGGTGTCGTCAGGACGTTCAATATGTAGTCGTTCAATCAGGGCCCGAAGTTCGCGAATATCAACAGGACGTCGATCCATCCAGATTTCACCATTTTCCCTGATGGCCACCAACAGGTTACCGGAATCACGATGCTCTGCGGTTGACGCCTCAGGCTTGAAGACCGTGATTCCCGCTTCCTTAACGAAGGACGTGGTAATAATGAAGAAAATCAGCAAATTGATAGTGAAGTCCAGCATCGGCGCCAGATCAATACCGTGGTCTTCCTGCTCTGGCGTATGCTTTGATGCTCGCATGCTCGAATCCTCGTGCCAAAGCCCGTCAGTTCAACGTGCTGAACGTGATGTTGTAGATACCACCCAGATGTACCTGGTCCACGACTTCAACCACGGTTCCAGTAGGCGCTTGTTCGTCGGCGAGAATCAGCACGCCGCTATCAGGGCTCACCGCGCTAAGCCGTTCGACGTTGGCACGCACCGCGCGTACATCAACGACGCGACTATCGATCCATATTTCACCGTTATTCAGCACTTGAATCTGGATACTCTCTTTGTCGTCTTTGTCCGGTTGCTCAAAACTGGTTGGGCGATTTATTGTAAGCCCGGCTTCTTTGACAAACACTGCAGTGATGATAAAAAAGATAAGTAAATTGATAACGAAGTCCAGCATTGGCGCGAGGTCAATGCCGTGGGAAGACTCATGATCACCTGTTGAACGACGTCGATAGCGCATCGCTATAATCCGAACTTGTCTGCTAGAAGCTCGGTTTCCCGTGCTGTTCGTGTCCGGAAATAATGGACCGGGTATAAACCCGTAATACTCACGGCAAGGCCTGTCATCGTACAGATCATCGCTTGCGATACACCACTTGCCATGCTGCGCGCATCGGCATTACCACGCAGCGCCATCGAGTCAAATACTTCAAGCATGCCCACGACGGTGCCTATCAAACCCAGCAGAGGTGACATCGGCACCAGCACCTGCATGACCGGAATGCCAGCGCTCATGGCAACATTGAGCCTGGAAATCATCGCCTGACGAATTTGCCGGGCGCACCAGGAAGTGTGCTCGGAGCGCGCATTCCACTGCTGCTGGAGCTCCATAGACAACTGCGGCAGGACGCGTCGGAAAAACCAGAACCGTTCGGCAATAATCGCCCACATCAGAATGCCCGTAGCGAAAATCAAGCCTACGAAAGGGCCTCCGTCCTCGACAAGTTCGAGAACCCCTCTGAAGAAGGGGATCTGCTCAACCACGGCGCTGCTTCTCGATGCTTTCAGCCAGCATGCCCACCGCCTGTTCGTCCAGAGTCTGCGCCACGCCTCTGGAGATAGACGTCAGCAAGGCATTGGCAAACAACAGCGGAATGGCAATACCCAAACCCAGTACCGTTGCAATCATGGCCTGGCCAATACCGGTTGCCATCAGTTTCGGATCACTGGAGCCGGACTCGGTGATGCTCTGGAACGTCAGGATCATACCAAGCACGGTTCCGATCAGTCCCAGCAACGGACCTGCAGCCACCCCCAGCCGCAGGAATGCCTGAAAGCGATCGAGCTTCGGCACTTCGCGCAGCACAGCTTCAGAGATGCGCAGTTCTGCGATATCCGCATCCTGTTCGATCAGGTTTGGGTCGCCTTTAAACGCCAGCAGCACACGTCCAAGCGCATTATCCGCAGTTGGCTTTTCGAGATTTTTGAGCTGCCGATTAACGCCCATACGCACCCTGATCAGGTACGCCAGCTGCCAGATAAACGCCAGCAAGCCCAATGCACCCACGACGAGAATGATATAGCCAATCTCTTCGCCAAGTTCAATACGCGCACCCCAGCTTGGCCGGTCGACATACAGAGACAGCAACACACCGCGTGCTGAGTCAACGACAGCCTGCACGTATCCACTCTCGGCCGATTGCAATCGTTCAACATACGCCAGGAACTCTTCCGGCGGTTGTCGCGGAAATACGTTGAGCGCTTTCAGGCTTGGCAGGTAATCCAGGAATTTGCCATCGGACGTCGCCGTAAACGGACCGATGCGAATCACTTCGGCCTCAACCGCCTCGCCGCCCGGCTGCACCACTGTGGTCTTGTATTTGGCAACCGCTCCACTGGCGGTCATTTCGCGTTGAATCTCGAACCATACTCGCTCCAACTCGGCCGGTGTAGGTGTATGTTCCGACGCGGCATAAGCGCGCAGGAATTCATCACGGCCCTGCTCACCTGCTTTCGCGGGGAATTGGGTAGAGATCAACGACTGCCGCAATACGGTCGCCACATCTCCTGCTACCTGTCGAGATACACCAAAAATCTCTGCCAGCCCCAACACCGTTGCCTTGTCACGCAGCGCCTTTTTGAGTTCGTTGATTTTCAGTTCGTTGGCAGAGAATTGATCCGACATGGTAGTCGAAAGTTGCGCCAGTCCGTCACGCTTGGCCTGGGCTTCCTGCAGCATTTTCTCCTGCTGATCAGCCGGTGCTGCATTAAACGCAGCGGCTCGCTCCTTATAAGACTGTTCTTCCTGCGCGCGGACCGTACGCACTGACTCCAGCAAATCATCCAGCGACGCAGCGGCAAACGCTACCGGCGCCATAACCGGCAACACGAGCAATGTTGTGCCTAAAATGAGTTTACGCAATTTGCTCACGACCGCACCTCCTGGGGAGCCGGCACCGGCACCGTCAACAGATCGGGCGCGCCATCTTTTTTGGCCACACGACGCGCTTCAGACACGGCATGGGCATAGCTATTGTCAACTGTCCACTTCTTCTCGTCGGCATTCCAGTACCCGGTTTCTGACCCGTCGAGTGTCTGGTACATCAGGGCAATGCGACCCAGGCGGACGAAATCCACGGTGCGTGCGTCAGCGCCTTCGCCAATAAGGCCTTCGTAGGCTTCCAGCGTGCGTCCGTATTCGAGCTCGATCTGGTAAGCCTCAATGATGCGTCGGTATTTCTCGGAGATAGCGACATCGGCCTGTGTCATCAAAGTCTGCAGGGATGCCACACGATCGGTGCGCTCTTCCAGCAAGAAGGGTACGTCCAGGGCAACAAACTGCTGCAGCGTGTCGACCATTTTCTGCATCAGTGGCTGCACTTCACGGTTAGTCGTTTCGATGTCGAGCAACTGCTTCTCGATCGACACGACTTGCTCTTCCTGCTCCTTGACCTGCTCGGCAAGCTGCTTGTTGTATTTTTCCATGCTCTCTGCTTCGGCAAGGGATTGCGCGTATTTGCTCGCCGCATCCTGCGTCTTGTCGAGAGTCTGGTTGATTCTCTCCTGCGAGGCCGCCGCTGCCTTGTCGACACCGACCTGAGCCGTTGCAGCACCTTCGATTGTCTGCGCCGATACCTGCATCGATAATCCGAGAGGTAACGCCGCGGCTAGCGACAATACGATCGTTTTCACTATCCGAAAGTTAAATGGGATCATGACAAAAAGCGCCTCCTAGTCAATGAGATCCACGACCCTGCGCGGGTGCTGAGAAAATTGCAGCGCGAGAAGCGTGCCGCGAACCGCTGGCTCAAGCCATCGGAGACGCGGATGCTAACACCGCAAAGATTAATAAGTCGATTGCTTTGTCGCATTGCGTACCAAATCTATCCTTTGCTCCGCCTATGCATCGGCGATGCACGGAACAAAACCTTATTGTGTACTAATCCACTACCCAGCCAGAGGCATGGCTGCTGACGAATTTCTATCGCGGCAATGTCCTGAGGATTGCGTTTTCTATCTTTCAACCGAACTGATTCAGAGCTGAAAAACAGACCTGATTTTCCGCGTACTTAGGTAGTGGATAATCTGGTGTCGGCGAACCGAGCGGGCAAATCTAAACCATGTGGAACGGGTTTTCAATGAACAGTCCCAGACATTTTAGGCTTTCGACCCAAGTGTGTAGTTTGGTTACACTTTATATGACAATAGCTGTTTCAAGGTAACAACTCCGCTGGAGCGATCCTGGCCACTACATCGACGGCGCGCTCGTAGCACACAAAGCTGTAGTCATACTGATTCGGGGCCTGTGCGGCATGCTGCTCCCGACTGACCTCCCGCCACTGGGTCCAGTCGATTGCCGGCAACGCAGCATCGCCCTCGACGCTGGCGTGAACCTCGGTAAGATAGAGGCGGTCCGCGTGGGGAAGGGCCGCCTGATAAATCTCGGCCCCGCCGATTACTACTACCTCCTCTGCGCCATCTAGCCAGCGCGATGTGCTGCGCCAGTTCCAGTGCCGCCGCCAGCGAGGACACCACCTTGACCCCCTCAGCCTGGAACACCGGGTTGCGCGTGATCACAATATTGGTGCGCCCCGGCAGGGGCTTGCCGATTGACTCAAAGGTCTTGCGGCCCATGACGATGGGCTTACCCATCGTGACACGCTTGAAATAGCGCATATCCTCGGGGAGATGCCAGGGCAGCGCATTGTTTCTGCCAATCACGCCGTTTTCAGCGGCGGCGACAATAAGCGCCAGCCTGATCAACCGCACACCCTGTGCTCACACCGCTACCGGGGCGGCGATATGGGCGTGCGGGTTGTAATCCAGCAATTCAAAATCCTCGAAGCGATACTCATAGATGCTGTCGGGCCGGCGCAGGATATTGAGGCGTGGCAGGGGCCGCGGTTCGCGGCGCAATTGCTGTTGCACCTGCTCCAGGTGATTGTTGTAGATATGGGAATCCCCGGTACCAATGATGATCTCTCCCGGCTCCAGATCACATTGCTGTGCCAGCATCAGGGTCAACAGTGCGAGACTCGCCGTGTTATAGGGCAGGCCCAGAAAGGAATCGCTGGAGCGAATCATCAGCTGGGAGGACAGCCGGCGCTCGGCTACATAAAACTGGTACAGCAAGTGACAGGGCGGCAGCGCCATGCGCCCCGCCCGCACATTGTCCTGCGGACTCAGGCGCTCATCGGGCAGGAACTCGACGTTCCAGGCATGAAACAGTATGCGGCGGCTGTCCGGATTATTGCGCAGGCAATCGATCACGTAATCGATCTGGTTAATAGTGCCGCCATCGCGGGTGGGCCAGGCAGTCCACTGGGCGCCGTAAATAGGCCCCAGCTCGCCCTCCTCGGTGGCCCACTCGTCCCAGATAGACACGCCGTTCTCGCGCAGCCAGCGCGTATTGGTGTCGCCACGCAGAAACCACAGCAGTTCGTTGGCAATGCTTTTAAAATGCAGTTTCTTGGTGGTCAGTAAGGGAAACCCGTCTGCCAGGTTGTGGCGATACTGCCGCCCGAACACGGATACCGTGCCGGTGCCGGTGCGATCGCCCTTTTGTACACCGTGGTCGAGAATATCCTGCAGCAGCTCGAGATATTGCTTCATTTGGCGTGTTTTCCCCTGGCTTGCGGTGCCAGCGTTGCGATAAGCCGATGCGATCAGGTACAGGCCCAACGCGATCATGGGCAGCGACAACAACTGCCCCCGGGTCATCCACCCCAGCGCCTGGAAACCAATTTGCGCATCGGGTTCGCGAAAGAACTCGGCGATAAAGCGCAGGCAACCATAACCGAGGGCAAATACACCGGCAACTGACCAGATGGGTCGCTCGCGGGACGAAAACCACAGCATGATCGCAAACAGCAGCATGCCCTCCAGCGCGAACTGATACAGCTGTGACGGGTGCCGGGCCAGCTGCAGTGGGTCACGCGGAAAAACCATGGCCCAGGGCACATCAGTGGGCCGTCCCCACAACTCCTGGCCGATAAAATTCCCTAACCTGCCGAGCGCCAGGCCCACCGGCACCAATGGCGCCACAAAATCCATCAGGGCGCCAAACACTATGTTGTGGCGCCGGGCAAACAGGTACATGGCAAACAGTACGCCCAGAAAACCGCCATGGAAGGACATGCCACCCTGCCACACCCGCAACAGCCAGGCGGGATCCTGTGCCAGTTTTTCGCCACCGTAAAACACGGCGTAACCAATCCGGCCACCGAGCACGACACCAAGGGCCGCATAGAAAATGAGGTCGTCGACCTGCTCCCGGCGCACCACAGACCAGGGCCGCCGGGTGCGGCGCGCCGCCAGCCACCAGGCGAAAGCCAGTCCCGCCAGGTAGGTGAGGCCGTACCAGTGGACCTTTAACGGCCCCAGGGCAAGCGCGACCGGGTCTATTTCAGGATAGGGCAGCATGTATGCACATCAGTAGAGTAGCCATTGCAAGGGCTGGCCAGTGTTGGCCTGCAGCATAGAGTAAGCGGAATGGAAAAACCGTATTATCATCCAGCGCGTAGCGATGCACAATTCTTTCCCCCTACGCGCCGGTTGCAGTTTATGTGTTTGCTGATTCTTGCCCATCAGGTTGCACGCGAGTATCCACTGCTGGTGGCGGCCAACCGTGACGAGTTCCACGCCAGGCCCACCGCTGTGTCCGATTTCTGGGCCGCCCACCCCGAGCTGCTGGCCGGCAGGGATCTGCAGCAGGGTGGCACCTGGATGGGTGTGACCCGCAGCGGCCGCTTTGCTGCTGTGACGAACTACCGCGACCCATCGCAAAGCGCAGTCGCGCCCCGCTCGCGCGGGGAACTACCACTTGCCTACCTGACCGGGTCACAGAATCCGGAAACCTTTCTCAAAAAAGTGGCGCCCATGGCGCGCGACTACGGTGGATTCAACCTGCTGGTCGGTGATCGCCACAATCTGTGGTATTTCACCAACAGCGACGGCATGGATCCGCAGTGTCTGCCACCCGGCGTCTACGGGCTGAGCAATGCCCGACTCGACACACCATGGCCAAAGGTGGAGCTGGGCAAAACCAGATTGCTGGCTCTGCTGCAGGCCGGCCCGATGTCCCATAGTGCGCTGGCCACTGTCGTCACGGATCGCCGACTGGCGGACCCACGCACACTGAGCGGGCACGGTCTGGACGGCAGCATGGAAACCACGCTGTCAGCCCAATTCATCGTTACTGAAGCCTACGGCACGCGCTCCAGCACCACCGTGTGGATCGATGCGCATAACCAGGCCAGCTGGCGGGAACAAAGCTTTAATGAAGCAGGGGGCGCTGAGCTCAGTCCAGCATAAAGAATTTAGCCTGAGCGCTGCGTGATGCAGTGCTGGTGGTGGCTGGCCGGCGACGCGCTACTCCACCGGGCTGTGAATGAATTTTTCCATCCCGTGCGCGACGAGAAACTGCTCCAGGCGTCGATTAATATCCAGGCCATGGTCCATCACCATAACCTCCTCGAGCAAATCGCGCGCCTCATCTGAGTCGAAGATTGCGCAGCGCTTTCTTGACCCTGGGCAGACTGGTCGCATTCATCGACAGCACGTCGTAACCCATCGCCAGCAGCAACACGGCACCGCCGGGCTCGCCGGCCAGCTCGCCGCAGATGCCAATGGGGACCTGCTCGGCCCGACTCGCCACCGCAACATCCTTCAGCGCCTGTCAACACCGCCGGATGCAGGGAGTCATAGAGCGCCGCGACACGTGCATTGTTGCGATCCACTGCCAGCAGATACTGGGTCAGATCGTTACTGCCGACCGACAGGAAATCGACCCGCCTGGCCATAGCCCGGGCCTGGTAGACCGCGGCCGGGACCTCAACCATGACACCGATGGGCGGCAAGTTGCCTTTTAAACCATCCTGGAGCAGTTCGCGGTGGCTGCGGCGGATCAACTCCAGCGCCTCATCCAGCTCGGCAACATTACACACCATGGGCAACATGATGCGCAGATTCCACAGACCTTCATTGGCCTTGAGCATGGCCCGGACCTGGGCCAGGAATATCTCCGGGTGATCCAGTGTCACACGAATGCCGCGCCAGCCCAGAAAGGGATTTTCTTCCTTGATGGGAAAATACGGTAGTGCCTTGTCGCCGCCAATATCCAGGGTGCGCATGGTCACGGGTTTTGGTGCAAAGGCCTCCAATTGCTCGCGATAGATCTGCCGCTGCTCCTCCTCGCTGGGAAAACGGTCCCTGAGCAGAAACGGCACCTCGGTACGGTACAGCCCGACGCCCTCCGCGCCCTGCTCCAGTGAGCGGGTTACATCGATCATCAAACCGGTGTTGACCCACAGTGGCATGCGCTTGCCATCGAGCGTTACGCACGGTTCGTCGCGCAGGGATTCCAGGTCCCGTGACAGCGCCTTGTCCTCGTCCAGCACCTGCTGAAAACGCTGCCTGATCTCGGGCAGGGGGTTGAGATGCACGATGCCGTTGTAACCGTCGATGATCAGCTCGCGGTCCTGCAACCTGGCATAAGGCAGGTCAACCGCGCCCATGACAGTGGGCACTCCCATGGCCCGCGCGAGAATGGCAACATGGGAGTTGCCCGAGCCGCGCACGGAAATCAGGCCCACGAGCTTCTCGCGTGGAATCTCCCCCAGCGACGTCGCAGTCAACTCCTCACCGACCAGGATGGTCTGGTCCGGGTACACACGCACTTCATGGTTAGCCGCCTGTAGGTAAGCAAGTACTCGCGTACCCAAATCCTTAACATCCACTGCACGTTCTTTCAGGTAGCTATGCTCCATTCGTTCAAAATGGCGAATGTGCTCGATCATCACCTGGCTCAGCGCACCCTGCGCCCACTGTCCGGCCTTGATCAGGCCAACCACCTCCCTGCCGATGGTAGAGTCGTCCAGGATGCTAAGGTAAACATCGAATAGTGCATGATCCTCGGGGCTCAATTCTGCGCCCAGGTTATCCGCGACCAGCTGAATATCTTTTTGTACGCTGTGCAGGGCCTTCCGAAAAGCGCGCACTTCCTTGCGCCTGTCCTGTGCCTCGCGCGCCGGCACGGCGTAGAGATCCGCCCCCGGCGAAATCACCACGGCAGTTCCTATGGCAACCCCCGGGGCTCCGGGCACGCCGGTGACCTTGGTGGGGGTCGCACCGGTCAGCGCCCGTGGATCCAGAGCGCCGGTAACCTGGGCATGGGCGATAACGCCTGCCAGCTGGGCGGACAGGGTCACCAGAAATGCTTCGTCGCTCTCATCGAAGCGGCGCCGCTCCGACTGCTGCACCACCAGTACACCCAGCACGCCCCGCTGGTGGATAATTGGCACTCCCAAAAATGCGTGAAAGTGCTCCTCCCCAATGCCGGGCAGGAAGCGAAAGCTGGGGTGGTTTTCAGCGTCCTCCAGGTTGACTGGCTCGCCCCGCTCCGCCACCAGACCTACGAGGCCATCCCCGGCGGCAAGGCTGGCTACGCCGACCAATTCCTGATTGAGTCCCTGCGTAGCCCGAAACACAAAGCGCCCGCTAGCCGGGTCTCGCATATAGACGCTGCATACTTGTGTACTCATGGCATCACGCACCCGGCGCACGATAATCTGCAGGGCTTCATTCAGCCCGCCGGCGGCATTGACCTCCTGAATAATGTGGCGCAGGGTTTCGAGCATAGCCACTTACGATCCCGACCGTTTTTCAGTGTGGCGCCCCAAGGGCAGGGCCAGCTCTTTCATTGCCCTGCGATAAACCTCGCGCTTGAAGGAGATAACCTGATTCAGGGGGTACCAGTAACTTACCCACTGCCAATGATCGAACTCGGGCTTGTCGTTCAAGTGCAGTTGTACTGCCGCGTCCGTTTCCAGCAGGCGCAGCAAAAACCATTTTTGCTTCTGCCCGATACACAACGGTTTTTGACCTTCACGAATGAAACGTCGGGGCAGCCGATAGCGCAGCCAGCCCTTGGTGGCACCCAATACTTCGACCGCGTCGGGCGACAGACCAACTTCTTCGTGCAATTCGCGATACAGCGCCTGTTCCGGAGATTCCCCTGAGCTGATGCCCCCCTGAGGGAATTGCCAGGCATCGTGACCGCCGACCCGACGCGCCCACAATAGCTGGCCCTGGTCATTGGCCAGCATTATTCCCACATTCGGTCGGAAACCGTCTGAATCAATCACGTTAAAAGGCCACCTATTATTAGCGGCTGTTATTGTTCCACAAATTGCGGGTCCTGAGAAATTTACTATAGCTGACACTGCAGCTATGCTGGCCACCCGTTTTTTGAGGCGCTGGCCGTGACCCTGGCGATTTTCGACCTGGACAATACCCTGATCGGTGGCGACAGCGACCATCTGTGGAGTCAATTCGTGTGCGAACAGGGGCTGGTGGACAGCGACGATTTCGCCCAGCGCAGTGAACAGTTCTACGCCGATTACCAGGCCGGGGTCCTGGACATCGACGCCTACCTGCGCCTCACCCTCGGCACGCTGAAGGGACACCCGCTCGACCAGTTGCACGCCTGGCACCGCGCGTTCATGGACAGCAAGATCAAACCCATCCTGCTACCGAAGGCCGCCGCTCTCATTGCCGACCACCGCCAGCGCGGGCACGAACTATTGATCATTACCGCCACCAACCGCTTCATCACGGCACCCATCGCCGCTGCACTGGGGGTGGAGAACCTTATTGCCTGTGAAGCGGAAATCGTGGACGGTCTGTACACCGGGCAGCCCAGCGGCATCCCGTCTTACCAGGCGGGCAAGGTCACCCGCCTGCATCTTTGGCTGGAGGGTCGCGAGATCGGTCTCGAAGACTGCTGGTTTTACAGCGACTCGCACAACGACCTGCCGCTGCTGGAGCTGGTGGACCATCCGGTGGCTGTTGATCCGGATGACATCTTGCGGGCCAGGGCGCTGGAGTGCGAGTGGCCGGTGATTTCGCTGCGGTGACCCCGGTGCTTCGACTATTTTCGCCAACATCGTAAAATGGTCTTGACTATTTTACGATCGCATCGAAAATAGTCACTATGAAAACAGCAGAACGCATCTACGACGCCATGCTGCGGGAGCACCTTGCAAATCACCGCCAGATGGCCCTGGTGAGCGGCCCCCGGCAGGTGGGCAAGACCACGACCTGCCGCAAGCATGCCGACAGTTACTCCAACTGGGACAACATCGACGACCGTGAACTCATCCTTGGCGGGCCCGCTCGGCTTGCACAGCACATTGGTCTGGCGCAATTGCGTGATCAGCTACCGGTCGCGTTATTCGACGAACTGCACAAATACCCGCGATGGAAGCAGTTTCTCAAGGGATTTTTCGATAGCTACGCGGACCAGCTGCGCGTCATCGTTACCGGTTCGAGCCGACTGGACACGTATCGCCGTGTCGGCGACAGCCTGATGGGCCGCTATTTTCTCTATCACATGCATCCGTTCTCGGTCGCCGAAACGCTGCACACGGAGTTGCCCAGCCCCGAGCACATTGTCCGCCCGCCAAAAAAGCCGAAACCCGCGGAATTTGATGCGCTGTGGACCCACGGTGGATATCCGGAGCCCTTTCTCAAGCGCGATGCGCGTTTCAGTCGCCGGTGGCAAAGCCTGCGCTCACAGCAACTGCTGCGCGAAGACGTCCGCGACCTGACGCAGATTCAGCAGCTCGATCAGCTCAGCATACTGGTTAAGCTACTGGATCGCCGATCCGGTCAACAGCTCATCTACAGTAATCTGGCGAAGGATGTCCGCGTAAGTGTGGATACGGTCCGGCGCTGGGTCGACGCTCTCGGCAGCCTGCACCACGGATTTCTGCTCAAGCCCTGGTTCAGGAACGTCGCACGTTCGCTGCGCAAGGAGCCCAAATGGTTTTTGCGTGACTGGGCCGCGATCGAGGACTCAGGCAGCCGTGCGGAAACATTCATCGGCTGCCACTTGCTGAAGGCAGTCGATGGCTGGAATGACCTGGGCTACGGGAAGTTCGAGCTGGCGTACCTGCGGGACAAGGCGAAAAGAGAAGTCGATTTCATCGTCATTCGCGATGGGCAGCCATGGTTTCTGGCCGAGGCCAAACATCGCCAAACAGCAATCGGTGACGCGCTGGGCTATTTTCAGAAACAGACCGGGTCTCCGTTCGCGTTCCAGGTAGTAGTCGATGCCGACTACGTGGCTGCTGACTGCTTTCGTCGAGCCGGCGGCCCCATCGTCGTTCCGGCGCGAACATTTCTGTCACAACTATTGTAGGTTGGGGTCGGGCACTGCACCGATGTGAAAGGCCACGGCGGCCTCAAGGGTCGATTCACCCTGAACCTGCTATGGCAATCCATGCACCGCTGCGTTCCACGCAGCGGGCTGTTTCGGGATATTACCTGCGGCCAGCCACGGGGTTGTCCGCTGAGTCCGCTGCTGGGCGCCTTCTTCCTGGCGGAACTGGATAATGCGCTGGAGGACAAGGGCGTGTTCTATGTGCGCTACGTGAACGCCGTGCTGGTGATTACGCCGGGCGATCAGGCGGCTAAACGGTATTTTGAACGCACTGAAACTGTAAAAAAGGGCTCTGACCCTCCCCTTTTCCTCTTATTTCAATCTTTTCAATCTTGGTTGTCACCTGGTATCTGCTAACCTGTACAGGAATCTCAGGATAGGTGCGTTCAGTGAATGGTCCTTAGCTTTGACCTGGTTCAGGATTCCGGGTTTTCTTAGTCAGGAGAAGTTAATCTGGCAGAACCCTGTTAGACGTTATTCATCGCAGTCAATACGAATCTCTTCAAGTTTGTAACCGCGCCAACCATACCACCCATCAGGTCGGCGTTTATCCTCATATTTCATATAGTTAATGTAGGCTAGTATCGTATCGCGCGCGCCACTATGGACAAAGAAATCAGACATCACTCCTACCTCTAAAACTTCCGTCTTGTGGACTGAGGTCTTCTTGCTTGATGAATCTACTACTCTAATACCCAACACGCCTTTCGATGTCTCGTTTATCTTGTGGACAACCGCTACTTTATCTCCACAGACTTGTATTGCCTGGAAGGGGTCCACGTCCTCAACAAACTTGGACATCTCTCTCCATACCAATTTCCCTTGCGTAGTTACCAATAGAGTTTCTGTCTTGCCAGATACTAGCGACATCACACCACCCTGCCTGGCTTTGTGTAATATCTTAATAAATGCCGGTTGCTCCTGGTAAGGAACCAAAGACACTGAATAGCTACCGGCACTCTTCACCTCAAACTTGCCCGCCTCGGCCTTGCCATCAGGCGAAACCACCAAAATCCAAATGTAGCTTATTCGACCCCCGTCACCGTCTCTGGCCAGCCCCACAGCAGTTCGCACACCTTCTGTAAAAGTTTCTTCTACAAGTTGTAGTTGAAGCGGCGAGTCCTCATACAGCTTGGTTATTTTTGATTCGCCAGAGGAAGACGAACCCATATTGATTACAATGGAACTTTTATCGCTATCAGGCACTTCCAAACGAGCACCCATCGAGTAATCTCCAACTTTCACCCTACTCGCAGGAGCTTGCTCATTCCTGTCTGGTAGTTCGTTTGACACCCCCGCTTCTTGCGAATAATACCTAACCATGGGACCAGCTTTTGGGCTCAAATTAATTTCATAAACCAAATCATCAATCTTCTTCGAAAACATCCTAAAGGGTAGTCGTTCTTGGTTGCTCCGAAGTAGATACTCTGCCTTTTCGTCCACCACAAATACCCCAAGGTTTGGGATATTTGTTTTTGATACAATTTTCTGCTGGTAAGGTTCTATATATCTGCTAATGACAAGAATACTTCCAGTCTCGGACGAAGCAGCCTTAATCACCCCTTCAATTGTCTGATTGTATTTTCCAGGATCAAAAGCGGAAAATATTTCCTTCGCATTCATACCCGCTTCTGCACTTGCTACCAACGCAAAATACAAGCCAACCAATGTCAGCAAGAGACCAATGTGTATTAACCATTTTGGAAAACCGCAATCTCGAATATCTCTCGAAATCGATTTCAACTGCAATATCACGAGACAATTCTCCCTGTTTTTCTATTCACAGCATTGGCAATATTCGACCTGGCGATCTTCATACGCTGCATTCCCTGCCTCAGTCACTCCTAAGTAGAAGTATTTAGGGTCAGAGTAAAAACTCAGGCACACCCATTTTCAAATCAGAGCTTCCGAGCAAACACCACCTTCAAATACTCGGTCTCGGGAATCGCCGGATGAATGGGATGATCCGGCCCCTGCGCGCCCTGCTCCACCACACGAATCTGGCAATCTGTGCGCACCGCAGCCTGTTGCATCGCGGCAATGAGCTCCGCGCGCGACAGGTGCATGGAACAGGACGCGGATACGAGCAGGCCGCCGGGGTGTAACAGCTGCAAGCCCAGTTCATTGATGCGGCGATAGGCGGCAATACCTTTCTTCAAATCTTTCTTGCGCTGGATGAACGCGGGCGGGTCGAGGATCACCACGTCAAACCGGTTGCCTTCGCCGTGCATGGCAGCCATGAGTTCGGGCGCAGCGCCGCGCCGGGTAGTGACGCGAGCTTCAACGCCATTGAGCCGGGCGTTGGCCTCTACACCCTCCAGGGCCTGGGCCGAACTGTCCACACAGCACACCGCGCTGGCACCAAACGCCGCCGCCTGGACACCCCAGCCGCCGATATAGCTGTACACGTCCAGCACGCTTTTGCCTTTGACCCATGCCGCGAGGCGCGCCCGTGACATGCGGTGATCGTAAAACCACCCGGTCTTCTGGCCGGTGTACACCGGCGCGAGAAAGTGCACGCCATTCTCCTGCAGCGGCACCTGCTGCGGCACGTCGCCGTAAACCACTTCGCTCTCCGTGGCCAGCCCCTGCTCGCGCCGGCTGCGACTGTCGGCCCGCAACAGGATGCCGCGCGGTTGCAGGAGAGCGACCAGCGCCTGCCAGCAGCGGCTCGCGATAGCGCTCCAGTCCGTCGTTGTTGAGCTGCAGCACCAGAATATCGCCAAAGCGGTCGATGACGATTCCGGGCAGGGTATCGCTGTCGCCGTACACGAGCCGGTAAAAAGGTTGGTCGAAGGCTGCCTCTCGAATTGCCAGCGCCGCCTGCAGTCGCGCCGTGAACAATTGCGCATCCAGCGCGCGCTGCTCACCGGGCGCGTAGACTCGCGCGCAGATCAGGGAGTTGGGTTCCATGTACGCGCTGCCGAGCATCTTGCCGTTGGCAGTTTCTGACGACGACCAGGTCACCGGCGGAAAATCCGCCCAGCGGCGAGCGCTCGCTGTCCACCTCATTGGAATACACCCACAGGTGGCCGCCGCGCAGACGGTGGTCGGCACCTTTGCGCAGGAAAAGATCCATCACGGGGCGTTACTGAAAAGAGGTGTTAGCCTCTATTCGTCCTCGCATTGCTGCCGGTACTCGTCGGCAGACAGCAGGCTGTCCAGATCACCGGGGTCAGCGGGTTGCAACTTATAGAACCAGCCTTCACCGTAGGGATCAGAGTTGACCATCTCGGGGCTGTCTTCCAGCAGCTGGTTGATGTCGATAACTTCTCCCGCCAGCGGCGCGTAGATATCAGACGCCGCCTTGACCGACTCCACTACGCCAGCCTCGTCCGCAGCGGCCAGGACTGTACCCACCTCGGGCAGCTCGACGAACACCACATCACCCAGGGCCTCCTGGGCGTGAGCTGTGATGCCGACGGTCACCGTGCCATCTTCTTCCAACCGGGCCCATTCGTGCGTGCTGGCGTATTTGAGTTCTGTAGGCGTGTGGCTCATAGAATTTCCTCTAAAGGTAAGTGCTCCGTTGGGGAGTTCGGGGTCAGAGTAAAAACTGGTAGGTTTTTACTCTGACCCCAACTCCAAACTCTCATTCTAACGGCCCACCGTTGAAAAACAATGTCCGATGTCTGCGCTGGCCGGCTACTAGATCATCCCAGTCCCATCGCGTGACGCATGAGTCTGTTGCTTCAGGGGCAGCAGTTGATCCACCTTGCGCATACCGACATTGCGCAACCAGCGCAGGGGCAGCGACTGTTGTTCGAACAAACGCTTGAAGCCGTCCATCGCGGTCATCATCATCAGGTTCTCACCTTTGCGCCGGCGCTGGTAGCGGCGCAACAATTCCAACTGCCCCGCACTGACACCACAGGCGTGCCCCGCCACTATCTCCTCGGCCAACACGGCCACATCCTGCAGGCCCAGGTTAATGCCCTGGCCGGCCAGCGGATGAATGGTGTGGGCCGCATCCGCCACCAGGGCGACGCCCGGTTGCACATAGTCCACCGCGTGACGCTGGCGCAGCGGATAGGCAAAGCGCCTGGAGCAGCCCAGCACCGCGCCGAGTCGACCCTCGCAGGCGCGTTCCAGTTCGGCGCAAAAAGCCTGATCCTCCAGCGCCAGCACGGCATCGACCAGATGTTCCTGCAAGGACCACACGATGGAACAGTAGTGATGACCGTCTGCCGCGGGCAACGGCAGCAGCGCCAACGGCCCGCTGGGCAGAAATCGCTGCCAGGCCGTTTCTTCATGCGGGTGCGCGACTTCTACCGTAGCCACGATGGCGTGATGGCCGTAATCCCACTCCCGGCTATGGAACCCCATCATCTCCCTGCACGCGCGACAAGGCACCGTCGGCCGCCACCAATAAATCCGTGTGCAGCGCGTCGCCATCGTCCAGCTCCAACAACATGCGCGAGGAATCCAGCCGCGTGCAGGACTGCAGCGCAACCGGACTGCAACAGACTGATATCAGCAGCAGCGCGGACCCTGCCCAGCAGTGCGCTGACGATGGTGCGATTTTCCACGATATAACCCAGTGCGGGCGCATCGACCTCGGCCCGGTCGAACTCGATCTGCCCGGTACCCTGCGCATCCCACACGGTCATGTGGTGGTAAGCACAGTAACGATAGGCGGCGATGGCCTCCCATGCCCCCAGTTTTTCCAGAAATGCGCGCGAGCGCGGCGTCAATGCGCTGACCCTGGGATCGAAGGTGTGCACGTCGCAGGCCAGCGGCAATTCTTGCGCGTCCAGCACCTGCGCCTCGACCAGTGCAATGGACAAGCCTGCGCCACTGAGGGCGACCGCCAGAGAGGCTCCGGCGATGCCGGCGCCGACGATCACGACATCAAAATGCCGGGGCTCAGCCACTGGCCTGCCCCGAACTGCCAGCCACGCCCGCCGCATACCGTACAAATTCGCGCTTCAGGCCGGGCATGATATCCAGTCCGGCCAGCGCCAGGTCACGGCCCAGACCCAGCAGGGGATCGGTATGCATAAAGAGGGCGGGCACGCGGTCACTGAACTGGATGGTTCTGCGCTGGTCATGCTGCTGCCGCCGCTGGTAGCGTTGCAACATGGCAAGATCACCGGGCACCACGCCCGCGGCAATACCCTCGGCCAGCACGCCACCGAGTGCAGCCACATCGCGCAACGCCAGGTTGTAACCCTGCCCCGCCACCGGGTGCAGCGCATGGGCAGCGTTGCCCATGACTACCACGCCCTGGCGCACCTGTTCACTGGACTGCACCAGCGACAGGGGATACTCGTGGCGCTCGCCAACCTGCAGCAAGCGGCCCAGGCGATAGCCGAAACGCTGCTGCAGCGCCTGCAGAAACTCCGCTGCGGGGCATTCGCGCAAGTGGTGCGCGCGTGCGGGGGGCAGAGTCCACACCAGCGCGCTGCGGTGCTCAGCACCGGCGGCTGGCAGCAGAGGCAACAGCGCCAGCGGACCCTCGTCGGTGAAGCGCTCATACGCGCAGCCCCTGTGCGGCTCTGCGAAAGCGACATTCGCCACCAGCGCGTGCTGCCGGTAGGGCTTCTCGTTGACCGCCACACCCAGCTGCTCGCGCAGTCCGGAACTCGCGCCGTCAGCCACCAGCAGCAGACCCGCGCTGATGTTGGCATTCCTCGCCCTCCAGCTGCAGGCTGACACCCGCACCCGCCGGCTTCACGCCCACCACTTTGGCGGGACTGCGCACCTCGACCCGACCCCTGCTGTGCAGCTGCTGAATCAGCGCATTGCCCATCCAGGTGTTCTCCACCACATAGCCGAGGGCGGGCCAGTGGTGATCACTGGCGCGCAACAATGTGCTGCCGAAATGCCCGCGACTGGATACGTGGATGCTCTCAATCGCACACAGCCAGTGGCGCAAATCGTCCCACACCTGCATCTGTTCGTAGATCAGGCGCGAGCTGTAACTCAGCGCCGTGGAGCGCGCATCAAAAGCGGGATGGTAATCCGGCAGGCCGCCCTCGACCGGCGCGGGAATCGGGAAGCCTTCCACCAGCAGGATTGACGTCTGTGATGGCAGCACGGCGCCCAGCTGCAGCGCCAGGCTCACGCCCACCATGCCGCCGCCGGCGATGACGATATCGAAATAATCAGCCATAGCTCAAGCGGCCATCAAGGCCTCTATCTCCTCCACAGTTTTTGGTGCGCCCGAAGAAATAACCTCACAGCCCTTCTCGGTAACCACCACATCATCCTCGATTCGAATGCCTACGCCCCGCCATTTTTTTGCCACCTGGGTATTGCCTGCGGATATATAGAGGCCGGGCTCCACGGTCATCACCATACCGGGCTCCAGCACGCGCCATTCGTCACCCACGCGATAATCACCGACGTCATGCACGTCCAGTCCCAGCCAGTGTCCCACCCGGTGCATATAGAAGGCGCGATATGCGTTGCGCTTGATCAGACTCGCGATACTGCCCTTGAGCAAGCCCAGCGACACCAATCCCTCGGTAAATGCCCTGACACTGGCATCGTGCGGCTGGTTCCAGTGGTTGCCCGGCTTTACTTCGGCGATGGCAGCCAGCTGTGCTCCCAACACTACTTCATACAGTGCGCGCTGTACGGTGCTGAAGCGGCCGTTGACAGGAAAGGTTCGAGTGACATCCGAGGCGTAGTGCTCCAATTCGCAGCCCGCATCAATTAACACCAGGTCGCCGTCGCGCATTTTGTCGCTGTTTTCAATATAGTGCATGACACAGGCATTCTGGCCGCTGCCAACAATGCTGGGATACGCCGGGAAACGGGCACCCCAGGTCGTAAACTCGTGCTGTAACTCCGCTTCCAGCTGATATTCGTAGAGCCCGCTCCGGCAGGCCTGCATGGCGCGCCGGTGGGCGCGCGCCGTAATGTCCGCAGCCCTGCGCATGAGGCGTAATTCCGCCGCACTTTTGTACAAGCGCAATTCGTGCAACATATGATCCAGGTCGGTAAATTCTCCAGGAGGGACTGCGCCGGAGGATTCCTTCCCGCGGATACTGTTCACCCACCCCATGATCCGCCGATCAAATTCCGCGCTGCGTCCCATCGAGTAGTAGACCCGTTCCCTGCCTTCGAGCAGGCCGGGCAGAATGTCATCGATGTCGCCAATGGGAAAGGCATCATCCGCTCCAAATCTTTCGCAGACACCCTCAGGCCCGGCGCGATGTCCATGCCACAACTCCCTCCCGGGATCTCGCTCCCGGCAAAACAGGATGAACTGGCCGTGACGGCGACCCGGCAGCAACACTAAAACCGCGTCCGGCTCGGTAAATCCTGACAGGTAATAAAAATCACTGTCCTGGCGAAAAGGGTACCCGGTATCGCGACTGCGCACCTGCTCGCGGGCCGAGGGGATGATGGCGATGCTGTTGGGCGCCATAACGGCCATCAAATTTTTGCGCCGGCGCGCAAACTCTGTCTTGCTGATACTCATGTTGTGACTCGTCATTGCCGCTGCGACCGCCGTGTAGATGTTGCGGCCTTGAAGTTTGTCGATACTCAGCGAATTCCTCTCATTATCCCGGCGTGTACCAGATCGACGAGGTCCAGGCGCGCTCCTGGTGTTTCATCGGGACTTCCGGCGGCATCTTGATGCCGAACCGCACCGCGTCGTAGGCGGTCCAGCGCGGCGTGGGAATTTCGATGGCGCGGGCATAATAGAACGCGCGCTGCGCCGGGTCGAAATCCGGATCGGTCCACACACCGGTCAGCTGCGGTGCGCCGATGGTGTCTTTCCACGTAGCGGTGGCCACATCCACGGTATCACCGACCGGCGGCAGCTCGCCGTCGCATCCAGCTTGCGGGATTGCGTGTCGCTCCAGGTCACATTGTAGATTTTTTCGTGGACGTTATTGTCTTTGTCAGTCCAGCCCTTGACGATCTGGATGCGGTCGAGATTGCCGCTTAGCGGGTCTTTCATGGCCGCCACCAGGAAGCTCGGCGCTTTCTTGTCTGTCGTGGCCTTGGGCATAGTGCCGCCCATCGGCACGCCCCTGGCATAACCGACCGCTGCCACATCGCTCGCCGCGGCATCATCCGCCGTAAAATCCCAGCCGCCGAACAGGCGTACCGTCATACGCGTGCCGGAGGTGGCATAGACCTCCTTGCGCATCATCGCGTCCCACAGCGCCTCGCGCGTGTTCTCGGTGGCCCACACCGCCGCGTAGCCGGCTGCGGTGTAGTGGTAGGTGTAGCGCGTCTTGCCAAAGCCCTGCTTGGAAATATGCTCCCAACGGATTTTGCTGGGCTCCTGGTTCACATGCTTGCCGAAGAAATTGTTCTCCTCGATCGAGCTCAGCGAGTTGTGCACGTCGGTGCCGCCGATGAAGCCGAAGTTGAACGGATTCACGCCGAGCGTCTTCTCGTATTTCAGGCCCTCCAGCAAACCGCTGCGCAGGTAGTTGGTCGGCATCATCTCGCGGCTGAGCGGTTTATCTTCCAGGGTGAGGTTGCCGTATTCCCAGCCGGCGGTGCCAAAGTCAGCAAATTCGTCGTTCGGCGAGATCAGCGGATGGGTCTCGCTGTTGCCCTTGGTCTGCATCATCTCCTGCAGCACCTCGAAGCGCGCGCGGCGCTCGGCGTAGTCCTTGGTCAGCGGCTTGCCGGCGAAGTCGACCGGCTCGAACATGCGGCCGTTGGACAGGTTGGCATTGTGCGGAATCGCGAGCATCCTGCCGCCGGTCTTCTCCTCGTAGCGGCCATCCACTCCCAGAGTTTTTCCGGGTCCTCGCTCTGCCAGGCCGAGAACGGCATGATCTGGCTGGCTTTGTCCTTGTTGTCGCGAAACAGGATATTGCGGTGCAGGTTGTTGCCGCCCGGTACCGAGGTCCACTCGTAGCCGATCATCGCGGTGAAGTGGCCCGGGTCGTTGAATTTCTCTGCGGTGTCCAGGTACTCCTGCCAAACGGTTTTCATGATCGGCCCGACCACTTTCGGATCCTTGATCGGCGCTGGAAGCTTATTGTTGGCCTGTGCCGAGATCAACTCGTTCATCGTGTCCCCGGCTTCCTTGCCGCCAGTCTTCATCGCTTTGCCCCAACGCATCAATGTGGGGTCCGACATAAAGGCCGGGTTGCCTTCATACACCTGGTACATCAGCCCGAGTCCTTCGGCGTGGTCGGAGATCACCAGAAAATCCATGGGTCGCGACAGGCGCACCGGAATTCCCGTGGAGGAGACCACTTCCTCGCCGAGCGCGAAACGGTACGCCTGTTCCGGCGTCAGGCGGTCGCCCGCCATAAAGGCATCACCCGAATTGGAGGTGTGGTGATGGGTGTCGCCGAAAAATACGTGGGTGGGGTGAGCGGTTTTCGGGTAGATGGGCGGCGGTGTCGCCGGGCCCTTGCCGACATAGGGCGAATAGCGGTTGCGCAGGGCGATATCCGCCTCGGTTTGCGTGTGGCCTCCTGCGGTATCCGCGTCGCTGTGATCGATCACCTTGCCGTCCGCAGCTGCTCGGATTGCGCATTGCCCGGTTGCGCCTGGACTCGCCAGGACGAGCGCGCAAGCAACGCCCAATACTCTCAACTTCATGGCGCTCAATTTTAAGGCTAAGGGTTTCATCGCATTCTCCGAAGATGTTTTGTGCAGTATCAAAATGCAGCCGATTGATTCTCAATCATGGGCTGCCCTGTCCGGCCACAGCAAGCATAGAACGCACTAGTCGTTGTTCTTGTTCTTGTTCCTGTTGTTGTCATTATCATTGTCTTTGTTGTTCTTCCTGTCGCGATCGCCCGACAGAGGCTTCTTCCTGTCCCCGTCGCCGATGCCGGTGGCATCCTTGGCGGTATCCTTGGCCGCTTCAGCCGGTGAACAGCGCCCGCCCACGCCCACAGTCGCTTTGGCAGCGGCGCTCTTGGCCGCTTTTTCGGCGGTGCAATCCGGGTCCAAAGGGCCGGCCGTTGCCGGCAACGCGGTGGTAAACAAGGTGCTTGCTGCAAATAATGCCGCTATGAGTGTCCTGTTCATGATTCGCTGCTCCTGTGGGGTAACTAAAGGGATGATTTTGCGGCCGGCGTATACCAGATCGGCGACGTCCAGGCGCGCTCCTGCACGGTGCTGGCCACACCGTCCTGCAATGGCAGCCCCGCGCGAACCGCATCAAAGGTACTCCAGCGCGGTGTCGGTATCTGGATGACGCGCACATAGTACAGCGGCGTTCTGCGTGGCATCGAAATTCGGGTCAGTCCAGGTGCCCTTCAACTCCACCGCACCGATCGTGTTGGTGAACGTGGCGGTTTTCAGGTCGACCGTATTGCCGACCGGCGGCAGCTTGCCGTTTGCATCGGGCTTGCGCTCGCCGGACCACACCACGTCGAACACTGTATCCTGCGGTTCACCGGCGACATCAACGGTGCTCTTCACGATCTGGATGCGGTCGAGATTGCCGTCCAGCTCGCGCGGCCCCTTCACGGCCCAGACGGTAAACACGGGTGCGCCTTTTCCGGCCTTGAGCGTGCCGCCCATCGGCACACCGTTGGCGTAGCCCTGCTCGATCATCGTTTTAAAATCGTTGGCTGCGGGCGCCGCGCCGAATTGCCCGAAGAACCGCACCTTGATGCGCGGACCGCTGGTGGCGAAGGTTTCGCGGTTGTACATGGCGTCGTAAATCGCCTCGCGGGTGTTCTGCGGCGCCCACACGCCGGTGATCGAACCAGGGTTCAGGTCGGGGCCCTTCAACCAGCCACCCACTTCGCTCGTCCCGTCGCAGCGCGACCGTGCCGTCCGCGGCGCCGTGGCTGCCGGCCATGAAGTTGTCCTCGGCCACGTTGGCCATCAGGCCGTTGTGGTTGTCGGTGCCGCCGACAATCCCGTAGTGATAGGGATTTACCCCCAGCGTTTTCTGGTACTGAAGGCCCTTGCCCAAACCGTAGCGCACCCAGTTCTTGCGGCCAAAGGCGTTCAGGTCGCGCCCGCTAAAGGTACCCAGTGAATCGGCGTTCTCAAAATCGGCGAACTCATCGGCGGCCCAGAAGTTGCGGTGCACTTCCGAGTTGCCCTTGATCTGCATCATCTCAATGGCGCGTTCGAAGCGGTTGCGCAGGCTTACATACTCTTTGGTCAACGGTTTACCGTCCGGCATGTTGGCGTCAAACATCATGCCCTTGCTGGCGTTGGAATTGTGCGGGATGGACATGCCGCGGATGCCCTGCTTGTCCAGCTCGGCGAGCCACTGCCACAGTTCGGTCTCGCGATTGAACTCCGCGTAACCCATGGCCTGCTCCGGCACATGCTTGATATCGCGAAAGAAAACGTTGCGGTGCAGGTTGCCGCCCTTGGGCGCGCCACTCCATTCGTAGGCGGGCAGGGTGGTGAACTTGCCCGGCTGGTAGTTCGCCTCGGTGGCTTCCAGTATTTTTTTCCAGCCGTTTTTGCTGGTTTCGGGGCCGCCCCAGAACGGCGGATGCGCCGGCTTGCCGCCGCCGCGGTTGGCGCTGATCACGTATTTCAGGAACCACTGCTCGCGCTTGTTGAAATCGGTGAGACCGCGCAGCTCAACGACCTGTGGATTATCGGACCCCAGTGCGCCGACATTCAGCGTGGAGTACATCTCACCGAGGTATTCGGCATGGTCCGTGACCGCCGCCCAATCCAGCGGCTGGTCAATTTTGAAGCGCACCCCGCTGACTTCCACTTCAGCGCCCTGTGCAAATTTGTAAGCCTCATCCGGACTCAGGGCCTCGCCACCCAGGAAGGCGTCCAGCGAATAGGTGGTGTGCAAATGCTGCTCACCAAAATACGCTTCCTTGAGCGGATTGAACGGGATATCGGCCCTCGTCGCAGACGACTGTTTGGGCGCCGCTTGTCGCTGCACCTTGCGCGAATGCGTAATTATTAACAGCACCAAGCGCCAAGAGCCCGGCAATGGTGGCGATTGAAAGCTTTTTCTTGTGTGTGATCATCGCACTATCCTCCTCTGCCCTGTCACGGGCGCGTCGTTACGGGTTCCGGATCAGAATTTGTACACCGCCTTCAACCAGGTGTATTCACCCTCCAGGCGATTCGTGGTATCCAGTTCCGTCAGCCATTTCAACTCCAGCACGAGAGACTGCGCGCCCAGCGGCAGGATATAGCCCAGCACCGGCCCCAACCCCGCTGTTTCGCCCTCAAAGCATCCGAGCGTCGCGCCGTCGCCGCTGTCGCAGGTGAGCTGGTCGAAATAAAACGCCTCGGCGCCGACCGCGACGAAGCCTGCGCCGGCGGGAATCATCTGCTCGATTGCGCCTTCGATATGCAGAATCGATCCACTCTCGTACTCAGTGGCATTATTTTCCGTGTTGATGGCGTAACCGGCGCGTAGCATGCCGTTAAAACCCGATTCCTTCCCGCTGTAGGCAACCCCGACATTGGGATCGAATGTCCAGTAATTGAGTGACGGGTTGCCGAGCCGGCCCTCTTTATAGCTGCCCGTGGGTGCGTAAATCGGCAACATAGTGTCGAACTGCCACTCGCCAATCTTCCAGGCCAGCATCACCGGCACCAGCGTCATGTCACCGAAGTCATCGACTTTGGTGTGTTTTTCCACCTGGCCACCGCCGGGTAATTGCACTTCGCCGGAAAGGTCAATCCAGGTATAGGGAACAAACAGCGCGGCGGTGTAGTGTGCGCCGCCCATGACGGTCTGTTCAAACGTGTGGCCGCCGCCAAGCACGACGGTGTCCACCGTCGCCTTCAGATCCGCGACGATGCCTGCCGCCGTCGGGGTCGGCACCGAGGCAGACCCGTCGTAATTGAGATACATCGGCTTGAAGAACGTGCCGGGTACCGAAGGCGGAAGATCAACCAGGGTCGCTGTGGCGCCCGGCAGCACGTGCGAACTACCGCCTTCTCCGGCCAGTGCGGCCGCTGACAGTAGCGTAATTCCAAAAATGGCGCCGTGCAGCCCACCAAAACGCTTGCTCATACGATCTCCTCTCCAGTCTTATCTTATCGCGCTGGCTTGGACAAACGCCCACATTGACTGCTTAAAATTATAGTTGAAAAAGTATAGTGCATATCAATAAGTTATCGATATCAGTTAGTGCAAGGGCCGCTGCGTTGCGGATGAGAAATCCCGGTCCCTGGCAGTCCGCCAGGCTGTCCATGAAGACATTGACTACCGCCACGCGCAAATACTCCACCAGCTCGATGTAGCTGTCCTCTGCTTCTTCCTCGCTCTCATCTGCGGCAGGCTCGGCCTGAGCCATTGCAGCAATATCCCTGAGTACCTCACTCGCTTCCTGGGACAGTGCTCCCCCGTTCCTGTCCTGTGCAGCGGCCACGTAGGCAAAGCCCGCCAGAAAACCATCGCACCAGTTCGCCAGTTCCGTTGTGCGCAAAGCGACTTCCTCCTCTTCATCAGGTAACAGCGGGAGGAACGTAAACTCCTCGTCCTGCAGTGCGGCCTCTGTCACGGTGTACAGTTGCATAATCCTGCTGGCCAGTTCGCCATGCAGTTCAAGGTCCAGTGCCTGGGCCAGGGCATCCAGGCCATACTCCGGCTGGGCCGGAGCGCCCGCACTGAGCAGTCCACACAGACATCCATGCAACTGGGAGGGTGATGCCAGCAAGCCCTGATCCAACAGGTGATCGGCGAACTCATCGAAGTCGAACACGCCGACTTCATCAGGTACATCATCATACATAAGGTGTTCTCCCTGGGAGCTCGCGCCCTGCACCCTGTTGAGGCACTTTAACTGTTAACTGTAAAAGGGTTGACAGGCTATTGATATTTATGAATTTTGTGTCGTTGACCTCGGTGCCAAGCGCCACTATAGTAGAACTTCGATAATAACCAGCCCAGTATACTCGCATGTCCAATAACCCGCTCAAAGAGCTTGAACATAAGATCGACGAACTTATCTCGCTGTGCAAAGAGCTGAATCGAGAGAATCGTGCGCTAAAGGCGGAAGTTGCTGGCTGGCGCGATGAACGAAGAGACCTCATGGACAAGAATGAACTGGCCCGCTCCAAGGTCGAAGCCATGATTGATCGCCTGCGCACAATGGAGTGACACACGTGAGTCCACCCAACACAGTGACCGTTAAGATTCTCGACAAAGACTATCAGGTGGCCTGCCCCGCAGAGCAGGAAGCCGAATTGATAGTATCTGCAAAATACCTGGACAAGCAGATGCGCGGCATTCGCAGCACAGGAAAAGTCGTCGGACTGGAGCGCATCGCAGTAATGGCCGCGCTCAATATCAGTTACGAATTACTACAGGCCTCTGATCATGCTGATGCGGGCCAACCCAGCGGCGATTCCCTCAAGCGCCTCAACCGCAGGCTGGACGATGCCCTGCACGACCTGCGACAACTCGAAATCGGCTAAGCCACAATAAATTCACCCGTTCAATAGCGCATTATGTGAACTGTAAGCGAAAAATCTGGGCTATACTCAGCCCGGGTTCCTGGCATATGCGCCAGACTTACAGTCCTCGAGCCGATATTATGTAACCGGGGGTTTCTCGTTTCTGTTGGTGTGCATGTCCGGTTTTGGCCGGAAAGCCTTTTACAGTGCAGACAGCCGCCACCTTGAATCGTCGGGTTCAAGGGCAGTTCTGTCAGCGGTACGCCGGGAATCCATTTTTTTCTATGACAGAATCCCATCGCATAAAAACCCAACTGCGCAGCACCCTGCAACAGCGTCGCAGAACACTGAGTCCGTCTGCACAACACGCGGCCGCGCAGGCGTTAACCGATGCAGTCGTCAATCTACCGAACTGGGCGAGCGCCCAGCGCATCGCCCTCTATCTGTCGGCGGATGGCGAAATCGACACAAAGCCCCTGGAGAAGATGGCCCGCGACCTGGGTAAACAGTTGTTTTTACCCGTTATCAACAGCGACAACAGCCTCAGTTTTGCCCACTGGCATGCTGACGACATCGCTGTTAAACAATCGCTTCAACATTCCCGAGCCATCCGCCGCCGCCCCCCGCTGCGCGGTTGCAGAGCTGCATATCATTTTTTTGCCGCTGGTGGGCTGGGATCTGCAGGGGCGGTCGCCTCGGTATGGGAGGGGGATTCTACGATCGGACGCTGTCAGGTATTTCTGGTCCACTACTGGTTGGGCTGGCCCACGACAGCCAGCGGGTCGATGAGGTCCCGCAGGAGAGTTGGGATATCAGGTTGGATTACATTGCAACCGATGCCGCCCTGTACCGGCGCCAGGGAAAACAGGGCAAAGTCAGCAGTAAATTACTGCGGGATGATGATGCCGGCCTGTAACTCGGATGCCGGGCCGGCAACCGAATCATTCGCAGCCAGAGGCACCAGCAATGTCAGTATCACCCCTAGAACAAATGCCGCTGCCAGAACAAACACAAAATCAGGACTACGCTTCACCGATTGTCTCTCACTAACACATAAACAGGGGTACGAATCTGTAGAATCCTGCACCCACCCACGTCCAAAATTAGCAACTATAATTATTCTAAAATCAGTCGCAATCTTATATCAGGCCTGAGCAAAAGAAAACCCTCGCAAGCCTCGTGCCGCCTTGGTTTCGCCCCTACTTCGACCGGTTGCCCAGATACAGCTGGTAGGCCCGGTTCGCGGTTTCCTCCCAGTAGCGGAAATTGATCCGATCCAGTACCTGTTCGAACTGCCTGCGTTCGGCTTTGCGCACCTGAATGCCGACGAAAATCCGGCCATAGGCGGCCCCGTGGTTGCGGTAGTGAAACATGGAAATATTCCAGCGCTGGCCCAGTCCTGATAAAAACTTGAGCAGGGCGCCGGGGCGCTCGGGAAACTCCACGCGATACACCAGTTCGTCGCGCAACTGGGCCGGTGCATGCCCTCCGACCATATGGCGGATGTGCAGTTTGGCCACCTCATTGTCGGTCATGTCCTCAGTGGTGTAGCCGCGTTGTCGCAGCCCCGCGAGCAGACCCGCCAGGTCCTCTCCTCCCGGAACGACGGACAGGCCGACAAAGACCTGGGCGGAATTCGCATCCGCGTAGCGATAATTGAACTCGGTGATATTGCGTCGACCCAGTGCGCTGCAAAACTGTTTAAAACTGCCGGGGTGTTCCGGCACGGTGACGCTGATCACCGCCTCCCGTTGCTCGCCAATCTCAGTGCGCTCGGAGATGTAGCGCAGGCGGTCGAAATTGGTATTGGCGCCACTGACTATCGCCAATAAATCCTGCCCTCGTGCGCCGGTCCGCTGCACATACTTCTTGAGACCCGCCAGGGCAAGGGCGCCGGCAGGTTCAGCGATGCTGCGGGTGTCTTCAAAAATGTCCTTGATCGCCGCACACATTTCATCCGTAGACACGGTGATGACCTCCGACACTGTTTTGCGGATAATGCGAAAAGGCTCCTTACCTACCTGCGCCACGGCGCAGCCATCAGCGAACAGACCCACCTCCGCCAGTGTCGCGCGCCGCCCGCGCGTCAAGGCCAGTTGCAAACAGGCCGCATCCTCAGGCTCCACACCGATCAACCGTGTCTGTGGCCACACGTATTTCACATAAGCGGAGACACCAGCGAGCAGCCCGCCACCGCCCACCGGCACAAACAGGGCGTCCAGGGGACTCTGGTGTTGGCGTACGATCTCCATGCCCACCGTGCCCTGCCCGGCAATCACATCCGGGTCATCAAAAGGATGCACATAGGTCAAGCCCTGCGCTTGCAACAATGCCTGCGCCTGCAACGCAGCCTCATCGTAGGAGTCCCCGTGCAGCACCACCCGCGCACCGAGGCTGCGCACCGCATCCACTTTAATCAGCGGCGTGGTGCGCGGCATGACGATAGTAGCTTTCACGCCCAGCTTCTGCGCCGCCATTGCCACGCCCTGTGCGTGGTTTCCCGCCGACGCGGCAATCACTCCGCGACTGAGTTGCTCCTGGCTGAGGCGGCTCATTTTGCAATAGGCGCCGCGCAGTTTGAACGAAAACACCGGTTGCAAATCCTCCCGCTTCAGCCAGACGTGGTTATCCAGTCGCCGTGACATCAGGTTGGCTTCGTGTATCGGAGTTTCCCGGGCCACGTCATACACCCGCGCATCGAGAATTCGTTTGATGTAGGACTGCGGCATGAGATGTTCGCTTCCGGGGATGGCGGGCGGGCACTCCATCTTAAAGCAGCGGGCTGCGTTTTTCAGCCTCTGGCGTGGCAAGCGCAAAGGTTTTTGGGTGATCGCAGCGGTGCGCTGACCTATACTATTACTCGCTCAACATCCAAATGCCGAAGGACAGCACATGACCCAGGACGAAATGAAGCAGGCAGTGGCAAACGCGGCATTGGCGTACATCCAACCCAGGCTGGAAAACGACACGGTACTCGGCATCGGCACCGGCTCCACCGCCAATCTCTTTATCGACGCCCTGGCCCGGATCAAGGGCCAGATCAACGCCACCGTGGCCAGCTCGGAAGCCTCTGCGCAACGACTCAAGAGCCACGGCATCCCGGTGTATGAACTCAACACGGTGGACCAGGTGGACTTTTACGTCGACGGCGCCGACGAGAGCAATCGCGCGCTGCAGCTGATCAAGGGCGGCGGCGCGGCGCTGACCCGCGAAAAAATTGTCGCCGCGGTGGCACGGGAATTTATTTGTATTGCCGATGACAGCAAGCTGGTACATACCCTGGGGAAATTTCCGCTGCCGGTGGAGGTTATTCCCATGGCGCGCAGTTACGTGGCGCGGGAACTGGTCAAGCTGGGTGGCGACCCGATCTACCGCGAGGGCGTGGTGACCGACAACGGCAATGTCATTCTGGATGTGTACAACTTTTCCATTCCCCAGCCGCTGGCAATGGAGGCGAAGATCAACAACATTACCGGCGTGGTTACCAATGGGTTGTTTGCGCTCAGGCCGGCGGATGTGCTTTTGCTGGGTACGCGCGAGGGCGTTAAGACGCTCTACGCTGAGTGAAATTTAAAATACTGAACGGTGCCACTATCCGCTGGATGTGAGGAGTGCGTTCAGGACTCGCTACAAGCACATCCATGTGGCTCGACGGCGGCCATCCATGGCCGCCGACGGTCCTGAATCGCACTACCACATCCACAGCTCGCTTGAGTGCTGGATTGCACGGGTGCCGTCTCGAGGCCATGGATGGCCGAGGCGAGCTGCCATGGATGGCGCTTTTGCGTGCCCGGAGTAACCACACCAGCTGACGCGGCGGATCCGGCACTCAACTAATCAAAAATCTTCCCAGGATTCATAATCCCCAGCGGATCAAACGCCTTCTTGATCTGCCGCATAATCGACACTTCAAGCTCCGAGCGCGTGTAGTGCAGGTAGTCTTTCTTCAGCAGTCCAACACCGTGCTCGGCCGAAATACTGCCACCGTAGCGCTGCACAATATCGAACACCCACTTGCTCACCTCACCACAGCGCTGTTGAAACTCCTCCATGGGTAAGTCGTCCGGCTTGAGCACATTCAGGTGCACATTGCCGTCGCCGATGTGGCCGAACCAGATGATTTCAAACTCCGGGTAGTTTGCGGTGACCACTGCCTCCACTTCGGCCAGGAAGGCCGGAATGCGGGAGGTCACGGTGGAAATGTCGTTCTTGTAGGGCGTCCAGCGTGAAATCGTCTCGGAGATATCCTCGCGCAGCCGCCACAGCGACCGCGCCTGCGCGATGCTCTGGCTGACCACGCCGTCGAGCACCCAGCCCTGTTCCACACAAT
>CAVQGV010000005.1:0-270806 GCA_963712135.1 uncultured Gammaproteobacteria bacterium
CTCCCTAACACTGCTCTTCACTTGGCTATTCCAACTTTGAAACTGTGCGTTCCGGCACCTGCGCGGTACACGGCATGGGCATCCTCGCGGCGCAGCAGCTCTGTCCCGCCGTCATCCCCCGCGGAGACATTATCCGCTCGTGCGGCCGGAACATGCACCTCAGCCGAGGTATTCCCGGGTATCGTGACGGTCAATTCGATCGCCCCATCGCGTCGTTGCCATTGCGATTTGAGTTCGCCGCGCGGCGTTTCTATGGAGGCCGAGGCGCGCGTGAGCCCGGTGGGGATGAATGGCTTGATCCGGACGGCGGCATAGCCCGGCTCAGTCGCACTGAGTCCCGCCAGGTATTTGTACAGCCAGTCGTCAAAGGTACCGAGGAAAGCGTGGTTCTGTGACTGCATGGGGCCGGTGTGGGACCACGTCTCCCAACTGCTCGTCGCGCCCTGCTCCACCCAGTAGCCCCAACTGGGATACGTGGTCTGCGTGGCGAGCGTATACGCAAGCTCGATGTCGCCGCGCTGGGTGAGTACAGGGCAGCAGCAGCTTGGTACCGATCGCTCCGGTATTAAGGTGATCGCCACGGCCGCGAATGTCGGCGACCAGGTTGTCGTAGACCGCGTCCTCGCGATCAGCGGGCACGAGGCCATAGGCCAGCGGCATCAGGTTGGCGGTCTGGCGGTAACCTGTGCCGTTGCCGCTCCGGTAGATATTCGCCGTCGCATCGAAGAACGTGGCATTGAAGGCCTCCTTGATCCTGTCCGCCATGGCGTCGAACCTTGCCGTATCCTCGGGACGTTCGAGCACCGCTGCGATGCGCGCCAGCGTGCGGGCTTCCTCGTACAGATCTGCGCTCGCCGTCAGCGCGGATCCATCCGGTGGAAACAGCGCCACGCCGCCGTTAGCCTCTGAACCTGGCGAGGCCCAATCACCGAAGGAAAATCCCCGGTGCAGGTTCCCACTCCCGGCAATTGCGGCTTCCATCAGGTCCATCCACTGCACCATTGCGTCGTAATTTTCGGACAGAATGCGCACGTCCCCGTAATGCTGGTAGACGCCCCAGGCGATGAGCACGAGGGTGCCGGACCACGAGGGATCATTCGCGAAAGGCGGAACAATGCCGCCCACGGGCGCCACGACCGGCAGGCTGCCGTCCGGCGTCTGCGACTCGCGGTAGGTGCGCAGCCACTGCCTGAACAGCCGCTGCACATCAAAATTGAATGCCGCCGAATCGAGGAACAGCCATGCGTCTGCCGTCCAGCCCATGCGGTCGCGCCACGGCGTGTCGGTCGGGAATCCCCAGAGGTTCGCCAGCAGCGACGCGCGCTGGTTCTGCTGCAGCGTGTTGAGCAGCGCGTTGTCGCTGTCGAACGCGCCAGTGGACGCAACCGCCGTGTGGTTGACGCGGGCCTGCACAGACAGTGCCGCAGGCGCAGCCGGCGCTGCGGACACCTGCACAAAACGGAAGCCGTGGCGCGCAAAGCCCGGCTCCCAATTTTCCTCATCCCGCCCGGAGAGCGTGTACGAATCCACATGCACCAGCTCGCCCAGCGTCGCGACCGTTCCATCCGGGTTTAGCGTCTCGCCGTAGGTTAACGTGATCGTCGTGCCGGCGGTGCCTGCCACAGTGATCTGCGCCCAACCGGCGATCGTGCGGCCGAAGTCATACACGGTCACACCGGGAGCGGGCGTTGAGCTGGAAACGGCAGGCAGTGTCTCGGCTATCTCGATCGGCTCCATCGCCATCGCAAGCGTTTTGCGCGTGGGCGCGGCTTGCTCTGGGGCGGGCGTCCAGCCGGAGTCATCGAAGCCCGTGTCCGACCAGCCGGGCTGCTCCAGGCGGGCGTCGTAATGCTCACCCTCCCACGCCGCGTCGATGATCGGCGCATCCGCCATGGCCCACGAGCCATCGCTGACGATGCGCGCAGTGGTGCCATCGTCGTACGTCACGTCGAGTTGGGCGAGCAGGCGCGGTTCACTGTGCCACGTCGCCGCGCCGAGCTGGAAGAGGTCGAAACCTGCCAGCGCTGCAGACCCCGCCGGTGCCGAGAAATAGCCTCGCCCCAGCATAACGCCGATGGCGTTCTCACCTGCGCGCAGCAGATCGGTGACATCGTGCGTGGCGTAGAGCGCCGTCGCATCGAACGCGGTCGGCGGCGGATCGAGCACCTGGCTCCCGACTCGACGGCCGTTAATGTAGGCGACATAGTGGCCGAGGCCCACGATCCTGAGGCGGGCGCGAGCAATCGAACCATCGAGTACGAATTGCTTGCGCAGCAGCGGCGCTGGCGACTGCTCGCCAAGCGCCGGTGTTGCCGGGGGATTGTCGCGACCCAGCCAGGTCGCGCTCCAGTCGGTCGCTGAAAAGAGCCCGGTTTCAAATCGAGCCGGCTCGCTCCAGGGGCCAGGGGAGCCATTGTCCGAGACCCAGATCCGCACCGCCCAGAAATACGTGGCGTTTGATGCAAGCTCCGGGCCCAGGTAGGGAACATCCGTCTGTACTGCTGACACCACCTGGCCGCTATCCCAGACATCCGCCTGTTCGGCAACGATGAGAGAGGCATCCGACGCGACCGCTACCTGGTAGGCATACTGGCGCTCTACACCCGGCAGCTGCCACGACAGGCGGGGCTCGCGCACATCGACATCCAGCGGCTTGGCCGCGCGCTCCGTCGTCAGCCGGATCGCCTGTTGTTCAATCTTCACCGAATCTCCTCCGTCATCGCATGCGCACACCAGACCGGCCGCCAGCAAGATACCAAGCCACTGTAATGACTCACGTAACCGTCTGGCACCGTGAGTGACCAGATGTGCCCGGTTTTCAAAACCCGCTGTTGTGGACATGATCTTCCTTATTTTTCTCGCGCGGCATTCAGCTTAGCCAAAAAGATGATCCGCGCTACTTCTGGCTGCATCACGTGAACGATGGACAATCGGGATGTCGAGAACACGTTGCTGTGTAAAGTGTAATCACTGAGCCTGAAAATAAACTGAATTGCTCGCATGTCACAAGGGATGAAGCTCCTGCATAGGTCGCATCCAATAGAGGAGACATTGAAGAGCGACTAGCAGCCCATGGACAACGCGGTGTACGGCATCCGGCAGTGCCGTTCAACTGCCTGCCAGTAAGCCTCTGTCGCGTACTTTCCGAGGCGCAAACCGCACCCGCGCCGAGAATCCGTCGCCCGTCGCGCGCCGGCCCACCGACAGCTGTGCGCCGTGCAATTCACAGATACGCTGGACGATGGACATGCCCAGGCCGCTGCCGTCGCCATGGCTGCCGGGCACGCGGTAAAACCGCTGGGTGATCAACTGCCACTGCTGGTCAGAAATGTCCTGGCACTGGTTTTCGATCAACAATTGGCTGGCACCGTTGTCAGTGAGCACAATACGCACCTCGGTGCCCGCGCTGGCGTAATTGAGCGCGTTTCTGATCAGGTTGTCGAGCAGGATGCCGATCATATCGCTATTGCCCTGTATTTCCGGATGACAATCGTTCAGTGCCACGGTCAGGCGCCGCGCGGCGATCTGCGCGCTGTGCGATTCCAGTACCTGCTTTGTGCAGTCGTAGAGATCCACACGCTGGGAGAACGGCTGCGCCATCGACTCCAGGCGGCTTAGCGCGGTCAGTTGTTGCACCGCGTGCGACGCGCGGTTGACCCGTTCGATGATCCTCTGTAGCAGCGCGCGGTCGGCGTCGGGTGCATGGTTCAGCGCAAGCTGGACTTCAGTCTTGATGGATGCCAGCGGCGTCTGCAATTCGTGGGCGGCATCCGCGGTGATGCGTTTTTCTTTTTCTATTGCCGCGCCCAGTTGCTGCAACAAGAGGTTGAGTGCGCTCACCACCGGCACCACTTCAACGGGCACATCGGTCGTTACCACCGCGTGCAAATCACTGGAAGAGCGCTGGCCTATCTGCTGTTCGAGTTCACGCAACGGTTTCAGCCCGTTGCGCACCGCATAGTAGGTCAATGGCACGATCAGCAGCAATCCCGCCAGCAGTGGCGACAGGACCGCCAGCATGAGGCGTTGGGATTCGGTCCCCAGTGTCGCCTGGTTGAGCCCGGCGACCAGCCACAAATCCGTGTCGCCCAGGCGCGAGCGTATCACGCGCCACTGCGAGCCATCGGCGAGGGTTTCGTTGGTGATTCCCCGCTTGTGCGGCGGCCTAAACAGCGGCGAGCCCTCGGTCATCGCCCGCAGGACATTGACGTGCCACACATTCAGAGCCATCGGCAGCGCGTCCTCCGGAAGCGTCACCTTGTATAAACCGCCCGCGCCGGAGTCGATCACTTCAAAGTCCATAAGGCTATGGCGCGACGGGCCGGATAGTCCTGCGGACACGAAAGCATCGATGGTATAGCTCACTGCCGCTACCAGGTTGCGCAACTGGTTGTCGATCTGCCGCTCGATGGCTTTGGTGCCGAGCACCCAGATGCCGGCTGACACAGCTGTCCAGACACATAGCGTTGTCGGCAACAGAATCAACAGCAGGCGATTGCCCAGGGATCTTTTCACTTTGGTATCCGGTACCCTACGCCGCGCTTGTTCTCGATAAAGTCATTGCCGAAACGTTTGCGCAACCGGGAGACGTATACCTGCACGGTGTTTGATTCCACTTCCCTGTCCCAGGTGTAGATGCTGTCCTCCAGGCGCCGGGTGGAGACGTAGTGTCCCCCATTGCGCATCAGCGACTCCAGGATGGCGATCTCGGTGGCGGTCAGGTCGACCTGGCGGTCATCGTGAAAGACCTCCCTGGCCTTGCAGTCGAAGCGGAGGCTGCCGCAGCGCAGCATATTCTGTTCAACTTCCTGCTGGCGTCGCAGCAATGCCCGGATACGCGCATAGAGCTCTTCGAGTTCAAACGGTTTGGTGAGGTAGTCATCGGCGCCGCTGTCCAGGCCTTTGACTTTGTCCTCGACGCTGTCCCTGGCGGTCAGCAGCAGTACCGGAAGGCGGAAGTTTTTCTTGCGCATCTCGCGCAGCACCTCGAGTCCCGAACGACCGGGCAAACCGAGATCCAGGACCAGCAGATCGAAATGCGTTGCACCGAGCAAGGCAACCACCTGGTTGCCGTCACCTGTCCAGTCGCAGGCATAGTGCGCAAGTGTCAGCGCCCGGTGCAGGGATTCACCGAGTAGCCTGTCATCTTCAACCAGTAGAATTCGCATACAGTCACAGTATAGGCGCAGTGGGCGCCTTCTCGAAAAGCGATGGCCTGGCCGCTAGCCGGCGCCAAACGTGTATATGGCTGTTACACCGAGGGAGCGTGGCGGGATATTGCTGCCCAGGAAGAAGTCGTCGACGGTCAGCACTTCCGACTCGGGGTCGTTGCCGCTGTAGTTGTGCGCATCCAGCAGGTTCTTCGACCAGACCTTCACACTCCAGGCGTCAAGTTCGATACCGATGTTCATATCCAGCGTGCCCAGCGCGCGGTCGTCGTCGCCGCCGGCCTCGCCCCGGAAGGCGTAGGAAAGGTTGCTGAATAGCGTCATGTCCGAGTTTGGCAGCGGCCTGCGGTATCCCAACTGCGTATTGCTGGTCCACTTGGCATCGTCGTTCAGGCGGCTGCCGCCACTCAACGGGCAGTAGAGCAGCAGCGGATCGGCAGTGATATCGTCCTCATCGCAGAAGTTGGTGTCCCAGTGGTCGACGGTCGCATTCGCGTAACTGGCGCTGAACGAGGCGTTCCACTCATCGGTTATCGACCATGAGAGTTCCGCCTCGATGCCCTGGGTGTTCACCTTGTCGGCGCTGTTGATCAGGATGCCGAGAGAGAATCCGCCGATGCGCTCGGGATCAGCTTCCTGGAAGTTCTGGAAATTATCGAAATCCTGGTAAAAGAGGGCCACATTGAACAGCAGCCGCTGCTGGGGCCAGATTGACTTGACGCCGATTTCATAAGCGGTGGACTCCTCGGCGGGGTAGAGCAGGAAGTCATCCTCCAGCGTCGCGATATTCTCATTGCCGACGAAGAAATCAGAGATGTTGGCGACCTGCGGATTGTAGCCGCCGGACTTGTACGCGGTGTCCCAGCCGAAATAGAACAGGATGTCCTCGACGTACTGGTAGCGGGATTTAAAGCTGAATGAGGTATTGTCGTCGAGAACCTCGTCCTGTACCTGGCCGATGTTGACAGGGACGCCGCCTCCGCCGAGCAGGGCCGACAAATCGAGATTGGAATCGATCGATTCCGTCTCGTCGTTGTAACGTCCGCCGAGGCTGAAACTCCACTGCTCATCGAGTTGATAATCGAAATTGGTAAATGCAGCGAAAGTATCCTGGTCCGAGGTGCCCGACACGGTGATCAACTGTCCGGTCACCTGCTCCAGCTGGTCGTAGGTCAGCTCGAAATCCTGGTGTGCATAATACGCGCCGACGAGGTAAGTGATCTTGTCACCGATCTGGCTGTGCCAGCGCAGTTCCTGGGTGTAGAGCTTGTCGCCCGAGGTCAGCACGCGCGGCACGGCGAAGGGAAACGGTCTGGCGTCGTTGGTTTCGCTCAGCGTGGTATCGAATTTCTGGTATTGCGAGAGCGATACCAGGCGACCGGACCCCGCCAGCCACTCACCTCGCACGCCACCTTCTTCGAGCGTGTAATCGGAGAAATCCAGATTGTCCTGGAACATCAGGTTGTCGTTGCGGTCGGCCACGTAAACCGAACCGTCGGGATTTACCACGGACGACTCCTCGGTGAAGATCATCGGGCCATCCGGAATCAGGCTGGAAAGCCCGTTGTTGTAATCGGTGCGATTGAGGCGGGTGGTAAACGACAGCGTCTCAATGGGCTCGAACAGGATGGTGGCGCGCGCACTTTCGCCATCGACCTCGTCTGCGTGTATCTTATCGCCCGCGTAAACATACGTGTAAGCGTCCGGACCCGTAGTAACCGTGTCGTATTGGGCCAGATCGGTATAGCCATCCGACCGGGTGTTGATATAGGCCAGCCTGGCCGCCAGATGGTCCTCGACCAGCGGTACGTTAAGGGCGGCCTCACCCAGCAGCGAGTTAAAGGAGGATGAGGTCAGTTCGGCGCGACCGTGGACGCCTTCGTAGTCGGGCCGGTTGCTCCAGATACTGATCACCCCGCTGGGGGCATTGCGCCCGTACAGCGTGCCCTGCGGCCCCTTGAGCACCTCGATCTGGCGCACGTCCAGGAACGCGCCAAACACCGCGCCGATGCGCGACTGCGGGAACTCGTCCACGGTGATCACCACGCCGGGGTCTGCGGCCAGGCCGAAGTAACTCAGTCCGACGCCGCGGATCTTCATCGATGTGGAGGTCGGATCATCACTGGTGATGGTGAGGCCGGGCGTGACCTTGGTGATGTCCTGGAAGTCGATGACCTGCGCCGCCTCCAGTTGCTCGCCGCTGTTGACGATCATGGAGATGGGCACATTCTGCGGATTCTCGCCAATTTTGCGGGCGTAGACCACGACCTCCTCAAGGGCGCCGTCGCTGTTGCCCTGGCTCCAGGCCAGCGGTGCGCCCAGGGAAGTACAGAGTGCGACAGCCACAATGGGTGGTAGCAGTTTGCGTTGTGTCACGTGTGACCTCCCGCGTTATTCTTATAATAGTTCGGGCCGCCCGCGACAGCCGGGGTGCCGATGCACTGTTCGCTCAGGGCGACAGGCAGAGACAGAGCATGCACCAAATAGTAAGCGCGCCAAGCTGAAACAAACCTGAATACCAGCACATGCGACAGGTAATGACATCATGGCCGGCGAGGCGCAGATCAAGGAGTGGCATAGGCTCACCTTTATTTTTATGGTTTGAGTATAACGCAGAGCGTACACTTGTGGCAGACCAGCTTACGGTGTTTAACGGGAACACGATAGACACTCGGGAGATGACATAACCTGATGGGTGATTTTTAATGGATTGGAAAATATTCCTGACAATATTTGCCTCTGTGTTTATTGCCGAGCTCGGTGATAAAACGCAACTGGCTACTATGCTGTTCGCGTCTGATAAAGAGGTTAGCAAGTACACGGTGTTCCTGGCGGCCTCGGCTGCACTGGTGGTTGCATCCGCGATTGGCGTGTTGGCGGGCAGCCTGCTCGCGGAGTACATCAATACAAAGTACCTGCACTACATCGCTGGTATCGGGTTTATCGGTATCGGGATTTTTACCTTATATAACGCGTAATAAGCAACGAAAGGAGGTGGTCCGTGAAGCGAGCAACGAAAGCCGTGCTGCTGTCAGCGTTGGTATTCCCTGGCCTCGGGCATCTGTACCTGAAGCGCTGGGCCGCCGGGGTCGTATTGGTTGGCGTTGCCGCTTATGCACTCTACACCGTCGTTTCCGTTACCATGAGCATAGCAATGGAAGTAGTCCAAAAGATCGAAAGCAGCGGCCTTACTCCCGATATCGACACCATCACCGCTCTGGTGACCCAACAGTTAAGTGGCAATGAGCAGGCCACGAATATGGCGACCTTAGCATTTGCGGCCTGCTGGCTGATGGGGATTGTCGGTTCCTACCTGCATGGGCGGGCGCAGGACAAGCTTGCGGCTACGCCCGGCGTGAATGTGTAGAACAATGAAAACACTGGAACTGGTCCTGCAACTCTGCGCGCCGGTATTCCTGCTGGTTGGCGTATTGCATCTGGCCATCGGCGTGGAGGCTGACGTCCTGCTGGGCGCGAAACTGCCTGCCGCGGCAATAGCTGATCCAGCCCTGGACAGCCAAAACCGCTTCTATGGCGTGGCTGTGGTGGCGTGCACGCTGCCTTTGTGTTTGCAATAGTGCTGTCTCGTTTCCGCGAAGTTTCTGTGTTGGGCGTGAAAGAAGCTTTCGGAAAGCCCCCCGCCGTAGTCATACTTGTCGCTTCATCGACGGTGTTCATGGTATCAGTGTCGAATGCTTTGAATTTGTGCCGCCAAACTTTCGCAGCGTATACTTCGCCGATCTGAATGCCCTGAGTTCTTCCATTTATGCGCAATGAATATTGGAGTTTAATTTCCTATCGTATTCTATGGGCGGGGCTGTTTGCCGTGATCGCCCTCGTCTCAGGAGGCTGTAGCCGCGAACCTGAAAGTCGGGTGGAGGTTGTGCCCCGGGTCAAGTTTTATACGGTCAATGAATTGGCCGTGGGCCAGTCGCGCCGCTTCTCCGGCAAGGTTGTCGCGGCGGATACATCTCCCTTGAGTTTCGCGGTGAGCGGCACGGTCAATGAGGTGTTTGTCGCGCAGGGCGATACCGTCGCCCAGGGCCAGGTACTTGCCACTCTTGACCGGAAGCCAATGGAACTGGCGGTGGAGGGGGCCCGCGCCCAACTGGTTGTTGCCCGCGAGAAGGTTATCGAGACCAAACGCCAGGTCGATCAGTTCCGGAAGCTCCGCGAGCGCAATGTTGCTACACCCTTTGAGCTCGACACCGCGATTACCAATTACAACACCGCCCAGGCAAATCTGCGTTCTGCCCAGGCCGATCTGGATCAAAAGGAACTCGATTTAAGCAGAACCGTACTGGCGGCGCCCTCAGCCGGCAGTATTGCCCAACGCTCCATCGATCCGTTCCAGGAATTGACCGCAGGCAAACAGGCATTCGTCCTGCAAAGTATCGGCAGTTTCAAGGTCGAGGTTCGCGTACCCGAAACCCTTATCCGCGACGTGAATTTTGGTCAGGCGGTACAAGTCGAGTTTCCCACGTTCAAGGATCTGGCACTGCCAGGCCGGGTCGTATCAATAGGCTCGCTCGCTGAATCAGGCAACGCGTTCCCGGTGGAAGTCCTCCCCGGTACGACTGACGCTGATCTGCGAGCGGGAATGACAGCCAGCGTGATTTTCAACTTCGATGAGTATCTTGAAGGTGAGACGGTGTACATGATCCCGTTGTCAGCCGTCGCCGTGGAAGTCGGCATGCTTGATGGACGGTGGTAGTGCGAATGAGGGAAACGCGCGCAAGACAGTTCCTGTCTTTGTTTTTGACCAATCCACCAGCCAGGTCCGCGTGAGGCAGATCGTGGTCGGCGATCTGCGCGGCAATATGCTTGAAGTACACAGCGGCCTGCAGCCGGGCGACAAAGTGGTGAGCGCGGGAGTGCCATTCCTTCGCGACCAGATGAAGGTGGAATTGTGGATGCCCGACAAGGGGCTGAGGGATGGATAGATTTACAAAGTTTGCCATTTCCCGGGCGCGGTTCACCTGGCTACTGATCATTGCCACACTGGTGGCGGGGGCAGCAGTCTATTTCACACAGCCGCGCCAGGAAGACCCGGAAATCACCATTCGCAACGCCCAGGTCATCACGCGGTTTCCAGGCTTGTCTCCGGAGCGTATCGAGGCCCTCATCACGCGCCCGATTGAGGAGAAGATCAAGGAAATCCCGGCGGTCAAGGATATTCGCTCGGTATCCATGAACGGCTTGTCTATCGTGACACCCGAGGTGGATGATCGCTACACGGACATGACACCCATCTGGGCCCAACTGCGCGACAAGATGGATGATCTGCGTCCGCACCTGCCAGAAGGCGTTAAGGGTCCTGTCGTCAACGACGATTATGGACGACTGGCCGTGGTGACCCTGGCGTTGACCGGCGCCAATTTCTCGATGGCCGAGTTAAAGGAGATGGCGGAGGATCTGCGCGATGAATTGGGTGCCTTGCCGCTCGTCGCCCGCGTCGAACTCTATGGCGTGCAGGACGAGCGGATCTGGTTGAAGTTCGACCCCTACTTCCTGGCCCAGTTCGGGCTGACGACAGCGTCGGTCGTTGAATCCCTGCGCGGACAGAACGTGATCCTGCCGGGCGGGACAGTGAATGCCGCTGGTCAGCGCGTGGTGATACAACCCTCAGGCGATTTCCGGTCCGTCGAGGACATTCGCGACCTGGCTATTCCGACGCAGGAGGGTGGCGTTGTCTACCTGCAGGACCTGGCGACCATTGAGCGGGGGTATGTCGATCCCGCCGAATCGCTGGCTTTCTACAATGGCCAACCCGCCATTGTATTGGGCATCTCGATGGTCCCGGGCGTCAACGTCGCCACGCTGGGCAAACAGGTGACCAGACGCCTGGAGCAACTGCGGCCACAGCTGCCGCTGGGCATGCAGCTCGATACAGTGATTTTCCAGCCCGACCTGGTACAGGCGTCGGTGCATGACGCCAGCGAAAATCTGCTGCAGACGATGGCGGTCGTGCTGGTGGTGGTGATGTTGTTTCTGGGGTTGCGGACCGGACTGATAGTCGGCGCGATGATCCCGCTGACCATCATGTCGACGCTGCTCGGCATGTCGCTATTCGGGATTGAACTGCATCGCATCTCCATTGCCGCCATTATTGTTGCGCTGGGATTGCTGGTCGATAACGGGATTGTTATTGCAGAGGATATCAAGAAGCGACTGGATTCCGGTGTCGAGAAATTGGACGCGTCACTCGCCGCGCCACGCACGCTGGCATTTCCGCTGCTGACCAGTTCGCTGACGACGGTGTTTGCGTTTCTCCCTCTGGTGTTGATTGCCGACGGCACTGGAGAGTTTTTGCGCTCGCTCGGGCAGGTGCTGGCCCTGGCGCTGCTGGCGTCGTGGGTGATTGCGATTACCGTAATTCCTGCATTCTGCTATTGGTTTCTTGGCGATAATCAGCGGACAGCGGTACCGCAGTACGACTCGCTGCCTTACCGGGCTTACCGCGGCGTGTTGGGCCTGATTCTCAGACAGCGTATTTTTTTTATTGTACTGATGATTGGCATGCTGGCGCTCTCAGGGGTCGTCTTCGAGCGGGTGAAGCAGAGATCGCTGGGGCCATCTGAACGCAATCAGTTCACTGTCTATCTGGACTTACCCGCGGCCACGGATATCGCCGACACCGCTGCGGTAGCGAGCCGTCTGTCGCGCTACCTGATGAATACGGTGGATAACCCGGAAGTTACCGATGTGCTGGCGTATGTCGGAGCCGGTGGCCCGCGCTTCTTTCTCGCCCTGAGCCCTAATGATCCTCAGCCAAACAAGGCTTTTCTGGTGGTCAACACGCAACACAGTGCCCAGATCGAGCACGTGATGCAACGCGTTGAAAGTTTCATCGCGCGCGACATTCCCGAAGGAACAGGCAGAGCCGATATCCTGTTCCTGGGGCCGGCCGCGCTGGGTACCGTTGAACTGCGAGTATCCGGTCCGCAGACCGATGTACTGCAACAACTTGCCGCCCAGCTGGAAGATGCTTTCCATAGCGTTCCCGGCACGCGTGCAATTCGCAGCGACTGGGAAGACCCCGTCTTCAGAATCCGCGTCGAAGTGGATCAGGAGCGCGCCAGGCGCGCTGAGGTAACGAGCGAGGAGATTGCCCGCACCCTGTCCGCCCATTTTGATGGCGAGGTGGTGACCGACTACCGGGAGGGTGACAAGGTGATACCGGTGGTGATCCGGGCTGCAGAAGGTAGTCGCAATGAACTCGATCGATTGCGCGGCGTCGAGGTGTACTCCGCGACCAGGGGTGTAGCCGTTCCACTGATTCAGATCGCTGATTTTCATGGCGACGTAGAGCCAAGCCGGATCCGGCGCAATAATCAGCAGCGCGCCATTACCGTGGCGGGGAAGCACCCCGACATGACTGCAATGGAACTGCATGGCGCCATGCGCAATGCGCTGGACGCGATCAATCTTCCACCCGGCTATTTGATCGAAACAGAAGGGGAGATCAAGGGAGCCCGGGAGTCAAGTTCCAAGCTGCTGATGTTCGTGCCGCACGCGCTGTTCCTGATTGTGGCGGCGCTCGTACTGCAGTTCAACTCTTTGCGTCGCCCCGCGATTATTCTGTTGACGATTCCACTGGTATTCATCGGCGCAAGCTTTGGCCTCTGGCTTTTCGGGGCGTTCTTCGACTTCACAGCGATGCTCGGGCTCTTCAGCCTGGCGGGAATCATCATCAACAACGGTATCGTGATGATCGAAAGAATAGATCAGGGCCGACAGGAGGGGATGCGGGTAAATCAGGCGATCATTGCCGCCGCCCTGGCGCGTTCGCGCCCCATCATTATGACCACCATTACCACCGTCGCGGGGCTCGTGCCGCTGGCCCTTTTTGGCGGCGAGTTCTGGTTCGGCATGGCCATCGTCATTATGTGCGGCCTGGCCGTTGGCACGGTTCTCACACTGGGCTTCGTGCCGGTCCTGTACAGCATGATGTTTGAGTTGCGGCAGAAAACGTGAGAGGGGCGGAGCTGGAAGCGCCCGGTATTCAGGTTGGCGCTGTCTGCTACACCGCCGCCGCCAGGTAACTGGCCTGGTTGATCGCGCGCTTGGCATCCAGTTCCGCCGCTTCATAGGCGCCGCCTATCAGGCTGACGTTCAGGCCGCTGTTCTGCAGTTCATCGTACAGCGCGCGCAGCGGCAGTTGCCCGGCGCACACGATCACGGTATCCACCGCCAGTAGCTGTGGCTGTCCGTTGATGCTGATATGCAAGCCGTCGTCATCGATCTTGTGGTACTCGACGCCGTTGAGCATTTTCACCGCACGGCGCGCCAGCGACAGGCGATGGGTCCAGCCGGTGGTTTTGCCGAGGCCACGGCCTACCGGTGTGGTCTTGCGCTGCAGCAGGAAAACGTCGCGGTCGGCTTTTTCCACAATGGGTTCGACGCCGGTGACACCGCCGCGCGGGTGGTGTTCGAAGTCGATACCCCATTCACGTGCGAACACGTTCAGGTCCAGCGCCGCCGAGGTGCCCTTGTGCAGGATCACCTCGGCCACGTCAAAGCCAATGCCGCCGGCGCCCATGATGGCGACTGTCCTGCCCACGGGCTTGTGTCCCATGATCGCGTCGATATAGCTGATCACGCTGGGGTGATGGATGCCTTCCACTTCCGGCACCCGGGGTTCGATACCGGTGGCGATGACGATATGGTCGAAGTTGCCCGCCTTGAGTTGTGCGGCGTCGACACGCGTGTTCAGGTGCAGTGTTATACCGAGCACCTCGATCATGCGGGCGTAGTAGCGCAGTGTCTCGTAGAACTCCTCCTTGCCGGGTACGCGCCTGGCGAGGTTGAACTGGCCGCCGATTTCTGCGGCGCTGTCGAACAGTGTCACCGCGTGGCCGCGCTGCGCCGCGACGGTGGCATAGCCAAGCCCGGCAGGGCCTGCGCCTACCACCGCGATGCGTTTGGGTGAGTCGGTCGGTGCGTAGTTGAGCAGCGTTTCGTGGCAGGCCCTGGGGTTGACCAGGCAACTGACCTCCTGGCCGGTAAAGGTGTGGTCGAGGCAGGCCTGGTTGCAGGCGATGCAGGTATTGATTTCATCTTCACGACCTTCCCTGGCCTTGTTCACGAACTCGGCGTCCGCGAGCATGGGCCGCGCCATGGAAACAAGGTCCGCGTGGCCGGCCGCCAACACCTGCTCCGCGACTTCGGGCATATTGATGCGGTTGCTGGTAATGGTGGGAATGCCCAACTCTTTGGCCAGGCGCCCGGTGACACCGGCGAAGGCGGCGCGCGGCACGCGGGTCGAAATAGTCGGTACTGCCGATTCGTGCCAGGTGAAGTGGGTGCTGATGATAGTGGCGCCTGCCTTCTCGATCGCCTGCCCCAGTTGCACGACTTCCTCCCAGGACATGCCGCCCTGCAGCATGTCCATCGCGGCGATACGGAAGATGACAATGAAGTCGTCGCCTACGGCGGCACGCACGCGGCGCACCACTTCGACGGGAAAGCGCATGCGGTTCTCGTAACTGCCGCCCCACTGGTCGGTGCGCTGGTTGGTTTTTTCCACGAGGAACGTACTGAGCAGGTACCCCGCGGAGCCGATGATCTCCACGCCGTCATAGCCCGCCTCGCGCGCACGGCTGGCGCAGTTGGCAAAGTCCGCCAGTTGCTTCTCTATGCCCGCTTCGTCCAGCGCCGTGGGCATGGCCGGGGAAATGCGCGATTTGACCGCGGAGGGCGCGACTGCGTGGTCGGCAAACGCCAAAGGCCCCGCGTGCAGAATCTGCATACAGATTTTGACGTCCGGGTCGGCGTTGTGCACGGCCTCGGTGATGATGCGATGTTGTGCCGCTTCCTCGGCCGTCGCCAGCTTGGCGCCATGGCCGCCTTCTGCATTGGGCGAGATGCCGCCGGTGATAATCATGCCCACGCCGCCGCGCGCCCGTTCGGCGAAGTAGGCGGCCATGCGCTCAAAGCCGTTCTGGGCTTCCTCCAGACCGGTGTGCATGGAGCCCATGATGGCGCGGTTCTTGATCGTGGTGAAACCCAGATCCAGCGGTGAGAACAGATGGGGGTAGCGTTGTTCGCCAATCATGGTGCGGTCCTTAAGTCTTGAGGCAGAAATCGTGCCATAGCGTTCTGAATAATGCGCATGGTGTGCGCTGGAGCCAAATCTTAGTGATTCCCATAATCGAACCCGGCGCTGACGAGCTGGCGCCAGCGTCGCTGTCGATGATGATAGAAAAGCAGCGCGAACAACCAGACAAGCGGAGTCAGCAACCCCGCTTCGATAATCACCTGGTCCCGATAGAGTGTACCGCTACCCGCAGGAGCAATGGTAATGACGTGATCCCATGTTTGAATCAGGGCGCTATGCCCGTTGTCGCGCAGTGTAAAAATATCCGCAGGTGGATGGGAAATTACGATAGCCTGCCTGCCCAACGGAATGATGCCGAACAGGCGCATGGACACCCAGTAGGTACCGTCTGCCCACGTGACGGGAAACTGCGGCGGTTCAATGGCAGTGAATGTTACCAGCGGTTTTGCGATATGCAGCAACAGCTGGGGCGAGTTGACGTGATCGATGGCAACAGCTCGGCGTGCAGGGCAGGTACGTTGCAATATCAACCAGCATTGCGATTCGGCCACATCAATCTGAATCAGCAGGTCGTCAGCAGCCACCTGCTGCCCGCCACTGCCATGACCTCGCTCACTACACCGGCGGCGTCAGCGACAATTTCGTAGTGCATCTTCATCGCCTCCAGCACCGCCAGGGTCTGGCCCGCCGCGACGGTATCGCCAGTGGCGACGCGCACCTCCAGCAACAGTCCGTGCATGGGCGCCACGATTCTGCCGCTGCCACCGGCCTGTTGCTGTGCACCGTCCAGGCGGATCATATCGCGGTACTGTGCGGCGCGCCCGTCGATGGACAGGTGCAGCCTGCCGATCTCGGGCAAGTGATAGCGCACCACATGCTGGGCCTCGTCGATCACCACGTGCGCGGTGCTGTCTGCCATGGAGAGCAACTCGATCACCACGGTATTGGTGGCGTCGAACACCCGATAGCGCGACCTGCCCAGCGCAGTGACCGCCAGGTCGTGGACCTGCTCGCCGTGGCTATACTGTTTGCGCGACACCAGCGGACTGGCACTGGCCCAGTCGCGCAGTTCGGGTGCCACAATAACGCTGCTGGCATGCAGCTCACGGTGTTGTAGCGCCAGTTCCAGCACGGCCGCCACCGCGCTGTCAGCAAAGCGCGGTAGGCGATCGGCAATCTCACCGGCAGCAAATTCTTCAGCAATGAACGCCGTGGTGGCCTGCCCGTCGGCAAAGCATTTCTTCTCCAGACAGGCGACCAGGAAATCCCGGTTGTGGCGCGTGCCAAACAGGACGGTTTCATGCAGCGCTTCGATCAGGCGCAGGCGCGCGATCTCCCGGGTCGGGCCACTGGCGATGATCTTGGCGACCATGGGATCGTAGAACGGCGAGATGTCCTGTCCGCTGCAAATACCGCTGTCCACGCGTATGCCGCTGCCACGGGGCGGCGACCACAGATCAACAGGGCCTGCCATCGGCAAAAAGTCCTGCGTGGGATCTTCGGTGTACAGCCGCACTTCGATGGCGTGGCCGGTCAGGGTGATGTCGTGCTGGGTCAGTCCCAGCGGCTCGCCCTGGGCAACCTGCAGTTGCAATGCCACCAGGTCCAGGCCGGTGATCAATTCGGTGACCGGGTGCTCGACCTGCAGGCGCGTGTTCATTTCCAGGAAGTAGAACGTGCCGCTTTCGTCCAGCAGGAATTCCACGGTGCCCGCACCGCAATAATCGATGCTGCGCGCGGCAGCCACCGCCGCTTTTCCCATTGCAGCGCGCAGTGCGTCGGTCATGACGGGGCAGGGCGCTTCTTCCACCACTTTCTGGTGCCGGCGCTGCACCGAGCAGTCGCGCTCGCCCATGTGCACGATGGTGCCATGGCTGTCGCCGAATACCTGCAGTTCCACGTGGCGTGGCCGTATGATGGCCTTTTCCAGAATCAGGTCGCCATTGCCGAACGCGGAGCTTGCTTCCGCGCGCGCCAGCTTGATGGCGTTGGCCAGTTCGTCTGCCTTGTGCACCAGGCGCATGCCGCGACCGCCGCCGCCGGCAGCCGCCTTGACCATCAATGGCAGTCCAATGTTGGCGCCCTCGCGCAGCAGGGTGGCATCGCTCTGGTCCTCGCCCTTCATAGCCCGGCACGCAGGGCACGCCGGCGGCGATCATGCGCCGCTTGGCTTCTGCTTTGTTACCCATCAGGTGAATCGCGTCCGGGCTGGGGCCGATGAAAATGAGGCCCGACGCCTCACAGGCCCGGGCGAAATGCAGCGTTCTCGCTGAGAAATCCGTAACCCGGGTGTATCGCCTCGGCGCCGCTGGACCTGGCCGCCGCGATAATAGTGTCCTGCACCAGGTAGGACTCGTTGACCGGGCTGGGCCCGATGTGCACCGCGGCGTCCGCCATTTGCACATGCGGTGCCCTGGCGTCGGCGTCGGAGTAGACGGCTACGGTGCGGTAACCCTGCGCCCTGGCGGTGCGGATCACGCGGCAGGCGATCTCACCGCGATTGGCGATCAGGATGCTGGTAAATCGTGTCATCGTGTTCTCCACGGTTTATGTCGTTGGCCTACTCATTAGCCCGCTTATTCACTGGCCCAGCTGGGCTTGCGCTTCTCGACAAAGGCGGCCACGCCCTCGCGACCTTCGTCACTGAGCATGCAGGAGGCGAATCCGCGTGACGGCAAAATCCAGTGCCTGCGGGCGCGGGCGGCGTGTCGCCTCGAACACGATGCTCTTGGTGACCGCGTTGGCGCCGGGGGCGCATAGCGCGATCTGTTCCAGCACCGCGGCACATTGGGTTTCCAGGTCGGCAGCATCCTCGGCCAGCAGGTGGCCGATGCCGTACTGCACCGCTTCCTCACCGGTGAAGCGGGCGCCGGTAAGCATCAGGCGCCGCGCATGGGTCAGGCCCACACGCTCCGTGACAAACGGCGCGATCTGTGCCGGAGGAATGCCGAGGCTGGTTTCGGACAGGCGGAACTTTGGCGTCGCGGGTGACGATGGTGACATCGCCGACGCAGCACAGGCCCAGGCCACCGCCGATGGCGGCGCCGTCCACCAGCATGATCACCACCTGCGGTTGTTCATTCAGTTTTAGCATGAGGTCGCCGAAGTTGCGGTTGCCGCGCGCCACTTCGTCTTCGTTTGGCACGCCGCCCTGCGCGCCGGACTTGAAGCCCTTGAGGTCAGCGCCGGCGCAGAAGGTGCCGCCCTTGCCGCGCAGGATCAGCGTGCGCACGGAGCGGTCGCCCTGCACCGCATCCAGCACGGCCTGCAGTTCCTCTACCATTTCGGGGGACAGGGAATTTTTGGCCGCAGGCCGATTGAGCCAGATGGTGAGTACACTGCCGCGTGGTTCCAGCAGCAGATCTTTCGTTTCGGGTAGCTGGGTCATGTCGATGTCTCCTGTAGCCTGATTACATGCGCGCAACGCCGAAGCTGTTCGGCTGCACCGTGCGGTGCCGGGCTTCCCACATGGTGTCCAGCAAGAAACCCAGTACGTTGCGCGTGTCGCGCGGGTCTATCATGCCGTCGTCCAGGCAGTGGCCCGAGGTATAGAAGGCGTTGGACTGGCGGTCGAAGATGTCGCCACGACGGCCTCCTGTTGCGCCAGCTGCCGCCTCGTCGGGCGCCACGCCCGCGGCGCGCCGCCTCCGCGCGCGACCTCAGTCCATGGTGTCGGCCGCCTGCTCGCCGCCCATCACGCCGGTCGACGCGTTGGGCCAGGCGAAGAGGAAATCCGGATCGAGTAGCCGAGCCGCACATCGCGTAATTGCCCGCGCCGAAACTCGCGCCGATGTACAGGGCGATGCGCGGCACGCGCACGTTGGAAACGGCCTGGATCATCTTCGAGCCGTGCTTGATCATGCCGGCCCGCTCGGACTTCGTGCCGACCATGATAGCCCGTGGTGTTGTTGCAGGAACACCAGCGGCAGGTCGGCCTGGTCGCACAGCTGAATGAACTGCGTCGCCTTGGTCGCGCCGGCCGGATCGATCGGGCCGTTGTTGCCGACCAGGCCGCAGGCATGGCCGAAGATGTCTGGCCTGCAGGCAGACCGTCGCAGACCCGTAGCGCGGCTTGAACTCGGTGAAGTCCGAGGCGTCGACGAGGCGGGCCACGACTTCGCGCACGTCGTACGGCTTGCGGTAGTCGACCGGGACGACGCCCGCGATCTCGTCGGGATCGTAGGCCGGCGGCCGCGACCTCGCGCGCGGGCAGCGGTGGACAACGCCGGTTCCAGTCGCAGCCGACCGATCACCTCGCGCGCCAGCAGCAGGGCGTGGGCGTCGTCGTCCGCCAGGTACTCGACGAGGCCGGACACCGACGCGTGCATCTCGGACGAGCCGAGTTCGCGGTCGTCGGCGATCTCGCCGGTCGCCGCGCGTCACCAGTGCCGCACCGGCCAGGGCCGCCATGCCGTTGCCCCTGACGCCGACCACGTAGTCGCTGAGACCCGGCTGGTAGGCGCCGCCGGCCGTGGAGAGTCCGTGCAGCACGGACATCGTGGGGATGCCGGCCGCGCTCAGTAGGGCGCGGTTGCCAAACAGGCCGCCGCCGTGTGCCCAGGTTTCGACCTTGTACTTCAGCAGGTCGCCGCCGGCGCTCTCGACCAGGTGCACGTAGGGCAGCTTGTGTTGCAGCGCGATGTCTCACAGCGACCCAGGCGGCAACGCCGGCGGCGTGACCGCGCCGGCGTTGATGCCACTGTCGTCGGCGACGACCAGGCAGCGCACGCCGTTGACAAAGCCGATGCCGGAGAGAATGGTGGAGCCCGGCATGGATTTCTCCGGTTCGCTGGTATCGAGCAGGTAGCCGGCGAGATTGCCCAGGTCGAGGAAGGGCATGCCCGGGTCGAGCAGCCGCGTCACCCGCTCGCGCGGCGTCAGTTGCCGCGCTCCTCGAAACGCGACTTCGCTTCTCCGAGATCAGTGCGCCGCGCGCCTTGAGATCCTGCAGCCGTTCGACAAGCGCCAGCATCTCGCGCGGTTCTTCGCGTCGCCTCGGAGTGGACGTTGATCCTTGAGTTAAACACGGTCATGCGCCCGTCTCCGCGGTGACTCGGAATCCTGATCGGCTAGGCCAGCAGCAATTGCGCGTAGCCCTTGCCCTGCGGGTCGCTGCGTAGGCTGGCGACGCCGCCGCCGCCGAGCACGTCGTGCAGCAGGAAGTTGAGGGCGAGCAGGCCGGAAGCAGGAAACGCTCGACGCTATCCTGTGATGTGTCGCGAGGAAGTGCGCGAAGCGCGCACGCAACCGCTTCTGTCAGCGCGGCGCAGAGATACGGCAGGTACTCCGGTTCCGCGCGATGACGCCGACGTTGGCGTTGTTGCCCTTGTCGCCGCTGCGGGCCCAGGCCAGGGCGATCAATGGGACTTCCACCATCGTTCCTGTGGTATTCGCAATGGGTATGGCAGGACGCGAAATTGCCGTGGCTATCCAGCGCCGCGCCGTGCGCTTCATCGCAGTCCACTGTTTCATCGCCCAACAAAATCCGCACCTGCACCTGTGTCTTGGGCACCGTGCAGGAAAACAGCCGCACGACAGGCGAAGGGCTGGGCGGCTGCCGGCGAAGCCCGACAGGCCCGGCGGTGTGGCGAGGCCGAGGCCCACAGCTTCCTTGAGCATAATGCCGATGCCCGCCATGTCCGGGTGCTTGGCGGCAATTTTCATCGCCACTTCACGGCTGCCTTTGATTTCACTGAACGCGCCGTACTGACTCTCGGTGCCGAATCAGTTCAATACTGGTTTCGCTGAAGTCCGCCAGGCCATACGTTTTGAACATCCTGCGCGCCGCTGCAAATACCGCCTCACCCAAGGCGCGGGCTTTTTTATCCGCGTCGATACCGTAAAACGTCATGTAGGTGCCGCCGCGAAATTCATCAGCGTAAGTGGCGCTGACCTTGTAGGTGTTTGGCGCTGCACGGCCCGTGGCGCCGGACACTCGTACGCGGTTCTCGCCCACCTGCTCAATGCGCGCGGTCGAAAAGTCGCAGACGACATCCGGCAGCAGATAGGCCTGCGGGTCACCGATTTCGTACAGCATCTGTTCGCTCACCGTGCCGACGCTGACCAGGCCGCCAGTGTAGCTCGGGTTTGGTGCACACAAAGGTGCCGTCGACGGATATCTCCGCGACGGGATATCCAGGTCCGACAAGGCCGGGCACCTGTTCCCAATCGGTAAAGTTGCCGCCGGTGGCCTGCGGCCCGCACTCCAGGATGTGGCCGGCGAGGGAGCCCATGGCCAGTCGCTCAAGGTCGTCGCGGCCCCAGCCGAAGGCGTGGATGCAGGCGCCTAGAGTGACGGCGCTGTCCACACAGCGCCCGGTTACCACGATATCGGCGCCCAGTTCAAGCGCCCGGGCGATCGGGAAAGCACCGAGGTAGGCATTGATGCTGAGCACTTTGTCTGCCGGCGGAAGGTCGCGCCGGAAAACATTTCGGTGATGCCCCGCGCGTGTAGCTGTTCCTTGCGCTCCAGCAGGTCATCACCCACCACGCACGCGACTTTCAGGTCCAGGCCTTGCTGCGCGATGAGGGCGCAGCGCCGCGACGCAGGCCTGCGGGTTGACGCCGCCCGCATTGGAGATAACTTTAACGCCGCGCTCGGCGATCAGTGCCAGATGCGGTTGCATGGCCGCGCTGACGAAATCCGTTGCGTAGCCCTTGCTGTCGTCTTTCGCCCGGGCCCGGCCATGATGGACATGGTGATTTCGGCGAGGTAGTCGTACGCGAGGTAGTCCAGCCCTTCGACCTGCAACAACTGCGGCGTGGCCCGCGCGGCGTCGCCCCAGAAGCCGCTGGCGCCGCCGATGCGCAATACCTTGTCTGCCATACCTTGCTTCCTGTTGGGGCGCGTGGGAAGCAGTATAGTACCGGGGAGTTTGGGGTCAGAGTAAAAACTCGAATAGGTTTTTACTCTGACCCCAAACTCCCCGCCTAACCGCTACCGGTGCGGCAGGCTTCGGACGCAGGATCGAGGTGACTGGCGGCAGGTCGGCATACGTGACGATGCCGGGGCGTGCGGCCAGCACTCGCTATGGCGTTGACCACGGGCATGGCCGTAATGATGGAGCCCGTCGCGATCAGCTCCTCAATCGGCAGGCTGAAATCCGCCGGCAGGACGTCGGCGCGCAGCTTCAGCTGTGGTGTGCCGTTCACCTCGATGAGGTAGGCTCCCGCGATATCCCAGGCCGGCTCGATGTCCGCCGAGATCGTCCATTGCGCGTTCAGCTCGATGACCGGTTGACCGCCGGCGATGCCCAGCCAGCGCGCGAGGACGCCCGCGACCTGCCCTTTTTCACCGTCCGCTGTCGGAATGTCGAGGTCGGCCGTCGCATGCGCGAACTCGGTTTCACAGCGCACGTCGTCGAGGGTGAATTTGAACATTTTGGCGATGGCTTCCACCGCGTCGCCAAACGGCAGCGTTGCCTGCTCGAGATCCTTCGGGTGCTCCGGGTCATGCGCCGGCCGGCCCCAGCCGATGACATCCTGGTTGGCATCGCCGGCCCACATCCCGATGTTGAACGACTCGGTGACCCTGCACCAGATTGACGTCGCGGCAGAGGCTCGATGCGGTCGCGACGAGGGCGTCGACCCAGCCGGGATTGATGCCGCTGCCGAACAGGCTGACGCCGCCCGCCTGCGCGGCGTCTTCCAGCTGCTGGCGTGCCGGCTCGCCGTAGCCGCGGCCTGTTATGAAGCTGGCCGTGGTGACGACGTTGACGCCGGCTCGCAGCAGGCGCGCCATTTCATCGACATTCGGATGCAGCGGCATGTAGACGATACAGTCCGGTCGCAGCGCAAGCAGCGCGTCGATGTCGTCTGTGGCCTGATCCCGACTTTGCGGCCCAGGTTGATAAGGTCGCCCACATCCCGGCCGACTTTTTCCTTGCTGAACGCGTACAGACCCACCAGCTCGAGATCCTGCCGATCAAGGATGGCCTTGACGGATTGGGTTGCGACTTTACCGGTGGTCCATTGAACGATACGAAGGGGGCGGTTGCTCATTTCATGTTTCCTTGAAATAAAGAGACAAAATAACTTGCCTCAAGTTGATCAATGCACACCGGCAAAAGGATTAACCGGGGCAGGATTGCTGACAGGGAGGCGTTCCGGAGTTGCCAGTCTCGAAGCGCGCGCTTGCAACCGCGCTGTCCGCCCAACCGTACGCACGGCTGTCCGCAGCGTGCATGTCGCGGGCACAGTGACTGGATCTGTGTACAGGTTCCAGTGTGCCTGCACACCCTCCTCAAGGTATACGCGAGCGACCGCCGGCGACATCGGGGGCACAGCCTCGACCGGGTCATGTGCAAACAGCGTCGCCCGCCGGCTCAGGGTGTGGGTGGGAGCGTCTCCGGCTGGATGCCGCCTGGCCAAAAGCGCTGGGCCAGCTCGGCTTCGGACCGCACCGGATCGCCGGTTCGAGCGCACCCAGCGCCTCGTGCGCAGCGCGCATGCGCTCGACCTGCATGATGACCGGGACCGTCACCGTATTCGCAGTCGACACGATCGTGATAGACGCGGTGTAAGTGCCCACGACCAGCCCCGACGGTTCACGGTGACGGTGCGTGTGCCAAGGCCAGTGGCAGGATCGGATGCCGCGCCGACCGTGAGCCAACTGGCGTCATCCGACACTGACGAAACACTCAGGCTGCCGCCGCCACCATTGACCAGCGAGAGCGATGCACTGGTGCCCTGCGTGCCGAAGTTGAGACCGCTGGGTGTGGCAACGAGTTGAGCCGGTACTAGCGTGGGGGTCGTCTGTGAGGCCACCACGGCGGCGTAAGCGTTCACCAGGCCGTAGCCAAACTGGTCATCGCGGCCGGGGGAGCCAGATCCTGTGTCAACTGGCCGCTCGACAGCAGACGGCAAATTGCGCCGGCGTGAGGACGGGATCGACCGCCTTCATGAGCGCCGCCACACCCGCCACGTGCGGCGCGGCCATCGAGGTACCTTGACTGAACCTGTAGATAAAACCTAACACACCGCTACTGTCGTCACCCATCGTACTCACGACGCCATCGCCGTACCCATCGCCATTCAGGTCGCGGCTCATGTCACCCCCCGGCGCGGCGATATCCACGAAGGCATTGAAGGTGGAGTAAGGCGCACGCGTCCTGTCAATGGCTACAGCGCCCACCGACACCACGCCAGTGTAGGAAGCGGGGTAGTTAATGGGATTCCCTTGCTGGGCCTCGTTCCCCGCTGAGGCGATGATGATGACCCCCTGGTTGCGCGCCTGGGTAATGACATCTTGCTGTCCCTGCGAGAAACCAGGTCCGCCAAGGCTCATATTGATGATGGCGGCGCGTTGTGCGGGCAGCGTGCCGGAACCGTTGGCCAACCGCGCCGCATAGAGGATGGCCTGATTGATGTCATCCGTGGTGCCGCCGCCCACTCCCAAGACACGCAGCGGCATGATGCGGGCGTTCCAGGCCACACCCGCCACGCCGATGGCATTGTTGGTGGCGGCGGCGATCGTGCCGGCCACATGTGTGCCGTGGAAACTGCTAGAAGCTCCGCAACAGATGTCACCTGCATCGTTAGGGTTTGGGTCTCTGCCGTCGCCATCGCGGGCACGGGATGGATCGCTGATGAAGTCATAGCCGCTGATGAGCTGGCCCTGCAGGTCGGGGTGGCCAAGCAGCACACCAGTATCATGACCGCGACAATCACGGCGCTACTGCCAGTGGTGATGTCCCAGGCCTGCGGCAGATTGATGATCGGGTAGTGCCACTGAGAATTGTAGAACTGGTCATTCGGCACGGCGGAGGGCTTGAGGATGTAATTCGGCTCCGCATAGCGCACCCCCGGCTGCTTGCCGAGCTGTTTGATGGCGCTCAGCGTTCGCCATTTGCGCTCCAGCTCTGGTTTGCCGGCAATCCCGAGCGGCAGAACTTCCTTCGTGGCAGCGCGCCCGGCGCCGCATCTTGGTCGTAGCCGTCAGGAAGGTCTCGTCGATCCTGACCAGCACCGGACGTTGGGTCGCCGTCGAATCGCTGGCCGTCATCTGCAAGCCCATGACGGAGAGGCGCATACCGATCGACTGCTCGCCTGTCTTGGCGGGTTTGAAGCGGGCGATTAGCTCGCCTGGCACGAACTCGGAGAGCACCGAAAGCCGCGGGGTAGACACAATGCCGACAGCCTGCCCGATGGTCAGGATGTAGTTGGCGGCCCCCGAGTAGGCGTACACATCAATGATATAAGTCCCGGCGGTTGTCACGGTGATCGTCTCGGTAACACCCACACCTTCCGAACTGGCCACGATGTAGCCTGCTTCATCGAGCAGGTAGAGATCCAGGTCAGCGGCATTGGGGTCGCCGATCGTGAGGGTGAGCACCTGGCCCACCGCAAGGGTTACCCGGTAGCCGTCATCGATATCACCCACGACCTGCGAGCGACCGGCTCTCCAAATCCTGCTCATTCATAGTAGCGTGCCAGATCGTGCCGCACGAGCGGGCGTATCGGGGTAGTAGGGGGGCACCGTCACGGTCTGTGGATCGGTCGTGACTGCCTTGTCGCCGAAGAGTTGACTCTCGTGCGTGTCAAAAATCGTGATGTGTGCGAAGAACGGTTGGCCTGGCGCGCGTCCGCGCCAGTCGCCGTTGGCGTTGTCCCAATTAGTCAGCGGCGCCTCGTTGACGACCCCGCTGAACTGGTAGTCGAGTTTGCCCAGGCTGCTGGTGTAGTAGCCGGCGGCACGCAGATACTCGGTGAACGTCTTGACGTCGGACGGGGGTACCGGCTGGTAGCCGCTTTCGAGGCTCCGCATGTGATGGGCGCCGATAGAGGTCGCATACATCCCGGTGATCAGCGCGGCTCGACTCGGCGCGCAGACGCCGGCGGTCGCAAAGGCGTTGGTATAGCGCACGCCCTCGCGAGCGAGGCGATCGAGATTTGGAGTTCGCGCGACTGGATCGCCGAACGCACCGATCTCGAAGCCCATGTCGTCGGCGACGATCCAGACCACGTTGGGCCGCACTTGCGCGGCGCCAATAGGCGCATCGCTGCCATCGCTACATGCGACGAGCGCGCACCACAACGCGAACAGCATGCCAATGCGGGCCGTCGGCCAGAACGAGCCTATGGCATTGCGCTGGCTGTGAGATTCTTTTACCAATTAAACCGCCTCCCGGCCAGCGACAGTCCGCAACAGCAGCGCCAGCGCCAACAGCGTAAAAAGAGCGGCAGCGAAAAATGGTGCGCCGGGAAAGTGCACGATGGCGTCATCCGCGCTGAAGTACGCAAAGAGCTGGGTCATGAACGGTGGGCTGAGAATGGCCACCATGCCCGCCATACTGCCGATGGCGCCCTGTAACTCGCCTTGCGCGTTCGCTGGCATGTGCGCCGACATAATGCTCTGCACAGAAGGCGCTACAAAACCCTGCAAGGCACCCACTGCGATTATCGGATACATCATCCAGGCATACGGGACGAAGGCATAACCGAAGAAACTCAGCGTCGGTGGCGATCAAACCCACGACTGCAGTTTTTGTTGGCCCCCACACAGGCAGCACCAGGCGTATCAGATAGGCCTGCACGAAGATCATGGCCACACCTACCGCACTCAACGAAATACCGATGTCGCGCGGTGACCAGGCAAATTTTTCAATGGTAAAGAATGCCCAGATGCTGGGCAGCGCGAAATGACCGAGGAGGTAGCAGAAATAGACCACGATCAGGGCGATGACAACCGGGTACTGCCACAGTTGCTTGAATGCGCCCAGTGGATGCGCGCGGGCCAGTTCAAAAGGGCGGCGGTGACCGTCCTTCAGGGATTCCGGCAAGACAAAAAAGCCGTAGATCACGTTTACCATCGTCAGAGCGGCCGCCGCATAAAATGGCGTACGCGGTCCATACTCACCCAAAAACCCGCCGAGGGCAGGGCCGACGATAAAGCCTGTGCCAAAGCCTGCTCCCAACAGCGCAAAATACTGGGCGCGTTTCTCGGGGGGAAATGTATCGGCAACATAGGCATTGGCAATGCCGTAGGTGGAGGCAGACACGCCGCCGATGAGGCGCCCGACAAAAAGCCAGAACAAGGTCGGCGCCCAGCCCATCAACAGATAGTTGCAAACCATGGCCAGCAACGAGCACAGCAGCACGGGGCGCCGCCCGAAGCGATCAGACAGGTTGCCCAGCACCGGCGAGGCGATGAACTGCATGCTGGCAAAGGCGAACATCAAAAAACCACTGGTGCGTGCGGCGTGGGTCAGCGTGTCACCGGAAATGTCCATGATAAGGTGCGGCACGACGGGCATGATGATGCCAAAGCCAACGGAGTCCAGCAGCACCGTGACAAAGATAAAGGCAAAGGCCAACTGCGGACGCACAGCCTACTCCCACCAGGGGTAGAAGGGCGGCATGTCGGTAGAGGTGCGCTGGGTAAACACCGGTGGGCGTTTCTCCAGGAAGGAGCGCACACCTTCCTTGCCGCTGTTAAGGCTGGTGTAGTAGATGGCGAGGGAGTCCACCTTGTGGGCTTCGATGGGATGAGGTTGCGCGGCACAGCGATACATCATCTGGCGCGTGAGGGCGATGGCCACCGGGCTGAACTGGGTGATGCGCCGCGCAATTTTGTAGGCTTCTTCCAGTAGCTGGTCAGCCGGCACGACCGCTTTCACGAAGCGACCTGCGAGCGCCTCTTCGGGCTTGAGGATATCCGCGCTGTAGACCCATTCCAGGGCCTGGCCGATGCCGACGATGCGCGGCAGAAACCAGCTGGAGCAGGCTTCCGGCGTGATGCCGATCTTGTTGAACACGAAGCCGATGCGCGCGTGCTCCGAGGCCAGGCGAATATCCATGGCGCAGGTCATGGTGGCCCCTATGCCGACTGCCGCGCCGTTGATCGCGGCGATCACCGGCTTGTTGCAGTCGTAGATTGCTAAAGTGACGCGGCCACCGGTGTCGCGCACGCCGGCGATAATGTCCGGGTCGTCCAGGCGTTCGTTCATGTCCTGCATGGTAGGCTGCAGTTTCTCGTTCAGGCCAAACACATTGCCGGCCTGCGACAGGTCCATGCCGGCGCAGAAGGCGCGGCCCGCGCCCGTCACCACCACGGCGCGCACCTCGTCATCGTCACTGGCGCGATTAAAGGCGTCGATCAGTTCATGCGCCATTTCGATAGTGAACGCGTTGAGCTGCTCCGGCCGGTTCAAGGTCAGTGTCAGGATATTCTCGGCGACTTCGTAGCGCAGGGTGTTATAGGACATGGTGGTCTCCCGATGTTGAATGAGGGGCGAATGATAGTTCAGTTGCCGGTGAAACGGGGCGGGCGTTTTTCAAAAAAATCCTGGGCGTCCTCCAGTGCATCGTATACATCCGCTAATCTCCCTGGTCTGGTGGCATCTTATCGATAGAGGCCGGTCGGCCATTTGCGTATAGTGTTGGCACAGTGGCATGCGCCTGCCACCGTTGCCACTTGCAGCGTGTGACTATAATAACGAGGACGAGCGGTTGAGCACACCAACATCTGCAGCATATGGTGAATCCGCGATCACTCGTCGCGTGGCCGGCTACGGCCTGTTCATGCTCACTCTGGTGTACGCCTTCAACTTTATCGACCGGCAGATTCTGGTGATCCTGCAGGAGCCGATCAAGCTGGAAATGGGCCTGAGTGATGCCCAGCTGGGCCTGCTCAGTGGCTTTTCCTTCGCCCTGGTGTATATCACCGCCGGTATTCCTATCGCCTACTGGGCCGATCGCAGCAACCGGCGCAATATTATTGCCGGGTCATTGACTATCTGGAGTGGCATGACCGCCCTGTCCGGCCTGGCGCAGAATTATAGTCAGCTGCTGTTGGCCAGGATCGGCGTGGGCCTCGGCGAGGCGGGTGGCAGTCCGCCGGCACATTCCATGATCAGCGATTATTACCCGCCCGCGCAGCGCGGCACGGCGCTGTCGATTTATTCCACCGGTGTGCACCTCGGGGTACTGCTCGGTTTTCTGCTCGGCGGATTGATCAGCCAGGCCTACGGCTGGCGCGTCGCCTTTATGGCGGTAGGCATTCCCGGTGTAGTGCTGGCGCTGGTGCTGGTGCTCACGGTGCGGGAGCCGCCCAGAGGACGTTGGGAGTCCGCCTCACAGGCCGCGTACAAGCCCAACTTGCAGCAAACGCTGATCCTGCTTTCGTCATTCCGTTCCTTCTGGTATGTAGCCGGGGCTGGCGGGCTGACGGCCTTCGTGAGTTACGGCACCGGCAATTTCGCGCCGTCCTTCCTGGTGCGCAACCACGGCCTCGATATTGGCAATGTGGGCATTATCCTGGCCATATTTGGCGGTGGCGGTGGCATGCTGGGTACATTTCTGGGCGGCTATCTGGCCGACCGCGTGGGCGTAAAGGACAAACGCTGGTACCTGTGGCTACCGGCAATCGCGGGCACATTGGCGTTACCGCTAGGATTCCCTTATCTGCTGCTGGCTGACACCACGGTGGTAATCGGGTTTATGTTCGTGGTCACTATCATGATCAATACCTATCTGGGCCCGTCTCTGGCGATTTCCCATACACTGGTGCCGCCGGCCATGCGTGCCCTGACATCGGCCGTCCTGTTCTTCGTGTTCAATATGATCGGCCTGGGCTTGGGGCCGCTGACGGTGGGTCTACTCAGCGACTTTTATGTCGCTTACTTCGGCGATGACAGTTTGCGTTACGCCATGTTGACTGTGGGTGTGCTGGGTTCGCCTGCGGTCGTATTGTTCCTACTGGCGGCGCGGCACCTGCCTGCGGACCTGGCCAGAAGTTCAGAGCACCAGTTTGGGCATAAATGAGTGAGGAGCTGGTGATTACGTAAATGGGCTGACCGTTTTTCAAGAGAAAAAGTCAAATGTTTTCCGATGGCAAAATGGTAAGCCTTTGAAAGAATGGGCTATCCTGAGATAGCAATTTAAAAAATGGACCAAGGCCAGGCATTGCGCACACTGACGTGGGCTGTGTGCGCAAAATAAATCGAAGGCGACTGGATGACCAAGGTATTGATAATAAGCGTATTCTCAGTAAGCGGATCGCTTTGTGCGTCATCGACGTGCGATTGCTATATCTGACTTTGTCTCTCTAAATAGCTGTTATGTTTACTTGCGCAGGCGGCGAAAATGAGACTTCTTTAGAATAATGTTTTTGTTCTTCCGTACCGCGTATCGGCTACGCACAATGGGCTGATAAGGCGGGAGACCGTTCCCGTTTCGGCTGCCAAGGATCGGACGGTAACTTCATAGCCCGCTCATTTTTATTACGAACGAGCAAGAGTTTTTCGAGATTGGGCGACCTCATCTGAAGCGTACATATTAGCGACGTAGTTGCCAGATCGGTATCAACCATCCGATAGTTATTTGTCTCTGTGGTAGGCTATTTTGTTTCTCCTATAGTTGTCCCAGACCGCTGATTCTCTCAGGCGCTGTAATGTCACTTTGGATGCACAATACGTACCGCTTAGGTGAGGAAAAAATCGTCTGTGGGTAAACATAACCAGGCCGGGCACCACCGCGCACTTCGTGCGCTTAATCCGCAACCCGCTTCGCGGCTCGCTCACCGGTGCCGGCAGCGTTATAAATCAGGCCGAGTGAGCTATGCACTTCAATTCTAATATCGATCAGGTGAACAAAATGCAGAAGGCTTCATGACATTTGCATGGTATGCAGACCTCAAAGAATTAAATAATAAGCCATGGATCATTGCTGCATTAATTAGCTGGGGCATTGCATTATTTGAATATATGTTTCAAGTTCCTGCCAATAGAATCGGCTTCACCGTATTATCTGTTGGCCAACTTAAAATTATTCAAGAGGTCATTACATTAACTGTGTTTGTTCCATTTTCAATCATGTACCTCAAAGAGCCGCTCAAACTTGATTACTTATGGGCAGGTCTGTGTCTTGTTGGCGCGGTCTATTTTATGTTTAGAGGCAAGTATGTATAACAAGTGACTATGGTTCGAAGTCAAGCCTTCAGGCCATATTTGGATCGCCACGCTGTCCCGTTTTTCACCATCGTGTTCAGGATAATCAACTGCTTGCGCATGCAGGCAACTATCGCAACTTTCTTTGGCTTGCCTGCCGCCACCATACGCTCATACATAGGTTTCAGTTTTGGGTGGCACTGGATCGCAGACATCATCGATACAAATAAAATGGTGCGGACCTTCTGTCGTCCTCCGCGTATGTACCGTTTACCGGCATAGCTTCCGCTATCGCGATTCATCGGCGCGACACCCACCAGGGCGGCGATTTCTCGTCTGTTCAGTGTGCCCAGTTCGGGAAGCTCGCTCATCGAGGTGTAGCGTCAGCACCTTGCCAACCCCTTTGGCACTCATCAGCAGATCGCGCTGCGTCTGCCATTGCGGCACTTCACCACCAACCTGTCGAGCTGGTCGTCGATCGCGGCGATCTCTTTCTGGATGGTTTTCAGGATGTTTTGAATCGGAGTATGAACAGACCTGGGCATGCGCTTCAGTCGGTTCTTTTGCATGGTGCTCATCTCGAGGCATTGCTTGCGCACCGCGATGAGGTCGCTGATCAAGCGTAATTTCTCAGGTTTCAGAGGGTCAGCGCGGGGCACAGCGCCTCGCCGAAGTGCGCAATATCCTGTGCATCGAGTTTGTCTGTTTTGGCCACCCGCCCTGTGGCTTTGGCGAACTGTCGCACCTGACCGGTATTGCACACGACCACGGGCAAGTGCCGTTTATGCGCCGCGCAAACGAACTCCAGTTCGAGCCGTCCGGTGGCCTCAATCAGCACACGCGCAGGTTTGAAGGTACTGATCTTCTTTGCAGCCTCCCTGGCACCCAAGGGCGTATTGGGAAAGGAGAAGTATTCTCCCGACGGACGAACGTAAATGTCGAGCTGCGTCTGGCTGGTATCGATTCCAATATTGATCTCTGTGCCATTTAGTGTATTCATGAGTTAAGCTATCTCCGCCTTGCTATTCGGGCTTGAGGCCCACATGACTATTCGAGTTGTGCCTAAAAAGAGTTTGCAGCGCTCTTACTTGTTATCGGTCTCCGCAAGGGAACCGGGCCGGCATCGAGCTACTGCAAAAGGCCTTCGGTGGCCGCCGAAGGTGGGTCTCAATTTACCCGTTTTCAGGGAGACATAAGTGGGAATAAGAATTGAAATCGAACCATACAAGGCCGGCCACACCGCGCACTTCGTGCGCTGGACTCGCTACGCTCGCCTGTGCCGGCGGCGTTATAACGCATAGCTCAATTCAAAGGAGCAACTATGATCGATCATGTTTCTATTGGAGTTCGTGATTTAGCAAAGGCTGTTGCTCTATACGAGCCGTTGCTTTCGACATTGGGTCACCGCAAGCTGACAGAAGAGCCGGGGACTGTCGGCTTTGGAAAGAAATATCCCGAATTCTGGCTGAATCATCGGCCAAATCTGGCCCCGCAAAGCGATAATGGCACTCATGTATGTCTTCGTTGCGAGTCAATGGATGCTGTGAACGCCTTCCATGCAACGGCACTAGCTCATGGCGCAACTAGCAGCGGAGCGCCAGGACTCAGACCCGAGTACAGCGAAAATTATTATGCAGCATTTATCACGGATCCAGATGGGAACAAAATCGAGGTCGTAACTTTTGTCGCCTGACCAAATGCGTCATGACAAGCTCACGTGGTCGCCCTGCGTGCGGGGGCGGCTTACGCTGCGCTTCAGTCGCCCCACATGCGAAAGTTATGCGTCTTAAGCGATGATTGAGCCAGCAATCAGGGAAGCCAGAATTGCAGATGTCGAATCTGTGCTCCCTTTAGTGGAGGAGTTTGCCACAAGTTTTGCTGTAGACCGTGACGCGTTCCGTACATCTTTTCAAAAACTGCTAGTCGATGATTCCGCACTGGTTCTGGTGGCGGAGACGGGAGGCTCCCTGGTAGCTTACTGTCTGGGGTTTGTGCATGGCACATTCTATGCAAACGGACCTGTGGCATGGCTCGAGGAGATTATGGTTCAAGCGGAGCATCGTCGATCTGGTTTAGGCGGTAGACTTATGGAAGCCTTTGAAGCCTGGTCAAAGCAAAAGGGCGCTATTTTGTCTGCGCTATCTACTAGACGAGCTGCCAGGTTTTATGAGGCCATTGGCTATGAAGAGTCAGCCACTTACTATCGTCGGCTTCTATAGCCGCGTAACATGTAAAGCAACCGGACGGCTTCGCCGTCGGTTCATCAGGCGTTATGTTTACTCAACTCTCACCCAGAGATACCATAAGTTCAGTCAAAGTGGCTCCTTTACGCTAGAGTAGGTTTTGACAACCGTTGGTCCCAATAGTCCAAGTCGTAAGGAGAACAATATGGAACTGGTAGCAATTGTTATCGCAGTAGCGCTGATCGAGTACTCGGTATTTGGCATGTTGGTTGGCAAGGCGCGCGGGACGTATGGTATCGACGCGCCGGCGATAACAGGCCATCCAGTTTTCGAGCGCTATTACCGTGTGCAGCAAAACACCCTTGAGAACCTGGTGCTCTTTCATTCCGGGAATGATCATGTTTGCCCAGTATGTGAGTGCCGATGTGGCTGCCGGCCTGGGTGTCCTCTTCATCGTTGGCCGGTTCTTGTACTGCAGGGCTTACGTGGCTGACCCGAAATCGAGGAGTCTGGGCTTTGTTTTAAGTTATATTCCAGCACTAATACTGGTGATCGGCGGGCTTGTTGGCGCAGCCAGAGGCCTGCTTTAACACGGATTCAGGAGGAGAACCATGAGACACCTGAGCGCAATCGTAGTGACCTTGCTGGCGTTGGCTGGCTGCACCACCACGGACGAAATCATTATCGATGAGAAAGGCGTCGATATGAGCGCCTACCAGAACGATCTGGCCGAGTGCCAAACCTACGCCAGTAGCGTCAAGACCGGGGAGAAAACGGCCAAGGGCGCTGCGTCCGGCGCGGTGGTGGGTGGTTTGATTGGCGCGATTACCGGGGGTAGCAGCGGGGCCGCCCAGGGCGCGGGCGTCGGCGCGGTCGGTGGCGGAGCCAGGGGCGCAATGGAGGGAGAGGAAACCGAGGTTCAGGTGGTCAAGCGCTGCCTCAGCGGCCGTGGCTACCGGGTGCTCAACTAGTTCCCCTTGTTAAACAATTTATCCAGGAACTTGCTCGCCTTCTTCTCGAGTTTCTCCAGCCCTTCATTCGACCGTCATGTCCTGCAGGATTTGCGCGGCGTCCACGCGACACCAGGTGGACGGCTCGGCAGTGATACTGCCGGCACAATGCACCGGCAGGTCAATGGCGGTCAGGCGTTTACTGACGCGACAGGCGTGATCCAGTTGTTCCAGTTCCGGTGACAGGCGGGCCTTGAGGGTCGCTTCAAACTTCTTTTGCAGCAGATCGTAATTCCCGTCGCCGCCGAGCGCGACCTGCGGCAGATTAGCGTGCAGGGGATTAAAAGTCGCCTTGCCGGCAGCAACCTGGATATCTGCCGCGAGGGTCGTAAAGCGGGTATCGGCAGGAAAGGCAGCGGTCAGTTGTTCCTTGTTGCTGAGCGCAACCGCCTGACACAGCAGTTTCTCGACACTGACTCCCTTTAGCACCACCTCTTCGGTCGTCAGTTTGATAGGACCGTGCAGCGCAGACGTCAGTTCATGTTCAGAAGACCCCTGGCTGTGCAGTTGCCAGTCCACGGTGGCGCTGCCGGTGAGCGTCGGCTTTGACTCCGTTGCAGCCAGTGCTGCTCGCTATGTCGAGGCGACTGATGCTGCCGCTGGTATCGAGGGTGACGGCATTGTGCCTGGCGTTAAGGGTGCCGCTGGCTTCGAGCCTGCCACCGTGCAGTTCACCGGTCAGCTGTGTCACCTGGATCACGCCATCCAGCGCTAGCAGACTGGCATGCATATTGTTCACTGTATGGTGCGCCAAAGCGGGCTTTTTCTATGTTCAGTACCGCGCGGGCGTCGATGGCGCGCAGCGCGTCCAGTGGCAGTGGTTGGTCGTCGCTCGCCGCCGTTGTCTGCTGCTCCGTTGCCGCGAGCGCGTCCGGCCCGGCCAGTGCCAGTAGTGCCGGGTCCAGCAGGTTGAGCTGCAGGACACTGTCGATCTGGGGGCTCTCGAAACCGGTGTAACGCAGGGTGCCACTGCCGCGTGTCTCGCCCAGTTCCAGCGCAAGCTGCAGGTCCGCGCTCTGGCGGACCAGGTCAACGACACCGCTGGTGCGCAATTGCAGCGTGTTGGCCAGGGCTCCGGTAGCCGCCAGCTCAATTTGCTCGAGCGTGACGGTCTGGTGCTGCTGGTCGATGCGGATGTTGCCCTTGAGACTCACGTCAATGACCTGTTTTCCGGGTAGGCGCAGCGCCATATCCACCGGCATTGCCGCGCCGTCCAGATTGACGTCGCTTGCCTGCAGCCGGACCAGTTCCAGCTGTTTTGACGCAGCGCCGTCCGGGTCAAGCAGCTCCAGGCGGGCATCGTTTATTGTCAGCTGTTTTACACGGAGCGCCAGCGGCGGTAGCACTGCAGGCTGCGCGCCGCTGACCTCCGCCGATGTTGCCATGCGCTTGCGGCGAATGGCGTACAGCGCGTCGAGGTCCTCATCACTGAGCGTGCTGGTGTCTGCTCTTTTCTGCTGTGAGCCGGACTGCATACTGGCCCTGATCCCGTCCAGCGCGAGGCTGTCTATCCCAATCTGCCCTCGGAGCAGAGGCAGCAATTGCACGCCGACCTGCAGCTTGCCGACCCGCAGGTTGGACAGTGGTGTGTCAGGCAGGGTGATGGCGGCATCAGACAGGGCGATACCCGGGGTTGGGAACACGGAGAGTTTGGCATCGCCATCGACGGTCAGCGTGGCGCCGGTTTGTTCATGCAGGGCCTCGGCGGCGAGTTGCAGCACCTTGTCCTTGTCCAGGAGCAGGGGAATCAATACTGCAGCAGCCAGCACCAGCAGCAGTAACAGGGCCAGCGGAACGAGAATTAGCCTGAACATTGAAGTGCCTCGCATTTATTCAGCACGGCAGTATATATTCGCCCGGCCAATAATTGTGATATGTTTTGACCTCAGGCAATGCCATATTGCTACAGGATAAGCATAACAATTAGCGGGGTTGCACCATGACGGGCAGGCTTTTAAGAAACCGGAAACTGCATCTGGACGGTCGAATCCATCCGGATTTCGCTGCAGTGGAAGCCACACTGCGCAATCAGTTGCGCAATTACCCGGGCGGCGCTGCGGTCAGTGTCTACCACCGCGGCGAGTGCGTGGTGGATTTGTGGGGTGGCTACAAGGATGATGCAGGCACTCTGTGGGCCCGCAACACCATGGCCCCGAGTTTTTCCACCACCAAGGGGGTGGCCGCCACCCTGTTACATATCTACGCTGATCGCGGCGTCATCGATTACGATGCCCGCGTGTCAAAGTACTGGCCGGAATTCGGCCAGGCCGGCAAGGAAGACATTACGGTCAGGCAGGTGCTGACCCACCAGTCCGGCTTGTACCACATTCGCCAGATGATCGATCACGTGGATCGCATGCTGGACTGGAAGTATATGATCCGGGCAATTGAGCAAACGAAGCCCGTACATCCGCCCGGTACGCGCACTGGCTATCATGGGCTGACCTTTGGTTTTCTGGTCGGCGAGATCATCCAGCGTGTCACTGGCAAGAAATTTTCTGATCTGGTGCAGAAGGAGATCGCCAGGCCGCTGAAGCTGGATGGGTTGTTTATCGGCACGCCGGAGCATGAGATACCGCGCGCGGCGCAGTTGATTTTTCCCGCTACGACCAAACGGCTGGCGCAGACGTCGCTGGGCAGCAAACTCGAGGTAGGTGCCAGCCACCTCAGTCGTCTGTTGCAGCGCCTCGGCGTGGACTCGGACCTGGTCAGCATATTCGATGCTCTCGCGCCACGGGGGGTGAGCGACTTTGATTTCGGCTCACCCGAGTCCCTGCGTGTCGCCATTCCCGCAGCCAACGGTTTATTTACCGCCCGCTCGCTCGCCAAATTGTACGCGCTGCTCGCCAATGGCGGTGAATTCGAAGGTATACGCCTGTTGTCGCAGGAGACACTGGCGCACGCCACGACCCTGCAAAAACCGACCGGCAAGCTTTCGGTGATTCCCTTTGATATGCGTTGGCGCATGGGTTACCACGGGGTGGCGACGACGCGCGGCTTTCCGCGCCAGGCCTTTGGCCATTTCGGGTTTGGCGGTTCCGGCGCCTGGGCGGATCCACAAAGAGGCCTGTCGGTGGCGCTTATCGTAAACAGTGGACTGGGCTCACCCTTTGGCGATTTGCGCACGGCGCGAATTAGCGGTGCCGCGCTGGCCTGTGCCAATGCACGCTGCAAACCTGCAGGCCTGCTGCGGGAACCTGCGGTAATGGCACCGAGCTGAGGCGCTTGTAATATCGCGTTGCGCCCTGGGCGTTACATCCCCACCACCAGCCAGTAGAAGCTGGCGGCGGGGATCAGCACTTGCTCCTCGCGTTGGACCGGCGCCTCCCCTGACACCAGATCCCTCATATTGCCGAGTTCGAACAGCCCGCGATTTCCCAGGTCCGTCAGGTCCAGCTGTTGCGGGTGGTCGTGGAAATTATTCACCACCAATACCGTATCCTGTTGCAGATATGGATTGTTGCGCAGATAGACGAACAGGTGTTCGTTGCCCACATCGATCAGTTCCCGGTTGTTGAAATCGGCAAAGGCGGGTATGGATTTGCGCACGGCAATCATGCGCCTGAGACCGTCGAAGATCCGCTGCTCCGCGGTACCGGCCATATGCCTGCGCTCCGCGCGATTCCAGTCGATGCGGGGTCTGTGCATCCAGCGATTGTCCCGAGCCTTGTCCGGATCCAGCAGGAAATCCGTGGCATTGCATGTTCCGATTTCGTCGCCGTAGTAAATAAGGGGTATGCCGCCGAAGGAAAGGGTCACGCTGTGCAGCAGCAGAATCTGCCGGATGGTGATGTCGATGCCCGCCTCATCACCACTTTCCAGAAAGGTCTCAAGGCCTACCAGAGCGGCCAGGGAACCGGAAATGCGAGCGTCCCCGGTTCTGGAGTTGTTTCCAAAGGGCTGGCCCCGTGCGGGCGAGTCGTCCCTGGCGCCAGAGAAGTATTCCACCAGGAACCTGCGGTGCGCCCTGGGCTCGTAGTGGCAGTAAACGATGTCGGCATCGTCGAAGCCCAGGCCGATGTCGTCGTGGCAGCGAACATAGTTGAGCCAGGTGGCGCGTTCCAGCTTGTCCGGCAGCTCCGGACTCCCTGGTTGAGCAGGCGCGCGTTCTTGGTGGCCGCGGCATCCCAGAGCAGCGACATCAGGGTGGCGTTGTAGGCGATCTCGCACTCCTTCGCGATGATGGCATCCTCGCCGAAGTATTTGGCGATCTCAGCGGGGGCGACGATGGCCTCGGCGATGAACAGCACACCCGGAGCAGTGACCTGGCAGCAGTCTTTCAACAACTGCAGCAGCAGGTGCGCCTCACGCTCGTTTTGGCAGGTAGTGCCGATCTTCTTCCACAGGAACGCCACTGCATCGAGTCGGATAATATCTGCGCCCTTGTTCGCCCAGAACAGGATGATGTCGATCATCGCGATCAGGACCGCGGGATTGCTGTAGTTCAGATCCCACTGGTAGTGGTGGAACACCGTCATCACCCACTTGCCCATCGCCTGGTCGAAGGTGAAGTTGCCCGGAGCGGTCTCGGAAACACTTCCGGCATGGTCTCTTCGAACACGTCCGGCACAGTGCGGTCATCGAAGACGTAGTAGAAATCCCGATAAGGCTGTTTCACCGCTGCGTGCGCGTTTGGCCCACTCGTGTTCATCCGACGTATGGTTGACCACCACGTCAAGCGCGAGCAGGATATCGCGCTGGCGCAGATCGGCGGCCAGCGCCTCGACGTCTTCGAGGGTGCCCGCACGCGGATCGACATTGCGGAAATTCTGCACCGCGTAACCACCGTCGCTGGGGCCCTCCGGGCACTCGAGCAGCGGCATGATATGTATCAGGTTGACGCCGAGTTCCTGCAGGTAACGCAGCCGACCTCGCAGACCTTTAAGATCTCCGGCGAAACGGTCGGTGTACAGGGCCATACCGACCCATTCCTGGCTGAGGAACCAGTTATGGTCCTGTTCCCGCTGGATGTCGATCTGTTTGAGTTCATCAGTCCGTGCGATGTACTGGGTCGCCAGTACGTTGACCAGGTCCAGGGCGCGCTGTGCGAAATCTTCCCGCTGGCCATACAGGCGGTGAAACAGTGAATGTATGGCATAGAAATTGGCACCCAACCGGGTGTAGAAATGGCGCAGGTCGCGAGCCTGGATTTCAGGCCGCAGCTGGTTGAGGATGCTATTCAGCAGTGAATGAGACTGTTGTTCGTACATGGGATACCCAGATTCAGGGGTTGACCTGCCACTGCTGGAGCAGCGGCGCATAAAATAGCCGATCGTCGGTGGTAGCGCCCCGCAGGCCGACCACCCGGGCGGCGAACTGCTGCGCCCGTTCCAGCAGTTGCTGTAGCGGCCATCTCACGCAACAGGCCCAGGATCGCCACTGCGGTGAAGGCGTCGCCGGCGCCCACCGTGTCCACCAGCCGAGTGGCCTGTTCAGGCGCTACCGTGCAGTAGTCCCCGGCGCGCGTCAGCAGTTCCGCGCCGTCAGCGCCGCGGGTCAGGATAAGGCCCTCAAGTCGGTGCTGCTCCAGGAAGCTCTCCATGGCCTCGCGGCTTTTGCTCCCGCCAGGCTGCAGCAGCGACAGTTCTTCCTGGTTCAGCTTGACCCAGTGCGTCCCTGCCAGCAGTTCCTCGATCTCATCGTGACGCCACCAGGGGTGTCGTAGGTTGACATCGAAAAAGATCAGTTTGGGGCTGTTGCTGCGCAGCTGCCACAATGCTTGCCGGGAGGGTTGCTCGCGGGTGGCGAGACTGCCGTGGTAAAGCACTTCGCACTTGGCGGGTACGGGCGTTTCGATGGCATCGAATGCGCAGTGGGGCACGTATCTCATAGTTTGGCTCCCCGTCATTGAAACTCACGACGACCCTGCCGGTGGGTCGCTGCGAGTTCACGCCCAGGCCGGCATCCTCCATGCCCCAGGCGCGCATCGCGCTGCGCACCTCCTCTCCTTCCGCGTCCCTGCCCACCCGGCTTACCAGAAGGGGCATCTGCCCGAAGGCCTGCAGGTGCCAGGCGACATTGAATGGGGCACCTCCCAGCACGCGCCGACCGTCGGGGAAATAGTCGTACAGCACCTCGCCGAAGATAACCAGCTGCCCGATCATGGTACGGTGGGTTCCTCGCCGAAGCCCATCCACGGGATAACCGTCGGATGAAAGTAAGCAACGCCCTCAAGGATACCGGCGGTATAGCAGCCGTTCATGCCCATAAACCCGCCGTGGCGAGATAGAGTTGCCCTGCATGTCCCTGTGCAGCGGCCTGTGCCCAGGCCTGCTGCCGGACCTCCGCCGTCGCGTTGGCGACCAGCACTGACGGCAGCCGGCTCTCCAGTACTTCCAGATCGTTACCGCTGTCTCCGCAGAATACGGTTTCTTCGGCGGTAAAGCCGCGCAGACGCAGCAGCGCCTCCAGGGCGTGGAATTTGCTTGCCCTGGCTGGAATCACATCCAGCAGACCGACTTCTGCTGGCTCGTCGATACTCCACACCAGGCGCGAGTTGATACCACCGTGGAGAAGTCGCGCCTGGATGAGCGCGGAGAGGTACTCGCGAGCGCAGTCCGGCGACGTGTAATAGCTCAGCTTGAAAGTATTCTGTTTAGTTCGCTCCTGCAGGCGCAGGCCATTGATATCGCGCAGCTGATCACACAGCTCCCAGGATGTCAGTCCCCGCCAGTCTTGAGCGATCTCCCGTTGCCACTCGTCCAGCGGCTCCCAGCGCTGCTGCGACCCCGTCGCATACAGGGTGGTACCGACATCCCCGATCACGAAATCGGGCAGGGGTAGGCGATATTCCTCAATCGCGTGATCGACCAACTCCCGGTCGCGCCCGGTGACCAGCGCCAGCGTAACTTCCGGTCGTGACACCAGACGTTTAAAGTGCTCCCGCGCGCCGGCGGATTCCGGCTCCGGCCCGTTGGGCAGCAGGGTGCGGTCCAGGTCGACACACAGCAGCAGTCGCTCGCTCATGCCGCGCTCCTGGTGAAATTGAAAAAGTCGTAGTGTTCAATGGCTTCGAGCAGCCCGCCGGCAAAGGGCTTTTTCGAAAAGAAGATCCGGTCCACCTCCGCCAGTTTCGAGAGTTCTTCGTGATGCCGGTTGGCCACGACCAAGGCCAGCGTGTTGCCGCGCATCATGTCCTCGTCGGCCCCCGAACCGCCAGCCACCAGAATCTGCTCCAGGGGTATATCCAGGCGCTGGGCCACATGGCGCAGCGCCAGGCCCTTGCTGGCGCGCGCAGGCAACACATCCAGGAACTGGCCGAAAGAGAGTACGACATTGGCATTGATTTCCCGTTTGTGGAGCAGGGTAAGGACTTCGTCCACGGAAGGTGCCGCGGCGGCGTTATAGTAGTAGGACAGCTTGAAGGGCGTCTGCTCCGACTGCGGCTGCAGGGTCATGCCGGGCAGGTTTTCCAGAACCTGTCGGATCTTGCTTCGCGACCAGTCGTGATCGATGTGTCTTACCCAGACATGGTCCTCACTCAATTGCTGACTGTAGTGAATGCGGGTTCCCATGCTGCTGATCAGCACATCCGGCGCCGGCACGCCATGTCTGCGCAGGAGCGCAAGAGCCGAGTCGAAACGGCGCCCTGTGACGATTCCGAACGAGACAAATTTGCGATGGGCGCGAATCAGTTCGACGAAGCGGCGCAGCGCCTCCGGATCACCGATCAGGTTCTGGTCGAGGTCGGTGAAAATGGCGCGATCCCGGTGGCGCAGGGAAGGCACAGGCGCCGCCGTCTGCGCCGGCGGATACCTGGCGGTGAGCCGCGTAACCGCCTCCAGATATTTGTCCGCATGGGACTGCCAGAAATAGTGCTGGCGCACTCCGGCGATGCCGTTTGCGGAGGCGCGCTCCCAGGCATTTTTGTCCCGCAACAGGTGTAACAATGCATCCCTTATCGCCTGGCGGTCCAGCGGGTCAACCAGTACGCCACAATGGCAGTTGGCGATAATGTCCACCGGACCGCCGTTCTCTGTCGCCACGATCGGCAGCCCGCTGGCGGCAGCTTCCAGCAGGGTCAACCCGAAAGGTTCGGTCAGGGCAGGGTTTATGAACACCCCGCGTCGGGCAGCCACCAGCCGGTAGATCTGCGGCACTTCTTCGGGGCGATGTGCTTTGGGCAAGGCCACCCTGCCGTAGAGATCATAGGTGTCTACCAGCACCAGCAGGCTGGTCAGCACCATCTGGGGCCCGTCTGCCATGTCGCGGATATCGTCCCGGTTACCGGCGATGATCAGCAGGTTGGCTTCCTTTTGCAATGCCTGCGATTCCCCATACGCCTCGATCAGCGTCAGCAGGTTCTTGCGCTCGTCGGGGCGCGACAGGGCCAGAATCAGCGGCTTGTCGGGGTGCTGGATGAAACGGTTAACCTCCCGGGCGAAAGGGAATTTGTTCGTCCGTCGCGTGGGGGTGGAATTGTTGCAGGTCCGTGCCCGGCGGGATCACCCTCATGTGGCCAGGGTCGTAGTAGTTGTACAGGCTGTACTGTTCCTCGATCTCATTGTGAGTGCTGGTGATGACCAGCTCGGCATTGGCCAGCACCTCCTCTTCCGCATCGATGCGCCGCGACATGTTGTAGCGCGATTCGATCTCCTCCCTGGTAAGCCCGCTGGCGAGCAGGCGCTTGCGCTTATCGCGTCCCAAGGAGTGCCCGGTGTGAATCAGTGGGATTCCCAGCAGGTTGGCGACCCGGACGCCGACATAGCCAGCATCCGCGTAATGGCTGTGGATCAGGTCGGGCAGACGCGGTTGCTGGTGGAGCCACTGCAGCAGGTTGTCCACGAAGCTGTCCAGGTGGTCCCACAGGGCTTCCTTGGGAATATACTCCTCCGGGCCGCAGTCAATACGCACGATCTGCGACTGATTGGAAAGGGGTTCGACCGCCCGGGAATAATCCTCGCTGACACGGAGGTCGACCACGCGTCGGGTGACCAGATCTACCCGATCTACGCCGGCCTGTTCGTCCAGCGCACGGGCCAGGTCGACCACGTATTTGGTCTGACCGCCGGTATCTGCGTCGCGGCCCAGCTCCAGGTCGCTTCCGCGGATCAGGCCGTGCACACTGATCAGGCAGATATAGCGGCCGCAAGCTTGCGCGGCGCTCGACTGTGCCAAAATGCCACCTCACTTATAGCTACCAGTTTCGTCACTGGTGGAGACGGTGTCCTTTAAGGATAGCCACCCTGGTCCGCTCTGGCAAACGGGAACAGGCGCAACATAGCGCTCGTGCGCGTCCGGCGATGGAGGCGCAGGCGCAGCGTCAGGCGGGACTCCGTAAGCCAGTGCGGCGTGGCCGTAGCCCTTGGATTGTCGGCGCGCAGGTAGCGCCATTCCAATTTCTGCACAAAAATGCGGCTGTCACCGGCCTCACGCCGGACATATACTCGCCTTTTTTACCAGCAGTGACGCGATGACCAGCAAGCCCTACCTGAATCCTGCCGTTCTGGATGCTATTGATCCGGCACAGTTTCAGGCACAACAACCCTTTCCGTGGATCAATCCCCAGTATTTCATTCTCCCGGATCGCTATAGCGAACTGCTGGAAAGCATGCCTGATATAGCGCGTTTCAACGCCTTTTTTGGCAAGCAGCGCAAGCACGGCCAGGCCAGCCACGACCGCTATATCCTGGACTATGAACGGGGTATGGAACTCGCACCCCAGTGGCGCGACTTTGTCGAAGAGCTGTGTGGCGATACGTATCGCGATTTTATCTGTCGGCTACTGGATGTCTCCGATGTACGGTTTCGTTTTCACTGGCACTTCACACCCAATGGCGGAGAGGTTTCGCCACACTGTGATTCGAAAGGAAAAATCGGGTCGCAGATTTTTTACCTGAATACCGAGGATGATTGGGACTGGAGTTGGGGTGGCGAAACCGTCATCCTTGATGACAAGGGCCGTATTGCGGCCGACAATGCGCCGGCCTTCGAGGACTTCGACGCGGTCTACCCGGCCCAGACCAAAGACAATCGCAGCATTCTCTTCGGCCGCCGGGGCAATTCCTGGCATGGTGTGCGGCGCATCAATTGCCCCGAGAATTACTACCGCAAGGTATTTATCGTGGTATTTGAGGAGTATCGGCCACTGCGTATCGCCATGAAGAAAGCCCGGCGACTGTTAACTGGCGCGGAACTGGTGACTCAGAAAGAACGCCTGATGTATTGACGTACTAGCGCCGCCGCGCGGCAGCGGCTGCCAGTTCTTCATAGAGCGCGGCATAGCGATCAAGGCTGTGTCGCTGGTCGATGTTTTCCTCCACGTAGTGCAGCCCCCGATTGCCGAGCGCTCTTCCTGCATTATCATTCTGCAAGAGACTGGTAAGCGCTGCGGCGATGGCCCCGTGATCGCGATCAACCAGTTGATAGTGCTCTCCCGGCTGTCCGATGCCGGCAGAAATTCCCAGATAGGGGGTGACCAGGCAGGGCAGGCCTGTTGCCATCGCTTCCAGCACAGAGTTGGGTGTGCCCTCGCGGTTCGAGGCCAGTATGAAGATATCGGCGGCGCGCAGATAATTCTCGACATCGTCGACGATGCCGGCAAAGTGCACCTGCCTGGCGGCGCCAGAGGTCGCCACCAGTTCCGCGATCTCGCCGCCGAATTTCTGCAACTTTGGATCATGTGTGTCGGCGCGCGGTCCGACAAACAATACATGCGTGTCAGGAAAGTGCGGCAGGATCTGGCGCCAGGCCTGCAGCACTTTATCCGGTCCCTTGCGCGGCATGATTGCTCCTACCACCACGATGACCTTGTGGTCGGGTGGTATGCCGAACCGGTCGCGCAGAGCCTGTCGTGCCAGTCGTTCCTGCTCCGAACCGATAGGGTGAAAGCGCTGCAGATTGACACCGTTGGGAATGTACTCGATGCGGGTGGTCACGCCGATATCGCGCAAAAACTGCTCGATAGCCTCACTGTTGGTGATCAGGGCATCGAAAGCGTCATACACCTGTCGATAACCGCGGCGTCTGAAAATCCGCTTGATGGGCTTCTGTTGCCAGGTCGGGAACTGGGAGACCGAGTACACGGTGGCGACTCCGCTGCTCTTCAGTCGGCGCAGCCAGGGTAGCGCCTGGGGCCGCATATTGGTCAGCAGTTGGGCCACCACGGGGCCTTGTGACGGGCGCTGGCACACTTCCAGCAGTGCATCGTAATAGATCTGCGTGCGTACGCGGTTCTTGCTGTCTGGCAGGCGTATGCGTTCCAGCGGAGCGCCATCCAGGGTAGTTTGCGGCAACCAGGAGCCCGGCGCTGTCGTATACCAGTCTACGTCTGTATCGGCCTCGCTGCGTTCCTGTATCTGCGGTGTGCCCGTCATGATGCGCACGTCAAGATTGCGCGCTAGCAGGCCGGGGATATAGCTTCGATAACGGTTTTGCGCGCCGCCGTAGGTGGGATAAAAGTGCGGAGAGGTCAGCCAGAGCCGCGTGCGCGTGTCAGACGAGATAGGACGTTCTCCCTGCTTTGAAGAGGAGGCTGGAATAGCAGGTTCGCGCATTCTACCCGAATGAACCTGAGCAGAAAACACTGTTCGCAGGCAGATCCTCTCGCCATTGGTCTAGCGTAGCGGCAGCGACTCGCAAATGTTTTGCGCAATGACCGTCCCAGCCACGCGGTGGCCGTGTTCATTCCAGTGACCACTGCACGGATCGGCATTTTCGAATCCGTGTACACACTGGCCGTGCGCCTGCGCCCACGCTTGTAATGACGGAGCGAGCATAATGGACCTGACAGACTCCTTGCTGGCAAATTGCTGCAAGCGTCTATCGGGATAAAGCAGATCCTCGACGCCAAGCGAGGCCGCAAATTTTCTCCGTTCGAGTCGATCCGGATTCACCTGGATACCATTGCTCAATGTAACCAGTATAAACGTCGCGCCATGCTCAATGACTTCCGCATTCATCAGGCGCAGAAGATCCTCGGTGACCCCCCAGGCTGCGAGCCAATGTGGATCGGATGGCGGGCTGTATATCTCGTTGTCGAGACCTTGCTCGTACAGCCGCCGGGCTTTCTTTCTGTCTGTCCTGCCACTGCCATTATTCAGTTGGTCAACATAGTCGGAAAACTTGACCAGCAGTTGTAATACGCGCGATTTCGGCACTGACGCAAACCACCAGTCACCCAAGGGACTAGCCATCCATCGCGCCGTAGATTTATCAAGGAAGCTGTTGTCAAGGACCAGCTTACCTTCCTGGTAAATGAAATAGGGTTGGTTTCTCCCTCTCTGAAGTTCTCGGAGATTGTTACGTATATCGTTTCCGGTAAGAAATGCGAGCAGGACAATATCCGGAGAGTACTTCCAGACCTTGTGTTTGAGCGTTAATAGCTCCTGCACTGTACCGAATCCTGACACGCCAAAATTGATGACTTCGATCTGCTTTTTCGCCAGTCCCGGGCAATCACCCAGTTCGTCCTGGACGACCCTCCAGAATGTCTGTTCCACTGGCACTTGTATAGCCTCGGCGTAGGAGTCGCCGAGAATGGCGATTCGAATCGTGTTGTCAGGCTTTTCAATGGCGTGTTCTGAGTCGCGGAGCCCGTCCGAATTGATCTGGACGAACGCCCGGCCCTCCGCCGTATTCCACATTTTTGCGCCCGGCAGCAAGGCCTTGCCGGTAACGCTATCGAAACGCCAGGTCGAGAGGTAGGAAAAGTCGATGATGCGAAGTCCTGCCTCCATCACTGCCAGGGCAAAAATGACAGAGCAGATAACCAGTATTGTATTGGCGACAATATTCCGGACGCGCGTTCCAGGCATGAACCTATCCGCCTCGGTGGTTCAGGCTGGCAAATTGAACAAACGTGCCATGCAGCGTGGAGAAATGCGCAGACGCATTCATCGTACGCTGGCGACAATATCTCGCGACGACCATTTTATTATTGACTACTGGGTTCATAAGTTCCGCCGCCCAGTTGTGGTAATGGGCAGAGTGCCTGGCCAGCACCCTAGAGTTTGTGTACCTTTGGCCAGCGCCGCTTCAGGCAGACCCACTGCTGCGGGTACTCGGTGATCCATTCCTCGAAATAGCGGTGGACCATTGCGGTCAGCGCCACAGCCTGCTCCTTGACCGGTGCATCAGGAATGGGACTGACCAGCGGATCGTAAACGGTGATGCGATAGCGTGCGCCCGGCAGGCGCTCGGCGCGCGACACCACCAACGCCGCGCCGGTGCGCAAGGCCAGACCGGCCGCGCTGGTGTTGGTGAGGGCATCCTGGCCAAAAAAGGGAATGAGCTTGCCCGTTTCCGGGCGCGTGTCCATGGCCATGATGATACTGTGGCCCGCATGCAATTCCTTGATCAGCGGGCGGGGACCGGCGTCAGCGGGGATCAACTGTTTCCCCGAAGGATTTGCGCAGGTCCAGCATGAGTTCAAGCATTATCGGATTCGATTCAGGCGCATAGATAGCGCTGACATTAAAGCCGAACTGCCGGGTCACCAGGGGGGCGACTTGCCAGGCACCCACGTGCGCAGTGATAAAGATGGTCGCTCGCTGGCTCTGCATGTGTTTGAGGGCTTCGGGTTCGAGCACAAACTCGATGCGCTGCTCGCGCTGCTCCCAGATCTGCTTCCAGCTTGATCAGCTCCGCCGCGGAGTAACCCAGATGCCGGAATATTTGCCGCGTAGTCTGCTCGCGCCACTCCTGGGAACGCTCCGGGAATGCGATGGCCAGATTTTCCCGGGCTTTTTCCGCTTTGTCTGAATGGGGTCCCACCAGCCCAAAGGCGAAGGCAGACAATTGCAGCGCCCGTTCCACGCTCAGTTTGCGCATAAGCCAGAAGACAAAGCGAAACACTGTTGCTTCAATCCGCTGGGCGATAGCGACCAGAATCGGCGCTTTACGCGCCAGTCGCTTGGGAACCAGGTAGAACTCGGGCACTGGGGAGGGCTCAGCTCCGCCCTGGGTCAGTTCCGAACACCCAGTCCCAGACAGGCGAACTCACGCCGAAGCGCCCGCCCTCACCCGAATAATGATGCTTGAGGTGGTAGTGCTTGAGAAATCGTGGCCAGCGGATTGCGCATGGGGAAGTGGTGTGTGGAGTAGTGGATATAGTCATAAATCAGGTAGCCGATAATGAAACCCCCACAAAATGGCTGGATCCACGGCTGCGGGATTACGAGTCCGAACAGCAGGTAGAGCACCGCCATGATGGGAATAGCGCCTGCCGGGGGCATCACCAGACGGGTTTTATCCTTGGGATCTTCATGGTGGTTGCCATGAAACAGAAATACCAGCCACTTGCCCGCCTTGCTGCGCGCGGGAAAGTGAAACAGGAAGCGGTGCAGGCAGTACTCGCTAAGCGTCCAGATAAAGCCACCGGCAACAGCCATCGCCAGTATCGGCAAACCTGGCAGCTGATACAGGAAAAAACTGCGCCACAGCAGCCACCCGGCTATGGGGCCCCACATCAGCAACGGTGTGATGGGGTGGACATGCGACAACCGTTCGAGCAGCTCGTTGTCGAACAGGCGAATGGATTGATGCTGTTTTTGAGGTTGCGTAGAGTCAGGCTGCATAGGAATCGGTTTCGGCGTTACTGCCGACCTCCTTGGTTTGCTGTAAGTTACTTTTTGGCCACAAGCGTTTCGAGCAGAACCAGTCTTCCGGTTGTTGGCGAATCCAGTCCTCGAACTGCTGGTGAACTTGCTGGATCATATCGATGGCCTGGGCCGTTTCGCTGACACTCGTATCGCGCGGGCGCACCGGTGGATGAAAGGTAACTCTATAATGCGCGTCCTGTAGTCGCTCGACTTGCACTGGCACCAGGTCGCACTTGAATTTCAGGGCGAGTTTGGCTGGCATTATGGTCGAGAGCTTGTCGCGCCCGAAAAACTGTATGGGTTTGCCGTCATCGACCCGCCTGTCCATTACCATGGCGGCCGTTTGTCCCTGTTTCAATGCGCGCATCAACAGTCGGGCGCTATTCTCCCTGGGCAACAGTTCGCAGTTCAAGGCACGGCGTGATTCCAGCAGCATGCGGTCCAACAGGGGATTGGTTGGGGGCGAGTAAAGGCTGGCATTGGGGATGCCCATTTTAGCCATGGCGGAGCACACCACCTCCCAGTTGCTCTGGTGTGCAGTCACTATGACGCAGGGTCTGGCGGGATTCCGGTAAGTCTCAATGGGTTCGCGGATATCAATGATCAGGCGATCATTCTTCACTGAGTATGGTGGCAAGGTGCGGGTATTCTGCCAGTACGCGACCGCTACGACCCCAGGCCCGGGTGACCAGTTGATCAAGCTCCGCCGCGCTCAACTCAGGGAATGCAATGGCCATATTGGACGCGGAAGATCGCAGTTTTAGCCTTCAGCATCGGACCGATCCAGCTACCCACCGTGTTGCCGAGCCGGGAAGCGGTATCGATGGGAAGCAGTCTGCGACATTTTACTCAGCAGCCAGATAATTCCGAAATCGAGTCGCCACAGCCACTGGCGCAGCCACTGGCGGTCGCGTGCCAATTTGCGTAGTGGGTTGCCGACAATAAACTCAGCCACGGGTGGATTTACCTGTAATCGTGTTTGCTGTGGAACAGCAGCGCATTGTATCGCACTATGGCCACCGGATTCGTGGTCATAGTGTGGATATTTTGAGCTGTTCCAGTCCCTCGCGCAGTCCCACCAACGGAGTCCAGCCGGTTGCGGAGGTAATCGCGTCGTTGTCTGCCACCCAGTCGTTATGGCGCAGTTCGCGCAATTTAGGCGGTGTCAGCATGGGCGCTTTACCGGTAATTCTGGCGATGTTGCTATTCAGCCCCGCCACGCCGTTCAGCAGCCAGCGCGGGATGCACCACAGGCGGACCCTCCGGGACCAGAGTTGTGCAGCAATGCCGGCCATTTCGCGCCAGCTGTAGCCATTGTGTTTGCCATCGCACAGGGTAAGGGTCTGCCGCTTTGCGCCCGCGCTTTGCAGGCAGGCAATGATGGCGTCCACCAGGTCTGCCACATGAATCAGCGAGGTGCGCGCCTCGGGCGAGCCTGGTACAAATGCGATGCCGCGGCGCATCCATTGAAATATCGGCAGCATCTCCTTGTCGCCCGGCCCGTAGACGGCGGGTGGACGCAGGATGATCCAGTCGAGGTGTGCATACGGCAGTAGCAGTTGTTCCCCCGCCCATTTACTGCGGGCGTACCAGGACAGCTGCGGTTCGCGGGCGACGATGGAGGACAGCAGTAATAACAGGGGCGGCTGCGGTTGTGCACTGATGGCGTGCAACAAGTTGGCGGTTCCCGCCACATTCACCCGGTCAAAGTCGGCCTGTGAATTACCCCTGACAGCGCCCGCGCCGTGTATGACGGCAGCGCAATTGGCAACGAGTTGCTCCAGGGCGGCGGAGTTGTCGAGGTCTCCCTCAATGAGGGTGGCGCCCCAGGAGGCGAGATGTGCGGCTTTGGCGGGGTTTCGGACCAGTGCGCGTACCTGAAAGCCTTGTTCCAGCAAACGCTGGCACAAGCAGGTACCGATAAATCCAGTGGCGCCGGTAACGGCGATCAGGCTGCCCTTGACGATCAGGCGGAAGCCACCCTCAGGCGAACTTCTTCAGCGGCAGCGTCAAGTTTGTCCATGTCATTGTTATTGATGAAGTCGAGGCGCGCCTTGGCCCGCGACAGTTTGCCTGATGAGGTTCGTGGCAGCGAATGGATGGGGACCAGCTCCACGTAACAGTCGAGGCTCATTTCCATGCGCACCAGCGCCGTCAGGCGCCGCACCAGGTTGTTGCGTTTGCCAGGATCTGTTTCGCGGCACTGGACCATCAGCACACACAGTTCCTCGCCTTCGCTGTTCGGGGCGGAAAATGCCACGGCGTCGCCGGCCCGCACTTCCGGCTGGGTTTCGGCGACATGCTCAAGATCCTGCGGCCAGATGTTGCGACCGTGGATAATGATCAGGTCTTTTTTGCGCCCGGTAATGGTCAGCGCGCCATCGACCAGGTAACCAATATCACCGGTATTGAGCCAGCCGTCTGCGCACAGGGCGTGGCTGGTCTCTTCCGGCAGGTTGAAATAGCCGGACATGACGCTGGGGCCGCGCAGGTAAATCACGCCGCTCTGCCAGTCTTGCAGCACGCGGTTATCATCGCGGATTTCCACTTCAAAATCGGGCATCGGGACGCCGCAGTTGACGAAATGGCGACCCCGGCCCTGAGTGTCATCTTCGTCCAGCAGTACTGCTTCGTGATGATCCGAGAGGTGGTCGCAATCGATATGGTGTGTGGTGAAGCCCGTCCACAGGGGTGAGAAACTGACCCCCAGAGTGCATTCAGCCATGCCATAACAGGCCAGGAACGCACGGCGATCGAAGCCGGCGGGCTCCATCATTTCGGCAAAATGCTCCAGTGTTTGCGGGCGGATCATCTCTGCACCGATACCGGCTACACGCCAGTTGCTGAGGTCGTAAGTTTCTATGTCAGTGGTGCGGACCCGGCGCGCGCAGAGGTCGTAGCCGAAGGAGGGGGCGAAGGAGATGGTGGCGCGAGTCTGGGTCATCAGGGCCAGCCACTGGCGCGGACGCATGGCGAATTCGCGGGTATCCAGGTAATCAATAGTAACCTGGGCTGCCATGGGCACCAGTACGAAGCCGACCAGGCCCATATCGTGGTAAAGGGGCAGCCAGGACATCATGCGATCCTCAGCAGTCATCTTCAGGCCATGGGCGATGATGCCGTGCAGGTTGGCCATGGCGGTGCGATGCTTGATAACCACACCGCGCGGGAAGCGTGTACTGCCGGAGGTGTACTGGATGTAGGAAATATCTTCCTGGTCAATTGCCGGCAGTTGCTGTTCGACCGTGGGGAGCGCGTAGAACGCTTCGGGTGCGTCCACCATGCGAATGTCCAGGCCTGCACTGGCTTCCTGGAGGAAGGGCAGGTATCCCTCGGACGCGACGCCAATGACGGCATCGCTGGCTTGCAGCAGAAGATGCAGTTGCGCCACATAGGCACAGTGGGCGCCCACCTTGACGGACGCTGGCAGCGCCACAGGAATCAGGCCGGCGTACTGGCAGGCGTAGAAGAAGCGGATGAAATCCGGGTTGGTTTCAGCCACCAGGGCCACGCGGTCACCCTTGTTGAGGCCCAGTCCGAGCAGTTTGTGGGCCAGGTCAATAGCCTGTGCGCGCAGTTCGTTATAGGAAACGCTGGCGTAGATAGCGCCGCGGCCGGTGTAGAAGTTGGAGCCGGTTTCACCCTGGGCAGCATAGTCGAGCGCCTCGGTCAGGGTGGTGAAATCCGCTGCGCGAAACGGCAGCGTGTGGCGCGATGGCGTGGCATTCAGGTTAACTTGTGACAATGTAGATTCCTCGTTCTTGACGCTCTGTCTGCCCGTGCAACAATTCGCAAAACAGACGTGGTTAACCCCTTTTGACACAGGGGAATAAAGCTCAATTTATAAAATTGTTCACTTGGTACTACGGGCCACTTGTTCGCTGTTCGTATAGGTATGTGTACATGCGGACACCCCCTTGTTCAGGCCCTGAAAAAGGGTTATCTGATAGGGTGTAATCCTAGCATTTGGGGCTTTGCGGCTTATAGGAAATAATACCGACGACCAACGTGAACAATCCCATAGAAAGGGCATTCATTCTGCTCAGATTCACTTCCGCGGACGCCGGACGTGGAGCACTGTGTGCGGGTAGGATCGACCTGTAATAAAGGTAATTTCTTCTTCAGGTTTGGCCGATAACCCCATGTTATTTATAGAGATCAACAATAGTGCTTTTGGAGCATTCCAAGGGCGATGAATGACGGCCTGGAGCATCGGCCACACGTGTCAATAGTCGTCTTTTGCAAGGACGTCAAGCTGGTGCCAATTTGGGTCATTGTCGATTGTGGCGGGTGGTGCCCGCCGCGTTCACAACTCGACGGCTTGCGCCTTCCACCAGGCCTGGAACATGAGCACTGACCACATGAGTTCCGAGTGGTTGGCCCAGCCGTACAGGTGTTGATGCCAGGCATCGCGAATGCTGGTGACGTCGAAAATGCCCTGCTCGCGCAGGGTCTGCTCAGACAGCAGGTCTTCGGCCCAATCCCGCAGGGGGCCGACCAGCCATTCCTTGATCGGCACGCTGAAGCCACGCTTGGGCCGATCAATCAGACTGCGCGGTACGTAGTGCGTGAGCAGGTCACGCAATACGCGCTTGCCGGTATTGCCATCAAACAGATACTCGGTCGGCAGAGACCAGGCCAGTTCCAGCACCCGGTGATCGAGCAGTGGTGCGCGCGCCTCCAGACCCACGGCCATACTGGCACGGTCAACCTTGACCAGAATATCGTCCGGTAAGTAGCCGATGTAATCATAGTGGAGCATGGCCAGCAGCGGGTCCTGCACGTCCGCCCAGTACGCGGGATCCGATAATGGCGTCGCTGGATCTACCGCCCCCGGCACAAACTGATCCACCGCCAGGCATTTGTTGAATTTGTTGGCCAGAATCTCCTGCGGTGAATTGGCCGCCCAGTTGCACGAACGCTGGCTGATTTTTCCCAGTTTGCGCGACCAGCGCGGCACGGTCCTGCCTTCATTGGCGTAATTTTTTACCCAGTGCCAGCTGCCCGCGCCCAGCGCACTCGCAACGGGTCGGACGACACTCCTGGCGCCGTGCGGTATGCGCTGCACATCTCGCCAGTGCTCCAGGCAGTTCTTGTAGCGCCGGTAGCCGGCCAGCTGCTCATCACCGCCATCACCGGTCAGTACGACCTTAAGCTGCTCGCGCGCCAGCTTGCAGACCAGATACGTGGGAATCTGCGAAGAGTCGGCGAAGGGTTCATCATAAATTTGCGGCAGATGCTCCACCACGTCCAGGGCCTGATCCGGCGTTACATAGATTTCGTGGTGCTCCGTCTGCAAGTGTCTGGCGACCGCAGCGGCGTACTCGGCCTCATTGTATTTCTCTTCCCAGAAACCGATGCTGAATGTCTTGACCGGACGGTCTGACATTTTCTGCATCAGCGCAACAATCATGGAGGAGTCGATGCCGCCGGACAGCAGCGCCCCCAGCTCCACATCGGCCACCATGCGGTCGCCGACGGCCTGCTGCAGTACCGCGTCAAGCTGTTTGATGGCCTCCTCGTAACTGCCCCTGAACCGGTTTTTCTCACCATGCTCGGCCACCGCTTTGGCGGACCAGAACGGGATCGGCTGCGCCGCCCAGGGTTTGCAGTCCTGCGCTATTTTTATCAGGCTGCCGGGTGGGAGCTTGCGTACCTGTCGATAGATGGAGTGCGGCTGGGATACCCAGCCATACTGCATATACTGCCCCAGTGCGTTGCGATCCAGGTCGCGATCAAAATCCGGATGTTTGCGTAATGCCTTCAGTTCCGAACCGAACAGGAAACTGTTGCCGCACCAGCCATAGTACAGCGGCTTCTTGCCCACCCGGTCGCGTGCCAGCCACAGGCAGCGCTCTTCCCTGTCCCACAGCGCCAGCGCGAACATACCTTCAAACTTGCTGACCGCCTTTTCCACGCCGAGGTGTTGTACAGCTGCCAGTATGACTTCCGTGTCGGAATGCCCCTTGAACGGGTAGCTCGCTAGCCCGGGTTCCTGCCGCAGCCTGGAAAAATTATAGACCTCACCGTTGAACGACAGCACATAGCGTCCGGATGCCGATTCCATGGGCTGGGCGCCAGCTTCTGACAGATCGATGATGGACAGGCGGCGATGGCCAAGGGCCAGCGGGTATGAGGCATCCACCCACACGCCGCCCGCATCGGGGCCGCGGTGCACAATCGTGTCCGCCATGCTCTGGCAGCGCCGCGCGAGCTCTTCACGCGTGCCGCCCTTGTACTGTATAAAACCGGTAATTCCACACATGGCAATCCGTCTCTTAGGGCCGATTTGCAGCGCTTGTGACAACAGCATCGAGCAATGCAAGATAGTTGCTGACGCCGCCCTCGACTGAAAAGTCTTCCGCCCTGCGCAGCAGGACATCTTTTGACGTAGGATTGTCCAATTGTGAAAGAATCGCCAGCGCCATGCCATCGGCATCGCCGACCGCGACTAATGCGCCAATTTTGCCATCTTCAAGAATCTCTCTGGAACCGCCGGGACAATCTGTACTGACTACCGGGCAAGCGCAGGCCAGTGCCTGAATGAGTACACCGGGCAATCCCTCGTATTGTGAAGACAGAACGAGCACAGACGCTCGCGCCATGTACTGGAACGGGTTGTCAACAAAGCCAGGCATCTCCACATCCGCCGCTATGCCCAGCGTACGCGCCAACTCCTGCAAGTTTTCACGCAGCCGGCCCTCGCCCAGAATGACCAGTCGCGCCTCGCGCTTTTCCCTTACACCTGCAAACGCGCGCAGCAGGGTGGCAAAATCTTTCTGTTCAGTCAGTCGACCCACCGCCAGGATCACCGGCACAGTATCCGGGGCAAACCAGGGATGCTGCAGCGCCTGTTGCGCGCGGGCACGCAAGCCATCATCGACTACAGGATTGTGGATCGTCGTGACAGAGCTTTTTTTCAATCCAATGCTGGTGACCAAATCTTCTGCAACATCACTTGAAACTGTTACCACGGCATCGGCTCCCGGATAAGTGCGGCTCACTACCTTCGGCAAATAGCGCCATCGCCATTTTCGAAAGTTGGACGGTGCGGCACAATAGGTAGACAGCGCAATGCGTTCACTGACGACCACCGGTACATTGGAGCCGGACATGTGCTTCGCCCAAATCGCGACAAGGTTGGCATAGGTGAGCGCGGACAGGATCACGTCGGGACGATAAGTTTCGATGTAATGTTGCAGGGAGCGTAGACGCAGTATTTCCGGTGCGATCTTGGTCGCCAGCAACACCGGACGCAGCAGTGCGAAGAAGTCGCTGAAATTGCCGCTCGCCGCGATCCATCGCGCCTGCAAGTTACCGGTCGCTTCCAGTTCTATCATGGTCGCCCCGACTGGAATCTCGCCGAGGTAGGCGCCTTTCGCCTGGCAGAGCACCAGGTCAACCGTCCGGCCGAGTGACAGAAAGCCCTTGACCAGGTTCAACATGGAGCGCTCCGCTCCGCCGCCCTCCAGCGATGGCAGTAGCACCGCTATCCTTCCGGCCTGGGTGGCTGGGGCTAACGAGTGTTTCATCAGAGTGTGATCCCGAGATTCTCAATACAGCCGGGCGTGCGGCGCTTTACTTGGGTAACCCAGTAACAGTGCCAGTGGCAACCAGAACAGCAGCCACTGATCCCTGGGCCTGGCAATCAGAGTATCTACGCCAGTCATCATGATGCAGGCGGTGAACATCAGTATGCAGAACACGGTGTAGTCTCCCTGTTGCCGACCCCGCTGCCAGGCGTAGCGGAACGCGACCATCAGTACTGCAAGGAACAGACACAGTCCGATCACTCCCCCCTGCCAGAATACCTGCAGGTAGGCATTATGTGCGGTTTCAAAATACTGCTCCCCTCCGTCGACAGATACCATGCTTACCAGGCCGTGTCCGGCGATGGGCGCGGCCTTGGCCTCGGTCCAGATTTGGGTCCAGATCTCGGGGCGCAGGCCCAGGCCCCTGAGCAATGCCTGCTCCAACAGATCGGGGAACACGAAGGCCAGGGCGCCCGCCAATACCGCCAGGATGGCCGAATACAACACCCTGCGCTGTTTCAGCATCAAGCTTATTAAGATCAAGCAGGGCCAATAACATCGATGCAAACGCGGTGCGGCTCTGGCCAAACCAGGCGAAACAAATGAACACCACGATCGCTAAGAGAAACGGCACTTTGCAAACAAACTTCCGGATCTGCAGCGCAAATCCCATTGCGAGCAAAGCGAATATGCCGTACACATTCGCAAATTCATTGGGGTTGGTTAATGAGCCAATGCCGGATAATCGGGTACCGGGACCTGGATTTTCGCGATAAAAAACCAGTAGGCTTACCAGCGCCGCCACGGCTGCCAGCAACACGCAAATCTGCAACATGCGTTGATACCACAATGCCGTCCCAGCCGATAAGGAAATGCGTAATTGCAATAAAGCTCAGGAGGTAGATCGATATGGTAAGCTTCTGCCCAAGCTGATACCAGTCGAAGGGCGTACTCCAGAATCCGCTGAGCAGCATATAGACCATGTAGAATGCCAGGACCTGAAACAACGGGTGTCTCCAGAACTCCCTGAGACTTCCAAACAGTACGAATACACCCAGGACAAATACGACTCGGGCGAAAAAGCGGTAGGGATCGCTATAGTCCCGAAATATAAAATAACTGCACAGGAACGTGCCGTATGCTGCCAGCAAAAGGAAAGGGAATATTCTCTTGATATGGTCGGTAAGGGTCAATTATGTGCTGCCAGGTGAAATCAAACGTTCGTTCCAGACTTAACGGGCGCATGCAGCAACAGGGTCATTATTGCGGACGACAAAGCGCGGCAGTATACACCGAAGGTCTGCGCATATGTATACTCCCCACCCAGCCCGGCAGATGCAGCGCACACGCATGACCCTCAACAACGATAATAATGCGCCGATCACAGTGGAGGTAGTGACCCAACCAGCGCAATTGCGCCAGTTTCTGGCGCTGCCGCAGCGCATCTACGCGTCCGATCCCGCCTGGATTGCCCCGCTCGGCTTTATGAAGCGCGAGCAGCTGTCCCCGAAAAATCACTTCTTCGAGCACGCGCGCTGGCGCGCCTGGCTCGCCTACAGGAAGGGCGAGCCGGTGGGGCGTATCACCGCGCAGATCGACGAAATGCACCTGCAGCAGCATCGCGACGGCGCCGGGTATTTCGGCATGCTGGAGGCGGATGAGGATCCCGCCATCTTTCGTGCCCTGTTTGGCGCCGCGGAGGACTGGCTGCGCAGTGAGGGCATGCAACAGGTACGCGGGCCCTTCAATTTGCACGTCAATGAGGAGGTCGGGCTGTTGGTGGAGGGCTTCTCCACGCCCCCCTATGTCCTGATGGGCCACGCGCGTCCGTGGTACGGGCCGGCCATTGAAGCCCAGGGCTATGTGGGGGTGAAAGACCTGCTGGCCTACCATGTGCGACCGGATTTTGAGGCGCCACGGGTTATGGAGCGACTCGCGAGCCGGGTATCGGATCGGGTCGTGATTCGCGCGGTGCGGCGCAAGCAATTGTTGGAAGACGCCCTGATCATGCTGGACATCTTCAACGACGCCTGGCAACACAACTGGGGTTTCGTGCCGCTGGCGGAAGCAGAGTGGGTCGAGACCGTCACCACCCTTACCAAGCTGATGCCTGACGACTATATCCAGATCGCGGAGTATGACGGCGAACCGGTTGCCTTCATTGTGGCCCTGCCCAATCTCAATGAGGCGGCCCGCGATCTCAACGGCCGCTTGCTGCCCTTCGGCTGGGCCAAACTCCTGTGGCGCCTGAAGGTGCGCCATCCGCAGACCGCCCGCGTCCCGCTGATGGGAGTCAGGCAGAGCTACCAGCATTCGCGCCTGGGCCCGACCCTGGCCTTCATGGTCATCGACGCCATCCGCAAGGCGCTGCATGCCCGGGGCGTGAAGGACGTGGAGATGGGCTGGATACTGGAGGACAACGACGGTATGCGCAATATCATTGAAACCATTGGCGGCAAGGCGTATAAACGCTACCGCGTATACCAAAAAGAATTATAGCAATGCACCTGGACCCTGAAACGCATCGAATGACCGCCATTGTGCTGGCGGGTGATCGCACCAAGGCTGACTCCCTCATTAATCACACCAAGGCGGGCAGCAAGGCCATGATCGATCTGGATGGCACGCCGATGGTGCGCAGGGTGCTCAACTGCCTGCGTGTCTCCCGGGTAGTGCACAGGATCTGCATGACCGGGCCCGAGGCCAGTGAAGTGGCCACCGATGCGGCCCTGCAACGGTGGATTGACGACGGCGAGATCACCTGGACTGAGCCCAGTGTCAGTCCCAGCACCAGTGCCTATCGCGCGATGCTGCAACTGCCCCCGGAGGAAGCGGTGCTGCTGACCACGGCGGATCACCCCCTGCTGACACCCGAAATCGTGGATGCCTTTGGTCGCCAGAGCCTGGCGGACGATGTCGATGTCACGGTGGGCCTGGCACCGTATGCGCTGGTCGCCGAGGCTTATCCCGGCATCCGCAAAACCGTCCTGCACTTCAGCGACGGCGATTTTTGCGGGTGTAACCTGTTTGCCTTTATCACCCCGGAAGGGCGGCGCGCCGCCAAGTTCTGGCGCAAGATCGAGCAGGAGCGCAAGAAGCCACTGGTGGTGATCGGTCTGCTGGGCTGGTGGGCGGTTATACGCTACCGTCTGGGACTGATGTCGCTGGAAGAGGCACTGGCCAAGCTGAGCAAGCGGCTGGGCCTGCGTATGCGCGCGGTGATTCTGCCTTACGCTAACGCCGCCATCGACGTGGATTCCATCGCCGACCTGATGCTGGTGCAGGGCGCGCTGGAGAAAGCGGCGGCGGAAGACGCCTGAGCGGAGCGCTGGACAGTTCAGATTGGCGGGTTCGAGCGGCTGGGAGTGCATGTGGCAGACGGATCGTTCGATGCTAGCGGGTTCGGCCGTCGGGAGTGCAATTCGCCGGCTTCCCCGATACTCGCCAACGAATTGCACACCCGACACCCGAACCCTCGTCTCTACGTGACTGTCATGCGAACATCAGGACCAATGTTCCATGCAGGTAGCAGGAGCAAGGATCGGGTCGGGAAGGCCTTTTCGTATGCGAGTATTCGGGGAAGCAGGCGAAAAGGCCTTCCCGGCCGGAGCCGATGGCAGTAGCGAACCGGGAGATGCAGGTGTCGCCAACTTGATCCCTGAGTTGTATCCGCAGTGAACAACCTGCCGGGAGATCACAACTAGCGCCGGTCGATGTCGCAGCGTCCGGCCATCGCCCTCGGTAAACCTTCCCGACCCGGCCTCGTAGCGCCGGACCTCGATGCGCACCTGCCAGCCTCCGTCCGCTGCGCTGTACCTCGTAGCGGTTGTAGTGGGCGATATCCGCCCCGTGCAAGCCCAGGGCCGAGGCCGAAGGGACGGCAATGACCGGCAGGCTGCCGTCCCGGGTGTGCAATTCGCTGTAGTGCGCGCGATGGCCGTGTCCGTGCAATACCAGTTCGGCACCGTACTCCTCCAGCAATGCCTGTAGCTGTGGCGCGTCGGTCAGGCGTTTGCGCCATTTTTCCTGCCCCGCCACGGGGCAATGGTGCAGGTACACGACCCGGAACAGGCCGTCCTCCCGCGCACGTTGCAATAGCCCCGGCAACCGCCGCAACTGCTCCTCACCGAGGGTGCCCGTGGCCATCAATGGCGGCGTGGGGCAGGCGGTGGACAATCCGATAAACGCGATAGAGCCACGCACCCGCAGGCTGGGAAAGGGTATCGTTCCCACATGGTCGCCAAGCTCTTGATCAGAGGCCATATAGTCCTGCCACAGGGCGAAGGTATTGCCCCATGGTGCCGCCACACAGGCATCGTGGTTGCCCGGCACCAAGGCGATGCGGGTGGGGTCGCCCAGCTCCCGCAGCCAGTCCCGGGCCTGTTCGAACTCCTGCGGCAGGCCGACATGCGTCAAATCGCCGGTGACCAGCAGTTGCTCGAACTCCACGTGCGCCAGGTCGCGCTGCAAGGCCTCGAGCACTTCCCGGCGGTGCTCGAAGCGCCGCTTGTGGCGCCAGGACAGGTAGCCCAGGGCCCGCTTGTTGAGCAGGTCCCGCGGGCGCACCTCTGCCAGTGTGCTGAGGTGGGGGTCCGATAGCTGTACGAAGCACTGCGGCATGGCTTGGTGTTCCTTGTCGCCGGCCATTGTAGCACCGCCGGATTCGCGCGTGGCTGCACCGTCAATACCGCGTCGCCCAGTGGTTGCTAAACGCGACGGATCATAGCGCCCAGTGCCGCCAGTTTGGTGTCGATATTGGCATAGCCGCGATCGAGGTGATAAACCCGGTCGATGGTGGTGTCGCCGTCGGCGGCCAGGGCGGCAATGATCAGTGACGCCGAGGCGCGCAGGTCGGTGGCCATGACCGGGGCACCCTGTAAGCGCTCGCGCCCGCGCACGATGGCGGTATGGCCCTGCAATTCAATATCGGCACCCATGCGCTGTAATTCCGCGACATGCATGAAGCGGTTTTCGAAGATGTTCTCCACCACGGTGGCAGAGCCTTCCGCCAGGGCGTTGAGCGCCATGAACTGCGCCTGCATGTCGGTAGGAAAGGCGGGGTAGGGGGCGGTGTGTATGTTGACCGCTGTACAGCGCTTGCCGCCGGTGTCGATATGAATCCAGTCGGCACCCAGATCCAGTCGACAGCCTGCCTGCTCCAGCTTGCCCAGCACGTGATGCAGAAAGTCGGGATTGGTGTCACGTACCGTGATAGCGCCGCGTGTGGCGGCGGCAGCGACCAGGAAGGTGCCGGTCTCAATGCGATCCGGCGGCACGCGGTGGCTGGCCCCGTGCAGTTGGGTGACCCCGACAACCGTGATGGTACTGGTACCGGCACCGGTTATCTTTGCTCCCATGGCAGTGAGCAGCAGCGCGAGGTCGCCGATCTCCGGTTCCAGTGCACAGTTCTCCAGAGTGGTGACTCCGTCTGCCAGGGAAGCGGCCATTAACAGGTTTTCAGTGGCGGTCACCGAGGGTACGTCAAAGGCGAAATGGGCGCCGCGCAGGCGACTGGCCCTGGCCTTGATATAACCAGCCTCGATGCGGATTTCCGCGCCCAGGGCTTCCAGCCCGGCAATATGTTCGTTGACCGGTCGGGAGCCAATCGCGCAGCCCCCCGGCAGGGACACATCGGCTTCCCCGAAGCGGGCCAGCAGGGGTCCCAACAGGAGGATGGAAGCGCGGATGGTTTTGACCAGGTCATAGGGCGCATGCACCGAGTGCACCTTGCTGCTGTCGATCTCCAGCTCGGTGCCGGAACGTGTGCACTGCGCGCCGAGCAATTCCATCAGTTGCAGCACCGTTTTGATATCGCGCACATCCGGGATATTGCTGATGCGCAGGGGCTCGGGACTCAACAGGGCCGCCGCAATGATTGGCAGCGCGGCGTTTTTAGCGCCGGCCACCCGCACTTCACCGCGCAATGGGCCATTGCCGGTGATGATAATCTTGTCCATTAGTGGGCCGTGGCCACAGTGATGAGACCGGCGGTGATGAGACCGGCATAGGCGGCGATAATCGTATCGATCTGCGCGCTGGAATGGGCTGCGCTGACGCTGTTGCGCAGCAGGAAATTGGTCGAGGGTGACGCCGGTGGAATCACCAGGTTGACGTAGACCCCCGCGTCCATCAAGGCCTTCCAGCAGTCGATAGTCAGCGAGCGGTCCACCATTTCCACCGCCACCACCGGGCTGGCGCTGGGGCCTACCGGCAGCCCCAGGGATTTGAGCCCCTGGTAGAGACGGTTGGCGTTGTCCCACAGCTTTTCGCGCAGCTGCGGCTCCGTGGCAATAATGCGCAGCGCCGCGCGTGTGGAGGCGATGATGGAGGGCGAGGAGGAGGCGGTAAACATATAGGCGTTGATGCAAAAACGGATCGCTTCCAGTTCCGCGTGGCGACTGACGCAGAATCCGCCAATAGCACCGAGGCTCTTGCTGAAGGTGCCGGCAAAAAAATCGACGTCCGCTTCCACGCCGGCGGCCTGCGCCGCGCCGCGCCCGGTCGCGCCCAGAACACCCATGGAATGCGCCTCGTCGAGGAACAGATAGCCGCCGTACTCACGCTTGACCGCCGCGATCTCCTGCAGCGGCGCGACATCGCCCAGCATGGAGTAAATGCCCTCGGCAATAATCAACGCCTGGTCGGCCCGGTCGCCCAGGCGCCGCATGCGTTTGGCGAGGTCTTCGGGATTGTTGTGTTTGAAGCGAATCACTTCCGCGCCGCTCTGTTTGACACCGGAGTAGATGCTGGCGTGGCTATCGGCGTCCAGCAGGATTACATCACCCGGCCCCGCCAGTGTGGCGCACATCCCCATGGTGGCCGCATAGCCGGTGGAGAAGACGATGGCGTGGTCCACGCCATAGAACTGGGCTATTTCGGTTTCCAGGGCCTGGTGCTCCGCGAAAGAGCCGTTGGCCAGTCGCGAGCCGGTGGTGCCGGTGCCCCAGCGTGCCGCTGCATCCTGCGCGGCTTTAATGCAGCGCGGGTCATACGACAGGCCGAGGTAGTTGTTGGTGCCCGCCAGAATGACCTTGCGGCCCTGCACCACGCCTTCCGTGGCAGACAGAATTTTTTCGGTGACGGCGCCGAAGGGCTCGACGTTGCGCTCGGCGAGCTCGGCCTGGAAGTCGGCCATGGCCTGGAATTTGTCGAACAGCATGGGTTTAATCTACCTCGCGACTTGCCCGGTGACCCTCAGAGGTTGAGTTCCCGGACCTTCTTTGCCAGATCGCCAATGGTGTTCACGTCCGGAAGAATATTCAGGGGGATGGAAATGTCGAAGTGATCCTCGATTTTCTCAATGAATTCCATCACCTCCAGCGAACTGAGCCCGATGTCTGCTACCAGGGCCGTACTTTCGGACAGGACCAGATTATTTTTGTTCTGTGATTCCAGCGCGCTGTAGAGGAAGTTCAGGTATTCCTGATAATCGGTCATTTCGTTGCCGCCCTTGCGTCGGTCACGGTAAGTCGCTAGATTTCGAAGGCTCGAACTATACCCACGGAAGAATGGTAATGCCAGTAGTTTGGTTGATCGACGCCTATCGCGCGGGGGAGCGAGGGCAGGTGCGCGCCCTGGTCGACGCACTGGGCTGGCCCTGCGAAACCAAAGTGCTCCGCTATCGCAGCCATGTGTTTTTGCCCCATGTGCTGGGGCAGTCTACCCTGCGCGGTATCAGCGCCGCATCCGCCGCCCAGTTGCAACCGCCCTGGCCAGACCTGGTGATTGCCAGCGGTGTGCGCAATGAGCCGGTGTGCCGCTGGATTCGCGCCCAGTCCGGTGGCCGCACCCGCTACGTGCATATCGGGCGCCCCTGGGCGGCGCTGTCGTCCTTCGATCTGGTGATTACCACTCCGCAGTACCGCGTGCCGTCCCACCCCAATGTACTCAATAATGTGCTGACCCTGCACAGTGTGTCGGCGCAACGTCTGGCACAGGCCCGCCTGGAGTGGGAGGGTACCTTCGCGGCATTACCCAGGCCGCGCTTTGCCGTACTGGTGGGTGGCGATAGTGGCCCGTTCACGCTGGGACCGAAGGCCGCAGGTCGACTGGGCAGGGAAGCCTCGCAACTGGCTCGGGCGCACGGCGGCTCGCTGCTGGTTTCCACCAGTGCGCGCACCAGACCGGAGGCGATGGACGCACTGGAGGCGGCCATCGCAGCGCCGAGCTATTTCTATCGCTGGCAGGGTGCGGATCGGACCAATCCGTACATGGGTATCCTGGCGTGGGCTGATCGCGTGATTGTCACCGGAGACAGTATTGCCATGCTGTCCGAGGCCTGTGCCACGGGTAAGCCGGTGACAATGTTTGATCTGGGGGGCATGCGGGACCTGCAGGATGAATCGATTCGGGATTTCCGCTTGGGTGGCCTGCTCTACGCCATGCTGATGCGCTGGTTCTGGCGGCGCTTGAGCCGGGATATCACCCTGGTGCACCGGCAGCTGCGCGAGGAGGGCTGCGCGGTATGGACGGAAGAAGTGCTGGCGACGGCCAGGGTGCCTGCTGAAACCGACTTGCAGCGGGCAGTCGCCGCTGTCCGCAGGCTATTTGGCGAGGGCTGACTGGCTCGCCGTGTCCAATAGTACGGCACTGCCGCCGGCCATCTGGTATACCTTGTCGGCGCCTTCTACCATGGCGCGATTGTGCGAGATGGCCAGGATGGTGAGCTGGCCTTTCAGGGCTTCCAGAGTTTGCCTGACGGCTTCTTCTGTGTCCCTGTCCAGGGCGCTGGTCGCCTCGTCGAGAATCAGCAGTCGGGGTTGATTAATCAGTGCCCGCGCGATGACGATGCGTTGGCGCTGACCGCCGGAGAGTTTGCCGCCGCGTTCCCCGACAATGGTATCCAGTCCCTGCGCGAGCTGGCCGACAAAATCCCAGGCACCTGCGGCCCGCAGTGCCCGCTCCACGTCTGCGGCTGTCAGGGACGGATCGCCCAGTGTTACGTTGTGCGAGAATACTGTCGTGCAGCAGGATGGTGTCCTGCGGTACGTATCCGATCATTTTCCGCCATTGGTTGATGTCGATATCCTGCAGCGGGATGCCGTCCAGCAGGATTCTGCCGTGCTGTGGCCGCAACAGGCCTATGGCCAAATCGATAATGGTGGTCTTGCCGGATCCGGAAGGGCCCACCAGTGTGGTCAATGAGCCGAATTCAATCTGCAGCGACACGCCCTTGAAAACCGGGTGCTGGTCGTAATCAAAATACACATTTTCAAAGGCGAGGCATTGTTCAAAGCGCGGGGGAGTACCGCCGTCGAAATTCTCCTGCGCGCCTTCGGCCGCCTTGATCGAGTCGGTCAATGCCCAATACGCGCTTTCACTCTCTACCAGTTTCTGGTATTGCTTTTGGACTTTGCCAAAATAGGAAAAGGCCCGGCCCAGCGCCACTACCAATACCATGACTGTGGGCAGCGCCATGGCAAACTTGTCCATCGCAATGTAGATGCCCAGACAGATAAACCCGTGAACATCAGTTCCTGCGCCGAATTCAGCAGAGCGCTGCTCAGCACTTGCCGGCGCTGGGATTTATTCAGCAGGTTGGGTATCGTGCGCCAGCACCTTATCAGCCAGGTATTCGCGCGCCATGGCTTTGAGCGGCTTCACCGATTGCAGGGTGTCGGTGAGGTTGGCCATCAGCGAGGTCATCAGGCGGGTTTGCTTTTTCGCCGCCTTGCGGGTGATGTTTACCAGAAAGTGGGACAGGCCGATCACTACGGCGCCGGCCGCAATGGCCACTAGCGAAGCGCGCCAGGACAGTGCAAAGGCGACACCACCGTAAATAATTCCCGGTATCAGGAAGGTGAGGGCCGTGGTGCCGTTGACAAACGCCGCCGCGGAACGCTGCGCCTCAGAGGCCATGGCATTGGTTAACTTGCCCACGGGCTGATGTAAAAAATACTCCCATTTGCTGCGCAATACCGCGCGCAGCAATTGCAGGCGCAGGTCGGTGCTGACCTGCGCTGCGGTGTAACCCACCTGCCGCTGGGCGATCAGCAAAAACACGCTTTTGAAGGCTACACCCCCAATGATGATGAGGAGCATGTTGCCCAGTGTCGGGGCGATACCGAGCACATTCAGGCCCTCGAGCAGGGCTTGCTCAAACTTGCTGTCGCCACCTGCGGCAGACCCGGGAATCATGCTGCCGACCTGCGGGCCCAGCGCAATATTCAGCAGCGGGAGCAGCGCCGACAGTCCGATTCCCTCAGCTACGCCTGACAGCACCAGGGCCAGCATCATCAGTAAGGTCTGTCCACGATAGGCGCGGAAAAAATCGAGCATCAGGCCCATGGGGCAAATTCTCTCTCTGCCGCTGGGCGCGGTGCTGAATTATTGTGCCGGTACGGGTTCATCGCCTGGGTCACCAACGCATACGGCGCAACAGGATAAATGCACACGCCAGGATAATCAGTGTGGGCAGGATAGCCACGAACGGGATGCTCCAGTGCAGCAGCTGCCCCAGTGAAAAAATAATTTGCGTGCCCAGATAGAAGAGAATACCCAGCGCGGCGCCAATGCCTAAATTGATACCAAAGCTGCGATCGCGTCCCGCGGTGACGCTGGCACTGATCGGCGTGGCCAGCAGCACCATGGCGCATACGGTCAGCGGCATCAGCAGTCTCTGCCAGAACGCGTTCAGGTATTTTTCCGTGGGCTGCCCGTTTTTGGCCAGGTACTGGCTGCGGCTGAGTAGCAGTGAGAGATTCATACTGTCACTCTGCAGCGTGAGAGTGGGCAATTCGTCACTGGACCAGAGATTGGCGATTTTCAGCTCCGGATAGGTACGGGTCTGCAGCTCGCCATCCACCAGTTGCTTTTCCCTGACCTCTTTAAACAACCACGTGCGGTCCTTGCTGACCACTGCCGTAGTCGCCCGCAGGGCGCGGACCAGTTGGCCGGAATCGTCGAACTCGAAGAGACTGATGTCGCCAGGCACGTGGTCCTGGGACATTTTTACCAGATGGATATAGCGCCGCCCATCCGTCGACCACACCCCGCCACCGGGCAGCCATTCGTTGCCCCCGTCGCGCAACCGCTGCCGTTCCTGTTCCGCTGACTGTTGCATCTGTGGCGTGACATACTCCATGCAGATCCACAGCCCTGACATCAGCAGCACGGTGGGTAGGGCGAGGGCGCCGAGCAATTTTGCCGGTGAAAAGCCGGTGCAACTGACGATGGTTAACTCGTTATAACGGTCGAGGCTGGCCAGGGCCACGATACTGCCCAGCAGCGCGATCACCGGGGCCAGGCTCACCAGCTGGTTGGGCAGGGTGAGCAGTGTATAGCGGGCGACAGCGAGCGCGTCGTAGTTGAATTCCGTATGATCCAGCTCCTGGGTGAAACTGATCAGGCCGAAGATGGCGCCCAGTACCACCAGTACCAACAGCCAGCCCTTGACCACGCTGACGCCAATGTAGCGTTGCAGGATCATCGCCGTTTCATCCTCGGTTGTGAGACCAGCACCGCCAGCAGCGCCGCCTGTAGGGCATAGGCCGTCCACAGGCCCGGTATGGCACCGAGTTTGCCCTGCTCAATGAAAGTGCGCAGCACGCTTACCATGGCGAACAGCGTGATATAGGCCAGCAGGGCGATGGCGACATTGCGAAAGCGGGATTCGCGCGGTGCGGAACGCGCCAGCGGCACGGCGATGAGTGCCAGCAGTATCGTCGCCAGGGGTGTGGTGATGCGCCACTGGTATTCAGCGATGTCCTTGGGATCGGTCGATTGCGACAAGGTCAGTGTGGTTTCCGCCTTGCGCCGGTATTTCTCCTGAGCCTCTTCATTGGGGAGCTGCACCACCAGCTCTTCGAACTTGAGGGTCATGTCCTGGCGATTTTTATTGTCCAGCAAGTAGTTGTAGCCATTGTAAAAAGTGGCTCGCGTGGCTTGACCGGGATTGAGTGTGGGCATGGCTGCCGATTCCGCAACGATAATCTCCGAGCGACCCTGCTCGTGATAATTCTTTTGCAGGAATACTCCTTTGTGCAGACCCCTGGCGAGATCTATGTCGTGGGCGATGAAGGTGTAATCGCTGCCGTCCATGTTGACAAACTCATCGGCGGACATCTGTTTCAGATCAAACTGCGCGGCCGCCTGCGACTCCAGTGCATAACTGGTGCGAAAGGCCCAGGGTCGCCCCAGGACTGACATCAACCCCGTAATCACAGCAATGACCAGCGACAGTTTCAAAACCGCTTCCAGAATGCGTGCGCGGCTTACCCCTGCGGCGTAGAACGCGCGCATTTCGGAATCACGATAAAGGCGGCCGATGGCCGACAACACAGAAAAGAAAAACGCGGAGGGCAGCAAAATCTCCAGCGTGATCAGCGTATTGAGGCCGACGAGCTTGAACGCGGTCAGCATATCCAGTTGCCCGTCTGCGGCGAGGGACAACTGGCGCGCTGCGGAAAAACCGATAAAAACCATTACCAGAAGGCCCAGCCCGGTGCAGAAGGGGCGCAGGATTTCCCGGCTGATATGGCGGTCTAGAATCAAGGGGTAGTGTTCCTGTCGAGACTGGCGGCCATTGTACATGAAGCCGCCCGTCGTCTGGTCATTTTGGCCTGCTTCGACGCATAATTACACGCTTTGCGCATGCCGTCGCACCCTTCCTGCGGGTAATACAGTCCATGTTTAATCTGAGTGATGGCGTCAAGAAGGCGCTGATTCTCATTCCGACGCAACCGCTGCCGGCCAGGACCAGGGTCGCCCTGCGCCGCAAGCATCTGGCTCGTCTGGAGCTGGCCAAGGCACAGCGCGCAAATTTTTTGATTATCGGGCATCCCAAGAGTGGCAATACCTGGCTCAAGGTAATGCTCTCGCGCCTGTACCAGTTGCGTTATGACCTGCCCGAATCAAAGCTTATCAACACTGACGAATTCGCCCGTAAAATCCCCGAAATTCCCCGGCTGGCGGCGACCAACGCATATTACAGTTACGAGGGCGAGGTGGGTAAATTACTGGCCTGCGGCGCGCCTGACAACCCGCTGCGCCACAAGCCAGTGCTGTTTCTGGCCCGCAACCCGATCGATATTGCGGTGTCCTGGTATCACCAGTTTACCAAGCGGCAGTCACGCGCCAAGCAGGAGCTCATCAATCACTTTGTAGAGCACCCTATCGATCGTCGCACGGTGCAGATGTGGGAGTTCGTGCGCTATTCGGATATTGGCCTGCCCAGCCTTATCGAGTACCAGAATACCTGGGCCCGCAACGTGCGCGAGTTGGAGCACGGTATGCTGGCCCGCTATGAAGACCTGCGCGCGCAGCCCGTGCCAACCCTGAAAAAAATTACGCAACTGATGGGCGAGAATTTCAGCGAGGACGAGATTCGTGCTGCGGTCGAGTGGGGTTCTTTCGACAACCTGCAGAAGCTGGAGACCAGCGGCACGTTTAGCCAGGGCGGCATGAAACTGGTCGACGCCAGCGATCCCAGCACCTTCAAGGTCCGGCGCGGCAAGGTCGGAGGCTATCGCGAGGATTTTAATGCGCAGCAGGTGGCGGAGCTCGAGGCACTGGTGCGCGCCAATATTGTGCCGGAACTGGGCTACTGCCAGGACGGCACGGACGTCTGACAGTGACTCCTCGTACCTGGGTTATCCTCAGTGACAAGCAGGGCGATAACGGCCAGGTGGAGACTATCGTCGATGCGCTGCCCTGGCCGGTGGAGCACAAATACGTGCATATGCGGCCGGAGTACGTACTGGGCAAGCCGCGCTACCGTCCCTCCCTGGATCATCTTGACCTCAGCCGTTGTGACCCCCTCGAAGCGCCCTGGCCCGATCTGATCATTACTGTTGGCCGGCGCCCTTCGATGGCCGCGTTGTGGGTGCGCGAACAGTCCGGCTATAAAACCAAAATCGTGCTGGTCGGCAAGCCCTCTGGCCATATGCTCGACTTCTCCCTGGTGATCGCCAGTGCTGAGAACCAGATGCCGCCGCATGCACAATTTTCTGCCGACCACCCTGCCGCTGATGCGCGTGCAGCCCGAGGAGGTTGCCAGCGAGGCACTGGCGTGGCAGGAGCGCTTCGCCGGGCTGCGCAGACCATTGATCGCCATGCTGGTGGGTGGCGAGACCAATCCTTTCATTATGAATCGTCAGGTGGCCAATGATCTGGTCGCCACTGCGCGCTGGATTGTCGAGGAGTTGGGCGGCACACCCTACGTCACCACCAGTCGGCGCACGACACCCGAGGTTGTGGAGGTGCTGCGCCGCGACCTGCCTGCGCAAGCTGTTTTTTATGAATGGACCGCGGACGCCAGCGACAATCCCTATCGGGCGTTACTGGGTAGTGCCGATGGTTTCATCGTCACCGCCGACAGCGTGTCCATGATGGTGGAAGTCATCTACCTGCATAAGCCCCTGGCACTATTTCCCTCTGCCGGGCGGCTGGCTGGGTAGTATCGACCAGTGGCGGCGTTCGCTCGCCCACTGGTTGTTCAATCCGCGCCAGAAAACGGCTGCTGATCGATGGCGCCATCGAGTTGCCAGGGGCGTTTACTATGTGGATGTGTTCAAGGTGCTCTGCGCCACCCGGGACTTTCGCGCGTTTCATCGCTTGCTGGTGGAACAGGGACTGGCGGTGTGGTCAGGGCAGCCGTTTAAACAACCGAACGCGCAGTTGCCTGATGATGTGGGCGCGGTGGTAAAACGTATCGAGGCGCTGTTCTAGCTCGACGTAGAGAACTTACGAGGCGAGCGGCAGCGGTCATGCCTCCGCGGCGAATGACTTCTCTTTTTGAGCAAGCGGAGGCATGACCGCTGCCGCTCGCCGTTACAGCGCCGCCACCATTGAACCGGCTCGTGTTACAGAAGACGTACTGCGGCCAAACGTCCCCGAAGGGGCGAACCCTGATCGCTCAAAAAGCGAAGGCATTCGCTCTTCAGGGTTCGCCCCTTCGGGGACTCTCATGGCGCACTTGCGTCAGGCTTTGCGCACGCCTTTGTAAATCATTTTGCGCACCGCCAGCGGGAACAACAAGGTGCGGATCGTCCATTTGGGAAATCGAAAGCTGCCACCGTCGGGTTGGAACACGCGCAAGCCGTTATTCTGCACGCCGAAGACCGAGCCCCAGCGATAGGCGGGTGGTTCGTAGCGCTTCATGTCGGTTTCCCTGCCCTCAAGATAGGCGCGAATATTGTGGCCCAGCAGGCGATAGCCCCAGTTGCGCGCGGAGCTGCGATGGGGGTCCGAGGCGGCAATATCGCCCACGGTGAATACATTGTCGTAGCCTTCTACCCGCAACAGTGCATCGGCTTTCACAAAGCCATCGTTGTTCAGCATGGCCGCAGGAATAAAGTCGTTATTGGGAATCATATTGCCGATCGCCCACAGTGTGATGTCAGCGTGAAAGCTGTCCTGCCCGCTTGACCACTCTATGGGTTCGAAGGTGAAGCGGTCGCATTGGAAACCAGCGGGGATGGTCGCGCGATGGTTGGGGTGTAAGTTGACGCCGACTTTTCGCAGGTGCTGCTCCACACTGTTGCGTACCCTGGGGTGATAGCCGGGCAGTGGCTGGGGTTCGCTGAAAAAATAGTGCACGGATTTGTCAGAATAGCGCGCCGCGAGATTGGCAGCGACACTCACACCGGTAGCGCCGCCGCCAACAATCGCCACCGATTGCGCCGCAAGCAATTGCTGCGAGGCGCGGTCGATCGATCTGGTGTAATCGAGTCCAAATCTTCTAATGAATTGTTGCGCCAGAAGCCGTTGGTCACGCCGGATGAAATCACCAGGGCATCGTAGTGTTCCACCTGTTCGCTGTCGTCCTGCAACTTGACGGTAACTGTGGATCGGTCAGGATCAATCGTCGTGATCAGGCCTTGCAGCGTGCGCACGCCGTCGAGCTTTTTATAGCGCTGAAAGGGCATCAGGTAGTCCTGTTTCCAAACCTGGGGTTGCGTCAGTCGCATGCCCAGCTCCTGGCCACTCACCAGGCAGGGTTTGGGGCTGATGCCGACGATGTCGAAGTCCGTGCCCAGATTGATCGCCACTAACAGACCGGTATCACCGAAGCCGGCGATCACTACACGTTTTTTCACTGCACCATATCCTTGCTTTAATTGTCGAAATCGCTGCTATCAGGACAAGCAACGCGGAATCCGGCGAGCGACAGCGGGAATACCCCACTTACTCAAAGGGAGAGTGCATTCGACGTGGGGTATTCCCGCTGTCGCTCGCCTTACATCGCTAATATCACTCTCTCTGAATTCGCTCGAACAGAGTTCCCGAAGGGGTAAACCCTGAAGAGCGAATGCCTTCTCTTTTTGAGCGATCAGGGTTTACCCCTTCGGGAACGACGAGCCGCTGGAAACAAATTGGGTTGCGGATTCAGCCGGTTAACGCATGCCCAGCACGTTCTTCATGAAGTGCGTGCCGAAACGACTGATACGCTGCGCGGCAATGGCCAGCGGGCTCTGGTCCAGATAGTTTATCTGCACCATACGGCGTTCGCCGACGAAACGCGTATGCCCATGCCAGGAGTGATCAGTGCGGCGAAACGCCAGCAGGGTGCCGCCCAGGGGCGGAACCTGGGCGGCATAGTCTTCGATATCGTCTTTTGATCGCAGCAGACGAAGTTGGCCGTCAGCGTGTTCCCACTGTTCGTTGAAGTACACCAGCACAGTGATGACCTTGCTCTTGTGGTCGGTGTGAATATTGCCGTCGGTGCGTTCGCAGAATTTGCGCACGGTAACTGTGGTGGGCAGAGAGGTCAGGTCCATGTCGAACTTCTCGCCTAGTACGCGCGCCATTGTCGGACTACGCAACTCCTCTATGAGCTGCTCGAAGGTAGCGCCGTATGTGAGGTTGTCCAGGTCGTGGTTGGCAGCGGAATCTATCGCGGGATAATCACGGTTAACCCTCGTGAGAGCCTCACTCTCAAGAAAACCGGGCACCACCAGATAGTCGAAGGGGTCCGTTTGTAACTGCGCGGCGCGCAGTGCATTGATATTGATCAGTGACATCGGCGCATTTTATTACGGCCGTTGTAGGCCCGGCAAGGCGACGTGGCGGTACAGGATGTTAATAGTGCGGTAAATCAACGCTTGCCCCATTAGTGCGGGAGTCGGCGTTTTACGGTAACATTTGCCGGCTTTTCTGACTGTAATCGAGGATGGTCCCGCACATGGCCGACAAGGCACGCGTCGTGGTACGCCATCTCGTTATGCTGCTCTGCTTCTGGTTGCCTGCCGCGCGCCGCAAGAAGATAGAGCGCTGGCTGCGCGGTCGCGAGGAATTCAAGAAACTGCAGCGCAGTGATTGGGTGCTGATGAGTTGGGGGAAATCCGGCCGGACCTGGTTACGGGTGATGTTGTCGCGCGCCTATCAGCTCAAGGCGAATCTGGCCGCAGATAAGCTGCTGGATTTTGATAACCTCAAGCACATTGACGCGCAATTGCCTGCGGTCTTTTTCACCCATAATAATTATCTGCGCGATTACACCGGCAACCAATATTCCAAGCAACACTTTCAGGGCAAGCGCATTGTGTTGCTGGTGCGCGACCCGCGCGACGTGGCAGTGTCGCAGTTTTTCCAGTGGCAATTTCGCATGCGCCCCAACAAAAAGTTCATCAATGATTATCCGCCGCACGGCGCAAACATAGATGTCTGGGACTTTGTGCTGGATAAGGAAGCGGGTGTGCCGCGTATAGTCGATTACTTCAATGGTTGGGCGCAGGCGATACCTGTTTTACGGGATGTCCTGGTAGTCCGCTATGAGGATATGCGCAAGGATCCCGCCGCGGAACTGGCAAAAATTCTGGCTTTTACCGGGACCACGGTGACCGCCGCTCAGGTGCAGGAGGCTGTGGAGTTCGCGGCCCTCGACAACATGAAGAAAATGGAACAGGACACATTTTTCAAGGGCAGCGGCGCCCGGGTGAAGCCCGGTGACAAGGACAATCCCGATTCCTACAAGACGCGCAAGGCCAAGGTGGGCGGTTACCGTGACTACTTCACCGATGCACAGTGCGAGCAACTCGAGCAGCTGGTGGCGCAGTTGGATCCCATGTTCGGCTATGGGAGGCAGCAGGTATGAATTTGGCCGTACAGAGTGTGCGCCAGGCTTGGCAGACGGGGCGGAAGAAATTGTCGCGCAGGTTGCTGCATTGGCGCATGCGTGGCCAGCCTGAGGCGGCTATTCTCGCGGCCGAGCGGAAATTGCGCGGCGTGGAGCAGTTCGAAAAACTGCAGCGCGCCGACGTCGTGGTGGTGTCTTTTGGCAAGAGCGGACGCACCTGGTTGCGGGTGATGATGTCGCATCTGTTTCGCGTGATGTATAAGCTGCCCAAGAACGCCGTATTGGGTTTTGACAACTTCCACAATCTCAACAGGGAAGTTCCTAAAATATTCTTCACCCACGATAATTACATCAAGGATTTTACCGGCGATTTACACAGTAAAGCGCCATTTTACAACAAGCGCGTGATACTGCTTGCCCGGGATCCCCGCGATGTCGCCGTGTCGCAGTTTTTCCAGTGGAAATTTCGCATCAAGCCGACCAAAGTCGCTATCAACAATTACCCGCCCCAGGGCAGTGATATCAGCCTGTTCGATTTTGTCATGGGCGACAACGGCGGCAGTATGCAGGCAGTCACGAACTACCTGAATTTATGGGCGGCGGAGGTGGGCAAGATGGAGCATTTCCACCTGCTGCGCTATGAGGACCTGCGCGCCCGGCCGCGCGAGGAGTTGCGGCGCCTGCTGGACTTTATGCACATTGCCGCCACTGATGCGCAGGTCGATGCAGCGGTCAATTATTCCTCCTATGAAAATATGAAGAAAATGGAAGGCGCGCAGCAGTTTCGCCTGGCCGGCGGACGCATGATGCCAAGGGACAAGGACAACCCCGACAGCTTCAAGGTGCGCAAGGGTAAGGTGGGCGGTTATCGGGATTACTTTACCGATGAGGAAGTGGCGGCCATTGATCGTCGATTGGCGGAGACGCTGGATCCACTATTCAACTACCAGTAGCAACGCTAGCCTGCGATCTGCCGACGAAAGTCTTGCTCTGGTCGACGTCCCCGCAGGGGTAAACCCTGATCGCTCAAAAAGAGAAATCATTCGCTCTTCAGGGTTTACCCCTGCGGGGACTCTATCGGAGTGAACTCAAAGTTTTTGACGTTCAGTGCGATGCAAGGCGAGCGGTGGTGGAATGCCCCGCGGCGAATATCTTACCCTCTGAGCAAGCGGGGCATTCCACCACCGCTCGCCGCAACGGAGCTTCCGAAGCTTCCATGGTCGATAAGGCCTGTTCGCTCAGGAAGGCCAAGAATCATTCGCTCTACAGGCCTTATCCCCTGAGGGACTCGCACTGAACGCGATGTCAGGCGCCAATCAGTTCCAGTGCATCGGGGCGCAAATGTCCCTGCTGATCTCGTCGCGCAGCTGGGCTTCGGTGAACTCGCCGTCTTCCAGGCCGGCACGCACCATTCCGAAGAAGAATGCTTCCTGACGCGGGTCGGGGTGGACGGCATAGGAGCCGGCAAATTTGTAGTCGCCAAACAGCGCGCGTCGACCGCGGCGCAGCCAGTGCCTGGGGGGAAACAACTGAAAGGTGTCAGCCGGACGGTAGTCGATCTTGAGCCCGGTTTTCCACGGTTGGGTTTTGCGCTTGGTGTTGTGCAGCAGTTTGGTTTCGTCAGTCAGGTTGTCGAAATCGTTCCAGTAGTTTTCGAACAGACCAATCGTCGCGGGATCTTCGAGCTTGAGCGATACCCAGTCCATGTAGTCCCGTTGCACCGGCTCGAACATCTGGGCGAAGTTGCTTTCAAACTGCCAGTGCCTGAGTTTGGCGCAGTCCAGCAGCATGACACTACTGGCGAAGGCACCCTTGCGGCCCTTGCTCCCGGATTTGGGGCGACACATCAGCGCGGCTCCGGCCATATCGCGCTGCAGCAGTTCCCAAATGTCGCCGACGGCGAATATGTCAGGGTCCATGACCACCGCCCGGCCCTCATAATTCATCAGTTCCGGCGGTGCGAAGCGCAGTGGCGTAAAGGATTGCAGATCCTCATTTAACCAGGGGCGCATTTCTCCGTCGCGGCGGTATAGCTGTCCCTCGCGCGCCAGCATGCAGGGGTAGTCCTTCACCTCGACGAATTGCACGTCGAACTTGTCCGCGTGTGCGGAGTGCTTGCGTAACGAGTAGCGGCTCACCAGCGCACCCAGCATCTGCTTGTGGTTGGTGTGGATAAAGACCGTCGGTTTCAAACTGTTTCTACTCATGGTTAATCTGTGGGATAGTTTACCGCCAGCACGCTATTCCACAAACGGCTGGCTTTGGCAATTTTTGGAGCGATGCTCCCGTGGCGGCTCGCCGCATACCGCGATACAGGTAACGAGGAAGACGCGTGGGCGAGGGATCTATCACAGTCTGGTGCCTGCTGGGCAAGAAAGCGGGTGACAATACCCAGGTGCGCGCCCTGGCCGAGGAACTGGGCTGGGGTTACGAGGAGAAACACATCGCGGCCCGACCCTGGGAATTGCTCAGTCATCTCGGAGGCGGCGTCACGCTGGCCGGCATCGACCGGTCGCGATCCAGCGCGCTGGCGGCTCCATGGCCGGATATTGTGCTCAGCGCCGGGCGTCGCAATGAGCCGGTGGCACGCTGGATTCAACGGCAGTCCGGTGGCAGGACTCGCCTGGTACACATCGGGCGTCCCTGGGCGCCGCTGTCGGCCTGGGATCTGGTGATCACCACACCGCAGTATTTTTTGCCCGAGCAGGCCAACATACTGCACAACAGCCTGCCACTGCACCGCGTATCCACGGATGACCTGATCATTGCCGGCGAGCAACTGCGACCACAACTGGCAGACCTGCCTCGCCCCTGGGTGGCGGTATTGATGGGCGGCGATAGCGGTCGCTTTGTGATGACGCGCGACAAGGCGCGGCGCCTTGGTGCGCTGGCCCGGGACCTGGCCGCCGCCGCTGGTGGTTCCTTGTTGGTCACGGATAGCCCGCGCACGCCGCGCCGTGCAGGCGATGCCCTGCAGGCGCAGCTGCAACCGCCGCATTATTGCTATCGCTGGGGCAGTGGGAAGGCCAATCCCTATCAGGGTCTGCTGGCTCTGGCGGATGCCTTCGTGGTTACCGGCGAGTCCATGTCCATGCTCGGAGAGGCGGCAGACACGGGTCGACCCCTGTACATATTTGACGTCGGGGATGGCACTGCGCGCTGGTGGTTACAGCCGCACAGCTATCGCTACAAGCCCCTCAGTCATCGCCTGGCAATGCGTATCGCACCCCATCGCATGCGTCGTGACGTGGGTAATATCCAGAACGTTCTGGTGGACTCCGGCAGGGCGCGGTGGTTGCAGCAGGACATGATTGCAGAGGCCGCCGCGGCATTGAAAGAAAGCGTTAACACACCCACCGTAGGAGCGACAACCGGCTCCAGTGCAAGGGATGAATTACAGCATACGGCGCTGGCGGTCAGGCGGCTTGTGACACCGCACTGAGCGGGTGCAGGGGCGCGGGGGGCAGGTCCGGAGTTTTTGCCAGGACATCCAGGGCGTCGTGGCGCACATGATTTTGCGCCATCTCTGCACGCAGGAACTCCTCGCTGATCTTGCCCTGCTGTAGACACTCTTTGAGCAGGCCAAAGAAAAACATCTCCTGGTTGTGGTCGGGGTGCTGTTTGTAGTTGCCCAAAAAGGCGTACTCGCCAAACAGTTTGCGGCGCGCGCGCATCACCCAGGCTGCTGGCGGAAACAGGCGAAAACGCTCGGCGGGACGCCAGTCGGTGGGCAGCCCGGTTTTCCAGGGCTGGGTCTTGCGCCGCGTGGTGTGTAGCAATTTGGTCTGCAGGGTGAACTTGTCGAAGTCGTTCCACTCGGGCTCAAAAAAATCCAGGGTGTCACGGTCCTCTTCCTTCAGGCAGATCCAGGGCTGGTAGTCCTGGGTGAAATCGAACATGGCCTCGAATTTTTTTTGCGCATCCCAGTGGGTGAGCCTGGCGCAGTCCAACAGCATGACACTGCTGGCCATGCACTTGTCGATCAGGCCCTTGGGTCCGGAGCGCATGCGGCACATGATGGCCTTGCCGTGCATGTCCCGGCTGAGCAGTTCCCAGATATCCGCGACCGCGAAAATATCCGGGTCGATGACCACCGCGCGGCCCTCGTAGCCCATCAACTTCGGCGGCATGAAACGGGTCGGGGTGAAGGATTGCAAATCGTCGTTGAGCCAGGTGCGCTTGACGCCATCGCGGAGGTACTCCTGACCTTCGCGAGCGGCGAAAAAGGGGTAGTCCCGGGTGTGCATGATCTGGACATCGAACTTGTCGTTGTTTCTCGAATAGCGGCGCAGCGCGTGCTCGGCGACGATCGCGCCGGTGATTTGCTTGTGGTTGGTCTGGATGAATACGCAGGCTTTCATGGGGATGCCAGAGCGCTCGCAGGAGGGCTTATTTGGGCTAAAATTATAAAGGACTGCGCCCGCTTTTGCCATTTTCGCGGACCCGCTTTGAGCGTGAATAGTACGTGATGCGAGGGCGCATCGCGCGCCGTCGACCGCCCATGTGTCACTTGAAAATTCCGCGGCGATACAGGCCCCAGAAAAACCCCCACAGGTAGATAAGCGGCGCGCGTTTGACCTTGTCGGGAATGACGATTTCCACACCGGAATGGCGTCCGAGTTTCCAGGCGATGTAGTCCAGTCCGCCATCAAACGTAAACAGGGCCTTTACCAGGCGCAGGACAGACAGCAGCTTGCCCTGGACCCTGCGCAGGGCCCACGCCAGAGTCGTGGTGTGGCGTCTGAAGCTGCCTATCTGGCTGCCGGTAGCGCAACTCCCGCTCCTGCTCGTAGACCGCAAAAGAGAATCCCAGGTGAGCAGCGTGCATGCGAGTCAGTGCGACGTAGAAGTCCCGGGCGAATTGCGCCAATTCCTGCGCCCTGCCACTGCGTTCGGTGCGCAATTCGGTGGCATAGCTCAAGCTCAGGGACTGTTCCCACAAAGTGGTGAGGCTGCCTTCCGGTGGCAGCGCAGGCAGGGCCTTGCGCAGCAGCGTATGTGCGGCCTGGCTGAGGGATGCTTCAATATTTGCCCGCAGCTGCTCGTCGCGGGCATACAGGATGCGCGTCGGCTGTGCGAAGCGACCCCAGATATAGGATTCGAACCAGGCCGGGGAGCAACCGCGCTGGAAGTCGCGCAACGACATCACGGTGACCTTGCTGCGCAGCGTTTTGTCATCGACGGTCCCGTCCACGGGGCGCTGCTCGGCGTAGAAGACATTGGGCGGCAACAGCCAGTTTGCGGCGGCCAGCAGCGGGCCGCGATACGCACCGCGATAGCTGTCGCAGATCAGGTACAGGTCCAGCAGTCCGTCGTAAAGATCGCCGCTGCGCAGACAGGAACCGTACAGCAGAGTACAGCAGACAGCGCCATGAAAGCGCGCCTGCAACTGTGCCAACAGCGCGGCCAGCATGGGGTCAGTGGCCGCATCTGGTCCGGCAATGTGTGGGTAGGCGCTCACAATCGCAGGAACTCCAGGGGAATACTGGCGCTGATCTCCAGCGCTTCGGCCACGTCCAGCAGTTCTCCATCAAGATTGATTTTGCCTTCCATCTCAAGCCGTATCCTGCTCGCGTTGTGGCTGATGTAGCCACTGGCTGGTACCGCATTGCGGTTGGGTCGGCCGCGCACAATGGAAAAAAAGGTGCGGGCAAAACGCGTACAGCCCTGCTCCATCAGGGTAAGGCGAATAGCGCCGGGCTCCGTACTCCAGAAGGGGCGCATACCGAAGGCGAGGCGCTGCAGGGTGCTCACGGCGAGGATGAGGGTATCGCACTGGATAGGCTCCCTGTCATCCAGCCTGAGCGTGATAGTGACGTGCCGATTGAAGGCCGGGTCGTCACGCAGCACTCCCCATACCGTGCGCAGGGTGCCCAGCGCCAGGCTGAAATCGTCGCGCAGGCCCCTGGAGTGAATTTCCTGATGGGCGTATTCCGCGCCGTGAACGACCGCGCCACTACCGAGAAACATGCCGTAGAGTGGCTGCTTTATGTTGCCGATAAGCACGCGTAGCAGGGCGCGTTGCGCTACTTTTCCTGCAATATCGCGCTCGCCGGCACACCACCGGCAGAAGCGTTCTACCGCTTTTTTCAAAGAGCCGCGCACACCAATGTCTCCCGCGTTCATGTTGGCAGTGCCACCCGGTAGCAGGGCAATCAGTGGAGGACGGGCGAACAGTCCGGACTCCAGCAGTTCGCCCAGAATGGCCGACACCGTGCCGTCGCCGCCGTTGATCGCCAGTACTTCGATGTTCAGGGCCGCAAGCTCCCGCAGCACAGGGGCGATATCCGCCGGACTGTGGGTAATGCGGTGGTGAATGCTCGAATTTTGCCCGATGCGCGCGCGGATATCTTCGAACTGGTCACGGTTGTGACCACTGGCGGGATTGCTGATCAAGCCCACCGGACCAGCCGGTGGCTTCACTGCTGGGCTTCCCTCATGGTGACGGACCTGAGGTTGATGGCCGTTGCGCCAATCCGCGGTGCAATGCCGCGTATCTGCAGAGGCAAGCCGGAGCTACGGTCGAAAAACAGAATGATTTCCCCCTGCAATCCGAGCAGGCTGAAGTCAGGGTCCTCCGCGAGCGTGCCTTCGGGTGTGACCTGCAGCGCCACCGCGAGGGTTTCGCGCGGGCCGCTGAAAGAGCCCTGTCCGGTTACAGTGTAGTCCGCGTCTATCGGTATGCCATTGCCGCTGGTGAGGCGTACGCGATAGAAATTCAAATCCGTGTGCACCAGCACTTCCATCGTTTTATCAACTCCCATTGCCTGTAGTCGTTGCGCAAGAAAAACGAGCAGGTAGGGCTCAGTGATTATGGTTGCGTCCGTTTTAGCGGGATAACTGACCTTACCACTGTAGGAGACCGGCCACTGCTGGGGCGGCATGCTGGTGTCCGCGCCCGGATTACGGCGCTCGCGCAATATAGAGTCGGTTGCGTACTGGTAGGATTTCAGGCGCTGGTCTTTGCCCCGGCTCAATCGTGAACGCGCCAAGGCCTGGCCGGTGGCGGGATCAAAGCGCACCACGATCTGTTCCGAATTATCCACCACAGAGCTCAGGACGTTGAGTTCCCAGTACTGCTTGTCGTCGGCGGCGGGGAGAATCTCCAGGCGGGATCGCGCGGTGGCCCAGAACGCTTTTTCCTCGAACTCCAATACCTGCCAGTCGGGTAATGGTGGATTCGCCTTATTGGTGGCCTGGGTGACGCTAACCAACGCCAGGCACAGGCCAATCAACAAAACACCCTGTAGTTTAACCATGCTGCGTAACCATAGTGACGAAAAGTGAACAACCTACGTCAGAACTGCGGCAACCCCATGAGTTCCCGCAACCGTTGGCAGGACACGGGAGCAGCGTGTGTGCGCTGCCGGGAGCTGTCTCGCAGGGGGTCGCAAAGTCCCCAAAATCCAGAAATATCAATTGCTTGTGAAGGTGGGCGAAAGCCGTTAAAAATACCACGCAATCTTGAGAATGACCTGATCATCCTATACCCTTCGCGGCTTGATCTGCCCGGATCAGGGGAATTTACATGCACATGATTATCAAGCGACTGATCAAATGGTTGGTACGCGCGATTTCGGTATTTTTACCAGAGGCGCAAGCACACCAACTGCAGCGCTGGCGCCGTGGCAGGGAAGAATTCTGGAAGTACAACAAATGTCAGTACATCTTTGCTTCCTACGGCAAGAGCGGGCGCACATGGGTGCGGGTTATGATCTCGCGCTATTACCAGTTGGTGTATAAATTGCCCGACAATATATTGATGGGGTTTGACAATTTCACGCGTCTTAACAAGGACATCCCCAGGATTTTCTTCACCCACGACAACTACCTGCGCGGCTATACGGGTAACGTGGATTCCAAAAAAGACTTTTATAATAAGAATACCGTGCTACTGGTGCGCAATCCCATCGATGTTGCGGTGTCACAGTTTTTCCAGTGGAAGTACCGCATGCGGCCGGAGAAAAAGGCCATGAACAAGTATCCGGCCCACGAGGCGAATATCTCGGTGTACGACTTTGTGAAGGGCGAAAACCAGGGCCTTTCGCACATCATTACCTTTATGAACAACTGGGCGCGAGAGTTGCCGAAAATACAGAATTTGCTGGTGGTTCGCTACGAGGACCTGCGCGCACACCCGGAACAACAGATGGCGAGAATTGTAGAATTTCTGGGCCTCGAAGCAAACCCGGCGTATCTGCGGGATACGGCGGAGTTTGCCTCGGTGGAAAATCTGCGCCAGAAGGAGCAGGAGAACTATTTCTGGCGCAGCGGTAGTCGCGTGCAGGCCAAGAATGTCAACGATCCCAACACCTTCAAGGTGCGCAAGGCCAAGGTTGGCGGCTACCGCGACTATTTTGATGACGAGCAGGTGGCGGAATTGAATGCTCTGGTAGATGCAACCCTGTTACCGGTGTTTGGCTATACCAGCGCCGAAGCCGGAGGTTCCCGGTGAGCGACTATTGCGTCTTCATCCACACCAATGAGCGACAGTGGTTGGGAGCTCTGGTGGCGCAGTACTCCTTCCGCCGCAACTCTGCCCACGCCGACAAGTTTGATGTGAAATTTATTCACACACGGGATTATCCCTACCTGAGTGCCAGGGAGGGGCAGAGTTTCCTGCGCGGCGGTACCAGCCGGATCTGGCATATGGCGGATCTGCAATCCTTTACCCCGCTACGTTTCCTGCCGCCGCAATTGATGAATTGGCAGGGCCGTGCAGTGGTCACCGACCCTGATGTGTTCGCGGTGGGTGATGTTTACGAACTGCTGCAGATGGATATGCGCGGCGCTGCTGTGATGGGACGTCACCGCTCGGACAAAGCCGACAAGCGCGCCCAGGTAGCCACCAGCGTGATGTTGCTGGACTGCGCCCGCCTGCGTCACTGGGATGCGCAGAAGGAGTTCGAGCAGTTGTTTCGCTCGCAAAAGGATTACAAGGAGTGGATGGTGCTGGCTTACGAGGATCCGGCCAATATCGGCTATCTGCCTGACTGCTGGAACGATTTCGATCATCTGGATGGCAACACGCGCCTGCTGCACAATACCAAACGCAAGACGCAGCCCTGGAAAACAGGTCTGCCCGTCGATTACACGCCCGCCGACAAGTTCAAGGACAAGCCGCTGTTGGCCACCGCCAATCGGCTGCGCGCGAAAGTGTTTGGTGAGTACGGCCTGTTGGGCCGCTATCAGGAACACCCGGACCGCCGCCAGCAGGAATTTTTCTTCGGCCTGTTGAAGGAGTGCCTGCGCGATGGCTACATCAGCGAGGATCTGGTGCGGGATGAAATCAGCAAAGATCATGTGCGCCACGACGCCTTTGACGTATTGGAGCGCACACCCGATCTGCAAGCGAGGGCCGCGTGAACTATCTTGATATCGACAAGCTGCGCAACCTGAGTGCTGGAGGATTTTCTGGCGGTCAAGCCCTATCCGTATTTCAACAGTGCAGGCGTGCTGAAGGAATCCGGGTTCCAGGATTTGCTGGCCAATATGCCGCCGCTGGAGATGTTCGAGAAAAAGTTCGGCTATGAGCGCCGCGCCGGACAGGCACCGCACGATCGTTACTCACTGGAGTACACGCCGGATATGCCGGTGCCCAGGCCCTGGAAGGAGTTTATTGGCGAGCTTTGCTCCGATGCCTACCGCAGCGAGATCGAGCGCCTGCTGGGTGCCAGAAAAGCCGAGTTCCGCTTTCACTGGCACTACACGCCCAGCGGCGCCGATGTGTCCCCGCACTGTGATGCCAGGCGGGAACACGGGTCACACCTGTTTTATTTCAATTCTGCCGAAGACTGGGATCCGGCCTGGGGCGGCGCGACACTGGTGCTGGATGATGGCGGCCGTCTTGGTTACGACTCCGCGCCTGCGCTGGAAGAGTTTGACGGCATTATCGAGTGCCAATCCATTGGCAACTACAGTGCGCTTATGAAGCGGACAGATCACGCCTGGCACGCCGTGCGCGCCATCGAATGTCCACAGGATCGTTTGCGGCGGATTTTTATTGTGGTGGTCAATCCCGATAGTCTCTGGTGGAAATTGCGTGACCGGTTTATCGGCAAGCGCATCCAGCGCTTCTGATTCAAGCCCGGGTAGCCTGCGTGGCGGGCTGTCTTCCCTGGGTCTACAGGACATACACCTGTGGCTCTGTTGCCGCCAATGGATTGCCAGTTCGGATGATTTCAAGCGCCGGGTGCTTTCCCGCTATGCCGCCGTGGCGCCCCGCGACTGGCAGTTTGTGCTTAACGGGCATGGTAAGCCGGCTCTGGCGGGAGCGACACACGCTCTGGATTTCAATCTCAGCCACAGCGGCGACTGGCTGGCCTGTGCGGTCACGGCGGGTTCGCCCGTGGGTGTAGACCTCGAATACGGCATTCCAGGCGCGCGACGATGAAGGTGGCGCGCCGCTTTTTTCGAGAGGAGGAGGTGGCGGCGCTACAGGTCTGCAGCGGCGCCCGGGCAGCGCGATCGATTCTACGATTTCTGGACCCTCAAGGAAGCCGCAGTCAAGGCCAGGGGTGAGGCACTGGTGCCTGGGCTGCGATCAGCGCGGATTTGAACTGAACTTCCTTCCCGGTCTGGAGCGCGAGAGCGCTCGCATAGCGGTGACGACAGCGGATGTTGCGGACATGGCACATTATTGCCTGCTGGACCCGCTGGCAGGATACCGTGTGGCAATCTGCTGGTTGTCCGCGACGCGCCTGCCGCCACGGCTGCAGGTGTTTGAGCTGCGCGAAGGGGATGAGCGGATTGAAATGACCGTGCCGCTGCGGGCCAGCACATGAGGCGATTACAGTGCTGTCAGGCCCGCTGCGGTGAATTCCTGTTAGACTGCGCCAACCTGCGCAACCACCGGCGACCCACCAAGACATGATTATCGATCAATATTTTAGTGAGCCCAATGGGCACATTTGCTTTACCCGGGAGCAGGGCAGTAATTTTGCCAAGCAAATGGCCAATGACTTCAATCCCCTGCACGATGCCGATGCCAAACGATTTTGTATTCCGGGCGATCTGCTGTTCGCCATTATTCTGGCCAAGTACGGTATCAATCAGCACATGCAGTTCATCTTTTCCGGTATGGTTGTTGCCGGCATTGAACTGGTGCTACCCGAGCCCGCGGATGAGTTGCATATCAATGATACACAGGGGAGAGAGTATTTGCGCGTGCAGCGCACGGGAGACAACACCCGTGACGCATCCCTGATCCAGAATCTGACCCAGAGTTATGTAGAGTTTTCCGGGCAGACGTTTCCCCACATACTGGTGCCGCTCCTCGCTGAGCAGAATGTGATGATCAGCCCTGATCGCCCTATGGTCATCTATGAAAGCATGTCCATCGACCTGGACCGGCTCGATATCCAGCAACCTGTGTTGCAGGGCGATTACAACACGCTTGAAATCAACGGCAAGCGCGGCAGCGTTGAACTCGCGTTCAATCTGGCGGATGGCGGCGAGATTGTCGGGCGCGGCAAGAAGCACATGTTATTGAGTGGGCTGCGTGAGTATGACGAGGACATCATAGCAAGCGCCATTGTGACGTATAACGACAGTAAAAAGGCGTTTGCGTCCCGGTAGTGTCAGCGCGGGCGGTAGACTGAAATTTCCACTGCATCGGGCACGCTGGTGTATTCAATCGTCGCCTCCCGATGTTCGCAGTCGTAGTGTCCGCAGTTTCTCACGTAGTTCAGGTAGGGCTCGGGGGCGAAAATTTTTCCCACGTTGTCTGCAACCACAATACTGCCGGGGCCAATCAGTGCGCGCTGCTCGATCAGTTGCAGGTCGGTTTTGTACAAGATCTTTCCAGTGATCCAGGAACACCAGGTCGAAGCGGCCCTCCAGGGTGGCGATCATTTTGGTGGAGGGGCCGTGCACAAAAGTGATCCGGTCTGACAATCCGGCGAATTCCACGTTGGCCCGCGAACTCGCCACTGCGTCCCGGTCGATTTCAATCGATGTGATACGCGCCTGCGGACCGAAAGCGCTGGCAATCATGATGGAGGAATAGCCGCAGTAGGCACCCAGTTCCAGTATACGGGCGTTAGCGGGCAGGCGCTGCGCCAGTTCCTTGATCAAGGGGCCCTTTTTCGGGCCGACACTCATTAGCCAGCGCTCTTGCTGGGCGAATTGGTCCAGCGTGCGCAATACGTCTTCGGGGTCGCCCGTTCGCGCGTTACTAGCCACGTAACGTGCGGCCTGAACAGGTCGAGCAGGGGCGCCCTTGATCTTGTCGATCAGGGCTTGGGTGGTGGTCTTCAGCGTAAAACCCAGCGCTGAGGGATGCAGGAATCGCCACAGTTGCATAGTCGGTCTACTCCTTCTTGTGTATCCGATCCAGTTGCGCGCGTATCTGCATGGCCCAGGCGTTGAACACGCGGCGCACCTCGGCGGCATTGGTCACACTGTTGTTTATACCCCAGATGGAGGAGCCGGATCGTGTGTCCTTGGCCAAAGCGAGCACTTCCCCGGTTTCAGAATCGCTGAATGTCACCTCAACACCCATCTTGCCAGCCCCTTCCGTAAACACCTTGTTACGCCCCGTGGGCCGCGAGCGGCTATCGTCCTTGGGTGCCGTTGGCGCGATGCGAGTCAATCTGGCGGAAATCTGCAGTACATGGTCAGCCGCACTTTCCACCATGGTATAGCCACCTTTTTGGGATAGCTGCTTGATCATGGCCTCTCGATAATCCTGCTGCAATCGTTGCTTGTCGGCGTCGGTAAGCTGCCAGTTGCGATTCCCGGTCGTGCTGATACTGGATGGGGCTGGATGATTTCCACGTTGTCGACGCCCAGCGGCGTCAGCAGTATGGCCGTGTACTTGCTGAAATCCGCATTGGGGTCCACGTAGGCCAGTTTGGCGGCGGTGTGATCAACCCGCACCAGGTTCTCCGGAATGCCTGTAGCGTCTTTGCTGGTTTGGCTATCGGCGATATTTTGACAGGCAACCAGCAACAGGAACATTAACAGGACGCCAATGACTGAATAGTACATGAGCTGTAACTCCAATCGAAATACCGAAGTAGTGTAGCCGCTTTTTGGCGCGAGATTATTGCCAGCCGCGTGCGTTGTCGGCCATTTCGCGGGTTTTGGCCGCGAAGGCGGCGCGCAGGCGCGCCAGGTCATCCGGGTTGCGATCCGACGTATCGTAGGCTTCGCGTGGGTCTGCGGCGAGGTCGAACAGCCACTCCTTCATCGGCATGGTGATGCCCACGGGTAATTGGTCGGTGCCGTACAGCACGCCGGCCGCGGCGCGGTATTTGAAGCGCGCGTCGCGCACCGCGAACAGGATCTCGCCGTCGTAGTAGTACAGATAGTCATGGGGTGAAGGGCCGCCCTGGGTCAGTACCGGCAGTATGCTGCGACCATCGAGCAGCGCGATCCGGTGGCGGCGGCAACTGCAGCAGGTCCAGTACGGTCGGCAGCAGGTCGATACCCATGGCCATGGCGTGTTCTGTCCGGCCGGCCGGGATCGCGGCCGGCCAGTGTGCAATGAAGGGCACCCGCATGCCGCCCTCGAAGGTATTGCCCTTGCGGCCGCGTTGGTTGCCGGCGTCGCCCAGGAACCAGGGTCCGTTGTCCGAGCTGATAATGATCAGCGTATTCTCCAGGTTCCCGGTGCGCTGCAGTGTCGCGACGATAGCGCCGACGCTGTCGTCGAGTTCCTCCACCACGTCGCCATACAGACCGGCCTTTGAGGTGCCGCTGCGCTCCTTGCGCACAAACAGCGGATCGTGGGGGAAGTTGTGCGCGAAATAGAGAAAGAAGGGTGCCTGCGCATGTTGCTCGATAAAGCCTGTGGCCGCTTGCGTGTAGCGCTCGGTCAGGTAGCGCTGGTCTACCGGCGCGGCGACGGCGATGTCGCGGTTGGCATACAGCGCGAAGGGCGCCATGTCGTTGCTGTAGTGCGCGCCGAAGTAGCTGTCAAATCCCATGTCATTGGGCAGCGACGGGCTGCGGTCGCCCAGGTGCCATTTGCCCACCATGCCGGTGGCGTAACCCGCGGCCTTGAGCAGGTCCGCCAGCGTGATCTCCTCCGCCGGCAGGCGCACATGGCCGTCTGGGGTTGAACAGCGCATGAAAGATATCGTCCCGCACGCTGCCCGTGGGGAAGACCAGGTTGGGCAGCCCCGCCCGCGGCCCCAGACGCCCGGTGAGATAGCCGGTGCGGGAAGGTGTGCACACCGGGGAGGGAGAATAGAAATCCGTGAGTACGACCCCGTCTGCAGCCAGTTGGTCGATGTGGGGTGTGTCGATCATCGTGCTGCCCTTCGGCGCCGACCCCGAGGTCGCCATACCCCAGGTCATCGAAGAGGATGAAGACAATGTTTGGCCTGCTTCCGTCGGCAATGGTTTGGCTGCCGATGTGCGCCAGGTAGTCGTGTTTGTTCTGCAGCCTGGCAGCGTCATCCACTTGCCCGGTGGTGGCCAGGCGATAGCCGAGAAACAGTGCGAGCAGCACAAGCAGCGACAGCACGGTGCTCAGTGCGGCGGCAATTATCTTCCACAGGAAGGACAGTATTTTCATCACAGGTCAGCGCTCGTGCCGGTGTACATCGGAAGGCAGTGCATATTAGGGCATCGGGTATGGATACTTGCACATTTGTCTGGTCCACTCAAATTCCGTTTTGTGTACCATTCGAGCGAGGTCGAATGGTGGAGAGCACGCGATGAAAAGTTTGCAGGGCAAGGTCATCCTGGTCTGTGGCGGCGCCACCGGTATTGGCGCGGCCACGGCCCGACGCCTGTGTGAAGAAGGCGCCAGTGTGGGCATTGGCGATCTCAATATTGCCACGGCTGAGACCCTCGCAGCGGAGTTGAGAGCCGCCGGCGGTGATGTCCAGGCCTGGCACTATGACCAGGCGGATGAAGCGACTATCAACGCGCTGGTCGAGTCGGCCGTGCGCCATTTCGGTCGGCTGGATGGCCTGTTCGCCAATGTGGCTGACCTGCAAAGCGGTACTGGTGGATGGCGACATCCTCAGCAATGACAGTGCCCTGTGGGAGCGCACCCTGCGGGTGAACGTGACCGGCACCGCGCTGTTGCTGCGGGCGGTGTTGCCACACATGCTGCAGCACGGCAGCGGTGCGCTGGTGCTGACCTCCTCCGATGCGTCGGTGGTCGGCGAGGCGGAGCGACCGGCCTACGCGGCCTCCAAGGCGGGGGTCAACGCACTGTGCCGGCATGTTGCCAGCAAATGGGGTCGGCAGGGTATTCGCTGTAATGCGGTTTCTCCCGGTTTTGTGCTGACCGAGCAGATGGATGCCAACATGAGCCAGGAGATGAAGGACTGGGCGCTCAAGGGGTCGCGCAGCCCGCGCCACGGCGCGCCACAGGATATTGCCGGCGCGGTGGCCTTCCTGCTGTCTGACGACGCCGAGTGGGTAAACGGCCAGATGTGGCGGGTCAACGGCGGGGTCAGTTTCGCGAACTGATCGGTGGTTCAGTGCACTTGTTAGTGCGCTGATGCCTATTTTTTCACTTGCAGGAGTTTTAAGGATCAATGATTACCGCAAGCAGCGTCTCCAGCGAGGAGATCATCATCAACGCGCCAGCCCAGGTGGTGTGGGACGTTATCGTGGATTTCGCCAACTACGGCCTGTGGAACACCTTCTGCCCCGGCATGAAGGGCGAGGCGGTGGTCGGCTCGCCGGTGGAAATGCAGGTTGACATGGGTAACGGGCTGCAGCTGCAGGTGGAGTATGTGACGAAAGTCGAGCCGATCCACACGATCGTCTGGTCGATGGAGAACAAACCCGGCGACCCGATTCACGCAGATCGCGCCCAGTACATCACGCCCATCGACGACACGCAGCTGCCGCTACGTGAGCATCGATGAATTCAGCGGTGAGTTTGTCGGGCCCGATGATCGAGCAGATGGGTAAACAGGTGGAGAAGGGTTTCAACGATTGTGCCCTCGGCCTGAAGGCGCGCGCGGAGGAACTCTACCGATCGGGCAAAAATTGATGCAGTTATTTTCCCGCAATACGAAAAGGCTGCTGGAGCCGCCCAGCACTTGACTGATGTAGTGCCGGGCACGGATGCTGATCCGCTTGCCCATTATGGATCGACCTGTGTAAAAGATAGGACAAGGCACTACCTTGACCACCTCCCAGCCCGTTCTCTCGTACAACCGCCGCCACCAGTGTTTCCGGAAGTACAGCATCTCTGTGAGCGCGTTGGTGGCGTGCTCGCCGTGAATGCCAGGAATTTTCCACGATTTGAGGATGTGGGTGATATTGGTCCAGCAGCGCCAGGAGCTGGATGGCACAATGTGTACCGCAACGCCCTCGGGTTTTAGTACACGGTGTATTTCCTTCTGAAAGTCTTCCAGGTGAGCGATGTGCTCCAGCACGTTGGAGCTGAAGACCACATCAAAGTTATCGTCGCCAAAGGGAATCCTGAGGCCATCGTAATCCACCACAGGAAATACCCTGTGCTCCTTATAGTTGCTGCTGCTCAGGTCGATGGCGTCAACTGCGAATCCCTGCGTCTGCAGTGCGTTGGCCTGCCAGCCGGTGCCGGCGCCGATTTCCAGCAACCTGCCGCTGCGCGGAAAGGCGTGCCCGGCGAATTCCAGTTCGAAGCGGCGTATTGATTCCAAATGCGACAGCGATTCCTGCGCCCACAAAAACTTGGTCGCTTTGCGCAGGAACCTGGATAACACGTTGCCCCGGGTAGTGCCCACCTAGGTCCTGCCCGCTAGGCGCGCCCCAGCAGATCCTTCGCGATCGCCACCACTTGCATCTCGTCAGTGCCGGCGTAGATCTGCAGGATTTTCGCGTCGCGCATCAACTGCTCCACGCGCGTTGCGCGCATATAGCCAGCGCCACCAAAGATCTGCACGGCCTCGATGGTCACTTCCATCGCGGCCTGCGCGGCATACAGCTTCATGGCCGAGGCTTCGGCCAGGTTAAGATCCTTGCCCGCCGCGCGTGTTTCGATAAAGCGGAATACCAGGTTCTCCAGATTCAGTCGCGCGACTTCCATTTTTGCGAGCTTTAACTGAATGAGCTGGTAGCTGCCGATGGGCTGGTCAAACTGCACGCGGGTTTTCGCGTATTCCAGCGACATCTCCAGGGAGCGCTCGACCAGACCCAGCGCCATTGCCGCGACGCCGGAGCGTTCTGTGCTGAAGGTGGATTTAGCCCCGGAGCGACCGTAGCCATCCTCCGATTCGCCCATCAGGCGCTCCGGCCCGGCGTACACGTCCGACAGGAACAGTTCGCCGGTGGGCGATGATCCTATGCCCATTTTTTTGAAGGCCGGGCTCTGCACCAGTCCCGGCATGCCGGAGTCGAGAATGAAGGAGACGATCTTGCGATCCCGGTGTTCAACGCCAGGCTCATCGAGGCGGCAGATAAACACAATGGTATCGGCGTGCGGGCCGTTGGTGATGAAGGTTTTGTTGCCGTTGAGGATATAGCCGCCCTTGCCGTCACGCCGCGCCGTGGACTTCATGGCGCCAAAGGCGTCCGAGCCGGAGTTGGGTTCGGTGATGGCCCAGGCGCCGACCTTGTTCAGGGTCATCAGGTCGCGCGCGTATTTCTTCTTCTGCGCCAGGCTGCCCTTGGCCATGATCGCGCCGGCGGTCAACCCAACAGATACGCCCATCGCCGTGATGAGTCCCTGGCAGTGGCGGCTGATCTCAATGATCGGGAGAACGCCCATGGCGACGGCGTCCAGCGCCTCCTCGGACACCGGGCCGCCGGAGGCCGCGGCCTTCGCCGGCTTCTCGACATGCTCGCCTCTGGCGAGCGCTTCCTCCCGGGCGATTTGTTTATCAAAGTTGGCGCCCGCCAGCTCATCCATGCCGAAGGTTTTGTACAGTTTGCGCAGGATGTCGTAGGGCGGTAAGCCGTTGTACTCCAGGTCGTCAATGTGCGGGACGATTTCCTTTTCCACGAAATCGCGCACCATACCCCTTATCATTTGCTGTTGTTCTGTCCAGGCTATCATTTGTCGTTTCCCGCCATTCAGTCTATTGCCAATATACAGCGAGACTGGATCTACAGCCCGGCTCTCGCGTGACATCATACGTACCCATGCTGACCTTGCCAACCGGACGGTCAGGGTGTAAACCGTGTTCTGGTAATGCGCCTGATCACCAGGGTCGGGGCGGCGACGGCCCACGGGAGGCAATCCATGATTGAAGTAAAACCATCAGGCCAGGCCTGCGGCGCGACTGTCACCGGGCTGGACCTTGCCAGACCGCTGGATGCGGCGACACTGCGGGAAGTGCGCGCCGCCTGGCTGGAACACCATGTGCTGGCGTTTCCCGGCCAGACCCTGTCGGATGCGGATCTTGAACGTATCGCACAATCTTTTGGCGTGTTTGGCAGCGAACCCTATTTCGGGACAATCGAGGGCAGTGACCATGTCGTTGCGTTGACCCGCAAGGCGGACGAAAGAGCGCCCCTGTTCGCTGAGAACTGGCACTCCGACTGGAGTTTTATGGCAGAGCCGCCCATCGGTACCTGCCTGTACAGTCTCGTCATTCCGCCGGTCGGCGGCGCTACCGGCTTTTCCAACCAGCAAAAGGCGCTCGCGGAAATGCCCGCTGCATTGCGCGCCAGAATCGAGGGACGCACGGCCCTGCACTCGGCGGGGGCGGCCTATGCGCCCGATGGCATGTACGGGGCAAAGGACAAGGCGGCGGGTCGCAGTATGGCTATCCGCTTTTCGGAGGATGCCAGGGAAGTGCATGGTCACCCGTTTATCATCAGGCATGTTGAAAGTGGTCGGGAGACACTGCTCGGTTGCCTTGGCTATATCATCGGTGTGGAAGGTATGGTGGAGGATGAGGCCCTGCAGTTGATCCTGGAACTGTACCAGTGGCAGACCCGGGAAGAATTCCAGTATACGCACAAGTGGCAGGAGAACATGTTCGTGATATGGGATAACCGCAGCGTGTTGCACCGGGCCAATGGGGGCTATGACGGTTATGATCGTGTACTGCACCGGATTACAGTCGCGGCAGATCCCCAAAAGTATCTGAAATTACACGCCGCCTGAGGGCGCGCTGAGGCGGCGGTCAACCGGTGGTTGGACAAGCGCGACACCTGGCGTCTTGCGATAGCGTGACCCGGTCAAAAAGTTTTGCCATACTGCGGACCGAAGTCGTTAAACTATGGCCCAAACACCTACATCAGGATGCTAATACTATGAGCAATAAAATTCTTACTGCCTTGTCTGCCACACTGGCAATCACCCTCGTTGCTTGCGCCAGCACCGACCCGATGACGGGCTCGACGCGCAATGAAGTCATTTCCGTCCAGTACGGCAGGATCGAGAACATTCAGCAGGTGGCGATGGCGCCGAACTACGGTGCTGGCGCGTTGATCGGCGGTGCGCTCGGGTTGCTGGCAACGGCGACTCATTCAGGCGCGTCGCAAGTGGCGGGGGCTGCGGCCGGAGCAGGACTGGGCGCGCTTATTGCAAAAGATTCCGCCGGCAGTGCGGAGAAATTTACGGTGCGTCTCGTGAATAACAATACTATCGATATCGTGACGGAGAATCAGGACATTCAACTTGGTGACTGTGTCTCGGTTGAGCAGGGACAGCACGCGAATCTCAGGCGGGTTTCACCTGTGATGTGCTCGACCCCGGCTTCGGATCCGGCTTACCCAGCTATCAATGCAGCGGCAGTAAAAGAGTCGCAGGAGTGCCAGGAAGTGAAGCGGGAGTTGCTGAACGCTACCACCGAGCAGGCAACGAGTATCGCCTATAAAAAAATGCAGGCTTTCTGCCAGAGCTAACGGAGCCAACGTGGCTCCCGCCGTCTCCCTGGTTCAGTGAGTTCTCTGTTGTCAATTTAAAATCGCCATCACTGACTGATGGAGATTGTTTCGCACGTTCACCGTTCGCGTTACTGAGTGCCTGAATTGCTCTATGGAAAAAATTGCTCATGCTATTGTAAATCCGCTCAACTCCCTGAACCTGCTGTCCAAGGCGGATATAGAGGGACTAACCAGTAGCGGAGGAGATTTATTCGCGCTGTTTCGACATTGCGCGCTGGCGATTCTGAATACCGACAGCGACAAAGGCGATCCGGCAGAAATTTCTGCCGATTACTCTGACTTCGATATCCGCGTTGTACCCCAGCCGCGTGGTCTGAGACTTGAGTTGTTCAATGCGCCAACCCAGTCTTTTGTCGATGGCAAGATGATCCGTGGTATCCAGGAGCACCTGTTTTCGGCACTGCGTGACATCGTGTATACCGATTTCAAGATCACCGCTATGCAGACTCAGCCGCCTGACTTCTGCCCAAGCCACCAATACGGTATTTCGCATACTGCGTAATGCGCGGGTGGTACGCCCCGACCAACCGCCCAACATGGTCGTCTGCTGGGGCGGGCACTCGATTCCACGCGAAGAGTATGACTACGCCAAACACGTGGGCTATGAACTTGGTTTACGTGGCCTGGACATCGTCACCGGCTGTGGCATCGGTGCTATGAAAGGGCCTATGAAAGGCGCCGCTGTGGGACATGCCAAACAGCAAATCAAGGACGGTCGCTATATCGGGATCAGCGAACCGGGCATCATCGCCTTTGAGTCACCTAATGCCATCGTCAACGAACTGGTAATTATGCCGGATATCGAAAAGCGCCTGGAGGCTTTCGTAAGGCTTGCCCATGCCGTCATTGTGTTTCCCGGCGGCGTCGGAACCGTCGAGGAGATCCTCTACCTGCTGAGCATCCTGATGCACCCTGACAATAACGAGGCCATTCCGCTGGTTTTTGCCGGTCCAGAATCCTGTCGCAATTACTTTCAGGCGTTGGAGCAATTTCTGGTGGACTGCCTGGGGCAAGCGTGTAAAGCGTCACTACCGCGTTATTGTAGGCGCGCCGGAAGAGGTAGGCCGCGCTATCAGGGCAGCCATTGAGGATGTGCATGCTCGGCGTCGCGCTGCCCAGCAAGCGTACTACTTTAACTGGGAGCTGCAGATCCCAGCCGATCTGCAGCAGCCATTTAGTCCGACCCACGAGAGAATGGCGGCGCTGCAGCTGCGCGCCGATTTGCCCAAGTATCAATTGGCCAGCACCCTGCGCTGCGCTTTTTCCGGCCTCGTGGCGGGCAATGTCAAGACGTTCGGCATTGAACAGGTACGCCAGCATGGCCCCTACAAACTATCGGGTGATCGAAAGTATTTGTCCAGCATGGACCAACTGCTGCAGGTACTGGTGAGAGAGAAGCGAATGAAACTGGGTGATGCGGACTATCAGCCCTGCTATCAGCTGGTGGACTGACTGGTAGCGCCGTATCGGCGCCAGTACTTCCACAGGCCAATCAGCGAAGCGCCTATCCAGAACACTTCAATCACGAAACTGGCAAGATTGAAATTGAAACACAGGCTGAGCAGCAGGAAGGCGGCACCCAGCAGGTTGAGTACGTTGTAGCTGAGACCCCTCGGGTCGGTATAGCTCCAATTGCAGCAGGAAGTAGGCTAACAGCACCAGTAGCGTGCCCAGCATCCCAATCGCATCAATGATCGACATTTCCATAGTTGAATGATCCGGTACAGGTGCCCAGCCGAAGAAAGCCGCTGTGTGGCGCACGCTCAATTCGCTTGGCCATATTGGTCGATGAGATTGTGAGCCTAGCACAGATGACTCGGTGCCAGTACCGTTAGCTGCTATATTCAGGCCATTATGTGAACACCTTTGGACTCCGGCTGGTAAAAATTTCTTGCGAAAAGACTCGGCACAATACGATGTGATTATTCTCGGCGCAGGCGCGGCAGGCTTGTGGTGCGCGGCGGCTGCAGGGGCGCGGGGGCGACGTGTTCTGGTGCTGGAGAAAGCCAACAAGGTGGGCAAGAAGATTCTGATGTCGGGCGGTGGCCGCTGTAACTTCACTAATTACTTCGTCGAGGCGGATAATTTCATTTCCGGCAATCCGCATTTTTGTAAATCGGCCCTGAGCCGCTATACCCAGTGGGACTTTATCGCCATGGTTGAGCGTCATGGCATCGAGTACGAAGAGCGCAAGCATGGCCAGCTATTCTGCAAGAATTCAGCGTCGGATATTCTCAACATGCTGCTGCAGGAATGTGACAAGGCGAATGTCACGATTGCCACGCATTGCGATATTACCGCCGTAAAATCTATTGCCAGAGCGATGACGCAAAATGCTTCTGATGCGCATGAAGCCTTGCCCGATCAGCCGGACGCACGCTATCAGGTGGATTTCGATCAGGGGCCACAGGGTGCACGAAGCCAACGACAGCTGTATTGCGAGTCTCTGGTGGTTGCTACCGGTGCGCTGTCCATTCCTACTCTTGGGGGCAGCGGTCTGGGCTATGACATAGCGGCACAGTTTTCACTGCCGCTTACCGCGCGTCGCGCCGGCCTGGTGCCGTTCATGTTCAGCGACGCCATGAAGCCGATCTGTGCGCGCTTGTCCGGCGTAGCGGTCGAGGTGGCAGTGAGTTGTAACGGCCAGTCGCTTCACCGAAAACCTGCTGTTTACCCATCGGGGTATCAGTGGCCCGGTGATTTTGCAGATATCAAACTACTGGTACCCGGGAGATACCCTCTCGGTGAACTTGTTACCCGACCTCGATAGTAGCCAGTGGCTACTCGAGAGCAAGCGCTCAAAGGGCAACGGTTTGCTGCGCACACTGTTGCAGCAAAAACTGCCGAAAGCGCTGGTGGCCGAGTTGCAAACCCTGTGGTGGCCGGGTGACGCGGACCGCAAACTTGCCGACTACAGTGACTCGCGCCTGCTGCAGCTGGCAGGCCTTATCAGTCACTGGGATCTGAAGCCCTCAGCCACGGAAGGGTATCGAACCGCGGAGGTTACGCTGGGCGGTGTGGATACGACGGCGATCAGCTCCAGGACCATGGAAGCCATAGCGCAGAAGGGCTTGTACTTCATCGGCGAGGTGTTGGATGTGAGCGGCCATTTGGGCGGCTACAACTTTCAATGGGCCTGGTCCTCGGGTTACAGTGCGGCGCAGTTTGTCTAGCGTGCCAGTAGTAATGAACTTGTCTTGTAACGGCTATCTGCGGGAGAATTACGCAACTCCTGCGGCGCGCCACCAGCTGCGATTTGCCACGCAATCCATACGCCATGCTTAGACTGAATGAAATCAAACTTCCGCTCGATCATGACGCCGCAGCGCTGCCTGCGGCCATTGTCGAGCGCCTGGGAATCGATGCCGTAGACTTACTGGGTTTTAGCGTGTTCAAACGCAGTTACGATGCGCGCAAAAAAGCCAGTATTCTGTTGATCTATCAGCTGGATGTGGAGTTGCCTGCCGCGGCTGGAACAACAGGTACTGGAGAAGTTGCAGCAGGATTCCCGTGTGGCACCAAGTCCAGACACGAGCTACCGGTTTGTCGCCCGGGCCGCTGCGAATTTTCCCGCGTCCGGGCAACAGCGGCCGATTGTTGTCGGGTTTGGGCCCTGTGGCATCCTGGCTGCGCTGCTGCTGGCGCAGATGGGGTTCAAGCCTATTGTGCTGGAGCGCGGCCGCGAGGTGCGTCAACGCACCCAGGATACCTGGGGGCTTTGGCGTAAGCGCGAGCTGAATACTGAGTCGAACGTGCAGTTTGGTGAAGGCGGCGCCGGTACCTTCTCTGATGGCAAGCTGTACAGCCAGGTCAAGGATCGCCGTCACCTGGGGCGCAAGGTGCTGATGGAGTTTGTGCAAGCCGGTGCGCCCGAGGAAATTCTGTTCGAGAGCAAGCCGCATATCGGCACTTTCAAATTAGTGGCGATGGTGGAGAAGTTGCGCGCCGAGATCATTCGACTGGGCGGTGAAATACGCTTCGAGCAAAAGGTGGAGTCCCTGTTGCGCGATGTTGACAGCGACGGCATCGGCCAGATTACCGGGCTGATCACCAGCAGCGGAGAAACACTGCGCAGCAAGCATATTGTGCTGGCCATCGGGCACAGTGCGCGCGACACCTTTCAGACCTTGTTGGATCAGGGTGTGTATATTGAAGCCAAGCCCTTCTCGATCGGCTTTCGTATCGAGCATCCGCAGTCAGTGATCGATCAGGCACGCTTTGGTGAAAGCGCAGGTAACCCGATACTGGGCGCGGCTGAATACAAGCTGGTACACCACTGTGATAATGGCCGCAGTGTGTACAGTTTTTGTATGTGCCCCGGCGGTACCGTGGTGGCGGCAACGTCCGAGGAAGGCCGTGTAGTGACCAATGGCATGTCGCAGTATTCGCGCAACGAGCGCAATGCCAACTCGGCAATTGTGGTGGGCATTAACCCCGAGGAAGACTATCCGGGTGACGTACTGGCGGGCATCGGCCTGCAGCGCGAACTGGAGACCCTGGCCTATAAGATGGGCGGAGAAAATTACAACGCGCCGGCGCAACTGGTCGGTGATTTTCTCAAGGGCAGGCCCTCCACCACGTTGGGTAGTGTGACGCCGTCCTATCAGCCGGGCGTTACATTGACCGATTTATCCAGCGCATTGCCGGACTATGCGATTGCCGCCATACGCGAGGCAATTCCGGTATTCGACAAACAAATCCACGGCTTTGCCATGGCAGATGCCGTGCTGACAGGTATTGAAACGCGCAGGTCGTCGCCGATTTGTATCAGGCGTGGCGCAGACTTTCAGAGCGTTAACACCAGAGGCCTGTATCCGGCGGGCGAAGGTGCGGGTTACGCGGGCGGCATACTGTCAGCGGCCATTGATGGCATCAAGGTTGCGGAGGCGGTGGCGCAGGATCTCTGTGGCGGTCAGCTTCACCCTCAGTCGCCAGCACAGCCCGTACCCGCTGCATAGAGACTTCCCGCGCCTTCTGCGACCAAACCCGCGCCAGTGTCTGGAAAATAATGCGGATATCGAGCAGTGGAGTCCAGTGCCAGAGATAATTCAGCTGTACCCGGACCTTGGCCGGGAGCAGCACGCTCAGGTATTCGGCCTCTGCATCGGGTCTTTCGGCCAGCACGGCATCCTCGGCGAAGTACAGGATTGACGCAGGGTCGGTCAGTCCCGGTCGCACCGACAGCAGCACCTCGCACACTGCGCGATCCAGCGCGTTGAGATGGCGCTCTACCATCGGGCGCGGCCCCACCAGGCTCATATCTCCCCTGAGCACATTGAACAGTTGCGGCAGCTCGTCGAGGCGGGCGTGCCGCAGGAAGCCGGCCAACCCGGGTAATACGGGGATCGTCTTGTTGAGTGATGCTGCTGACTGTCGCGCTCCCGCGTTTGAGGCGTGCGAAACTTGCGCAGGGTAAAGGGACGCCCGAACTGGCCGATACGTTGTTCGCGATGCAGGATGGGTATCCCGCTGCCCAACAACACCAGTAACGCGATGCCCAGCAACAGCGGAGCGAGCAATAGCAGGCCGAAGAATGCAATGCCAATATCCACTGCGCGCTTCAGTGCGCGTTGCCACATGGGTAACGCGCCGATCATGGGGTTAGCTAAATCAGGCAGATGCCACCAGCGCCTGAACCGTCACCGGTTGCAACTTCGCCGCGTGTTCGGCCTTGCTGCTGGATCTTTCTGCATGAATCCAGACGCCGCCATCGGGATCCTTGATAATGTCACCGACACCGCCGGGAATATGAATGCCCACCTCTGTAGGTTGCGCTGCAAACAACGCCGGAGCGGGGAGTTCCATGCTCTCCAGTGTATCCATCACCGCATTGGCATCAAAATCAAAATGCGCGATGACTTCCCGCGTAGCACCCGTATGCGGCGCAAAGGCTTCATCCAGCGCCAGCAACTGCGTAACGCGTTGCTTCAATCCAGCCGCTTCCAGTTGATTGGCCATGTGCTCATCGATCCACCGCAGCGCCACGCGCTTCACGCAATCGTAGGTGCGCTCGGGATAAGTAAAAGAGGTTACGAACAGCTCTTCCCTGAACTCATAAACGCCCATCTGCTGTGCCGTATCGAGCAGCGGAATTTCGCGACGGAATTCATCGCACAACTCATGCAGAATCGCGCGCATCATGCCAGCCACCGGCACTGTTTCACTCAGGGCGAGATAGCGCAGGGTCAGCGGCAGCATATAGCCGCGGCTCATCAATAAATGCGCGGTGATCAGGAAGTAACCTTCCAGGCCTTCCTCGATGGGAAAACTGAAACAACCTACCACATACTCGCCCTTGGCCTTGCCGTAACCGGCCACTGGCAGGGTTTCAATCTTGTATTCATCCCGCTTGTCGTAAAATTCCGTGCCGGGCAACAGGGTGTAACCAAATATATTGATGGTGGGAAATACGGCGAACAGTCGATCGAGATTTTTCTCGAAGCTGGCCAGATTGTCGCCAATCAATCCCCAGATCAGCTCGCAGGCGATAGGCACCCTGGCTTTGGCCATCTCACGGGCAATCGGCTCGTATTTATTGGCGGCCATATTTTCGCGATGAGACAGTTCCAGCGCCAGAGGCGTCAGGGTTTGCAGGGCAAGGTGGTAATGCGGCAGCAAATTGTTTTCATGCAACAGCAGAACAATTTCCTGTGACCGCGGGCCGTGCTTCTTGGACCAGGACGTCGCAAAGGTATTGGGCAGGCCGGTGCGCTGCTTTATTTCGCACAACACTTTGGCCTTGTCGACATCTTCCTTCAACGCGCCAAAGTTGGAATCCGTCAGCCAGATATTCTTGATGCCGGCATCCACAATGTAATTCCAGTCATGGCGAATCCGCTCCACGGAAAATGACAGCATCTTGGTGCCGATGGCGCCCGTGCCCCATTCGCAGAACGCGCACTTGTACGGGCAGCCGCGACTGGTCTCGTAGGCAATGCAATCGTAGGGCTTGCCGTCACTGTCGAGCAGGCTGATCACATCCAGCGCCGACGGCAACAGATTCAGGTTGCGAAAACGCGGGCGCTCGGTGGTGCTGACCATCTCGCCATTCTGCTACAAAGGCGAGCCCGGCAACGTCACGCCACTGGTCAGGTCCGGACGGCATCCAGAAAATCCGTGAAGGTGGCTTCCCCTTCCCCCAGCACGATGATATCGACAGCCTCGGAGAACAGGTAATCAGCGGCTTTTTGCACGTGGGGGCCGCCGGCGACAATCAATACTTCGGGGCACAGGTTTTTAACCTGCCGCATCAGGTCGAGGAATTCTGCGGCATTCCAGGTGTACACGGAAAATCCCATGACCGGCTGCAGGCCCTGGGCTACCGCAGCTTGCGCGCGCGGTAATTCCTCCTGCTGCCACTGGCTCAACCACTCGGGAATGCGCTCGGGGTGATTCACAAAGTGCACCAACTGAATATCCGTCTGCGCGGCGTTCTTGCCCAGCTGCTGGTAGTACGCCTTCAGGCCACCCGTCGTCATGGGCGCGGCGGGAAAGGTGTCTGAATCCAGGGATAGAAGCCAGATGGGGCGCTGCATAGTGATAAATCCAAAATAGCGGGAACGGGGCATTATCCTTAACAACGAGGCGAATGTCAGCGAATTTTTCTGCCCACACGGAAAGCAGGTTTATTGCACTGCCCGGGTGCTCCCTCTATTCGGCTGGCGCCAATTTGTATTGACTGGCATCGGTGATGAAATCGGCGTGGCCGTAGCTGTCCAGAAGAGCGGCAATCCTGTTGATCAGGTGCTGGTCCAGTAACGTGCTCAGGCCCGGGATACGCATGCCGATGTGGTAGTAGCTCGAACTCACCAGTATCACCAGTATCGTGACTGCGGCGGCCAGTTTGTCCTCAAAACGATAGCTTATGCCCATCGCCTCGGCGCGGTCGGCCTTGCCGTTGCAGAAATTCCGGATGAGGAAGAATTTTGAAAATCCCCGCTCCATCCAGCGGTGCAGTCGCCCACGCAGTGTGGGATCGTCAAACAACGGCGCTTCCATTGTGCCGCGCACCAGCACGCCACAGGTAGCGTCATCAAACTCCTCTTTCAACGACAGCGTCCTGGCCATCATCAAATCGACAATTTCCTGTGGTGTCTCACCCAGCAACTCCTGCGGCAGACCCAGCAAAAAGCAGCGATAACGGGCCATCTCAACCCGCTCACGCTCGGCCGGAGTAAACGTCGTGCGGCCTTTCGCGAGCAGTTTGAATGACAACAGGAAAATACCGATAAGACCGGCGGGCATCTGATCCACCTGGGGGATGGGGATGCCGTACGTGGCGACATCCCATTTGCCAGTGCGCATGATGTTATAGCGCACCATCGAATGCATCAGGCGCACTTTTGCCGCGGCCTTGAAACCGTTGCCAAACCGCTGCAGTGCGCCGGGCATGGCAGTTGCGGTGAAGAAACTGGCTGTTTCAAATACCCGCCTTGCCGACTTCGAATCCGACAGAGTACCCGTCATGGTCATCGGCAGGGCCGTGTACTTATTCATAAAGGTGGCGATGAACGCACCGCGGATGGCAAATGGCGATATGGTGACCAGCGGTATGCGCTCCTGCCGAGCACCTCTTTCAACCATGTCCATATCGACCCAGTCCGGTGTCGCTTCCATCGCGCGAATAAACGTCACCAGTTCCTGCGGCGCATTGGGAACCGCCTCAACGCCGTGCTCGCAGGCCTCCTCCAGCATAGTCACCAGTGTGCGAAATCCGTAGTCTGGTATCAGGGCGGCATAGGCATCGGCCACCTGGTCGCCCATCATGGTGTAGTTGCGGATTCTTTCGACCCGCGCGGGATCAGACAACGCACTGCGGGCATACTGCCTGAACCGCAATGGCAGCTTGTCGCTCACTTGCGTATCGCTGATATAGCGCTCCGGCAGTACTGAGAAATCCACGTCGCCGTAAATCCCCGGAACGGCTTCCTTTTGCCGCAGAACGCTCTCAGCGTAGATCGCTGTTTTCCTCTCGCTCATGAGCCTGCACCTTCCGGTTTTAGAGTGTTATCCGGTAAAGCTATAGGATTCGACACATTTGTCAACGCGCAGGCAAATCGGCGCAGGCTGCAACCGCGCAGGAGGCAGTTCTCTCGCAATCTACTGCCTCAAGGAAGGCGCGACAGGAGCAGTAACCCCTGAACGGCCCGACGTATCCAACGCATTGGTTCTTCGCTTAACCTCAATATCCCGACACGGTGGAATAGGCGCATGATCCGAGGGCCGTTGTGAAGTGTTATGAGCAGTCCCATTCACCTAATCCGGCTTACTCAAAGGAGCTGCTTTCGGCTGGATAGCGGTCGTAGGTGAGCAGCGAAGGCTCAGTTCGGGAAGCCTCTCACTGTAGATGAACAAGGTATTTTATATTGGTTGATGATCCTCAACCTTCGAGCTTATGAAAACGAGCTGTACCAGCATTCAAAGGGAATGATTGAAGACGAAGAGCTTGAGGTGCAACGAGCATTGCTGGACTACCCCTATATGCAGATAGAAGCTGTCGAAGCAATATCACGGCATTCGTTCACACCGAAAATACAACAGGTAATACGTGCATTGGCGGAGAAGAAAAAGGGAGCCGCCTGGTATAAAGTTGCAACCGTGCCCTTGGGAATTCGGATCATGTATGAGTTATTCCGCCTACGACAAACGCGTCTTGAAATCCTCGTAGCCAAATTCGCGCACGATCTCCAGTTCGTCGGTTGCCGAATTCCACAGCGCAATGGCGGGCAGTTTGGTGCCGTTGAAAGTGCTGGTCTTGACCATGGTGTAATGCGCCATGTCGCCGAACACAAGCCGCTGCCCTACCTGCAGGGGCGCGGCAAAACTGTAGTCGCCCATCACGTCGCCGGCGAGGCAAGTGAGGCCGCCCAGGCGGTAGGTATGCGCGAGGACGCCGGGCTCCGCGGCGTCCAGGATGTCCGGGCGATAGGGCATTTCAAGGATGTCCGGCATATGGCAGGTGGCCGAGCAATCGAGAATGGCCTGGTTCAGCTGGTTCCAGCCCAGGTCCAGCACCTCGGTGACCAGCACCCCGGTGCCAATCGCTACAGCCTCGCCCGGCTCCAGGTAAACGTGGACGCCATAGCGTGTCGGAGAAAGCGCGGATACACGCCGCCAGTTCATCGACCTGGTAGCCCGGGCGCGTGATGTGGTGCCCGCCGCCGAAGTTGATCCACTGCATGCGTCCCAGCAGATGCCCAAATTTTTCTTCCACGGCCTGCAGCGTGCGTTGCAGGGGCGGAAAGTCCTGCTCGCACAGGGTGTGGAAGTGCAGGCCGCTGATGTGTTCAAGGCTGCTCTCATCCAGTTGTGATAAGGGAATACCCAGACGTGAGCCGGGGGCGCAGGGGTCGTAGATGGGCACGGTGCCTTCGGAGTGCTCGGGATTAATGCGCAGGCCGAATTTCAGGCCGGGCCTGCGGGTTAGTGCCGCCAGGGTGAGGGGACGAAAGCGCTGCCATTGCGCGCAACTGTTAAATACCACATGGTCGGCAATCTCCAGGATTTCGCGCAGATCACCCTCGGTATACGCGGCGCTGAATACGTGCACCTCGCCGCCGTAACATTCCCGGCCGAGGCGGGCCTCATACAGGCCACTGGCGCAGGTACCGCTCAGGTAGTTGGATATCAGCGGCGCCAGCCGCCACATGGAGAACGCCTTGAGCGCGGACAGCACCGTAGCGCCACTGGCGTCAGCCAGCTGCTTGAGAATTTTCAGATTGCGCTCAATGGCAACCTCGTCGACCACAAAACAGGGCGTCGGCAGGCGCGCCAGATCCAGTTTGCGAAAGTCCGTGAATTGCATGCTCGATCTGCCCGGCAGTACTAGCCTGGGACAATATCCAGTTTGAAACCCGGATCCAGCTCCACCACTGTCCAGGGCAGGCCGTAACGGTTCATGTCCGCCATAAAGGGATCGGGGTCCAACTGCTCCACGTTCCATACGCCGGGCTGGCGCCACTTGCCTTCGAGAATCATCTTGGCGCCGATGACTGCCGGTACGCCGGTGGTGTAGGAAATGGCCTGTGACTGCACTTCCCGGTAACAGTCCTGATGGTCACAGATGTTATAGATGAACATCACCTTTTCCGCGCCGTCCTTGACGCCGCGCACCACGCAGCCGATGCAGGTGCGGCCCTTGGTGCGCGGGCCCAGCGTAGAGGGGTCAGGCAGCAGGCGCGCGAGGAACTGGATGGGCACGATGGACTGGCCCTGGAATTCAACGGGTTCAATGCCGGTCATGCCGACGTTTTCCAGCACCTTCAGGTGGTTCAGGTAATTGTCGGAAAAGCTCATCCAGAACTGGGCACGGCGCAGGCTGGGGAAATGCTTGCTGAGCGACTCCAGCTCCTCGTGGTACATGCGGTAAATATTGAACGTGCCGACCTCTTCCGGACAGGTATAGCGCGCCTTTCTCGACATCGCGGGCGTGGTAACGAACTGCCCGTTTTCCCAGTGGCGACACTCGGCGCTGACTTCGCGGATATTGATTTCGGGATTGAAGTTGGTGGCAAACGGATAGCCGTGATCGCCGCCGTTGACATCGATGATGTCCAGCTCATGGATCTCATCGAAATAGTGTTTGGCGAGGTAGGCGGTAAATATATTGGTGGCCCCGGGGTCAAAGCCGCTGCCCAGCACGGCGGTCAATCCCGCGTCGAGGAAACGCTGCTGGTAGGCCCACTGCCAGTGGTACTCGAATTTTGCCGTATCGAGCGGCTCGTAGTTGGCGGTGTCGAGATAGTGGACGCCGGCTTCCAGGCAGGCGTCCATGATGGTCAGGTCCTGGTAGGGCAGCGCCACGTTGATGACCAGTTCCGGTTGTTCCCGTTTTAACAGGCTGACCAGCTCGGGTACGTTGTCGGCATCCACCTGGGCGGTGCGGATGGGGCGGCTCAATTGCGCGGCAATGGCCTTGCATTTGGACTCGGTGCGACTGGCCAGCACGATCTCGGTAAACACCTCAGACAACTGCGCGCATTTGTGTGCAACAACACCACCGACACCACCTGCGCCGATAATCATCACCTTGGACATGGTTTTGCTCCCGTTCAATTGCTGGTTTTGTCGCGTCGGACTGCGCGTCCGGACTCGCGTCCCGGACTACGCGTCTCGGACTATTCATGCTCAAAATAGGTGTAGCCGTGCAGGCTTGCCTTGAACGCCTGCAAAATCACCTGGCGTTGCGCAATGCTGATCTTGCCACTGCGCACGGCTTCTTCGGCGATCAGGCGAAATTGTTCCTGCATCTGTTTGGGCTCGTACTCCACATAACTGAGTACGTCGAAGATACTGTCCCCGTGAAATTCACGCACGAACTCGAATGTGCCATCGGGCTTAACGGCGACGTTCACCACATTGGTATCACCGAACAGGTTGTGCAGGTCGCCAAGGGTTTCCTGGTAGGCGCCCACCAAAAAAACGCCCAGGTAGTAATCCTCATCGGGCTTCAATGCGTGCAGGTTGAGCGTGCGGCTGATCCCTTCCGGTGTGGAAAAACGGTCGATCTTGCCATCGCAGTCACAGGTCAGGTCGGCCAACACCGCGGATCGGGTAGGCTCCTCGGTCAGGCGATGAATTGGCATGATGGGGAACACCTGGTCTATCGCCCACATATCGGGCAGCGATTGAAACAGGCTGAAGTTGCCGTAGTAAATGTCTGACAATAATTCGGGCAGGTTTTCCAGTTCCGGAGGGACCCGGTTCAATCCCGGAAGTATCGCCGCGATACGCTGTAACACGGCCAGGTAGATGTTTTCTCCCAGCGCGCGCTCTCTCAGGTCGCCTGGCCGTGGTGGAACTCCTCGCGCAACTCATCCCGATAGAACAGGGCGTCGTTATAGCACTCCTGGAAATTGCGCGCGGAGACAATGTCGAGCACCGAGCGCAGGCTTACCAGATTTTCGCTGCAGTCCTCGGGTAGATGCTCAGGGATAGGCCCCGGCTTGCTGTCGCGCACATCGAGAACATTAAACAGCAGCATGGACGAATAGGCCACGGTGGCACGGCCGGACTCCGAGATAATGACCGGATGCTTGATATCCAGTGGATCCAGGGTTTCACAAATACTCTCGACGATATTCGAACAGTATTCGTGCAACTGGTAGTTCATACTGTGGGTGCTGTTGGTGCGCGCGCCTTCGTAGTCGACGGCCAGACCGCCGCCAAGATCGAGATAACCCATGGGCGCGCCTTCCTGGACCAGGCCGGCGTAAAAGCGGCAGGCATCCAGTACCCCGGTGCGCACATTGCGAATATTGGGAATCTGGGAACCCAGGTGGCAGTGCAGTAACTGCAGGCAGTGCAGCATCCCGGCCGCGCGCAGTTCATCCACAATCGTGATGAGCGAATCCGTGGAGAGCCCGAAGATGGAGCGATCCCCGCTGTCCTGGCTCCAGTGACCATCGACCACGACGCTGTTTTTGATGCGCACGCCGATCAGTGGTTCCACCTTCAGGGCGCGGCTGCGTTCGATCACCAGGGGCAACTCGGTCACCGATTCCAGTACGAAGAAACAGGAGATGCCCATCTGCCTCGCGTACAGTCCCAGGTCGATAAACTCGGCATCCTTGTAGCCGTTGCAGATAATCAGGCTGTCGTGATCGCGCAGCTGCGACAGCGCGATGATCAGTTCCGCCTTGCTGCCCGCTTCAAAACCGTGGTGGTAATGGCGTCCGTAGTCGGCGATTTCCTCGATAACGTGGCACTGCTGGTTGACCTTGATGGGGAATACGCCGCGGTAGCTGTTCTGGTACCCGCCCTGTTCAATGGCTAGCGCAAAGGACTCGTTCAGGACCTTGATGCGGTGATCCAGCAGGTTCCTGATGCGCAGTACCGCCGGCATGTGCAGGCCGCGCGCGCGCATGCCCAGGACGATATCCATGATGGAGACAACGACCTGGTGATCACCGAAATCCACGTTGACCTGCGCTTCTCCCTGCTCGGAGAGATTAAAGTAGCCCGCGCCCCAGGTATTGATACCGTAGAGCTCGGCGCTGCGCTCGCTGCTCCAGCTTTCGGATACGTCGGTACTGGATGTGGTCTTGGACAGCTTGTTAGGCATGATGTATTTCACTTCCTTTGCAATCTCGTTACTGGCATTCGCCTGGAGGTTTGCCTGATCAATTTTCAGGTGGTTGCCAAATTCGTGGTGCCCAATGGTAAAACGCTATACGAGGGATATGACAAAGAAGTGTTCCGCGGGCAACAATTTGGGTCGCCCGGCTGAACTAAGTGCGAATTCTATTCCAGACGAACCAGAACACAAGTTTTTTCTTCTCGGTCCTGCTCGTGGTCAAGTGAAGTCCGATCCGCCGTCGACGTTGATGTTGGCGCCGGTCATATAAGTGTTTCGAGCGGAGGCCGCGAACGCAATGACCGGACCGATTTCCGACGGATCAGCGGCGCGGTCCAGGAAGACGTGATGGCCGAAGTTCTTGTTGATGTAACGCATCACGGCGTGCAGGTCATTCTCATCGAGATCAGGAATGGGTGCCAGAACCTTCTTGAACGACTCGGAGACAAAGGTGCCAGGGCTCACGGTGTTCACGAGAATGCCCTCGGGAGCCAGTGACTGCGAGAGATTCTTCGACACACTCGTAAGCGCGGCCTTGGCCGAGGTATACGCAACCAGCGGTGGCGACTGCCGTTTGGTGGACATCGCCGATACGTTGACGATGCGCGCCCAATCCGCTTTGCGCAGCAACGGCAGCGCAGCGCGAATGGTGCGCACGGCACCCATGAGCAGACCACTGTAGACGCTTTGCCATTCTTCGTCGGTATAGGTCTCGAAGCTCTTGAGGTCTCCAACAAGTGGGCCTGCCGCGTTGACCAGTGCGTTGAGGTGCCCCCACCGCTGATCGAGCTCGACCAGCGCGGCGTCAACCGACGCGCCGTCGAAGAGGTCCACCTGCAAGCCGACCGCATCGGGGGCGCCAAGCTGCTTCAACGCAGCAACTGTCGCGTCGAGGTCGTCCCTGGATCTGGCCATTACAGCAACCCGGGCGCCATCGGCCGCGAAACACTCCGCCGCGGCCCGGCCCATACCGCCGGTGCCTCCTGAAATAAGTACCGTCGCGTTTTTGAGACCAAGATCCACTGATATGATCTCCCTTAACTAAGTAAAAAATGTGGGTCGGATTGGGTGCGGCTAATTGAGCTTGTCGAATGTCACCGGTATGCGATCCGGGCCCCGAAACGAAAACCCCACCACAGAAAATTCTTCACCCGGAACGGCCTGGATATTCCCCATTCGATCGAGTAAGGCATTGACACCAATTTCCGCTTCCATTTTTGCCAGGTGAGAACCGGCGCAATAGTGCCGTCCGAAACCGAAGGGGATGGGGTCACAATCCTCGCGATCGATATCAAAGGTATCCGGATCCTTGAATTGACGTTCGTCGCGGTTGGCGGAACCAAGGTGGCAGATGACTTCCGTACCTTTTTCGATCGCAACACCGCCAATCCGCGTGTCGCGGCTTGCGTCACGCATGACCGTTGAAACCGGTGACTCCCAGCGCATTGCCTCCTCGAGAAGCTTTGGCACCAGCGATCGATCTGCTCGAACACGCGCCATGAGCTCAGCGTCTGCCAGCAACGCAACAAAGGCGGTGCCAATCGCGTGATTGGTGGTCTCGGCGCCCGCCAGGGTCAGTAGACGTAGAAAGGAAACAACTTCCAGGTCACTTAACTTTTCCCCTTCCACTTCAGACTGGACCAGCACGCTGATCAGGTCGCTGCCGTGACGATTGCGTTTCTCCTGGACAATGGGCTCCAGGAAATTCAGCAGCCAGGTGGAAGCGGCGAAGCCTTTCTCTATATCACTGGCAATCAGGCAAAGCTCCTTGCTGACATCGTGGAATTTTTTTACGTCCCCGACGTCAATGCCAAGCAGGGCAACAAATACCGAAAGGGGGAAGGAATAACAAAATTGTTCGTGCAGGTCGGCTTTGCCGTCGTCAATGAATTTGTCGATAAAGCTGTCTGCGATCTTCCTGACCTCGCCGGGAAAGTCGCCTCCTTTGAGTTCACGCGTGGTCATCGAGGGAGTGATCAAGGTGCGGTGTTTCAGGTGTTCCTTGCCATCCATGCCGATAATCGTTGGGCCAAACACCAAACCCATGGTCCGCTGCACGATGTCATTGCTGAATGCTTCACTGTCTCTAATTACAGCTTTGACATCCTGGTAGCGTGTAATTAGCACCGCGCGACTGCTGCCCGAAACTCTCACGTTATCATTAATGTCGTAGACCGGATTTTTATCGCGTAATTCCTTGTAGATCGGGTAGGGGTCCTTCACCGCTGGCATCGGCCCCAGCGTCAGTAATTCCTTGATGCCCGCAGGCTTTATATATGTTGACATGACAGTACGCTCCTGGGTGAAGGCTCGCTGGCAGTAAGTATGCCGATCACTTGATTTGCCGAAAGTTACAATATTATAATAATGTTTCTTGCGCTAAACAAGTAGCGTTGCCTGTTTGGCTACCTAAGGGCGAGCACGCTCCCGTATAACATTGATCCTGAACTGCTCGGAGCAGTCAGGCGCGGTTTAATAGTCACCTGAGTGTGAAGAACAGGGATTTACCATGACCAAACTCGATAGCAATTGGCTGATAGCTCGCGCCATCAAGAAAGCAGGGCACTCGGATTTCGGTGGGGAGAGCTGGCGCGAAGGCCTGGATCGTCTGGTCGATGCGCTGAATGACACCGCACAACTGACGCAAGACGGCGCCAACATGATGGGCTACCGAATTCACGTTGTTGTTGATTAACCGGTTGGCGATCGAAAAGACCTATCAGGCACATCCGGAAATAGCGGACCAGGTGGTGCAAGGGCCAGTCTTTGTCATCGGACTGCCGCGCACGGGGACCACGGCGCTCAGCCAGTTGGTGGCGGCAGATCCGCAAATGCGGTCGCTGCGCACCTGGGAATCGCTGGCAACCCGGTACCGCCTCCGGAAACTGCGACAGAACATTCGGACGCGCGCATCGCTGCAGCGCAGGCGGGTCTTGATTACATGTACACCACGTATCCCAAATGGGCCGCGATGCATCACGAAACCGCGGAAACGCCGACGGAATGCCAGGACTTGTTGGGCATGGAATTCAAGGCCGAACATTTCGACGGCATGGCCTACGTGCCCGCCTACTCGGAGTGGGTGATGAATTGCGATATGACATCCGCCTACGCTTATCACCACCGGGTGTTGAAATTGTTGCAATGGAAGTGCCCTCCGTATTTGTGGCACCTGAAGACCCCGGTTCACATGTTGTATCTGGATACGCTGGTCGCCGAATACCCGCACGCCAAATTCCTGTGGAGCCATCGGGATCCTGCCGCGGTGCTGGGCTCCGTGTGCAGCCTGATCGCCTATTGCCGCACCTGGGTGAGCGATCGGGATGACACGCCGACAATTGGTGCAGAGCAGCTGGCGATTTGGACTGAAGCCATACGGCGCGCCATCGACTTTCGTAATCGTATGGGGGACGCCCGTTTTGCGGACCTGCCCGTTGCCGAGATACAGTCCCAACCCGTCGCGGCGATTAAGCGCGCCTACAGCGCAACTTGGTATTCCGTTTGATGAACGCAGTCACGCCGCGATTCAAACGTGGGCGGATAGCCACAAGCCGGGGCTGCATGGCAAGCATGTATCGCACCTGGAGGATTTTGGCCTGGACTCACATCAGGTGCACACGGCCTTTGCCAGCTACACACAGCGCTTTGGGGCGCTGTTGTCCTAGCTGTATTCCTAAATCAGGGGATCATACACATGCAATTTTCTTGCAGCCTTCCGGTAGACGATATCGGTGACGACGGTTTCCTGTCGTATCGAAGGGATCAGCCAGATGGCCCAGGCGATTGAGCAGGCCGGGCTTGATGCGGCCTTCGTCACCGATCACCCGGCACCGAGTCGCCGGTGGCTGGAGCATGGCGGCCATGCCACGCTTGATCCGTTTGTCGCGTTATCCATTGCCGCGGCAGCGACCAAACGACTCCGATTGCATACGCACATCCTGGTGCTCGCCTATCGCAACCCGTTTATCGTCGCCAAATCCGTGGCCTCGCTCGATCGCTTGAGCGGTGGTCGCTTTACCATGGGAATCGGCACGGGCTACCTGAAACCAGAGTACGCGGCTGTCGGTGTGCCCTTTGACGAACGCGGCGCCCTGACTGACGAGGCTATTAAGGTCCTGCGCATGGCCTGGACAGGGGAGCCCGTCAGCCACGTTTCACAACATTTCGAAGCACGTGACATCTGCGTATTGCCGACACCTGTGCAATCCCCCCTGCCGATATGGGCAGGCGGTAACAGCGCCCGTGCCATCCGGCGCGCGGTTGAGCTGTGCGAGGGCTGGTGTCCTTTCCCTGCCGCCGGCGTATTGAGCAACACGGCTCGCACGGAGGAGTTGTCGAACATGGAGCAACTGCGCGACAAAATAAAGTTTGCGCACGGGCTCTGTGAGAAGGTCGGCCGCTCGGCGCCGCTGCAGATTTGCATGGCTGCGTTTGGAAGTAGAACAATGAAACCAGAGGCGCGCGTTGATACAGCAAAGCTGATCGATGACTATGCCGCACTGGCTGACGCAGGCGTGTCATGGACAACGGTGTCGATGCCGTCACCCAGTCGCGCCGCCTTTATCGAGAACGTACAGTGGTTCGGCGAGGAAGTTGCCTCCAGGGTGCCCGGTCGAGCCGGATTGGGATCTTGCTAGCGATACGATGTTGCTATAGCTTTCCGGTATTCCTGATGCAATTTGGGCCAAGGATCACGCAATGGCAGTTCCGCGCAAAAAAGTCCAAACAAAGCCGGTAAAAAGAACGCAGGCGGAGCGCCATGCCCAGACCCGTCGAAAAATAATCGATGCGACGGTCGTCTGTATTGATTCTTTCGGCTTCCCCAAAACCACGATGCAGAGGGTGGCGCATAATGCAGGCTGCACGGTTGGCGCAGTGCAACACCACTTCCCCTCAAAATCCGAATTGCTGGCCGCGGTCCTGGAAGATGGCTTTCGGAATATGTCGTTTGAGCTTGAGCATGTGTTGTTCGTAGGCAAGAGTCTGACCGAGCGTGTTGCGCTGTTTATTGATCATTGCTGGCTGCATTACAAGACGCCCGCGTTCCAGGCCAATCTGCACATTTTGTTGGGCATGCGCAACGAATCCCCAAGAGCTTTGGACGAATGGATGCAAGGACCACTGGCCGACATCACAACTCAAGGCCGGGAGTTGTGGTTGCGGGTATTTGATGACATCGATTTAACCGAAGAGGAACACATTGAATTCTTGTACTTCGTTTTTTCTGCTATGAGCGGTATCACGACGTTTGCGCGCATTACCGGGCCAGAGACTCAAGCAGCGCTCATTGAAAGCAATTTGGGCGCGTTAAAGGAACTGCTGTATTCAAGATTTTTGCGGGTAGCGAAGAGTTCCAAGTCCCGGCGCAAATAGGTGACATTTCAGTTGATCGAGTGCAATTGATCCTGGGTGTTCTCGCTCAATGTCGCAATCAGGTCATCCAGTATTTGTAACATTTCACTGCGGTAGGGTTCGGCCAGCGTCTGTAGTTGAGCTCTCAATTGTTCGTTGGCCGTCGCACGGGCCGAAGAAGAGTCTCCGTTTTCCACAAATTCGCGAACCTTTAACACGTTCGTGAGAACTTGCTCCATGGGCGTCGTAGCAGGCAGAATCGCCGCCGGTGGCAGATGCGCCACGCTGTCAGACAATACGGTTAACAACTCGAAATCCCTGTACAGGTGCAGAGTAAGCTCGAACGAGCCGATGCCTTTGATCGGTTGCCCCGCCAGCGTGCCACTCAGCAATGCCGGCCCATGCATGTATTCAACCGGAAAGGCTAGCAGCGGTGCGGTCACTAGCGGTTCGACGTCCAGTTGCAGATCCAGTGATGCCGATGAAAGTCGATGACGGTTGGGGAAGTAGAGCACTTCTGAGCGAGCAGGGAGCAACGGCTTTACAGGATGATTCTCCGTTCGAACGTAGGACAGGTTCTCATACACAATATCGCCAACGTAGCTAGCGCCATCCGCCGGGGTATAGATCGTGGCGCCGCCATAGGAGTACTCGGAATTTCTATCCATACGGTCGAACTGCCGCCAACTGCTGAAATCCATGCCATTCTCTAGGAAGAATGTACGCCATTCATGCGACAGGTCGCGCGCGTCCCAACTGCGACTCTTTACGCCACTGAATTCGGGAAACATCTGCCGGTCTATGTGTCCCAGGGAGCCTGTCACCGGTTCACTGAAGTCGCCCCAGTTCAACACCCCGTTGAACTGCACCCCGGTCTGGAAATACGAGAACGTGTCGGGCTGCTTGAGCACCGTGATTTTCCCATTGTAGGTATCGGCCCCCACCGCGACCGGCGGATTAACCGGCCTTGCGTTAGCAATCAAACTCATCTTGCGCCCATTCTGATCTACTCCCATGAGGTTAACATGGTAGGAGTACGGAATCAGGTAGCCGCTGTCGTCAATCGCGGTAGTCCAGACGGCATTCTGGCCGTCCACGGGAAATGACAGATCCAGGTATCCGGCGGAAGCTTTCATCCTGCCGACGTCGTATTTGGTGAAGGTGCCGTATTCGCCTTTATCCAGGTCGTAAAAAGTCAGGGAGTAAAAGTTGAATGGAAACAAACCACCGATGCGGCTGACGTAGTACACGACGATAAAGGAAAACCGTCGACCGGTCTCCTGTCCCCTCGAGTACGCCCTCCAGGAACCAGGTGTCGGAATCCATATCCGCCAGGCGGCCCTCGGCAGCAGGAAAATCCAGTACCGGGTTTCCGGGCACCAACGAATAGGGATAAGCCAGTCCGCCGTCCGCGGGTGGCACCGGATTGATTAAAGGTATCGGCTTCTCACTCGCGCGAAATGGTCCAATCAGCAGTATCCCCGCAAGGAGAGCGACCACGCACAACACTGCCAGGTAGGCAGCATAGCGTTTTCCATTATTGCCTGACTGATGTACGTTCCGTGCCTGCATGAATCACTCCCACTGGTACTTATTTGCGTTGGTCGGCTGGTTCGGCATTGGTTCAGGGAGCAAAATCCCGAGTCTGCATCTTGTCCCACAGACGAGTAGGAATAATTCGAGCCAGTCGAGGCATCCATGTCGCCATCGCCGTCACCGGATAGCGGGCTTTGGGATTTTTGCTTTCAAGCGCACGAATTACCGTAACTGCAACTTCCTGTGGGGTGCCAGCCAGGGAAGCCGCAATTTTTGCCGCGCCACTTGGATTTTCGGTTTCCGCGTCGTTGGTCATCGCGAAATAGGCTTTCAACGACGGGCCATACACCTTGTGTTCCAGCCACTGCGCGGGTGCATGCGCCATGGCTGTTTTAAGAAAGTGAGTACTGATCCAGCCCGGCTCAATGAGTACAACGTCGATATCATGTGCACGCACTTCCATCCGCAGCGCGGAAAATGCACCTTCCAGCGCGTGCTTGGACGCGGCGTAAATGCCCTGGTAAGGACTCGAGACCAGGCCCAACATGCTGGACATGGTGATGATAAGACTGTGGCGATCTGGGACTTGCTTGCTCCCGCAGTCGTGGCAGAACCGCGCGGGTCATCGCCAGCGTGCCGAACACATTGACGTCAAATTGGCGACGAACCTGTTGCGTCGTCAATCAATTCGATGGGTCCCGGCTGCGCATAACCGGCGTTGTTAATGAGGCAGGTGAGTTTTATCCCGGCATCATCAATTTTCCCAAGCGCTGTGTCGATGGAACTCTGGTCACAGATATCGATCACCAACTTCATGCTGGCACTGTCATGGATATCGGTTAGCAGGTCTTCTGTTGGCGCGCTGGCAATAACGGTGTGCCCCCGTGCTGCGGCCAACGTCGCAATCTCCCTGCCAATGCCACTGGAAGCGCCGGTAATCAGTAGGGTCTGTCGCAATGTCACGGTAATTTTCTCCCGATCAGCGAGGCTGGGGTCTGTGCTGTACGGGAGATTTCAATTTGTGTCTTATGAATACCACGTTGAAAACAATGAATGCGGTGACAAATACGGCGGTATTGGCGAGCACCAGGCCAATCTGCTTTTCCGGCGGCACAGCGGGGTTGAGGTAGAGATAAATATTGACCGCAAGAATGAAGAGGTAAGTTGCCGATGAAATAAGCAATACTCCAGAGACATTTATGCGGGAGATTGAAGGCAGGCTTGTGGGGGATACCCCGGTTGATCAAAAACCTGTCGATGACCTGATTAGCGTAGACAATGGCGAAAATGGTCAACAACCAACCGCCGTAATTCCAGATTGGGACGTCAAAATGCCAGGCGGCTGAGCGTGGTGATCCAAAAATAGATCTTGCCGAGGAACCAGTACTCCCCGAGGTGGGCGACGGGGTCGACCACAAAATCGGTCCAGGTGGTCAGCAGAGCGGCCCACAGCGCGACCTTCAGGGACAGTAGCAGTTTCATGTTTTCTGTCCGTTCAATTCCTCTGGGGCCTTTGTGCAAGGGCGAAAGCAGGGTATAGGTTGCCGAGTGACCGAAGTAAGACATCGAGGCAAAGCTCAGGGAGGCAAACAGGGGAATACCGCCAAGCCATAGCTCGTTCGAAAAATTCGCCGGGTAGTATTCATACCAGGAAAATGGGAAGCCGGTGCGCACACTGATGAATTCCGACAGCCAGCCGATGAAGGTACCCACAATCAGCCAAATGAGCATGCGCAGCCAGCCGCGCTCCGCGGCTGCGACCACCAGGAAAGTGAGTACGAGAGCTGACCACATAGGGTCGATTGACAAACATTGATACAACGTAGTCCATAATGATTACCCCATCATGCTATGTAGTTTACTTTATAAGGGTCGCAGGTCCAGTACAGCCATGCATTACAGTATCGATTCATCTGCCATAGAGAAACATCATCAACTTTTCCAGGCGCTTTGCTGTTTTGATATGGTACGGGAACCACGCGGCCTCCCTGGGTCGTTTGCGTGGTTCTATCATCACGGACTTGGTATAGCAGAAGGCGTGCAGGCCGCGCTCGTTGCCATGGCGGCTGCCGACACCGCTTTGCTTGATCCCGCCGAAAGGAAGACCTTGTACCCCGGCGTTCAAAATACAGTCGTTGACACAGACATTGCCGGCCTGGATACGCTTGGCGATTTCAATACCCCTGGCGATGTCCTGGGTCCAGACACTGGCATTCAGGCCGAATTCACTGTCGTTGGCATGGGCTATGGCCTCTTCCAGGTCGTTGACCTCCATGACGCAGGCCACCGGACCAAACGTTTCCTCAACCATGATCTTCATGTCGTGATTGACGTTGGATATGCAGGGTGGGTTGAAAATACTGGCTGTCGCTTCCGGGGGGCAGTCGACGTTCCTCCGGTTTCCAGTACGGCGCCTTTGCCGATGGCATCCGCAATCTGGGATTCTACAATCTCAATTTGTCTCGGCCCCGTAAATGGACCGTATTCCACGGTGGATGCGGGCTCATCCGGCCCGGTGCGAATGGATTGAATCCTGGCTTTTAGCCGGCTGCTTGAATTCCGCGGCTATGTCCTTTTCAACATAAATGCGTTCCACCGACATGCAGACCTGACCTGTCATAAAACAGGAACCCCAGGCCGCGGCGTTGGCAGCGCGCTCAATATCGGCATCCTTGAGCACTATCATCGGGTCCTTGCCGCCCAGTTCCAGCAGAACGGGTGTAAGGCGCCGGCTGGCGCGTTCCATGACGCGACGACCGGTCTGGCAGGAACCGGTTACCGCCACCATGTCGACCTGATCGACAAGCGCTGCGCCGGTGGGTCCCTCCCCGATGAGACACTGTAGTACGCCCGGAGGGTAGGACGCGATTAAAGGCGTCCACTGCATACTTAACGGCCAGCGGTGTGATCTCGGATGGTTTTACCAGTACCGCATTCCCGGCGTACAGCGCGGGAAGCACGTCGCTCATGGCGAGCGTGAGTGGCGCATTCCACGGCGAGATGACCCCTACCAGGCCATACGGTTGGTAAAAGATAAGGCCTTTTTTACCCAATAGCGGGAACGTTCCGACTTTACGTGGTTTTAACCATTTGCCGGCCTTTTTTGAGAAATGCCCGATATCCTGGCACACCGAAAATATCTCGCCAATCACATCAAAGGGTACCTTGCCGGTTTCTTGTGCCAGTGCGTCGCGAATCTTGTCCTTGTCCTTCAGGAATTCCTTGCGCGCGAGCTTTAACAGGCGAATACGTTCTTTTATTGGGAGAGCCGCCCATTTCGGCTGGGCGGCCCTGGCGCGGTTGGCGGCCGCGATGACGGAATGTTCATCGTCAACGGGCAGGCTGGCAACGAGTTGTGACGTCGATTTGTCCAGAACCTGGATCGTGAGCATGGCTTCTCCTGAGGGGTTTGTACTCGCGCTAAGCACGTTTCTTTACACTCTGACCACCATAAAATCGACTACTCAAGCCTGCAAGTGCTCTGTGGCCGCCAGTTGCTGCGCCCAGCGGTAGTCAATCTTGCCGTTCTCCGTCAACTTGAATGCGGTCAATACAAGTCCGCGGGGAATCTTGTAACCGGCGATCAGGTTCCTGCAGTGTGCCTGTAATACTTCCAGCGTGATGCTCTTGCCCTGCTCGCACTCAACTACGGCAACGATGCGTTGCTGCCACACAGGGTCGCTGACACCCACCACCGCACAGTAGAGGATGTCGGGATGGGCGAGCACGGCGCGCTCGACTTCCTCGACAAAAATCTTCTCCCCGCCAGAGTTGATACACTGGGAGCCGCGACCTGCCAGGGTAAAGCTGCCGTCCTGCTCCACTCTCGCGTAATCTCCGGGCAACACCCAGCGCACGCCGGCCTTGTCGGTGAGAAATGTCCGCGCCGTTTTTTCCGGGTCGTTGTAGTAGCCCAGCGGTATAAATCCGCGCATGGCCAATCGCCCGACGTTACCACTGCCGGGTTCCACGGGTTCCAGGTTCTCATCCAGCACCGCCATCAGGGCATTGGGGGTGAACCCCGGCCCGCGCAATTTGTCATAGTGCCCCGTCTCGCGCGCGGCGCTGCCGATTTCAGAGCCGCCGATACCCCCGGTGATATAAATCGACTGCCCGAACGCCTGCTGCAGCATCGCCCTGCCCTCGGCGGAGAGAATGGCTCCACCGGACGCAATAATTGCCAGGCTTGGGGTATCGTAGTTTCCGGCCAGCTTTTCCTCGGCGATACGTCGCGCCATGGCATCGCCAATGAGGCTCAGCATGACCACACTTTCCTCGGCGATGGCGCGCAACACGGCTGCGGGGTCGAGGCTGTGCGCAACTGGAATGATCGCCACGCCACCGGTATAGAGTGTGATCAGGGTAGAAAACTGGCCGCCGCCATGCATCAGCGGCGACAGCATCATGGTGCGCATGGCATTGGGGTTGTTGGCGTGTTGCAGGATCGACTCGGGGCTGGCCGTGGCCTGATTCATGCACAGGACGTTGTGATAAAAATCCTCGTGGCGCCACAGTACGCCTTTGGGCATGCCCGTTGTGCCGCCGGTATAAACGAGATAGAGGTCGTCGGGGCTGCGTGGCGCAAAGTCACGGGTATAGGGTTGCTGCGCAAGGGCCGACTTCATAATCGACACCAAGTAGTGTCGACCCGTCGTCATCAGTGGCAGAATCTTGCAGGTAGAGATAGGTCCGCAACAGGGGAAAACGGTCCGCCAGTGCCGCAACACGAGGCGCGAAACCACGCTCGTACACCAGCGCAACGAGATCCGCATCCTGCCACAGGTACTCAAGCTCGGGCCCGACGTAGCGAAAGTTAATATTTACCGCAACCGCGCGGATTTTCCAGCAGGCCAGCAGCGTTTCCAGCCATTCCACCCTGTTATAGGCATAGATGCCGACATGGTCTCCGGGCGTCACACCCTGCTGTACCAGATAGTGGGCGAGTTGGTTGGCGCGACCGTCCAGTTCGGCTCGACTGCGGCGCGCGGCACCCGCAATGATGCAGGGCGCATCCGGGTTCGCGTCACACAGCGCTTCAAAAAGATCTGCCAGCTGATATTCCACAGCCCTAAGTCCTCAGCGGGTGGCCCGCAACACTCTTCTGGGTATTCCTTAACGCGTGGGCGGTAGGGGCCCGTTGCAATTTACAATATATTTATATTGTTATATGTACCAGTTTTTTTTCCGTATTGGAAGTCCTTGTTTTTGGATACAGCGCAGGGATCGATAGATGCTCATTTGAGTGAGTCAAACGTCACCACACGCGTTGACGGTACGACAGTTCCCTCGATGTGGGAACCGACCCAGCGCACCCCCAGCACGGAGTTGGTGTGTCCGGCGAGATCCAGCCAATTCGGCACCCCGGGATCGCGGTGCGCTACCACACAACGAATGGACCCATCCGCAGCCGCAATTGCGGTGGCGGTGTTCAGCGCTATCTGGTGGTAGCGGTAATCGAGCGTTTCCATCCAGTGGTTGTGCAAGGCGATCATCCAGTAGTCGCATTTTGGTGGAATGAACTCCACGATGAGCGCCTCGTCAGCTTGTAGCTTGAGATAGGCCATCTGCCATTGGATCTGCGGATCCATGAATTTCTTTGTGTCGTCCTCCTGGGCATCCCAGAACACGTTCGGCCTTGAGGCATTGCGCTGCGCCCAGCCCGCGCCGATTTGCGTCAACATGCGCGCGTGTTGAACGCAGCCGGCGAGCACAAACTCCAGGACATCTGCCGTGAGTTGCGGGGGGGCTTCGGGTTCTGCGTTGATACGCTCAATGCGCAGTTCGGCAGGACGCTGCACACCCTTGCGCCAGAACGTTTGGCGCACCGTGAGACTTGCGGTATCAGGTTCGAGTCGCAGCCAGTTACCCGGGTGTTCACGCTGCGAGAGAATGACTTCAAACCTGCCATCCGGATCAATCTTGAGGTGCTCTTCGTGCAAGGTTGTTCCGGTACCGCGCCCGCCGCCGCCAAATCCGCCGCCGGGGAAGGTATTGAAGCTGATCCATTTGGCCTCCCCGCGAGTGCCTGAAATACGGTAGTCACAGTCGCCGCGCAATTTGCAACCGAGGTAGATGTTGTCGGGGTTTTCCGCGACGAGCTTGATCGTTTCGTGACACGTGCAAATCAGGGTCGGATGCCGGGAATTCGCCCATTCGAGACGCTCCTCCAGGGCGCCGCGCAAAAGTCGCGTCAGCAAGCGGTAACCTTCGACTGCATCGAGAGGTTCCTCCGTGTTAAGGCCAAGTACATCGTCACCCGCGGCCTTCAGGTCATCGCAAAACTTGCTCCAGAGCTCGCCGGACAGGAGACGCGACTCCGCCTCACCCGTCTTGGTATTGGTTGCGTGCATTGTGTTTGCTCCTGTAGTTGCCCGAGAGGTGTTCAACGTTCACTGCGCGACGTGGGTCGGCTCTAAAAGTGGAGCCGTGATGCATGGCGTGTTATGGAGGCCCTAAAATGTACTCGCCGGTTTCGGGTTTGTGATACCAGCCGCTAGAGGCTTGCGTGCCCCCGTCCACGTGGATGGTCTGGCCGGTAATATAGCTCGCCATATCCGAGGCGAGAAACACCGCCGCGCTGGCCATTTCATCGACGTGGCCCGCCCGCCCCATCGGTATAGTAAAAGCGAACCGGGCTTCCGCTCCCGGCGGTGCGATTGCCCTGATGCCCTCGGTCAGGGTAACGTCCGGCGCCAGGGCGTTTACCCTGATGCCATGCGGCGCCAGTTCGAGTGCTGCAGTCTTGGTGTAGTTGATGACGCCGGCTTTCGCCGCGGCATAGCTGGCATAACCGGGCGCCGCCCGCGCTCCCTCTATGGATGTGACCGATATGATGCTGCCGCCAATTTTGGCCTTGACCATGGCACGAGCAACCCGTTGGGTGCATAAAAAGACGTGTCGGAGGTTCGCTCGGTACAGCGCATCCCAGCCTTTTTCGGCGGTATCGAGCAGCGGCGAATAAAACACGCCGCCGGCGTTGTTGATCAGGATTGACGGCGTGCCAAGTTCGGCGACCGTGCGTGCCAGCGCAGCGTCGACCGCGTCGGAATCGCGAACATCGGTAACAATGCCGAGCGCACCGATCTCAGCGGCGGCCGCTGCACACGATTCAGGGTTGATTTCCCAAATGGCCACTGACGCGCCAAACGCCGTGATCCCGGCGGCGATGCCGCGACCGATGCCGGAACCGCCACCGGTGACTACCGCGACGCGACCGTTGAGCAGGATTTTGGAAGGATCAATGGCCACAAATGGTTACTCCGTCGGCACAGTATGCACTGTAAGGAAGGTAGTGGAATTAACGCCCCTGATTCGGCGGCCGCTCTTACAATATATCTATAAGGTTACTATAATACAACTTTTTACAGCCATTGGAGCCCGCATGTATGGGTAGGCCGCAGCGAAAAACCCAGGCCGAGCGCCACGCCGAAACCCATCGCAAAATTATAGACGCGACCATCGCCTGTATTGATGAATTGGGTTTTCACAATACCACGATACAAAACGTTGCCGCACGGGCGGGCGTGACCGTGGGAGGTGTGCAGCACCACTTCAATTCCAAATCCCAACTCCTTGAGGGAGTCTTGCAGGACAGCTTCCGGAATATGGCTTTCGACCTGAATAAAGTCCCCGTCCAGGGAAAGTCGTTGCAGGAGCGTGTCGAGCTGTTTGTCGACGAGTGCTGGGAGCACTGCAACTCGCCCGCCTTCCAGGCCAGTATGCAAATACTGCGGGGTCTGCGCAATGAATCACCACAGGAACTGGATAAGTGGCTGGAGGTTTCGTTGTCATCTACCGTCACACAGGGACGCAAGTTCTGGTTAAAAATGTTCAGTGAAATTGAACTGCCCAAAGCAGACCACAACAAATTGTTGAACTTCGTTTTTTCTTCCCTGAATGGCATAGTCTCCTTTGCCAGAATTAACCAACAACCAAGTCGCGTCGACAGTGACCTGCAACAACTGAAGGGCCTGCTGCTGCTCCGATTCCAGCAAGCGCTGAACGCATGAAGCAGCTTGCAACGGATCATAGAGACTTTCCCGATGCCTCGATGCGGGAATTGGCACATATCCCGGGAAAAATCGGCGCTCCTTTCCTGGGAATGACTCCGTGGCTCGTTCAGGGACTTCTACGGCACGTTACAGCGACACCACGAAAAATACGGCTTGGTCTCCAAGATCGGTATTGGCTTTCAAAAGGGGGTGCTGGTACTCGGGTCCGCACAACTGCCAGCAGTTGCTGCTGGACTCAGAGCGAAATTTTTCCAGCCAGATGGGGTATAGGGATAGCGCTGGCGCATGGTTTGGCGACGCGATTCTGTCCCGGGACTTCGATGAGCACCGATTGCACCGCCGCGTGTTCCAGAGCGCCTTCAAGTTTGAAGCGATGCAGGGATACTCCGAGGGCATCAACAGGATTGTCAGTGACTCGCTGCAGCGGCTGGGAGGGTCGTGAAGAGATAGTTTTTATGCCTTTCATAAAAGAACTCCTGATGAACATCGGCGCGAAGATTTTCTACGGCATCCATGATCTGGGCGATGATGCGGCGCACTTCTCCGAGGCGTTTCAGCCTGATACTTGAAAAAGGCATGCTCAGCTTGGTCAGAAGGGACATCCCACCGCTGAATTTCCACTACGGCCAGAAAGGTCGGAGATTTGTTTACCGATACCTGGATTCCCTGATTGAGGAAAGACGAAAAAGCGATGGCAGGGATTTTATGTCCTATCTGGTCAAAAGCACGCGCGAGGATGGCTCCTACTTCAGTAACGAGGAACTCATTGATCACTTGTCGTTTTTATTTTTTGCCGCTTATGACACCACCAGTGCTGGACTCATGCCATTTGCTCATGCACCTCGCGGCTAATCCCGCGATGCAGGAAACGTTGCGGGCGCAGTCGCTGCGCTTGACATAAGGATGAAGTGACCTTTGCGGACATTGATCAACTCAATGGCATTGAAATGGCTTTTAACGAAGCGTTGCGACTCTACCCTTCTGCTTCAATCCTGCTGCGGCGCAGCATCCGGGCATGCCAGATCGGCGGCATGGAACATACCGGCGCATACCATGCTGTTCATGGTCCCGGGATTCAACCATCGCATGCCGCAGTTCTGGTCTGATCCGGAAACGTTTGATCCGGAACGGTTCAGCGAAGAGCGCCAGGAGCACCGCAGGCACAAGTTTCAATTTATGCCTTTTGGCGGCGGCGCACACAAGTGTATCGGAATGAATTTTGCCCAAATGAACGCCAAGTTATTTATGCACCAGTTGCTGCGGCAATACCGCATAAGACTTAGACCCGGGTATAAAATGGGTTCGCAGATTCTGCCCACACCCTGCCCGCCGCAGGGTCTACCCTTACTCATCGAAAAACTCTAAGCAGCAGGACAGTCCATGCCGATTCACTACGAGAAAAGCGACGATCATATCGTCGTCATTACTATCGACAGGCCCGAGGCAAAAAACGCCTGCGACATTTATCACTTTCGGGATCTGGCCAGTGCCTGGCGGGATTTTAATGCCGATGAGGACGCGTGGGTTGCCGTCGTGACCGGGGTCGGGCGCAATTTTATGGCGGGCGCCGACCTCAAGACATTCATTCCGCAAGTGACAGACATTGCGGGAAAAAATTGCCTCCGGGGGTGTCGAATGAAATCGACGGGTGTCGGCTCAGCGATGCCGTCGATGCGGTACTGCGCAATTCAAACATCTACAAACCCATCATTGCCGCGATCAACGGGCCCTGCGTGGCGGGTGGTATGGAGATGCTCGGCGGGGTAGATATTCGTATCGCCACGGAACATGCGAGCTTTGGAGTTATGGAGCCTAAACGCGGATTGTTCGCCGGAGGGGGAACGACAGTCCGCTTGCCGCGCCAGCTCAATTACCCGGCGGCGATGGAGTTCCTGCTGACCGCGGAGCGATTTCCCGCCCGGCGTGCACTGGAACTGGGTCTGCTCAATGAAATCGTGGCCGAAGACCAGTTGCTGGCGAAGGCCCTCGAATGGGCGCGCCGGATCACTGCCAATTCGCCCATGGCGGTACAGGCCACCAAGGAATCGGTCGTGCGTGGTCTCAAGGAAAACATGCGCGAGGCCTACAAAATAGAGTCTGAGCTCAGTGGGCGCGTGTTCAGTAGCGAGGACGCGAAGGAGGGCCCCAGGGCGTTTGCCGAAAAACGCCCACCCCGCTGGACGGGAAAGTAGCCGGGAAATCCTATGAACAGTAATTTGCCCTGCATTATCGGCGTCGCCCAGAAAACATGGCGCCAGGAAGACGGTGATGCTCCGCATCCCTTGTATCAGAATGTAGAAGTATCCAGCATGGCGCTGGCCGATGGTGGAAACGCCGCCATCATTGACTGTATCGATGAAGTGGATGTCGTGCGCAGTTTAAGCTGGCATTACGATGACTTGCCGGGCGCGCTCGCCGCTGCGCTGGGTTTGCACAATGGCGAGCGACAACTTGTCTGGTATGAGCGGCACCAGCCCGCAACGTTTTATTAGCGATGCCGCCGAAAAAATTCTGCTGGGAGAGCGGCGTGCCGTTCTGGTGACGGGTGGCGAAGCGCTTGCTACGCGCAAGCGCGCGCAGAAGGCGGGTCGACAACTCGGCTGGCCCAAAGCGCAAAGCAAACCTGAGTACCCTTTTGAAGACCCGATCCATCCCAGCGAAATCAGCCACGACATCCGCCAGGCCTATACTACTTTTGCCATCCTGGATTCCGCCAGGCGCGCGCATCTTGGCTTGACTCCCGAGGAGAATCGCCGCCAGGAAGCCGCCATGATGGCCAGGCTCAGCGCGCGGGCGGCTGAAAATCCGCTGGCCTGGTTTCGCAAGGAGCACACGGCTGAGAGCTTGTTCAACCTGACTGATCATGACCGCATGGTGGCGTCTCCGTTCTCCAAAAATACCATGGCCTTTATGGATGTGGACATGGCCGCGGCAATTATCATCACCAGCCACAAGATTGCGGATGAACTGGATATTCCCGCGCATAAAAGGATTTATCTGCAGTGGCTGGGGTTACGCCAAGGAGCCGCCTTATATCGCGCAGCGCCCGGAACTTTTTCACTCGCCAGCGATGCGGTCCGCTTGTGACCAGGCCTTTGCCATGGCGGGCAAGGCGATGGCGGATATCGATTTTCTCGACATTTATTCCTGTTTCGCCAGCAACGTGAATTTTACCCGCGATATTCTCGGTATTGCCGACGACGATCCGCGGCCGTTGACGGTCACCGGTGGTCTCCCTTACTTTGGCGGCCCCGGCAATAACTACACCACACACTCGATTGCGGCCATGGTGGAATTGCTGCGTGCGAACAGGGGCAGTAGCGGATTGGTGACGGGCGTCGGCATGCATATGACGAATCACAGCTTCGCGATATATTCCTCCGTGCCACAGGACATCAACAAGGTCTCACCATGCCGGACGGACAACACGAGCGTGGAAATTGCAGCACGGGCCGATGGCCCTGCGGTAATCGTTGGCTATACGGTTATGCATACCAAAACGGATCAGTATGCGCTTGCAGTCTGTGAGCTGGAGAGTGGCGCCCGTTGTTATGCCCGATGTAATGATCCCGACATGGTGAATAGCCATGGAACAGGAGGAGTGGGTTGGCCGTGGAGTACAGCTGTGCTGCGATAACTCGGTGAATATTATTTCCCGGTAAAACGTCGATGTCCCGGCACCGGGCATGCCACTTCATTTGCCACTCGCACATGCTGGCAGACGCGCCTGGCAGGATTTCTCTTCAAAACTGCAGTTGGAGGGTTACAGCACGGGAAAATTCTGATATAACTCAGCAGTATAGTAAAAGTAAGAACAGGCTACCGAGTATGATCAGAGCAATTCTCTTCCTCGCGCTGCTGTTGCCCTGCCTTAATGTAAGCGCCTCAAACTTCCCCAGGCCCGTCGCGCTGGAGCCCGCTGTGCAATTCTGGATCAAGGTTTATACCCGGGTTTCGACTAACCAGGGCTACATCCACGACGACGAGAACCTGTCCGTTATCTACGATGTTCTGGATTTGCCGCCTTATGCCGGCAGGGCAGACCGCGAGAGCCAGGTTACCGCCGCCACGAAGCGTGTGACCAGTGCATTGCACAGCCTCGGCAGCGGTAAGCGCAGCGATCTCAGTACTACCGAGGCAAAGGTGCTCGCCGCGTGGCCTGCGGGGACCCCTGCCAAAACTTTTGCGCAGGCAGCCGCAGCGCGTCCGCTTCCAACTGGGCCAATCGGACCGCTTCCGCGAGGGCCTGGTCGCGTTCCGGACAGTGGAGACCGCATATCCGCAGTGTTCTGGCCGAGCATGACCTGCCGCAGGAACTGGAGGTGCTTCCTCACGTGGAGTCTTCCTTCAATCCCTCGGCCTATTCCAAGGTGGCGGCGGCCGGGATGTGGCAATTCATGCCCGCCACCGCGCGCCAGTACATGCGTGTGGACCAGGTGGTGGACGAGCGCATGGATCCCTTCATTGCGACTGAAGGCGCGGCCAGGCTGCTCAAGACCAACTACAAAACCACTGGTACCTGGCCACTGGCGCTGACCGGTTACAATCACGGTGCGGGCGGCATGGTGCGCGCTACTGAGGCCCTGGGTACCAATGACATTGATGTCATCGTACAAAAATACAAGGGTAAAGCCTTCGGCTTTGCCTCGCGTAACTTTTATGCATCTTTTCTGGCGGCTCTGGAGATCGACAGCAATCCGGGGCGTTATTTCGGCAAGGTGAAAATGGATGTCCCGATCGCTTACGACGTGGTGGCCGTGCAGAAGTACGTCTCCGCCAAGGCGTTGGCCAGTGAGGCCGGTATCAGTATGGAAGAGCTGAAGATGCACAATCCGGCGCTGCTGGGACCGGTGTGGAGTGGCGATAAATACATTCCGCAGGGCTACCCGGTGCGAGTGCCCAAGTCGCAATTGAAGCGACCGCTGGAGAGCTACGATCGCGGCCCTGTCCGGTGATGCTCGTTTAAGTCACCAGAAGCCTGATCGGCTGCACCGCATCGCTGCGGGCGATTCCCTGTCGACGATTGCACGGCGCTACGGTACCTCTGTGTCGCAGTTGATGGCCTTGAATGGCTTGCGCAATCAGTCGATCCGGGTCGGCAAGTCCCTGATTTTGCCGGGCAATGGGCAGCGCGAATCCTTGTCTGCCGAGCAGGTCGCGAGCACGCGCGCACGTCTCGCCGCCGGTAAATCCCGCGAATACGTCATTCAGAGTGGCGATTCGCTGTGGACTATTGCGCGGCGCTTCAAGGTTTCCCCGCAGCAGTTGCAGGCCTGGAACGACATTTCCAGCAAGGCTACCCTCAAGCCGGGCCAGAAGCTGAAAATCTCCAACGCCTAGGCCTTACCGAGCTATTTCTTCCCGGGTTTTTTGCGTGTCACCGTCAGCCAGTCCAGGCTGATGCCCGAGAGTGGACTGAACTTTGAAATTCTGTAGATCAGCTTCAGGCTGCCGGGACGGCGCCGCACCTGGGGCTCTTGCGCCCGCGGGATGAACCATGCGATCACCAGCACTCGAAATGCCGCGCTCGTGGCAAACACCAGGAACAACGGGCTGGACGGTGCCAGCCAGTCTGGCATCAGCGTGACCAGGCGGGGCGCATAGGCCGCCAGTAATCCGCCGGTAAGCCCGCCCACGAACACCACTCCCGCTGTGATACTTGCCTGCACCGCAGCATAGGCGGCAAACCCGGTGCGGTGGGGACGCAGGTCGTAGAGAAAATTCGAGGTGCTCAGGGTAAAGCCGCTCCAGGCCGCGCCAGACATTATCTGGACCAGCAGCAGGTAATAAAAATTGGGCGAAACCAGCCACAACAGCGGCAGGCACGGCAGAATAGAGCCGGTCAGCAGTATCACCACCCGGTTGCCGTGCCGATCGCTGAATCGTCCCCAGAAGCCCAGCATCAGGAATTGTGTAACAATCGACGCGGCGGCGTTGATGCTGTACTCCAGGTAAGTGAAGCCCAGTCCGTTGAGCATGTGGACCGCAAAAAAAGGTGCGGAAATAGCCACCACACCCATCATTCCCGAGAGGAAAAACGTGTAGTGACGAAAGCCTGGCTCGCGCAGGGCGCTGACCAGTTGACGGAGGCTCTCCCGCAACACGCGGTGGCTCTGGTCCTGGCTGTGCGGCTCGGGGTCATGCATTTTCCACAGTAACGTCGACGAACACGCTCGCCCCAGCGCGGCAAATGCAAACAGCAGTGCGAAGCCCAGCCCCGGATTCCCGCTGTTGCGCACAAAGCGTGAGCATGCCGCCCCCGGCAATGAATATCAGCAGGGAGGACACCATGGTGAGACGGGTTCTGACTGAAAAAAAAGCGCCGCGGCGGCGCGGGTGGCACGATGCTGCCCATCCAGGCGCGCCAGTGGGGCTGGATCAGGTTCAGGGCAGCACTGTAAACAGCGGCCAACACGATCAGCCACACGGTGGGTTGGCTTAAATTCTGTGTCGCGATCCAGCCGATGGCTGCCACCACGACAGCCTGGAATGCCGCTACCGGCAGCCACCAGCTGTTTGCGCGGCAAGCGTGCGCCAATCCAGATGGACAGCAGCTGCATCCACGCGCCAAACAGCTGTGGTACCGCAGTCAGCGCACCCATCTGCATCGCGCTGGCCTGCAGGTGGATGGCAAACGCGTTGAAGAAGTTATCCCCGGTGGCGGTCATCGTCGCCGAGGCGACCGCTTCCTGCTGGGACAGTCGCAGGGTGCGCCGCAACCATGAACTGCGCGCGCTGCGCTCGCTCATGGCGCTACTGTCGGGGTTGGGTACGAGGTTGTTCACATACCTTCGGAGTTAGCCTTGACGCGCTCCCGGATCTCGGCAGCCCGAATGATCTTGTGCAGCATATCGGCATAGGACCAGCCGGCGAGCGCGGCCATCTTGGCCAGGTGTCCGTCCCAACACCAGCCGGGATTGGGATTGACTTCCAATAGCCTGGGAGTTCCCTCGCTGTCGAGGCGCCAGTCAAAGCGGGCGTAATCCCTGCAGCCGAGCCGTTCAAACAATTTCTGGCAGCTCGCATGCAGGAACTGTTCGGTCGCGCTATCCAACTGCGCCGGTACCGAGCGGATGTTGGCATAGGGAGACTCCGGGTCCCATTTGGCTTCGTAGCCACAGATCCGCGGCAAACCCTCCGGCAGCAGCGAATAGTCTTCTTCAATGATCGGCAGAAACTCATACGTCCCGGGCGGGTTGCCGATAATACCGACGCTGATATCCGCCCCGGTCAGGTACTGCTCGATCAGCACAGGTTGTTCATAGCCAAACCGCTGCCGTATGGACAGCAGGGCGTTCTCCAGCTGCCGGAAGTCCTCACACACGTTTTCGGCGGAGATACCAAAACTGGAATCTCCCATATTGGGTTTGATGATCACCGGAAAGGGAATGGCGACCTCGATGAAGGTGGTGTCATCGGGGTTTACCATGTAGGCCTCGGCCACCGGAATTCCCATCTCGGTGGCCATCCCCCGCACCAGCGATTTGTCGTAACAGTAACTCAGGCACTGCGGATTGCCGCCGGTATACGGCACGCCCATGATTTCCAGCAGGGCTGGCACATGCAGTTCACACAGGGCGTCGTTGTTAAAGCCTTCATCGCAGATGTTCAGTGCCAGATCAAAGTCAGTCTTCCACTTGTAGCAATCGCGTCATAAACTGATCGTGATGATCGAAATAGGCAAATTCGTAGCCGGGCAGCGTGGCCAGGGCTTTCTTCATCTCATTGACAGTGTGCAGGTCATCATCATCCCAGGTCGAGCCCGGTTTGATCTTGTCGGCCTTGCGCGGATCACCCATCAATACGGCGATGCGAGCCACCTTCTTGGGCTTTTTGGCTTGGGCAGGCTCGACTGTCTTGTGCACGCGTCCCACCAGGATATTGCGGCGGGCCATCATGCCCAGGTCCTGGTCGCGTGTGGAACTGGTGTCCAGCGATTCGCAAATCTCCACGTCCTCGAAGCCGTTTTCCTCCAGCAACTCCTTCAGTAGTTCGCTGCTGTAGAGTCGCTCCGCGTAGAACTGGTCAGCTACCACACCCTGTTTGACGTGGGTGATAACCTCCCGGGAGACGAGGCGCTGGTTATCCCTGGAGATGGATCGCTCGCGGCACACAAAATACGTCTTGTCGATCCACTCCCAGCTGCGCGGCTCAAACGTTCGACGCATGTGATCGCCGTCCGTCACGTCGATGAGCAGTTTGCCCTCCGGCTTCAGGATGCGATAGATTTCCCCCAGCACCAGCTGGTCGTCTTCCGCGCTTTCGAAGTACCCGAAGCTGTTGCCCAGGATGGTGACAACATCGAACTGGTTGCTCTTGTAGGGCAGTTTACGGGCATCACCCTCCTTGAAGCTGGCGCTGAGCCCCTCCTTTTTGGCTTGTCCGCGCGCGCGGCTGATCAGGTAGTGCGAGCGGTCGAAACCCTGCGCCCCGGTGAAACCACGGCGGGCAAATTCCATCACATGGCGGCCCTGGCCGCAGCACAGGTCAAGCATGGCGGCGTTTTTGTCGACGGCGAGAATTTTCTCGAAGATATCTACCTCGGCCTGGGTAATGGCGTTGTCATTAACGACGTCACCGTCGGTACGCAGGTAATTGGCATTAAACAGGTGTTTCCACCAGTCTGCCTTGACGTAACTTTCGAGGTTTTCAACCGGACCGAGCACATCGGCGAGTTTGCTGTTGCGAACGTTGCGCTTGGTGGGTGGTTTGACCAACTTGTCTATAGACATAATTTCCCTTTTAGAAAACAAAGTGAATTTGCCTAACATGCGCTCTGACAGGATGCCACTGCTAGCGGACACACCACGCTGATCTCGTAGTTAGATCTTCCCGCGAGGACAGGGCGTTGCTCTCCTGCTCGCTCGACACCCAGCCCCTGGTTGGGGTATGAGTATGAGGTGCGATTTTTGGTGATATATTCCGGCTTGTCCAGTATAACTTTGAGTAAATATACACCGCCCGATGAGCTGCCGGCTGGCGCGTGTCCTCCCGGGACCTAACCGTAGGCAAAGAGTAGCAGAATGAACGGCGACGAACCGCGGGATGCCTCCTACATCTCCAGCAGTGAGCTGCGCGGCCACGCCCGGGCGGTGCGGCCCAGGGATGCCGCGACCCTGCTCATTGTGCGCCGCGAAGGCCGGGAGCCGCGGGTGCTGATGGGCAGGCGGGCTGCCAGCCACAAGTTCATGCCGAACAAGTTTGTGTTCCCGGGCGGCAAGGTGGATGCGGCGGACAGCCGTATCGTGCCGCCGCATGATTTGCACCCGGATGTGATGCAGCGCCTGTGCCGGGGCTGTTCACCAACTCGGGCGCGGGCGCTGGCCCTGGCCGCCATTCGCGAGACCTACGAGGAGACGGGCCTGCTTATCGGCGAGCCGCATACGCCGACGCTGAAATCCCGGTCACGGCATTGGGCCGATTTTCTGCGGCACGATATCAACCCACGGCTGGATGTCCTGCACCTCATCGCCCGGGCCATCACGCCGCCCTACCGCAACCGCCGCTTCGACGCGCGCTTTTTCATGATCGATGCGCAGCATATCCAGGGCGAGGTACACGAGCGACCGCAAGGCTCCGGGGAGTTGCTCGACCTGCACTGGGTGGAGCTGTCCCGGGCCCAGCACATGGAGGGGATTCCGCATATCACGCGGGTGGTGCTGCAGGAACTGGAGCGGCGCCTGCGCGACGACGCCGGCCCCGAGGTGTGCGGGCCGTTCATGTATACGCGCTATGGCAAGACGGTTATCGAGCAGGTTTAGGCGAGAGCAGACATGGGAGGGATAGCAGCCTTTCTCGAATGCCGACTTAGTTGATACACCCCGAGCGCACACCGTCGCCAGGACCACGAAAAACAACAAGTAAGTACTTTTTCATGCCCAAGACAACCCTCGACACCAGCCTGGCATTGCTCCAAACGCTGCTCAAGCCCCGCGAGGCTGAATAGCCATGATCTGGATCGTCCCCTTTGAAAAGGACACCGACAACGCCAATTACCCGTGCATCCGGTACAGATTGGCAGCACATTTTGTCCAAGCCAAACTTACATTGGAAAGTTGGAGGGCCAGCAAGGTCAGCCGCTGCATGCTGGGAGGCGAATAAATCAAATATACTCCCAAAGATTATTTGCGAAGGTATTTTACAACTACACGTACACGCCGGAAAACGAGAGATTCAAGACGACCCCAATTGCCCGTTATGTTAATTTACTAAACGAGTTGTTTACAAATAGGGGCATTCCAATTGAGATTCTTGTTGCGGTTTCTTTCTGTGATTCTGGGGACACTGACTATTTTGGCGCACGCGGCCGCGCCAAACTTTGTTGTCATTATCGCGGATGATCTCGGTGCGTTGGATGTGGGAGCTTTTGGCCATCCAGTAATCAGGACGCCAAACATTGATCAGCTCGCCAAAAATGGCATGCAGTTCAATAATGCCTTTCTGACGACTTCCTCTTGCTCAGCCAGTCGCGCCAGCATCCTCGCCGGTCTCTATCCTCACAGTACGGGTGCGCCGAATCTGCACGATCCCGTTCCTGCGGATCGAAAACTGGTCAGCAGTTATTTGCGTGAAGCGGGCTATTACACGGCGGCGGTTGGTAAGTGGCATCTTGGCGAAGAGGTAAGGTCACAGTTTGATCTCGCCATAGATCCTCCAGGCGATAGTGGTGCGGAAGGCTGGATTGCTGCTTTGGAGAACAGGCCCAGGGATAAACCGTTTTTTCTCTGGCTTGCCAGCCGTGATCCGCATGTGCCCTACAGCGATCTCACGCAGGATGGGCCATATCAGCCGGAGGATGCAGTCATCCTGCCTATTTATTTTGATGCCCCAGGTGCGCGGGAAAATATTGCCCAGTACTACACAGAGATCAGTCGTCTCGATGGCTATGTAGGAGCAGTGGTTGATGAATTGAAGGTGCAGGGCTTGATGGATAACACCTACGTTATATTTCTATCAGACAATGGCGCGCCAATGCCGCGTGGCAAAACCACACTGTATGACGCGGGCATCAAGACACCATTGATTATCAGCGGGCCTCATGTAGCCGCCGGGAGTAAAACCGATGCGCTGGTCAGTACTCTGGATTTGATGCCAACCGTGCTAGCACTGGCGGGTGTAAAAAATGTGGCCACCATGCAGGGTCAGGAATTTACTCCCTTACTCGCAAGCCCGCAGAAAGCCCATCGCGAGATGATTTTCGCTGAACAGCATGATCACGGCTTTCCCATCAATAAGCAGGCGGTACGTAATAACGATTATCTTTACATTCATAATATTGGGGAAAACAAAACCAATTGCCTTCTTGAAGTGCAGCCGATGGGCAAGGAGTTACAGCAGGCTTTTGTGGAAAAGCGCCTAAGCAAAGATCAGGCCTATTGCTTCAAGAACAGCGTGCCGCCAGAAGAGCTCTACGATGTGAAACAGGATGCGCTACAGCTGCATAATCTTGCTGAAGATCCGGCTAAAGCCGGCATCAAGGCGGCGATGCGGAAAAAACTGGACGAGCAGATGGCACTTTGATGTACTTCAGGCCTTGCTGAATTGTCTCCACTGGCACTCTACTGGGTGCGGAGCCCCACTCTCGTTTTTGCCATATTTAGGAGTATCATCTGAACTCCTCTGACCTGTCTATATACCCACATTAAAATTATGCTTAGATTAGTCTATGTTGCAAGTTTGTTCGCAGTCACTTTCGTAGCTGGCTCTGGCATTGCATATTGCGGCTGGCTAATCCTGAGTGGTGATCAGAACGGTTTGATCAATCTGGGCAAATGCCTGATTCTTTTTCTCTATAGCACCTACAGATTGAAATCCATCCTTACCAGGAATTATCTGATTTACAGGCCGTGGGAAAGTATTTTGACAAGAGGAATTAAGCGGGCCGTACACAGCTTTTTATTTCTCGGCATACTGATGTTTGCAATTGCTGGAATCACACTTGTAAGTTTAGGCAATATGGAATATCTGGTATGGGCTGAAATTTCTATGGCTATAATGCTATTCAGCTTATTCGCGTTGGAAATTACCAATGCTTTGAATTCTCATCAGGACGTTAAATCGTGAAAACAATGGAAGCCAGTATTGCACCAAAGCAGGCCGCTGCCCTCAATAACTTGCACAGAAGTATGGAGGATGACCCGCGTTGGCGAGATGCGCTATCACAGCTCCCGGTCAATAAATTTGTCGATTTATCTCCCTCGGTATGGACTAGCCAGAATTTGGTTCCCCCCAGCGGCATTTTGACTGCCCTTGATAATAATTTTGCGCTGAAATTGCTTGAGGGAGAGCACAGCCCTCACCTTCAGGGGAAGCCTGTCATCGCCTGCTTCGATAAGAAAGATCCCGGTGAGCCTCTGCTTTTGTCACAAAAGCCGTTACCGCAGTTCTATCGCGACAAACAGGATATGCTCAATTCCTTCGTCGATTTCTCGTACGGAAAGGAATTGCCAAAGTGGCCACTGGAAATCTTCCTCGAAATTAGCAACATATGTGATTTCAAATGTGCCATGTGTCCGACATTTTCAGCCATTAATCCAAAAAGGTTTTCCAATCTAAAGAAGGTCGACAGGGGACTTCTTGAAATATCGGATGCTTCAGAACCTCTGGAGGAGTTGCTCAAACACGCCCTGATCGTGCATGCATTTGGGTATGGCGAGCCTACTATCCACCCCAATTTCCATGAATTTATCGATCATTTGAGCCGCTTCGAAGTAATGATTGATTTCTTTTCTCACGGTAAGCACCTGAGCCAGGAAATGTGTGAATTCCTGGTTAACCGGAAAATTAGTCGTGTCACAATCAGCTTTTCTGGTTCGAATGAAGTGGATTATGAGAACATTTATATTGGCGGAAAATACCAGGACATCCTTGACGGCATCGACCGGCTCAACAAAACTAAACTGAAAGCAAAATCATCTTTCCCTCAAATCCACGTTAACAGTATTGCATTTAACCACCACATTAAGAGCCTGGTTGATTTTGTTCATATCATGGGAAAAAGGGGAGTAGAGCAGGTCAATATCAAGCCCCTATCTACCTACGACAGCATGCCTGAATTGCATGCGCATACATCCATCATGCGTAAAAACATAGAGGGCGATATTATCGACAAGGCAAAATTCGCTGGTCAGCAGTATGGGCTTGTGATTGAAAGCTCAGCCTACGAAAGGCAGGGTATTGACGACGACGATCTGTGGGGTGCCCTGGAAGGTCGTCACAAAGGAGGCGCACCTATTTCAAAAGACCTTATAGCAGTTTCTTCCTTTAAAGAACTGGCGAAGACAAAGGAGAAGATTGTTCACACTGCAGCAGAGCAACAGAAATCCGCGGCTGCAATGCAAAAGGCCAAGGAACATTTTATGCTTAATAAGAAAGTTCCCTGTTTTGAGCCATTGAAAACATTTTACGCCAGTTTCGATGGCAAGGTTTTTCCATGCTGCTTCAAGGCAAGCGATTCATATCAGCTGGGAAATTTGAAAACTGATCATGGGATAGACATTTGGAACAACAAGCCCTTTACAGAGATAAGGGAAAAAACGCTGGAAAACAAGTACCGAGCTGATATCTGCGCCACCTGTTTGCGAAGTAATGCCTACCCTCATCATCATTCCGTTCCTGGTCGGTTCGCCCTCTACAAGCGATGGTTTTCTGAAAGTTTTAATATGGATTTCGATGGTAAGGTGGCGTCGCGTATCATGGAGCTGCCTGACAATGAAGGTATTTTACAGCGCAGGAAGAGGTGTGAAGCGGTCCTGCCAATACTCAAAGAAGCACTTATAGATGCCGGTTTGAGCACTCAGAATGTGAATGGTGAGAGCGATATGAACATGCTTCGCTTAAAAAACCCAACACAGTTTTCCGCTGCCATGAAAGCGTTTCATCCCAGGGCTGATGCACTAACTCGTAAAGAGTATATTCGCTGCAAAGTCCTGTCTTTTCTTCCGAATCCCGGTAAAAGGAACTACGCGGCGTTTCTTTTTGCAGCGATAACAATCGGTATCGGCAATATCTGGGTGGCGTCAAGCCCGCTCGCATTGCTCGAGCTTACTATAATTGCCACTATCGTTGCTTTGGTAGTCTGTAGAAAGCTCTTGAGGGGCGATGAAAAAATGAAGGCGTTGAGCGCGGACAGATTTTTGTATTTATTAAGTCAATCGACTACCTGACGCTGCGGATTCAATCGATAGACGCTACACATTAATCTCTACCCACACGGGTTTTTGCTACGCCACCGTACATTGTTGTTCTTGAGATGGCCGAGCGCACCGGTGATGCTGGCTGGATTTACTGCGGACTTACGCGGCGCCTTGATTTAGTTTTGTTTTTTTATTTTAGTCACAGACTATCGAAATATGTTGCAAATTTGGCCCGCCCGGCAGAATTCGAATCTGCGACCTCTGCCTCCGGAGGGCAGCGCTCTATCCAGCTGAGCTACGGGCGGTTGGGGCGCGCATAATAACGGTGTTGCCCGGTCGAGTCCATGCGCGACAGGACTGGACGCTGAGTCGGGTGATCGCTCCTTCACGGCGGGAACGACGCAAAAATGGCGGTGGCCGCCTCGTTGTATTTGCCCTGCTCCTCCCTCTTATTGCCCTTGAGCGGCGACTGGGTCACGCCGCGCCACACGGATTTATCCAGCGTGGGGTCTATCATGTCCACGATGAAGGTGCCCTGCGTGTAGCTCCGTACAGAGATGTCCTGGCCCGGGCCGCAATTCCAGCAGTTGTAGCCACCGTAGATTCCGTATAGTCCACCATAGCCCATGCCCAGAGAACCCCAGCTGTGCACGTCAGTCACTTGCTCGGTGACCAGATTCCAGCTCAGCAGCAGGTCAGCCTGGGCCCCATCTGCCACCATCTGGAAACCGCGATTCGTCAGGGCGTAGGACAGCGCCTCGTGTATGCGGTCGCGCTGCATGTCGCTCAGTTGCAGCGGGTTAACGCCGTAGACCTGGCCGGTATCGCCAAGGAAGGCGATTTTTTTCACCGCCTTGAAGTTGTAGTCCGACTTGTAATCCACCACCGGCTGGGGCGGACCGCTGGCGCAGGCTGCCAAAAGTACGCTGACGCAAAGCAGGGTGAAAGTACGCAAGATCGCCCGGGTGGTGTGGATCATGAAAACTTCCCTCAGGGGTGGGACTGCATCGTCCCGGCGTTGTTCTCAGTGTAACCAATTTTCCGACTTTTGGGCACAGCGTTGCTCACTCGTCCGCGCAGGGCTGTTGGACGCGCTCGAGTTGCTTCAGGTGGTGGCACGATGCACTGGCAAGCTCCGCGAAGACGCTGGTTCCGGTCATCCATCCAACGGTGATAGCGCTGCGGCAGGGCGCTGTTGAGTTGCGCCTCCAGGTCGGCGATGGGCGGCAGTAGCTGTTGGTAGCTCCGGTCCGTCCGGTCGGCGCGCACCTGCAACAGCGCGCCACCGCCACCGCCGGCAACCTCACCCAGCAAAACTTCAAAGTCGCGGTTCTGTGCCTGGTAATCGCCGCCCAGCCAGCGGCGGGTATGGTTGTTAATCGTGTCCAGGGCTGCGGCCGCAACCGTGTGGCTGACGCGTGGATACTGTCCCGGGGCCGGGACGGCCAGCCAGAATGCCTGGTACTCATCGCTGCCCAGGGTGGCATTGAAGATCAGCGCTGGCAGCTGCTCCCGCCGCAGTTGCCAGGCTTCTTCCAGAAGATCGGCCAGAGCGTCGTTGTTACTGTCCCGCAGGTGGGTGATACACGGCGGCGCCAGTCGCAGGTACTCCAGTTCCAGCAGCAGGCGCTGCGACGGCTTGGCCAGCCGGCCGAGGCTGCTGTTGCGCTTGATAATGGTGGCCTGTACGGCACAACCGCTCAGGGCCAGGAAGTCGAGTCTGTCGAGGCCGTCCGCAGGAATGTTCAGCAGCAGCTCATCGGAACGCGGTGGTGAGGGCGCGGTGGTGGGGTTAATTACAGGACCGTGCCCGCTGGCCGCGTGGCACAGCCGCTGGCAGCAGGGCGAGAACGGCGTGCAGCACAGGAGTTGCCAGGCCGGGGTGCGCAGTGCGTCGGGCGTTGCGCCAGAGCCGCATAAACTCAATCCTTCGAGGGCTTGAGCCGTTATAGCGCAATCGGCGGGAAGATGCGGCATCAGATGCGGCCCATCAGCACTGCATCACAGCGCAGGGCGGCGGGTGACCGTCGGATGGAGTGCGGATCAGGCCACGTGGGCGGCGGCCCGTGTGTACCAGGCTTTCAGGTGCGGGCAATCTGCGGGGATGGATTCCTTTATCCAGGCCAGGAAATTCGATCGTGACCAGCAGATCGATATCGGCCACGGTGAAGTTGTCGCTCGCCACCCAGGTCGAGGTCGCCAGATGAGCGTCCAGTTCGGGCAGGATGTGGCGTATCTGCAGTAAGCCGCGCTCTGCCAATGCCGGTATCTGGGGTGTATCCAGCGGCCCGGGTAGCGCCCGGTTGTGAAAGCTCCTGCCCCGGTTGCGCAGCACGCTGGCGATGGCCATCATCAGGTCGTGGAACAGTTTGTGGCACCAGCTTATTACCAGGGCCCGCTCCACTGCAGTGCTGCCCATGAGCGGCTTCTGTGGATGCAGTTGCTCCAGATAGGTGTACATGCCGATCACTTCGGTCAGCACGGTGCCGTCGTCGAGCACCAGGGCAGGTACGGTGCACGCAGGATTGACCTTGCGGTAGGCGTCGGTGAGTTGCTCGGCGACCGTCATGTCGACCGCTTGTGTGTCGATCTCGATGCCCTTGAGTTTAAGAAACAGGGCGAGTCGGCGCGGGTTGGGGGCGGGGTCGTAGGTGTACAGTTTCATGCTGGTCGCGTCCCTTGTTGCCACTGATGTGCCTGACAGGTAGGTCGTGCCAGTGTGTCGCGCTTTGTCGCACCGGGCAATAGTTTCATTTGCGACGTTTTCCCTCTTCCCATAAGTGGCTATAATGCGCGCCTGCCCAACAGAGGAATTCATCGTGATCAATCGTATAGCTTTCAGTTTTCTGGCTGCCCTGCTGGCCTGTAGTGCCCTGGCCGTGGAATTAACGGATGCCCAGCGCGCCGCCATTCAGGAGCGCATCAAGCCGGTTGGCGAATCCTGTATGGCCGGTGACAGCAGCTGTGGCGGCGCTCCTGCCGCTGCTGCCGGGGGCGCGCCGCGCTCCGGCGAGGAAGTTTACAACACGGCCTGCATGGCCTGTCACAGCACCGGGGCAGCGGGTGCACCCAAATTTGGTGATATCGCAGCCTGGGGCCCGCGTATCGCCAAGGGCAAGGACGCTCTTTACGCCAGTGGTGTTAACGGTGTTCCCGGTACCGGCATGGTGGCCAAGGGCGGCTGTGTAAACTGTTCTGAAGAGGAGATTCACGCGGCGGTTGATTACATGGTCGCCGGCAGCCAATAAGCGCACAACGCCTATTGAGGGCTTATGCAAACAGCCCTTTAAGACCCGCCAGGGTTTCCTGTCCGCGCTCCTCGTTGGCTTCCTTGCTGTCCTCGCCGCCGCCCTGCCATTGCAGGTCGTCCTGGGGCAGCTCCGCGATAAAACGGCTGGGCTCGCACTTGATCGTTTCGCCGAACTGGCGTCGCTTGAGTGCCATGGTCATGCTCAGGGTCTGCTGCGCGCGGGTAATGCCGACATAGGCCAGCCGCCGTTCTTCCTCGATGTTGTCTTCCTCGATACTCACCCGGTGGGGCAGTAACTTTTCTTCCATACCGATGATATAGACGTGCGGGAACTCCAGCCCCTTGGCGGCGTGCAGTGTCATCAGCTGCACACTCTCGGGGCCTTTCTCCTCCTCGTCCTGCTGCTCCAGCAGATCGCGTAGCACCAGTCGGGCGATAGCCTCGTCCAGTGCCACCTGCTCGTTGGACATCACCCGTTGCAGGGCATCGACCAGGAAATGTACATTGCCCATGCGCCGCTGCGCCACCTCATCACTGGAGCTGAGCTGGGCCAGCCAGCCCTCGTAATCAATGTCGCGCAGCATCTGCCGCACACCGGCGACACTGTTATTACCCTCGCAGCTGCGCCGCACGCCATCCATCCAGTTGCGAAATTCGCGCAGGCGCCTGAGTCCGGTTTCTGGCACCTGGTCCGCGTTGATGCGTGCGCAGGCCTGGTGCAGGCTGCAGTGGTTGGCAATAGCGCAAAGGCCCAGGGCTTCCAGCGTCGAGGTGCCCAGCTTGCGCCGGGGCACGTTGGCGATGCGCAGGAACGCGTTGTCGTCGTTCTCATTCACGATCAGGCGCAGGTAGGCCATGATGTCCTTGACCTCGTTGCGGGCGAAGAACGAGGTGCCGCCACTGAGATGGTAGGGTATCTGCTGTTGCTGCAGCGCCAGTTCAACCAGTCGCGACTGGTGGTTGCCCCGATAGAGGATGGCGTAGTCGCCAAAGCGTGTGCGCTTGCGCAACTTGTGATCCAGGATTTCCGCCACCACCTGGTCCGCCTCATGTTGCTCGTCGGCGCAGCGAATGATGCGCAGCGGATCGCCGTAGCCCAGCTCGCTCCACAGTTGTTTGTCGAATACGTGGGTATTGTTGGCAATCAGGGCGTTGGCGGCCTTGAGGATACGCGCGGTGGAGCGATAGTTTTGTTCCAGCTTGACCACTTTCAGGCCGGGAAAGTCCTCCTGCAATTGCACCAGGTTTTCCGGCCGGGCACCGCGCCAGGCGTAGATAGACTGGTCGTCATCGCCCACCACGGTGAGCCCGCCGCGCAGGCCGATCAGCTGTTTCACCAGCAGGTACTGGCTGGAGTTGGTGTCCTGGTATTCATCGACCAACAGATGGTGGATCTGGTTCTGCCACTTTTCCAGCATGGCGGGGTGGTGCTCGAAGAGTATCGTGGGCAGCAGGATCAGGTCGTCGAAATCCAGCGCATTGTAGGCCTGCAGCGCGCGCTTGTAGCGCAGGTAGGCCTGGGCGCAGAGGATGTCGGCCGGACTGGTGGCGGTCGCCAGCGCCTGTTCCGGCAGCACCCGGTCGTTTTTCCAGCGCGAGATGCGTTGCGCGATGGTGCCCGCCTGGTCGCCCTCGGCGCCGTGCTCCTGGATCAGCAGGTCGCGGATCAGGGTGCGGGTATCCTCAGCGTCGAAGATGGAGAAGCCCGCTTTAAGTCCCAGCGCCTTGCGCTCGGCGCGGATGATCTTCAGGCCCAGCTGGTGGAAGGTGCTGACCGTGAGGCCTTCCGCTGCCGCGCCGCGCAGCAACTTGCCCAACCGCTCCTTCATTTCCCGCGCGGCCTTGTTGGTGAAGGTGACCGCCGCGATGCGACTGGCCTTGATGCCGCAGGTGTTTACCAGCCAGGCGATTTTCTCGGTGATCACGCTGGTCTTGCCGCTACCGGCGCCGGCCAGTACCAGCAGGGGGCCATCGATATAGCGCACGGCCTCGCGTTGTCGGGGGTTGAGTCGGGTCACTTTTTCTCGGATTGGGGGGCTGGCGGCAGGGGTCGTAGTCTAGCAAAAACGACCGCTGGCCAGCGCGCAGAATCGGACCCGGATGCACTTTATTTTCCACGTTGCCAGGGCGCCAATTACCCCCCTGCTCTTGCCTGCCCAGCCGTCGGCTCTCGATGGCAAGCAGAGATATCACTAAAATACATTTTATTATTGATAAATAATTCTTTAGGTTATATGGTGAGCGATCCTGATGGGGCTATAGATAGTCATATCGAACCTGTATTCCGGCAGGTATTGCGTCTATAAAGGACGGTGCTGATCACCCGTAATCCGGTGTATATTCGAATCGTCTGGACAGACGTCAAAGGAGATCAACCATGTTTAAAGCCTTTTCTTACAGTACAAGCCTTGTTCTGCTGTCACTTGGCCTGCTGGCCTGCGGTGGCGGCGGTGGCGGTGGCAGGTTCAAGGGCAGTTCAACGGCGGCGCCGGGAACAGTGAGTTTCGGTTTATCAGACGCCCCGGTTGATGGCTTGTCCGAAGTGGTCATTACCATTGATGCCATGGAGCTAAGGCGCAAGGATAGCGGTGATTGTGATGATGATCCTGCAACGGATGATTGTGTGTTTATTAATGACTTCACGGAGGATGGTCAGGTTGTCGATACCATTACGGTTGACTTGCTGGACCTGCAGGATGGCGACAATCAGATTATTATCCAGGATCTGGAACTGGAGGCCGGCGAATACGACCAGTTACGGCTTTCGATTATTGATGAAGACATTAATTTCTCCTGGGTAAAAGAAACGGCGAATGCTGATGTGCTCAAGGAGTTAAAAGTACCCAGCGGTGAATTGAAGCTCGGTGGTTTTACCGTAGAAAGCGGTGGTGTACAGGTCTTTGTTATCGAGTTTGATTTGCGCAAGGCAATGACCTATAACCCCGGCCCTCCAGGACCTGATCGTTACATTCTCAAACCGACAGGTGTCAGGGTGGTCGAAGTGGCAGCGGCGGCGAGTATTTCCGGTATCGTGGATAGCGCACTGTTTAGCGGCAATAGCACTTCACCCTGTGTGGACAAGGTTGACGACACCGAGGGCAATGTGATTTACCTCTACCAGGGCCATGACCTGGACACGGATAATCTGGCCGATAACTTTGACAGCGACTGTGGATGTCGATGCGCCTGATTCAGCCGCATTGCACCCTACACCTCACAAAAGGTAGCCGCAGACGGCAGTTATGGCGTTTTTTACCTGCCTGCGGGTGACTATACCCTGGCCTTTAGCTGTGCAGGCTGAAAATGATGATCCCGACCTGCTGGATGGCATTGTTATTCCGTCTCCGGACACCGAAATAGTGGAGTTAAGCCTGGGCGAAGGCGAGCAGGAAACGTGTGATCTTCCCCGGCTAGGGGGTGACTGCTAGCGCCTTACCTTCCCCCTGTAGCGATAAATATCGGCCACTGCGCTGAGCTCGCTACAGGGGGGTACGATGTAATCCTGAGTCCTGCTCTGCCAGCTATCTTTCTTTACGCTATGCGCATGCTGTGTCAGCATTTTTTACAAGCATACTGACGCCTCGACAGGCGATCTAAAATTATTAACGTGTTGATTAAAAAGGGATAAAAAATTTCTGGCACGGGAATCGCTAGATTTCCCACTGCCAGATACTGACTCCAGTTTTACCCTTTTTCAGATAAAAGCGGCGGGCCTTGGATGGCGTTACAAAAGAACAACAACTTGAACAATATGACGATGGAGCCGCTAAATGGTCAAGCAGATTCGAGCCGTACTGGTCGGCGGTGCACTGTTGCTTGTCGCATGCCGGCTTCTGCGATTCCAGTTGAGCACGACCGTCGATTTCTACCAGTTGACCGATAATGGCAATACCGGTGATGGCGATCCGGGTAGACTTGGGCGCTATCAGTTGTCGATGAGCTGTTTGGGATTGGACCCTGGCCAATGACTACGCTTGCCGACACAAGCTGGCTACGTCCTATTGACGAGCGACCAAGTTCTTTTTACGGTGCAAAATAATGTTGGACGATGACTATGATGCTTCATCGGCGTTTACTGGTGTGACGATGGCTTCTTTGACCGTCAACGGTATTACAACAGTCTTGGCGATGGTGACTTTACCAATTTCACGGGTGGGGAGCGAACCCATCCAACCTTCCAGGTGCCAATCTTGCGGATCCGGATTTTGATGCGACCGTGGACTTCTCTGCGGATATAACCTCCGGCCCCGGCGGCACCGCTAAAGGCGTAAACACCAACATCGATATCCTTGGAATTATGTCGACCTTGAGGGTACGACAACTTTGTTACGGTTGGGTACGACGCGAGGTAACGGCGACCTGGTTTGGGCTGCATGTGGCTCTATGGTTACGGGTGGCAGGGACTCCTACGTCGTATCGCTCCCCCGCACCACCCATCGAACCCGAGCCAAACCCGGTTCCGGGAACGGGAGCACTGCTGCTTCTGGGCATCGGCCTGCTCGGTGTGGCGCGCTCGCGTCGGTGGAGCTGAGTCGGAGCGGGTGAGAACGTGGCAACCAAATGTAAAAAGGCCCGCCAGATAGCGGGCCTTTTGCGTTTACGCGGCCCGCTTCAGGGTCTACACTGCGATGGGGCAGGCAGTGCGGCCAGTAATAAAATAATATGAATTTGGCGGTTTGTTGAATGACCACCAAAAGACGATCGATTAAAAGCATAGGGGAAGGGTTTTCTGGAACCCGGGAGTACGTGACATGAGTTCATTCAAATTACCGTGGCGCAGGGCGGCTTTATGTACGCTGGCTGGCGGTGTTTCATTGCTAGCGTTTGGTGCTGCGGCGCAAACACCACAGCCACCCGGACTGTTTTCGCAGTTGCCGGATACGGCAAAGGCCACACTCACACTGCCGCAACAGGCCATCGCGGGAAAATCCCACGCTGTAGCAATCAATTATGAACTACTGCGCAGTGGACCGCTTGTTCCTCAGCTTGCCCGGCGACATCTCCTATGAAGCGGTCCGCGAGTTGCAGCAGGACCTGGGCAAGGGTCGTTTTGCCTGGGTAGGACACGCCAGTGACGATCCAGACAACACGGTAGTCATCGGCGTCAGCGGCGATGCCGTCGCGGGGACCTTTACCTACCACGGCAAACTCTTCAAACTCGAACCCCGTGCCAACGGCAGCCATGTGCTGAGTGAGGTGAAAACCACCGAACCGGCACCCGAACACGACCCCATTCCAATCGCCGATAAAACCTCGATCGCGCCCGCTTCGACTGTCAGTGCTAGCGTTGCTGTGGACAGTAACGACTCGGTCATCGATTTGCTGGTCGTGTATACACCGGCAGTGGAGGCGCTGTACGGCACTGAGGGCGACGACGCACTCATCATTCTGGCCGTCGCTGAAACAAACCAGGCCTATATCAACAGCAACATGGCAACCCGACTCAACCTGGTTGGCGTTTATCGGACAAACTATATCGAATCCGGGGATATGCTCACAGACTTGACCAGACTCAGGACAACTAATGATGGATTTATGGATGACGTTCACGGGGTGCGAAATTTCTACGGTGCGGATGTGGTGAGCCTGATAGAAGCTGAACGGGAGTGCTTGTGGGATTGCTTATCTCATGAACAATTTGTCGACGAGCTTTGCATCCTACGCCTTCAGTGTTGTGCACCACAGCTGTGCCACCGGCTACTACTCATTCGCACATGAAATTGGGCACAACCAGGGCGCCGCCCATGACCTGGCAAACACCAGTGACGTAACAATCTATCCCTATGCTCATGGGTACCAGGATCCGCTTGGCAGGTTTCGGACGATTATGGCATATGACTGCCCCGGCGGTTGCTCCCGATAGCATTATTTTGCCAGACGCCGATGTCCTGTATAACGGATTCCCACCGGGGAGGCCAACTTACGCGGCAAATGCTGTCGCGATAGATCAAACAGCACTCAACGGTTGCGGCTTTCAGGGCAGCACGAAACAGAGCTCCCTCCCGGGTGTTAGTGGCACAGGTATTGGGCTCCAGCTAGATCAGCCGGAACCGGACCGCGACACGTTATTCGTAGGTGCACAGGTAGGCGGTCTCCTGCGCCACTCTGAGTTGGAACTTTTCATTGGCGGCCACGATAAACTGGTCTCCCGCGTTGTACGTTTTCCATTCGCTGCTGCCGGGCAATTTGACCGTGAGAGCGCCGCTGACCACCGTCATCGTTTCTTTCTGGCTGGTGCCGAACTCGAATTCTCCGACGGCCATCACGCCGACGGTGGCAGGCAGGGTTGCGGTTTGAAAGGCGATGGAGGCCACCTTGCCATCGAAGTACTGGTTTATCTTAAACATCTCGGTTCCTCTATAAATAAAAAAGGCTGACATTCCTGCCAGCCTTTGTGCCGTGTACTTCTGGTCAGGAATGCAGCACCGACCGCCGTGTGCTAGCGCACGCCGCCGCGGGCCATCCCTTCAGAGGTAAAGTAATTGTCAGGCTGCGTGACACCGTTCTTAAACCCTCCGGGTATGGGTTTAGTGATGTTGTAAATGTTCTGCAGCAGGTCATAGGCGCCGTAGGCTGAGCCGAAGGTCGCCTTGCGGTCATACAGGTTGGCGCTGTAGAGGTACTGCAGGCGCCACAGTTGGCCCCGGCCGTCATACATGTCACCGGCTACGGCTCCCCAACTGTCCTCGTCCAGGTAGAATGTCCGCCGACTGTACAGGTGGCGGCTGCCCTCTTTCAGGTGTGAGTCCACGACCCACACACGGCGTTTCTCCCAGCGGATCTTCTCCGGATCAAGAAATTTCTCGCCCAGCATATCCTCGACCTTGGTCTGGAAAATCATGTCGTAATTCGAAGCGGGGACGATCATTTCCTTTTTGCCAACCAGGGTCCAGGTGAAGCGCTCGGGGGAGCCGTTGTAGATAAAGGCGTCATCATAGGTGGACGTGCCCGCGACGGCGGGGTTGGGTGTATCGAAGGAGACAGCCGGCGCCAGGCGCACACGGCGTTGGCCGACCAGATATTGCCAGGCCTTGCGTCCTTTACCCTTGGTGTAGTCGGCGCCCGGCTCATGCACCAGCAGGATCTCGCCGGCCCGCCGGGCTGGCGCGTCATAGTTGACGCGCAGCTTGGTAAAGGGGGTTTCGCCAACTATTTGATCGGGTTTTTCAAACATCGGCGTGATTGCGACGGAGGAGCCGGTGGTCGAGAGCACGGGCTTACCGTTGGCGCCGACGTAATAGACATCATTCTCGCTTGAGGCAGGTTCGCCGTAGCGAATCATGTGGTTCCATATGGCCTCCAGGCCCGACTGCGGAATCGGGAACGGCACGCCCGGCAGGTTGCCTTCAATTTTCTGGCCGTCCTCGACCAGGGTGGCACCGGTGGCGTTCTTCAGCGTATTGGCGTAATACCAGTCTGGCCGGACAGTCCCGCGGTGGGTGGGGTAGACATGCATTTTGAACCCGTCAGCACCGTACTTTTCGAACATGCCGATGGTGCCCGCGGTGAGCTGATCCTTGTACTGTTGCCAGTTGCTGCCATCAATGGTGTAGAGCGGCTTTTCGTCCGGATAGGCGTTAATGTAGTTGTCCGAGCCCGGCACAAAACCCGCTGGCACAGGGGTGCCCTTCGGATCCCATGGCGGAATACTGCCGTCGGCATTGCCCGCCATTTCGGCGCCCATGGGGGTCAGGTCCTTGCCCAGTCGGGCCGCTTGATCCGGGGAGACCGCCGCCAGGGCGGTAGTTGTTGCAAGTGAGGAAAGGCAGAATGGCTGCCAGGGTCGCTTTAAGCTTCATTATTATTGCTCCAATTAGCTTTACCAAAACGCGTTGACAGAGAGTAGATCAGCCAGCAGGAAATATCTACCGCTTTTGTCGCGAGCTAATGGATTTGAGCGGGGGCCTGGCCCAATCAGGCCACCCGGGCGTCTGCGACCTCCGGGTCAAAGGTGATAAGCAACTCCTTCATGGCGTTGACGAAGAACGACCGGACGAACCTGGGCTTGCCCCGGAATGCCGGGTTGCGCAGGCGCGGGATGATCTCTTCAAACATGATGTTCAGTTCCAGTCGCGCCAGGTGGGAGCCGATGCAGAAGTGCTGGCCGATACCGAAGGAGCGCAGCTGGTTGTAGAGGTCGGGCATGCGTTCGGCGCGGGTCACGTCAAACACCATGGCGTCCTCGCCAAATACCAACTCATCGTGGTTGGCCGCGTGATAATGCAGGATGATTTTGTCCCCTTTCTTGATCTGCTGCCCGCCCAGCTCAGTATCTGCTGTGGCGGTGCGGCGCATGGAAATGAAGGCGGTGTTATAGCGCAGGATCTCCTCACAGGCGTTGCCGATCTTGTCCGGATTGTCCACCAGGTACTGCAGCTGGTCCGGGTGTTCCATCAGCAGGCGCATGCCCTGGGCGATGACCGTGCGGGTGGATTCATTACCGCCCACCAGGATCAGTATGAACATCCAGCCAAACATGTCCTCGGAGATAGGCGCACCGTCCAGTTCCGCGTCCAGCAGGGCGCCCGTGATATTGTCCATGGGCGACTTGCGGTGCTGGGCCGCCAGATTCAGGGCGTACTGGATGACCTCCAGCGCAGCCAGCTGTCCTTCCTCTTCCGAAACAGACATATCCGGGTCATCGGCGAAGATCATGGTATTGGTCCATTCGAAGAACTTCTTGCGGTCTTCCAGCGGCACGCCCAACAATTCCAGAATGGCGATCAACGGTAGTTCTGCAGCCACTTCCTCCACGAACTCGCACGCGCCCTTGCGCGCTACACCATCTACTATGCGGCGGGCATGTTCGCGGAACTTGGGAGCATAGGATTCAACCCGCTTCGGGGTGAAGGCGTTGCGCACGATGCGGCGCACCTTCTGGTGCCTGGGCGGGTCCATGTTGATGATGCTGTGGCTGTGGATATTGTCCACAATGGCCTGGTCGTATTCCATGGGCCAGGCGGAACGAGCTGCGGATGAGAATAGCGTTGGATTTTTCGAGACTTGATCCATCTCCGCCACTCGGGTCACGGCCCAGTACGGGACGCCGGTAATGGGATCTTCCAGTTTAATCACGGGGCCCGCTGCGCGGATTTCCCGGAGTTTGTCGTAAGGCATGCCCTCGGCGTAGGTGTCCGGGTCGAGCAGGTTGACGAAGGGGCATTGGCTCATGGGTTACTCCGGCGATGACAACGATTGCGGCAGGTAGAACTGGGAAACTATCAACGGCAGTTTGTCGGGAATTGTGGCACATGTGCATCGGGTGTGAAAGTTGGGCAGCCGATTTCGCGGCCAATGAAGCATGCGAAGTTTAATCTGGTGTGCCAACGCCGCGACACGTGGGCGCAGCGTTGTCGCAGACACGTTTTTACCGGGCAGACAGTTCAGTGTGCAGCGAGCCAGTTGCGCCAACCGCCATAGCGGCTGATATTTTCCGCGCCCGCGAGGCCAAAGCCGTCGCAGATAAAGCCACACAACCAGCGGCCGTCGTCCAGTTCGACTTTGCCGATACCCAGCGGCGCGGGAATGGCGGCGACAAAGCTGCCGAACGCGGTGTGCGGCACTGACCACACTTCCACTTCAATGGCTGCGCCATCACGCTCATCGCGCACCAGAGCCGGCCGCTTGCCGTCCGGCAGTGCGTACAGTTGGTAATGCGCAGAGCTCACGGTTTTCTGCAGTAATTGCCCGCCGCGTTCGGTCAGCTGCCAGTTCAGCGGCTGGCCTTGCAGGTGCGCGCCGCACACCACCACCTCGATGGTCTCTGCGATAGCAACGCTGGCTGCGTTCGTACTCTGGCGAGGGCAGGTGGCCGGTTGCACCCAGTGGCAGTCGACAGTCGCGGTGCAGTAATCCGGCATAGCTCAGCAGCTTGATGTCCTCAAACGCCGCGCTGAACAGGGTCACCCCCCAGGGGACGCCGCAGTCGGTGAAGCCAACGGGAACTGCGGTGGCGCAGTAATCCAGCAGATTGACAAAATTGGTGTAGGTACCCAACAGTGAATTGTTGAGCAGGGGTTGCTCCGCCATTTCCGCGCGGGTGTAAAAGCGAGGGCAGGTGGGTGTAAGTACAAAATCCAGATCCAGCAGCTGTGCATCACACTGCCTTTTCAATGCGGCCAAACGGTACTGGGCGGCAAAGGCGTCCTCGGCGGTTTTGCCCTCGGCGCTCGCGAGGATTTGCCGGATCACCGGGAGCATCGACGCGCGGTCGACATCGCGTGTCGCCAGAGCGCGCTCACTGACCCACGGGCCTTCATACAGTAATTTGGCGGTTTCCAGGAAGGGCGAAAAGTCCAGGCTGACGACCTCGCCGCCGAGCGCCTGCAGGCGCCGCACGCTGTCGTTGAACAGCGCCTGTGTTTCAATGTCGTGTTGAAAATCCAGTTCCATTGGCACGCCAAATCGAAAGCGCCCTGGATCGTCGGTATTAAAATAGCGCTGGCGGTTACTAAAAATATTGGGTCTCGAGTAGGGATCCGCCGCGTCGTACCAGGCGGCGATATCCAGCAGGGTAGCGGCATCGTCACAACTGAGTGCGAAAATACTGACACAGTCCAGGGTGCGGCAGGCGGGCACCACGCCGCGCGTGCTCAACAGCCCCCTGGTAGGTTTGTGACCCACCAGATTATTCAATACCGCGGGCACACGGCCTGAGCCCGCCGTGTCGGTGCCCAGCGCAAAACTCACCTGTCCCAGCGCGGTTGCTATCGCGGAACCGGCACTGCTGCCGCCGGAAATATACTTCGGGATTAAAACTGTTTTTGCCCTCACCGTACGGCGAACGTGTGCCGACCAGGCCCGTGGCAAACTGGTCCAGGTTGGTTTTGCCCAGAGGAATCGCGCCGGCGGCGATCAGCACGCTGACGACCGCCGCACTTGCCCCGGGTATGTAGGCAAAATCCGGGCAGGCCGCGGTGGTCGGTATGCCCGCGAGATCGATGTTGTCCTTGATCGCAAAGGGCACCCCGTAGAGCGGCAGCGTATCCGGAGTATGCGCCTCAAGCGCAGACAGGTAAGGCTCCAGTTCAGCCTCATTCAGCAGGTAGATCCATGCGTTGTATGCGGATTGCCGCCGGGCCTGCGCGGATAACTGCCGCATTAAGTCGCGGGGGTTGCGATCGCCGCGCAGGTAGGCCGCCTTTAACACCGGAAGGCTGAGGTTGTGCACTGTATGTAGGCTTGCTGCTTCCGTCATGGGCTATGGCTCTCCCGCGCTTAACCAAAGCAAGGTTTGTCCTGCCGTAACTGCATGACCTTGTCGCTTGATAATTTTACTTACGCAACCGGATTGCGTTGCGTGAATTTCAATTTCCATTTTCATGGATTCAAGAATCATCACCGCAGCGCCTGCAGCAACCAGATCACCCTCATCTACCAGCAACTGCCAAACGCTGCCCGACACCGGGCTGTCAACACCCGTTATCCCATCGGGCAAGAGATCCTCGTCGCCATCCACAACGGTACTCTCCTCCTGCTGGTAGGTTAGCTGGCCATCGCGTCTCCATTGCGCCAGTTCTTCCGCAAATGCGGTCTGCCGCCGGTTTTGAAAGTGCGCAATGGCGCTACTGTGTTGCTGCAGGAACCGATTGTAATCCGCAAGGTTGAAGGTGGTTTCCTCGATTTTCAGCGGATAGTTGCCCAACGGAAAGTCACGACGAATCTGTTGCAGCTCCTGCGCCGCGACCGGATAGAATCGGATCTGGTCGAAGAATCGCAGCAGCCACGGCTGCGTAAAAGCCTCCGTCTGGCGGTAGCGGTTCCACATTTGCAGGGTGCGACCCACAAACTGGTAACCTCCCGGCCCCTCCATCCCGTAAATGCATAAATAGGCACCGCCAATACCCACAGAGTTTTCCGCCGTCCAGGTGCGTGCCGGGTTGTATTTCGTGGTGACCAGTCGATGGCGGGGATCAAGCGGGGTGGCTACCGGGGCACCAAGGTACACATCTCCCAGGCCCATCACCATGTAGGAGGCGGCAAACACGATTTCCCTGACAGCGTCGACGTCCGCCAGACCGTTGATACGACGGATAAATTCCAGGTTACTGGGGCACCAGGGCGCATCAGGGCGCACGGACTGTGTGTATTTTTCGATGGCCAGTCGGCAGGCTGCGTCATCCCAACTCAGGGGCAGGTGCACGATGCGTGCGGGAACGGACAGGTCGTCGCTGTGCACCAGTGCATCGGTAGCGCGATCGATATGGTTCAGCAATGCCGCCAGGGACAAGCGCTGGGCATCGTAGTGAATTTGCAGCGACCGAATGCCGGGTGTCAGTTCGCGGATACCGTCCAGGGTGTTTGCCTGCAACCATAACATCAGGGCATGAACCCTGAATCGGCGCCCGATATCCAGCTCCTGCGGGCCCAGTTCGACCAGGAGAAAATGGTCACCGGCGAGTCGACAAATGACTTCATCACCGGCCACGCTCGCGCGTTTTACAATCGGCGAATGCAGTTGACTGGCGCCACTCGCCGGCAAGGTGTTCACTTGCAGGTGCTCGATACTGGCCAGTTGCTCTGCTTCGAGTGCGACCGCCTGCGCATAACTCACCGGCTCGAAGCGTAGTTTGGCCCCCGCTTTCAGCTGCCCGAGTTTCCACAAGTCCGCGGAAATGACCGTCGCCGGACAGACGAATCCGCCCAATGACGGGCCATCAGGACCCAGAATAACCGGCATATCCCCGGTAAAATCCACACTGCCAAACGCATAGGCATTGTCGTGGATATTGGAGGGGTGCAGGCCCGCTTCACCGCCAGTCTCGCGCGCCCACTCGGGCCGCGGACCCAGCAGGCGGACGCCCGTGCGACTGGAGTTGTAGTGAACTTCCCATTCGCTGTTAAAAAAAGTGCTGATATCGTTATCGGTAAAAAAGTCCGGGGCACCGTGCGGCCCGTATATGACCCTCAGTATCCAGTGGTCACGTATGCGAGGTAACAAGTCCTGCGGTAACTGCTGCGGCGCTGTACCACGCGGCGGTGCACTATCGGCCAGGTGCAGGACATCCGCGACACGCAGTGCGCGCCCCACATGGCCACCGAACTGGCCAAGAGTGAAGGTGGATTTGGAGCCGAGGTAATCAGGGCACTGGAAGCCCCCGGCCACCGCCAGGTAAGAGCGTGCGCCGTGACCGCTGACCTTGCCGAGGCTGAGTATCTGCCCCGCTTCGATGTCAACCACTGCATACGCCGACATGGGCTCGCCATCGACGCTGGCCTCAATCGCGGCACCGGACAGCACCACCTGTGTGGCACGGTTGAACTTCAGGGTCGGGCCATTCATGGTGATTTCCAGCGCGGCCGCATCGGCGCTGTTATGCAGCAGGCGATTGGCAAGACGGAACGAGAGGGAGTCCATCGGGCCCGAAGGCGGGACACCCACATGCCAAAACCCCGTCCGTCCCGGGTAGTCCTGCAACGTGGTTTGTGTGCCGGCGACCAGCACCTGGACCGTATCAGGTAAAAAGTCGAACTCCGCCAGACTGCGCGTCAGCAGTTCGCCGCGCTGGCAACGTCTCACTGCGCAGAATCGCCTGCAGGTAGGCGAGGTTGGTTTCGATACCGTATATCTCGCTCCCGGCCAGTGCGCCGGAGAGCCGTTGCAGTGCGCTCGCGCGGTCCGGTGCATGCACGATCACTTTCGCCAGCATCGGGTCGAACAGGGTCGGCACTTCGATGCCGGATTCTATCCAGTGGTCTATGCGCAAACCGTCAGCCTGCGGCCAACTGACCCGGGACAGCAGCCCGGCAGAGGGACGAAAGTCCAGGGCGGGGTCCTCCGCATAGATGCGCACCTGCACTGCATGGCCAGCGGGCGCTAACGCCGCCTTTAACGTATCCAGATCCGCCAACTCGCCCGCCGCCTGTTGCAGCATCCACTCGACCAGATCGACACCCCACACTTCCTCGCGTCACGCCGTGTTCGACCTGCAGACGCGTGTTCACCTCAAGAAAATAGAATTGCCGCGCGTCCGCGTCGAAGATGAATTCTACCGTGCCGGCGTTGCGATAGTTTACCGAGGCCATCAGCCGCTCCGCGGTCGCGTGCAACTGTTGCCGGGCAGATGCGTCCAGATTAGGCGCGGGCGTCTCTTCGATGACTTTCTGGTTGCGCCGCTGGGCGGAGCAATCGCGTTCGCCCAGCGCAATCGCCTTGCCGTGCGCCATCGCCAAAAATCTGTACCTCGATATGGCGGGCGTTGGCGATGTACTTCTCCAGGAACACGCCGTCGTTGGCGAAGTAGTTTGCGCCCAGGCGCCTGACGCTGTCCCAGGCTGCGCGTAGCGCCTGCTCATCGCCGCACACCTGCATGCCGATACCGCCACCGCCGGCGGTACTCTTGAGCATTACCGGATAGCCCACCCGGACGGACCAGTCGACGGCCTCATCGATGGTCTGCAGCAGGGGCGAGCCCGGCACCAGCGGTACGCCAGCCTGCTCGGCAGCAGCGCGAGCCTGGTGCTTCAGGCCGAACAATTCCATCTGCGCGGCGGTGGGACCAATAAAGACCAGGCCCTGCGCTTCACAGCGCGCGACAAACTCGGTGTTCTCGCTGAGGAAGCCGTAGCCGGGATGAATGGCCTGCGCACCAGCAGTCACGCGCGGCCTGCAGCACCTTGTCCATATCCAGATAGGTTTCTGCCGCCGTGCCGTGCACCGAGGCTGATGGCCATAGTCCGCGCGCTGCACATGCAGGGATTGCGCATCGACTTCGTTGTACACGGCCACCGACTCGATGCCGAGCCGCTTCAGTGTTCGAATAATTCGCGTGGCAATGGCACCGCGATTAGCAATCAATACCTTGCTAAACATAACTCTCTTTTTCCGCACGGCAGGCTGTTAGTCCCAGATCAGAATCTCGATCGGGGTCGGGTTGTAGGCATTGCAGGGGTTGTTCAGCTGCGGGCAATTGGAGATCAGCACGATGACATCCATGTTGGCGGTCAGTTCCACGTACTTGCCCGCGTCGCTGATGCCATCGGCGAATGTCAGGCCGCCCTCCGGCGTCACCGGCACATTCATAAAGAAATTGATATTGTGCGTGATGTCGCGCTTGCTCATCCCAAGCTGTTCGTTCTGTGCAACCGCGAGCAGCCAGGAGTCGCGGCAGGCGTGCATACAGCGCTTTTCCAGCGCGTAACGAACCGTGTTGGACTCCGTTGCGCAGGCTCCGCCGAGCGTGTCGTGACGACCGCAGGTATCGGCCACGATCTCCAGCATCGGATTGCCTTCGTTACTGAACAGCACGCTGCCGGCGGTGAGATACACATTGCCCTGTTCGCGAATGGTATCCATCGCGCTGTAGCGCTCGCTGATATCGTGCGCATTGTAAAACAGGGTGTCCGCCGCCTGGTTGCCTTCAAGGTCGAGTATGCGAATCGTTTGGCCTTGCTGCATGGGTCGCAGGTAGTAGTCGCCCGCCTCCACGACTTCGCGATAGACCGCGCGCTCCGCCAGCAATTTGCTCGCTTTAATCATGGTGCTTCTCCGCCATCGTCTGCCGGTAGCCGGTCATGCCGGACCCAGGGTGTAGAGTTCAGTATTCCTGAAGCCGCGCCGGTTTTCCGGGCAGTGGTTTTTGCACAGGTCATCATCGGCCACGGCCGCGCTGGAGCGGATCTGGAAGCCGACTGCCTTTCTCGGATATTCTGTCGCCGGATTCAGCGGGTGGGGGCAGGTGTGGAGTACCACCAGCGTATCCATCTCAAATCGCAGGTCGATAAAGCCGCCCGCCTTGGCGGCAGTGCCGTCGAACTGCAGCACGCCCGAGTCGTCCACGGACACCTTGCTGAACAGGTTGAGGTTGGCCGCCAGGTCCTTTTTCCCCAGGCCGTATTTGGCGACTTCAACGAGGAACGAGTCATAGCCATTCAATTGCCAGTCATTGCGGTATTGCTGGTAGCGTCGCTCGCCCCATTTTTGCGCGACGATCTTCTTCGTGGTATTGCCGCACACGGTGTCGTGCCAGCCGACGGTATCCTCGACGATCGAGCAGAACACGCGCCCCATATCCGAGTAGAGACAATTGCCGCGCGTCAGCTTGAACGTGTGCTGGCATTTGAGTGTATCCGGCGCGTTATAGCGCTCCAGCAGGTTGCTGGGGTTGTAGAACAGCATGCCCACATTGGCGCCGCCTTCTTCATCCACCAGGCGCAGGGTCAAACCTTTCTTTAATACCATCGACCAGTGGCAGCCGCCGGGAAGACTGTCCTGATAGTGAATCGTTTCGCTCATCATGTGTCTCCACTCACTGTTGCGCTGCATGTCATTGTTCGAACTGGCGGCGCTGGCGCTGCGCCATCCAGCAGTTGATTTCCCACAAGTCGCCGACCGGGGTGGCACTGAATGCATCCACCTGCTGATAACCGTCCGGACCAAATTCCGGTGTCAGCGTATTGGTGAGCCAGCGGCAGCGAGTGCTGCAGTTTCTGTTCCAGTGAAGTCAGGTGATCTTGCACGCTGGCATTACGCTCGGGCACATAGGAGTCCGCCGTAAAGATTTCGGCGATATAAGAAAGTCCCGTGTCCTGCAATTGCTGGCGCCAGCGGAAAACAACTGGACAATAAATTGCGGTAGGTATTGCGTTCTTCGTAGTCCCGATTGCGCTAAACCAGCCAGGACGTCGCGGCGGCTTGTTAATTTGCGTCTGTACATTATTCCACACCCTCTACATCATCGCCGACACGGGCCATGCGAATCATATGGAGTCCGTCGGCGTCATTGTCGATAACCGGCGGATGGATCAGTTCCTCCAGGCGTTTTTTGGTGGCCAGGAATTCAGGGGAAATGAACTGGTTGGAGTGCCTGGGTCTGGGCACGGACACTTCGATCATCTCATCCACCTCTCCCGGGTTTGCTTTCAGCACCAGAATGCGATCAGCCAGGTAGATGGCTTCATCCAGGTCGTGAGTGATGAACAGCACGGTGATGTCGATGTTGCGCCAGATCTCCAGCAAGTTTGCCTGCATTTTGCAGCGTGTCTGCGCATCCAGCGCGCCAAAGGGCTCATCCATCAACAGAATCCTGGGCTTGTTCGCCAGCGCCCGGGCGATAGCGACGCGCTGCTTCATGCCGCCGGACAGCTGATGAGGATAGGCCTCGGAAAATTTTTCCAGGCCGACCAGTTCAATCCAGCTCATGGCCTCGCTTTCGGCAGTAACTTTGTTGATACCCTGCATCTCCAGGCCAAACATGACGTTGTGTTTAACGCTCAGCCAGGGAAACAGTGTGTAACCCTGGAAAACCATACCGCGCTCAGGACCAGGCTCAAGGACCGGTTTGTGATCCAGCAGCACCTCGCCACTGCTGGGCGACTCCAGTCCCGCGAGAATCCTGATCAATGTCGACTTGCCACAGCCGGAGGGTCCGATCACGCAGACAAATTCGCGGCGGTGTGTTTTGAAATTGATATCCCGCAGCGCGGTGACAAGCCCTCGCTGCGTAGCGAATTGCTTGCCCAGGTTTTTGACCTCGAGAATCACTTCGCGCTGCTTCAGCCGGTCAAAGCGGTGCCTGACCGCGTCACTCTGATCCAGGTAACTGGGTAGCTCTATAGTTGTCATGGGGTTAGACCTTCACCTGCGTTGATTCCCAGGGGAACAGGCGCTTGCCGAGTTGCGCCAGCAGCAGATCTGTCACGATGCCAATAATGCCGATCATGATGATGGCGGCGTAGACATTGTCAAAGTTCTTGTAGCGCGCCTGCTGGGTAATGAACCAGGTTATCCCGGAACTGGTGCCGATCAACTCGGCGACAATCAGGTAGGTCCACGCCCAGCCCAGCAGTATTCTCTGGTCGCGGTAGAGATCCGGCAGGATGCCCGGCACCACGACTCGAAACAGCAGTCGCAGTTTCTTCGCACCCAGCGTCAACGCCGCCTCCAGCAACGCGACGTCGAGTTTGCGCGTCGTGTTGGCGATGATCAGCACCTGCTGGAAAAACGTGCCGATAAAGATGATGGCGATCTTGGGTCCGTCATGAATACCCAGTATCGCCACTGCCAGCGCACCAAACGCGGGCGCCGGCAGGTAGCGAAAAAATTCGATAAACGGTTCATGCAACTTTGAGATCGCGACATAGGTGCCGCACAGAATGCCGATCGGTACACCCAGCAGTGACGACAATGTAAATCCCCAGAAGATCACCTGGATACTGTGCCACAGGCTTTCATGCAGCCACTGCTCGCTGCTGCGCGTTGGGGCAGTGGTGAACGCGGTGTAGAAAGCGATTGCCACCTCGTGGGGCGCGGGCAAATAAATCGGGTTGGACCTGTACCCTTGAGGTAACGCCAATTGCTGTTGCGTCGCCAGCTGCCGCTGCTCTGAGAATACCTCCCGGTCAACCAACATCCCGGGCTTGAACCAACTGACCGAACCGGGTTCAACGATTTCAATTTTGGGATGCCACAGAAACGGCACATAACTGACCAGCGACCACACCAGTATTGGCAGGAGAAATGACATTAGGCCGAGGGTGGTGGCCTGCCTGTTTGACAGCACTTGCCTTACAGCAAACCACTGCGTTGATTGCGACATGTTGCAGCCCTTATATAGCCGGTTCACCCCGCTTGCGCGGGGCGAACGGGCAGCGTTTACATGCCCAGGGTTATAGAGGGATCGATATAGGAATCGACTGTCTGCGGCTTTGGCATAGACTTCGTACTTGACGTTGAAGTCGTCGGCAATTTTGCTCGAACCGTACAGCGAATCCATGCCATCACCTTTTTTCATCGCTGCTTTTGCCTGTTCAAGGCTGAGGATTTTAGTGCCGTCAAGGATTGGCTTGTACTTGTCCGCAGCCACGCCAACCCGGGCCGCCATAATCGCCAGCGCATCGGCCTGGGTCTTTTCGTCGTAAATATAGTCAACCGTTTTGTACCAGACCTTGGCTACTTTCTCCCAGTCAGCCTTGCGACTGGCAAGCGATGCAGGACTGACGGCCAATACGTCGTAGATCAGGCCTGGCGCATCCCTGGACGTCGATATCGCCGTTGAACCAGGTACCTGTGCCAGTGCCTGGCCCGAATTTGGCTGCCACGCGACGATGGCGTCAACATCACCGGAGGCCAGCACCTGGGGCGTCTCGTTAGTGGGAACATTAACCAGTTCAACATCGCTTTCGGTTAAGCCGGCCGCCTCCAGAGCGTTCAGCAACAGCAAATGACTGACAAAGCCAACCTCAACACCGATCTTCTTGCCCTTGAGATCCTTGACCGAGGTGATTCCCGGCTTCGCCACGATCATGTCATTGCCATTGCTGTAGTCATTGACAATGATCATCACGCCCTGGGCGCCCGACGAGCCGGTGACCAGCGTATCGCCATTGGTCATGGCGACGGCATCCAGTTTGCCGGCCGCAAAGGCGTCCATGGACGCAACGTAATCAAACCACTCAAAGGCGACATCGACGCCCGCTTCCTTGAACCAGTCTTTTTCGATCGCCACTTCCCAGGCGACCCAGCCCGGCCAATCACTGTAACCAATTTTCAGGGGCTCGGCCGCCTGCGCGCAAAGAGTGAAGGCCACAGCAAGAGTTGCAGCAACAGACTTGATGAGCTGTTTAAACGATAGGACTTTTTTCATGAGACTCCTCCCGGGAGTTGCACAGTGGTTTGGGCGCGAGAGATCCTGCTGACGCGTTCTCCCGGGCTTTTATCCCTCCGTGTAACCCCCTTGTCGAGGAGGTCGATAACTCTCGGACCAGACATCGCGGTATCGACATGATCGCCACGACCGGAACCCTAGATATCTATTGGGTTTGTGTTCCTGACCCCGGTCATTTCAACAGAGGACCTCAAGCACTACGTACTGGTTTAGCAAGCCCTATGCCAACAGGCGAAAACTCCTGTTTCATAGTCAATTACATTAAAAATAGTGCTTCAGTCACTGGGAAGGGGTGAAAAAGCACCACTCTGGAGCCTGATGCCGCACCAGATTAGTGCGTGAAACCAGTGCGTTTTAGCCGGGCACCTATCCTTTATATACGATGAGATGGCTTTTTGCGGCCACAGAAACAGCACTCAGCAATCAGTGGGTTCGTTGCCAACTTCAACGCGAAATTTGCGTCACCCGCGATAAGCCAGAGCTTCGCTGAGATGCGCCATGCCAATCGTTTCACTGTCATCCAGGTCGGCGATGGTGCGCGCCACGCGGAGTGTCCGATGCAATCCTCTGCCGGACAGGTGCATGCGTTTGGCGGCAGATTCCAGGCTGCTCTTTTCTTTATCGCCAAGTAAGCAAACGCTAGCCAACCTGTCAGGGGAGAGCTGGGCGTTGGCGATCCCCTGGCGCTGTTCCTGGCGCACCCGGCAGCGGCAGACTCGCTCCTGCACCACAGCGGAGGTTTCGCCTGTATATCGGGGTGTCAGCAAATCACCCGGTGGTATGCGACCGACCTGGACATGCAGGTCGATGCGGTCCAGCAGCGGGCCGGACACGCGCGCCCGGTAGCGTTGAATCTGGTCCGGTGTACAACGACAGAGGCGTTCCGTGTCGCCGAGGAAGCCGCAGGGGCAGGGATTCATGGCCGCGACCAGCTGGAAGCGGGCCGGGTAGGTGATCCTGTGACTGGCGCGGGCGAGGGTGATCTCGCCGGATTCCATGGGTTCCCTGAGAACCTCCAGGCAGTGACGGCTGAATTCCGGCAGTTCGTCGAGAAAAAGTACGCCGCCGTGGGCCAGGGAAATCTCGCCCGGGCGCGGTTTGCTGCCACCGCCGACCAGGGCTGCGGCAGTGGCGCTGTGGTGGGGACTGCGGAAGGGCCGCTGAAAAACAAATTCGCCCTTTTCAGGGTGGTCGTGAACATCGCGCAAGGCCAGACCGAGCAGCATTTCCTCAGCGCCCGGTGGCGGCAGTATCCCTGGCAAACGGCTGGCCAGCAGGGTTTTACCGGTCCCCGGCGGACCCCACAGTAAAAGATTGTGGCCGCCGCTGGCGGCGATTTCCAGAGCGCGACGCGCGCCCTCCTGCCCCACAACATCGCGTAAATCGGGGTGGTTGCCGGCACTGATGGTTGCGCCAGCTAGCGCAGTGGAAATTTTCTCACTGCCATTGAGGTGGGCGCATAGCGTGAGAATATCGGGCGCGGCAATCACCTGGCTGCCGGGAACGCGGGCGGCAAGTGCCGCGCAGGCGGCGGCTACGACCAAATGGCGACCGGCGCTGGATGCGGCACCGGCGGCGGCAACCACGCCGTTAACCGGCCGCAGGCTGCCATCCAGGGCCAGTTCTCCGAGAAATTCGTGTTGGCCCAGGAGATCCGGTGGTACCTGTCCCGACGCGCTGAGAATGCCCAGGGCGATTGGCAGGTCGAAGCGTCCTCCCTCCTTGGGCAGATCAGCCGGAGCGAGGTTTACGGTGATGCGACGATCGGGGAAGGTGAAATGGGAGTTGAGAATGGCGCTGCGCACGCGGTCCTTGCTTTCACGAACGGCGGTCTCCGGCAGGCCCACAATATGAAAGGCGGGAAGACCATTGGATAAATGGGTCTCCACCTGCACCAGGGGGGCGTCGATACCGGCCAGCGCCCTGCTATAAACTACCGACAGTTCCATGGCTCTTCCCTGAGCGCGTTTCGTTGTCTTCAGTGGTGTCGGAGTGCACGCCTTTGGCGGCTCTCCGGTCAGCTCTGCCTTTGGTCAGGTGTCTCCAACTCCCTGGTCAATTCTTCCAGTGCCGCCTCCAGCGCCACCACCCGGGTGCGCGTGCGCTGGAGTATCTCCGTCTGGGCATCAAACTCCTCGCGGCTCACCATATCCAGGCGCGACAGGGCCGATTGCGCCAGTGAGCGCATGCTCTTGTCCACCTCGCCTTTAACACCGCTGCCGCTGACCAGTTCACTGACCTGCTGCAGTAATTCCCAGGGAGGGGGGGGTGGTCGTAGTGCCATAGGAATCGCCGCTTTGGTTCCGTGAGGAATTACGACAAAGTCTAGAGCATTTCGCAGTGCCGGGCACAGCGCACAGCAGCGCACTATTTTGGTGCCATGCACCGATAATGGAGCTACATGAATGCCGTTCCTACCACGGCGCACCAAACTGGCACTAATTCATATGTTATTGAAAAATATAAATAATAGACTAATTGGCACAGACCCTGCTCAATACCCGATCGACAGATTGGTAGAGCGCACGTAATGCGCCCGCAGCAAGAACACGACGCCTTACAAGGTCTGTATTCTGACTTTTAACTTTAGGAGTGAAAACCATGCTTAACAAAAAACTACTTACCGCAGCCGTAACGACTGCACTCATGGCCGGCTTCGGCAGCACGCAAGTGCTGGCTGCCGACGACTTCGCGATCAGTGGCAACATTGCACTGACCTCGGACTACCGCTTCCGCGGTATCTCGCAGTCCGACGAGAGACCCCGCTGTTCAGGGTGGATTCGATGTGGGCTTTGAGCCCGGCTTCTACCTGGGGACCTGGGGTTCGTCGGTCGATTTCGGCGACGCTGGCAACGACACGGCAGTTACGGAACGCTGGAACTGGACTACTACGGCGGCTGGCGAGGCCCCATCGGTGATACCGACTTCGGTATCGACGTGGGTTACCTCTACTACGATTACCCCGGCGACACCACCGACCCCAAGGGTGATTACCAGGAGGTTTCCCTCAAGGGATCCTGGAAGGGTCTGGTGCTGGGTGTGAACTACTCGGATGATTACTACGCTGAGACCGGTGAGTTCTGGTACTACGCCGCAGACTACAGCTACAGCTTCACGGACGAATCTCGCCCTCGGTCTGCACGCCGGCTACAACGACTTCGAGAATGACAAGGATGCCACTTTCCTCTCGGCTGATGCGAATGGGGACGTTACAGATGAGTACACCGACTACTCGGTTTCTCTGACCTACACGTGGGCGGGCGTGGGTTTCACCCTGGCATACGTGGGCACTGACCTGGACGAAGAGGAATACTACGGCACCGATTATGGCTGAGGACACAGCGGTCTTCACCATCAAGAAAGTGTTGTAACAGACGCAAAGTAGTAGCGAGTCGGCCAGGGCAACTGGCCGGCTCCCAATCAGGAGAAATCTATGAAACTAATTACGGCCATAGTAAAGCCATTCAAACTGGACGACGTGCGCGAAGCGCTGTCTGAAATCGGCGTGCAGGGTATCACCGTGACCGAGGTCAAAGGCTTCGGTCGCCAGAAGGGTCACACCGAGTTGTATCGCGGCGCGGAATACGTCGTCGACTTCCTGCCCAAGGTCAAGATCGAAGTTGCCGTAGCGGCGGGTTCAGTCGAGCAGACCATTGAAGCCATTACCAAGGCCGCCAACACCGGCAAGATTGGCGACGGCAAGGTGTTTGTCACCGCCCTGGAACAGGTGATCAGGATTCGTACTGGCGAGACCGGCGAGGACGCCATTTAAGTAAACCTACCCATCCATTTAGCTAAATCGACCTAAGAAGCAGAGGTTAACGTGAAAAAATTATTAGTGATCCTGGGATTTTGTAGTGTGCTGCTCGGCGTGTCATTTGGCGCATTGGCACAAGACTATGGTGTTGAGTCAACGACGGCTGTAGCGGTAGAGGTTGTAGAGGCAGAAAGTAGCGCAGCTGCTACGGAAGCTGCAGCTCCAGTGCCATCCGCGAGTAAAGGTGATGACGCATGGTTAATGACATCAACTGCATTTGTTATTCTGATGTCGATTCCAGGCCTGGCGTTGTTTTATGGCGGCCTGGTGCGCAAGAAGAATGTGCTGTCCGTGTTGATGCAAGTCTTCTCGATATTTTCGATTGTCAGCATCTTGTGGGTGGTGTATGGCTACAGCATTGCTTTTACAGAAGGAAATCCGTTTTTTGGATCGCTCTCTAAAGTCATGTTGAGCGGCGTCACACCTGACTCTCTCGCAGCGACCTGGAGCAAGGGAGTATTTGTTCACGAAATGATTTATGTGGTTTTCCAGGGCGCATTTGCTGCAATTACCTGCTGTTTGATCATTGGTTCCTTTGCAGAACGTATGAAATTTTCTGCGATACTGGCCTTTGTCGTGATCTGGTTTACCTTTGCGTATGCACCAATCGCGCACATCGTATGGTATTGGGACGGCCCGAATGGCTACACCGATGCAGAAGCCGGCGCTGTGGCAACAGCAAAAGCGGGCTACATGTTTGCCAAAGGCGCGCTGGATTTTGCGGGCGGCACAGTGGTGCACATCAATGCAGCAATCGCCGGATTGATCGGCGCATACTTTTTGGGCAAACGCCGCGGCTACGGTAAAGAAGCTCTCTACCCACACGATTTGACCATGACTATGATAGGCGCTTCTTTGTTGTGGTTCGGCTGGTTTGGTTTTAACGCGGGTTCTGCATTGGAAGCCAACGGTATTGCTGGCCTGGCGTTCATCAATACCTGGATTGCCACTGCGGCAGCGGCTGTATCGTGGATGTTTGCAGAGTGGATTTTCAAGAAACATCCCTCCATGTTGGGTGCGGCATCCGGTGCGCTTTCGGGTCTGGTTGCCATTACTCCGGCGTGCGGATTTGTCGGTGTCGGCGGCGCTCTGGTCATCGGTTTGCTCGCAGGTGTGGTGTGTCTGTGGGGTGTGACAGGCCTGAAGAAACTGCTTGGCGCTGACGACTCGCTGGATGTGTTTGGTGTGCACGGCGTAGGCGGTATCCTCGGCGCCATGTTGACCGGTGTCTTTGCGGCGCCCGCTCTGGGCGGCACCAGCTGGTGGGATTATGTCGCCAATGCACCCGGTGCTTACGACATGGCTGCGCAACTGAAAATCCAGGCGCAGGGCGTACTTACCACCATCGTTATTTCCGGAGTCGTGGCAGCGGTCGCCTACAAGTTGATTGATCTGGTGATTGGTCTGCGAGTCGATGAGGAAGCTGAAGTTATGGGTCTGGATGTGAGCTCACACGGCGAGAGAGCTTACAACGACTAACAACATCTTTGCGGGCGCGTCTAACGATGCGTTTTTGGGGGGCCTTTCGGCCTCCTTTTTTTTGCTCCATAATTAGCCAGCGACTCTCAGGCGAGTATTTATTAAAAAATAACTCGTCCAGGTTCGCGCTCGACCACAACTTAAAAGGAATGCTCCGCATGATGAAGAAAATGGTATTGCTTGCCAGCGTGATGACACTGGCATTGGGGCTTTCTGCCTGTGGAGGCAATGATACCCAGACCACGGTGAAGACGACGGAGACCCAGGGCAAGCAGTTGCTGGACTTGAAAGAAGCCTATGACAAGGGTGTGATTTCGGAGAGCGAGTACAAGAAAACCAAGAATGAGATTCTCAAGCAGAATTGAGCCCTCGCTTGCTTTAGCGGGACTCACTGATACTGTCGATCGCACCAGGTAGTTGCTGCAGGTTAGTGATTTCCCTATCCGCTCTCTCACCTCCCGGCCACGCCTTGTGCCGGGTGTTCATCCATATCGTGTGCATGCCCATGTTGCGAGCGCCCAGGATATCGTGCTCCGGGTCGTCTCCCACGTGAATAATATCTTCCGCCGCCACCCCTGCTTGCGTGAGCGCGGCCTGGAACATATCCGGGTGGGGCTTGCTGGCGCCTATGTCCTCGGCCAGGAACGCAAAGTCAAAATACTCGGCGGCATCAGTCTTGTAGATGTCGGCATTGCCATTGGTCAGGGCGCCCAGCGTATAGCGCTCTGCAAGCAGCTCCAGCACGCCCAGCGCCTCCTCATACAGCACCACCTTGTGACGCTCCAGCAGAAATACGTCGAATGCCTGTTGCGCGCCGCTGCGAGCCTCTTCCTCGCTATAACCCGCGGCAACTTGTAACTCTAATAGCGTCTGGATGCGCATCTGGCTGACGTGGTGCAGCAGCTGGGGGTGACGCTTCCAGACGGATTTTTTAAACTCAAACAGCGCCTCGTGATCGAAGGCCTCCACTGCACCCGGTCGGTGCTGCAGCAACCATTTGTGCTGTGCCGCTTCTGCCCGCAGGAGAACGGGCTCTACATCCCACAGTGTGTTGTCGAGGTCGAAGGTGATAACGGAAATTGCCACATCAATCACCCGTTCGTCGTTTCGCCCTGGGATGTGCCGCGTCGTAGACCTTGGCGAGGTGCTGGAAATCCAGATGGGTGTAGATCTGTGTGGTGGATATATTCGCGTGCCCAAGCAGTTCCTGGACCGCGCGCAGGTCGCCGCTGGATTCCAGCATGTGGCTGGCAAAGGAGTGGCGCAGCATATGGGGATGCACGTCCTGGTGCATGCCGGACTTGCGGCCCTGCACTTTCAGGCGCGCCTGGATATTGCGCACGCTGATGCGGCGGCCGCGATTACTGGTGAAGAGGGCGCCGCAGTCGTTAGCATCCGCAGTGGCCGGAGGCCGCACTTCCAGCCAGCGTGCAATGGCCTGCAGCGCCACAGAGCCCACTGGCACGGTGCGTGTTTTGCGGCCCTTGCCGGTCACCGTCAACAGCCTGGACTGTGGGTCTATGTCGTCCACCTCCACCGCCGCCAATTCCGCCAAACGCAGTCCGGAGGAGTAAAACAACTCCGCCATGGCACTGTCGCGCCGCGCGACTATCGAGTCGGTGTCGAAGGACAGGTACTTGTCGACCTGATCGGCATCCATGGTTCTGGGTAACTTGCGCGGTCTGCGCGGGGCCTGCACACTGGCGGCCGGGTTGCGCAGCAAGCCGCTTTCACGCCCCAGAAAATTGTAAAGGGAGCGGGCTGCGGAGAGGCCGCGCTGAATGCTGCCGCCCGCCAGGCCCTGGCGGTGCAGCTGGCTTGCCCAGGCGCGGATGTCGGCTTCTGCCAGTTTTTCGACGGTACCTCTGCCGCTCTTTGCGCAGAAGTGCTGCAAAGCGAGAAGGTCGCGCCGATAGTTGCTGATTGTATGGGGCGAGAGCTGACGCACGTCGCGCAAATAATCGATAAACCGCGTGGCGGATGTATCGAGTTGCGCGAGTGGCGTGCCTGCAGTCACCACTGAACCCTCAGTGGGTCGGGTAGTGCAGGCGCGATAACAGTTTCACAATAACGTCTGCAATATGTGAGAGGAACAGGGTGCCTACCTTGCTGTTGTAGTGGTTGGCGTCTGAACTGCCCACCGCGATCAGGCCCAGCTGTTCCGTGTTGGACAGGGGCATGAGTGCGGCGGAACCGACCTCGCTACCGCCCGGAAACAGGAACTTGAGTTCTTCCCTGCGCAGTGTGCCGCACACGGCCTTGTTTCCCCTGAACAGGGAGCCGATTTCCGTTTTCACCGTTTCCCGCGTTTCCATGCGCCAGCCCTCATCGCTGCTGTGGTCGCCGAACAGGATCATGCTGGCATGGTCTACACGAAAGTCAGTGGCCATGGAGGACATGAATATGCTGTACAGGGCCGCGGTGGATTCTGCTTCCAGCAACTTCAATATCATGACGCGGGTTTGCTCATACAGCATGTCATTGTTCCTGGCATTGGCGGTGAGCGTCTTAAGACGTTGGCGCATATCCATGTTGCGCTCGCGCAGTACGCTGACCTGCTTCTCGACCAGGGATATGGCGCTACCGGAGGCGTGGGAGATATGCAGGTAATCCAGCATGTCGGGGTTGCGCTGCAGGAAATCGTCGTGGTTCTTCAGGTATTCGCGCACGATCTCGTCGTTGAGTTCGGCATCCCTGGTTTGCTCGGCTGCGGCCTTGGAGGCGGCGCCGCGTTTTTTGCTGACTGACATGATGTGTGGCTCTCCCTGCTGTGAATGGGCCCCGCGCGGCGGGGCTTCAGATTTTTATTGTGCCATCGAACACCACCGCGGTGGGGCCCGTCATAATCACTGGTTGGCCTTCCCCTGCCCACGACACTGAAAGCTTACCCCCCGGCAGCGTGACTGTCACGGATTCGCTCAACCAGCCGCGGGAAATGCCGTACGCTACTGCGGCGCAGGCACCCGTGCCGCAGGCCAGGGTTTCGCCCACGCCGCGTTCATAGACGCGCAGCTTGATCTCCGTGTCCGAAACGATTTGCATGAAGCCGGCGTTAACGCGCTGTGGAAAGTCGGGATGTGACTCGATCAGCGGGCCCAGGTGCTCGACCTCCGCCTTGCTTATATTATTCACGCGCAGTACCGCATGGGGGTTACCCATAGATACAGCGCCAATCTCCAGTTCCCTGTCATCCACTCGCAGCGGGTAGCTCTGTGCCCTGGCCGTTGCGGTAAAAGGTATCTTTCCGGGCTCGAACTCCGGCTCGCCCATAAGCACTTCGACATCGTGGTTGGGGTGCACCCGTAGCTCGATGACACCGGCCGATGTTTCCACGCTGATCACCCGCTTGGCGGTCAGTTTTTTCTCGCGTACGAAGCGAGCGAAACAGCGGGCACCATTGCCGCACTGCTCCACTTCCTTACCGTCAGCGTTGTAAATGCGGTAGCGAAAATCAACCTGTGGGTTTTGCGGCGCTTCCACCGCCAATACCTGATCGCAGCCCACACCAAAGTGGCGGTCTGCCAGTTTGCGCACGTCCTGGGAGCGCAGCTTGTAATGCTGGCTGATCAGGTCGATGACGACGAAGTCATTGCCCGCAGCCGTGCATTTTGGTGAACTGTAATTGCATTATGGCCTCGTCGCCCGCTCAAGCGCCTGCGCCCGGATCGGGCAGGCAGGTCTCGCCGCGTATGAGATCGGCCAGTGTTTCCCGCGGTCGCACCAGATATGCGTCATTGCCATCCACCATGATTTCCGGCGCGCGGGGGCGACTGTTGTAATTGGAGCTCATGGTAAATCCGTAGGCGCCCGCGCCAAACATCGCCAGCAGCTCCCCCTGGCTTAGCGCAGAGAGTTCTCGCCTTGCCCAGGAAATCGCCAGTTTCACAGACCGGCCCCACTACATCCCATTGTGCCAGTTGTCCGGCAGTGGTTTGCTCCACTTTCTGGATATCCATCCACGCCTGGTACAGCGCCGGACGAAGCATGTCGTTCATCGCGGCATCCACCAGTGCGAAATGGTGTTCGGGCGTGGATTTGAGGTATTCCACCTGCATGACCAGTATCCCGGCATTGGCGGCGATGGAACGGCCTGGCTCGAACAGCAACTGGACCTTGCGTGCGCCCAATACCTTGCGTATCGCGCCGATGTACTCGGCAATTGATGGCGGTTGTTCGTCGCGGTAGTGCACGCCCAGACCGCCACCCAGATCAAGATGGCGGATGACAATGCCCAGATCTGCCAGCGCATCCACCAACTGCAGCAGGCGGTGCAGGGCATCGATAAACGGGCTGAGTTCGGTCAGTTGCGAGCCGATGTGGCAGTCCAGGCCAACCACCTGCACGTTATCCAGTTGTGCGGCGCGCTGGTAAACGCGCAGCGCCTCATCGATCGTCAAGCCGAACTTGTTTTCGCGCAGACCAGTGGAGATGTACGGGTGGGTTTTGGCGTCTACATCAGGATTCACCCTGACCGACACGGGCGCTACACAGCCAAGACCGGCTGCGACACTGTTCAATACCTCCAATTCTGCCGCAGATTCAAGGTTGAAGCAGTGAATGCCCAGCTCCAGGGCCCGGGCCATTTCCTGGGGCTTCTTGCTGACCCCGGAAAACACGATCTTTGACGGCGCTCCGCCGGCGGCGACCACGCGCTCCAGTTCGCCACCGGAGACAATGTCGAAACCCGCACCCAGTCTGGCCAGCACATTGAGTACGGCCAGGTTGGAGTTGGCTTTCACCGCATAGCAGATCAGGTGCTCGGCCCCTTCAAGGGCCCGGCGGTATTCCATGAACGCCGCTGCCAGCGCTGCCCGGGAATAGACATAGCAGGGGGTGCCGTGCAGGGCGGCGATCGTGCTGACGGCAACGTTCTCCGCGTACAGGCTGCCCTCACGATAGGTGAAATGGTTCATCGGTCAGCCTCGCCTCAGGGGTCTTTGGTCTGGCTGCTCGGCGCTGTCCGCAGGTGCGGCGGGCTGGGCCTGGGGCGCTGTCTCTCAGGCACTGGCTCGGGCGGCATGTACAGCGGCCCGGTCTGCCCGCAGCCACCGAGGCTGGCAAACGCGACTGCGATTAACAGGGCTGTGACAGCGTAACGCATGATGCTGGTCCGGGCTGTAGATGCGCAAATTATACCGTCCGCTAGTAAGCGGCGCGAACAGCCCTTATTATTGAATTGTGCACACTTTGGTGGAACCAGCCCCGTGATGTCTGAATCTGAGTTCAATGAGTTGATAGACCGCACCTTTGCGGCGCTGGAAGCGGCGCTGGATCAGGTCGACGCGGATCTGGACTACGAGACATCCGGCGGCGTGCTCACCGTCGCATTCGACAATGACACGAAGCTGGTGTTCAGCCGTCAGCCACCCACCCGCCAGTTATGGCTCGCTGCACGCTCGGGGGGTTTTCACTTTGCCTACGATGAAGCGGCGGGCGACTGGCGCGGTACCCGTGACGGGCAGCTCTTTCGTCCTTTCGTGGTCGAGCAGATGCAGGCCCAGGGGGACGTTGCTTTTGTCTGGAACTGATTTTTTAACCGGGGCTTCACGAATGCATCGACCCTATGTGATGGCCGCACTGCTGGCGGGTCTCGGTGCACTGCCAGCGACCGCCAGCGAGCCCCTGTATGTCAAGAACCTGAGCCCGGTGGCAGGCTTGCTCGGCCTGCCCTCCCAGCGGGATGCATACACGTACTCCCAGCGGTGAGCTGGCGGCGGCCCTGCACGGCAGTCTCGCCAGCCAGTATGTCAACGACAGCAACAGCAATGAGTTTCTCAATCTGGATGGCGAGACCCTGCGCTTTGCGCTGGAGTTGCGCTACGGGTTGGCGGAAAACTGGGATGTGCAGATTGAAGTGCCCTGGCTGGACCAGAGTGGCGGGGATATGGATGGGGCTATTGATGACTGGCACGATTTCTGGGGCATGTCCGACGGCGGTCGCTCGGATGTACCCAGGGACGTGCTGGACTACCGTTACGCCTCGCCCGAAGGAGGGTTTTCCCTGCAGGATGACGCGTCCGGACTCGGCGATGTCAGCCTGTCGCTGAGCCACGTTGTTTATCGCGATGACAGTTCGGCGGTCAGTGTGGCGCTGGGCTACAAGTTCGGTACCGGCGACGAGGATGACTTTCTGGGCAGCGGTGCGGATGATGTCTTTGTCGCCCTGCGTTTCTCCGGCGCCCAACTGGCGGATCTGCCGCTTGAGCTGGCATGGCCAGGCCGGTTACCTGCGGGCCGGGGACAGCGATCTGTTGGAGGGAATACAGGAGCAGAACCTGTGGTTTGCGGGGCTGGCGCTGGACTGGCAGTTTGCGCAGCACTGGTCGTTGATTGCCCAGCTCGACAGCCATGGCGCACCACTGCACAGCGATCTCACCGGTGTGGGCGACGACGCGGTGCTGGGGACGGTGGGCGCTCGTTGGTATTTCGCGCCGCAGTGGTCGGTGGATATCAGCGTGGTGGAGGATATTCGCGTCGAAACCGCGCCGGATGTCACCTTCCAGGCCAGTCTGAATTACCGTCCCGCGTCCTGAACGGAGCCGGGACGGGTGCCACACTGCATGTGCTGCTGATCAGGCAGCCCGCCGCGCCGCCAACAGTGCGCCGGCCCGCTGTGCCGCTGCCGCCACCTGTCCCGGCGCGGTGCCGCCCAGGTGATTCCTGGCAGCAACAGAACCCTCCAGTGTCAGCACCTTGAACACGTCCTCCCGGATCTTCCCGCAGAAACCTTGCAGCGTCGCCAGCGGCATTTCCGCCAGATCCTGGCCGCTGGCAATGCCGTGGGCAACTGCCTTGCCTACCACTTCATGCGCATCGCGAAAGGGCAGTCCCAGTCGCACCAGGTAGTCCGCCAGGTCTGTGGCGGTAGAGAACCCGCGCCGGGCCGCTTCGCGCATGACCTCGGCGTTGGGTCTGATGGCCGGCACCATGTCGGCGAAAGCGCGCAGGGAATCGATCACGGTGTCGATGGTATCGAACAGGGGCTCCTTGTCCTCCTGGTTGTCCTTGTTGTAGGCCAGCGGCTGACTCTTCATCAACGTCAGCAGGGCGATAAGGTGGCCGTTGACGCGCCCCACTTTGCCACGCACCAGTTCCGGCACGTCCGGGTTCTTTTTCTGCGGCATGATGGAAGAGCCGGTACAGAAACGGTCCGGCAGTTCGATGAAATTGAACTGGGCAGAAGTCCACAGCACCAGCTCTTCGGACATGCGCGACAGGTGGGTCATCAGCAGTGCCGCGAAGGCGCAAAACTCGATGGCAAAGTCGCGGTCGGAGACAGAGTCCAGGGAATTTTCCGTCGGCTTGTCGAAGCCCAGCGCGGCTGCCGTATGGACGCGATCGATGGGGTAAGTGGTGCCCGCGAGTGCGGCGGCGCCCAGTGGTGACTGGTTGAGGCGCGCCCGACAATCGATCAGGCGACCGTAATCGCGCTCCAGCATTTCGTTCCAGGCCAGCAGATGATGGCCGAAGACGACGGGCTGGGCGGTCTGTAGGTGGGTGAAACCCGGCATGATGGTGTCGGTATGCGCCGCCGCCAGGTCAATGGTGCCCAGCTGCAGGCGGGTGAGTTCGCCGGCAATGCGGTCGATGGCCGCGCGCAGGTGCAGGCGGATGTCGGTGGCTACCTGGTCGTTGCGCGAGCGACCGGTGTGCAGTTTTTTGCCAGTGACACCGATCAGCTCGGTCAGCCGGGCTTCGATATTCATGTGCACGTCTTCCAGCTCGATTGACCAGCGGAAGCTGCCCTCGGCAATTTCACTCTGCACCTGGGCCATGCCGCCTTCGATTTCCTCGAGCTCTGCCTGGCTGAGTACCCCGACGCTGCGCAGCATCCGGGCATGCGCCAGCGAACCGGCAATATCCTCGGCGGCCATGCGCTGGTCGAATACCACGGAGGCGGTGAAGCGCTGCACGAAGGCGTCGGTCGCTTCATTGAAGCGGCCGCCCCACAGTTTGCTGGTGTCGTTGTCTTTGCTCATAGTGCTGGAAATTCCGTGGTCGCCGCGTTTTCTTGGACGCGTTTTCGCCAGATTTTGTGCGATGAGTATATCAGTTAGGAGGTTCTGACGGCTTCGGGAATTGTAGCGGAGTCAGGATGGCAGAGGAGTGCGCTGGACTGTGCGAGCCGCCATGGATGCCGAGCTCGAGCCCCCATGGACGGGTTTACGGCGTGTCCAGCGCACTCCTCTGCCATCCATGACGACCCGTTCAGAGGACGGAGAAGTTCGCGAGTGTCGCTGAGACAGTGCCCGACTGGTACTATTGCGCTCTGGAAATTATGGAATCCCGAGCATGTCGCGCACACTGATCATCGCCACCCGGGAGAGCCCCCTGGCCCTGTGGCAGGCGGAATATGTCCGCGCCGCCCTGCTGCAGGCGCACCCCGGTCTGGACGTGCAGTTGTTGGGTATGACCTCGCGCGGTGATGAGTTGTTGGACGTGCCGCTGGCCAAGGTGGGCGGCAAGGGTTTATTCGTCAAGGAGTTGGAGGCCGCGCTTCTGGATGGCAGCGCCGACATTGCGGTGCACTCCATGAAAGATGTCCCCATGGCGTTCCCGGCGGGCCTCGGCCTCGGTGTTATCTGTGCGCGGGAAGACCCATCCGATGCTTTCGTCAGCAATCGCTATCGGACGCTGGAAGCATTGCCGGCCGGCAGTGTGGTGGGCACATCCAGCCTGCGGCGGGAATGCCAGTTGCGGCGCGGCGGCCGGATCTGGACATCAAATTCCTGCGCGGCAACGTCAATACCCGGCTGCGCAAGCTCGACGCGGATGAGTACGACGCCATCATTTTGGCCAGCGCGGGATTAATGCGCCTCGGTTTGGCGGAGCGCATTGCGCAGCGCATGGACGTTGGCGATTCCCTGCCCGCCGGTGGGCAGGGCGCGGTGGGCATTGAACTGCGCAGCGCGGATGCTGCGGTGCGGTCCCTGCTGCAGCCGCTGCACGACGAACCGACTGCCAGACGGGTGACTGCGGAACGGGCCATGAACCGGCGCCTTGATGGCGGCTGCCAGGTGCCTATCGCCTGTTATGCGGAATTTGTAGGTGGCGGCGAGCAATTGTTGTTGCGTGGTCTGGTGGGCAAACCGGACGGTTCGCAAATTTTACGTGCACAAGCCACGGCGCCAGCGGCACAGGCCGAGCGGCTGGGCATTCTGGTGGCGGAGGATCTCTTGTCGCAGGGCGCTGCAGCCATTCTCGCCGAGGTCTATGGTGGATGAGCGCGCTGTGGGCCTGAGCCGGGTGCTGGTGACGCGCCCTGTGGGAGAAGCCTCAGACACGCTGTGCAAGGCGATCAAAGCGGCAGGCTACGAGGTCTATAGCCAACCGTTACTGGAATTAAATGCATTGCCGCAGCTGCCTGCGGCGCAGCGCCAGCTGGTGCTGAATCTGGATCGTGTACCAGCACGTGATTTTCATCAGCGCCAACGCAGTGCGATTTGGTATGGTGCTGGTGGAGGATTACTGGCCACAGCTGCCGGCAGGGCTCAGTTGGTACGCCATTGGCGCTGCCACCGCCGACATGCTTGCACGCCATGGTATTGCGGCCATCACGCCGGGAAATGTCATGAGCAGTGAGGGCTTGCTGGCAGTACCCGCGCTACAGCATGTGAACGACCAGCGTGTGCTGATTGTGAAAGGGGAGGGTGGTCGCGATACATTGATGACAGAACTCACGCGCCGTGGCGCTGCGGTCGATGAACTGGCCTGCTACCGCCGCAGCCGGCCCGAGTTGCCGGCAGGAGCGCTGGCTGCGAAGTTGTCCCGCTGGGGTATCGATGTGATTATGCTTAGCAGCGGCGAAGGCCTTGCCAACCTGCAGGTATTGCTTAGCCCGGCAGAAACCACTAAGTTAAAACACATAGCTTTGATCGTGCCGTCACAGCGGGTTGCCCAGCTCGCGCGCGAGGCTGGATTCGAGCAGATAGTGACCGCTGAAAATGCCTCGGATATGGCGATGCTCCGCGCGCTGCGGGCATGGCGACCCGGCACTGGAGTATGACTCGTGAGCGAGCAGGAACCAAAGAATAATAAGCAATCTGGGGAGGCGGCGGATAGCGTGATATCTGCAGCAGATAAATCGGCTGGCAAGGGCGCCCCGGCTGCCTCTGGCAGCAGGCACGGGGCCGCGCCGCGCAGAGCATCCTCAGCCGTTGCGTGGCTGGCTTTGTTGTTGGTTTTTACGCTGGCGGGCGCCGCCGCGTGGGTGCTACGCGAGGGGCGTGACAGGGAGGCCGCGCTGGCGCAACGTGTGGCGGATCTGGAAACCATCACCCGGCAGAAGCAAACCGATCTCGACGAGTTGGGTGATCGCTTGCAGCGGGAGTCGCGCGTCGGCCTGGGTGAACTTAAGGCTGCCCTGGCAAGTGAAACATCCCGCCTTTCCCAGAGCCTCGAATCTGTGGAAGCGGTACTGGCCGAGCAGCGGAAAGAACTGGCGCGCTTCAGTGCCAGTGATCGCAATAGCTGGCTGCTGGCGGAAGCCGGGCATCTGTTGCGCCTGGCCAATCAGCGTTTGGTGATGGCGGGTGATCCTGTGGCCGCCCAGGCCCTGCTGAGCAGTGCCGATGCCGTGCTGCGGGAAATGGATGACGCGAGCCTGCACACTGTGCGTGCTGCCGTTGCCGCAGATATTGCGTCATTGCGAGCGGTCCCGAGGGTGGACGTGGAGGGTATCTACCTGCGCCTGGCCGCATTGCTTGAACAGGCCGATACCCTGGTGATTTTCCAGTTGCCGGAGCAGCCTGCACAGCCGATGCCGGAAGCCGCCGAAGACTGGCAGGGCCGTCTGCAACAGGGCTATGCTGCGGCTCTGGCCAAGCTTTCCGATTACCTTATTATCCGGCGGCGGGATGTGCCCATGCAGGCCCTGATGGACCCCCAATGGGAGGGCCTGGTCCGGCAAAATCTGCGTATGCTGCTCGAGCAGGCCCAGGTGGCAGCCCTCTCAGGTAACCAGATTTTGTACACTGCCAGCCTGGATCGCGCGCAGCAATGGCTGGCACAGTTCCGGGAGTCTGATGAAGTCACCGCCCGTGCCATGGCTGCAGAGATTTCGCGGCTGGTGGATCTTACTGTCAATGTAGCGCAGCCGGATATTTCCCGCTCACTGCAGGCACTGGATGAGGCCACCCGGCTGCGCCTGCAAACCGTAGGCGGACAATAGCTCATGCGCAAGCTGTTTGCCATTGCTCTTGTCGCGCTGCTGCTCGGTGTTGGTATTGTTGCCGTCATCGAAACTGATCCCGGCTATGTGCTGGTGTCCTATGCAAACTATACGCTGGAGGCCAGCCTGTGGGTGGGGCTGCTGCTACTCCTGCTATCAGTGCTGTCGATTTATTTGCTATTGCAGCTGGCCTACAGGATTGTCGGCGGACGGCGGTCTCTGGTGTCCTGGCTGGGAACGCGCAAGACACGCAATGCGCAGCGCCTCAGTACGCGCGGCTTGATCAACTTTACCGAAGGCAACTGGCAGACGGCGCGTCGCCAGTTATTGCGCGGAGCGCAGCACAACGAGGCACCTCTGCTTAATTACCTGTTGGCCGCACGCGCCAGTGCGCAACTGCATGATACCGAGAAAGTTGATGAGTATCTGCGCGCCGCCGGCGAGGCGGAGCCGGGTGCTGCCGTGGCGATGGAGTTCGCCCTGGCTGAGTTGAAGTTGCAGGCCGGAGAGTATCAGCAGGCTGTGGCAGCGCTGGATCAGGCTACCCGCAATGTCAGTCGCCACCCTTACGTCCTGAGTATTGTTGCGCCAGGCGTACGAGGGCTTGAATGACTGGGACAGGTTGCTGGAACTGTTGCCGCAGTTGCAGAAGCACAAGCAGCTCACGCATGAGCAGTTTGAGCAACTGCAGCGCCAGGTTCACCACAATCGCATTGCACAAGGCAATGCCGATGCCCAGCAGCTGCGCGCAAGCTGGCAACAGGTGCCCAAATATTTGCAGCGCGACGCCACAATGGTTGAGGCATACGCGCGTAACCTTATCCGGCTGGGAGACCAGGAGGAGGCTGAGGACGCCTTGTTGTATGCCCTGAAACAGGAGTGGAGTACGACCCTGGTGCGCCAGTACGGTTACGTGCACAGCGTAAATGCTACCCGTCAACTGGCCCGGGCCGAGAGTTGGCTGATCGCGCATCCCGAAGATCCTCAGCTACTGCTGTGCCTGGGCCGTTTGTCGGCCCGCGAAAAATTGTGGGGCAAGGCGCGGGACTATTTCGAGAGCTGTTACCGACTGGAGCACAGCGCCGAGGTCTGTGCTGAACTGGGCCGCCTGTTGACTGGTCTTGGCGAACCCAATGTGGCGGCCGCCTACTTTCGCGAGGGATTATTACTGCGTGAAGATACGCTGCCAGCGTTGCCTATGCCGGATAAAACCGTACCTGACAGCAGGTTGCTGGCGCGACTCTGATGTTTTCCAGCGGTATTGTGCCGCCTGCAAGTTTCAGCGCACGCTAGAGCGTGATGCCGAGCTCGCCCCACAGTTCATCGATACGCTGTTTTACAGCCTTATCCATGGCAATGGGGCGACCCCACTCGCGCTGGCTTTCCCCCGGCCATTTATTGGTAGCATCGAAGCCGACTTTGGAACCCAGTCCGGACACCGGTGAGGCAAAGTCCAGGTAGTCAATCGGGGTGTTCTCGATGAATACGCAGTCCCGCTGTGGATCCATGCGAGTGGTCATTGCCCAGATCACATCCTTCCAGTCCCTGGCGTTCACATCCTCATCGGTAACTATGACAAACTTCGTATACATGAACTGGCGCAGGAAGGACCACACGCCGAGCATCACACGTTTGGCATGCCCGGGATATTCCTTGCGCATGGTGACCACGGCCAGGCGGTAGGAGCAGCCCTCCGGTGGCAGGTAAAAATCCACAATCTCCGGGAACTGCTTTTGCAGTATCGGGATGAACACCTCATTGAGAGCCATGCCCAGAATGGCGGGCTCATCGGGCGGGCGCCCGGTATAAGTGCTGTGGTAGATAGGTGACTCGCGGTGGGTGATGGCCTCAACAGTAAACACCGGGAAGCGCTCCACCTCGTTGTAGTAACCCGTGTGGTCGCCGAAGGGACCTTCATCCGCCATTTCACCCGGCTCGATATAGCCTTCGAGTATGTATTCAGCGGTGGCAGGTACCTGCAGGCCGTGTTCGCGACACAGCGGCGTGAAGCACTCCGCCAGTTCAGTCTTGCTGCCGCGCAGCAGGCCGGCGAAGGCGTATTCTGAAATCGTATCGGGAATGGGCGTTACCGCCGCCAGGGTCGTGGCCGGGTCGGCGCCCAGTGCTACCGCAACCGGGTAGCGTTTGCCCGGGTACTGTCGCTGCCAATCCCTGAAATCCAGCGCGCCACCGCGGTGCGACAACCAGCGCATGATCAGTTTATTGCGCGCCAGCAACTGCAGGCGATAAATCCCCAGATTCTGCCGTTCCTTGTTGGGCCCGCGGGTGATAACCAGCGGCCAGGTAATCAACGGCGCCGCGTCTTCCGGCCAGCAGGTCTGGATGGGCAGCTGATTGAGGTCGACATCCGCGCCCTGTTTCGCATGGTATTGGCAGGGGGGATTGCGCACTACCTTCGGCGCCATATGCAACACCTGTTTCAGCAGGGGCGCCTTGTCCCAGATGTCGCGCAAGCCCTTGGGTGCGTCCGGCTGGCGCAGGTAGGCGAGTATTTCGCCGATCTCGCGCAAAGCAGAGAGGTCGCGTGCGCCCATGCCCAGCGCGACGCGCTGCTCCGTGCCAAACAGGTTGGCCAGCACCGGCGTGTTGTAACCTTTCGGATTTTCGAATAACAGGGCAGGGCCGCCCGCGCGCAGCGTGCGGTCGGCGATTTCGGTCATTTCGAGTTTGGGATCGACCTCGGTCCGGATACGCACCAGCTCGCCGCGCTGTTCCAGTGCAGCAATAAAATCCCTGAGGTCGGTGTATTTCACAATGCCGTCAATCCGTCAGCGTATAACGAGGGACAGTACACGTTGTAACAACGAGTGGCAACGCGGGCAGAGTTGGTTGCCATGACCGGATACGTTCAGCTTATTGAGCGAGTCAGAGTCGTAGCAAGTGGGATATTCCGGTGCCGGGACACGCTACAAGCACATCGATGTGAGCTCGACGTCGGCCATCCATGGCCGCCGTACGGTCTCGGCACCGGAATATCCAACTCGATGCGGCGTATCGCGAAGCAAGGAGATTAGCGAAGCACTATTTGCGCTTCATCGACTTGAAGAACTCGTCGTTGGTTTTGGTTTCCTTGAGCTTGTCAGACAGGAACTCAATGGCGGCCAGGTCTTCCATGCCGTGCAGCAGTTTGCGCAGAATCCACATACGCTGCAATTCATCATCGGCGGTGAGCAACTCCTCCCGGCGCGTACCAGAGCGGCGAATGTTGATGGCCGGGTAGATGCGCTTTTCGGCAATCTTGCGATCCAGGTGCAGTTCGAGGTTGCCAGTGCCCTTGAACTCCTCGTAGATCACCTCGTCCATCTTGGAGCCCGTGTCGATGAGGGCAGTAGCGATAATAGACAGGCTGCCGCCTTCCTCGATGTTGCGGGCTGCGCCGAAGAAACGCTTGGGCCGCTCCAGCGCATGGGCGTCAACACCACCGGTCAGTACCTTGCCGGAGCTTGGGATCACCGTATTATAGGCGCGGGCCAGGCGGGTGATGGAATCCAGCAGGATGACTACGTCCTTTTTGTGCTCAACGAGTCGCTTGGCCTTCTCGATCACCATATCGGCAACCTGTACATGGCGTGAGGGTGGCTCATCGAAGGTAGAGGCCACCACTTCAGCACCGCGAATGCCCACCGAACGCTGCATTTCTGTCACTTCCTCCGGGCGTTCATCGATCAGCAGCACGATGATGTAGCACTCGGGATTATTGGTGATGATGGCCTGGGCGATATTCTGCATCATGATGGTTTTGCCCGCCTTGGGCGGTGCAACCAACAATCCGCGCTGACCCTTGCCGATAGGAGATACCAGGTCGATGATACGGCCGGTCAGGTCCTCGGTGCTGCCATTGCCTGTTTCCAGTGTCAGGCGCTGGTCCGGGAACAAGGGAGTGAGATTCTCGAACAGAATTTTGTGCTTGGAGCTTTCCGGTTTGTCGAGGTTGACCTCGTCCACCTTTAACAGGGCAAAGTAGCGCTCGCTGTCCTTTGGTGGGCGAATCTTGCCGGAGATGGTGTCCCCGGTGCGCAGGTTGAAGCGGCGAATCTGGCTGGGTGAGACGTAGATATCGTCGGGTCCCGCCAGGTATGAACTGTCGGCGGAGCGCAGGAAGCCAAAGCCATCCTGTAGTATCTCCAGCACGCCGTCGCCGTAGATGTCTTCGCCACTTTTGGCGTGGCGCTTCAGCACGGCGAAAATAATATCCTGCTTGCGCGAGCGGGCCATGTTGTCCAGGCCCATCTCTTTGGCGATATCGATAAGTTCTTGAGTGGTTTTGGTTTTTAAGTCAGTTAGATTCATAGGGAAAACAAGTGTGCACGAGTGATTAGGGGAAGGGATAGCGTGTAACCGAAAGCTGGTTGGCGATGCCAACAAAAAGTAGCTTTAACGTGGGTTGCAGAGTTTTTTTATAGCACAGGAATGTGCGACGGGCCTGGAATGTAGCACGGCCCGATAGGGCCGTCTACCGCTTTTTTCTGTCAACAAATAGGTCCATCTGGCGTGTCGGGAGCCCGGACTAGCCGGATCCCCGAGCTTTTAGATCACTTCCTGGATGAAATCTGTCAATTGCGTCTTGGATAGAGCGCCGACTTTAGTGGCCTCTGCGTTGCCGCCCTTGAACATGATCAAGGTCGGAATGCCGCGAATCCCGAACTTTTGTGGAATGTCCGGGTTGGCGTCCACGTCGACCTTGCACACCTTCAATTTCCCGCTGTAATCGGCGGCGATTTCATCGAGTACCGGAGCGATCATCTTGCACGGCCCGCACCATTCTGCCCAGAAGTCCACCAATACGGGGACATTGGAATTCAATACCTCTGCGTCAAAAGTTGCGTCGCTGACGTGTACGATCTGATCACTCATGTTGTTCTCCGGTTGATCCGCGGTCGTTGTTTCCGCGTAGTTTTGAAGGGGAGCAATCATACCACCTGACGGTTCGTGTACAACTGCGGCGCTAGAGTTTTTTGGTATGCTGATATAGCCGCCGGCTATAGATCGTTCCGCGGCCGCGCATCAGCGCGAAACTCGAACAGGAAAGAACCTGATCGTTATAGCCTTGTCGTAATCTAACGTATAGTCTGCAGAGACTTGAAAATAGTCGCTTTCACTGCGTTCAGGGTATTACTTTGCAAAAAAAGCAGATCGTTGTGGTGACGCTTGTCGGGTTAGCCCTCGTCGCCTGGCTTTTTTTCGATCTGGGTAGTTTTTTGCGGCTTGAAACCCTGCAGCAGCGCATTGGTGACCTGCGGCAGTGGTACGCGAATAATCCGCTGTTGGCTGGCCTGATCTATTTTGCCGGTTATGTGGCGGTGACTGCCCTGTCGCTGCCCGGCGCGGCAGTGATGACATTGGCGGGCGGCGCGCTGTTCGGGTTCTGGTATGCCTTGTTGCTGGTGTCATTTGCCAGCAGTATTGGTGCGACCATGGCCTTCCTCGTGTCACGTGTGCTGTTGCGAGACTGGGTGCAGAAGCGTTTTGGGCGACACCTGGGCGCGGTGAACGCTGGGTTTGAAAAAGACGGTTCCTTCTATCTGTTCTCCCTGCGCCTGGTGCCGCTGTTTCCGTTTTTCCTGATCAACTTGTTGATGGGCCTGCTGCCCATTCGCAGCTGGCCATTTTACTGGGTGTCGCAGTTGGGCATGTTGCCGGGGACGGCGGTTTACATCAATGCGGGCACTCAGTTGGGGCGTCTGGAGTCTCTCTCTGGAATTATTTCCGCACCGCTTTTGGGTTCTTTTGTCCTGCTGGCCCTCTTTCCATTTATCGCCCGATGGTTACTCGCGCAGTTGCAGCGTCGTCGAAGTCTGGCGCGCTACACCAGGCCAAAGCACTTTGACAATAACCTGATCGTGATCGGCGCCGGTTCAGCGGGCCTGGTCACTTCTCTCATTGCAGCGACAATGAAAGCGAAAGTGACATTGATTGAGCGGCACAAGATGGGCGGCGACTGCCTGAATACCGGCTGTGTGCCCAGTAAAGCGTTGATTCGCTCAGCGCGAGTTGCGCAGTATGCGCGCCGCGCAGAGGAGTTTGGCCTGGCTCCCATGCCGGTAGAGGTGAACTTTCCCAAAGTTATGCAGCGAGTGCAGGAGATTGTCAGAAGCGATTGAGCCGCACGACTCAGTAGAGCGCTTCACCGCTTTGGGAGTGAACTGTGTGCACGGAGCCGCGCATATTCTCTCGCCCTGGGCAGTGCAGGTTAACGGGCAGACGCTGACTGCGCGCCATATTGTGATTGCCACTGGTGCCCGACCTCGGTTACCGGATATTCCCGGTCTTGCTTCGCTGGATTACCTGACGTCCGACTCCGTGTGGGAAATCAGGGATTTGCCGCAACGCCTGCTGGTAGTGGGAGCGGGTCCTATCGGTTGTGAACTGGCCCAGGCGTTTGCTCGACTGGGCAGCAGTGTCACGCTGGTGACACACGCCAATCGAATCCTACCAAAGGAAGACCCGGAGGTTGCCGAACTGGTGCACGCTGCATTCCGGCGCCAGCGCATAGCAGTACATCTTAACTATGACCCGCTGTTTTTTAACGCAGACGCGGACGGGCAAAGTTGTGTGTTCGGTACCACGCGTGGACAGCGTACATTAAGTTTTGACCGGGTACTGCTCGCCGTGGGCCGCAGTGCCAATGTCGAGGACATGGGTCTGGAGGAGCTGGGTATTGCTGTTGGCCGCGCTGGTGCGATTGCAGTAGATGAGTATCTGTGCACCACTATCCCCACCATATTTGCCTGCGGGGATGTGGCGGGGCCCTACCTGTTTACCCATATGGCCAGTCACCAGGCCTGGTATGCCGCGGTGAACGCCCTGTTTGGCCGTTTTCGCAGGTTTAAGGTCGACTACTCTGTGGTGCCCTGGGCGACCTTTACCGATCCCGAGGTGGCCCGGGTCGGGCTTAACGAGGACGAGGCGCGGCAGCAGAATATCGCCTATGAAGTGACGCGCTACGAACTCGACGATCTGGATCGCGCCATTGCCGATGGCGAGGCGCATGGATTTATCAAGGTGCTGACCGAACCGGGTCGCGACCGTATTCTCGGCGCCACCATCGTGGGTTACCATTCCTCAGAGTTGATCAATGAGTTCGTGCTGGCCATGAAGCATGGTCTCGGTCTGGGTAAAATACTGGGCACTATTCATATCTACCCGACGTTGAGCGAGGGCAATAAGTACGTCGCTGGTAATTGGCGTAAGGCGCGCAAGCCCGAGGGCCTGCTGCGCTGGGTAGAGCGCTATCATCGGTGGAATCGCGGCTGAGCGCACAGGCCAATGGCGCGGCCGTTGTCGGGGCAGATCGTTGCCGGTTATCGGGTACTACATTATTGAAGAAGGAGAAGACGGATGAGCAAAGTTGCCGTAGTGCTGGCGGGGTGTGGTTTTTACGATGGTGCAGAGATCAATGAGGCGGTACTCACACTGCTGTGTTTGGAGCAGCAGGGTGCGACCTACCAGTGCTTTGCGCCGAACGTGCAGCAAATGCATGTGATCAATCACCTCACCGGACAGGTGGCAGAAGGTGAATCGCGCAATGTGCTGGTGGAAGCGGCGCGCATCGCGCGCGGCAGGATACAGGACCTCCGGGAGGCCAGGGTTGATGAATTCGATGCGCTGCTGGTCCCGGGCGGCTTTGGCGCGGCCAAGAACCTGAGTAATTTTGCCGTGGCCGGCGCTGCCATGGTGGTGCAACCCGACTTCCTGACACTGGCGCGTGCGTTCCATCAAAAAGGTAAGCCCATAGGCCTGATTTGTATCGCCCCGGTGATGGCCGCTGCTATCTGTGGTGAAGGTGCCCGCTGCACTATTGGCAATGACGCCGATACGGCGGCGGCAATCGAGGCCATGGGCGCTGAGCACCAGACTTGTCCTGTATCCGAAGCGCGAGTGGATACCGAGCGCAAGCTGGTCACGACACCGGCCTATATGCTGGCCGGCGGCGTGGCGGAAGCCTACAGCGGTATCAGCGAGTGTGTGAAGGAAGTACTGGCGCTGGCCTGATGTCGTGAGCGGCCCCTGGCATGTCTACATACTGCGCTGCGCCGACGGCTCTCTGTATACTGGTGTAGCGCGCGACCTGCAGCGGCGCGTGCTGCAACACAATGGTGAACTGGCGGGCGGTTCCCGCTATACACGAGGCCGCCGTCCTGTTGAATTGTTGTGGTCTGACATCGAGGTGGACCGCAGTGCCGCCCAGCGGCGCGAGGCGTCCATCAAAAAATTGAGTCGTGACCAGAAATTGCGTTTGTTGCAAGTTTAAGTTGTTTGGGAGAGATATCTTTATGAGTCACAACTCAGGCTGTTACAAAGCACAATGCTAACGAGGCTCCCAAGAACTACTAATGTGGATTCGGCTACTGCAACAGTTCTTCCAGCGTTTGCTGTTGTTCCAGCCACATCTCGTCCAGCTCTGCCGCGCGCACTTTCAGTTCCCCTTCGCGTTTCAGCAGGTTGGCCAAGGTCTGCCGGTTAGCTTCGGTATACAGCACGGCGCTACCTAGTTGCTCCCTGATTTCCCGCAGACCCTGGTCCACTTCGGCCATTTCTGCTTCGGTTTTATCCAGTTGTTTCTGCAGTGGGCGCAATTTTTCACGCTGCTCGGCCGCCTGCTGGCGCTTTTCCTTGCGCGAGGTGTCGGTGACTGCGGCGTCGCGTTTTTCAGTTGGCCTGTAGCTCGATAAAATCCAGCGCTCGTAGCCTTCCAGATCCTCCCGATATTCCTCGACCCGGCCATCGTGCACGAGCAGCAGTTCCTCGGCGGTATTGCGCAGCATGTGGCGATCGTGGCTCACCAGTACCAGTGCGCCATCGTAGGCCTGCAGGGCGATTTCCATGGCGTGGCGCATGTCCAGGTCCAGGTGGTTGGTGGGCTCATCCAGCACCAGCAGGTTCGGCTTTTGCCACACCACCATGGCCAGCGCCAGACGCGCCTTTTCCCCGCCTGAAAACGGGGCGATGGTGGCGGTGGCGGCATTGCCGCGAAAATTGAAGCCGCCGAGGAAATTGAGTATGTCCTGTTCCCGCGCAGCGGGGCTGAGGCGTTGCAGGTGGAGGGCTGGGCTGGCCTGCAGATCCAGAGCTTCCAGTTGCTGCTGGTCAAAATAGCCGATACTCAAATGCTCGCCGGTGGTGCGAACGCCTGCCAGCAAAGGTAGTTCCCCGACGAGGCTTTTCAGCAAGGTGGATTTCCCCGCGCCGTTTCTGCCCAGCAGCCCGTAGCGGCTGCCCGGGCGCAATTGCAGGTTCACCCCTGCAAGCACTGCGGTGCTGCCGTAGCCGAGAGTGGCTTCGTCCAGGCGCAGCAGCGGATCACTGCTTTTTGCGGGCGGTGGGAAAGTGAAGTCAAAGGGCGAGTCGGCGTGGGCCGGGGCCAGGGTTTGCATGCGCTCCAGTTCTTTCAAGCGGCTCTGTGCCTGCTTGGCCTTGGTGGCCTTGTAGCGAAAGCGGCGCACGAAATCATCGATCTCTGCAATGCGCCGTTGCTGTTTCTCATAGCCGGCTTGCTGGTTGGCCAGGCGCTCCGCTCGCATGCGCTCGAAGTCGGAGTAGTTGCCTTTATAGGTGAACAGTTGCTGTTGCTCGATATGCAGGATACGTTCGCAGGTGGCATCGATGAAGTCACGGTCATGGGAAATCATCAGCAGGGTGCCGGGGTACTGCTGCAGCCACTGTTGCAACCACAGCGTGGCGTCCAGGTCGAGGTGATTGGTGGGTTCGTCCAGCAGCAGTATGTCCGAGGGTGTCATCAGGGCGCGGGCCAGATTCAGGCGTATGCGCCATCCCCCGGAAAAATCGCTCACCGCCCGCCCGGCGGCATCTTCAGCGAATCCCAGGCCCTGCAGCAGACGCTGTGCTCGGCGCTCGGCGCTATAGCCGTCAATCTCCTCCAACTGGATGTGCGTGCGCGCAGCTTTATCGAATGCGCCCGCCGCTTCCTGGGCAGCGACTTCATCCCGCAAGCGCGCTAGCAGCGCATCGCCTCGCCACACATACTCCCCCGCCGGTAGAGCAGTCGTATGTATTTCCTGCGCCATATGTGACATGCGCAGCGTGTTCATACCTTCGACAGTGCCGGCGTCGGCGCCCAGTTCACCCAGCAACAGTGAGAACAGGCTGGATTTGCCACAGCCATTGGCCCCAATCAGTGCCAGTCGCTGGCCAGGCTGTATGGTGACATTGGCATCCTGCAGCAGCAGTTTGCTGCCGCGGCGCAGGGTGATATTGCGCAGTATGATCATGAGGCCGCGAATTCTACCCGCCGGGCGAGCCGTGGGCTAGTGTGAGCCGGGACCGCTGGTGTAAGGTTCACTGTAAATGGACAGGCGCCCCGGTTACACCATGAGCAACCCGTTTTGGGACTATTCGCTGGCTACCTACGCTCTGGACGGGGTGGCGACCAGCTGTCTGGTGCTACAGGACACCATCGACCTGGATGTGAACCTGTTGCTGTACGCAGCATGGCTGGCACATATGGATCAACGTCTCAGCGGCGAGCATTTGGCCGGTGTGGAGGCGCAAATCGTCGACTGGCGGGAGAGGGTGATAAAGCCATTGCGCGCCTTGCGCCGGCAATTACAGGATTTCACCAGGGCGGCGGGCGTCTGCGATGAAATCAAAACCCTGGAGCTGCACGCTGAACAGCAGCAGCAGGATCTGATGTTTGCCTTCTTTCAGCGGACTGGCGACTTATCCCGGGCCCCGCGGCCACTGCGGGAGAATCTGTTACTGGTAGCGCAGTTTGCCTGCCCGCAGGCTGCGGGATCGGAACTTACTATAGATCGTCTGGTCACACAGTTCCCGTTGTGAGGCAGGGCTAGCGCCAGGGCGGGGCGGGTAGTAAGATGGGGCCCGCTGCGAATGCTTGCTTTCCTGCGGATTTGAACGGATGGTTACCGGTGAATGGCCGGGGGAGATTGATCATTGCCCTGAGCAAGACCTCGCTGTTACAGGAGTACCCGCAACCCTCACAATTTCTCAGACCACTATTGACTACTATTATGGAACGAATTATGAAGAAGTATCTACTGCCGCTTGCCCTGGTCAGTGCTGTTGCCCTGCAAGCTTGTGACAAAATAAAAGCGCCCGTTACAGATGATGCTGCGGCTAAGGCACCTGCTGCAGAGGCAGGCAAGGCATCTGCAAGTGACGATCTGGCAACTACCGAGCAGCGTTTGAGCTATGGGATTGGCTTCAATCTCGGCCAGCGCATGAAGGCCGACAGTGTGCCGCTGGATGTGGCGTCCTTTAGTGCCGGGGTCTCCGATGTGATGACGGGCGCACAGTCGCGTATGACCGAGGAGGAAATCGCTGCTGAAATGAAAGCCTACCAGGAAAAAGCCGCTGCTGAGCATGAAGCTGCCCAGAAGAAACTGGGCGAAGCCAATGTGGCGGCGTCAACAGCATTCCTGGCTCAAAACAAGGCTAAGGAAGGGGTAGTGACGACCGCATCCGGCCTGCAGTATGAGGTTCTTACTGCCGGTACCGGTCCGAAGCCTGGCGCCGATGATACAGTGGAAGTCCACTACCGCGGCACCCTGGTGGATGGCACTGAGTTTGATTCGTCCTACAGCCGCGGTGAGTCGGTGACCTTTGGTGTAGGTCAGGTCATTCCCGGCTGGACAGAGGCGTTGCAACTGATGCCCAAGGGTTCCAAGTGGAAACTGGCTATTCCGCCTGAACTGGCCTACGGTGCCGGTGGTGCCGGACAGGTGATCGGGCCTAATGCGGCGCTGGTTTTTGAAGTGGAACTGATTAACATTCCCAGCCAGGACAAACCGGCTGAGTCTGACGCAGCAGCGAAGCCTGCGGCCAAGTAGGCCTAGGTAGTAGACTGCGGCACCTGATTTTTTACCAGGCGCCTGTGTCGATTGTGAAGGCCGGCGATGAGTCGGTCTTCAAGTACAAAGCGCGACTCCAGCACCTCTCCCAGGGCTGACAGGTCGCGCTTTAATTTTTCCAGGTGTCCTTGGCCACTGCCGTATTTTTCCTCATACGCCAGGATAACCTCCGTGGTGTCGCCGATCGCGGGCATCAGTTTCTCGGCCAGCGCGCAGCTGTCGTCGCCAAAACTCTCCGCTTCATTGATCAACTCGTGAAACACTTCGAAGTGACCTGCCGAAACGTAGTCCACCAGTAATTCGCAAAGCGCTTTCTGGCGCTGCTCAAGCACCTCGCGGTCCAGGCGGCTGTCCAGCGTAACGACAATCTCCGTGTACTTGCCCAGAACTGCTCGCCGTTCCTTAAGCCAGCGGGTTAGCAAATCCTCTACGGCCTGAAATTGCTGTTTCGCGTCACTTCTTTTATTGGGCATGATCGACTACCTTCCTTTCAGTCTGCATGACCGACGGGCGTGTTGCTACCGTTTTGGATAAGTACGCAAGGTCTGCCACAGGCAGACCAGTATCGCGACGCCGAACAACGCCAGGGTCTGTTCCGGGATGCTAAAACCGAGGAAAGTCCAGTCGATCACGGCACAATTGCCGTCACCGGCCAGGACGACCCGCAACGTTGTCTCGAAAGGCAGGTTGTCGAGCATGTAATCCAGGCTGGGACCGCAGGCCGGCACCTGGTCTGCGGGCAGGTGTTGCAGCCACACATGGCGGGCAGCTACCGCAGCTCCCCCCATGGCGGCCAGTCCGCACAGCGCGCCGTACACCCTGCGACCCCAGCTCTGGGGATTATGGAGCGCACCGAGCAGTGCTATCACACCCCACAGCACCACAAAAACGCGCTGTGTCATGCACAGTGGGCAGGCGTCCAGTCCAAGATATTCCTGCAGATAGAGCCGCGCAAATAACATCGAGGTGATAGCCAGAAGTACGAGACCACTAAATACCAGGCGGGGAGAAAGTGCTTGCAGCATGCGCTTGGATGTCCTTAAAGGGTTTTGTATTGGGTGAAGAAATTGTCCAGGTATTGCTCGAAGCTGATGTCGTCAGATTGCTCGATCTCTCTCTGGGCGAGCAGTGACCTTCGAGTCTCCTCATCGAAGGCGGTCTGGACATCCGTTGCCAGGGGGCGTTCGCGAAAATACTGCGCCCATTGTTCACTATAGGTCATGGCCAGGCGAAAGAAGGACAAGTTCCGGTCGCGCATCTCCCGCAGTATGCGGGCCGAGGGTGTTAACTCCGGATCAGCTACTTTGCCCAGCTGGTCTTCGAGGCTGGTGCTGTAGTTGCCGGATTCGTGTACTGCATCGAGCAACATGGCGATCGGGCGCATCTCGTTGAGCATTTCCCCTGCCCATTGCACCATGGAAATCTCTGCGCTGTTGTTGTTGAGCAGCAGGCCAGGTAGCCGCCCGGAATTGACCACCGCCTCAAGATTGGCAGCCTGCGCGACCTGCTCGTCAACCTCACAAGCGGGACTTTCTTCCAGCAGGCAATACAGTAGGAAGGTGTCCATGAAACGCATTTGACCGGCATCCAGGCCGACAGGAGAGAACGGGCTGATGTCCACGCAGCGCACTTCGACATATTCGATCCCGGCCCTGATCAGTGCGCACAATGGAGCCTCCCCTGCATCGACCACACGTTTCGGTCGTATCGGGCTGTAAAATTCATTTTCGATTTGCAGTAGGCTGTCATTCAACTGCTGGTAGTCGCCATTCTGGCCCGAGGGGATGTCCCGGTAGGCAGGGTGTGGTTGCAGAATGGCGCGGGACAGGGTTTTGACGTAATTGTCGAGCGAGTTGTAGCACACATTGAGGCATTTCTGGGCGTCGCTGTTGTATCCCAAGTCCGCCCATTCGCAGTGCTGTGCCATAGGGCAGATATAGACTCTTGGCTTGGGCGTCAAAGGCTTGCAGGCCATGGTTGTCGCGGCCTCTGAGAAAGCTGGCGCATACGGCGGGAGACGCGCCAAAGAGATAGATCAGCAGCCAGGAGTAGCGCCGGAAGTTGCGAATGAGGCCGAGGTAGCGCTCGCTGATATAGTCTGCTCTTTTCCCGGGGCGGCCGGCGCTTGCCCACGCCTGGTCCCAGTAGGCTTCGGGCATGGAAAAGTTGTAGTGAATGCCTGCAATGGCCTGCATCAGGCGCCCGTAGCGGTGACCCAGGCCGTAACGATAGACCGTTTTCATACGGGCCACATTGGAGCTGCCATACTGGGCTACCGGTATGCCAGCATCACCGGCCACGATACAGGGCATGCTGGCCGACCACAGCATTTCGCCGTCGATATGTTGGTAGGTGAAGCTGTGGATGTCCTCCAGCATTTGCAGACAGTCTTCAATGCGGGTGCTGACCGGGGTAATAAACTCCAGTAGTGCCTCTGAATAGTCAGTGGTAATGCAGGAGTGTGTGAGGGCGGAGCCCAGGCCCGCCGGGTGCGGTGTCTGTGCCAGCTTGCCCTCGGCGGTAACGCGCAGGCTCTCTTTCTCGATACCGCGATTGATGCCAGTAATCACCCCGCGTGCGCCCGGCTGTGCCAATGCCTGCAACTGCTTCTGCAAATGGGAAGACAATGGAAACTCCTTGTGATAAACAGGCTCGCCTACTAGCGCAAGGCGGGTGCCGGGCAGATATCTCCCGGGGCGGCTGTCCTGAAACGGTCCCAAGTGTATCTGCCAATGTTAGTGGAGTACAGGTGCTCTGCCATTGGGCGACTCGCGTAGATTCAGGTAATCCTGTCCATGTATTTCTGCAGTAGCTGGCAGGCGAAATTATTCTGTATCTCACTGTCCTGGCCGGTGGCCAGCATGATACGCGACAGGATCAGGCCGTAGCGCATGCCGGCGAAGATCTGGTAATAGGCGTAATCCCGTGCGGAGAAACCGGACGCCTGTTCCCACCGGGAAACGGTTTGCTCATAGGTGGGCAGGCCCTCCAGTCGCGGCATTCCCAGGCCCTCGGCGAAGGTGGCATCCAGGTAGTTGAACCAGGCCAGGTCCTGCACCGGATTGCCCAGCACCGCCATCTCCCAGTCCAGAACGGCGGCGATACCGTCCAGCGATGGCTCGAAGATAATGTTGCCGAGGCGGGCGTCACCCCAGCACAGTACGGTGGGCTCATCCGTCGGCTGGTTGGCCTGCAGCCAGTCAAGGGCCTGCTGGCAAATGGCGTGCTCGCCTCCCTCCAGGGCCCAGTCCAGATAATTTTGCCAGTAGGCCAATTGCTGCTGCAGGGGTGTTTTTCCTGGCTCGTGAAGTTTGGCGAAACCGAGTTTTCGGTAGTCCAGTCGGTGGTAGCGCGCCATGGTGTCGACCGCCGCCTGCCATAGAGCCTGACGTTGCTGGACACTGGTTTCATGCATCATCCAGCCATCCATGTTGTACGGAGGCATATCGGTGGGGATACGACCCTCAGTGCGCTTCATCAGATAGAACTGTACGCCCAGCAGCGACTTGTCTGTTTCCAGTCCGCGCAACTGCGGTACCGGTATATCACTGTTGCGCCCGACAGCCTCCATGACCTCGTATTGCAGGCCCAGGTCGTAATCCGGGAATACCGGACGTTCGATGGACGGTTGCAGGCGGGCCACGACCGGTTCACTGCGTTGTTGCCCGTCCTCCTGCCAGGTCAGGTCAAACAGGAGCGTCACATTGGACATGCCGGTGGCTTCGGGAATGGAGAGTTCCGGTATGCTGACCGCGTGTCCGCGGTGCGCCGAAATCCAGGTTTCCAGCTTGCGGCGCGTGCCGTCGATGTCTTCAATGAGTGGTGTTGGGCGGGTGTTATCCACGTTGTGGCTCCTGGCTTGTCGTTATTCAGAGCCGTATAGAATACTTGCGCTGATGCCCTCTGGCTACCGCGCAGCCCAATCCGGAAGACGGTCTCGCAGGCGGACTCCACGGTAAACGGAACGGCCGGAATCCGTCGTTCGATGCCTTTCGACACTTGTCCGTACGCGGCAAGCTGCTAAAGTATGCGGCAATATTGAAGGGGGCTGTCCAGTGAGAATTACCGAGTGGCTGAAAATCCTGTCTGCAGAGAACGGCTCAGACTTATACCTGAGCACGGGCGCTCCACCGTGTGCCAAGTTTCAGGGCGAGCTCAAGCCAATATCCAGTGAGATCCTGCAGCCGGGGGAGATCAAGGAAATCGCTTACGAGATCATGGATCCGATTCAGCGGGCTACGTTTGAGCAGGAACTGGAAATGAATCTGGCCATGTCGATCTCGGGTTACGGGCGTTTCCGTGTCAATATTTTTCTGCAGCGCAACGAGGTGGGTATCGTAGCGCGCAACATTGTCGCGGATATCCCGCGCTGGCAGGATCTGCGCCTGCCGCCAATCCTCACTGAGGTGGTGCATGCGCAAGCGCGGGCTGTTCCTGTTCGTGGGGGCGACAGGTTCGGGCAAATCGACGTCCCTGGCGGCACTGATCGATTATCGCAACAGTAATAGCAGCGGCCATATCGTGACCATTGAAGACCCGGTGGAGTATGTCCACAGCCACAAGAAATCGATCGTCAACCAGCGCGAAGTCGGGGTGGACACGCGCAGTTGGCACAACGCATTGAAGAACACCCTGCGCCAGGCACCGGACGTTATTTTGATTGGAGAGATACGCGACCGGGAAACCATGGAGCACGCTATATCCTTTGCGGAGACCGGCCACTTGTGCATCTCCACGCTGCACGCGAATAACGCCAACCAGGCGCTGGATCGCATTATCAACTTCTTCCCGGAAGAGCGACGACCGCAGTTGTTGATGGATTTGTCTATGAACCTGCAGTGTATTGTGTCGCAGCGACTCATTCCAACGGTGACGGGCAAGCGCTGTGCTGCCATCGAGGTGCTGTTAGGTACTCCCATGATTGCTGATCTTATACTCAGGGGGGAATTGGATGGCATTAAGGACATCATGCAAAAGTCGGAGAATATGGGCATGAAGACCTTTGATACCGCACTGTTTGAGCTGTATCAGGAAGGACTGATTACTGAAGAGGAGGCGCTGCGCAATGCCGACTCGCTGAATAACGTGAGACTCAAGATCAAATTCGCTAAAGATGAGGTAGGGTCGAGCAGCGGGGGATCCATGGGCCTCAGCCTGGAAAGTCTCGACGAAGAGCATCTCCAGCCCAGTCTGATTATGCGATACCCTCTTTGCGTAGGGTCGGCATTACCTCGTCTGTAAATAGTTCCAGGCTCTGCCATGCCAGATCCGGATGGATGCCACCACACAGGGGGTGCAACATGATCGGTTGGGCGCTGACCATGTCCCGTGCGGCGTCTATAAGCTCCTTGGGGCGATAGACCTTGTAGGCACCGCTGGCACGCAAGTCATCGCAATTGTCATAGTACTTGTAGGGGCTGAAAACCTGGGCCTGTTCTGCCCATCTTGCGTACATATTCGTCTCGTGCTGTACATGTGGCGCTATCTTCTGCCAGTAGACCTCGGGATCCTCGGCGACAAAGGTCACCGTGGCGGGCGCTGCCGGCATTGGCCCCGGGTCAGGCTTGCCCAGCTTTTTCAGTTCTTCTCGATAATATTCAAATATTTCGGGTCCGGAGGGAATAAAGAAGTCTGCCTCGCGGGCCGCGCGCGCTGCGGCGGGCCTGCTACTTCCTCCCATCAGGAGCATGGGTCGGGGTTGGCTAAACGGGGCCGGGGTGATCGTGATGGTGCGGCCCTCGTAGTCAAACGTCTCCCCGCTCCAGGCGTGCTTGAGAAATGGACCAATCGCGTCCATGTATTTTTTGCGCACGCCCAGGTCTTTGCCGACGGCTTTAAACTCTTCCTCCCGGTAGCCACCACTGAGAATAGGGATGACGCGACCGCGACTGATAATGTCCAATACCGTCAGGTCCTCTGCCAATTGCACCGGTTCGTGCAGTGGCGCAATCAGGGCCGAGATGAAGATGCGCATGCGGTTGGTGCGGGCGGCGATAGCGGAAGCTAGTACCAGTGGCGAGGGACAGTAGCCGTCCGGCGAGCCGTGGTGCTCTGACAGGTGCACGCTGCCAATACCTTTCTCATCTCCCCAGGCGCACATGTCAATTGCGGCTCTGGTAGAGATCGGCTTGGGATACCTTTGCTATCCCCGGTTGGCGCATATCAAAGCGCAACATCACGTCAGCCATGGATGGACCTCATCATCAGTATTTTCAGGAACCGGGTGGCAGGAGATTATGTATACAGACGCCGGAGTGTGACTATCGCGGTTCAGCTCTCCATTGCCACGATTAACGCGATCCAGCGCTCGATATCTGAGTCATCGGCATTCAGTATCTGGAAGCCCGCCATCCAGGGGTTTTGTTCATTCCTGCTCGGCAAGCACCAACGGACCTCCGCTGCCAGGTAAAGTGTGTCTTCTGCGCCAGGCAGGTCAACGCCAATTTGTAAAATGGCGCCGACTGCTATTTCCTCCTCCAGCATAACTTGCAAACCGCCGCGGGAGACGTTAAGTGACTTGCACGTGATCATTCTGCCGGATTCGTCCTGGCCTAGACGAGATGTCAGCAGTTCAATATAGGTCGTACTTTCAATCGGGAGACGCAGATGTTTTCTTTTCTGTTCAGGCATAACAGAAGTATTCCCCGTGATTATTGATCCAGTTTTTTTCGAACTTCGTTGACTTCGTCCCGAAAGTTCGAGTTGGTTTCAAGAATCTCGACCAGGCCGCCGTCTATGAGTTTGTGCAATTCCTGACTGCTGACCTGTCGCATTTTGACGCCGTTACGGTTCACAAAAATGTAGTAACCTTCCTCCGGGTCGTGCACAGCCAGTCGCGCCATCAACGGAGTCTCGCCGTCGTGGAACCCCAGCCAAGTGCCCATCGGCAGCTTGATCTGTCGCTCCTGCTGCCTTGCACCGGCGCTTGCTGCTGCTCAGTGAAATGGCCCTGACCTGCGCCGTGGTCACGGACTTTTTCGGTGAGATGGCCTGCGGCTGCGTCTATGTTCTTTTCCTGATCAGTGAGATGGTCTGCTCCAGTCGCGATATCCGTGGACTGCTGAGTGAGATAGCCACCTCGCGCCTTGATTTCCTCGGCCTGTTCAATCAGAAAGCCACCGCTGTTCCAGGGCTTTTTGTCGACGGGGCGTTGCCTGCTGAGATCCCAGCCCTCTTTAGGCGCTGTTGTGCTGGAATTAAGTCCATGCAGCTCTGGCGACGGATGCTGCGGCTCCTCCTGCTCGGATGTCTCTTGGGCCGGAGCTGGCTCCGGTTGCGATTCCGCTTCCAGTTCCAGATCCGGTTCCAGGTCCGGTGCTTGCTCCAACTTCGGCTTTGGCGATAAACCCGGTTCTGGCTCCGGTTCCGGTTCATACCTCGGACTTGAAGTAAGTTCTGTTTCTGCCAGCGCGCTAACCAGGGCGTCCAGTATTTCGACGGAGTCGATGCCTACTGCGTAGGCCAGACACAGGCTGAAACTCGCTCCGCTGTGCAGCGCTTTCACCTTACCCTCTTCCAGATAGCGGCTAAACTGTGCAAAACTGAGCTGCAGCACCTTGATCCCCGCCATATTGGTGAACAAAAGCTGCTGTGATTGCGCTACTTTGAGCGCCAGCTGCACGCGCAGAATTCCCTCGTCGCTATCGACGCTAAACCACTGTCCTTCCTGCCAATTTTTCAGTGTGTTCGGGTTTTGTTCCTCTCCCGCAATGATATGCTCGCCTGTTACCACGATCGGTGCTATGTGCTGTAGTTCAAGCGGTTGTCGGCGCAGGATACGCAGGTGGGCCCGTTCGACCAGTCCCATGGCCTCGTTCACCGCTTCGGTGTCGTGGTGCAGGCTCAGCAGCCAGCGTCGCATCTCTTTCGGGAGCTGCGTTACAACCGCAAATATATGCTGGCGACGCGCTTCTTGCGCCTCCTCCAAACTTTGCAATGAATCCAGTAGTGTCTCAGTAGTGGCAGACATCTCTTCCCAATGCTCGCAGTCCGGCCCGAACTTCAACAGGAGCAATTGCGCGCTTGTATACCAGGGCCCTTTAATAAATTCGCCGATTTCTTCCGGCGCCGGATACTTTTCCAGTAGCGCATTGATCATCCGCGCGGCCTCCTGCTTGGCGCTGGCGGTTTTCACTTTCCCTGTTTCGGTTTCGACCACCCGTTGGACCATACGCTGGGCCCGCGCCTGATCGCGTTCCGCTGCAGCGGAAAATTCGGTACAGATACCGGCAAGGTCAGTGGAGTGGTTATCAAACCATCCCCGGGATTGGTCAACAGCTCTCGTAACCTGCTGCTCCAGAATAGCCCCCACTCTATCCAGCCGCGATTGCCATCCAATAGCTCTGGCCTGGATATTATCCAGTAACTGATGTAGGGGATGGGTGCCTGGTTGCATGAACCTGGGATCCACGATGGCAAGCGCAGCCGACAGTGGCTTGAGACGGCGAACCTGGGCCGCGATACGACCCTCCAGTGGAAACTGCTTTTCCCAGATCTCCAAGGCCTTGCCCAGCCAGCGCAGAATAGCGACCTGCTCCCTTGACGGCGTAGCGGGATCGCCGATCGCTTCGGTCTGGCCCACGATGGCAACCCATGGCGAAAGGTTGAAATTGTCGATGCTCTTCAGGTACTCGAGCAATTCGTCAAGTTGCATGGGATGCGGGTTGCTGCCCATGCCCGGCGGTTCTGCATAGCGGTCCAGCACCAGCTCAAGCAGTGAACAGGGGAATGGAACGTGTTCCGCACCGAGTTTCAGAGGATTAGTTTCCCTATAATCATTGCAATCAGACAGGCCCACAGCAGTACCAGGACGACCAGGCGCCATTTGGCCGGTGGCAGTTGCTCCCCGGACGTCAAAGAGCTTTTTATGATGTTATATCGGATCCGCAGGCAGGGCACTCTCCGAGTGGACCACTTCTTACTCCGCGGTAGCTGCAATCTTTGCAGTGGTAAGCCATGGGGGTTATCGGGTGCTCTTCAGCAGTTGGTCGACGATGCGTTCTAATTGCTTAAGGTTATTGCATTCAGCGCTAAAATGACAGGCGCTTTGGTAGCGCAGCATCTCTGAATCGCCACTCCCCCACGCCCTGCGCGACTCGGGGTTGAGCCAGATCACCTGTCGTGCACGCTGGTAGATGCTTTGCAGGATATCCAGTTTCGGGTCGCCGTTATTATTGCGGGCATCGCCGAGAATGATTACCGTAGTATTGCTGTTGATATCGTCCAAGGCCAGCCTGGCGAAGTCCAGCAGGCTATTGCCGTAATCGGTCGCCCCGCCATATTTCCAATTGACCAATTCAATAGCCTTTTCGACAGAATAGTCATCAAAGTACGCGCTAACTTCGCCCAGGTGACTGGAAAAAGCGAAACTGCGGACTTTTGGCAGTACATCCTGCAAGCTGTAAAGAAACAGCAGCAAAAATTTGGCGTAGGCGGCCACGGAGCCACTGACATCACAGACCGCCAATATCTGTGGCTTCTCCTTTCTCACCTGCCGCCAATAGGTATTGAACATCACGCCGTCATTAGGAATGCCCTTGCGCAGGGTTTTCGCCATATCCAGTCGACCGCGCTTTAGCAGTTTGCGTTTGCGCGAATGACGGGTCACCAGCTTTTTGGCCATTTTCCGTATTAACTCCTGCACCTTGTGCAGGTAAATGTGCTCAATATTGTTAAGGCGGGTTTTGCTCAGGATTTCGTCCATGAACTGTCGGGTTTTGCCCTCGGCGTGTAACAGATACTCGCGTTCCACATAATCGCGCACCTGCTCGCGCAGGATATCGCGGTAGCGCTGCAGCACTGCCAGCGCGGGACTCCCGGTTTGTTCCAGTGAAATCACCGCATTGCGGATCTGCTCCTCACCCATCGCGTCGAGGATCCGGCGAGTGAACTGGCCTTTCTGGGTAAACATCTGGATCTGCTGCAGGCCCACGCGTGCGGCTGCCTGGTTCATCGCCAGCGGTCAATTCAGTGCGGTCGTTGCTGAGCAGGTTCAGCATCAGCGGAGTTGTCAACAGGGCTTGCAGGGTCGCGTTGTTCTCGGCAGCGAGTTGTAGCGCGGTAACCTGCGCGGCGGTGAAATCTGCCGCCTGACGGGTGGCATTGATGGTCGGTGATGAGCCCGCCTCCTCGTCCATCGTGACCGTTATCTCCGCAGCGGAAAAGTCGGCAAGCACCTGTTGAAAAAACCGGTCGAAGCAGTGCATGAAAATCACTTCTTCCTCCGGGGTCTTGGCCAACGTCATCGCAAGGCCATCGCGCAGCAGGCCGCGGTCGGAGTACCCCAGCGTGGCGGCGACATCTACGGCATCGAGCGTCTCCGCTGGGGAAACCCGCACCTCGTGCGTACGCAAAACCTGAATAAAGTTGACGAGACTGGACTGCATGGAACCTGTTTCCCTGCGCTTCGTCTGAATACCGGGGACTCTTACGGCGACTCGCTGTTACCTGGCCTGCCTGTCGATGAAGGCGGTCTCTCACCAGCGCGCGCAGTTCGGAATCCGCGGCGTCAATGTCTTCTTCATACTTCAGCAATACATTGAGCGTGCTACGCACCAATTCCTCTTCGAGATGCTCAGCGTGTAACAGCAGCAGACTGCGCGCCCAATCAATGGTTTCGGAAATGGCGGGGGCTTTCTTAAGATCCAACTGGCGCAGGGAGTGCACAAATTCTACCAACTGGTGGCGCAGTTGTTCCTCTACATCCGGTACGCGACTGCGAATAATCCGCTCTTCCAATGCCACCGAGGGGAAAGGGTATATACAAGTGCAGGCAGCGCCGCTTGAGGGCATCGGAAATATCCCGGGTATTGTTGCTGGTCAGGAACACCATGGGTGCAGTGCGTGCTTTCACAGTGCCAATCTCGGGGATGGATATCTGGTAGTCTGATAGAATCTCCAGCAATAAAGATTCAAATTCGTAATCGGATTTGTCGACTTCGTCGATCAGCAGAATTGCACCTTTCTCCTGCTGCATTGCCTTGAGCAGGGGTCGCGGTTCCAGAAACTCCTCTGAGTAGAAGATATCCCCGAACTGATGCAGCTTGGCGACGGACTCCGCCAGGCCATGCACGCCTTGCAGCAGGTCACCGAGTTTTTCCTTGAGCACCTGGGTGTACAGTAACTGTTTGCCGTATTTCCATTCGTACAGCGCCTTGGCCTCGTCCAGACCTTCATAGCACTGCAGGCGAATCAGTGGAAGATCAAGCAATAGGGCGATGGTTTTTGCCAACTCTGTCTTGCCGACCCCGGGAGGTCCTTCGACCAGAACGGGTTTACGCAACTGGAATGCCAGAAATACGGCCGTCGCAATCTTGCGGCTACAGATATAACCGTGGGATTCGAAGCCTTGTTCTATTTGCTCGACGGATGCGAGCTGCGGAAAGTCTTGTGTGTGCACCGGCTTACCTCAGTCATGGCGGTGCTATTGTACGCGATACGTCATCGAGAGGAAACATGGCTATCCGCCGGTTGCGTTCATAAAACGGACGATATCCGGTGTCGCGCCGAGGTTAAAGTGATGTCGTTCGGGTTTGATTGCCATTGCTTCTATGATGGTTCTCTTGAGCTTGGCCAGTGTGTAATGTGGGGCGCGCAGTATGCCACGCAGGTCCACTGAGTGCTCATTGCCCAGGCACAGCAGCAGGCGCCCTTCCGCCGTGACTCTGACCCGATTACACATATGGCAGAAGTTATGGCTGTGAGGCGAAATAAAACCGATCCGCGTTGGCCCATTTCCAGCGCGGAAGTAGCGGGCCGGGCCAGCGTGATCACGGGGATCGCCCAGAGGATCAAGCGCGTACTGGCGAGAAATGATAGCGCGCAGTTCCTCGCTGCTACAAAAACTCAGGGCGCGGTCATGTTCATCAATGAGGCCAAGCGGCATTTCTTCGATAAAGGCGATATCAATACCACGCTGCTGCGCGAAGTTCACCAGATCCAGCACTTCATCCTCATTGCGACCCTTGAGAATGACGGCATTGAGCCTTATCTGGTCAAAATTTGCCGCGATTGCGGCGTCGATACCGGCTATCACCTGGTCCAGGTTGCCGTGCCGAGTGAGCTGTCGAAATCTGCGTGGTTGCAGGCTATCCAGACTGATGTTAATGCGCTTTACGCCAAGCTGTCGCAATGTTCCAGCCAGGCGCTGCAGCTGGGAGCCGTTGGTGGTTAGCACCAATTGGTCGAGGCCACGGAGTTGACCCAGTGGCTCGATCAGCGACAGAATATTACTGCGAATGAGCGGCTCGCCACCGGTGAGACGTATCTTGCCAACACCCAGTTCAACAAAGGCACGGGCTACCTCGAGAATCTCTTCCAGTGTGAGAATGTGTTGCTTGGCCACGAAAGTCATGTCTTCGGCCATACAGTAGACACAGCGAAAATCGCAGCGATCCGTGACGGACAGGCGCACATAATCAACGCGGCGTTGAAAGCGGTCGATCAGTACATTGGGAAGTGCGTTCATAATAATGGGCAGTGTAGCGTTTAAGGGAGTGCTACTCCAGCGCGGGGTTTACACTGCCCGCGGAGTGGGACAGGATTGGGCGTGAAGTCAAAAAACTGAGGATAACGGGTTGTCGGCAATAAGTAAGTTTGCTTTGTGGATGGGACCTGCTGCTCGGGGTGATTGCTGCGGCAGCGTGCATGGCATCTGGCTACGGCTTCGATATGGCGACGGTGGCATTCGTCGCCGCGGTGTGTGTTATCTGGTGGGTGTTCGAGCCGGTCCCTATACCGGTGACCTCACTGCTGCCTCTGGCGATACTGCCTTTGTTCGGCGTGCTGAGTGAGGAGGAAGTGGGCCAGGCGTATGGCTCCCCCCTGATACTGCTGTTACTCGGTGGTTTCCTGTTATCCAAGGCGATGGAGCACTCCGGCGCGCACCGTCGTTTGGCCATCGGGATGATGGGCGTATTTGGGGTCAGCAGCAGTCGCCGGCTGGTAATGGGTTTTATGGCAGCGACGGCCATGTTGAGTATGTGGATATCCAACGCGGCCACAACGCTGATGATGTTGCCCGTGGCGCTGGCGGTGCTGGATGCAGTGGACGAAAAGTCCAGGCTGGGGCCACCACTACTGCTGGGTATAGCCTACGCGGCCAGTATTGGAGGACTGGGAACACCTATCGGAACACCGCCGAACCTGATTTTCATGCAGGTCTACGAGCAGACCACTGGTCAAACCATCAGTTTTACCCAATGGATGGGTTGGGCTGTCCCGGTCGTGGTGCTGATGGTGCCGGTGACAGCCCTGATCCTGACGCGCAATCTGGGTGGTGCGCTGGACCTGCAACTGCCTGAGGCAGGACCCTGGCGCACACATGAGCGCCGCGTGATGCTTGTATTCGGCCTGACAGCGCTTGCCTGGGTTACCCGCAGCGAACCTTTCGGTGGCTGGATGACATGGCTGAATTTGCCAGAAGCCAACGATGCCTCAGTCGCCTTGTTGGCAGTTGTTGTTAATGTTTCTTGTGCCCGACGGCAAGGGCCAGCGGTTGTTGAACTGGGAGCGCGCCGTTACTATTCCCTGGGGTGTGTTGCTGCTATTTTCGGGCGGTATTTGTCTGGCCCAGGGTTTTGTCAGTTCGGGTATGAGTGAGCTGATAGGTCAGTGGCTGGCGCAGATGACCCGCATGCCGTTGTTCGCGCTGATCGTCATGATTTGTCTGGTAGTCACCTTTCTGACAGAAACGACATCCAACACGGCCACCGCTGCACTGCTTATGCCGGTGCTGGCAGCTGCGGCCCTGGCGGCGGGAATTGCCCCGGAATTGATGATGGTACCGGCGGTGATGAGCGCCAGCTTTGCGTTTATGTTGCCCGTGGGCACCGCGCCAAACACAATAGTATTCGGCAGCGGGCTTATCACCACCGCCCGCATGGCGCGGGAGGGCTTCCTGATCAACTTGCTGGGTGTCGCCGTTATCAGTAGTGTCTGCTACATCGTGCTCAGCTGAGCACGCGACCGGGTAGGTGAGCGGTCTGGCCTACAGCAGGGCCATCATCGTTTCGGCAGAGCTTACGTCCACGCCCGGGCCAGCTTCCACATTGAGATGCGTAACTGTGCCATCTTCGACGATCATGGCAAAACGTTGGCTGCGGGTGCCGAGCCCGAATCCGCTACCGTCCAGCACCAGGCCCAATGCCTTGGTGAACTCGGCATTGCCATCGGCCAGCATGAGCAGTTCTTCGGCATTCTGGGCCTTGCCCCAGGCGTCCATGACGAAGGCATCATTGACGGCCATACAGACAATGGTGTCGACTCCCTTGGCTTTGATCTTGTCCGCGTTGACCACGTACCCTGGCAGGTGAGTCATGCTGCAGCCCGGTGTAAATGCGCCGGGAACTGCAAATAGAACTACCTTCTTGCCGGAAAAAATGTCCTTGGTAGTGATGTCGACGGGGCCCTTATCACCCATGGTTTTCATAGTGCAGGCGGGGATTTTGTCTCCGGTCTTGATGGTCATGTTACGCTCCCTTATATTGTTGATAACATAAGCTGGAAGGCGATAATAGCAGATGCCTGCTGAATTACACTGCCCATTGTGTATTGGAGATGAAATTTCCTTTTACTCCAAAGACCGGCGCCGTCCATTTCTTTCTTGTGGTGCTTGACCCCACTGCGTTCGCCAGCTGGCTCTATAAAAATGATCCCACACTCATCTGCTTTTTCAGCGAGTACATCTGGCGGTGGTGGGCGCAAAATCACGGTGCAAACCTTGAGATCATTGGCGCGGATGTCATCCTGCTCCAGCGTGGTCCCTAGCTTGTGTCCGCCAGCATATTGACGTAAATGGTTTCACAGTCGTGGTAGAAACTGAGCTCGTCGTCGCCCAAATAGGGGGCGACCATGGTCAGCAACTGCAATACACCCTGGTGAATGGTAACCTGGGGCGAACGATTGTCATGCAGGAGGGTGTCATAGCTAAACCAGAAGGTCAGGTTCAGCGTCATATTGTCGGCCAGCCCTAGTAACTGCTGGTCTTTTGCGTCGATCACGTCCTGCTGCAGTAATGTCTGGCAAATCGCATACAGTGCAGTACGCTTGAGTTGTATCAGGCGCTTAAAGCCGCGTTTAATGTCGAGGTAGCGCTGTAGGAGATTGTCAAGATTGTGGTACAAAAATCGATATTGATACATCTCTTCCATTACCACATAGAGATAGTACCAATTGTCCTCAACGCTGCCGCGATCAGGGCTCAGGGGTCGCTCTATCGGTGCGGTCAATGTGTGGCTCATAGCGTGTTCGTACTGCTGGAACAGTTCGGTAATGATCTGGTCTTTACCTTTGAAATGGTAATAGAGGTTGCCGGGACTAATGTCCATTTCATTAGCAATGTCTATGGTGGTGGTGTCAGCCTCGCCCTCCTCATTAAATAACGCCAGGCTAGTGTGGAGTATACGATCCCTCGTTTTCATGAATAGCGGATGTCAGGCCTTGCGTTTGCTTGTGGCTGATTTGCTGCCCGATGTTTTTTTATTGGCAGCGCTCACAGCCTTGGTCTGCTTTTTACCGGCCCGCCCACGGACGGCAGTTGCTACTACGACCGATTTTTTTACCGTTTTGTGTGCTTTGCTTCGGGAGGTTCTGCCCACACCCTGTTCCGCCAGGGCTTTGCTGAGCTGGTCTACTTTCCTGGTGAGCTGATCGACTTTCTTGTGCAGTGCCATCAGGTCTTCAATGCGGGCGGGGCGTTGATTGTGAAAGTTCTCGCGCACGCGGTTTATGCGCTCTTCTACCGTGTGTCGGGCGGCAAGCGTGCTCTCTCTCGCGTCTTCTTCCAGGGCAGTTCCCGCTTTTACCAGATCGCGAAACAATTTGGGCGGTTCCATGGCCTTTTCCAGTCTGCCCTGTGCCTCTTCCACGGCCTTGCCGTAGGCGCCAACACCAGCCAGCCATATATTTTTGGCAATTTCACTTGCTTTGTCGGTGACTTTGCTTTTTTCATCGCCCATGTTGTCTGCCTTTACAGTATTCAAGTCGGGTTTGAAGATAACGCGTTTGGCGGGCTTATTAAAGCAGATTTACAGGACAAAAAAAGGGCCACAAAGTGGCCCCGAAAAAATCCCTGACAGGCAGGGATTATAAGTCCTGGATGGGTTCCGCTTAGGCAGCGGACTTGAAACGTACCGACTTTTTCAGCTCTGCAAAGCGAGCCTTGGCTTTCTTCAGTTGCTGTTCCAGTTTTTTTCGATCCGTGAGGCTATCCAGTTCCAGCTTGGGCAGCTCAATATCCTGCATCGCACTTTTGGCATCTTTCTCAAGCTTCTCGCCACGCTTGACCAGTTCTTTGTAGATCTTGTCAGCTTTCTTGCGACGTTCTTCCAACTGCTTCGGCAGGCTGTTGATTTGCTCCTGTGCCTGGTCATATACCTTGCCGTAGATGCCGAGGCCAGCCAGAAACACGGTGCGACTGGTTTCCTGAGCGCTAACAGCGAAGTCCGGCGCGGCTTTTTTGGGAGCGGCGCGTTTGGCGACAGCCTTGCGCTTGGCAACAGGCTTACGCTTGGCGACAGGCTTGCGTGCGGATTTGGTTGTAGTCTTCAATTTCTCGGCCATGATTCATCTCCTCGGAAGCGGTAAAGCAAGTGGGCCTTCCCACCAGTTCGGGGCCAGACTACGGAAAATAATTAGAATAAACATACTAATAAAAGGTGATTTTTTGTGGTGGCATCGACTGTAGTGCGATGGCACTGGGTCTGGTGTGCGCATCATGGTTAAGTTGTAGGCACCAAAGTAAAAAAGGCCCACTTTGTAGTGAGCCTTGTGCGGCATCAGATCAGGATATCAGCTGGATTTGGGTCCGGCTGCAACAATGGCATCGGATACATCGAATTTCTTGATGTTCTGTTCAAACAGGGCAGCTAACTTGCGCGCTTGTTCGTTGTAGACGCTTTCTTCACCCCAGCCCGTGCGCGGATCGACATAGCGGGCGTCGACACCCGGAATTGTGATGGGAAAGTCCAGGTTGAGAATGTCGAGGTGCCCGGTGGGAGCATTAAGCAACGCTCCGCTCTGGCAGGCGTGAACCACTGCCCGGGTAACCGGAATGGGAAAGCGGGACCCCTTGCCACCAGGGCCACCCGAGCCACCGATCCATCCCGTGTTGACCAGATAGACCCGGCTGCTGAAATCCTCTATGCGCTTCATCAGAAGTTCTGCATACTCGCCAGCCGGCCTTGGCATAAACGGTGCACCGAAGCAGGTGGAAAAAGTGGGGTGGATACCTGCTTCCGCCCCCAGTTCCGTCGAGCCCACTCGCGCGGTATAGCCGCTGAGGAAATGAAATGCCGCAGCTTCCTTGGACAGGATGGAAACCGGGGGCAGGACACCGGAGACATCACAGGTCAGAAAGATGACACACTTGGGTTCGCCACCGCTGTTGCTCTCAGTGCGTTTTTCTATATGGTCCAGCGGGTAGCAGCAGCGGCCGTTTTCAGTAAGGCTGGTGTCCGAATAATCGGCATGACGGGTATCGTCCAAAACTACATTTTCTATAATGGCGCCAAAGCGAATAGCGTCCCAGATCACGGGCTCATTTTTCTGGCTGAGGTCAATCGTTTTGGCATAGCAGCCGCCTTCGAGGTTGAAAACTGAGCCCTTGGCCCAGCCGTGCTCGTCATCGCCAATCAGGTAACGCTCCGGATCGGCGGAGAGTGTTGTCTTGCCGGTACCGGATAAGCCGAAGAACAGGGTGGTGGAGCCATCGTCACCCACATTGGCACTGCAATGCATGGGCATGACGTCTTTTTCCGGTAACAGGAAATTTTGCACCGAGAACATGGATTTCTTCATTTCACCGGCGTAGCGCATGCCCGCGAGTAATACCTTGCGCTGGCCGAAGTTGACAATTACGACACCATCGGAGTTGGTGCCGTCGCGCTCGGGCACACACTCAAAACCGGGTACATTGAGGATATTCCATTCCGGCTTGCGAGCGGGGTTGTAGGCCTTGGGGCGGATGAACATATTGCGGCCAAACAGAGACTGCCAGGCAGTTTCTGTGGTGACTTTTACGGGCAGGTAGTGATCGCTGTGCTCGCCCACGTGCAGGTGCGTGATGAAGCGGTCACGCACGGCCAGATGGGATAGCACCCGGTCCCAAAGAGCATCGAATTTGTCACTATCGAAGGGCCGGTTGACACTGCCCCAATCTATGCTGTCCTCAGTGCTGGGTTCCTTGACGATGAAGCGGTCAGCGGGGGAGCGACCCGTGCGTTTGCCAGTGGTTACCAGCAGGGCGCCCGTATCGGACAGTATTCCCTCGCTGCGTTTCAGCGCTTCTTCAATGAGCTTGGAGGGCGCCAGGTCAGAGTACTCCTGTGCGGTCTGGATATCTCGGGTCATTGTGCGTCCTGTCGTTATAGAGCGCAGGCTGTGAGGGCCTCTTGCGCCATTTTTCGGGCTTTAAGGGGCCGCAATTATGTCAGAAACGCGGTGTTATGCGAAATATATTGGAGTATAAAATTCGGCGAATTCCGCCTAACTTGCCATCAGTGTAACGTTTTGACCCTATCACCCTCGATAACTCCCGCCAGTTCAGTGCGGTTGAAACAATAGTGCTGGTTGCAGAACTCACAGTCCATTGTGATGCTGCCCAGTTCCTCCAGTAACTCTTCCAATTCAGTCGGATGCAGTGTGACCAGGGCATTACGGGTACGTTCACGGGAACAAGTGCAGTGAAAGCTCACCGGGGCGTGTTCGAATAGGCGCACCGGGTCTTGGTGGTACAGGCGATACAGCAGATGTTCGGCATGAAGTTCAAGCAATTCTGTCGCCTTAATGGTAGCGGCCAGGGAGCAGGCGTGCTCCCAATGTTGCAGTCGTTGGGTTTCGTCACTGGTGGGATCAATGGTGATCGCCAACTGCCCGTTACACAGCAACTGATCGTTGTTGTTGGAAGTAGCTTGTTGTAGAGCTCGGGTGAAGGATTCTGGCGGGGCGCTCTTTGCTTAGTGCAAAAGTATACAGCGCAGATGTGACAACAGGGTTCAGTATTTGAGGCCAGTTCCGGAAAATTGCAATTCTGCGAGGATCTTGGCGCAATAAGCAGTTACAGTACATTTTTCCTGCTCAGATCAACGCCTATCTTCTACTGTTTGAGGAATTAGACTATGAGATTCAGTTATCAGATTGGCATGTGCGAACCCGATCATTATCTACCTTTAGCCCGGGCCGCAGAGCACGCGGGCTTCCATGGTATCGCGATACCCGACAGTATTTGTTATCCCCGGGAGGCCAGTTCCAAATACCCCTATAACAAGGATGGCAGCCGGGAGTTTCTGGAAAGCGTACCGTTTATTGAAAGCCTTATAGCGGTTGCCGCAATGGCCGCTGTCACCGAAAAAATACGTTTTGCGACATTCGTGTACAAGCTTGCCGTGCGGCAGGCGCCGGTGGTGGCCAAACAGGTACAGGGTATTCAGGCGCTCTCCGGGAATCGCTTTGATTTCGGTATCGGTATCAGCCCTTGGGAAGAGGACTTCGCCGTGTGTGGTGTGCCTTGGGACAAGCGCGGCAAGCGATTCGATGAACAGATCGACATATTGCGCGGGCTCGAAACAGGTGACTATTTCGGATATGCGGGCGAAATGCACCATATGCCGGCCAATAAAATGAACCCGGTGCCGACCAAACCGACCCCGCTGCTGATTGGCGGACACACTGAGCCCGCCCTGAAGCGCGCGGCGCGGGTGGGAGACGGCTGGATGTGCGCCGGCGCAAACATCCAGGAACTTGGAGGCCTACATTGGTCGTATAAACCAGTTGCGCAAGGAATACGGTACTGCCGACAGGGCGTTCAGAGTATTTACTACCGGGCAGAACGCATTCACGCAAGAGGGCATTGCAAAGCTGGAAAGTATTGGCGTGTCCGATGTGATTATCGGGTTTCGCAATGTCTATGAAATGGATGCTGACAAGCCTCTGGATGAAAAAATCGCCATGCTGAACTGGTATGCCGGAGAGTTTATTCATGGTTGAGTACGCAGCTAACACCCCAGTGCTGGTGGGTGTCGCCGCTGTGCAGCAGAAAATAGAGGATTATCAGCAGGCGCTGGAACCTGTTGCCCTGATGGAACAGGCTCTACGCGATGCCGCCGCCGATGCGGGTTGCATGGAAATTTTGGGCAGGGCGGATGAAATACTCGTGCCCAAGAGCCTCTGGGGCTACAGCGATCCCGGACGCTTGTTGGCGGAGGCACTCGGAGCGCGCTCCGCCACGACGCTCTTGGCGGAGTTTGGAATACTGCAACAGAGCCTGTTGACCCGTGCCTGCCAACGCATCACAGCGGGAGAGGCGCAGGTGGTGCTGATCACGGGGGGGGAGGCCCGATATCGCGCGCTGTGCGCCGGCAAGGCCGGGGTGGAGGCTCCCGAAACACCGCAGGTCGATGTAGAGCCGGACATCACACTGCGCCCGCAGGACGAGATGTGGTCATCGGTGGAGTCAGATAGCGGCTTGGGCATGCCTGTGGGTTACTACGCCATACTGGACAGTGCATTGCGCTACAAGCAGGGCTTGAGTCTGGCGCAACATCGGGACCAGATGGCCACGATGTACGCGCGATTGAGTGAACTCGCGGCGGATAATCCGGATGCTTGGTCCGACCATGCGGTGTCGGCAGCCCATATTCGCGAGCATTCCGCTGCCAATCGCATGCTTGCGTTCCCCTATACCAAACTGCATAACAGCCAATGGAATGTCGACCAGGCCGCTGGTCTCATACTGTGCTCTGCGCGCGTCGCTGAGAATTTAGGCATCGAGCGCCATAAGTGGGTATTTCCCCGGGCATTCACCGAATCCAACTTCATGTCCGTGGTTGCCAGTCGCAAGGACTTGGGTGCCAGCCCAGGGTTTCGTATCGCGGGTCAGGTCGCCGTGCAGTTGGCGGGAGTCAAATTTAACGAAATCCGCTTGTGTGAACTGTATTCCTGTTTCCCGTACGCTGTTCGGGTGCAGTTGCAGGAATTTGGGTTAGATTGGCTGCACAATGTCAGTGTCACTGGTGGGATGACCTTTGGCGGTGGCCCGTTGAATAATTTCGTGTTCCAGGCAACGGTGAGAATGGCCCAGTTGCTGCGCCAAAACCCGGGTGAAACCGGTCTGGTCACTGCCGTCAGTGGGCTATTGACCAAGCAGGCCTGTGCGCTGTGGTCATGCAGTCCTGGAGCGGAGGGCTGGGCCTGTGCCGATGTCACTGAACAGGTTCGTGCGGTGAGCGAAGTGTGCGATGTGGTGGCAAACTATTGTGGCAAGGGCTCAGTGGCAGGCTATACGGTGCTTTACCAAGGGTTGGACCCGTGGCGCGCAGTGGCGGTTTTCGACCTGCCCAATGGCCGCCGTACAGTGGCATACAGCGAGGATGCCCGGTTGATGGAACTGATGATGGCGCAGGAGTGCTGCGGCGTGACGTATCAGGTGGCAGACGGCAAATTTCAATAATACTAAACACGTCGGACCTCTCCGGGGGACCTCCCGGTCCATTTCTGGTACGCCCGACGAAAATTTGATGCGTCACTGAAGCCGACCATGTACGCGATGCTGGAAAGTGGCAGGCGTGTGTTTTGCAGGTGACGAGTCGCATGTTCGCCACGTACCTGATCCAGTAATTTCTGAAAGGACTGCTGCTCTTCATCCAATCTGCGCCGGTAGGTACGTGGGCTGAGATTGAGCATATGGGCAATCTGGGGCATCTGTGGATACTGTCCCTCCAGTTTGCGTAAGAGGCGCAGGGTCTGCTCCGCCACCGAGTTTTCCTCTTCCAGATTAGCCAGCAGGCGAGCACACTCCGCTTCGTAGAGATTGCGCAAGACTGGGTTGGAGGACGGCAATGGTGTGTCGAGCAAGTCGCGGTGAAATAAGATACGGCCGCGCACGCAGTCGAAATGGACATCCTCGCCGAATACCTGGTAGTAGAGGTCTGCATGCGCCGGCCGAGGATAGGGAACTTCCATGCGCAGACACAAATCGGGTGCATTCAACAGGCCGCGCAGGGTATTGATGAGGGCGCCGTACAGTAGCTCGTATGCCAAATTCAATCGACGTTTCCCCTGGGGGGCTTGCCATCGTCAGAATGCATTGCTTATCGATGGTCTCAAACTCAAGGTGCAGACCCGACGCCAGCAGGTGATTGTATTTGAGGAATAAATCCATAGCCTGTGCAAGATCAGTGCAGGTTATAAAGGCCTGACCCAGAACCGCGTGAGCGCTTAAATTGAGACGCAAACCCAGTTTGAGGCCGAGGGCCGGGTCGCCAGTAAGTGCCTGGGCATTGGCGACCAATTGGTTGAAGTCTGCATCATTGATCCGAGCACCAATACTGGATATATCGGTATTCGCGAGGGTAGTGCCGGCCAGCAGCTTTTTGCGTTCGCAACCCTGCCGCTCCACCATATCGATAAGGATCAGTATGTACTGGGCTGGTGTGCTGGTGTTAGGCATAAGCCAATTTGGCCACAAATGACCTCATTTTGACAAGACTTTACCTTGCTGTCCCGGTAGCCATCGCACATAGTGACTCACCTGTATAAAAACGGAGTTATAACTATGCGAGTTGAATGGACTGAAAAAACGCCACGCAAGATCCAGCGCTATGCTGGCGCCGATTATCCCAGCGACAATCCTGATCTGGTAGATGTGCTGACCAGTGCCGATGTTGACCATGTCGCGGAAATTTTCCAGACACCGTTAACCGGTTCATACAACTGGGACTACACCATACAGGACGACAGAATTAAGAAACTCTACGATCTGGGTAAGCAGCTCAATTGGGATCCTGAGATGGATATCAACTGGGATCGTCCGTGGCCCGAAGAACAGCGAGCACCGGAGATGATGAATCTCCATGACTACGAGCCCTATCTGGCCATGGACGAGAAAACCAAGGACGAGTTCTGGTTACATATGAACGCTTGGAGCCTGTCGCAGTTCCTGCACGGCGAACAGGGCGCTCTGTTGGTAGCGTCACAATTATGCTCCTGTGCCCCTACTTTTAACGCTAAACTCTACGCGGCTTCGCAGACCTTTGATGAAGCGCGCCATGTGGAAGTCTTCAATAAGTACCTGCAACAGCGGATCGGGATGATGTACCCGATCAATACGCACTTGAAAAGTATTATTGACAAGATACTCACCGATGAAAGGTGGGATATGAAATTCATCGGTATGCAAATCGTGATTGAAGGCCTTGCGTTGTCGGCTTTCGCCACGGCGCGTGAGACTACGCCTGACCCGGTTCTCAAGGACGTGGTGTATCTGGTGACTCGGGACGAAGCGCGGCATGTGACATTTGGGGTCAACTATCTGGAAGAGTTCATCAAGACCATGTCCGATGAGGATCGTGAAGAGCGCGCCCAATTTGCCTACGAGGCCTGTGCCATTAGTCGCGAACGCCTTGTAGCCACTGACGTATTCCGCTATTTTGGCTGGGATGTTGAAGAGGCCCGCAAGAAAGTCCTGGACGGATTTGTAATGTCTACCTTCCGTAATCTGTTATTCCAGCGCGTGATTCCCAATCTCGGCCGTATTGGTTTACTGACGGAGAAAGTACGTCCCAAGTTTGAGTCACTGGGTATCCTGGATTATGAAAATCTGGCCACCGACGGTGATATCGACTGGTCAGTGCTGGAGCGTCCGCTGGATACTGAAGAAGCGCAATCCTATGAGCAGAGTATGCTGGCTGCGTTTGCCAAGAAGCACGAGGAAGATGTCAGGACCAGCTCTGCTGCGTAAATAGACGTGGCCTTGGAATTTAATTTCCCATGGGTATGGTACAAACACCACTGTCGTCCTGAGAATGGCAAGCGAGGGAGGGATGATATTAGGGTAGGGGCAACAAAAAGCCGGCTTGGTAGCCGGCTTTTTCGTATCTGGCAGAAGTTTTGCGTTACGCGGACAGGGCTTTAACCTGTGCGTTAAGGCGGCTCTTGTGGCGGGCCGCCTTGTTCTTGTGGATGATGCCCTTGTCGGCCATGCGGTCGATGACGGGTATGGCACTGTCATAAGCCGTTTTGGCTACTGCCGGGTCGCCGCTGCCAACTGCGGCATATACTTTTTTAATCACTGTGCGCACGAGAGACCGCAGGCTGGAGTTGTGGGCTCGACGCTTTTCCGCCTGGCGGGCGCGTTTCCTTGCTTGTGGTGAATTCGCCACGTTGTTTACCTCGATAGGGGTCAAAAAATCAGGAGGCGCGATTATTCACATTGCCTATACGCTTGTCAACCGGTGTCTGAGCTGGTTTGGCCGCTCTTAGCTGATGTATACTACTGCCTATTAGTTATTATTTGCCTTATCTTCCGACGGTGGCGTTTTTACGAATGGATACTAGAGGGTTACCTGCTGCACAGGCTCCTAGCACTTCAGAGCGCATTCTTGATGCTGCGGAAGGCCTTTTTGCCGAGAAGGGCTATAGCGCGACGTCACTGGGCGATGTGGCAGACCGTGTGGGTATTCGCTCCCCCAGCCTCTACAACCACTTCAAGAACAAGGAAGCCCTTTACGAGGCGGTACTTGACCGTCTCCTGGAGGATTTCTCTGCGCCCCTCGCAGAGTTGGATCGCGGACCGGTGACCAACGAGAGGGTATTTCGTTGGCTGGAGACCATAGTTCGTCAGCACCACGCAAACCCGAATCTTGCCAGACTGCTACAGCATGCGGCGCTCTCCGGTGGGCCACATACCAACGAGTTGATAGATCGGTTGTTTCGGCCGATGTTTCAGGCGCGAGCCGAGATAGCGGGGGAAAAATTTACGCTTTTCGAAAACACGGGACTACAACCGTGGGCGGTAATGGCGTTCAATAATCTGGTGATGTCCTACGTCACGATGGCGCCGATGTACCGGGATTTGCTGGGTCAGGATCCATTCAGTGACACGGCGCTGGAGAATCAGCTCAACCTTATTAAAATGCTGCTGCGAGCCGTTTTTGAGTATAAAGGGAATTAAACTTGGGATCCCTGCTGCGGTTGGTAGTCTCCCTGTCGAGTTGCAAGAGGCTTGTCTCAGACCATGTTGATTTCAGATGCAGTGCATATCTGGCGCGAGTCGGATGGTGACTATCACATAGAGTGGCGAGCCAGCCGCCCCGATACGCGGGTGACAGTTGAACCGCTGGCGGCCAGCGATGTGGTGAGGTCGCACTATAGTGAAGACTCCGGGCGGGTCCGTATGTCAGGTCTGAAACCAGCGAGCCGTCATTATTTTCGTCTCCGTGACCAGCATGGCACGGAAGTGCTGGCCGCCGAGCGTAAACTGGGCATGCAGGGAACCCCAAATTTCAGGGATTTTGGTGGCTACCCCACAGTACACGGCCGTTGGGTGAAGTGGGGCTTCCTGTTCCGCTCGGGCCAACTTTCGAGCCTGAGTGATCAGGATGTAGAGCTGTTGGCCAGCCTAAAGCTTGATCTGGTCTGTGATTTCAGGCGACTGGAGGAACAGGAAAATGATCCCAGCAGGTTGCCCGCAAACAATCCCCCCCGGATAGCCAGCCTTCCCATTATCCCTGGCAGCAACTCGCGATTCTTCGAACAAGCCGAAGATCAAATGGGTGATCGGCAAGCCATGTTTGATTTTATGTTGCAAATCAACCAGGATTTTGCCGAAGCTCAGACAGAAGCCTATGCGCGCATGTTCAGAGAGATTCTGGAGGTGGATGACGCGCGCTTTCTGGTGCACTGTGCGGCTGGAAAAGATCGCACGGGATTCGCCGCCGCAATCATTCTGTTGGCGCTGGGGGTTTCACGGGAGGTGGTAATGCGCGATTACATGCTCACTGGACAATTCTTCCATCCGCATCGGGAAATCGATCGGTTGCGGGAAAAGTATCAGATGCAGCAGATGGACACACAGTCGATCCTGCCCATGCTGGAGGTTCATGAGGATTATTTGGCTCGCGCCTTATTCGCAATTGAGCAACGTTTTCCGTCAGTAGAAGTCTATTTGGAGGAGGCACTGGGTGTAGGCCCCGCCGAGCTGGCGCAGTTACAGGCCCGCTACCTGGCTTGAGGGCTGCAACTCGCCAGTAATGGGCATTACTTAGGTGCTTTGCAGGCGACCTTGGCAGCGTTAATCTGCTTCTTCTCGCAGTTCTTGCTGTCGGCGTCTCCCACGCACCACTTGCCACGGTTATCCCACGCGGTCAGTTCGGCTTTTTTGCCATTGGAGCACTTAACAGTGTATTTCGCGTAGGCCGTGCCGTCACCGGTTGTGGCATTGGCATCGAATACGATGCTGGTGGGTTTAGCGGCAAAGCTGCTCACTGAAAAGACTACCAGCGCCGTCGTGGCTGCGAATTTTGATAAGTTCATTACAAGTCCCTCACTTTTTCACTAATTGGCATTGGCACCGATCAAGGGCTCATCGAAGACCGGGCTCGTAAGTGCTTATTATATGGAGTCAAGTAATAGCAAAAGAGAGTTACTAAATCGTAACTATTTGGGTATTTTGGTAACAAAATTTCTGGCTAACATGGCCGAAAAATTTTAACTAATTGATTTATAAATATAATATAGAATCTCGACGAGGTTTCTCCGGGAAACATTAACCATTATTAATCTCCAAGTAGGTAACGTGAAGGCCCAGCCGCCACCAGTTCTCTGGCCGCCGTCAGTTGGTTCGATGAGCCTTACTGCGCCCAATGTCACAGCTCTCGAACTCATGGGGCACCTCGTTTGGGCAATGCCTGCATCTGTTGGATGACTACCGTGGAGAATTTGGGTATGGTGTGGCGCCTGAGAAAATTGAGAAGACTGGCTTGACCGACCCCTTTGCAGATATCCGGCCCTACAGGGACGATGAAGTGGCGGCGGTCCTGACACGTTTGCTCCATAACTCTGAATTTCTGGGCACCCTGGCGGTGTATCGTCTGGGCCGATTGGCATCCCTTATGCCCGGGCTGATGCGCTTTTTGGTACGTTATCTGCTTGCTCGCGAAGTGCGTGGCGTGTCAGATGTACGTAGCATGCAACTCATTATCGAGCGCTACATGACGCGTATGATTGAGCGTGCCACCGGTGGCTTCAGTGTGTCCGGACTGGAGCGCCTTGATCCCACACGCCCCTACCTCTTCATGAGCAATCACCGGGATATCGCGATGGACCCGGCCTTCACCAATTATGCACTGCACCGTGGTGGCTACGAAACGGCGCGTATCGCCATTGGCGATAACCTGCTCACGAAGCCCTGGGTCTCTGATTTGATGAGACTGAACAAGAGTTTTATTGTGAAGCGCTCGGTGAGTGGCCCCCGGGAGTTGCTGGCGGCATCCAAAACCCTTGCCAACTACATTCAGCACTCGCTCCTGGAGGAAAATTCACCGGTCTGGATCGCTCAACGCGAAGGGCGCGCCAAGGACGGCGTTGATCGCACGGAGCCGGTCATTATCAAGATGCTCTCCATGAGCCGTGACAAGCGCAACCAGGAATTCGGTGAGCATATCCGCAGTCTGGGTATCGTGCCGGTGGCAATCTCCTACGAGCTTGATCCCTGCGATGCAATGAAGGCCAAAGAGCTGTTTCAGAAGTCGACCGAAGGCCGCTACGAAAAAGGAGAGCAGGAGGATGTCGCCTCCATTGCCCAAGGCATTGCCGGTGAAAAAGGACGTGTCCATGTATCCTTTGGCACACCATTGAGTGACGGTCTGGACACTCCTGATGCCGTTGCCGTCGGAGGTCGATAGGCAGGTTATCAGTCAGTATTGCCTGCACCCTACCAATCTTTATGCCTACCGACGTCTGTATGGTGAGGATGCTCCTGTGCCGCAAGAGCTCTATCTGGAGGAGGGGGATTGCAGCGAAGCGGCGTTTGACGCTCGCATCGAGGCTATGCCGGATGAGCACCGTCCTTACGCCCTTGGTATATATGCCAATGCGGTGGTGAGTAAGCTGGCGCTGGCCGATAGTTCGCAGACACCTTGCTGAGCGAGGATCTCAAGGACACCATTCGCGAGGCCTACAGCGCCCTTGTGGAGAGCAAATCCCTCACTCCCCGTTGGGGGCAGCGCCAGATGATCGCTGAGATTGCCAATACACTTTCGCGTATTCCGCCTGCAGGTGCCCATGACAGCGGGTTGCCCGCGGTCTGTGTCATTGAGGCGGGTACGGGTACAGGTAAGACAATAGCCTACGCCGTTGCTGCAATCCCGATGGCAAAGGCTTTGGGCAAACGGCTCGTGGTTGCCACTGCCACGATTGCGCTGCAGGAACAGTTCGTGAACAAGGACTTGCCGGATATCCGGCAAAGTAGCGGCATGGACTTCAGTTTTGCGCTGGCCAAGGGACGACGACGCTATGTCTGCCTGTCCAAACTGGATCGCTTGATAGCAGAGAGTCAGGGCGCATCATCTGTTGATACCGCTCTATCCCGATGAGTTGGGAGCACCTCTGGAAGCTGAAGCGCTGCCCGTATACGACGCGATGCTCGAGGCCCTCGGTCGGGGGCAGTGGGACGGTGACAGGGACAACTGGCCCGGTAGTGTTGCGGAGGAAATCTGGTATGGCGTGACCACTGATCACAGCCAGTGCAGTGGTCGCCGCTGTCCTAACATCAGCCAGTGCAGCTTTTACCGAGCCAGGGACGAGTTGCAAAGCGCAGACATTATCGTCACCAATCACGATCTCGTTCTGGCAGACCTCGCCCTTGGGGGTGGAGCCATTCTGTCGCTACCCGAAGACAGTATCTATGTGTTCGATGAGGGCCACCATCTGCCCGACAAAGCGCTGTCGCATTTTGCAAGCTTCTGCCGGTTGCATTCCACCATAGCCTGGTTGCAGGACAGCAAAAAGTCGCTGGCTCAGTCAGGGCCTGCTACTGGTTGCGATCGAGAGCGCACAACGGTTGTTGCAGGTCTTACCTGGGGAAATGGAGGAAACCATAGCGGCATTGCAGGTAGCGGAACAGGCTGTAACGGCACTGTTTGAAGAAGCTGACCTGGATGACCGCCGGGATGAGCAACAATTGCGGCTCGAACACGGTCTGGTCCCCGCAGTCATTACTCCCGGTGGCTGTGGCGCTCACCGCGCAGTTCCAGAAATTGAGCAGCGCGCTTTCTCGTCTGGAGAGCTCTCTCGAAGAGGCGTTGGATGATGAATTTGTCGGGGTGGATAAATCGGATATAGAAACCTGGCATATCAACATTGGAGGAATGCTGGGTCGAGCGGAAGCCGCATTAGCTCTGTGGCAGGAGTATGCGGTGAGCGGGAAGGGTGAGATACCGCCAAAGGCGCGCTGGATTACACTTTTGAACAGCGCAGGACAGTTGGGCTTCGAACTGCGCTGCAGTCCGGTGCTGGCGGCAGATATCCTGCAGGATTGTCTGTGGTCCAGGGCTGCCGGTGTGATTGTGACCTCGGCGACTATAACTGCCCTCAACTCATTTGATCGCTTCAAATTACATTCAGGAGCGCCACCTGAGGCCAACTACAAAGTAGTGGCCAGTCCCTTCAATTATGCTAAGGCCACCTTCACAGTACCTGCCATGGACTGTGATCCCAGTGACGCCCAAGCCCATACGGAGGCCCTGATCGAGCAGTTGCCACGTATTCTGGATCAAATGGAGGGCAGTCTGGTGTTGTTCTCCTCGCGCCGTCAAATGCAGGATGTTTACCACGGGGTCAGTGGTGAGTTCGGCGGTCGAATATTGATGCAGGGGGATTACAGCAAACAGGAAGTATTGCGCAGGCATAAGGAGGCGATCGATGGCGGCGAGGGGAGTGTTATCTTTGGCCTGGCCAGTTTTGCTGAAGGGGTTGACCTGCCCGGTAATTACTGCCGCCATGTGGTGATCGCCAAGATTCCGTTTGCCGTGCCGGACAGTCCGTTAGAGGCGGCTTTGGCTGAGTGGGTGGAGGCGCAGGGGCGCAATGCTTTCATGGAGATCAGCGTACCGGACGCCGCCCTGCGTCTGGTGCAGGCCAGCGGCAGGTTGTTGCGCACGGAAGAAGACAGTGGTCGAATCACCTTGCTGGATCGGCGAATTCTGACGCGACGCTATGGCCGCGCTATTCTGGCATCGCTGCCGCCGTTTCAGCTCCAGTTGGGCTAATCGGCTGCGCTGCGGCGCGCCACAACTGATGCCAGAAGTGCAATAGTGGTTCATTCTTGCCCAGCAGCAGGTCGCGACCTCCGGCAGTCAGCCCAAGCTGGCACTCTTCGGCAATCGGCAGGTCCTCTCGTGCAAACACATCGCCGCCGAACTCATAGGCCTTTCTTGCCTGTTCAACATCACAGTTATTCCGGCTGACACCGACGAACGTTACCCGCGATTCACCCGGTCTTTGGCCGGGTTCAGCTCGTATCATCTGTGCGCCCAGGGCATTGACGACAAACATCACGCCCGGATACAGAGTGAACGTCATGGAGCCCTGAATAGAGTCTGGCCAGGACTCTTCGTCGAGTTCGGCAAGAGTCGTAATTGTTTTAAACGGGAAAGCCCACAGGCTGTGTCGTCCAAACGTGTCCACCACTGCGTTGGGTGCCAATATCTGGGCGACGCTGTCCCGGTGCAGGGTCTTGAAATGGTAGCTCTCCAGACTCAGGTCACTCACCAGTTTCCAGTTGGCTGCCACATTAAACAGACGCCGTTCCAGCGTGCGATAATTTTCAAAGCCAAACCCTTCCAGGTGTTTGCCAATCTCAACCAACGCGTTATCGACGGCGACCTGCGCTACGTCGACACTAATGGCCACGACCACGATGCCATATTTGTCTGATACCGCTAGCGATGTGAGTGAGCAGGCTTCCCTGGGTGAGCTGAAGCACTCATCGTCGGGTCGCCCGCGCAATGATCCGTCCATTGCGTAGGCCCAGCCGTGAAATGGACAGACCAGAGAACGGGCCTGCCCTGCGCCGGTCGCCACTTGCGCTCCCCGGTGCGAGCAGGCGTTGATGAAAGCGCGTAATTTTCCGTTCTCGTCTCGGGTTAGCAGTACCGGTACGTCAAGCACCTGCAGGGCCAGAAAACTACCAGGCTCGGGTATCTCTCCGGAAAAGGCCACCGGTTGCGGCGTATTGATAAACAGGTTTTGTCGCTCGAGCGCCAGCGTCTTGGGGCAGTAAAATTCAGTGGCCGCAATACGGCCCTCTGTCCCGGTCTTGTCAGTAGTGTTGTTGCGCAGGTTTTCCAGCAGACGCCTGTTGAGGTTGTTAATGAGCGCTCTATTCACGATGCGGCCCTGCGTGTAGACGGTCAGTAGAAGGAAATATGGAGCGGGTGATGGGAATCGAACCCACGTATGCAGCTTGGGAAGCTGCCGTTCTGCCATTGAACTACACCCGCTGATCAAAATTGACGGTGGAAACTGGCCCTATGCCAAATGGAATGTCAGAATATCCGCATCAGTGCAGTGGGTCAAAGGCCGCTCAGTTTGTTCGACGTAGATTCGGGCATGGTCGGCCCACACTAAACCGGCCCCAAGAGCCATTTCCGGGAGACTGATTTTCGATTACCCGGGCCCATCACTGCAGCAGGGTGAGCATGCCGACCGAGGTAGCTGAAATTTTAATCGATATAGAGGCACAACTGCGCCAGCTGGGTCAGTGGAACAAGGTGCACCCGCCGGCTGAGGCACTGGCCTCGAACCTGCCGTTTTGCGTGGACACACTGACGCTTACCCCAGTGGCTGCAATTTGTTTTTTTGCCGACTCTTTACGCTATGCTGCAGGAGGGTCAGACCTTGCCCGAACGCTGTGGTATCGCGCCAATGGCCGAGGAGTACTTCCGGGGCACTGGACTCAGAAGCAGTGAACTGGTGGCAGCTCTGGTGCGAATAGATGAACTGTTGTCCGAGGAGTGCGCATAACCCCAATTAGCTGTTGCCTGATTCAAATTACAAAGACCTACCCGCCGCAGCGTTTAACCAACCCGATTTCTATGCTATGTTTTGGTCTAATCTGTGGATAAGTCTTTGAACATGGGAGTTTTTCACCCTATGATATGCAATTCATTTGTAAAAATAGCTGTGGTGTCACTGCTTTTATTAGCGGCAGCTGGATGTGGTGGCGGTGGTGGTGGCTCCTCCACGCAAGCTAGTTCTGACGTCCTTCCTCAAGGGGCAGACTCTCCCCAAATTTCCTGGTACAGCGCAGCACAGCCCCTGATACAGAGGTATTGTGTCGCCTGCCATATTGACGGCGGCCCTGCGCCTTTTGCGCTTGAAACCTACGAGCAGGTCTACGGAAAGCGCTCCGCCCTGGCCTTCGTACTGGAGGGCGACACCATGCCTCCGCTGGGCTTTGCTGACCTTAAACCCGCTGAGTCGCGCCTCCTGCTGCAGTGGCTCGCTGACGGAGCCCCACAGGGCGATGCGTCACAGGCGCCCTACAAGCAGCTGGACGCCGGATTCACCTACCATGGAGATATTCGCGCTATCCTGGAAAAAAACTGTGTTACCTGCCACGTAGACGGTGGAGTGGCTCCCTTCCCGCTGGATAGTTACGACAAGATAAAAGCGGTGGCGGCCGCTGCGGCATTTTCCGTGGAAAACGGCACCATGCCACCGTGGCCGCCGACCAAAGGTTATAGCCGGTTCAAGCATGAGCGCGCATTATCAGCGGAAGATGAGTTTGCGCTGACTAACTGGCTTGCCGGAAATCTGACACAAGGCAATCCTGAAGACTACGTGCCTCCGGCGAAGGAAGAAGAGGAAGGCGAGGAAATCGACTACAACCTGACGCTGTCTCTGCCGCAGCCCTACACCCCGGTGGAGCGACCAGATGATCAGCGCTGCTTCGCCGTTGAGTGGCCTTTGGATGAGTTTGCCTATGTCACGGCGGTCAAGGTCAATCCCGACCAGCTCGCGGAAGTCCACCATGTCATTGTCAATATTATTGAACCGCAAGATACCGCCGCATATTACGCTGCCAATGGCAAAGATGGTCGGCCGGGTTGGAACTGCGGCCTGTCGGGCGGATTACCAGATTCGCCGCTACCGCGCCAGATTGGTGGTTGGGTGCCCGGCGCAGCGCGTGGCGCGGGACCGAGCGGCACCGGCTTAGGTATTGAGCCAGGCTCTCTGGTGGTGGTGCAAATGCATTACAACACGCTCGTTGCAGAACCTACGCCGGACCAGACCACATTACAGGTTGCTACTCGTACCGAGGTTGATCGTCCTGCCAGCGGTTTTCTGTTTACTAACCCTGCGTTCCTGCGGCCAGGTGGCATGCCGATTGCGGCAGGGGACCCGGACGCTCGCCACCAGTTTGAAGTACAGGCGAGATTTTTGTCGCTATTATTTGGTGCGCCGGCAAACGTGAATTCCAACGATTCGTGGGCCATACATACCGGGTTTCTCCATATGCATACGCTGGCGAAAACGGGACGGTTGACGCTCATTCGCGAGGATGGCTCTGAGCAGGTGATTGTTGATATTCGCGATTGGGATTTCAACTGGCAGAGTACGTATCTCCTGGAGCGGGAAGTGTTGATTAATCCAAAGGATCGTTTGCGCCTGCAATGTAGCTGGGACAACAGTGCGGCCAATCAAGCAATTGTCAACGGCGTACAAAAGGTGCCCCAGTATGTGGAGTGGGGTGAAGGCACAGGCGATGAAATGTGCCTGACGAGCTTCTACATGACCAAACCAAAGGTTGGTTACGACTATAGCTATTCCGCCAGCGTGCATATTGAAGCGCCTGCACACAGGCAGCGGTTCGCCGCGGGCGATCTGGTGCCCCTGGCACTCCTGTTGAATAACTTCAGCCTGCATGAACCGGGCGAACACGGTGACGAAGGCCCTGCAGATGAACATGGCGGCGATCACAGCGCCGTGTACGAGGGGCACTATCATGTTTATCTTGATAGCGATGATGATACAGCCGAGCACCTGACAGCGTGGGATGCGAAATACTTCTACCAACTGCCTGACGATCTCGCCGCAGGACGCCACACGTTGCGAGTCAGCTTGCGCGGTCCCGATCACCACGCCTTGGGAATCGAAGAGTCGGTGGAAATTGAAGTGGATGACAGCTCCACTGTGGAATCCCAGCAACTGATCGATGCGAATGATTGGGTGATGCAGTCAGCGGCGGATGACCGACTCAGCGCGCACCGACCAGCAGAAGTAAACTGCCCTGACAATAGCTGGTACAACGAGGATGGCGCACTCGAAGTGCAGACCGGCTACTGTAATTATTTGACATTGGCTCAGCCTGCCAAGATAGCCCTTGCCAAAGGTGATTCCCTGCATCTGGTGCTGTGGCACGGCAATCTGGCGTTCGCACAGCCGGCGCAAGCCCATGCTGCGATCACTGTAGATGGTCATACTGTGTGGGAGGAAAACGTCAAGATACCAACGGATGCCAATATCTACGATGTACGAGTCCCGATTGACTTCGATGCGCCAGTCGGCAGCAAGGTGGAATATCACCTGCACAATCACGGTTACAATACGTGGACGTTGCTGCAGTTGGAAGTCGAGCATTGAGCATCCTGAGGCGGCTCCTGTTGAGCCTGAGTTTGTGTCTGCCCCTTTGGGTGCAGGCGGCAGGTGTGGCCGTAGGTCAGGCGGCGCCTGCGGTGAGCTTGCCCAATTTGTCGGGAGCAGGAGAGATCAGTCTTGAGTCCTTGCGCGGCAAGGTCGTCTATGTGGACTTCTGGGCCTCGTGGTGCGGACCCTGTCGGGTTTCTTTTCCCCAATTGGAACAGTTGCGAAACGAGTTGGGGCCTAAGGGCTTTGAAGTCCTGGCGATCAACGTGGATGAAGTTGAGTCAGATGCCATGCAGTTTCTGACTGAAATGCCGGTGAGCTATCTGGTGGTGCGCGATGCCGAGGGTATCACGCCGCAAACCTTCGGCATTCTGGGCATGCCGACGGGTTATCTTATCGACAGGCAGGGCATGGTTCGCGAGATCCACCAGGGGTTTCGCAAGAGTGATGGGGATACAGTTGCGCACAGCAATTGTTGCACTACTGGGAGAATAATAATTTGAAATATTTGGCAGGTTTAATACTTGCAGTCGCTCTTTGCGGTTGTGAAACAGTTCAGCCCTGGGAGCGCGGCATTCTCGCCAAGGACGAGATGCAGTGGCAACCCAATGTCATGGAAGCGCAACTGCGCAGCCAGATTTATGCCAGCAAGGAAGCCTCATCGGGTGGCTCAGGAGCCGCCGGCGGCGGTTGTGGGTGTAACTGATGGCCAGGCGTCCGGAAGACCGCAACGCAACTCTACTGGCGCTCACGTCCAGCGCCCTGTTACTTCCGGCCTATCAGGGAGCGATGGCTGACGCGCAGCCGGAGTTCACCGAAGTGGGCATGCGCTACAGCAAATACGATGAGGACGATATCACCGCCAAGAAAGCCTTCGGTGGCGGTAGTGAGCGCTATGACATTGATGTCGCCCAGTTCCATTTGTTGGCGCCCGTTGCCGATGACTGGTCGTTCGCCCTGGATGTGGCGTGGGAAGATATGAGTGGCGCCTCACCCTGGTTTGTGGGGGAGAGCGCCAAGTGGTGACCCCAAAGTTATCATGAGCGGCGCCAGTATCGAGGATACTCGCACCGAGGTGAGCGGCACCACCCGCTACTATTTTGATCGCGGCAACGTGGGTGTTAATTACACCTACTCTGACGAGGATGACTACGAGTCGAATGCCGGTGGTGTGGATGGCGCTTTCAATAGCGCCGACGGGCTGACTACCTACAGCGGCGCGCTCAGTGTGTCCCATGACGATATTGATCCGACGCAGGGCTCTGTGCCGACCAACACGCTGCATGCCAGCAAGGATGTCACGTCTGCCTGGGCGGGCGTATCGCGCATCATCAGCAAACGCGCCCTGGTGCGTTTTGGGCTCAGCTATACCTATCGCGATGGTTTCCTCACGGATCCTTACAAGTATCGCGATCATCGCCCCGATGAGCGCGAGGAATGGACCGTGAGCGCCGGGTATCGCCACTTCTTTGATAGCCAGAACGCGGCCCTGCACGTCGACTACCGGTATTTCGATGATGACTGGGATGTCGCGTCACACACCATTGATGTCGCGTGGCAGCAGAATCTTGCGCACGACTTCAGGCTGACACCTTTCGTGAGGTACTACAGCCAGCATGAGGCGGAGTTTTTCAACAATATTGCCAATACCGACGACCGCTATTTCGCGGATGACTATCGCCTGTCAGCGTTCGGCGCTTTTTCCTGCGGTTTACGCGTGCAACGTGATTTTGGTAACTGGTCGGTCAACGCAGACGCCGAGCGCTATAAAACGGACGAGAGCTGGGGCGTTTACAGCGGTGACGAATCCCCCGGTCTGGTGGACTTCTGGCGCTACGGCATCGGGCTCAATTACAAGTTCAAGTAGGTTCGGTCCAGCCTGTGCAGCGCGTCGAGCACAGCTTCAAAGCCATGGGCGGTCCTTGCCGCCTGCGTCTGGAGTTGGATGACGCGGTCCGCGCCGAGACTGCCATTGCCGCCGCTGTGGCAGAGGTGCAGCGGCTGGAACGCAAGTACAGCCGCTACATTGAAGATTCCCTCACCAGCCAAATCAATCGCGCAGCCGGTACGGGCAAGCCTGTGCCACTTGATAGTGAAACTGCTGGCCTGCTCAACTACGCCGATACAGTGTGGCGCGAAAGCGATGGCCTGTTCGATCTCACCTCCGGCGTGTTGCGCCGGGCCTGGGATTTCAAGTCCGGGCCGTTGTCCCGAGCAGCGCGAGATTGATGCCCTGCTGCCACTGGTGGGTTGGGAGCTAGTGCAGAGGGACGCAGGACAGCGTGTATCTGCCCACGGTGGGGATGGAACTGGACTTTGGCGGTTGCGTGAAAGAGTACGCCGCCGACAGTGCGGCCATGCAACTGCGGCGACATGGCGTGGTCGCGGCTCTGGTGGATCTGGCTGGTGATATGGTTGCCATCGGCGTGCCGGCCGGTACAACGGGCTGGCCGGTCGGCATTCGTCACCCCGCTGCGAAAGACCGTGCAGTGGCTCAAGTACTCTTGCCTGAGGGTGGTCTGGCCAGCAGTGGTGACTACGAACGTTGCCTGGAGATTGACGGCAAACGCTACGGCCATATCCTGCATCCGCGCACGGGTTGGCCCGCCCAGGGTCTCGTTGCCGTCAGCGTGCTGGCGGGTCAGTGCCTGGTGGCGGGCAGTTCGGCGACTATCGCGATGTTAAAACCGGCCGGGGAGGCGCTGGACTGGCTGGATAAATTGGGCCTGCCGTGGCTGGCGATATCGATGCTGACCTCGCCTGCCACGGCACGCTGGCCGCTTGACACCGTCACACACCCAGTATCCCTGGCACCTCGGCTATGGAGTTCAGCAAGTGACTCGCGCCGGTGAAATCGTGACTCGCGGTAAAGTCGTTATGCACGATCGCGCAGTCAATCCCGGCGGCGAGCGCCGCCTGCAGGCCGCGCTGGGAGTCTTCAACGACCAGGCAGTCATCGGCACTGGCCCCAAATGTTTTGAGAGCGAGAAGATAGGGCTCCGGGTCGGGCTTGGACAGCACATAGTCCTCGCGGGTGAGTACAAAATCCATAAACCGCAGCAGCTTCCTGTTCCTGTGGATCAGCTCGAAGTGGGCACTGGTGGACGTTGTGACGATGGCCATCCTGTGGGTTCTGGATAGATCTTCCAGTAACTGCTCGACACCGGGAATCTCGATATCCTCGCGCAGCAGGTACTCCTGATACCAGGCATCCCTTTGTTGCCGCTGCATTACAATCCGGTTGGCATCGACGCCCGCTGCCGCGGCGAGATCCCAACTTGATTGACCCTGTGCCATGCGCTGCAGATAGGTTTGCTTCTCGAGTGTGACGCCCAGTTCGGCGAGCGCCCGCTGTGTCGCCGTGAAATACCAGAATTCGGTATCGACGAGAACGCCGTCGTTGTCCCAGAGTATGTAATTCTTCATGGATTGCGTGAGGCTACTACTGGTAGTGAACCGCCAGCCATATGGTTTCCGTGTCGGGAGTTGTCCATGTCACCTTGTGCTTTGTATGCGCCGGAATGGTTAGATGGCTACCGGCATTTAAATGTACCTCATTCCCATTTTCAAAGGCGATTTTTGCTTCACCTTTGAGTACCGCGACCCATTCGTGTTCCGTCTGGTCGTACCAGCCCGATGCCGGGGATGCATGGCCTTTGGAGACAATTCGCTCGATTTTGATGTTGTCCCCGCGAACCAACTCGCTGAAGATCTCATCGCTGATATCTTCAGGTAAGGATTCGAAAAGGTTGCCGATCCTGGTTGCCACTACTTATACCCACTGCACGTAATGCCGCTTTTTTACGACCCTATATACATCAGCGGACCTGGTTAGTAGGACCATCATCAACTTGATAGCTTGCGAACAGGTGCCGACGTACCTCATCGGTGACGGGTTCGCTGCCGAGCACGACTGGCCGGATTTTGTCCAGGTCAACAGCAAACCCGCGCTGTACGGCGGGTCGCGCAGAGACTCGATCGAGCCACGCGTCCAGATACGGATACGGAGCCTGATAAGGATAGCGGAAACCAAACATCCTGAACCATGGAAAGCAGGCAATATCAGCGATGGAGTACGCATCGAGTATGAAAGCTGCGGTCTTCAAGGTGTTGATTCAGCAACCGACGCAACCGCTCTGTTTCTTGTGTGTAACGCGCAATCGGATAGTCAAGCTGCTCCGGCGCGTACTGCACAAAATGATGGAGCTGCCCCATCATCGGGCCGACGTAGCTCATCTGCCAAAAAAGCCATTGCCGCCCCAGCGCCTGCTCTATTGGATCACTAGGCCAGAGGCTGCCAGCTTTCTCCGCGAGATACATCAGGATCGCCGCCGACTCCCACAGCACGATCCGCTGCCCGCCTGGGCCGTCCGGGTCAATGATGGCGGGTACTTTACGGTTCGGACAGATGTCTGCGTACTCTGGTTGGTTCTGGTCGCCCGCAACAATATCGATGGGATGCACCTGATAGGGCAAGCCCAGCTCCTCCAGGGCAATGGATACTTTTTGACAGTTTGGGGTGGGGCAATAATAGAGGTCGATCATGCTTTCGAATTTCCTTGGGTGTTGCGCTTATGGTGAATGACGTTTCCGCGGAAACGTTTTTTGGTTATAAGCCGCCGCTCCTGGTGAGCTGAAATAGGCACGAGCAGGACAGTGCGCATCGTATTCATTAGACAATGTCGATTTTGGCGAGAGCATCGGCGATGGTACTCGTGTCGCTGGGCCGAATCAGTCGAGCGACTTCATGGCCGTCGCGCAAGAATACGAGCGTGGGCCAGAGCTTGACCTTGAAGGAACGTCCCAGCGGACGGCCGCTCGCATCGGCGATCTTGATATGTCGTACGCCCGGATGAGCGGCGAGTGCGGACGCCAGAAGCGGCTGGGCCCTTCGACAGTGTCCGCACTCTGGGCTACCGAATTCGAGCAGCGTGGGACCGGCGAGCTGATCGATCTCGGTACGTTTAGGTTCAGGAGTCACATACTCTTCGTTGCCGTAAGGCAGTTCCATACCCTTGTCGAAATTACTCAGTTGGATTGACAGCCCCCTTTGTTATGTGGCAAAGAAATTTTTCTTATTGCCAAAGAATTCAAAGTCAAAGTAATGTCTCTTATCCCTTACCAAACATGCTCCTATCGTACCTTGTTCACATTCTCGAACTGGAATGGCCTTTCGCTGATTTAGTTCATGTAGCGAGCCAAAATAGATGGAATATGTATTTGCATCAAACTGAATAGCCATCCAGTGCGCCTCTGCCTCATATTCTATTTCAGCAGCCCGCGCTTTCTTGTAAGCATTATTGCCCAAATTATAGCGGGAATTTAAAGTATGGTTTTTCTGATATTTATTCCTGGCCTTTATGCTAATGATGTATTTTTTACTACCTTTCTCAGCATATAAATCGGCAAATGGATAGTTCATTTTCTTGTCATTAAGATTCACGACTTTTTCAAATGAATTATCTATCAGCGCTTTAATGCCGAACAACTCTCCCAGTTCCCCAAGAGACTTTTTTCTTAATGCTTCCTTTTTTTCTACATCACTGGACATTACTGTACCTTACAGGGCAAATCGCTTTCGTCACACAACAGCCCTATTGAAAAGCCGGACTCTGGTTTTTCAATAGAAACAGGATGGGATTGAAGACAGGCAGTCTTCAATTAATTCTGCAGCCAGTCAGATAGAGTGGCGTGAAGTCTGGAGAAATCTTGTTTGGTATATGTGGTGAGATTCAAAATTTGCCCCTGTCAATGACTAAGCGGAGCGGAAGCAGCGTTGTAACGGCTTTTGTTCTGTGCCCCGACCTCGCCTTCAAAACGGGCTAGGGCCGTTCTCTCCTAATGCAGTACGCGATCCGACTTGATCTCGGCCTGCAACTCCTTCTTTTTATCGGCGGCCGCCGACTCCTGCTGGTGCATGTAGTTGCGCAGGCGTCCCACCACACTGGTCATGACATCAATGGTCTGGCTGATCTGGTCCAGGGCCATCAGGATGGTCTCTGTATCGGACGGGTTCTTGTTATTGTTCGCCATGCGAGATTCCTCAGTTAGTGCGTTCTAATCCCAGTTCAGTGCGCCACCGGTCTGGTATTCGATCACCCGTGTTTCGAAGAAATTTTTCTCTTTGCGCAAATCCATGATTTCCGACATCCAGGGGAACGGGTTCTGCGCGCCCGGATACTGCTCCGGCAGACCCAGTTGCGACAGGCGTCGGTTGGCGATGAAGTGCAGGTATTCCTCCATCATCGCCGCGTTCATGCCCAGCACGCCGCGCGGCATGGTGTCGCGCGCGTATTCGATCTCCAGCTGGGTGCCTTCCATGATCATCTGGATGGCTTCCTGCTGGAACTCGCTGGTCCACAGGTGCGGGTTCTCCAGCTTGATCTGGTTGATCACGTCGATACCGAAGTTCAGGTGCATGGACTCGTCGCGCAGGATGTACTGGAACTGTTCCGCCACGCCGGTCATCTTGTTGCGGCGGCCCATGGAGAGGATCTGGGTAAAGCCGCAGTAGAAGAAAATACCTTCGGTGACGGCGTAGAAGCCGATCAGGTTGCGCAGCAGGGTCTGGTCGGTCTCCGCTGTGCCGGTTTTAAAGGTGGGGTCGCTCAATGCATGCGTGTGGCTGATGCTCCAGGCGGCCTTTTTCGCGACCGAGGGCACTTCGCGGTACATGTTGAAGACTTCGCCTTCATCCATGCCCAGCGACTCGATGCAGTACTGGTAGGCGTGGGTGTGGATGGCTTCCTCGAAGGCCTGACGCAGGATGTACTGGCGGCACTCGGGGTTGGTGATCAGGCGGTAAATCGCCAGCACCAGGTTGTTGGCCACCAGCGAGTCCGCCGTGGAGAAATAGCCCAGGTTGCGCTGGACGATGCGGCGCTCGTCGTCGGTCAGGCCCTCCGGATCCTTCCAGGTGGCCACGTCGGCGGTCATGTTGATTTCCTGGGGCATCCAGTGGTTGGCGCAACCGTCGATGTATTTCTGCCAGGCCCAGTCGTATTTGAAGGGCACCAGCTGGTTGAGGTCGGCGCGGCAGTTGATCATGGCCTTTTCGTCCACCGACACGCGTGCGGCGCCCATCTCGAGGTCTTCGAGACCAGGCGCTACTTCGATGTGATTTGCCGCTTCGTAGGCTCTTGCGGCAGACTGGAGTTCAACTGGTCCTGCTCCCGGTGCGGGCATGGCACGGTTTGAGAGTGCCATACTTGCTGCCGCTGCACTGGCAGGCGCTGCTTCTTCCTTGTGGTAATCATCCCAACTTAACATCTCTTTCACTTCCTGAATTTTTGATGAGGTCATCGTTTTGTCGATTCTATTCTTGCCCGCCTACTGTGCGTGCGCCTACTGTGCGTGTGCCTACTGACAGGCCTCGCATTCCGGGTCATCCAGCGAGCACGCCATCGGCACCGGCGCCGGTCCCCCTGCTGCCCCTTTCGACACCGCGTTCAGGGTGCCGGTGTCGATGGTGGACTTCTCCGTACCGGTGGCGGCCAGTGAGCGCAGGTAGTAGGTGGTTTTCAGGCCGCTGAACCAGGCCATGCGGTACGTGATATCCAGCTTCTTGCCATTGGCGTTGTTGATGTACAGGTTCAGCGATTGCGCCTGGTCTATCCACTTCTGGCGACGGCTGGCCGACTCCACCAGCCAGCGCGGCTCCACCTCAAAGGCGGTCGAGTAGATAGCCTTCAGGTCCGCCGGAATGCGGTCGATGGCCTGCACGCTGCCGTCGTAGTATTTCAGGTCGTTGACCATCACCTTGTCCCACAAGCCACGCTCTTTCAGGTCGCTCACCAGATAGGGATTGACGACCGTGAACTCGCCCGAAAGATTCGATTTGACGTACAGGTTCTGGTAGGTCGGCTCGATGGATTGGGAGACCCCGGTAATGTTGGCGATCGTCGCGGTGGGGGCAATCGCCATCACGTTGGAATTGCGCATGCCCTGCGCCTTGACCATCGCGCGCAGGGAGGTCCAGTTGAGGCTCTGGCTCTTGTCGACGTGGATGTACTTTTCACCGCGCTCGGCGATCAGCCGGTCCAGCGAATCGAGCGGGAAGATACCCTGGCTCCACAGCGAGCCCTGATAACTGGAGTAGGCGCCGCGCTCCGCTGCCAGTTCGCTGGACGCCTGGATGGCGTAGTAGCTGATGGCCTCCATGGAGCGATCCGCGAATTCCACGGCCGCATCAGAGCCGTAGGCCAGGTGCTTCTTGTACAGCGCGTCCTGGAAGCCCATCAGGCCCAGGCCGACCGGACGGTGGCGCATGTTGGACGCCTCGGCCTGCGGCACCGAGTAGTAGTTGATGTCGATCACGTTATCCAGCATGCGCACTGCGGTGCGCACGGTCTGCTGCAATTTTTCCAGGTCGAGGCCGTTCTCATTTACGTGCTGGGGCAGGTTGACCGACCCCAGGTTGCAGACGGCAATTTCGTCTTTGCTGGTGTTGAGGGTGATTTCGGTGCACAGGTTGGAGGAGTGCACGACGCCCACATGTTGCTGCGGCGAGCGCAGGTTGCAGGGATCCTTGAAGGTCATCCAGGGATGGCCGGTCTCGAACAGCATGCCCAGCATTTTGCGCCACAGGTTTTCTGCCTTGACAGTTTTGAACAACTTGAGCTTGCCGGTGCGCGCCAGCTCCTCGTACTGGGCATAGCGCTCTTCGAAGGCTTTGCCGTACAGGTCGTGCAGGTCCGGCACATCGTTGGGCGAGAACAGGGTCCAGTCGCCGCCATCGAACACCCGCTTCATGAACAGGTCGGGTATCCAGTTGGCGGTATTCATGTCGTGGGTGCGACGGCGATCGTCGCCGGTATTTTTGCGCAGCTCGACGAACTCTTCGATATCCAGGTGCCAGGTCTCCAGGTAGGCGCACACGGCGCCTTTGCGCTTGCCGCCCTGGTTCACTGCCACCGCGGTGTCATTGACCACCTTGAGGAAGGGCACCACGCCCTGGGATTTGCCGTTGGTGCCCTTGATGTAGGCACCCAGTGCGCGCACCGGGGTCCAGTCGTTGCCCAGGCCACCGGCGAATTTGGACAGCATGGCGTTGTCCTGAATGGCGCCGTAAATGCCGTACAGGTTGTCCGGCACCGTGGTCAGGTAGCAGGAGGACAGCTGCGGACGCAGGGTGCCGGCGTTGAACAGGGTCGGCGTCGAACTCATGTAATCGAAAGAGGACAGCAGTTGGTAGAATTCGATGGCCCTGGCGTTCCTGTCGTCCTCCTCCGCCGCCAGTCCCATGGCCACGCGCATGAAGAATATCTGCGGCAACTCGATGCGCGTGTTGTTGCTGTGGATGAAGTAGCGGTCGTACAGGGTCTGCAGGCCGAGGTAGGTAAATTGCAGGTCGCGCTCGGGTAGCAGCGCCTGGCCCAGTCTCTGCAGGTCGAACTCCAGCAGCTTGGGCGCCAGCAATTCCAGTTCGACGCCCTTTTGCCACATAGGCCGGCAGTGCTTTGGCGTACAGGGTGCCCATGTCGTGCTGGGTGGCGCTGTCGGCCACGCCCAGAAAGCTCAGGGCTTCGGCGCGCAAATTGTCACAGAGCAGGCGGGCGGCGACGAAGGTGTAGTTGGGCTCCTGTTCGATCATGGTGCGGGCGGTGATGACCAGGGACGTGCTCAACTCATCCTGGCTGACGCCGTCGTAGAGATTCTTCAGGGCCTCGTCCAGAATTTCGGTTTCGCTGACATCCGATAAGCCGACGCAGGCCTCGTTGACAATGGTGTGCAGGCGGTCGAGGTCCAGTGGCGCGCGGCTGCCATCTGCCTGTACGACAGTGATATTGCCCGCGGCCGCCTGGGTGGCGGGGGACAGGGCCTGCTTGGCGGCGCGTTTGCGCGCCTGCTGTTCCCGGTAGATCACATAATCCCGGGCTATTTTGTGCTCGCCGGAGCGCATCAGGGACAGTTCCACCTGATCCTGTATATCCTCGATATGGATGGTGCCGCCGGAGGGCATGCGGCGCCAGAATGTGGCCGTTACCATATTCGGTCAGTTTGGCCACGGTTTCATGGATGCGGCTGGACGCTGCTGCTGTGCCGCCCTCCACCGCGAGAAACGCTTTGGTGATGGCTACCGTTATCTTGCTGTCTTCGAAGGGTACGACGGTGCCATTGCGCTTGATGACCCGCAATTGTCCCGGCGCGGTGGCGGCGATAGCGCCGCTGACGGTGGCTGATGGTCGTGGGGTGATCGCTTCGGCGGAAGTGCCGCCCTGGTTGATCTCTGTCTGCATATTTGCTCCGAAGTGCCGGCTTTTGGCTTTATTGGGTGACCGCTTGGCAAAGCATCTATACCCGCAGTATGCCGCCATGCAACGGGATAACGTCCCTGTGGCGGTTGTCGGGAGGGAAATCCCTGCTTCGGCGGCTAATTTGCTGAATTTTTTTGTTCGTTTTTTAGCCGCAATACCCAATATGTAGGGGTATATGCTTCACTCAAGTACAAGATAATGCGGCTCCAGGTGCAATGCAAGGGATTAGCCTGGGTTTAATTTGTGGATAAGTTGTTGATAGCTCGGTCGGTCTGCACCTACTAACCGTACAGGCCTTGATCTGCTTGTGGGAGCTCACTGGGGTGGGCATGAGGCCCGATGAAGTGCGTATATCAATTTAATTCTTATAAAAAATTTACAATCTATACCCAATAATTATTTACGGAGTGAGATGGCGGCCGCTCGCGATCACACCGCGCTAGGCCACTGCCGGGTGCTTAGGTTTTCAGGCGCGATTGGCCAGTAGCAGGGTTTCCATCAGGGCCTTTTGCGCATGCAGGCGATTCTCCGCCTCATCCCAGATCACGGTGTCGGGCGCATCCATCAGTTGCGCGCTGATCTCTTCCCCGCGGTGGGCGGGCAGGCAGTGCATATAGAGGGAGTCACTGGCCGTCACGCTCATCAGGTCGCTATTGACCTGATAGGGGGCGAACAGCTGTGCTCGTTCCCGCTGCTCGCTCTCCTGGCCCATGGAGGCCCACACATCGGTCACCACCAGATTGGCGCCGCGTGCCGCGATGGCCGGATCGTGCTCGATTCTTACCCTGTCCTTGTTAACCCGCAGCAACTCGCTGTCCGGCTCAAACCCCGGCGGGCAGGCGATACGCAGTTCAAAATCAAATTGCCGGGCCGCGTTGATGTAGGACTGGCACATATTGTTGCCGTCCCCGACCCAGCACACGCTCTTGCCGGCGATGCTGCCACGGTGCTCGAACCAGGTCTGCATGTCAGCCAGTAGCTGGCAGGGATGATAGTCGTCGGTCAGGGCGTTGATCACCGGCACTGAGGAGTGCGCTGCGAAGCGCTGCACGATATCGTGGCCGAAGGTGCGGATTACCACGATGTCCACCATGGACGAGATCACTCGCGCGCTGTCTTCCACGGGTTCGCCGCGGCCAAGTTGGGTGTCCTGGGGCGACAGGAACATGGCGTGTCCCCCGAGGTGCGCCATACCGGCTTCAAAGGAGACGCGAGTGCGGGTCGATGATTTGGCGAAGATCATAGCCAGCACGGCGCCCGGGAAAGGCGCGCTGGTCGGTGCCGGCGCGGTGTTCACGCTTCATTTCGATGGCCCGCCGGATGAGTTGCTGCAACTCCGCCGGGCTGAAATCCAAAAGCGTCAAAAAGTGCCGAGTATCCGACATGGTCAGTCCTGTCCTGTTACGCGTTGGGTTGGGCTTAGTCGAAGTTGCGGATCAGCTCGGCGACGCCGCAGGCCAGATCGCGGGACTTCCTGTTCGCTGATCACCAGTGGAGGCAGCAGGCGCACGGTGTTGCCTGCAGTGACGTTGATCAGCAAGCCTGCGTCCAGGCCACGCTGTACAAGTTCGCCACAATCCGTGTGTAATTCGATACCCAGCATCAGTCCTTTGCCACGAATCTCGGTGATTTTCGTGGCGAGCGCGCTGTCGGCGCGCAGGGTTTCGGTAATCAGCTGCCCCATGGCAGTCGCGTTGGCGCACAGGTTTTCCTGCACAATGGTATTAACCACAGCCAGTCCCGCCGCACATACCAGCGGATTTCCGCCAAAGGTAGAGCCATGCTGGCCAGCGCCCAGTACCTGCGCCGCCGCACCACGAGCCAGACATGCTCCGATAGGAACACCGTTACCAAGGCCTTTTGCTGTAGTAACCACATCGGGCATCAGCTCAAGACCCTGATAAGCAAAATAGGTGCCGGTGCGACCGTTGCCGGTCTGTACTTCATCGAGCATAAACAACCAGCCCTGCTCTGTACAAATTTGCCGGGCGGCGTGCAGGTACCCTGGCTCCAGCACCTTGACGCCACTCTCGCCCTGGATGGGTTCCGCAAGGAAAGCCACCACGTCGGGATTGTTTGCGGCGATCTGACGCAAGGCTTCCACATCATTGCGCGGTGCGCGGACGAAGCCCGTCACCAGTGGTTCAAAGCCAGCCTGTATCTTGCGGTTGCCGGTGGCGCTGAGCGTGGCCAGCGTACGGCCGTGAAACGCTCCTTCAAGCACTACGATGGCCGGTTTCTTAATGCCGCGTTCGTGCCCGTACAGCCGCGCCAGTTTGATGGCCGCTTCATTGGCTTCAGCGCCGGAGTTGCCAAAGAAGCAGTTTTCCATGTTCGCTACCTGCGTCAGGGCAGTGCCGAGTTGCTCCTGCGCCTCGATGCGATAGAGATTGGAACTGTGCACCAGCTTGTCGGCCTGCTCTCGTATGGCGGCGGTCACTGCAGGGTGGGCGTGGCCCAGCCCGTTCACAGCAATACCGGAAATGCCATCCAGGTAGCGCCGCCCCTCGGTATCATAGAGGTACACGCCCTCGCCGTGACTGAATGTCACCGGTAATCTGGCGTAAGTCTGCATCAGCGCCGACATGGTTCTGGCTCTCCCAAAAACGCAAAAAGGCAGCGGGAGCTGCCTCGAAACGAGCAACTATAGCGACATAGGACGGATTGGCAATCCACGTGGAACTGACAGGAGCAATTTAGGGTCGATATTGGGTTAATATGGCGGCCAGATAGCACAACAGCCCTGCGGGCGACAATAAGACAGGACAAGATCACGATGGATATTATCGAGACAATCAAAGAACAGATCGCGAGCAACCGGATTCTGCTATACATGAAAGGTTCTCCCAATCAGCCGCAGTGCGGCTTTTCGGCGCGCACTGTGGAGGCGCTGATGGCTTGTGGCGAACGCTTCGCGTATGTGGACATTCTCAGCAACCCGGACATTCGCGCCACACTTCCCCAGTACGCGAACTGGCCCACCTTTCCCCAATTGTGGGTGAATGGTGAACTGATTGGCGGCTGTGACATCGTTACCGAGATGTATGAGAGCGGGGAGTTGCAGACTCTGATCAAGGAAGAGGCAGCCGCCAGACAGAGGCTAGTCATGCAACAAGCCATAGTGGATTCGCTATTAAACTCATACTTACATTTAAATAGGCGATATAAGACTAGCCTGTGTACTATCCTGCCTCCGAGCGCACCGCCTCATAGGGAGGTGGTGACTGGGTGAACATCGCAAGGGAGTATAACTACATGGGCGTTTTAGTTGGTAAGCCGGCACCGGATTTTGATGTCGCGGCGGTACTTGGTACGGAGAGATTGTTGATTCCTACAAGCGTTCCGAGGCGATGGCAGGCAAATACGGCCTGGTGTTCTTTTATCCTCTGGATTTTACCTTTGTGTGTCCCTCAGAGCTGATTGCTCTGGATCACCGCATGGACAAATTTCGCGAGCTGGGTGTAGAGGTGGTGGCAGTGTCCATCGACTCCCAGTTCACGCACAATGCCTGGCGCAATACGGCGGTAAAGGATGGCGGTATCGGCGCGGTCACTTACACCATGGCGGCTGATATCAATCATGATATCTGTCGAGCCTACGATGTGGAAAACGCGGGCGGCGTGGCTTACCGCGGCGCCTTCATGATTGACCCGCAAGGGCATGGTGCGCTCCCAGTTGGTCAATGACCTGCCGCTGGGTCGCAATATCGATGAGCTGATCCGCCTGGTTGAGGCACTGCAGTTCACCGACCAGCACGGTGAAGTATGTCCGGCGGGCTGGAACAAGGGCGACAAGGGTATGAATGCTTCACCCGCATGGTGTCGCCGCGTACCTGTCAGAGAATGCCGCGGCGCTGTAAGCCACGTCGCGAATGAAAGCGGGCCATGTGCCCGCTTCTTTTGTGTCGCGATCCGTGAAATGCAACCGTGCGGCCTGGCTGCACATTGCCACTCTTGCGGCAGCTAACTCCAGCAAGCGCTTGCGCAATCGAAACTCAACCAACTCCAGGCGATCATTGCCGAAGTACATGTCGTCACCGTTGATAAAAATCGTCGGTGAGCCAAAGCCGCCGCGCGCGATGAGCTCATCGGTGTTCTGGCGCAGCAAATCCTTGTAGTGCTGGCTGGTAATCGCGTTGAAGAAGCCCTGCGCGTCCAGGCCCACCCGCGTACAAATCGCGGCGAGCACTTCGTCACTGGAGATATCCGGAGCGTCGCTGCCCCAGTAGGTTTCGAATACCGCCCGGGAGTACGGTACCAGCAGGCCCTGCTCCTGCGCATAAAAGGCGCCGCGCATGGCTTTTACGCTGTTGATCGGATGACCGGCGGGCATCTCGGCGCGCACCCCGCAGAGTCGCGCCCAGTCCTGCATATCCTTGATGTAGTAATTCAGGCGCCGACTGTTGCTGTTGTTAAACATTGCCTCGCGGGCGGAGTAGACCTCCTGGTTGACCGCGTTGAACACACCGCCCACCAGAATGGGGCGCCAGCGAATGGGCAACTGCAGCCGCTCCATCAGGGGAATGATTCGCGTGAAAGCGAAGTACGTCCAGGGGCTGGAGCAGTCGTAAAAGAACTCTACGTCGGGGGTCAGAGCCATGTCCTGTCCTGTGACAATTACAGGCCTGAGCTTAGCACATCCCCCTGAGCGATCAGGTATAATCGCCTCTTTAGCGTTGCGCAGAGTTGAATAGCAATGAACGTTGATCAGTACATGGTCGAGCTCGGTATCGCCGCACGCGCAGCGTCGCGCGCCGTGGCCGCTGCGCCGACTGCGGTGCGCAATCATGCGCTGCTGGCTGTCCACGATGCCCTTGATGATGCGCGAACCCGCCTGGCTGAGGCCAACGACAAGGATCTGGAGCGGGGCCGCGCCAATGCATTGGAGGCGCCGCTGATGGATCGCCTGAAGTTGACCCCGGCGCACATTGACACGATGTTGGAAGGCCTGCGGCAGGTGGCGGCACTGCCGGACCCGGTGGGCAGTATCTCCGATCTGAGAAGCATGCCCAGCGGCATCCAGGTGGGCCGCATGCGTGTGCCGCTGGGTGTAATCGGCATCATTTATGAGTCGCGGCCCAATGTGACCGTGGAAGCGGCCAGCCTGTGCTTGAAATCCGGCAATGCCACTATTTTGCGCGGAGGTTCTGAGGCCCTTGCCTCCAATTGCGCCATTGCCGAATGTCTGCTGCAGGGATTGCAAGTCGCCGGATTGCCTGCGGCTGCGGTACAGGTCGTGGCCACCGCAGATCGGGCGGCAGTGGGGCACCTTATCACCATGCCGCAGTATGTGGATGTCATTGTGCCCCGTGGTGGCAAGGGTCTGATCGAGCGCATTAGCAGAGATGCCAAGGTGCCAGTCATCAAGCATCTTGACGGCGTATGCCACGTGTACATCGACGATGGGGCGGACGACGATATGGCAATGACTATCGCCGTCAATGCCAAGACACAGCGCTACGGCACCTGTAATACCATGGAGACCTTACTGGTGGCGGCATCGAAAGCGGGGCAAGTGTTACCACGTCTTGCCCAGGCTTACGCCGCAGCGGGCGTGGAACTGCGTGGTTGTCCGCGGACGTTACAGGTATTGCCAGCGGCCAAGGTTGCCAGCGAGCAGGACTGGCATGAGGAATACCTCGCACCGGTGCTGGCGATTCGAGTGGTAGATGGTCTGGAGCAGGCCATCGAGCACATCAACACCTACAGCTCCCGACATACGGACAGCATCGTCACACGGGATCACGGACGGGCCATGCGTTTTCTGCGGGAAGTGGATTCCAGCTCAGTCATGGTCAACGCCTCGACCCGCCTGGCGGACGGCTTCGAGTATGGTCTGGGTGCCGAAATCGGTATTTCCACCGACAAGCTGCACGCCCGGGGTCCGGTCGGTCTGGAAGGGCTTACCTCGCAGAAGTTTGTGGTGCTCGGTGAGGGGCAGATTCGCACTTGAGTGCGCCGCTCCCGCCTCGTGTTCCCCTGGTGGGCGTTTTCGGTGGCACCTTCAATCCCGTGCACTACGGCCACTTGCGTTCAGCACTGGAGCTGGTGGAGCGGCTGCACCTGGAGCAGTTGCGACTGATGCCCAGTGGGCAGCCACCACACCGGGACACACCGCAGTGCAGTGCCGCGCACCGTGCAGCCATGATTGAACTGGCCGTCGCGGGCGAGCCTCGCCTGGTTTGTGATCCCAGGGAACTGCACCGGGCGGGCAAGTCCTATACCATAGACAGCCTGATCGAATTGCGTAATGAACTGGGAGCCGACACCGGTGTGTGCATGGTGCTGGGTTGTGATGCGGTACTGGATATAACCCGCTGGCATCGCTGGCAGGAACTATTGGACTGGACCCATATTGTCGTTATTGCGCGTCCGGGTTGGGAGCTGCCCCGAACAGGCATGGTGGCACAGTGGCTGAACGCTTATCGCGTGGATGATCCGAGCGCGCTGCGGCAGCGGCCTGCAGGGCGGATTGTGATCGAGGAGTTGCGCCCTCTGGCGATATCGTCCACCGAAATTCGGGATCTACTGGCTGCTGGACGGTCAGCCCGCTACCTCATGCCGCAGGCAGTATTGGACTATATTCAAACACACAAACTCTATCGGTAAACAACAGGACCGCACTCTATGAATGTCACAGCAAATCAGCTCCATGGAATCTGAACAGTTCACGCAGTTTGTCGTCGCCGCGCTGGACGATCTCAAGGCGGTCAATACCGTGACGCTGGATGTCAGCGGCCTGACCGATGTGATGGATTACCTGGTCATCACCAGTGGCACCTCCAATCGCCATGTGAAATCGCTGGCCAACCATGTTTCTGTGGAAGCCAAGAAGCAGGGTATGCGTCCCTTGGGGATAGAGGGTGAGGACGCTGGTGAGTGGGTGCTAGTGGACTGTGGCGATGTAGTGGTGCATGTCATGTTGCCAGCGACCCGGGATTTCTATGATCTGGAACGCCTGTGGACCAGAACTGAATCTCCCAGCTAATGCGCATCAGTGTTATAGCCGTGGGCACCCGCATGCCCGCATGGGTCAGCCAGGGCATTACGGAATACAGTAAGCGGCTGCCTCGCGAGTTGAAGCTCGTCTGGCGCGAGATTCCCCTGGCCAGACGGGGCAGGGAGGGCTGTGCGCCGCAATCGTGCGCGGCGGAGGGCGAGCAGATGCTAAAGGCCATTCCCGCCGGGGAGCAGGTGATCGCGCTGGATGTGGCAGGCCAACGACTGTCCACGGAGCAGTTGGCACGACAGCTGGAGAGCTGGCAAATGATGGGAGACAACTACAGTTTCCTGATTGGCGGGCCAGATGGGTTGTCCCCGGACTGTCTGGCGCGTGCGGACCAGCGCTGGTCACTCAGTGATCTGACCCTGCCACACCCGCTGGTACGCGTGCTGTTGGCAGAGCAGTTGTATCGAGCTTGGACAATTACCGTCAACCACCCGTATCATCGCGCGTGATGCTTACCGTCTTCAATCCCGCGCAGGTTCGGCAAACCACTTAAATGCTACCGCAATTCGATTTAAAGGATCCACAGCTCGAGTCTCGTATCTACGGCATTCGCACCATCATCGCGATCTGTCTGGTGGTGCTGCTGCTGGGAGCTGTCTTGATGCGCTATTACTCGCTGCAGATCACCGAGTACGAGATTTACCAAACCCAATCCGAGCGCAACCGGGTGCAGTTGCAGCCCCTGCCCCCGCGGCGCGGGCTTATCTACGATCGCAATGGTGTGCTGCTGGCGGACAATCAGCCCAGTTACATTCTTTCTGTGGTTCGCGAGAGCGTGGCAGATCTGGATGCCACTCTGTCGGAGCTGCAGGCATTGGTGCCGATTACACAGAGCGATTTGGAAAATTTTCACAAGAAGCTCAAACGGCAGCGCCCTTCCGAGGCGGTGCCGCTGCGGTTTCGCCTGACTGAAGAAGAGCGCGCAAGGCTGGCGGTCAACCGCTTCCGGCTGCCGGGTGTGGTGGTGGAAGCTCAGTTGCTTCGTTACTATCCGCACGGGGAGCTGTTTTCCCACGCCCTGGGTTATGTTGGCCGCATCAACGAACAGGAGGCGCAGGAACTCGATGAGACCGACTATCGCGGCACCTTCCATGTAGGCAAAGTGGGTGTGGAGAAGTTCTACGAAGATATACTGCATGGGAATGTCGGCTACCAAAATGTGGAGAGCAATGCGCACGGGCGGGTGCTGCGCGTGCTTGAGCGCTTCGCCCCGGCGACAGGTAAAGACCTCACCCTGTCGCTGGACTACCGCGTGCAGCGCGCGGCCTTCGAAGCAATGGGTGACCGGCGCGGGGCAGTGGTCGCCATCGATCCTCGCACCGGCGGGCTGCTGGCATTGGTATCCACTCCGGGGTTCGACACCAATCTGTTTGTTAATGGCATCAGCTCAAGCGAGTACGCCGCTTTGCGTGACTCGCTGGATGTTCCCTTGTTCAACCGGGCCATCCAGGGTTCCTACCCGCCCGGCTCCACGATCAAGCCCTTTATGGCAATGGCCGGCTTGCAGTCCGGGCTGGTAACGCCGGAAACTACCGTGGCCGACCCGGGCTGGTACAGTTTGCCTGGCGACTCCCATCGCTACCGGGACTGGATACTGCGCATAAGAGGCACTGGTCATGCCCCCCGGGTAGCTATGAAAATGGCAATCGCCGAGTCTTGCGATGTCTACTTCTATGACCTGGCGCGTCGCCTGACCATAGACCGTATGGCCGAATATCTCCATCCCTTTGGCTTTGGGGAGCGCACCGGTATTGATACCACCAATGAGCGCGCCGGTGTATTGCCTTCAACGAGCTGGAAGCGCGCCGCCATGGCCCAGTCCTGGTATCCCGGCGAAACGATCAGCGCCGGAATAGGTCAGGGCTATATGCTGGCGTCGCCCCTGCAATTGGCGGTTGCCACGAGCGTCATTGCAAGCAGGGGGCAGCGTTGGGTGCCGCGTTTGGTGATGGCCGTGGATGGCGAGCCGGTGCCGCCACCACAACTGGAACCAGTGAAGGCCCCGGCCGAGTATTGGGATGCGGTATTCGACGGTATGCGTGAGGTGGTGCACGGCCGAAACGGTACCGCCAAGGCACTGGCCGCTGGGATAACCTATGAAATGGCCGGGAAAACGGGCACTTCCCAGGTCATTGGCATAGCGCAGAACGCAGTGTACAAAGAGGCTCAAGTGTCGGAGCGGCATCGACACCACGGATTATTTATTGCCTTCGCGCCCATCGAGGCTCCGACAATTGCTGTGGGTATTATCGTGGAGAATGGCGGAGGCAGCTCCGCCGCATCGCCGATAGCGCGCGCGGTGATTGACACCTGGTTGTCGGTGGGCCCCGGCTGATGGGCGACTACGTTCGGCAGCTGCCGCACCACGGTTCCCGGGACATGGCCAAGCGTCCCAGTGTCATCATGCGCTTTCATATCGATGTGCCGCTGTTGCTTCTGCTGTTGCTGCTAACCCTGTCCGGCCTGCTGGTGTTGTATAGTGCTTCGGGTCAGAGTATGGAGGCCGTTTATCGTCAGGGACGCTACATCGCATTGGCCTACGTTATTATGATTGTTGCGGCCCAGATCAACGTGCAGAGCTACGCGCGCTGGGCGCCGTGGTTCTATCTACTGGGGATAGCGCTGCTGGTAGCCGTGATACTGGTTGGCGATGGAGCAAAGGGCGCACAGCGCTGGCTGAAGATTCGGCAGTTTTCGCTTCCAGCCGTCGGAGATCATGAAGCTGGTGGTGCCGTTGGCAATCGCCGCATTTCTGGCGGGGCGGGTCCTGCCACCGCGCTTCTTCCATGTTATCGGCGCGCTGATTCTGCTGGGCTTGCCCGCCGGATTGGTCGTGATTCAGCCTGATCTGGGTACTGCGCTGTTGATCGCCGCCAGCGGTTTGTTTGTTTTGTTCATGGCAGGGGTTGGCTGGCGTTACATTTTTGGTGCTGTGGTGCTGGCGGCTGCCTCGGCCTGGCCGGCCTGGATGTATGGGCTCAAGGAGTATCAGAAACAGCGCATCCTCACCATGCTCAACCCCGAGAGCGACAAGCTCGGAGCGGGTTGGAATATCATTCAGTCCAAGACCGCCATCGGCTCGGGTGGTTGGGACGGCAAGGGGTGGATGCAAAGTACGCAGTCCCGCCTGGACTTCCTGCCGGAGAGCCATACAGATTTCATTATCGCTGTGCTGGCCGAGGAACATGGACTGCAGGGCATAATAGTGCTGATGGGTATCTACCTGCTGATCCTGTTGCGAGGCTTCTGGATCGGGGTCCACGCACAGACCAGTTTCGGTCGTATGATGGCAGGAAGCCTGACACTGACGTTTTTCGTGTATATCTTTGTTAATATGGGAATGGTGGCCGGTTTGCTGCCGGTAGTAGGTGTTCCTCTGCCACTGGTGAGCGCAGGCGGCACCGCCGTGGTTACGCTGCTGGCAGGTTTTGGCATTCTCATGGCGATCAGTACGGAAAAACGCGGAGTGTCCGCATGAATGCTGTACGATGTCGCCGTCGCCGGATTTACCTTTGCCGGAAGAACGAGTTGTAGCTTATGTCTGTACGCCTGAAAATCGTGATTATTTTGAGCTGCCTGTGGCCGACTTTGTCCTGCGCGGCGGATAATTATGGGGTCAGTCCCGCTGCTCGTGCTGTGGTTGAGGAGCTGGTGGAAGAGGAGGGCTTTGATCGGCAAGAATTGATGAGGGTTTTTGCCCAGGCCCAGCGCAAGGACAGCATTCTGGAAGCTATCGCCCGTCCCGCGGAGAAAACCAAGCCATGGTACCAGTATCGGGAAATCTTTCTCAACGAAAAGCGCGAACAGACAGGGGGTGGAGTTCTTCAACCAACACCGCGCGACTCTGCTTCGGGCGGAGCGCGAGTTCGGTGTTCCGGCGGAAATTATTGTCGCCATTATTGGAGTAGAAACCTCTTACGGGCGGGTTGCTGGCAGCTACCGGGTACTTGACGCCCTCTCTACTCTCGCGTTCGACTACCCTCCTCGCTCGCCATTTTTCACCGCCGAACTGAAGGACTTTTTGATTCTCACCAGGGATCAGGGCATGGACCCGACGAGACCTGATGGGGTCTTACGCCGGCGCCATGGGGTATGGCCAGTTCATTCCCAGCAGCTATCGTAACTATGCCATCGATTTTGACCATGACGGCAAGATCGATATCTGGGAGAATCCAGCGGATGCCATCGGCAGTGTGGCCAATTATTTCAAGCAACACGGATGGCGCCAGGGCGAGGTAGTTGTCGCAGCCGCCGTAGCCGCTGCCAATACGCCGGACACAATTTTTGTCAAAACCCGGGATGAGCTAAAACCGCAGCGCACGGTGGCGCAGTTTGCTGCAGACGGTTTGGTGGCAAGAGTGAAACAGGACTCCAACGCACTGGCTACAGCAATGAAGTTTGAACTGAAAAACGGTTATGAGTACTGGCTTGGCCTGCATAATTTCTATGTCATCACCCGCTACAACCATAGCGCTATGTATGCCATGAGTGTCTATCAGCTCAGTCAACGGTTGGCTGCCAGGGTGGCGCGGTGAGAGGTCCTTACCCCACAGCGACTATCGTCGTGCTACTGCTGTTGCTTGGGGCATGTGCCACGCAGCCACCAGAATCGCGTGACACTGTAACCCATGATGCTGCTGGTGCTGCTGATGCTGCGCCTGTTCCGAAATCGCGTTACGCCGTAGCCCATGATTTCGCACCCCTCAAGCCCATCAGCCCCGATGAGGTTTTCGATGCAATACCGCGGGCCGATCCCATTCTGGCCGTCGGAAACATGAGCCCTTATGTTGTCGACGGGATTACCTATGAAGTGCTGGAGGATTACCGCAGTTACCGGGAGCGGGGCATCGCTTCCTGGTATGGCGCGAAGTTCACCGGGCATGAAACATCAAACGGCGAGTTCTACGATGTGTACTTGCCCAGTGCCGCCCACAAATCCTTGCCGATTCCGAGCTATGCCCGCGTGACCAATCTGGAAAATGGCAAGAGTATCGTGGTGCGTGTCAATGACCGTGGCCCCTTTCACTCGGACCGCATCATGGATTTGTCCTATGCGGCCGCCGTTAAACTGGGCTATATGGAAAAGGGTACGGCGCCGGTGGAGATAGAAGTGCTTGACGTTGCCGGTGTCGAAGATCTTCGCGATGACGCGTATGGAATGTACCGTTTTCTCCAATTGGGTGCATTTGGCAAGGAAGCCACGGCCCGGACCCTGATGCAGGAACTGCAGGCTTTATTGCCCGCACCGGTGTTTATAGTCCCGGTGGAGACAAGTGGCACTTTGCTTTACCGGGTGCGAGTAGGCCCGGTAGATAACTCGAATCAGCTACTGGCGCTGCAGCAGCAACTGCAGGACAGTGGGTATGATGCGGGGCAGCCGCTGCCCTAGCGGAAATACGCCGGAGCACCGCTCAGCTGTTCGGTACCAAAGGCCATAGGGATTCTTTCGCTCGCGCGCTCCATGCGGTACCATTCGTGTCTGCCAATCTCTTCTCACGGTTTCTTTAAGTCATGATTCGATCAGCGCTGGTGTTTTTCCTGGTAGTTTTCGCATTTGGTGCACAGGCAGAAAATGCCGTGCCTGCACCACCCCAGCTGGCGGCGAAAGCGTACCTTTTGATGGATGCCACCAGCGGTGCCGTACTGGTGGAACACAATGGAGATGAGCGCCTGCCACCGGCCAGCCTCACCAAGATGATGACGGCCTACGTGCTGGCCGAGGAGATCAACGCCGGTCGCGTCAGCGAGACCGACATGGTCAAGATCACAGAGAACTCCTATTCCCAGAACCCCTTATTCGCTGGCTCCTCGCTGCTATATATAGAGCCGGGTGTGGACGTGTCTATCGCGGATTTACAACGCGGCATCATTATTTCCTCCGGGAACGATTCCTCGGTAGCGGTGGCGGAACATATCGCGGGCACTGAAGCAGTCTTTGCCGAGATGATGAACACCAATGCCAAGCGCCTGGGTATGACCAATACCCACTACGTGAACTCCCATGGCCTGCCGGACCCGACGCATCTGACCACTGCGCGGGATTTGGCCATCCTGGCCAGGGCCATGATCAACGATCACCCCAAGCAGTACGCGATCTACAAGGAACTCGAGTTTACCTTTAACAATATCCGGCAGTACAACCGCAATACGCTGCTGCGCGAAGATCCTTCCGTGGATGGACTGAAGACCGGTCACACGGCGGAGGCCGGCTATTGCCTGGTGGCTTCTGCGCTGCGCGGCGACATGCGCCTGATAGCGGTGGTGATGGGCACCGCGAGCACTAAAGCGCGCAAGAATGATGCCGCCAGCCTATTTAACTACGGATTTAACTTCTACCAGACCAAGACCCTGTTCGAGCCCATGACGGAGTTGGCGAAACCGCGCATCTGGAAGGGACAGCAGGATTATGTTCCGGTAGGCGTGTTGGACAAGACCGTACTGACGTTGCAGCATGGCAAGCATGACAAGCTGGTTACCAGTGTGGCAATCAATGAAGAATTGGTGGCGCCGATTGCGGTCGGCGATCCGGTAGGTACTGTGACGGTTAGCCTGGATGATACGGCCGTGCTGCAAACGCCGGTGGTAGCGCTGGCGGCGGTGGAGTCGGGCGGATTTTTCGCGCGCTTATGGGATTCTATTCTGATGCTTATCGCCAGCCTGTTCGGGCCCTGATACCGGTCCCACAGGCAGGCGCAGGAGTGCGGTGTCATGGCAGAGCCCGAACCCCCTAAAATCGAGTTTCCCTGCGCTTATCCGATCAAGGTCCTCGGTCGCAGCAGCGACGCCTTTGAAGCGAGTATCCTGGCAGTGTTCGAGCGCCACGCACCGGGTTTTGACCAGCAGACCATTGCAGCCAGGGCCAGTCGTAAAGGCACTTTCACTGCCCTCACCATTACTATTACCGCTACCGGTCCCGATCAGCTGGATGCACTGCACCAGGACCTGCTGGCGACCGGGCACGTAACGATGGTGCTTTAGCCGGTGTCCACACCGCCACTGATTTTGCGCGAGCTGGGGCTGGTTGAGTACCACTCCACGCTGACTGCCATGCGCCAACTCACCGATTCTCGCGACGCCGACTCACCCGATGAGCTCTGGCTGTTGCAGCATCCGCCGGTGTTCACGCAGGGGCAGGCGGGCAAGGCTGAGCATCTGCTGTCTCCTGGTGCTATACCGGTCATTCAGGTGGATCGCGGCGGACAGGTCACTTACCACGGGCCGGGACAATGGGTGCTCTATCTCATGGTGGATCTGCGCCGCCTGCAACTGGGTGTGCGTGACCTCGTCAATCTGATCGAGCGCAGTGTTGTGCAATTGCTGCAGGAATACGCGATCTCCGCCGCCGCACAACCGGATGCCCCGGGGGTCTATGTGGCCGGCGAAAAAATCGCTTCGCTGGGCCTGCGGATTCGCCGGGGCTGCAGTTACCATGGCCTGGCCCTCAACGTGGATATGGACCTGGAACCTTTCGGGCGTATTAATCCTTGTGGCTACGAGGGTCTGCACGTTACCTCAATGGCAAGGCTGCTGCCGGATGTCCATCTCAAACTGGACTTGATCGGCAGGCGTTTGCTGGCTATCGTCGCCGAAGGACTGCGAGCGCAATCTATATCTGCAGCACGCATCCCCAGGAATCAGGGCTTATGAAACAGCCAACGATAACTTTCATAATAAACGGCACTACCTACAGTCTTTGCGCCAGCGATACTGGGGCAATACGCAAAATAGCTGCAGTCGATCGACAGCACCTGGTTACATTGCTGGAGCAGGTAAGGAACCAGGAAAGGCTGTCTGCGGCGGCGGTTCAACAAGAGATGGACAAGGCAAGGTTCTATTCGCGTGATGCCACAAGTGTTCCCGCAGCTGGAATCCAACCTGATCATAAAGCTATAAAATCCTGAGCGTCTCGGCAGCGGAGATATAGACGCACTGATGGCACGGCTGGTTTTGGAAGAAAAGCGCAGCCGAAAACCCGCGTTAACCAAACGCGGGATGTATAAAGTGATTGGCCTATTTGCAGTTTTTGTCGTGTTGTTGGTACTTATTCTTTGACTATGTTCAATTGGTGGGTAGTTTTCCCTGGAACCACCGCGCGCTTTTTTCGATAGGTTATAATGCCGCCCCTTTGGCTTCCCGATCCGGAAAGTCCCGATTAGAAAATATTCTTACCTGGAGTTACAGGCAGTGCATGACAGCAAATTATCCTTTGAGATTGGCAAAAGAAGAACGTTCGCCATCATCTCCCACCCGGATGCGGGCAAGACGACCATCACGGAAAAACTTCTGTTGCTGGGTAACGCCATACAAGTGGCAGGAAGCGTCAAGGGCAAGAAGGGTCCGCATGCCGCGTCTGACTGGATGAGCATGGAGCAGGAGCGCGGTATCTCCGTGACATCATCGGTCATGCAGTTCCCCTACCATGGGCGCACGGTCAACCTGCTGGACACGCCGGGGCACGAGGACTTTTCCGAGGATACCTACCGCACACTCACCGCCGTGGATTCCGCTCTGATGGTGATTGATGGTGCCAAGGGTGTGGAAGATCGCACCATAAAACTGATGAACGTCTGTCGCCTGCGCGATACCCCGATTTTCAGTTTCGTTAATAAAATGGACAGGGACATCCGCGATCCCATTGATTTGTTGGATGAAATCGAAGCGGTATTGCAGATACGCGGTGCGCCAATCAACTGGCCAATTGGCATGGGCCCTGAGTTCAAGGGCGTGTACAACCTGTATACGGATACTATTCATCTGTATACACCAGGGCAGGGCAGTGTACTGCCGGATGATCGGCGCATAGTCGGACTGGCAAGTGACGAGGCTCGCGCTCTCTTGCATAGCGGGTATGAGAGTTTCTGTGAGGAAATCCAACTGGTGCGCGGTGCCAGCCACGCGTTCGATCTCAAGGCTTTTCTCGCAGGTCGGTTAAGTCCGGTCTTTTTTGGTACTGCCCTGGGCAACTTCGGGGTGCGGGAAATGCTGGATGACTTTGTGCAGTGGGCTCCCGCTCCGCTGGACAGGGATACCACTGAGCGCACCGTGGCGGCAACGGAAGATAAGTTCAGCGGCTTTGTTTTCAAGATCCAGGCCAATATGGATCCGCGCCACCGGGACCGCATCGCCTTCCTGCGGATATGTTCCGGGCGCTACCTCAAGGGCATGAAAATGCGGCATGTGCGCATTGCGAAAGAGGTAAAAATAGCGGATGCGGTAACGTTCCAGGCGGGCGAGCGTGTACTGGTGGAAGAGGCGGTGTCGGGAGACATTATCGGCTTGCACAACCATGGCACCATCCAGATCGGTGATACCTTCACCGAGGGCGAGGCCTTGCAGTTTACTGGTATCCCGCACTTCGCTCCTGAACTGTTTCGCCGCATTCGCCTGACCGACCCGATGAAATCGAAACAGTTGCAGCGTGGCTTGCAGCAACTCTCGGAGGAGGGTTCCACCCAGGTGTTTTCCCCGCTCAATTCCTCAGACCTGATCGTGGGAGCGGTGGGCCCCTTGCAATTTGAAGTGGTCGCCTATCGCCTCAAGGATGAGTACAAGGTGGAGGCTCGCTACGAACCGGTGAATGTCTACACCGCGCGCTGGATTACCTGTGCCGATGCGCGCAAATTGGACGATTTTCGTAAGAAAGCGGCTGAACACCTGTCACTGGATGGTGGCGGTCACCTCACCTACCTGGCACCGACGCGGGTTAATCTTTCTGTGATGGAGGAGCGGTGGCCCGAGCTTGAGTTCAGGGCCACGCGGGAACACTGAGCCCTCAGGTCAGCAGCTTTTCGATGTCCCTGGCGATTGCCCTGGGCGTATCCTTTGGAGCGTAACGCTTGACAACCTTGCCAGAGCGGTCGATCAGGAACTTGGTGAAGTTCCACTTGATACCCTCGCTACCCAATACCCCGGGGGCGGCTTTTTTCAGGTGCTTGAACAGGGGGTCGGCGTCGGCGCCATTCACCTCGATCTTGCCGAACATGGGAAAGCTGACACCGTAGTTAAGCTGGCAGAATTCCATAATCTCATCATTGCTACCCGGGTCCTGCTTACCGAACTGGTTGCAGGGAAAGCCCAGGATTTCCAGTCCCTTGGCCTTGTACTGCTTGTACAGCTCCTCAAGCCCGGCAAACTGCGGCGTAAAGCCGCACTTGGAGGCGGTATTGACTACCAGCAGTACCTTGCCTTTATAGTCCAGCAGGGATTTCTTTTTGCCATCGGGTGTCTGGCAGCTGAAGTCATATACGGTGTTGGTCATGGTGGTTCCTCCGCAGCGGACTTATCAAGCCATCTGTGTCTGCTGAAAATGTACCTGCTCCATCAATAGGCTCAGGCGCTTGCGCTGCATTTTGAGAGCGTATTCCAGTGTCTTCAATTTGGTGAGCAGTGCAGCGTTCTCCCATTTTTGCAGGAGGTGCTGTTTGCGTTCTTCCAGCGCATCACTCAGTTGTTCCTTGGTGCGCCCATAGCGCTCTGCCTGCAGTGCTGTCCACTGGTTTATGGAGTCGGTGAACAGCTGATATTCGCGCTCCAGTAGTTGCAGCAGGGACTCGTTGTTTTGCGCTTCTTCCAGTTGGTTGCGCGCTCGTTCAAAGGCAGTATCCAGAATGGCGCGCTGGATCTTGAAGTCGGAGACACGGTTCAGGTTCCCTGCCAGGCCCAGACGCTGGCACAGGGCAATCATCCACTTGGTCGGATCCCATTGCCACCAGCGGATGCCGTTGCGATAGTCAGTCTGGAAGATATGGTGATAGTTGTGGTACCCCTCGCCGTAGGTGAGGAAGGCGAGCAAACCATTGTCGCGGGCGCTGTTGGTTTCGGTGTAGGGCTGGCTCCCCCAATAGTGCGCGAGGGAATTGATAAAGAAAGTCACGTGATGATTCACTACCAGGCGTAATAGCCCAACCAGCAACACCGTGCCGATGACGTCACCATGCCAGATGCCCAATAGCAGTGGCAGGCCCAGATTCATGCATAGGGTGAGGGGTATGTAATGCCTGGCCTGCCAGGTGACGACCGGGTCACGTAACAAGTCCTTGGCATTGCTGAAGTCCTGCGCATTGCCAGGGTAGTCACGTAGCATCCAGCCGATGTGGCTGAACCACAGTCCGCGTCCAGCGGAGTAGGGGTCGAGTACATTGTCATCCACATGTCTATGGTGCCTACGATGGTCAGATGCCCAGGTTAGAATGCTGTTTTGCAGCGCACCCGCGCCCCAGAACGCAAAAAACCATTTGAGTGAGGAGCTGGCATCATAGGCCTTGTGGGCCCACAGGCGATGGTAGCCTCCTGTAATGGACATGCCATTCAGGTAGAGAAAGGCGAGCGCCCACAGCCACTGGAACCCGTCGTAGCCATGAGTAATACCCCACAGGGGCACCAGCAGCAGCGCTGCGATAGGCAAGCCAATGAAAATGACGACGTTCACCGGATTGAGTGGCGGTTTTGTTTGCGTGTTGATCATGAGGGTAATTGGGTCTCGTATTGGCTGAAAATCCTGATAAGGATAACTTCTTTGACAGTAAAAGTCTTGGCGCGTTCAGAGCCACGCGTTCAGAGCCAACCGGTGTTAGAGTTTTTCGAGGTAGGATTGGTATTCCAGCGTGGTGATGCGTTTACGGAACTCCTCAAGTTCCTGTTGCTTGGTGAGGGTATAGATTCGCTGTAACTCGCTTCCGAGGCTGTGGCGGATGAAGTCCGATTCACTAAACAGTTTGACCGCGTCGGGCATATAAACCGGCAACTTTTCTTTTTCCTGTGTGTAGCCATCACCGGTAACAGGGTCGCCCGGTGACAGATTCTGCTCGATGCCATCGAGCATGGCGGCGAGCAACACCGCCAATAGCAGGTACGGGTTTGCATCCGCACCGGCCACCCGATGTTCCAGCCTGCGGGCCGCGTGGCTGCCGGCGGGCACGCGCACCGCTACGGTGCGATTTTCGTAGCCCCAGCTGGGGTAGGTAGGGGCGTGACAGCCCGGCTGGAAGCGCCGGTAGCCGTTGTAGCTCGGAGCAAAAATCGCGATGGAGTCCGCCATGTTTAGCGAGGCAGCCGCCAATGGCGTTGTGCAGCAGCGGCGAACCCTTTTCCGTGCCGTCATCGAAAATGTTCACGCCGTTTTCATCCAGCACGCTGCAGTGCACATGCATACCGTTGCCCGCTTCATTTTCAAAGGGTTTGGGCATAAAGCTGGCGATGAGACCGTGCTTGGCGGCCACGCCCTTGATCAGGCGTTTCAGCATGAGGATCTGCTTTGCGGCCAGCACCGGGTTGTCCACATGCTGCATGTTGACTTCGTACTGGGAGGGAGCGGATTCCTTCGACCACTCCGTCGAAGGGGATATCCTGCAGTTCGCAGGCCAGTCGCAGATCTTCCAGCATTGCCTGGTGATGGTTGAGCACATCCAGGCCATAGGTATTGCCGCCGATGGGGGAGCCGCCAATGGGGGCGGGACAGGTATGCAGGGGGATCGAGTTGTCCCAGCGGACCAGGCTGAATTCCAGTTCGGCGGCGACTACCGGGCGCCAACCTGCTTCCTGATAGCGGGTCAGTACCTGCTTCAGCACATGGCGCGGGTCGCCGCCATAAGGTGCGCCATCCGCGTTGAACATGGAGAGCATGACCTGCCCGTGCTGGCCACCGACGGCCCAGGGTGTGGGCAACAAGGATCCCTCTACCGGATGACAGATACCGTCGGCGTCCCCGCTGGCGAACACCAGTTGTTGCACATCGCGGCCCCATATATCCAGACTAAGTGCCGTCTTGGGGAGTTTCAGCTCGCCGTCGAAGATACTGCCCAGTTTGTGGCGCGGAACCCACTTGCCGCGCAAGACCCCATTACAGTCGGGGAGCAGCGCTTCTATGGTGGTAATTTCGGGATGAGCCCGCAGGAACCAATCGGCCTCAAGCGACATGCGTCCACCGTACAGTGATCGGTAAGCGCGCACTATCCACGGTTAAACCTGGTCGCTCAATGCCCTACATGGGGCACGAGACTGCGATTTTCTCTTCCGCTGAGGATTCTGCGCTACTACGCTCCTGACCTGTTGCAGGCAGACTCCGGCTCGCAGTAATTAAACGTTCAGCGAGGCGCCATATAGATACTGAGAGGATCCTTGCCCGCGGCTTCCCCCATACAGGACATGGAGTTGAGAAACAGGGAAAAAAGATCGGTCTGGGAGCTGACATCCAGCTTGCGGTAGATGCTCTTGCGGTGCCGACGAACAGTTTCGACGGCAATGTCCAGGCGTTCAGCGGAGATGTCTGTACCGTAGCCACGCAACATCAGTTCCAGAACGTCCTTCTCCCGGGGCGACAAGCAGCGATGCGCCAAACGTGCGAAAGGCGAGATCGATCTGGTGGTCGATACCCGGTTGGATCAGGTTGGTGGCCGCAAAATCGCTGTGCTCAGTGTGACTCTTGAGAAGCTCGGATACCGGTTCCGCCAACAGATACAGGGATTCATATTCCTGATCGCTGAATGGGCCGCGCTCTGCCAGGCGCATCATGCTCAGGTTAATGACGTTGCCAGCCTGCAATTTGGCAAGGTATACCACCTCGTCGCAGGTACCGGTGTCGGCGTAATAATTGCGATAGTAATCAGAATCGTGCAGCTTGCCCATGGTTACCCGCGACAGGCGATAAATCTTGGAGCGAGGCTGGTGCATGGAGGTTTGGTAGAATGGATCCTCGCGGTAGGGCCCCTCCAGATACCTGTCGACTTGTGCGGCAATCGCGTGCCTGGGTATGCCGTGATACAGGATTCGGGGTGGCAGGTCTTTGTGGTAAAGCCAGATCTGTGGGTAGTCGATTTTTACCTGCCCGTTGACGGCCTCGACCAGGGTGGGAAAAAACTGCTCGGTGCCCAGGGCGGCGATGGCCCTGGAAATATCCCGATTCCATTTGCTCAGCTGATTGATGTCTGTCATGCGGCCTTAAGCTACTTATTTGCCAGCGTTTTTCTTACATAGTGATCAGGCGCCACGGCATTGTCAAACCCACGGACCAATTAAATGTCAGGCAAGCTTTGTGTTGTTCACCTTGATGGGCTTGATGCGCTATGCTTTACTGCCCGTCCGAGGGTTACGTGTACGTTGTCTAAAGTGGCGATCAATTCAACGTTTTACCACGAAGCGGTGCCCATGCAGTTTACCAGGGCACTACTGGCACAGGCACGAGCCCATAATCGGGACGTGGATGCCATTCTGCGCGCTGCCCGGTTTCCCTTCGACCCCTTGCGCCAGGATGTCCAGACGCTCGTCGTTTCTCGCGAGCAGTACTCTCGATTGTGCCTGGAGTTGATCAGGGAACTCGGTGACGAGTCGGGTGGTGTGATGCCCGATGTACAGACGCCGCCAGGAACCACTCGTCTCATTGCCCTGAGCATGATCAACAGCTCCACCCTGGGCGCTGCCATGCACCGCGCTATTGAGTTCAATGAGGTCTGCCGTGTACGTCACGGCGCCGACATCATTAACCGGCTTATTGTTGACGAGGAGCGCAAGGAGGCCACACTGACCTACCTTTCCGGGGATGACAATAGAGAAGAGCAGCACAGCGTTCTGTGTAATCTAGCCATGTGGCTGCGCTTCAGCGGCTGGTTGATCGACCAGTATATCGATGTGATCAGCGCCACCTGCGCCGGCCCCAGACCGAAATTCATGGCGGGTATTCGGCACTTCTTCCCCTGTCCGGTGGCGTACGGCGAGGCCGTCAACTCGGTCACTTTCAGCGCCCGACACCTGGATGCTGAGCTGGTTCGCGATGAGGAGGATCTCACGCAATTTCTCAAACTCGCACCTTACTATGTGGTCATTGAACCACGGTCCAGTACCCACAGTATTACCCACCGCATTCGGGATATCCTGGGCGACGATTTTCGTCAGGAGATGCCCAGCTTTGAGGAGTTGACGACTCTGCTTAATATGTCAGCCCGCACGCTGCGCAGGCGCCTGGAGAAAGAGGGTACTTCCTACCAGCGCATCAAGGATAACGCCCGGCGCGACATGGCCATCTCGATGTTGAGTCGTGATCGCCTGACGGTGAGTGAGGTGGCGGAGCAGGTCGGCTTCTCCGACCCCAGCGCGTTTCATCGCTCATTCAAGAAATGGACAGGGCAGTCGCCAGGTTCGTACCGCTAGGTTCGCCGAATAGCCCACGCTGTGGTTGTGCAATGTGTGCTGACAAGGGCGTCTGCGGCCATGGACGGCCGCAGCCGAGCCCCCATGGATGGGCTCGTAGCGTCCCTTGGCAGCACCATATTGCACAATCACACACATCCCTTCGCGCGAGCTGCTACGGCTGGCGCATTTGCTCCTTTAGAAAATCAAGAATGTTATCCTGCGCAATGAGTTGGGACTCCGCCCCGCACCGGTCCTTGTATTCAATGTTGCCGTCGGCCAGGGCGCGATCACCGATTACGATGCGGTGGGGGATGCCAATAAGCTCCATGTCGGCAAATTTAACGCCGGGTCGTTCGTTGCGATCATCCAGCAGCACTTCGACCCCGGCGGCCTGCAGGCGCTGGTAGAGATCTTCTGCACAACGGGTCACTTCTTCTGACTTGTGCATGTTCAGCGGCACTATCGCGAGTTGGAAAGGCGCCATGGAAGCGGGCCAGATAATGCCGCTATCGTCGTGGTTTTGCTCGATGGCAGCGGCCACGATACGGCTAACGCCAATGCCATAGCAGCCCATGGTGACGGTGACGTTCTTGCCGTTCTCATTCAGAACTTTCGCGTTCATGGCCTCACTGTACTTGGTGCCCAGCTGGAAAATATGCCCTACCTCAATGCCGCGCTTGATCTGTAAGTGACCCTTGCCGTCGGGACTCGGGTCCCCGGCCACTACGTCGCGCAGGTCCGCGATCTGCGCCAATGGGGCAATCCCGATTCCAGTTGACCCCGGTGAGATGCGTGCCGTCCGAGTTGGCGCCGCAGGTAAAGTCCGCCAGCTGCGCGGCGCTGCGATCGACAATCATCGGCAGATCCAGGCCGACCGGGCCCAGTGAGCCAAAGCCCGCTCGACAGGCGGCGCGCACCCGTTCCTCGCTCGCCATCTGCAGTGGCGCGGCTACGCCGGGCAGCTTTTCCGCTTTAATGGTGTTGAGCTGGTGATCACCGCGCAGCACCAGAGCCACCAGGGCGCCCTCTTCCGCGCCCTCGACCACCAGGGTTTTAACGCTGTTAGCGGGATCAATCGACAGGAATGCCGCCAGTTCCTCAATGGTCCTGACGCCTGGGGTCGCCACTTGTTGCAGGCTGGCGGTGGGTGCCGGGCGTTCCATCGGGGGCGCCAGTGCTTCCGCCATTTCGACATTCGCCGCGTAGTCGCTGCCGTCGCTGAACGCGATAGCATCCTCTCCCGAACTCGCCAGTACGTGGAACTCGTGCGACGTGCTGCCACCGATACTGCCGGTATCGGCGATCACCGGGCGAAATTCCAGGCCCAGGCGGGTAAAGATATTGGTGTATGCGCCGAACATCACCTGGTAGGTCTGCTCCAGGGATGCCTGGTCTATATGAAACGAGTAGGCATCCTTCATCAGAAACTCACGGGATCGCATGATGCCGAAGCGGGGCCGGATCTCATCGCGCACCTTGGTCTGGATCTGGTAGAGATTAAGCGGGAGCTGTTTATAGCTCTTGATCTCGTCGCGCACCAGGCTGGTAATCACCTCTTCGTGGGTGGGGCCGAGGCAGAAATCCCGCTGGTGACGGTCCTGAATGCGCAGTAATTCCGGGCCGTATTGCTCCCAGCGGCCAGACTCCTGCCACAGTTCGGCGGGTTGCACCACCGGCATGCTGACTTCCTGCGCACCCGCTGCTTCCATTTCCTGGCGCACGATGGCCTCCACCTTGCGCAGCACGCGCAGGCCCAGAGGTAGCCAGGTATACAGTCCCGCAGCCAATTTGCGTATCAATCCCGCGCGGAGCATCAACTGATGGCTAATGACTTCCGCATCAGCGGGTGTTTCTTTCTGGGTAGCGAGCAGGAATTGACTGGTGCGCATGAATATATCCGGTGATTTGGGTTGCAAGAGGGCGCCTAGTTTACGTGTGAATAACTTGAGCGTACAGGCTTGGCTATGCGGAGGACTCGCGCACAGCAGACGGTTGTTTGTGCAGGCGGAAGTGCGCTGCGCAGTGCAGCGCTTTATTCGCGGACACGCCTGCGGCACTAAAAATACAGGGTATTTTTGGCGCAATCGTAGAAAACACTTGTATTGCAGCGTTTCATGTTTTATACATTCTCCTGCAGCTCGCAGCAGCAGTATTTTCGAGAGTTCGGAAAACACCTGGCGGGGGCTTGCAGCGGGTTCCAATTAAAATTTTTAGGGAAGGTTGAAAACAACATGGCAACTAAAAAAGCAGCTAAAAAGGCTCCAAAAAAAGCAGCAAAGAAGGCTCCGGCACGGAAGAAGGCAGGCAAGGCAGCGGCGCCGGTGAAGAAATCAGGTGCGCCAGTCACGCAAAAAATGACCAAGAGCCAGATTGTTGCTGGTCTGGCCGATAGCACAGGACTGACCAAGAAGCAGGTCGGCGCCGTCATTGATGGCATTGACTCGCTGATAGAGCGCAGCATCAAGAAGCGCGCAGTGGGAGAGTTCACGCTGCCGGGTATCTTGAAAATCACCACGGTGACCAAACCTGCTAAAAAGGCACGCAAGGGCATCAACCCATTTACCGGGTTGGAGCAGATGTTCAAAGCCAAGCCAGCGAGTATTGGTGTTAAGGTTCGTCCGCTGAAAAAGCTGAAGGAATTTGCCGCTTCCTAGGTGACGCCCTAGACCAGCTTGCCTTGGCAAGCTGGTCAAACATCTCCCTTTCATAGCACCTGTCGGTGCGGGGGTTTTTTGCCCTTCTATTCCATCCCCTCTGAGCTTGGCCTGCAGGCTCGCATGGGTTAAAATCCGCGCCTCAATTTTTTACGTAAACTTACGAATTAACCTTTGGTGGTAACACTCCATGCCGATTTATGAGTACCAGTGCCAGGCCTGCCAGAAGCAAATCGAGGCTTTGCAGAAGATAAATGATGCCCCGCTGATTGATTGCCCACAGTGCGGTAAGCCAGCCCTGAAGAAGCAGGTCTCCGCAGCCGCTTTTCGCCTGAAGGGTGGTGGTTGGTACGAGACCGACTTCAAAACGGGCAACAAAAAAAACCTGGTAAGTGGTGGTGACAGCGCCGGCAGTGACCCAAAAGCCTCCCCGTCCAGCGCTGGCGAGAGCAAATCAGGTGAGAGCAAACCCAGCGATGGCAAAACAAGCGATAGCAAGACCACCGAAAGCAAATCGAGCGATAGCAAGAAGACAGCCTAATCCCGGGCCCGCAGAGGGTCGGGCCAGCCAATCCAATCGGAATCCAGACTATGCGCAGTCATTATTGTGGCGCTTTGAGTACACTGAATATTGACGAAACGGTCGTCCTTTGCGGTTGGGTTGATCGCCGCCGGGATCACGGTGGTGTCATTTTCCTCGATCTGCGCGACCGCCAGGGCATTGTGCAGGTAGTGTTTGACCCCGACACCCAGGAGCACTTTCAACACGCCGATCGGGTGCGCAGTGAGTATGTGCTGAAGGTAACCGGCCGGGTCCGTGCGCGGTCGGCCACCACATCGTGGCCGACGCGGAAGGCGCGCTTATTTCCCTGGGCTATAAACCGCAGGAGGCCAGTCGTATGGTGACGGCAGTCAACGACGACAGCGTGATGGACAGCGAGGAACTGATACGCCGCGCCCTGAAATCCATGGTGCGAGCGTGAGGCCGTGCGCATGATTGAAACCGACCGCCTGATCGCACCCCAGGTCAATGGCCCGCGCGAGGACGTCATGGATCGGGCGATCCGCCCCCGGACCCTGGATGAATACATTGGCCAGCAGGTGGTGAAGGAGCAGATGACCATTTTCCTGCAGGCTGCCAGGGGCCGCGGGGAACCACTGGACCACACACTGATATTCGGTCCGCCGGGTCTGGGCAAAACCACCCTGGCCAGTATCATCGCCCACGAAATGGGCGTTTCACTGAAGACCACTTCTGGCCCGGTGCTGGAAAAGGCGGGAGATATCGCCGCGCTGATGACCAACCTTGAGCCCGGGGATGTGTTGTTTATCGACGAAATTCATCGCCTCAGCCCACTGGTGGAAGAGATACTGTACCCGGCCATGGAGGATTACCAGCTCGACATTATGATAGGCGAGGGACCGGGTGCCCGTTCCATCAAGCTGGATCTGCCCCCTTTCACCCTGGTGGGCGCCACCACCCGGGCCGGCTTGTTGACTTCCCCGCTGCGGGACCGGTTTGGCATTGTACAGCGCCTGGAATTCTACGAGGTGGCGGATCTGGCCCATATCGTTGAGCGCGCGGCGCATATCCTGAAGATCGGTATCGATACCCATGGCGCGGCGGAGATCGCACGCCGCGCGCGTGGCACGCCGCGCATCGCCAACCGCTTGCTGCGCCGGGTGCGCGATTACGCCGAGGTCAAGTCAGACGGGCATATCACCAGCGGCATCGCCGATCGCGCGCTGGACATGCTGAGCGTAGACCAGAAGGGTTTCGACCACCTGGACCGCAGGCTGCTGCTGGCCTTGATTGAAAAGTTCGACGGTGGTCCGGTGGGTGTGGACAGTCTGGCTGCCGCTATTTCGGAGGAACGCGGCACTATCGAGGATGTACTGGAGCCCTACCTGATCCAGCAGGGCTACATGTTGCGTACGCCCCGCGGCCGCATGGCCACGCGCAATGCCTACCTGCACTTCGGCCTGCCCGGGCCCGCCAGCGTGCCAGTTAGCACCAACCTGCCGCTGGATCTGGACGAGGGCGGCGAGTCCTAGTGGTTGCGGGGGAATTTTCACACAAGATACGTGTCTACATAGAGGACACTGACGCCGGCGGGATCGTATATTATGTCAATTATCTCAAGTTCATGGAGCGGGCGCGCACCGAATTCATGCGCTCACTCGGCTATGGCAAGAACTATATTTTCAATTCCGACCTGATGTTTGTGGTGCGGGACCTGGCCGTAAGCTATAAGCTGCCCGCGCGACTGGATGATGCACTGGAGGCAACCGCCACGCTCACGCAGCTGCGCGGCGCCGGCCTGGTATTTCACCAGAGTGTGCGCCGGGGCGATGAGTTGCTCGCGCAAGCCCAGGTGACCATCGCCTGTGTCGACCGGGCCGGCGTCAGGCCGCGTAGGCTGCCGCCGGAGATGGTGACGTGTTTGCGCGTGTTGGAACAAAAAGAAACGTAAGTTTGAGGGGGACGGGAGTTGGAACAACAATTAAGTTTGCTGGATCTGGTGTGGAATGCCAGCTTCACTGTGCAGTTCGTGATGGCCATACTGCTGCTGGCGTCCATGCTGTCGTGGTACATGATCGTCAACCGCTTTCTCTATTTTCGCAATGCCAACGATGAGATGTATCGCTTTGAAGAGCGCTTCTGGTCGGGGATCGATTTATCGCAACTCTACCGGGAGGGCAATGACAAGGCTGCCGACGGCCTGCCGATACTGGGCATGGAAAGTATTTTTCGCGCCGGATTCAAGGAGTTTTCCCGCCTGGCACAGCAGTCGGAAATGGATTCCGAGGCAGTGATCGAGGGCTCCCGCCGGGCCATGCGAGTCGCGGTCATGCGCGAGGAAGAGCGTCTGGAGCGCCACTTGGCCTTCCTGGCCTCGGTCGGCTCCACCAGCCCCTATATCGGTTTGTTCGGTACGGTATGGGGGATCATGCATTCCTTTCGCGGCCTGGCGAATTCCACCCAGGCTACGCTGGCAACTGTCGCACCGGGTATTTCAGAGGCGCTGGTAGCCACCGCCATGGGCTTGTTCGCCGCTATCCCCGCCGTGTTGGCTTACAACCGCTTCGCGTCCAAGGTCGAGGTGCTCAGTAACCGTTATGACACCTTTATGGACGAGTTCTCCGGTATTCTCTACCGTCAGGCCTTCGCCCTGCGCTCACGCGAGAAGAAGGCGGGGTAGGGCACAGTGTCCAGAAACCGCTCCAAGCGTAAACCCATGTCGGACATCAATGTGGTGCCCTACATCGATGTGATGCTGGTCCTACTGATCATCTTCATGGTCACGGCCCCGATGTTGATGCAAGGGGTTAAGGTCGAATTGCCCGAAGCCAGTGCCGACCCGGTGGAGAAGCAGGACAGCGAACCGGTCATTGTGTCGGTCGATGCTGCCGGCCAGCTGTTCCTCAATCTCGGCCAGGAGGAACAGATTCTGTCCCTGGCTACCATCAAGGACCGGGTCGCTGCCGTATTGCGCCGCAGCCCTGACAAGCCGGTGCTGATCTGGGGCGACCGTGCGGTACCCTACGGCGAAGTGGTGACTGTCATGGTTGCGCTGCAGGAGGCGGGTGCCCCAAGCGTTGGACTGGTCACTGAAAATCCCCGGTGAATACCTCTGTTTACGCCAAACCTGTTATGCCGCGCATTGTCCTGCGGCCGGCCCTGGCCACGCTGTTGCTGCATGGCCTGTTGATTTATGCCCTGACAGCCAATTGGACCAATACCGAACGGGAGATCATCCGGGTTAAGCCGGTGCCAAACCTGATCAACGCCCGCCTGGTGGATGTCAGTGAGCTAAAAGCCCAGCCCAAGCCCAAACCCCCCGCGCCGAAGAAGCCCGAGCCGAAGAAGCCCGAGCCGAAGAAGCCCGAGCCGAAGAAGCCCGAGCCGAAGAAGCCCGAGCCGAAAAAACCCGAACCGAAGAAGCCTGAGATCAAGCCGACGCCCAAACCGACACCCAAACCGACACCCAAACCAGAGCCGAAGCCAGCACCCAAGCCAGAGCCCAAGCCCACGCCGAAACCCGACGCCAGCAGTAGTCGGGATGCATTGGCCAGGATCGCCCGCGATGAACTATCCACGGTAGTCGCAGCACAAGAGCAGGCGACGGAGGCAACCGCCACAGCAAGCGAAATGTCGGCCAGCTTTGTCGCTCTGATTCAGCAGACCGTAGTAAACTACTGGAGTCGCCCCCCCAGCGCGCGCAATGGAATGGAAGTCGAGCTGGCGATACAGCTCATTCCCACCGGGGAGGTGGTCAGTGTCACGGTGATCAGGAGCAGCGGCAATACCGCATTCGATCGTTCGGCGGTCAATGCTGTGCAGAAGGCGGGCGCATTTCCCGAACTGCAACAGCTACCCAGCGGTGAATTTGAAAAGACGTTCAGGCGTTTTCGCCTGCTATTTAAACCAGAGGATTTGCGATACTGATGAAACGACTACTAGGTATGCTAATAGGTGTCGTCCTGGTGGTTAGTGCACTGGGCGCACGGGCCGAACTGACGATTGAGATTTCCCAGGGCGCAGATAATCCGACCACTATCGCAGTGGCGCCCTTCGCCTGGCAGGGGGCTGGTGCAGCGCCGGAAGACCTGGCCAGCGTGGTGGACGGCGACTTGTCCCGCAGCGGCCAATTTGCTCCGGTTGAGCGCACTGATATGTTGGGCCACCCCAGCATTGAGGCCGAGGTTTTTTACCGCGACTGGCGTTCGATCAATACCGAGTATCTGCTTATCGGGCGGGTTTCAGGTGCGGCAGGCCAGCTACGCGTTGATTATGAACTCTTCGACATACTCCGCCAGACCAAGATTTTGTCCGGGTATGAAGCCGGGGCGGCCGTTGACGCCCGCATGCTGGCCCACCGCGTCGCGGATGCAGTTTATGAAAAACTGACGGGCGTGCCGGGCGCGTTTGCCACCAGGCTGCTGTACATTTCGGGTACCCGCGTGTCCGGCGGCAAGGGTATTTCGCGCCTGACCATGTCGGATTCCGATGGTGCTCGACCGATTGTATTGCTGGAAACCAAGGAGCCCTTGTTGGCACCCACCTGGTCGCCGGACGGCAAGAATATTGCCTATGTCTCTTTTGAAACGGGTCGACCTGCAATCTATCGTCAGGAGTTGGCCACTGGCCGGCGTCAACAGCTGACCAACTTCCAGGGTATCAACAGTTCGCCGGCGTGGTCGCCCGATGGCAGAACCATGGCCATGGTATTGTCCAAGGATGGCAACCCGGACATCTATCTTATGGACCTTGCCACCAAGCAGCTCAAGCGCATTATCAGTCACTACGCCATTGATACCGAGCCAGCCTGGATGCCTGATGGGCAATCGTTACTGTTTACTTCCGATCGCGGTGGCAAGCCCCAGATCTACCGTTACTCGCTGGGTTCCGGCAAGATCGACCGGGTGACTTATGAGGGCACTTACAATGCCCGCGCGCGCGTATCGCAGGATGGTCGCAGTGTCGTGATGGTGCACCAGTCGGATGGTCGATTCCAGATTGCCTTGCTGGATCTGGTGACCAACCGTATGCAGATTCTGACCTCCACTGAATTGGATGAAAGTCCCAGTATCGCCCCTAATGGCTCTATGGTATTGTACGCCACCAAATACGCAGACCGCGGCATTCTTGCTGCTGTTTCTGTGGATGGAGGCGCGAAATTCAGGCTGCCAGCCCGCGAGGGTGACGTGCGAGAGCCTGCGTGGTCACCTTATTTGCCCCGCTGAGTGCGGCTTAAATCTGTTTCTATTTAACCAAAAAATGAAGGAAGGACTGAGGATTATGAAACATCTACCTATCGCCGGTAAGCTCATCGCATTGCTGTTCTCGGCAGCTTTGTTGGTTGCTTGTTCTGGTAGTGATACGAAAGAAGAAGACGAAGCTGCGGCAGCCGCAGCGGCAGCCGCAGCGGCAGCCAGAGCTGCGCAGGGCTCTGCGACTTCCGCTGAGATGGCCGCGCTGCAGGAAGCTGCTATGGCAGCAGGCAACGTGTTCTACTTCGAATTTGACAGCTCTACACTGACCCCGGAAGCTGTCTTTGCTGTCGATGCACATATCGCAGTTCTGAAACTCAACAATGAAAACGTGCGCCTGGAAGGTCATACCGATGAACGCGGCACTCGCGAGTACAACATCGCTCTGGGCGAGCGTCGGGCAAACTCCGTGCGTGATTACATGGTGGCCAATGGTATCTCCAGTTTCCGTATCGAGTCTGTCAGTTATGGTGAGGAACAACCTGTGGCCTTTGGCTCCGGTGAGTCTAACTGGGCGCAGAACCGTCGCGTAGAACTCAAACCGCAATAAGCTATGCAAGCATTTGTAAGTAAGACGCTGTTGGCATGCGGGCTGGTCATCTTGACCGGCCCGTTGTGCTTTACGACCCTGGCCCAGACCTATGTGGACCTGGAGGCTGAACGCGCAGCGGCGGAGGCCGCCGGGCGCAGTACCCGCAGCAGTGGTCCTAATGCCAACGCGTCTGCTCCTGCTGATCCTTACGGCGCCCAGCCGACCCAGGCGTATCCCGCCACCAGCTACGGCGTGAACAATGCACCGGCAGCGCCAGCAGCTGACGAATCTGCCCCGGTGCCAACCATGGACTCGGCCCCAACTGCTGTCCCGGCTTCGGTGGCCGGCAGTCAGATGGCGGGCTCGGACCAAGGCAGGTTGTATCTCCAGATACAGCAGTTGCAGCAGGAAGTCATGCGCCTTAATGGCAAGGTGGAGGAGCAGGCGTATGAGCTGAGTGCGCTCAAGGAGCAGAGCCTGCAGCGCTATCTGGACCTGGACAAGCGCCTCGGTGGAGCCGGCGCACCCTCTTCTACACAGCCGGTAGGTGGGCCGCCTGCTACCCAGACATCCAAGCCAGTGGCTGGCCCGACCGAAGCAATTAACGCGGCAGCTCCGGTGACCGCACCGGCTGCTACTGCCAACCGTTCAGCGCCGGCAGCAGCACAGCCCGGCGAAGCTAACGCCTACAGCGCGGCCTACGCACTGGTACAGGGCCGGAAGTTCGATCAGGCGATACCCGCGTTTCAGCAGCTCCTGCAGCGGTATCCTGATGGCGAGTACGCCGCCAATGCCCATTACTGGCTAGGTGAGTTGTATCTGGTAAAGGAACCACCTGACCTGGAGGCGTCGAGACAGTCCTTTGCGCTGTTGTTGAGCCAATACCCGGATAACAGCAAGGCACCCGACGCGTTGTACAAGCTGGGCAAAGTGCAGTTCCTGAAAGGCAATCGCGAAAAGGCCAGGGAGTACCTGGATCTCGTGATCAAGCAGTACGAAGGCACCAACAATGCCGTCGTAAAAATGGCCAGGGATTTCATTGCCCAGAATTACTGATCTGCGGCCCCGTGACTAACTCCTCTACTCTCAATGCTACAGCTCTGCCCGATAAAGCGGGGCACGCTGTACCCGATAAAGCGGGGCAGACACTGCGTATCACGGAAATTTTCTACTCCTTGCAGGGCGAAGCGCGCACGGTAGGTTTGCCCACCGTTTTTGTGCGTCTCACCGGATGCCCGCTGCGCTGTGTGTACTGCGATACTGCGTATGCATTCAGCGGAGGCGAAATGCTGAGCATCGCACAGATCGCCGGAAAGGTTGCCGCCTATGCCCCGCGCTATGTGACGGTGACCGGCGGCGAGCCGCTGGCCCAACCCAATTGTCTGCCGCTACTGGCGACGCTGTGTGATGCCGGCTACGAGGTGTCGTTGGAAACCGGTGGTGCTATGAGTCTGGCGGGAGTCGATGCGCGCGTGGTGACGGTACTGGATCTGAAAACTCCCGCGTCCGGTGAAATGCAGCGCAACGACTACAGCAATATTCCTTTGCTGCGAGAGCATGACCAGGTCAAGTTTGTTATCTGTGATCGCGCGGATTACGAATGGGCCCGCTTCAAGCTGGATGAATACAAGCTGCAGGAGCGGGTTGCCGATGTGCTTTTTTCCCCCAGCTTCGGTCAGCAGCAGGGCAAACAATTGGCCGAATGGATACTGGCGGACAATTTGCCGGTGAGAATGCAATTGCAGTTACACAAGCTGTTGTGGCAAGACGAGCCGGGGCACTGATGTCTGGCAGCGGGCAAAAACGTGCCGTGATACTGGTCTCCGGCGGACTTGATTCCACTACTGTACTGGCGATGGCCCAGGCACAGGGCTATGCCTGCTACACGCTCAGTTTCGATTACGGTCAGCGCAACCGTGGCGAGCTACTCGCTGCCGCGCGTGTCTCGCGTGTACTTGGTGATGTGGAGCACAAGGTGGTTACGCTGAATCTGGACAGCATCGGCGGCTCTGCCCTGACCGATCTGTCCATCGCAGTGCCCCAGGAGAAAACTCAGGGTATCCCTGTGACCTATGTGCCAGCGCGCAATACGGTATTTTTGTCTATCGCGCTGGGTTGGGCTGAAGTGCTGGGCGCTCACGATATTTTCATCGGTGTGAACGCGGTGGATTACTCGGGTTATCCGGATTGCCGGCCTGAGTATATAGCCGCATTTGAGGTCATGGCCAATCTCGCCACCCGGGCCGGGGTGGAAGGTCGAAAAATTACCATCCACACCCCGCTGATGAAACTGGGCAAGGGCGATATTATCCGCGCTGGGCTCGCTCTGGGAGTGGATTACTCCCTCACTGTTTCCTGCTATCAGGTGACGGAAGAGGGTCTGGCTTGCGGCAAATGCGACAGTTGTCGCCTGCGCCGTCAGGGTTTTGTGGAAGCGGGGTTGGAGGACCCCACACGCTACCTCTCGTCGCGCGCAGAGCTATGATTTCCCTCAAAAAAGCGCTTGAGTTTTTATCCTTTTTCCGTACTATACCCACCTCCTTCTGGGGCCGTTAGCTCAGTTGGTAGAGCAGTTGGCTTTTAACCAATTGGTCGCTGGTTCGAATCCAGCACGGCCCACCATCTAAATCAAAAGATCCACCCATCGGGTGGTCTTTTGCATTAGCGGGGTTGGTTCGTCTGGTTCAACCACTGTTCGACAAAATTGCGCCAGCAATTTAGACGCGGCAGCGCAGCGACGACGCCCGCAGGGGTGATTACAGCCCAAAGGCTGTAATCATCAATCCAGCACGGTCCGTAAGCTTCCCCAAATAGGCGACAATTCAAAAATAGAGTTTCCGACGGATTGATCGGTCACAATGCCTTGCTGAGATATCTATTTCTTTTTTTCGGCGTGTACAAGCTCTCCTAGGAATCTTGCAAAGGGCTTGATGTCTTGATTAACGCTGGCACTTTCAAGCGCTGTCATATATTCGGTACTTTGTGCTACTGGAATAATAGTCCAGGGATATTCACCGGAGGCCATCATGGTGTTCATCAGAAATCATCCGATCCTGCCATTACCATCGATGTAGGGATGTATATAGACGAAGATAAAATGTCGGAGAACAACACGGACAGCAGCTTACTTTTCTCCCTCCAAAAAGTCAAAGAAGGAAGGCATAAGATCGCGCACCACCGCAGGCCTTCTGTGATCACTGTGGCCTTTTCGTCCGGAAGGTCAGCGGGGATATCAAGGAGTGATGTGTCATGGGGCAGGGCATTGATATGGTTTGTAGGCTTTTGGGCGCGGACTAGAAGTTGGCATGGCACGGTCCAGTTGCCGGTGTGCAGTGCTAGTGATTGCTCTGGTGACAGGCACCAGTTTTCTCCCGCAGGGACCAGGAGCAGATTGCAAAATTTCATGTCCTGAAATTGGCGATTCAGGGAGGCCTGGATCACGGGGTTGGTGAAAAGACTGTTCCGCAGCCTTCAGGTGCCAGCGCAGAGTTGATATGCTGGCATACGAGGCGATACGGGGTAATTTGAGGGCGGGCGGTGGAAGAGGATGAGAAAGATGAGGTGCTTAGCAAGTTTGACCGCCAGTTCAGAGAGTATGTAGAAGATAATCCGGGTGCAAATTTCGGTGATTTCTACGTCCAGCAAGCGGCGGATTCAATAGCCAGGAACAATCCGCACCCAACGCTTGGCAGAATTCTTAAATCGGGTATGGCATGGTCACAGGCTGGAATCAAACAGTTGGAATTTCTGAAGCGGGAAGGCTTGCGGCCACAGCATACGGTTGTTGATTACGGTTGTGGGAGTCTTCGTGTTGGGCAGCACATCATAAGCTACCTCAATCCCGGGTGTTATTGGGGGTTGGATATTACAGATATTTTCATTCAAATGGGTGTGGAGCAGTTATCGCCGGAATTGTTGGCGGAGCGCAAGCCAGAACTGAGGATTATGGATCCGGCAACGCTCAGTGAAGTTCGCGGCGTCAAGCCAGATTTTGTGTATAGCCTAGCTGTGTTGCGCCATGTGCCCCCCGATGAACTGGAAGCGTTTTTTGACAAGCTCATGAGTGTGGTGGCACAAAAGACAAGGTGTGTGGTCACGGGTATGAGCGCTGTCGATCTAGAGCGTGTATCCTCAAATTCCTGGGCCCATCCCCAATCGATGATTGCGCACCATGTTGAACGTTGTGGTGGTGCAGTTCAATTTGAAACCAAACCCGGATTTGTTAAATCTGAACAAGCCTCGAAATCTGTCCGATCCGTCATAATACGCATCGAACGTCGAAACTAATTGTGGTGTACGTCGTCAGTCGATTTGCGAAAAGACACTCTTCTGTCAGGTGTTTCTCCAGTCTGGCCTGCTAATCGCAGGTGATTACGGTGGAAAATCAACCTTCGAAAATTCACCACAGAACGACCGATTTTCTTGAACGGAGACATTTAATTCGGCTGTGCCTGTCAGGCGCGCCATCTCTTTCAAAGACTTACGCAATTGCGTTACATTTCTTTTCTAACGAGCATAGAGTGTTGGTAGAGTCTGAATATTTAGTCAGGCAGCTTGGCGAGCCAAGGATGCCGCCAAATGTCTAACAGAGAGTAAAGGGTATCATGGAACTATCCAGAACCGATGCGTCGGCATATTGGTTAGGTGATGACCTGGAGTCGTTGCTCCGGCAGCTCGGCGGAGAGATTGAATCTGTTGAGGAGTTGACCAGGCTGGTTTCAGCGCAACAGCGAAAAGCCAGCTTCAAACTGACCCTCAAGGATGGCCGCCTGTTCAAAGCCAGGCGCTTCAAGCCGGAGAGCCATTCTGCGGTCATCGCACTGGCGCCGCTCCTGGATAAACTCAATTTCTCCCGCATTGTTGCAACATGCGGCAAGGTAGCCATTGCACAGTGGATATCCGGAACCGCCATGGGCCCGGATTCAGTGACTGATGAGCAAGCCCACAGTGCGGGAGTGCTGTTGGCACGGGTACACACAATTACCGATTTGCCGGCTGACTTGCTGGACCGGGTGCCCGATGTCAGGTGGTACACCAACAAGACCAGCAGGTACCTGGCCGCACTGGTGGATAGGGGTGCGCTCGAATCAGCGCTGGCAAAAAGGATTGCAGAAATCGCAGTAGCGCGCCAACCCGACAACTTTGAGGCGGGCCTCATCCATGGCGACTTTTGTGCGGACAATATGGTTATCAGTGACGATGGCGAGATTTATGTTATTGACAATGAGAGCCTGGCATTGCGGGCGCTTGATTACGATGTGGCCCGATGCTGGTCGCGCTGGCCGATGGCGGGTGGATTGCGCCAGGCATTCGCAGGAGGGTTATGAACGATATAGATCACTGCACGCGTTCAATGCGCATGTTGAATTCTGGGCCATTAATGCCTTTGCGCTGACGGCGCATGTCCACGTCAATCACCACAAGCCATGCCAGCCCGCCTTGCGTGCGCTCGAGCAGGATCAGTCGCGGGGATATGGAAAATCTATGGCCTGACCTTTCGAGCAGTCACGCCATATCGAATTAGTACCAGGGCTGGCGCTAGCCTTTTATTTGCTCGACCCAGCGAGCATTTCCCGGCATACACGCTCGGTGGCATGTCTCAGCGCAGCTCTTCCATCAGCTCGCGCATCATCTCCTGGTAGGGTTGGGACCAGGCCAGGTCGGGGTTGTTGCTCTGTCTATATAAGTACCGGTACCTGTGCCACGCCAACAACAGTTTCGCGCGGGCGAACGGTGGACGTTTTTGTTCCAGGGAAGTTGAGGAGCCCAGGCTTCTGTTCATCAGGCTGAGCGGCTCGTCGATTTTTTTCACCGCCATGTCCAGGTTGGACTCGAACCAATGGCTGGCGTGGGTGTGTTTTTGCAACAGCATCTCCATGCCGGGTTGTTTGACGAGGGCGTAATTGTTGGTTGTACACAGGTAAACAGCCGGTGTGGAGGGCAGGAGCCGGCGACGGATGCGTCCAGCCTGGTGGCGCAGGTGGACCGGTACTTCGAGAAAATGACTGCGCCAGTAGTAGCCGCTAAGCGCCGGCTCCTGCTCCCTGGCCAGGGTATTGGCCAGGTCGGGTGTGAACCAGTCATCATCATCGACGGGCACTACAGGGACCCCTCTGGAATTGCATCCCATTCTGCGCGCAGGGCTCCCTCGACGCGGGAATGGTTGAGGCTGGCGATTTCCCGCACTCTATGCCGGAACAGGTGGAAAGGGAGTTTAAAGGTGCTGTTCCAGAGCTTAACCATGGCAGTCAGCCGGGGGGGAAGCTGGGCATAGAATGCCGCCTCGTCCTGCCAGTCCAGCGTTGCCCTTACCCAGATGTAGATCATCGGCGCGGTTTGCGCGCCCGGGCGCGTCGGTAATGCCGAAGCCTTACCGGCAAGGTCAGGAGCCAGCGCGACCAGTACCACAGGGGCGACACCGGCAGCAAGCGGGAAAACAGCACTCTATTGGCAAGATGCTGCCTGCCCCTGCCAAATATCGCTGCAGCCTGCCGCTCACTGGTAATCAATAGCAGCCGCCTGTGTGCCGCTATCGTTTGGTTGAGGCGGGGACAATCCTCCTCGG